>JBGSNZ010000001.1:0-120059 GCA_041739345.1 Acetivibrio sp. | reverse complement strand
ATCAAGGAAAGCAATGAAAAAAGCGTTTGGTTATTAATAGAAAAATCGCTAGAGATGGTTTATTTGGCGAACCTAAAAATAAATAGAAGATATCATTTTGAAAAACAAAAATAAATTGCCAACGTTTAGTTGACACAAACTTAATATCTTCACAAAATTTGTTGACATTTCTTTTCTGTTATAATTGATTATAAATGAGTTGTAATAATTTATTTTCCGTTTATTACATACTTTCTTGTTTTTCGCTCACCCATAATAGATAAAACACCTTCATTAACCATTTCTTTTAAAAATCTTTTTGTAGTTGATTCTGCTAATCCTAATAATTCTCTGGCCTCTTTGTTACTAATTGAACCATTGGACTCAATGAATTCAAGTATTAATTCTTTTCTCTCAATATCTATCGGCTTTTTATCGGCTTTTATCGGCCCTTTATCGGCTTTTTCTTCCGACCGATAAAAACACACTACAAATCCAGACTTGAGCATTTTAAATTCATACTTCACACCTGCTGCCTTACACGCATCTGCAATACGCTTCAAACCAGTCCCAAAACTCTCAATATCCTTCGAGTAATAAAGTATTCTTGCAATTCTTGGATTTCTTCGCACTGGTCGTTCTGGATTTTCAATAAAATCTTTTGGTTCGTATCCATCTGGAAAATGTCCTGGATTATAAATTTCAATCCTATCCTTATAAATTGCTACTTCATTGCTTTGACCCGTACTATAATCTTTATGGCAAAAAGAATTCAATAAAGCTTCTCTGACAGCATCCATAGGAACCTCTGGTGTTTCTTTCCGTTCCCTAGATCCATCAAATTCGACTTTCCAGTGAATATTATTTTTGATATAAGTTTCAGCCAAATCAACAAGTTTTGTTACGGGTCCGTGATGGCGTTGAATATCATTAAAAGTGGTTCTTTCTGTTGTTGCAAATATTGCCAACTGTATATCCTGTGTAATATCATCACTAAATAGTACCTTACCTGCATTCAACAGATATTCATCTTGAATCAACTCTAATTGATTCAACACAGTCTTTTTATCTGTATAAGATATGGCAAGTCTGCCAACTTCATGGGCATGATTCGTATATTGCCTTAGTAGGGTTTCGTCCACATCGTCTATCTTTTTATTGGAAATCTGATTTTCCCACTTATTTTCTTCTAACTGATTTCGTCTTATATATTCTGATAATTCCTTAGGTGACATTGTCAAATCCTCATCTGCTACACGGATTTTGGCTACTCCAAAGGCAAAATACGGAACATTATTTCCTTCAAATTGTACATAGATACAATCTCTATCATTTATTGTAACTTTTTGAACCTCAGGATAAATTTTGGGTTCAATTGAGTTTCCGATTTTTTGACTTACTTCTCGTAAGGATTCTTCTGTGACCATTTGACCTATCGGAGTTCCATCAGGTTTAACGCCAAAATACAGTTCTCCTTTTTGGTGCTTGTTAAGAATCGCACATATGGAATTCATAGCTTCTTTTAGTTCACCAGTTGATTTTTTAAATTCAAGTGTTTCTGTTTCGATTCCTAAATTCAAGTTGATTCTCCTTCCAAGATTATTCTAAATTAGGTCAAATAGGCTTATTTGTCCTTCTCTAATTGATTTTACAGCTCTCTCCGTTATTTTGTCTTCATCTGTTATTTTACTACAAAGTATCGGTGAATGAACGTCATACAGCACTCTATTTGCTTTTACACGCTCCTCACTGTAATTTGCATAACAATATTTGCAGCCATTCAAACAGGTATTATATGCGCCGATTTCAACACTCTCGACGCAACCACATTCTTCCCTTTGATTCTTATCCTTCTCTACTTTAATAGGGCAACCAATTATATTTTCTATCAGTTTTTTATCAATACAACTACTATGTTTAATTCCACAAGAAGATAAATCAATGAGTTCAGCACATGTCTCAATTTCCATTCCATTACTGACTGCAATCTCAGCCAGTTTTTTCGAAAACGTAATTAACTCACTCTGCTTTTTATCTATCGTTTGGATATCCTTCATGTTCTTTTTGGTTTTGGCATACAAATCTACAAAACTGATTACCACCCGTTTACAATACCCATTTAAACTAGATGCAATATCTTGAAAAGCTTTCAGGTGATATTCTTCTGAATATTTTTCTGTAATAACAATTGGATCATATCTCCAAATTACTTTCTCTTTACCAATCATTTCTGATAACCGTTTAAATATTGGAATCATTTTATCTTTTTTATGTGGTAAACCCGACTCCATATCTTTTCCGTATCCAGTAAGTGTAAACTGGAAGTAATACTTATAATCATTTAACTGTTCCAATTTATCCAACATTGGTTCTGGGTTTTTCGTCCAAAAAACAATGCAGTCAACGATTTCCGGTGAAATATCTATTTTGCTTACCTGATGTATGTTCATCGGGTTTCTTACGTATAGATATCCTTCTTTAATTCGATTTAGAAACCATTCGGAATAGTAATTAGGAATATCCGTTCTTCTGCTAACACTTAATATCATCTAAACACCTCAATTATATGCTGCACACTTCTGCAGTCTTCTCTCGAACCATAAAAATTCTCTATGTCTTCATTAATATCATAATTTATATCATTGCAATCATATTCATTTCCATCCATTTGACTTGGATGCATGTTCGATTTAAAACGATAATAATATTTATGTACTCTTATTTTCATTCCATGATCCACAATTGTGTCCTCTAGAACTTTAAATTTATCTCTTGCAATACAATGATTTATATCATTAATTACTACATACCCCTTTGCTTCCATATTCATTATGACTTTTTCAACAAGATCATTAAAAAACTCACTTATTTCATCTTCACGACCATTATAAACGATGTGTGATAAAACATATTGGAGTACCAGTATATTTGTTTTTGATTAATTTTTCTCTTTAAACGTCTCAAAAACATCCTCATAAAAATATTGAACCCTTATTCCTGTACCTCGAAATAATTCCTTTGTTTTATTATTCACATCTTCCCAATAATTATTATGCTCATAACCTATATAAGATATTGGTTTTGAATACTTTATACGCTTTGAAAATTTCCATATAGCATATAAATCTGGCGAAGGACCAGATCCAATTGATAAGAAATGAATATGATCAAGTTCTTGAATTTTATCTTCAATGATTTCCAAACAATCTTCAATTTCAGAAGCATATGCATGAATATACTTGCATACATAATATTTTACCATATATTCACAGTCATAGTCTTGTCTTTCTCCATTTCCTCGTGACAAATGCACTTGATCCATACAACAACCACAACTACCTGGACATTTCCTTGTATGGTTACAATTATAGCAAATAACTTTTGATGCCTTTTCTTGTATTTCTTCATTACAATATTCAACTAACTCA
This sequence comes from Acetivibrio sp., assembly GCA_041739345.1. Taxonomy (GTDB): domain Bacteria; phylum Bacillota; class Clostridia; order Lachnospirales; family Lachnospiraceae; genus DIGJ01. The sequence goes on along the minus strand of JBGSNZ010000001.1, from coordinate 116,652 downwards.
TTAATCTTCATCACAAATCCCCCACTTAATTATGCTAACATTTATCCCCATATTTGCATTGTCTTGCATTACAGATTTAAACAATACTCTATACTGTCCAAAAACGCTTATAGTTCTATTATATCAAATCACTTTTAAGATACAACAAAATTTTACATCCTTATATTTTATATTACGTCAATATTTTTCAAGTATGGTTACATATTTTACATCCACTGGCTTCAATTAATACAGCCAAATATCAATTTTGGCTATAGAAAGTGTAGCCAACTGCATAAATCCTTAAATATATCTTTCTATCAATAAATATTCTGGCTACAATCGGTACAGCCATTTTACCGATTTGGCTATAAAAAGTACTGCCAACTCGAAACATTGGCTACAAAAAGTATAGCCATATGAAATATATGAGGGGTTTCAGGGGATTTCAACCCCTGACAAGATGCAATAGGACGGCGACGTCGCTATTGCGTGTCTTGCAGTACACTGGCTCAACTTTTTACAACAATTCTTCGATTCACAAAAGAAGATTTACAGGGTGATATTCATCACCCTGCTGCAGTGTTCGGCTCATATCTGAAGTATCCAGTTTCTTCCCAAACCTTTTTGTCTGGACAAAAGTAACTGTATTCAGATGAGTCTTTCATCTTGATTGCATGTCCAAATTTTAAAACTCCTCTTTGCAGTCCAACTCGGATATACTGTGCTTCTTTTCCCGTAGCTCTTGCAATCTCACTGATTGGAACATTCCTACCAGTAAATGGTGGTAGTTCTACTTCATATTTGACTTCTCCCATTCAATTCCTCCTTCCCTTCCTGAGACCTCTTCCAAATCCCATTTTTAGATTTATTTTTTCGCTATCTCTAGCTTTTAATTTCTTATTGACGTATCACATTCTATGAATTATTACAAACATATGTTCGATGTAATTTTAGAACCAATATTTCCACTTTGGAGGTGATATGTAATGAATATAGATAATATTGGAACTATTTTAAGGGATAGAATTAAAGAAATGGGAATGACACAGGAAGAATTCGCTTCAAAAACAGGGATTGGACTTTCAAGTTTGAAAAAGTACATGTCTGGTAAAGTCTTTTATTCCATTGATACGCTTGAACTTATAGCAGAAGCCCTCGATTGCTCCTACGACTTTCTTCTTGGAAAAAGTAAAACTCCCAAACCAGAATTGCATGAAGCAAAAGAAATAACACGACTACACGATAATGCAATCGCTATTCTTCAACGATATGCAAAACAATATGATACCAACGCAAATTCTAAAAGATATTTGGATACCTTAAGTACCCTAATAGAAATGAATTTCTTAATGGAACGTATTCAAAATTATTTGTTCGTTGATTCGAATGAGAAATTGATATATGAGAAAGATGAGCCATTACCACAACCAGGCATTCATATTGGCACTTCCTACTTATCTGTTCCAGATATTGAAGATGCTTATTTACTAGGAATCGTTCGAGCATTAGCAGATGCAAAACAACAGATAAAAGAAAAAGAAGAAGGGAAATCACTTACTTTCGAGACTACACGTTATCTTGATGAATAGAGTTTCTAACTCTTTCATAATAAATATTTTTCAGAAAGGAATGAATGGTATGAGATTACCAAATGGCTATGGAGGCGTTGTAAAACTCTCCGGTAAACGACGAAAGCCATATGCAGCAAGAGTAACTGCTGGATGGCATTTAAATGAGAAAACAGGAAAGGTGGTGCAAGAATATCAGATTCTAGGTTATGGAACGACAAAGACAGAAGCATTGCAAATATTAGCAAGGTACAATGATAACCCAATTGATTTATCCGTAATGAAGCTGACTTTTGCTGATATTTACGAAAGATGGTCGGAAGAAAAATATCCAACTGTTTCTCCATCTAATGTCAATGGATATAAAGCTGCATTTGCTCTATGTGATAGCATTTCTGACAAAGCATTTAAAGATGTGAAATTAGACGATTTACAAAGAGTCGTTGATACCTGTGGCAAGAATTACCCAACACTTCGCAAATTAAAGGTATTATTTAATCAGATTTATGAATATGCGCTAAAGCATGAATTAACGGTAAAAGACTATTCTGAATTTGTAGATATTTTAAAGTACAAGGATAGAAATCCGAACAAGTATGATAGAGATCGTTTCACTCCTGAAGAAGTAGAAAAGGTCTGGACAATGAAGGATGACAAGTATTATCAGGTCGTGCTTATGTTACTATATAATGGGGTTCGTATTTCAGAATTGTTGGATCTAAAAAAAGAAAATGTCCACCTTGATGGAGGCCACTGAAAAACTATCGTTTTTTCTATAGGTTGCTTTAAGAATCAACAGATGAATATAAAAAATAGCGGTATAAAGTTCATCAAGGACTTTTTTACCGCTATTTTTCACTTATACAATGTATAATTGCCACTTATTTCTCGATTAATTTCATGATTCGTTTTAAATTTACTGCAAATATGGTTAATGCTCCTTGCATCTCCATGCCGACAAGACCTGAAGATGATGCTACATCATATCCATGCCTATGTTTTAATTCACTATTTTTGGCTTCGATTTTGTATCGTTCTTTCGCCTTCTCTTTGAAATATTCACTCTCTTCAAAGTTCATTTGATCTAAATGAACACCACTTTTAATCGATACCGAATAAGTTTTTGTTTTCGCTCCATCTTTATAGCATCCTTGCTTATAAGCGCAGTGTTTGCACTTCTCAATATCAAAATAATAATTATGCACTTGGTTTATGGACACATCTTTTTTACCTTGCTTAAATTTTCGGAATGACATATGCCCCGCTTTACAGACATACATACCTGCATCTTTATTAAATTGGAATTTATCTTCATTTTTTCTATGTCCCTGCGTTACGGATGGATTTAATTTCGCTACAAGTTTTATCTGTTCTTCTTTTGCTAATTCGATATTTCCTTTTTCTGAATATGCTGTGTCACCTATTATAGTATCGATTCTAAGACCTGTTTCTTTACTCTTCGCTAACAAAATGTTTAATTCTTTTCCGTCAACTTTTTCACCTGTAGTAATTGTTGCTGCCGTAATAATTCGTTCTTCTGTCATAGCGATATGTGTCTTGTATCCAAAAAAAGAGGTATCGGATGATTTGTGTCCAACTCTTGCATCTTCATCTTCTGAACTTTGCATATGTTCGATATCATCATTTAATGTTTCCTCTAACAAGTTTAGTTTCTCTTTTACTTTAGGATAAGCGGTCAATCTTTCATTCTTATAAATTACTTCAATCAAATCTTTGCAATATTGGATTTCGTCCTCTAGCTGGTCAGTTGTGTTTTTTGTAGGGAATTTATCTTTCATCGTACCCTCTATTTCATAGACCGATTTACGTAACTTCCTTGATTGATTCTGTAAGATTTCTCTGGGTGACTTATGGTTATACCGTGATTTTGAATGAGTTGCATCCACAATAATAGAGGTGGATTTTATGATTCCTTTTTCAAGTGCAATAGAAACGGTTTTATTAATCAGCATGTCCAAGAGGTTTACATCTTTTAGTCTTAGTTTTCGGAACTTAGTTAAGGAACTTGAATCAATAACAGCATCCTCTGGAGCCATGTCAAGAAAGTACTTAAAAGACATGTCATACTTTGAACGTTCTACAACATCCACATCAGACAGGTCGAAAATAGATTTCAAAAGAAGATATTTGAACATACGAATGGGATGTATTGCATTCCTACCATTATCCATACAATATTTATTTTGAAGTTCTTCATAGATAAAAGAAAAGTCAATCAGTTCATTTATCTGTCTTAAAAGGTTATCCTTAGGTACTATCAAATCATATATTTTCATGTATGGACTTAAAACCAATTTCTGCTGTAATTGAATCATAGTATCACCTACCTATTTTAATACTATAATTATATCAAAAAATCCTTGTAAATGCCCTATTAATCGAACATTTACAAGGATTTTTTAAACTTTCATGACTTTTTCAGTGGCCTCCCTTGATGAACAGTATTTCGACGTTATTGACAGTAAAACAGAAAATGGAATTCGAAAAGTTCCTATTGCCGACAAGGTATTACCATTTTATAAGAACTGGTACAACGATTATACCGATTCCAAATACCTACTTCATACGGATGATGGTAAGAAGTTCTCCTATCGCAATTACTATGACAGTTACTTCAAACCCTTAATGACTAACTTAGGAATTGAAAAGACTCCACATTGTTGCAGACATACCTGTATTTCCATGTTAGCAGATGTTAGCAGATGCTCGCATTGATCAGACTACCATCAAAAAGATTGTTGGTCACTCAGGCGCCATGACACTGACAGAGAAAGTATACACCCACATGGATGTGAACGAATTAATCAAAGCAATTAACATGATTTAAGAAGCCATTGTCACTTATACGTTACTTATATTACAAAGAGGTAATTATCAAATGTCTATTTATCACAAAAAGAAAGGATGTCTCTCAGACAGATAAATCCATCTGAAAAACATCCTATAAAAATTCTAATGTTTGTGTCTTTTAAGTTGCTTTCTTGTTACTTGTTTGTCGCTTGTGTGTTACTTATCTAGCGAAATCAAGCACATTTCAAAGCAACCCACAACTCTTGAAACCCAGTAAATAAGCCATTTCCCAAGTTTCCAAAAGTCCCACATATTATCTCTTTGATAACTTTTTGCCTTGATTTTAAAGGCTTTCTAGCGCATTTGTTCCCTGTGTGCTCTCTACTTATATTATCTTATATTTCCCGATATTGATTTTATGCATTTTTTCTTACTTTAATTCTGCCTCAAATCCTGCCGTTTTTACGGTTTCTAACGCCTTATCACCGGTCGCCTTGTCGAACTCACCAAAGAAGATTTTATAACAATTTTCCTCAATAATCAACGATGCATAAGCAACTTTCTTTTTTATAGCTGCTAGCTGCGTCAATGCCTCTTTCTTGCTTTCAAAACTACCATAGGTTAGTTTGTACGTGTCCTTCTCTTTTGGCTGCTCTGTGACGATTTCCGGTGCTACCTCTTGCGTTTCTGTTTCTGTTTTCTTTTTCAATGTAACGCCCTCCCTAATTTAATTTTAACACTTGCCCTATGTTGATTAAGTTTGCATTTTTAATATTATTGATCTTTACTAACTTATCAACTGTGGTTTTGTATTTCCTTGCTATTCCGCTAAGTGTATCGCCTTTTTTGACCGTGTATTTGCTTGTTTTAACGGTCGTTGTGGTTGGTGTTGGTGTTTCGCTTAACCCTAATGCCTTAACTTTGTTGTAAACGCTTGTACGGCGTGGAATATAATTACTAGTTCTTTCTTTGGTGGCTGCAAACATAGCCTCCACGTCGCCGGTGTTCTTTAGTGCGTCCTTTGAAATGTTCGCCCAAAGGCTAGATGCTGCGCCGTATTGATTTACACCGTCTGCAAAATAGATCAATGCCCCTGCATCTTTTAAGCCGTAGGATTGTCCTTTTTTAACATATGCCGTTACGTCTGCGATTGCTAAACTGTCCTGTGCTGCCTTTCCCTGTGATGTAGTTAAAAGATCCGATATTTTCGCCGCCTCGGCTGCGTTAACAATCCTTGTATTCCAATTACTCGTTTTAGTAATCTCATTGTAAAGCGTAGTTCCTAGTTTGTCCTGCGCTGCATCTGCTCCAATGCTTTTAATAATGCCTTTGAGTAGGTTTAACGCTCTATTGGCATGCCATTGCACCTTACCGATAGATACCGCCCCATTGTCATTTTTATTAACCGAACTGTAATTTCCTTCGTTTGCAAAAATTACTTTCGCTGCTTTTCCTGCTATTTCTGTGGTCGTCATTTGTTCGCCCTCCCTTATTTGGTTTCCGTCTTGTCTGTGGTGTCTGTGTTGGTTCTGTTGGCGTCTATCAACCCTTCGCCTATGGTATAAGCTACAACGCTAGCGGTCGCCATTATAACGGCTGCTACCTGTGTTTGGGTTTCTGCGTTTGTGTTAGTCAATATCATGATTGCGGTTGCCAATCCTGCAATAGAAACCCAAAATTTACGGCTTGTTAGTTTTTGTTTCCAATTAATTTTACTCATTTTCCTTTTCCTCGCTTTCTTCTACGCTTGTAGCGTAATCATTGTTATAGTTGCTGCGTGGTTTCTTTATCGTAATGCCTGCTAGGGCAACGATTTCTATAGTCCAAAACGTAAAAAAGCACGTTGTTAGCGTGCTTGATATCTCCGTTTGGGTTTTGAATTGTAGAATAATCGCTATTGCTGTATACAGTAGGATCATGATAACTATTACCGGCAATAGAATTTTCCTCGTTTGTATCTTCTTTCTTTTCCTTCTCTTTTTCAAATTTTATCACCTTACTTATGTGCTGATTGGTTTAGATGCTTTTCTAGTTTCGTGTGCGCCTCTGTAACGTTCCCATTTGCACCCATTTGTTTTAATCCATCTAGGCAGGCAATAATACCGTAACATAATAAGCATTGTTCGTCTTTCATTGCCTTTATATCGTCGTCCTGTTTGTTTTGTTTTAAGTACCATCTGTAAGCGGCAAATATACAACCTAAAATTGCAATAATTGCACCGATCAAAGATGCTACAGAAATAATTGTATTTTGGTCAATATACATATTTCTTTATCCTCCCATAATAAATTTACCGGCTTTCTAATGCTTTTTCACGTGATGCATCGGTGCAATGTAGTGTAAAATCTTTTATGATCTTTTCTCTTAACCCCTCATTGGTGCAATGCTTTACTAAGCCGAAATAACTCTGCATGGTTGCGTTCACTTCTTTTAGTGACATTTCCCCACGCTCATAGGCTTTCACTATATATTTTATTCGTGTTCTCATTCTTTTTACGGTTGATTTTCTTAACCGTATTTCGTCTTTGTTTATCGAATATCCTACGAAATCTATATTTTGAGTAGTCGGATTTATAACAGTTTTGTTATTTAGATTTAGTTCTAAATGATCCGATAAAAATACCTCTATCTTGTCTTTTATTTGGTTTAGTTCCTGCTTGTTATCGTGCAAAATAATACAATCGTCCATATACCGGATCACGTATTTTAAGTGTAATTCGTGCTTTAAATACTGATCCAATTCATTCATGTATATATTTGCAAACATTTGACTTGTTAGGTTGCCTATCGGCATTCCTTTGTCAAATAACATATCGTTTTGTATTGCCTCGCATGGATCCATACCAAACGGCAAGCCGAAGGCTCTCTTCTCTGAATTAATTATTGTACTAAATAAATCTATTAACCTTTTGTCTTTGATCCGGCGTTTTAGAATATTTAATAAAATCTCATGATCTACCCGATAGAAAAACTTTGATATATCAAGTTTCAAGTAATAATATTGTACCGGCTTTCTATCTGTCTGCCTTAACCAATATTGCAGGCGTTCGGCTGCTTTCTCTCTGCCTTTGCCTTTTCTGCAACCGTAACTATCGTATATATAGGCTTTCTCATATAATGGGTTTAAAAGCCTATATATCGCCCATTGTAAAACACGATCCCGATACTGTAACGCCATAATCAAACGTTTCTTTGGTACATAAATATAAATCAATCTGTAACCACTTACTTTATATCTTCCTTCTTGCAAGTCTTTGTATAGTCTGTTTAAATTTACGTCAAGTTCCATAGTGAAACGCATTATTTCGTTACGCTCGCTTTTACAACGTTGTGCGTCGCAATGTGCGTGATAGATATTGTTGTAGCATGTTATCTCTTCGTAACTCACTCTAAATGTTTTCATTATTATGCCTTCTAATTGTGCCCTGCGTTACACCTTTCGCAAATGTTACTTACTGTATTCATGGCAATTTTTATTTTCCTAATCATAAGATAAGGAGGGAAATGTGCCCCTTTTCTTCTCTCTGTACGGTATGCCGCCCACTTGTTGCGGCATAAGCTGACTTTATGAGAAAAGCGGAAAACAAACCTAAATTCGCATTCGAATTAGAACGAGGATTGTTCAGATTACCGTTAGCCTCTCCGGCATTCGCACCATTACCATAATTACCGCCACGAATAAGCAACCGTTGCGGCACATTCCCCATAGCTGATCTATTTTAACTTATTAAGCCAACTACCTAAAATTCTACCTATTTCCTCTAACTGTTCGCTCCATCTTCTTTGTTTTTCAAGCGGTAATACTACCGTTTTTGTGTCATACTTCGGATCCGATACAATTAATAACAATTGTCTTAGATACTTTAGTTTTGCATCGACTTGCGTTAGCGTTGTTTTCTTATGTTCTTTCGCTGCTGCATCTGTTAGCAAGTCCAATATATCGTACATGCACTTTTCTATTTGTGCCCCTATGCTATTTCCGGTTCTGTATTTTCTCGGAAATTGTGCATTGTATAGGCAATCGTTACCGAATTGTATCATTTCCCTTGTTTTCTTGAAAATCAAAAGATCGTCTTTTGGATCCGGCGGTTTCGCCGTTGCCCTAAAGTTTCTTTGCATGTTTTAATTACCTCATAATTTAAAAATAGGGCGTATGCTGTCGCATACACCCACAAGACTAAAGATAAAGAGCAGGATCCACGTAAGCGGAAAACAAACCTAAACTCGCATACGAATTAGAACGAGGATAGTACAGAGCACCGACAGCCTCTCCGGCATTCGCACCATCACCATAATAACCGCCACGAATAAGCAACCGTTCGCCGTTGTTTCGCATCCAAAAACCGCCCCTTCCTGTCTTGGCTGTATTCGGGAATAAAGCTAATGCTTTTAATATATCCGGTATTGTTACGCCTGCTTTGGCTGTGAGTGCTCCAAAGTCTTTATATCCGTATGCCATATCGTCTACTTGTTTATTTTCAATCGTTGTAGAAATGTAAAAGTTACCTGTTGATGCTGTCGGTGCTGCCGAATAATCAAATTTAAGTGTGCCGGCTGTGCCTGGGGCAACAAATGAACCGTCCTGCAAGATCGCCTTCCATGCTGTGCTAGTCGATTTTAAATCGGTGTTTTGAATTGCTGCATTATTGTTAGGTATTACTTGAATTTCTCCTTCGTTTACTCTAACTGCTGCAACCCATTTACTCACATTACCCACGATGTCGCAAACGTCATTTCCTACGCCGTCAATACACCATGATTTATCACCGGTTCCGGTTAACGTTCTGAATACGTTTGCCGGATTTGTTGGACTTAATACGCCTTTTTCATATGCTTTCACATGCGATTTTCCACTCGCCGTATTACCTCTAGGCTCTGCGCCTGCTGCTGTTATCGTGTTGTGTAATAATCCCCACTCGACACCGGTTAATAAATGCCACCCTGCGCCCTTGTTGTTACAAACTTCTACGGCTCTATCATAGTTCATGCTATTTGCCGGATCTTGGTTTGGTAAACTGTACGCTCGATTGTTTTTAATTACATTGAGATACTTCGACACATAAATATAAGGCACTACCCTATCATTTATTACAAACGCAGGGTGTGGCGTGTGCGTTGCCCCTATCCCTAATTCGTCAAGATAAACCAAAGGTTTTTTAACCATTACCGACGGCAAGCCTAGGTCGTCTAAAATTATTTCGTTGTTGGCTGCTGCCCCTCTTAAATCTTCGTAACTACTCATTAATATATACCTCCTCAATGCTCCATAATGTTAATTTTACTTTTGTGATATCAAAGGCTTTTTGCACTTTGTTAACCGTTGCTTTGCCCTCTGCGTCCGGTTCTCCTTCGATGTATTCATATTCTTTCGCCGGTATTTCAATTTGTGCAACATAATTATAGCCTAATCCCATAACTAAATTACCGTCGCTATCGGCGCATATGTCTTTTGTTACTAAATCGTCAGTTTGTAGCTTTGGCAGCCTTACGGCGATTGCGTCACCGATCCAAAGTGTTGTACCCTCTAATTCATATCCTATTTTTTTACCTTCGTTCATTTCAATTATTTCCATTACATTTTACCTCCAAAGACAAAATATTTTACTGTGATTGCCTTTTTCGGGCAATCCGTAACCTCGATTTTAAAACCGTTTAGTTGCCTATCCTTAATTCGGATCGCTCTACCCTGTGTGGGATCGTCACAAAACGGCATAACAACATAATCTAATGTGTTTCTTGGTGTTCTCATGGCAACCGTTACGCTCTGTGTGTTAAAAGGGTAATCCTCGGTTGTCGAAATTGAAACGGATCCAACTTCGAAATAAGTATTTTCTAACTCCCTTTGGTGCTGAATTAGTTTAATCATTGCGGCGTTGGCAATAATTATAGCCTCGTTGGTTCCGTGTTCGCCGTTCATCATGTTTGTTTGATTAAAGCTAGTTCCTGCATCAATAACCGCACCAACTACCGGCGTTAACGTTATTGTACCGTCTGCATTTGTAGTTATAGAATAAGTATTATTTTTCTCTGTACGGCGGTTTTTCCATACAATTACATCATACATAGTGTGCCTCCTATTCCTTTTTAATTGTTATCTTAATACCAATTGTTGCACTTGCTAACGTGTCCTTTGGCGTGTTGTAATCCTTGCTTTCCAATAACTCGTTGTTAACATCGTACAATTTGGCATTTGTGATCGTTCCTTGTGTTTCATCATCAATGTAAATATAGACCGTTATACTATCGCCACTCATTACCACGTTGCCTATTTTACCTTCTTTTACTGCTCCGTTAATGGTGTATGTTGCTCTTTTTATAATGCTTTTTGTATAGCTTATTAGCCTATCTTTTAGCATGTTAAGCCTCCTCCCTTGTATAATCTTCGCCGCATGCTTTTAATGCGTTTATTGCTTGTGTTTGGCTTTCCTCTGCCGTTATGATACTTTCTTGCAGATCATACGCCGCCGGAACCGCTAAGCCATATTCTAAACCGCAAATCAATTGACCTGCGTATGAATAACTATTTACATAGCAAAAACCGCCTGTGTTTATGATAATGGCGGTTTCTGTTGCTGACGTTATATTTTTGTCGTGGTTGCAATATTCGTTTTCACCTGCTGCCGGATCAAATGACATAAATATAAGATCCTCTAATTTATATTTGATATTTGTTTCTCTTTGCAGCGCAAATTCAAAATAAACGTTTAAAGGTAGTATTTCATCAATAATCTTGTTTAGTGCCTCTATGCTGCTTGCATCGCTGTTTAACGTTACAATCATTGATAAGTTACTAAAATCATTTATTAACTCTATTCCTTCTGAATAATTTGATAGCATTGCGGTTAATTCTGATAGGCTCATTTTGCGGCGGTTCATCATTGCAAGTATGTTGATCCTGCGATCGTCCAAACTCTGAATTGATTTAGGCGTTATCCCTAATATTTTTTCTAGCCTTACAATGCCTATTTCGTTGGCTGTAAAGACGAACATATTATTTATTACCTCGTCTATCGCTAGTCTTAATTTATCAAATTCGAGATCCTCCGCTTTTGCTATCGCCTGCATTTCACGAATTTTTTTTATTACCGGTGGGTAATGGTTAATTATCATACTAGACATATAATTTCACCCCTAACCGGTATAGCGTTCGGATCCATAATTTTATTAGCCTCCGATCCGTTTAGTGCTGTTTCTTGCACGTCTATAATGCCATCTACGCTTGCGATTGCTTGGTTAATCCTTAATATTCTAACCGTCAAATAATCCTCATTTTCCCACGTTTTCGCAAGTTCTAAGTAATATTCGTCTATCTTCGTTTGAACCATCGGTAATAAGTCCGCCCATACAAAACCGGTGTCAATCGTTACTTTTGCTGCAATATTTACCGTTTCTGCATTGCAGGCGTATAAATCAACTGTATGGTATATGCTTGCTGCTCCTTCGCCCTGTCCTTGCTTTTCAATTGGATCTATTATTTCCTGCACGTCTGTAACTAATATTTCGTTTGGTATGCCGTATTGGCTATTTAAAAAGTATATGCTTATCCTTTTTACGTCCTTTGTGACACGGTATACCTTGCAGGCTCCAACTCCGCTTATATTGTGCATGATCTGCTTATATTGTGCCCTATTGCCTCCGAATGCCTGTGCTGCGCCTACTATAGAAAGATACCTTGCACGAAATACCTCTGTTTCCTCTTCGTCACGTGCCGGCGTTGTTAATTCTGTTAATTCTCCGCTTTCAAATCCGCTTATAAACTCTATCGGCGTTAGATCTAATTGTTTTGTATTACCTATTATTCCTGCCGTTTCGCATTTCAGTTTATATGTAAAACCCTCTATTTTTTCGGTGCAAATGTAGGTTAATTCGCCTGCCGAAAATCTGCTGTTTATTGATACTTCAATATTGAATATCGCTTTCCAAATTGCGTTAGTTTTTTCTAATGGTGTTATGCCGTGTTCCTTGGCTCTCATTATCAAGTGTTCACGATCTGCCGTTTCTGCATAACCGTTTTCGTCCAATAGTCCTAAGCTAATATACGTCTGTTCAAATTCTGTAGCGGCTCCGGTGAACGAATGATTAATTAAGGTTCCTTCCTCTGTGCTAATATCGCTGTCTACTGTATCAACTAGATCTTGCATGATATTATTTTGTGTTTTATCTTCAAACATATTCTATCGCCTCCCCTATGCCGCTTTTGATACTTCGTAATCGCTTATTACAATTTCGCCGTAAATTGTATTTGCTGTAAAGCTGATCGTTAGTTTTTCATTTACTACCGTGGTCGTAAAGTCTGTAATGCTTTGTATGTGCTCATTTATTAATAAGCAATCCTCGGTTATTCTTAAAGCCTCGGTTTCTATATATTCCTCTGTATACCCTTGCCCTATCAAGTCCTCGTATTCGTTGCCGTAATCCCATGAGTAAATATAATACCGGTATCTTGGTATCTGTAACGCAAGCCATATCCAAATTTTTATAGCTGCCAACCCTTCGACTATCTTACCGGTTAATTGTCCTGTGACAAAATCAATCTCGTATTCTTTGGGAGGCTTTGTTTCTTCTATTTCTGTTTCTAGTTCCTCGTCGTTCTCAATGTATGTTGGGAATAAACTCATAGATTAACCAACCTCCCTAATATGATATATAATTCGTCGTTCATTCTGTATAACGCTATTTTGTCGCCCTTTGCAAGTGGTTTAACGTAGGTGCTATCGTCTTTTTGTGATGGTGTCAAATTATTAACCGCTTTATGATATCCGGTTTTTAATTGTTCTACCGCTAAAAGATCCTCACCCGATAATTTTAGTTTTCCTATGCTGCATGATGTAGGACTATCCATTATACCTAATTGAATGGGTGGTGTATTGTCTTTGCCTCCTTGCTGCCTCATAGTGTCTAAAATTTGCTCGTAAGCGTTCATTTAATCGCCCCCTATTCGTCGCCGTCCTTGCTATCCATTATGTTTTTAAAATTTAATTCTAGGCTCATAATGTGTGTGCCGTTCTCCCATGTATGGGCGTCGCTATCAATCCAAAATAAACCATTTAGACCGGTTGCAACGTCGTAAGCCTTAACGCCGTTTCCTGCGATACATTTTAGATCTCCGTCTATTCCTTCAAGACTTACCTTTTTTTCTACTCCAATTAAAAGGTTATTTGCTGCCGTCGTTTCGTTTATACCCTTTTCTTTTTTATATGTTTGCTGATATATACCGTATTTTTTCACCCACTCGCTATTTTTTACCTCTCCGATCTGTTTTCCGGCATCGTCGTAAATCTTAACTACATTAACCATGTTTTCGATCGTTTCTTGATAGCTTGTATTTGTGATATTCTTTTTCTCGGATAAAACAAAGTTTTTAACTATGGTTCCTTTTGTTTCAATTGAAAGTTTCAACCCTTTCATTCTGCATATATATTTTTTTCCTGTCTGATGTGCTGCTTTTGTATATGCTTTCATAATAATATCGTAAATGCTGCTGCCGTCAATTATCATTTTCTTAATAGTCGCCTTTGTTTCTGCTATGGATCCTGTTTCTATTTCAAAATCTGCACATATTTTTTTTGTAATAGCCTCGGCGGTTGTACTTGAAAAATTATATACGCCGGTACTTCTTAATAAGTGCGATAGCAAATCGGTGCAATTATATGTAATTGTTCCTATGCTGCTTGCCTTTTCTTTCGTTTGTACTTCTCCGTAAAAAATAAGATCGTCGTCCTCGTATAGCCTTATAATGTCGCCTGCTGCTATGTTTATCTTTAGTTTCTTTACGTTGTTGTCGTTCGGTGCATTTATAACGGCTATTTCTGCTGTCCTTGCGGCCTGCGACGTGGATCCACCCCAATTTACGCTTGAAACCGCCGTTGTTATATCTACTGTATGTGTTTTATTGTTTTTTACATAAGTCCACTTTATTATCATACTGAAATCACCAACTTTTGACCTACGTATATGTCATTTGGGTTATCCCCTATTGATCCTTTGTTTTGGTTGTAGATTGCTCTCCAATTAGCACTTGATCCGGTTTGATTTTTAGCGATCTTGCTTAGTGTATCGCCGCTTTTTACTTTGTATGTTCCACTTTCAACCGTCTTGCTTGATCTTGTAGTAGCTGCAACCGTTATTTTCTTACTGTTTTTATTTACTGTTTCTTTTTTCTTCTTGGTTTTTACTTTCGGGTTTACATATTCTTTAAAATCAATACTAAAATGTATGTCTTTTGTGCCGTCGTCCTCGCCGTAAACAAAACTTTCAATAGTGCAATCCATATTAACCGGCGTTCCTGTCATTGTAAGTCTAACAATGCCTTTTTCCTGCATCTTCTCTATTAATTTTACACTTTCCTTTGGTGTTGGAAACCCTGTATATTGGCAAAAATAATAATCCTGCTTTGGAAAGAAAGAGGCAAGCGGAATTGTTTTAAGTTTCCGCTTGCCTAACAGATTAATTTCACCTATTGCATTAATATCAATCGGTGTATTGTTCATTTCTTTTGTAACTTCATAATCGGGCGGTATTACCGCAAATCTAAACTTCGTTTTACCTTGCTTTAAGTAAATTTCCAATGTCGCCGCCTCCTTATGCTATATTTAATGCTACTTTCTTTAATTTCAACGCTAACGCCTCGGCTATTCTGTCTATATCTTCATCGCTGCGTATCTCTATTTTGTCTGCTAATTTCTGAATAGTAATTTGTATACCGCCGCTTGATTTTGCCCCCTCTTTTCTAGCCATCTGAATAGACTTGTCATGAGGGTAAACCCTTGATCCTCTTGGTAGATCTACAACCTCTGCGCCTCGGTCGTGGATCATTGCCGCACCGCCTCGCCAATTGTCAGTACCTTTATATAACATTGGGATCGTTGGAACGTTAATATTAAAACCTTTACCGCCTATTAGTGGAACCCAATCCGGTATTGTTAGATCTAATTTATTAATGCCACCGATTGCGCCGTTTATAATTCCTATTACTGCGTTTATAGGTGCTTTGCATAATGCTGCTAAGCTATCAAATACGCCCTTGAATATAGTTTTTATACCTTGCCATGCTTTCGACCAATTGCCGGTAAATACGCCCGATATAAACGTTGTAATACCATCAAATACGGTCATAAGTCCGCTAATAACTGATGTTATACTTTTAATTGCTGCTACTATACCGCCTTTTATTGCAGAAAACGCAACCTTTACAACCGGAACTATGACCGCCATAACTGCTTTTATTCTCGATGCTATGGCGTTAAATGCTGCACCAATTACCGCTTTAAACGCCGTTACTACTGCGCCGGCTGTGCTGCATGTGCTGCTGATCTTTTTCCCGAATATACCTGCTACAACCGTTGCTGCTGCTTTAACAACCTTGCCTATAAATCCAAATACCGCCCCGAATATTGTTTTAAGGTTGTTTATGATACTGCCAACCCTATTTTTTATGTTCGTAACATCTGCTTTGAACTTATCCATATTCACGCCGCAACTTGTTAAAACTTTCTTAACTGCGTTTCCCATGGCATTAAAGATATTTTTGATAATATTCATTTTCTTAAAATTATCAATAGCACCTTTTACCATGTTTCCGATTGCTGCGAATGGCTGCTTAATAATTGTTATTAAGCCGCTTAATGCACCGCTTGCAATGGTTTTTAACCCTTCAAGTGCGCCCTTCCAATCTCCGGTAAAGACCGCCTTTACAAATTGTCCGATACCCTTAAAAATCGTTTTGACGTTCTCGATCTGTGCTTTGATATAATCAACCCAACTTTTAATTAATCCTTTGATCGCTCCAACTCCTGCGCCGATTGCCGGTAATATAAAGTTAAAGGCTTTTATTAACCCATTTGCAATATTACTAGGAAATAACTTCTTTAGGCTTTCTCTAAACCCTGCTGCCGCACTATTCCAATTGCCTTGAAACGCTCCGGTAAAGAAATCTAGCAATGAACTAAATACCTTTAATCCCTTGTCTACTGCCTTTGTGATAAGTTCAAACGCCTTTATGGCGCCTGCTGTAATCTTCGTAAATGTTTCATTCATTTTAGGTGCTGCGTTGCTTGTATCTCCAAAAAAATCTTTTATAAATACGCCTGCGATCATCTTAACAATTCCTATGATCTTATTTGCGATTGTTTGTATTGTCTGTCCTATTGACGAAAATATTTTTCTAAATCCTTCTACACTAAAGCCTGCTTTCTCAAATACATTTTTAAACCAATTGCCAACATTCATTAAAGCAGGTTTTATTTTATCCCAATTCTTTATTATTAAAAATGCCGCTACTGCAATTGCTGCTAATACTCCTATTACAATACCTGCAGGACTTGCGATAAGTCCTATAACCCCTTTAAAACCTGCTATTGATTTTAAAGCGGATCCGAAACCAATTTTAACGGCTCCGGTAACTGATACTAATTTACCAAAAATCATTAAAATAGGTCCAATTGTTGCGGCTATGGCTGCAAATTTTACAATTGTGTTAACTTGCCCCTCGCTTAAATTGTTTAATTTATCGCCTACGGCTCCTATAATATCGGCTACTTTGTTAAATACCGGTGTTAGTGCTGTTCCAAACTTAATCAATGAGTTTTTAACTTTGTTTATTGAAATATTCATTTTTTCCGCAGGTGTTAACATTTTTTCATATGCTGCCTCTGTGGATCCACTTGCGCCATTCATTTGTTTTAATGCCTCTGTAAATCCTGCTGATCCTTTGCCTGCCAATACCATGACACTGTTTAACGCCTCTGTGGATCCGAATAGTTTTGCCATTGTTTCCGAATTGCCGCCGGTTTTTTCTTTGATCTCTTCTAGAAATTTCGCCCAACCAACGCTTTTTAAATGCGCTGCTGAAAAATTCATTCCTAATGATTGTGCCGTTTTTGCTGCTGCGTCCGTCGGTTTCAATATATTACTGTACGCCGCTTTTAATCCTGTCATTGCCTCGCTTGTACCAATACCATTATTTGTTAATACCGCTACACTCGAAAACAATTCTTTTGTTGATACATTTAAACTCGATGCAATCGGGATAACGCTACCTAGGCTGCTTGCCATATCTCCGAAAGTTGTTTTACCGTAATTTTGTGCAATAAGCATCTGATCGCTTATATTGGTTGCCTCTGTTGCTTTTAGTCCATATGCATTTAATACGGTTGTCAATCCGTCTACGGCTGTTCCTGTGTCTGTAAAACCGCCCTTTGCTGCCTTGATTGCCGTTGCTACAAATTCTGCGCTTTTAGCCGTAGCTACACCGGAAGAAATCGCCTCGTACTGTGCTCCGGCTATTTCCGTAACACTAACGCCCATGGTATTTGAAAGATCTATAACCTGTTCTTTTAACTTTGCCATAGGCGTTGTAGTGGTGTCTGCTATGGTTCCGATTTTAGCCATAGCATTTTCAAAATCATTACTTGTTTTTAATGCTGCGGCTGCTACTGCTACTATTGGAAGTGTAATAGACTTGGTTAGCGATGATCCAACGCTTGCAATACTCTTACCTGCGTTTTGTATCTGCTTTCCTGCCGCTATGGACTCTTTCCCCATTTTCCGCATACTGTTTATTACTTCCTGTGAAGGCTTTGTAAATCCATCTAAAAACTGTATTGCCGTACTAATAACCCTTCCCACGCCTATTCACCTCCAAATGCTTTTTTGATTTGATCGTTAACTTCGTCCTTATCTTCTAATTCCTGCCTCATGTATACCCTTGCGATCCTTTTTTGACCTTCGGGCAGGCTCATATATTCAAACGGTTTCCAATTTTTAAAGCGATAGTGTAGGTAATCCATTTGTACCTCTCTATCGCTTTCAATTAGTTTTTTACTTCTTTATCCGTCGTTTCTTCTGACTTAAATCCGCTTAATTCCGAAATTTCGGTTGCGATCCTGTTAATCTCGCCTTTGAAAATTTTCTTTGCTGCGTCTGCAGGTGTAGCGGCTCCAACGTGTCTTAATAAAGCGTCGTCTTTTAAATTTGGTTCAATAATTCCGGCTGCTGCAATCTTAGCGTTTGTGCTAAACGCTCTGCCGTAATCTACTTCTCCGTCTTCGTCTAGTCCGCTTGCGCTCAATGCCCCGAAAAGATCGCCGTCTACTGCTTGGATCTTAACTTTTGCGTTTTCTCCCAAAAGTTTTGTTAGTGCCTTACTTGATAATTCCTTTGTTTCGATTTTTTCAAATTCCTTTTTATCTACCGCTATTAACTTCTCAACTAAATTCATGGTTGTAATCTCCTTATCTCAAAATAAAAGAGGCTGCAACTTTGGCAGCCTCAACATGTCTACAAGTATTTAATTATTTAATGGTTTGTAGTGGTTCCCAATCTCCAAACGTAAAGCTATAACTTTCTTCGCAATTCTTCCCTGCCTCCCAATCCGCAAGGATCAGTTTATCAAGTACGCAATAGTAATACGCTACTCTTTCTGCTCCTAATGCGTCCGGATCGTTCACGTTTGATATAATGGTATGTGTCGGTGTTTTTCCTGCCTTAACTGCTGCTCCAACTTTATTCATTACAAACGAATTAATATGATGCATCTTAATTTCGCCCTTTGGCTCTAACCCTGTTATCTTTTGTCCGTCGATAAGGCTTTGACATTGTGTAATTGCTGTTTTCTTAAACCCTACCTCTGCTTTGCATGCGGTTACTTGTGCTAGATATTCGCCATCAAACCAAACCTCGCCCCATGTTCCGTTAATAACCTGTTCCGGTCTAAATCCGTTCATTTTCCTTTACCTCCTTAAAATTAGATATAGATAGGCATTGCGATATCTTCGATAGCATCTAGGATCTTAACGTTTCCTACTAGGAAAACTTTAGATCCTGTGTCTGCGATCCTTATTTCATCCTCTGTCATTTCCGATGTGTTAATGCCTTTTGATTGTAAGTAAATTGCCTGCGCCTCTAAATCAATATCAACCGAATAGCTAGATATAACGCCATCTTTAAGTAGCTGCATGAAATAACCGCTAATCGCTGTCATGAGAACGCATTTGTTATTATAAGAATTTGCGTATTTACCTAAGTAGCTGTCTTGTGCGGTCTTGGTGATATCATCGTTAATCATGTCCATAGCATCGACAATCTTTATCTTTTTAAAGCTATCACCTTTACCCTCGATTGTAGTTACAAAACTATTTACGCCTCTTACTACCTTTACTTTTTCTCCGTCATAGAAAAGAATGAACTCCCCTTCGTCTACCGGTGTATCGATGTCGTTAAGTCTAGTGCAATCTGATAATTCACTTAACGGTGCATATGTGCACGATATTGTCAAAGGCGTTCCTGCGATCAATCCTGCTATTCTGCTGCAATATTGTTCTGCTGTGTAAATCGTGTCAGCCGTTGTTTTTGTTCCGTCTGCTCCGGTTGTAGTTTCTGTTTTGACATTCTTTTCGATGGTGTAGTTAATAACGCCCTCGCTGTCTGCTGATACATTTGGCAAAACCGCTTTAACTTTCTTTTTCTTTGTGCCACGCATTGCTTTGATCCATGTAGCAATGTCTTGTGCCTTGGCGTCTGTTTGAACCGTCGGAATTGCTAAATAATCAAATTTGATCGTTTCGATTGCTGCCAATGCTGTTGTATAGCCTGCTGATACCGTTAACGCATCTGCTCCGGTTGCTATACCCATGCAATAAACTAATACTTTTTTTGGTGCATTGATATATCCAATAGATGCAAGTTTGATTTGTTCTTTGGTTGTGTCGCTTAAAGTGCTTGGAATATCACTTTCTAAAACAACCGTTACCGGATTTACTGCCGGTGCTACTAAAGTATCTTTTACTAAAAGCATTACTATTCCTCTTTCGCCTCTTGTAATGGCTGTAATGGCTTTTTCGATAAAGCTGATATTAATATTTGGTGCGCCCATCTTAAAAACTCCTTTCTAACTCTGTGCTATGTTCGTGTTTATTTCTGCTGCTATATCTCCTGTTTCTTCCTTGGTTGTATTTTCCTTGTATTCAAAGTCAATGCTAATTTGCAAAATGTCCGAATACTCTCCAACGTAATCATGTGAAAATTCTCCAACCGTTAATTTTCTTTCGCCAACTAAAAAAACCAACCCGAAAAGGTCTTTTATTTCGTCAACCTTTTGCAATTGGTCTAATTCGTTTGTTTTCTCTTGGAAATATGTTATTTTAATTGTTTTTCTACCGCTTGAAAAATTCTTTGTTTCTGCCCTGTCGCCTCCGTCTACAATTTCCGTAAAGAATGACGGTGTACCGTAGCCTTCTCTTATCTCCTTTCCGTATATTGTATAATCCGGTTCGGGATATTTTGACTTTAACAAGCTATTGATCGCTATCTTGATGTTGGTTAATTTCACTATAAATCACACCCTTTTAAAATATTATCAACCATTTTTTCAAATGTTTCCGGTACTACATTCGAATAATCTTGCCTCGTTTTTTCCATGATGTGCTTGCCGGCTACAAATCCTACTACCCTGCCACCTCTTACGAGATTGTGACCGTTTTCGATTAAATGAAAGTGCCTTGCTGAATTATATATAAGTGATGTCATTCCTACGCCTTCATCAATAACCTTGGATCCCCATTTTCTTTTTATGGCTTTGTTTTTCTGATCTGATGCACGTTCATGTGATTTCAATTCTGAATTTGCTTTTTTCTTGGCAGATTTTTTAAAGTCCTGTCCTAACGTTTTAAGTGTTTCTTTTGCCTGTTCGGGGCATTGCTTGATAGCTTTTGTTAAATCTCTTTCCAACTCGAACAAACCGGTTGTTTCAAAATTCCAATCACTAGCCATTTACAACCGCCTCTTTCTTTTCGATCTTTTCGGTACATACAATTTCTAACATTTCGTTTTTTTCCCTAACGTTTATGATAGAAACCATTTCGAAATATCGTTCTTTAAACTTAATATACATATCCGGCGTAATATTTTTAAAATATCGCATGGTTATTTTATAAGTTAATTCCGGTCTAATTCGCTGCGCCTCTTGGTACTCCCTGCCTCTTGTTGGCTCCACGCTCGCCCAAACCGTTTTTACGGCTGTCAAAACCTGTTCTTTCTGTAATAAAGCATTTTCTTTTTCTTCATACCGGTAAAACGTAATTCGTTTATTTGTTCTGCCTATATCCATCATATCACCTACTTATTTTGTAATTGCAGCATAAGTGATTTAGTCATAAAGCTGAAATCCTCGCCAACGTTCCCCACCGGTGTTCTTTTTTCGTACCAATAGGAAATAAGTAACTGTAAATACACTTTTTCCAAAGAGTAATCAATGGTTTTCCCCTCGGCGTCCGTAGCTAGATATTCTTTTCCTGTGGCATTTATTAAATATTGCTCTGCTGCCGTTATTAGCATGTTGAGCAAATTTAATTCTTTTTGGTATGCCTCGTCGTTTTTGTCTAAATCAATTCTTGCATACTGTTCCAATTCGTCCATTTTGATTATACTCATATTGCACCGCCTTAAAAGCGGCAGGATTGTCCTGCCGCCATCATGTTAATTCGTTCTATTACGCCGGCTGTTTTGCTAAGAAATCTGCGACAATTTCAGCCTTGGCGTTTGCGTCAGTTACTACTAAAACGTACCCTAATTGGGTAGCTAATGCTAAGATCTGTTCCTTTGTCATAGCATCTAGTTCAGCCTGCGAATACTTTCCGCTATTGTCCGTGTCAGTAACAATTAAATGTTCGGCCATAATAATAGCCTCGGCGTCAACGGCTTTAATATCAAGTCTTTCCCTAACTTTGATGCCGGTCTGATCTGTATTCCATAGGTTTCCTGCTACGCTCGAAATGTCGATTGTAAGTGTTTCACGATCAAAGATTGTAATAGCCTCTTTTAGATCTCCACATACAATAGGCACTTTGTAGCCTCCTGTTGCTAATTTACTTGGCAATGTTCTATTGCTTACTTTGGTAATTGGATATTTACCAAATAATAACGTTTGTGTTGGCTTTGTAGGATCCGGCTGTAAAATGTATTTACCGTCGCTATCCTTTAATGTGTCAAGCCAATTATAACCGTCTTGGTTTGTTACTGCGATTGCACCTAATGCAATGGCAGGATCTAACATAATATTGAATATCTTCTTTAAATCGTCCAATCCGCTAATTGCTACCTCTGCATTAGCTGTCATTTCCTTGATCTTTGCAACGATCATAAAGTTTCTTGTTGCTTTTGATTTCTTAGCAATCCATTTTTTCAGATATGCAATAATGTTTTCTGCTGTATCTGATAAAAGTTCCTGTGTTACTTTCAAAATGCCGCCCTTTTTCTTAACCTTGTACTCAATGTTATCAAATTGCGGTGTAGAAACATCCGGAAACTCTGCCGCCTCTTCCACATTATCGAACGGTGTTTGATCTGCGTATCTCTCAATAACCCTGCTGCCGGTAAGCGTGCTTACTGTTTCAATGTTTACCAAATTTTCTAATGCGTCCTCGGATCGTCTTAATTCCTTAATTGCGGTTCGAATGTCTTTAGGAACTGTTAACGCTCCGTCCTCCGGTTTGGTTTCATTCATTGAGTTTAAGATTTCTTTATCCTCAATTGTTAAATCTGTCTTGCTAATAGCCGCCTTGATAGCGTTAACAAATGCGTTTGTTACCTTTTTTACTTCGTCAAGCACTATTTTAGCGGTTCCTTTGTTAATTTTTCCTTCGATGTCGATTTGTGCGTCGTCCTCTAAATCATAGAGTAAATCGAATTGTGCTTGCAGGTCTTTTAATTCACCCTTTGCCTTTGTTGCATCTTCAATCTTTCCTGCTCCTGCAAAATCTTTTACTTGCTGCTTTTTGTTCTTGATACTGTCAAGTAATTTTTTTAATTCTTCGTTCATTTATGAACCCTCCTTGTTTTTGGCGTAAAAAAAGAACTTAGATTAAATCTAAATCCTCTAATATCGCTGCTTTTAGTTGCTCTAACTCTGTATTATCGTCCGGCTTGTTGTCCGGATCCATTGGCTTTTTCAATGCTGCCAATACCTTTGTAACAACTTTATCGGCTAGATCATCAATGTTAACTGAATTTGATTGATCTTTTGGCTTTAAAGTGTCCGGTAAATGTTCGTAATTATCAAAATAGTCGCTTGCACATGCTGCTATTTCTTTGCTTTCCGTTGTTTCAATGTCGAAAAACTCCATCCACTCGGCTCCGTTTTTCCATGTTTCGGCATTTATAAGACTATTTATGGTTTCTTCTGTTACACCTTCTTTTGCTTTCTGCATGTAAGTATTTAAAATAACTTTTTGGCATTGGTCTAATACGTCAGCCTCTTTTCTCATATCGTCAGCATTGCCGCCGCACCATGATAACGGCTTGTGTATCATTACCATTGCATTTTTTGGAATATAGATTGTATCTCCTGCGCACATGATAACGCTTGCTATACTTGCTGCTATTCCATCAACGTAAACATTGATCTTTGCTTTGTGGCTTTTAAGAATGTTGTAAATGGCAATTCCACCAAATACGCTGCCGCCTCCGCTGTTGATATGTACGTTAATTTCTTCTACGTCGTCCAACTGTGTTAAGAAGTCTTGAACGTCTTTCGGTGCTTTATCGTCCGGATAGTATTTTTGCCACTCTCCTAAACTTTCGCTGTTGATATCTCCGTAAAAACACAACTCTGCCGCCGTTTCTGTCTGATTTCTAATTTCAATCGAACCAACTTTTTTTAATATGTTTGTTCTCTTGTCTTTTTTTTGTAATGCAAGAATTTTATTCGGCACCGTTTCCCCCTCCTTTCTTGTCGATTTTGCCTATTTGCGCTACCTTTATATAATTTCCATTACATATTAGTTCGTCGCCGCCTTCCATTTTTGGCATGTCCTTAAAGGCTCTAGCCTCATTCGGTGTATAAATACCGTTTTGTACGAACCCTGTTAATATGGTTGCTTGGCTTTTGGCATCTGTACGCAAGATAACATTTTCGTTAAACTTAAAATACTTTCCTTCCTGTCGTTCGGCAGGATCAAGCGTTTTATAATTAATTTCCTCCTCGTACTGCTTTAAAATGTACAATTCGGTATCAATATAAAAAGATATGTTTTGCATTTCACTATTTGCATAACTGCTCTTTTCATAATCGTTAATTTGGTTTGGCTTAATTCCAAACGCTCCGGCTATCTGTAATGCCGTATACTTCTTTAATTCGAAAAATTGGCTTTCTGTTAGTTTGATATTTAACGGTTCTAGTTTCATTCCGATTGGGATCGGTACGAATTTACCTGCATTGTTTGCACCGTTAGCGTAGCTTTCTAGCTTTGCTATCAATTGTTTCTCTAGCTTTGGCGATAGGTCGCCGGTGTATTGTAACGCTGCTCTTGCTGTTAAGCCACCCTTGTAAAGATTATTCATGAATGTTTGACTTTGTAAGCCGCCTTCTATTGTTGCTTTTAGAATATCCCTCACCGGCATGCCTGTTAATCCGTCAAATGATAGAGAAGTTTTAAAGTGCATTACGTCGGCTGATCTAAATACATACTTTTCACCACTATGTTTATCAGAATACCAATAGTAAATATCTCCTTTGGCTCCAAATATTCCTTTGTCGTCTACGATCACCGTTACATAATTTGATTGCATGATCCAAAGATCCTTAATTACTAGTTCGCCGCCGTATTTCTTTTTTATAAATTCCTTTCGGATCCAAACGTAAGCGTTTCCGTAATGGTTGCGGTTATTCTCTACCGTGCTCCAAAATGTTGTAGGTGTCATTAATGGGTTAGGACGGTTTCTTAATAATTCGTATGCGTTGTTATGCTCTGCCCTTGTAACTCCGTTATCTGTCTGTTGATAAAATTTTATTGGTAACTTACCTAATGTTTCCGCTAACATTTTTAGGCAAGTAAAATAAGTAACCTCACTTATTAAGCTTTTCGGCGTTGTTGATATTCCTAACCATTCTAATAAACGCTCGTCTGCTAAATCTGCTGCCGTGTCGTTTCCTCTGTCAATCATAATGTTAGCGTATTTGTTTATATCTCCCATTTCTATTCCTCACCACCCATCATTTTTAAATATGCCTCCACGCTATCGTTTACGGTTACCTCTTCTATTTCAATCCCCATCGCTAATTTATGGGCGCATATTGTAGCGTCGCATGGATCTATTCTATTTTTTTGTAGCATTTTATCTATTTTTATCTCTCCGAAACTATTCGGATCCGATAATATAGCATCATTCATAGATCTTGTTAAAAGTTTGTTATTATCGTCGTATTCAACATTATGTGCCTTTACTTCTAATTGAAAATCTATCGTTGCATCGTTTAGACTTCTAGCGGATTGTTTGATTTCTACTAGATCGCACCCGAAATCTTCAAGATCTAATAAGAAAGCACTCGCATTATGAGGATCATAACCGATAGTTGATAAATCTATCTCGTATTCATCAACGATCTTGTGTAGGTGTCCTAATATTGTTTTGTAATCTGTTTTTATGCCTCCTGCTGCTGTTGTTACGGTTAAGAACCCTTCACGCTCCCAAATTACATACGGTGCGTTGTCTTCTTTATCCATATGCTCCTGCAGGCGACGTTTTGGCATGAATGAATGTGAATATAAATAATACCTTTTATCTCCGGTTTCCGGATCTTCAAAAGGAAACTCTAATACCAATGACGTTAAATCGCCGCCGCTTGATAAATCCAAACCGCATATTGCTTTTTTCCCTCTGAAATCTTCAAGCGTTCTTTTAGTTCCGCATTTCTCCCATTCTGCCAAATCTATAAATGCGGTTTCTGAATTTGTTACCCAAATGTTTAAAGACTTTGTTAAAAAATCTCGTAATTCTTCGCCGCCCATGGACTTAGCTTTTTTAGCATCTTCCATCATTTGCGATATTAATTCGCTATCTTCTCCGGTTAGTGGACAACATTTAATCCAATTATTCCGATCCCAAATATCGTCGGTGCTATCCATTTGGGCGATATAAATAAATTGCCGGTCGTTTTTGTCAATTCCTCGCAAAACTCGCCGGCAATACTTATATAATTCATAGCAAGGCGCATTCAAATTGAAACCTGCCGTTGTTATTACTGATATTAATGATTGTTTTAGCTTTCTTGTACCGCCCTTTAATAACTTATACATTTGGTTATCTTTATGGGCGTGGTATTCGTCTACAATTCCTAAGTACGGTCTGAAACCATCTATTGACTTTGTGTCACGCCCCAACGCCTTAATAACTGTATTGGTTAGCTTTCCTATGATCTCGCTTTTATAATCGTGGATCGTGAAAACCTCTTGAAGGTCTGTATCTGCATTAATGAATTTTGATATTTCAGTTAATACAATTCGTGCTTGATCTGATTTTGTGGCAGTACAATAAATTTGACCGTAATTGTAGTTATCGAAATTGCTACATTTTATACCTAGAATAGCGTTTAGAACGCTTTTCCCTTGCTGCCTTGCAACTTGTACGTAACTATCGGTAAATCTTCGCCTTCCTGTTTCCTTTTGAACCCATCCGAAAAGCGATCCTAAAATAAACTCTTGAAATCCGGCGCATGTGAATATCTCGTCGCCTTCTCCTTCGGCTATCGTTAACTTGTTGGCAAGTTCTATAATGTCCTCTGCTTTTTCCTGTATAAATTCATACGGAAATTCGGGATCGTTCTTTTCTGACCGTTTAAGGTCGTCTAAGTGCCTTTTAAAAGCTAGTCTTGCATCTTCTCCAAATTCTTTTTTATTCTTTAGGTTTTTTTCTGCGAACTGTGAAACCCGATCAAATGTTTTTATAATTTTATTGCTCATACGCTACCTATGCATGTTTCATAAATTTGTTTGTCGGTTTTTCTTTTTCTACTTTTGGTATCACTAATTTGCATCTGCTTGAAATGGTTAAGCCTAGTTCCTTGGCACACGCATTACAATCCTTTATTCTCCTAGTTTGAATTTTTGAAAGATAATCATATTGTGCGTATTGATCCGCTTTTTGCATTTCTGCGGTCGCCCTGCTTTTTTTGTCCGGCACGAACTTTATTTTCTTTAATTCTTTTGTAACTTTGATGTATTCCGTGTCAGCCTCTATATATCTAGCCAATGCGTCGCAATCTAAATTAGTCATAATATTAAGTTCAATTAATTGTTTTGCTATTTCATCGAACTTATTTTTCTCGATTTTTGATAAAAAAGAGGGTGCTTTTATGTTGTCCGAAGGTGCTGTTACCTCTGTGTTTTTTCGTTCTTCATATTCTTGTTTTGTTAAGTGTTTACGCCCTTTTGCGGCGATTAGGTCTATCGGTTCCCTTGGTCTTGCCATCGTCTGCGAACCCCCTTTCTAAAAAAGTTCATTTAGGGAGTTTTTGCGTGAAATGAGGGGGGCTGCGGTCTTAGGCTTAGAGGGTTAAAACATTTTCGTACCCCCTACCCTAACCTTCGCTTGTATTCCTCTATGCACTCCCTTAGTGTATCTTGCATCTGTGCCTTCTTTGTCTTGTCTTTGTATGCCTTATCTATCACTGTCTTATGTGTCTTATCTGATACGCTTATAAGGTTGTCTAGGTTGCATCGTTTAGAATGATCCTCTGTTAACTCTATGATGTGATGCACCATGTCGGCAGGTATTACCTTACCTTCTGTGATATATAAATATATATCTATTCCGGTATCTCTTGCCAACGCTCTCGCCCTTGCTGCTTTCCAACCGTTACTATTATAGAACGTCTTAGATACTTGGTTGCGGCAACTACTGTCATACTCCTTGTGCCTCTCGGCTTTTGTGTATGTGTGTGCCTTGCAATATGTCACGCCCTGCGGTACTAATTTATTGCAGCCGTTTCTATTGCAATACTTCATTAATGCCATGTAATCACCGCCTAGGATAAATAAAAAGTGTCGCCTAAACCTTTATAGTTTGTGCGACACTTTAATTTACATATTTATGAATTGTATTTATTCTAACATAGTTAAACGGATATGTGAAGGGTGTTAAATCGGGCGTGTTGTCAATAGTCCTGCTGCCCTTTCAGTATTGCCATGCCCCCCTGCTGCATCATATATGATATACATTTCTTTTGGATCTCGTCTATTATTACTATACAACGTTCTTTGCTTTCATATGTTCCTATCTCTTCGCACAACCCTTTAATATCAATTGCTATTGTATGTGTAGGTTCTGCCTGCTTCTTTCCCTTGCTATAGTCCTGTGTTTCTAAATAATCTACACTGTAAATAGCGTCAAAATTAATAAGTCTTTCTTTGTCTTGGCTCCTTATATACATAAATGCCATTATTTATTTATCCTCGCTTTCTTATATTGCATCGGATCCGAATAGAAAGACCGACATTTCCCGAACCAAATTGTTTTTATAGTTTCTTACGGTCTTTTCGTTTAGGTTCTCGCTATAATTCTGCTGCCCTGCTAACATATCTGTTATTTCCTCATAGGTGTAAATATCGTCGCTTTCCTTGCGTACTAAATAACGATATTTGACTACCTCATAACCTTTCTTATTCTCGATTTTCTTTAATGCTTTTTCGATCCGGTCAATATCTGATTTACTGCGTACATATGAGGCTTTTCGATCGTCTAAAATCTGATCTTCCTCCGGTGCTGCTACTTTGTTTTTTGAGTATCTAATAATGCTGCATGCCTTTGACTTATTAGCCATTTCTAAATATTCCTGCTCGTCCTCCACGTGTTCACGTAGGATATTATAGCAATATAGAATTTTTTCGGTATTTTTAAAAGCCTCGTCTTTCATAGCTTTTTGACGCTCCAACCATGAAATGCTATTCATTTTACGAAATACCTCGTCGATTGTCACCGCTATTGTGTCTTTGATCTCTTTTGTTACTGTAGTTGCCATTATTAACCTTCCTCCACTTCTCCAAAGAATTTTATGTATTTATCCGGTTCGTTTTCTCCGATCCATTTCTTTAAGTCCTGTTGTCTGTCCGGTAGCCTTAGTTTAGTGGTATTGTTGTCTTGAATAAATAGCATACCGTTATTACTTAAATAGATTGTTTCTATCTCGTACTTGAAAGAATTACTAACGGTACATACTTTTTTTGCTTTCACTGTATCAAATAGTCGCTTTTGGTCTTCCGGCTTACCGTCGATCATGATTGAGAATGTTAATATTGCTTTCAATCTTCATCGCCTCGCTTTCTTGCACTTTCTGTCTTAGCTGCTGCCATGCGTTAGAACTGTAAAAGTGTTGCCCTGCTGTCGGTTCTTTTACTTCCGTTTCTTTTATGGCTTTCTGTATCTCTTCATAAAGTCTTATAAATGGTTCTTTGATCTGCTGCCATGCATTTATAATAGCTGCTTTCATTCGCTCTACGGCTAGTAAAATAGCGTCTTTGTGCTCATAAAAGATAATCGCATCATGTAGCTTTATTCCCCTGGGTGGATTTACGCCAAACCGCTTTTTAAATGCTTTCTTTTTCTGCCGTTTGTTCATCTGATCCCTCCTTGTGTTCTATGCGTTCCTCGTTAATACGTTGTCCGCACTCGCTGCAATATAAACCGTGTTCGTTTGTATTGTCGCATATCGGGCAGGTGCCCTCTTGTGCGCTCGCTATCGGTTGTATTGGTATGCTAACCTTACTTAGTGCCTCTAGTGTTATTTCTGCTGCCTGTGTGCGCCGTCTGTCGCCTTGTTTGCTGTAATAGTCATAATCTTTCTGTGCGAAATCAACGGCTATTTGATAAGGTGATCGCCCATCGTTCATAAAATGCCTCCTAACCTTTGACGAATAATTCGTTAACTGCTGCCATGATCTCGGCGGCTTTCTTGGTTCCTATGCCTTTTACCTCTGTAATTGCTACGGCTATATCTGATGGCTTTACCCTCTTTGTTGCTGCTGCCTCTTTGCCATCATTGAAACCCTCGTTATAAAGATTAACCATGAATGTTTCCATTTGCTTATAATCCATTCTCTTAAAGTTCTTATATTGTTCTCTTGTGATCCCGAATTTCTTTGCCATTTTTTAACCCTCCGTATGATTTGTTTTATGTTTTTTTAATTTTCAGTTTATCGGTTTTGCATTATATACATACGCACCGCATGATTTACATTTGTCCAAAGTTTCCTCGGTTGACATTTCATAAATCCCATAACAAAACTTTCTATTATCACTCATTCCAAATTCGTGTGTAGATATATTCGCCTTTTTGCAATCTTCATCAAGCGGCTTGCCTCTTAACTCTGCCCTACCTCTTAAATTCATCATATTCCCACCTCTTTTATACCCTCATGTTTCTTACCGTCTTTTCTTTGCAGCCTTTTGCCTGCATGGTTACTTTGTATTCGTTGCCCTTGATCTTCTCTACTGTTATTTCGTCCTTGGCAAAACCGGTAACGCTCATAACCTTTTTTCTTAAATAGTTCTCTATTATCTTTGCCAATCTCTACGCCTCTTTTCTTTCCTCTCCATATACCGGTATCTTTCTATTGTGACTTATAAACGGATCCATTTCGCCGAATGATCTCATTTCACAAGGCTTTAAGCCTATTATTACATAGCCTTCTTTACAATATTGTTGATTATCTAGGATATAAACGATTTTCATGAGTATAAAGCGTCCTGTGTACTTCTTATCTTTCCATTCGTTTAATGCTATGAAATCGCCCACCTTGTAAGGTCTATCGTTTTTTCTAACCTCAAAACCTTTTTTATCTGCTGCCATGTCCTCGAAAAATTCCGGATCCGTCTTTAATGCGTGTACCATAAATCGCCCTCCTAAAGAATATAAATTGAATAATGTTTTGTTGCTGCCTCTATCTCTGACGCCATTCCGCTACTAATTCCGTATTTGGTGCCTATTATTATCGTGCTGCATGCGCTTAATATGTCTTTTCCGGCTTGTAGTCCTCTGCTGCGCTCTCTTGGTTGCTTATCGTCCAAAACCTGCGTTAAATACAAATGCGTTGTAATTGGTGTAAATCCCATTTCTATAGCTGTCTTGGTTATTTGTCTTGCATACTTCTTATTACGCCGTATTTGAAAGAAATTACCCTTGTACGGACTGCATATATAAGCTAATTTATTCAATCTTAAACCCCCATTCTTTCATACACTTGCTACAAATATATAATTCGTTTCCGTTAATACGGTTTACTATTTTTATTCTTTTGCTTACCAAATGACCGCATAAATCACATTTCCGTATTCTCATTTGTTCTCACCTTCTTATATTTGCAATACCCCCACACACAATTAACCTTGTAACTATTGCTTTTATAATCCTCGCTGCTGCAATAATCCGGATCTTTATGGTTATAAATACATTCGCTGCAATATCCTTTGTGTGTAGGGAATAGAATAACTTTACACATGATTTTTTCGTATACCTGCTATAATTTTTTCTACCTCTGTAGCTAACTGTTGTTTATCCATCTTTGTATATCCTTGTATCTTATGCTTTTTGCAGCACTTTCTTAATTCCGTTATTGTCCATTCGCTTACTGCCGGCACTTTTATAATAATTGCCTCGCCTTTAATTTCGCTGCTTTCAAACATTTAACTACCTGCCTTTCTTTTCTCTCTTGGAAACAAACCCTTCACATTCCGTCGTACCTTTTAAAAGAGAAAATATGCACATTCCTTGTTGCTGATATCCTTTATTTTGATGTTTTGTACATGCTGTATTATTGCATTGACTTCTACAAAATGTCGGCGCATTGTCGGTATTTATAATAATTAGTGGTCTATTCATTACTTTGTACCTCTTCTTTCTCTAGCGGTCTAGGATCTAATATCTTGGTTCCTAAAATGCAATATCCCTCTTCTAATCCGTTGTAATCCTCTATCATGTATACAATTTCTGCATATATAGATCTTCCGGTGTCTTTTCCGTCTGAATACTCATGCATATTGAGGAAATCGCCTACTTTGTAATTCCTGTCATTCTTTCTTAACTCAAATGACTTTTTACCGCTTTGTACATCGTCGAAATACATTGCAGCTAATTTAATATCATGCTCTTTCTGTCCTGCGTCACTTGGTAGATTGTTCATTTTTTCATTATCTGCCTGCTGCTCTAGTCTTTCTTTTGTCTGCTTGTCTATTGCTGCCTGCTGCCGGTCGTATTCTTCCTGTTCTCTCTCTTTATCTGTCTTGTATGCCTCTGCTTTATTTGTGTAGTCCTTGCAATTAATAACTGTATTGCCTTTCTGATCGCATTCGCTCCAATGTAGGCACCCGAAACAAATAGAGTTAACTTTGTCCGGATCCGGTTCAAAGTCTGTATAGCCGTCGCTTTCTTTTAGATCGTCCGGTAAAAATTCCGGATATTCCGTAATATCTTTTTGACCTACTACTTGATCGTCGGTTTCTGTTTTCTTCTCTTTTGCGTCCTTGGCTGTTAATGATCCTGTTTCCTTATAAGTTTCATATAATGCCTGCTGTGCCTCTTGACTTAATCCGGCTATTTCATTGGCTGTTGATGTGTTAATTCTTCCGGCTGCAAACTCCGCTATAAATTCCTCGATCAAATTATGATCTATGTTTTCTAATCGTCCTACTTGGCTTTTTGAGGTTCCTAAAATGGCGGCTATAATCTCCTGCTTGCGTCCGGTTAATTTATTATCTTTCTTATACTCTTCAAGTAATTCCTTAACCCTTTTAATTTCTTTCATTTTCTCGTAATCTGTTCTATCCCTTTGGGTTGAATTTGTGAATATTAGAATTAATTCGTTTCTTACGTCGTCGCCGGTTTCCTCAATCTTACAAGGCACCATTTCGAACTCTGTTTTGCCCTCGGCTAGTAATTTCAGTACGGCAAGACTTCTTTTGTTTCCTGCTATGATCTCGTATTCGTCCGTATCTTCGATAGGTTTTACAACAAAATTTTGCTGTATTCCGACTAATTCAATGGTTCGTGCGGTAGTTTCTATTTCTTCATCGTCCAAATGATAGAAATTTTCTTTATCCGGTGCCTGTCTTAATTTATGAATGCTGATCTTAACCGTTTTAAAATCATTCTTAATGACTTGTTTACTCTCTGTATTAAGAAAATTGTTAATATTAAAAGCCATTATTACCTCCCCTTCTCGGTTGTACCCAAATCGGGTGCGTCGTCTAGTGTTTTAGCGGTTTTCTGTAAATATTCCGATACAAATTTTTTATAATCCTGCGATGCTCCGCATCTGCTTGAATACTCGGCAACCGGCATCTTTGCAAATGTGCTTTCGCTTACTTTCTTTTCTGTCCTTCTAATACGCTGATTGAATATTGGTACTTTCCCGATATTCTTTAATATCTCAATGCCCTGCGTGTTTACCTCGTTATTCTGATATTGAGTTATAAGGCAGCCGGCAAAATTAAGATCCTCGTTAAAATCTTCTTTGTTACTCTCTATTTGTTCTTTTAATACCTCTAAGCCATCGAATGAGTATTGATCTATCAAGATCGGAACTATTACGTCGTTTGACACTGTAATAGCGTTTATGATGCTCATATTAATATCGGGTGCATTATCAATGATACAATAATCATAATTATTCTGAACGGCTGCTAATGCCTTTTTAAAACGTGTCTGCTGCTGCCGTCCGGTATCTACTATGGTTCGCAGGTTTGCCTCTAAAAGTTCCATATTAGCGGTTATGATATTAATGTTTTTATAATTTGTTTCTTTGATGATCTCGGAAATATCTAAATTCTTTTCTAACATAACCCTTGCTATTGTCTGATTGTCCTCCGGATCGTACCGGTCAAATGCCTTTGAGGCGTTACCCTGTTTGTCGTTGTCAATAATTAAAACTTTCTTTTGGTGTACTGCTGCCAATATGTAAGCCATGTTAACGGCTGTTGTGGTTTTACATACCCCACCTTTTAAACTAATAATTGATATTGTTTGCATATTTTTTCTATCTCCTTTTTTTATATTTTCTTGCACTTCGTAAACTTTCAAACGTTTCTAATATTTGATCCTCTTGGTTTATTGTTTCCTCTGAAAAGAGATAAGGAAACAACCCTTTCATTTCTTCATATAGGCAATCAATGGCAATGCCTTTCTTCCTGTCAATTGTAAAATATCCGACAAACTCTTTTAATAAGTCGTTCCATGTGTCCTTGCCTAAATTTCTTTTAAGTGTCCGGCTCACATAAATTCTTTTACCGTACATGTAGCATACAAATTCATCATATAAACCTGCTGCCGTTAAAATTTCTGTTATAGTGGCTGTATTCTCCATCTTTCGCCCTCTTAAATTCAACTAATCTGGTTTCTATTCCTGCTGCCTTTAATTGTTCGTAATGCTCACTTAAAAACCTTCTAAAAAAATCCCAATG
This sequence comes from Acetivibrio sp., assembly GCA_041739345.1. Taxonomy (GTDB): domain Bacteria; phylum Bacillota; class Clostridia; order Lachnospirales; family Lachnospiraceae; genus DIGJ01. Next base: position 82,068 of record JBGSNZ010000001.1, on the reverse strand, counting down.
ATAAAAATTGTTTCCCTTATGATCTGCAAGCCGTTTCATTTGCTCCGGATCCCATAGCTTTATAGGCTCGCCTGCTGTTAAAAGTAATTTGATGCAATATGCTGTCGTATATCCGGTGCAACGCTCATTCGGGCAACCACGATTTCCATTGAGTATAAAATCCCTTTGGCAAGCATATAGTTTAATTCCTAATGCTTTTTCAACCTCTGCAACTCTTTTTTCGCTTATCTCTTCCAAATATTCGCCCTCCCTAGTTAAACGGCAATTCTTCGTCTAATCCGTCCGGTATCTGCATAAATCCATCGCCTTCCGGTGTTTGCTCCGGCTCATGGTTTCCGGATCCTTTACTTTCTGCAAATTCTTGATCCTCAACTACAAATTCAGTAACATAAACCTTTTGACCGTCTTTGTTGGTGTAGTTTCTCGTTTGTACTCTTGCGGTAACAACTAGCTTTGTACCCTTCTTTAAAAATCGTTCTACAAACTCTGCTGCCTTTGCATAAGCTACGAAATTTAAAAAGTCTGCCGCAGGTTCTCCCTCTCTTTTAAATCTCTTGTCTACTGCTAATGTGTAATTTGCAACCGCTATCGGCTGTGTGCCTGTTGTGTAACGAATTTCGGGATCTCTTGTAAGTCGTCCTAAAAATATACATTTGTTCATTGTCTGCCTCCTGCTTGCGCTGATCTGTAATACCTTATTATCGTTTCTGCATCTAAACAACTATCTACACATTCTAATGCATGGTTTGTCGGTACTCCTGCAAGTAATACGGTCTTTAATTTGTGTAGTTGATATAAATAACCCTCGAAACCGTATGCATGCTTTTTACTGTCGTATAGGTCGCTTGCTGCCTCTGCTGTTTCTATATCTGTTATTGCTGCAATGTCATTAAGTAACTCGCTTTCTTCTCTTCTTAGCCTTACCGCCTGCTGCCGCATCGCAACCACTAATTCTGTCAAACTCATTTAAGCCGCCTCCAAACTATAAATATGATTTTCCGTATCTTTTTCTAAAATCTTCTCTAGTGCCTATTTTCTTTTCATATATTGCCTGTCCTAACATTTTTGATAACTTTTCAGCCATTGGATTATCATGTACCTTTTCTATTGTCATTCCTAGGTTGTGGCATCTATGGCAGCTTGGCACCTTTAAACCATCCTCTTCGGCTAGTGGTCTAATGCCTTTACCAAATAATAAATGATGCTCGCATTCTGCTGTTTTTCCGCAAAAAAAGCATATTCCGTCGTAGTCTGTAACTATTCCTTTACTCATTCTGCTTTTGCTCCTTCTTGTAGATCCTCGGAAACGCTAAATAGTATGTTGTATCGGTTAATATTTGGCATCGTCCTAATTTAATGAATTTCCAATAATTCAGCATGATCCATAGCCTCGCAAATCTGTGCTTGTACTCAATTTCTATTTCCGGTCTAATTATGTGTAATCTCTTATTGTTCCGTGGTGAATATAATCGGTTCATTTCTTCCTTTCTCTTTTAAATTTTCTATGAGTATTCCTTTGTCAATGGTTCCGTTTTCTATCCTTTCTAATATTTCCTGTGGAAAATATTGATATTTAACAAATCCGTTTTTAATAAAATAATCAAACACGTTCATGTAATCAAACTCAAACATTGCTCTTTTCCAATTTCTGAAATCGTCATAGTACATTATTTGAAATCTGTTCGGTGTTCCATCTTTATCCATTCCAAACATACATATCGGACAACCTGTTCTTTGTGCTTTTGTTGTATAATATTGTCCGTTCTCGTCTATTTGTATTTCTCCGTATGCTTTACTTATTTCTATGTTATTTTCTACTATGTACCTTAAAACGTCTTGTCTAGTCCAAAATGCGAAAGGTGTTGAATATCCTAACTCGCCGAAAGTGTTACATGTTCCTCTACGGCAATATCCTGCCATTCTTTCCTTGCTTTCCTCTGCAAGCGTTACTACAATGGCTGATAGTCCTTGTTTTTTTGTACTTCGTTCTAAAACCGTTTCTTTCATGTAGTAACAACATTTTTCGCTTATCTTAAAAGGTGCATCTATTAAAAATCGCCACTTTTTTGCTAGTTTGTATGAATTAGCCGTATTTCCTGCTGACGTTATTCCTGTGAGTGCCAAATTTCTTGATCTCTTGTTTTTTTCAGTAGGATTTTGTAATCTTCTTAAAGCCTTTGCCGCTTTTTTGCTAACAACCGGTACTCCATAACATTTAATGATTTCATCTTGCGTGTACTGTAGTTTAGCTACTTGTACGTTGTCTGTTTTTCTTATAATATCTATATTTTCCTTGCACTCTATGCCTGCAACTGATATAGCTTTGACGTTTTTGTAATATTTTCGTATAAATGAAAGTCCGAAAGTGCTATCTAGTCCTCCCGAAAAACACAATGCAACCCCCCCCTCTCCGTAATGACTAATAAATTCGTCCAGCCTGTTTTTAGACTTCTGAATTTTAATTTCATACGGTATAGCCTGCATTTGTCTTACTTCGTTAAAATCCATTTTATATACGTGGCGTTTCGGTGTGTATTCATCTTCCATTATGCCTCCATTCTCTTTGCTAATAGAAAATCATACATTTCTTTATAGGCTGCTGCTTTCTTCTCGGCTGCTACTGCCTCTTCCTTATACTTTTGTACCTCTTTATCTTTGGTTGCTATTAATTCATCGTCTAGCGGTTCCATAATTCCGTTTTTATCTACAATCCCCACTGAAACCGAAATACAATAATCTAATTGTTTCATTTCGTCCGGTGTCAGCGTTCCGATCCATTCGCCTATTCGTTCCATGTAAACGCTGTTTATCTGCTCGCATAATACGGTTGATGGTTTTAACGATGATGTAATATTAAAATGTGTTGGTAGATCCGTCTTAGGCTGTGTAGTCATATAAACCACTTCAAAAACTCCGCTATGCTCGTTATTCTTGTTGTTTGATACCACGACCGCCGGACGGTCTGCCCTTTGCTCACTGCCTATTCCCTGTCTTGTATCACGAATATAATATATTTCACCTCTCTTAATCAAATTGTTCATGCTGTTTTACCTCCCAAAATAAATAATTTTTCTGTGGCTCTAAAATGTTCTTTTGCTTTCATGCTGCGATCAACTTCTTTTTCCCAAATATGAATAAATTGTTCCGGTGCCTCTAACTCTGAAACAATTACTATATTGTTTTGGCTCCATTTCTCCATGATCTGCCAATATCTTATATAGTCGAATTGTCTTGCGTTTCCGTACTCTTTTGTACCCATGTATGGAGGATCGCAATAGATAAGGCAGCCAAACGGAATGTATTTTTCGTAACTGCCGGTTCTAAATTCAATACCGTGTATGCCTCCTGCCTGCATCTGCTTAATTAGATTGTTTTTGCTTTCTTGGTAATAATCCCTTATTCTGTTTTTTTCGTGTCCTATTCCTGCGTAACCGCCATCGAAAAACCGCCCATTGTATGAGGCAAGAAAACCAACCGCCCCGACGTACCACTCCGGAAACTCCGACATATTAGATCTGACCTTGTTGTATTCTTCTCTTGGTACGCTTTCCGGTAATTCGCCGCCGTTCTGAATGTGCTCGAACAATGCTATTAAATACTCGTTTTTGTCTGATGCTATCCTGCGATCTGCTTTTACCTTATCAATCACATTGCAGCCGCCTGCGAATGGCTCAAAATATGTTGTAATGTTGTTTTTGTCTATGTAGCTTTGAATAATTGGTACTATGTCCTTTACTATCTTGGCTTTCGATCCCATGTACTTAATATTAATCACTCTCCTTTAGTAAATTATCTAAATCCGCATCGTACTTGCTGCCGTATGGCTCAAATTGTACCTTGTGGATCTGTGTCAGCATGTATAATTGTTTCCATTCCTCAACGTTTGCCGGTGGCTTTCCGGTTGCTCGTTTCCAACCGTCCTGCTGCCATTTCTCTAACCATCCCATTAAGAATGTGTTTTTTATATATTCGCAATCGGTATATATAACCGCCTCGCATGGTTTCAATAATGATCTAAGCGATCGAATACAGATTTTTAAAAATAAAGCGTTTTTTGTATCATTGTCAACCTTGAATGTGCGTTGCCGGCTGTGAATTTTTCCGGATCCGCTTATAAATTCTATAACGGCTGCTGCCTCTCCTGCTCCTTTTGGATTGCCCCTAAAATGGCTTTTAATATAAATACTTACCTTCAATCTTTCCACCACCTTAAAAATCACTCTTTCGACTAGTATTTATTAACCGCCTCATGTTTTTTCTTATGAGTTATCCACAATTTATCAACATTAACTGCCGGTGTCGTTATCAATTCGGATCATGGTGTATCTTTGGAACTCTCTACCGGTAAATGGATTAACGCCGTTGTATACGGTATCTCTGTCTATGTAATATCCTTTAACCGGTTTTGGATCTGCCGCCCAACGGTTAGCCTTTTTTATGATCTCCGTTCTTGGCACCGGTCTTATTAAGTTACGGCTGCAACTGTAACGCTGCATGTGTCCTCCGTCGTTTTCCTTAAAGGTCTTTGATGTTTCCTTTATCAGATAAGACGCAAGATCCTTATACTGTCCGGTATCGTCTAATAATTTAAAGTCCGGTCTACCGAATTTCCATAGCTTTCTAATCAATTTCGCCACGTTCATTCCTTTGATATCATTTATTATTAAATGGTGATGTATGGCTTTGTTTTTAAACTCTGTGACGTTTATATACTTTAATTCCTCGCCACACTTCTTAAACTCAATTCTTAATGTATCTAATAATGCCTTGATGCTCTTTTTTGCCTCTGCAGGTGTCTGCCTGTCCTCTTTCCGGTATGTTAAGGTTGTAAATAGATCGCCCTCCTCGAAATTTGTATTAACCAATATTCGAAGGTTTCTTTCTGCATTAATTTGGTTTACCTTTTCAATCTCTTCCGGTGTCGGTTTCTCTCTGTCACCTTTTGGCTTTTTTCCTTCATGCTTTGTAAAACTTTTATGTACTTCTATCGTTTTTCCTGCTTTAATGATTGTCTTGAAATACGACATAATAAATTACACCGCCTTACTTTTATAGTTTAGTAACCTACCTGCTAAAGTTAATAGGTTGAACAAGTCCTAAACGGCATAAATAGCCGTTATTTTACTTGACTACAAATGCAAGAAATGGTATAATTTACTTAATTGAATAAGTTTGCATTTGCAGCTTTGACTAGCCGGTTCATTCCAAGTGATCCGGCTATTTTTTTGTTCTTTTATTTCTGCTTTCGTACCAATATTTACTGCTCGTATCTTTGTAAAATAAGTATTCTTTTTCCCCTTTCGTTATCATTCCTATGTACCGTGCGCCGTTTGGCGGTGTCTTTCCGCTAAATCTGTATGCATATTCCCACGCCATTTCTAAATCACTAGACATTCGTTTGCCCTCAATTGTTCTAATTCCTTTTCTATGTCCTTACCGCTATAATCGTTCAATAATTTAGGCGATATATTGTAAGTCCATGTACTTGAATGAGGCATTTTTAAAGCAATCCCTATCGGTAATATTCCCTGTTGCATCGCTACCCTTACAAACTGCGGTGACGTGTTTATAATTGCTGCTGCCTCTGCTGTGGTAATCTTTCCTGCTGCCATAGCTGTAACCTCTCTTTCTTATGTGTAGGCAGCTTTGCGCCGCCTACTGTTTCACCTGTTGGCACTACGTCGCTTTGTCGTTTTCTTATTGGGTGCATAAAACCGCCCCTTTGTGTGCGCTTTCTGCAAATTGAACGCCCTGCATGAAAATAAGTATTTTATTTTGTGTGCCGTCGTCCATGTGCTTAATAAGATCAACAAAACGATCAATTTCCGGTTTCTCTTCTTTCTTAAAAATAGTATCTGCCATTGTCATGACCTCGCTTTCGTAGTTGTTTATCTGTCGCTATCCTCTGCCTTCTTCCTGCGGACTTGGAACCGCCATAGGTGACATTATAGCCGGCGGCTGCTGCCGCCTGTGCTATGTTATTGGAAATCCAAATATTAAGGATGTGTTAGGCTTTGTCTATCTTCTTTTGGATCCGGTCTAAATCATTTATCATTCCTTCCCAAAAATTGGCGTTGCTTTCTGCATTTTTAAACTTTATATTTCCGTCCTCGTCTTTTTCCTGTGCTAATCTTCTCCATGCCTCTAATTCTCCGGTTCTATGGTTTGTACTCATAAGTATGTAACATGTTAAATTGCTCCACTCTGCATTAGTTAGCGTTACTGTTCTTTCTTCTTTTTCCCATTCCTTATTTACATTTTCCATATTGTAACCTCTCTTTCTCGGCTGCTGCCGGCTTATAAGTTTGTCATAGGTGGGCGGCAGCTACGCCGCCCTATGTATTATTTTGTTCTTCCGGCTCTGAACATTGGTGCCATGCTGTAGTTATCCGGTCTTATTGTTTCCTCGTCGTCTATAACTCGGATTTTTGACCTTCTCGCCTCTCCGTCATATAAATATGAAATGCTTTTTTCTGTCCTCTTTGTAACCTCAATTTCAAAAATGCATTCATGGTCGCATATACTTCTTGATATGTACTTTATCCCAACTTCAAATTTTTTCATTGCTTTTAACCTCGCTTTCAATGTTTGTTAGAAGGATTTTTGTTAACGTTCCTGTGCTTTAATGACATTTTACCTCCTAAATATGTGCTTGTCAATCATTTTAGACAATATTTTTAAAATATTTGTGCTTTACAAACATTTCGATTTGTGTTATATTATTTTCAATAAAGGAGGTGAGGTTTTGAAGAACAGAATAAAGCAATTAAGAAAAGAACTTGATTTAACGCAGGAAGAGTTTGCAAACCAAATCAATATAAGTCGTTCTAATTTAGGTAATATAGAAATTGGTCGAATTAGTGTTACTGATCGTGTTGTTGATGATATATGTAATGCATTCAATGTTAATCATGATTGGTTGCGCACCGGATCCGGTGAAAAGTTTGTTGAGCCTGTTAATTTTTCACTTGATGAATATGCGAAATCGAATGATCTTCATGATATTGAAATTAACTTAATTCGTGGGTTTATGGAATTGGATCCGAATGTAAGAAGTGCTTTATATGATATGTTTAAGAAGGCTTTCGTGAATGAACCTTTGAATGGTGTTAAGTCCTTATATGAGGAAAGTCCCAAAACGCCGGAGGAATTAGAAAGATTATATCCACCGGTTAATTTTAAAAAGAATACTGACGTGTCTTAGAGTGTAAATAAATACACCCAATCCTGCTTATCATTAGTTTTTAGTTATAGCATTAGAATTAGTTGTGTCGTTCCCATGAAGTTTAAATTATAGTAAATTATTTTTTTATTTCTGTAATACAATGCATATACTTCTTTTCTACTGTAATTTATGTATTTACCTATCATAATCGCCCACGCCTTTCTTAATTCAAGATTGGGTGCAGGAAATATTATACTTTGGTATTTCATAATATGGTAGTGGTATCTATTGGAGGAAAATTTTACTATAAAAAGCATTGTCATTTGTCTAATATTGGTTTATTATGAAATGGCAAAATATACCTACAAAGGAGAGATTTAATTATGAGTAATTTAGAAAGTCCAAAGAAAAAGAGTAAGAAAAAAGTAATATTAATCGTTGTTGTTGTCTTGTTTATTATGGGTGCAATTGGTAGCCTTATAGACGACGATCCGAAAGAGGTTGATAGTACAAATCAAACATCTGATTTAACCGACGCTCCAACCGTTGCGCCTGCCACGGCAACGCCGGAACCAACTTTTGAACCAACGGTTGTGCCTACAAAAGAACCGGAACCGGAACCAACTGAAACTCCTGTTGCAAATTATGAAAGTGGAATGTATAAGGTCGGTTCTGATATTCCAGCAGGCGAGTATATCGTATTCGCCGATAATACATTAAATGGCTATATGGAAATTGGTAAATCTAGTAACGGCGATCTCGACGGCATAGTAGCAAATCAAAATTTTACGTACAATACGGTTGCCGTTTTAGTCGATGGCAATTACTTGACTTTAAGTGGTGCTTACGCTGTTCCTTTTGATGATGTAACCGAATTAGATACTTCCGGCGAAGGCATGTTTAAAGTAGGTGTTCATATAAAAGCCGGCGAATATCAACTAGAGTGTATCGACGGACTAAGCGGCTATTATGAGGTAAGTTCAGATAGTACCCATGATTTAAATTCAATTGTTGCAAATGGTAATTTTGATAATAATACATATGTTACCGTCAGTGATGGACAATATTTAACTATTTCCGGTTGTAAGATAAAGTAATATATGATAAAGTTTTGCATAAAAATAACCGCCACGCTGCAAACGTAACGGCTATTTGATACTTATTTATAAGGCTTTATATAATTTCTTCGCAAATTAATTATATCATAAGCCTTGCAAATTGCATAGGCTTATTTTTTTATACTCATTTTCAAAGAAAGAGGTGTTTACTTATGTATACAAAGTTATTGGTTAAAAATTTTATTGGAAAGTTGGTGTTTTATATGAGGCTGCCTAGTGGTTATGGAAGTGTAAAGAAGTTATCCGGCAAGCGTCGTAAACCTTTTGTAGTTTTAAAAACTGTTGGTTGGACTCCGGATCCGGAAACAAAAAAGCTGAAACAAGATCGTATTATTATTGGGTATTATGCTACAAGACCGGAGGCATTGCAGGCACTTGCCGAATACAACGCTAACCCCTACGATATAAACGCCGCTAAGATCACATTTGCGGAGGTTTACGATAAATGGTCAGAAAAGAAATTTACTAGTATTTCGCAATCGAATGTAAACGGTTATAAAGCATCATATAAATTATGTGATAGTATTTATGATGTGAAATTTAGTGATATTAAGTTGTCGCACCTTCAAAACATTTCCGATACTTCCGGCAAGAATTACCCGACACTTAGAAAGCTTAAAGTAATGTTCGGGCAGGTGTTTGATTATGCTGTAATTAATGAGATCATACCAAAGGATCGTAATATGGTTGAATATCTCAATATTAAAGACGCCGGCAACCCTAACACAATTAATAGATTGCCATTTACAAACACTGAAATAGATCTTGTATGGAAAAACGTAGAATGTAATGACTATATGCAGGTCGTTCTTATGTTGATTTATTCCGGCGTCCGGATCTCTGAATTGTTGGATCTAAAAAAATCAGACGTGCATTTAAGCGAAAAGTGGTTCTATGTACGTGATAGTAAAACCGATGCAGGTATAAGGGCGGTTCCGATCGCTGACAAGGTTCTAAAATTTTATGAATATTGGTTTAATAAAAATGATTGTATATATTTGTTGAGTACATCGGAAGGTGAACATTTCACCTATAGAAATTATTATGATAGTTATTGGGTTCCAATACTAAAAGAAATTAATTTAGATCATAAGCCGCACGATACACGTCATACGTGCATATCTCTTTTGGCTACTGCTAAAGTGGATCAAACAACGATTAAAAAAATTGTCGGTCATGCCGGTGCTGAAACTCTGACGGAACGTGTATATACTCACCTTGATATAAGCGTCCTATTAGATGCAATTAACCTAATATAAGTGTTCCCTATGTGTTCCCTGTTTGTTCCCTACACTTGTTTTTACGTGTTATTTCATGTTGCTTTAAAATTAAAAGAAACCCCGAAAGTATAGGCTTTTCGGGGTTTTTGTAGTTTTGGAAAATAGTGTTTTTCCTATCTCTTTGAGAACTGTGGAGCACGACGAGCTGCTTTGAGTCCGTATTTCTTTCTTTCTTTCATTCTTGGATCACGTGTTAAGAATCCTGCTTTTTTAAGTGCTGGACGGTAATCTAAGTCCGCCTGTAATAAAGCTCTGGAGATACCATGTCTGATAGCACCTGCCTGACCTGTGAATCCACCACCATGTACGTTTACTAAAACGTCAAATTTATCTGAATTTTCTGTTAATACAAGTGGTTGACGAACAATCAATTTTAATGTTTCAAGACCAAAATATTCATCCATATCTCTTTTGTTAATAATAACTTTACCTGTACCTGGTACTAAATATACTCTAGCAATACTGCTTTTTCTTCTTCCTGTTCCGTAATACTTTGTGTTAGCCACTGTTATTTCCTCCTTTCAGCTTTTGATTAATATCTTGATTTGATTTCTAATACTTCTGGTTTCTGAGCTGCATTATCATGCTCTGGTCCAGCGTATACATGCAATTTCTTAATCATATCTCTTCCTAAAGGTCCTTTTGGAAGCATTCCTTTTACTGCAAGAGTAATAACATCTTCCGGTTTTTTAGTCATCATTTCTTTTAATGTAGCTTCTTTCATACCACCTACATACTCAGAGTGATGATAATAAATCTTTTGATCCATTTTCTTACCTGTAACTTTGATCTTATCTGCGTTGATAATGATTACATTATCACCAGTATCGATATGTGGTGTATAGGTAGGTTTGTTTTTTCCTCGTAATACTTTAGCAATCTCTGAACAGAGACGACCTAATGTATGTCCTGTAGCATCAACTACATACCATTTTCTTTCAATTGTTGATGGACTAGCCATAAAACTTTTCATTGGTTTACCTCCTTGAAAACTTTCGATTATTCGTTAACTCAATTCATTTTTTATATTGGTTAAAAAATACTTTTACCGGGGCTTTGGTTTAAGTATTTCCACACTCTAATAAGTACGTGCACATCACGTCACAGTTATTAATTATATTACGGATATGCAAATGTGTCAAGCTATGTTTCCACAATTTTTACTAATTTTTTACGATTTTCAATAATTTTATTACCTTTTAGTTCATTTGTTCGGTCAGATAGGTATTTACTTTTGATTCTACGGAGTCTATGGTTTGCACATTATCTTTACTTCCATTGAAATAGCCTTCCATTTCAGTGATAATCATATCTACTAGAGTACTCTCCTGTTTAATTGACCTTGATACGGTTTTCGCAATTTGAGCAAATTTTTCTCTGGTTTCTTTTGTTGGATACTCGCCATCTAGTGTTGCATAGCTTCCATCTTCCATAACAAAACTTATTCCATAGTACATGTCTTTCTTTTCATTTTGCACCAAGGTATCCCATGATTTTTCCGAAACTGGGAGTCCATCATTTACATATGTCTTTTGTACCTCATCGCTTAATATACAGGTAAGGAACTCTTCTGCCAGTTTTTCTTTTTTTGTCGCATGATTGATTCCAATACAGCCATTCCCATAAAAGGCGTTTTCCATACCGCCAATTACATAATCATTTTTATTACACAGCGCCTGCTCTACAAATAAGCTATCCATATAACTTATTTTATTCCAAGTTGCATTTGTCTCTTCCATGTTTAAACTATATGCATTGGAATCAAATCCAAAATTCATGTTTTCATTCGAAGTAAAACTTCCGTTTTCCTTTAGGTATGAAATATCCTCTAGAAACTTTTCAAAAGCATCTGTATTTAAGGCATTATTTTCTGTGATGAACGATGACAGCTCCATTTTCAAAAATTCTTTTGCTGCATCCTTAAAAAATGCATCTTTTACAAATGGTTTCTCTGAATTTTCCTTTTCATATGCTACGATTGCACCTAAGCTTTGTGCACTTTCTACCGCATCTTTTTTTCCGGTAATCAATGGAATCTCCATCTTTGTTGGAATTTCATATACACTTCCATCCGTACGGTACGCATCCAGAATGTTTGGCAGGATACCTGCATTTTCACACAGACTATTAATATCTTTTAATACACCTTGTTTCTTATAGGAATCTACCGGCAATCCATCCAGTATCAGAATGTCCGCTCCATTTCCTGCAATCAGCTCGGTATTCAGTGCTTTAATATTTTCTTTGGAGTTCGTTTCCCCATCTTTCATTGCAACGACATAGTTCACTTTTACATCTTGGTGTTTTCGCTGAAATAAAGAAATTGCCTGTCGCACTGTCGCATTTTCCTGTAAGGAATAAACCGTCAGCTCCTCCTTAGGTACCGAAACTATATTCTCATCAAAAATATAGTGAATCAATGAATTTCCGCCCTGAGTATTACGATATAAGATATAGTAAGCCTCTGTATCTCCTTCTTCCGCGAAAAAATTCTCCATGAACATCGTTGGCATGCTCATGGTACCTAGCTCTCCATCCACAACCGTTTCCCAGAGAGTGCCTCCGTCACCTAGTCGATGGATTCCTTTTTTATCCGCTAATAATAGTGTCCCATTGGAAAGTTTGGAAACACATGCTCCGGTTTCTTCTTGATTTAACTCAATACTTCTAGTTTCCTTCTGACTTTCTCCATCTATATCAAGAATTTGAGGACTGCCTGATTTTATTCCAATAATCTCATTTCCTGCTACATATGCACCATTACCAGCATCCATGGAACTATTTTGTCCCCCGACATTAAGTTTTCCGAGGCTTTTACCATCTTGCGAAAACAAAAGAAAGCAACTCTGATTTGAATCATTTAGCAATAAAGTTCCATTACTTAGTACATTGAAATCCGATATCGATCGATGCAATGTGTAACCTGTCTCCGCGTTTTCTATCTCTTCAAGATAGGGAATATCTACTTCAACGCAATCCTCTTTACCATCAGGCGAACGAAATATGTAATTTCTGGATTCGCTTTCTCCATAGGCTTGAACTAACACATAGTATGCACCATCCTGCCCTAAAACTATTTTTTCTGCGATTCCCTCATAGCTATTTTCACTCAATATTTTTCCAAATTTATTGAGCCAGTTAGCCGTTTGCAATTTCCATTTACCATCTGTTTGCAAGGTGTACTTCTTATACTCCATTTTTTCCACATTGATAGTGGTCGTATAAAGTTCCAGTTGGTTATCCTTATTATAAAGCAGATCAATTACTTCTTCCCCAGCTGGAAGCTCAATTTCTTCTTCTATGTAACGCCCCTTATTTACCGTTTTTCCAGTTTCAGTACTTCCACAACCTGATAATATCCCTGCCAATAGCAGAAATAGTGCAGCAGCTATTATTTTTCTTCTCATTAACGTGAATCCTCCTACTAACTTTTTGAACTATAATAACAAAGAATTCTCTAATCTATCTCTAAAAAGTATAAAGTAAACGTTGCTCCTCCGCCTTTTGTTTCCTTACATACAATCGTTCCTTGCTGTAATGTAACCATTTGCTTTGCAATACTAAGGCCTAACCCAAAATGATTTTTATCGTTTCTTGAATCATCTTCCTGATAAAAACGTTCAAAAATTAGTTCCATCTTTTCGGCTGGAATTCCACTTCCGTGGTCTTCCACCTCTAGTAGCACTTTACGTTTACCACAATTTAGCATCCTACCTCGAAGTACGATTGTACTACCTTCCTTTGAAAAGCGAAGCGCATTCTCCATAAGAATACAAAGTACCTGCTTTAGTCTCTCTTGATCTCCTTTGATATTTTTCATTTCCTCTTCCTGTAAATCAACTTCCAGTACAATCTTCTTTTCCCTGCAAAGGGGCAAATAGGATTCATATGTCTCAATTAGTAAGTTCTCTACCTCGACTGGTTTCAAATCAATCTTCCAATTTCCAGCGTCCGTAGAAGCTAGGAATAGCATATCTTCAATCAAAAGAGCCATGCGATTGCATTCCTTTGCGATTTGTTCTATGCTGCCTTCCTGCTTTTTTTCTTGCTTCTTCATCAGAGAAAGATTCGCTTTAATTACTGCAAGTGGCGACCGAAGTTCATGTGACGCTGCTGCAACAAATTCATCCTGTCGCTTTTTATTTTCTTTTATCGGTTTTAATGATTGTCCAACAAACCAAACACTGACCCAATATAGCAATAAAATACCGAGAAAATCTATTAATAAAAAGAGGATTTTCTCTCTTGCCCTCTCTATCTTTGCATTTGGAAATTCTTCTAATAGTAGTAGACTCCTATATCCGTTACTCGTTGAAAAGATAAGTATCTGTCCATAATAAAGGGAAGAACCCTCCTCCCATTGATACAGATTGCTACGAATTTCTTCCACGGATACTGGTGGAAGAGAACTATCAACTTCATCTTTTTTAGCCAGGGATCGTAGTTTTTCTAATTGTTGATTTCGCACAATTTGGTTTTCACTGGCACGCAAAAATTTCAGTCCGACACCATTTTCTTCCATGCAAATAATCAGATGATTCTTGTCCTCTTGGGATGCAATCCACTGATTCGTAATGGTATCTTCAAGTTGTAGCTTACTCACAACTACATTAAAATTATTATAAAATGTCTGCTTATAATTGTTCTGCGTATTGCTAAAGCTAACAAAAAGAGCCAATATAACGACTAACGTTAAAATGACTCCTGTTGTTGCAGTATATGTCCATATTAATTTTTTCTCTACTTGTTTAAACATGATTTTTTCGCTCCATTCGATAACCAATGCCATGAATTGTAGTAATACATACCTGTGTTGGTAGTGCTTTCAAACGACGGCGCAAAAAATAAATATAGTTGTCAATATTTCCTTCATCTATATCTGCATCCATTCCCCAAACCCTTGATAAAATCTGCTCTCTAGATAGAATCTGGTTGGCATTCCTTATGAAAAAATCCATAAGCATCGTCTCTTTTTTGGAAAGCGTGCGGCTTTCCTTACCACAAAAAAGAGTTGCTCTTTCTTCTTGTAAGGATAGATCTTCAAACATGCTACATTCCGTTTCTACAAGTTCTCTAGGTCTTCGAAGAATTGCACGAATCCGTGCCAAGAGTTCTTCTACTTCATATGGTTTTACCAAGTAATCATCAGCTCCCGCATCTAGTCCATCAATACGGTCATGTATTCTATTTAAAGCCGTAAGCATTATAATCGGCGTCTTGCTTCCGCTTAATCGTGTGTTTAAAAGCAAAGTAAGACCATCCTTTTTAGGTAGCATACGATCCAGAAGTATCACATCATAGATACCTCCCTTTATGTAAAACTCTGCTTCCTCGCCATCATAGGCGCAATCGACATCATAGCCAGCAGCCTGTAGCTGCATGGTTGTTATTTCACACAGATCCTTATCATCTTCCACCATCAGAATTCTCATATCTGCTCCCATCTGTCGCTTTAACTGCGCTTAAACTCAGGGATGTGAAAGTGTGTTTCGCTCACACTTCATTCCTCTTTCAACTTATCACTCTTATCATAAGACGTAATTCTCTAAAATTTCTCTAAATAATCACGATCTGATCCTTTGTATGCAATCCGAATCAAGCGAAGTCCTCTTGCTGGAGCTGTTGGTCCAGCAAGACTTCGCTCCTTGCTTTCAATTATCGCCTCTAGTTCTTCCGGTTTCTTGTTTCCAGTTCCTACTTCCATTAAGGTTCCTGCAATGATACGCACCATATTATATAGAAAACCACTTCCCGTAATACGTATTTTAATCAAGTCCTCTTCTTTTGATACATTCAACGAATACACTTTACGAACGGTTTCCTTTACTTGACTGCCAGCAGAACAAAAACATTTAAAGTCATGCTCACCGACAATATATACACACGCCGCTTTCATGGCTTCGACATCTAAATTGCGATATGAATAATGCGCATAGAATCGCTCCGTAGGAAGTTCCATGCTTCGGTTTAAGATACGATATTCATATGTCTTTTGGCTGTCACAGTATCTTGGATGAAAATCTGCATTTACCTCCTCAGATTCCTGAATCCGTATATCATCAGGAAGTCTTTGATTCAGTGCATACTTCATCTTATCTCCAGGTATCCTTGACTTAGTATCAAAAACAGCTACATTGCCTAGTGCATGCACCCCTGAGTCGGTACGGCTAGCTCCGATTATTTCAATCCGTTCCTCCAGTAGCTGCGATAGCTTTTCATTTAACACCCCTTCAATGGTTGTAGCATTTGGCTGTACCTGCCAACCGCAATAATTGGTACCATCATAGGCTACTACAAGTTTTATTCGTTTCACTGATATTCCCTCTTCTTATTTTAAGAACTTCCCAAACTTCTGATATACTCTTTAACAAAATCTACTTTTTAATAAATATACTTTTAATGAATAGCCTTTTAAATGAATTGATTTTTAATGAATCCATTTTTTAACAAATAGCCTATTTCTTTATACTTTAAACTTAATAACCCATTAAAATGGCAGATACATAGTTACAACAAAAAGAACCGCCATATAAATCACCATACTCCCAAAGCCAATCCAGTCTCTCTTCTTATAAGAAAGTGGTTTCATCTTCGTTCTGCCTTCGCCACCACGATAACATCTAGCTTCCATTGCCATTGCTAGATCATTCGCTCTACGAAATGCGGAAATAAATAGCGGTACTAAAAGTGGAATCAGATTCTTTGCCTTCTTTAACAAGCCACCATTCTCAAAATCAGCACCTCTTGCCATCTGCGCCTTCATAATCTTATCGGTCTCTTCTAATAAGATTGGAATAAAACGTAGTGCAATCGACATCATCATGGAAATTTCATGTACTGGAAAATGTATTTTTTTAAGTGGATTCATGATGCGTTCCAATCCATCCGTTAAATGATTCGGTGTCGTAGTAAACGTCATAAGTGACGCACCAATAATCAGAAAAACCAGTCGGATTGCCAGAAAAACGGCAGTCTTGATTCCTTCCATTGTGATGGTAAATATCCAAAAGGTAACCAATGGTTTTCCAGGTGTTAAAAACAGGTTGAAAATTACCGTTATAAGCATTAATATCACGATCGCCTTAAGCCCTTTTACTATATAACCAAAAGGTACTTTAGAAACCTTTATAACTGTAAATAAGAACAGTCCTGCAATTAAATATCCCGTCATACTTTTAAATATAAAAAGCGAAATAATATACACCAGCGTTGCCGCCAGCTTTACTCTCGGATCCAAACGATGAATCACTGAATCAGCGGGATAATACTGTCCGATTGTTATGTCTCTTATCATGTCAAGCTCCCCTCCGCTGCTTTAGCAGCGTTTATATCCATTTTAACTTAGCGTAGCGCATAATCTCATCTGTTGCCTCTTTTACTGTTGTTGCCTCTATATTTACGGCGCAGCCTCTATCTTTTAATGCATTTAATACATAAGTTACTTGTGGCGCTGCAAGTCCGATTTGCTCCAGTTCTTTGTAGTAAGCAAATACTTTCTTCGGTTGATCATCAAGAAATATTTCTCCGTGGTTCATTACGATTAATCGATCCACATACTTTGCAACATCTTCCATGCTATGCGAAACTAAAATTATGATAATGTTTCGTTCTTTATGAAGTTTAGCCAATAGATCCAGAATTTCATCTCGTCCTTTTGGATCAAGACCTGCGGTTGGTTCATCCAGAACAAGAACTTCTGGCTGCATCGCAAGTACACCTGCTATCGCAACTCTTCGCTTTTGTCCACCAGATAGCTCAAAAGGAGAAGCGTCCAGTATATCATCCTCAATTCCAACCTGCTTTAATGCTTCAAATGATCTTAAGTCAACTTCAAGAGAAGGTAGTCCCTGATTTGTAGGACCAAATTTAACATCTTTAATTACGGTTGTCTCAAATAGCTGATGCTCTGGATACTGAAATACCAGTCCTACTTTGCTTCGATGCGCTTTCATGTCATAATTCTTTTCGTATATGTCATTTCCATTATAGTAAATGGTTCCACTTGTTGCTTTGATTAGACCATTTAAATGCTGAATTAGCGTCGATTTACCAGAACCCGTATGTCCGATTAATCCGATAAATTCACCGTCTTCTATTTTTATATTAATATTCTTAAGTGCATGTTTTTCATAAGCGGTTCCCGCACTATATATATAATTTATTTTATCTAGTATGATTCCCATATCTTGCTCCCGTCCACCTTATTTCTTTAGGCTCATAAGGTCATTTACCAGTTCATCAATCGTCAATATTCCCTCTGATATTGGCATCCCCTGTTTTCTAAGTTCATAAGCAAGTAATGTTACCTGAGGTACATCCAGACGATATTTTTTCAATGTATCAACCTGTGAAAAAATCTGCCTTGGTGTTCCTTGCATTACAATTTTCCCTTTATCCATAACAATTACTTTATCTGCATGTATTACTTCTTCCATATAATGCGTGATAAGTAATACTGTAATATTTTCTTTTTCATTGAGTTTTCGAACGGTTTTGATTACCTCTTTCCTGCCGTTTGGATCTAGCATGGCAGTTGGTTCATCGAGCACAATACATTTTGGCTTCATTGCCATAATACCAGCGATTGCTACCCTCTGCTTTTGTCCACCAGAAAGTTTATTTGGAGAATGTTCCCGATATTCATACATTCCTACCGCTTTTAGACTTTCCTCTACTCTCTCCCATATTTCATCCGTTGGAATACCAAGATTTTCAGGTCCAAATCCTACATCCTCTTCCACGATATTACCTATAATCTGGTTATCTGGGTTCTGAAATACCATACCAGAAGTCTGACGTATATCCCAAAGATTCTTTTCATCCTTTATGTCCATTCCATCAACCCACACAGTACCCTCAGTCGGCATTAAAATGGCATTAATATGTTTGGCCAAAGTCGATTTTCCAGAGCCATTGTGCCCCAAAATAGCCACAAAGTCTCCTGCTTCCACACTAATATTAACGCCATCAATTGCGCGGTTAATACTTTCTACATTCCCTTGTTCATCTCTTCTTATATATTCAAATGCTAAATCTTTCGCTTTAATAATTGACATTGGTTATTCCTTCTTTCTGAGAAGATGCCCCTAAGTACAACAAATTCGTACTTATTTTCAATTCCAGCTTCATATTTTCTGAAATATTCCTTCTTATTTTAAATGATTTGATGGAAAATGTAAAGGATGTGTCGTTATGTTTGGTTTAACTGTATAGGACGGACGCGAGTTTTTTGGGAAAGTGACGCTATGAACGGCTGAGCATTTCATTGCTGACTTCTAAATACGGACTCGCTTTTCTTTATGCATTTCATAAAACAGATTAAGAGTTAATTTCGTAAAAAGTCAAAAACAGGCCAGTTCATAATTTCTCATTTGTCTAATGACATGACGATTTATCACATGCTGCCTTTGGCTTTTTTCTTTATCCCATATAAATGTTTTTTTCTGCAAATTTCCATACAGAACGAAGCCGCCTACGCTTTTTACTACTTTCCTATATAAATTCTGTATTTATTCTATCAATATAGACAGCAGCGGGCCATTTTCTCAAATTCAGCAAAAAGCGGTGTTCATAATCTTCAAATTTCTAGTGGAACGGAGGGTCTTCCCTTAAAATCATTTTCGCATTATGAGGTGGAAACTTTAGAAAGAATCAGCTCCCAAAGAGTTGATTCTTTCGTGCCTAGAGGTTCTACCGAATGTTTATGCGACTGATTTTAAGGGAAGACCCTCCGTTCCATTCGAATTTCAAAAACCATATACCCACCGCTTTCTTGCGTGACTTTCCCGAAACTCCCCGCGTCCGTCATTCATTAACCCAGAATTGAACACAGTTCGTTTCAACAAAAAAAGAAGCTCTTGCCAAGCAAACTTGGATCGCTTCTTTTTTATATATGAATTTATTAAACTAATTCGATTAATACTTCCATAGCTGCATCGCCTTTACGTTGACCAATCTTTACGATTCTTGTGTAACCACCGTTACGGTCTACATATTTAGGTGCGATTTCATTGAATAACTTGTCTGTAACATCTACAGTCTTTGTATTCTTTTTCTTTCCAGCTGCGTCAGCAGGAACTTCAGTAATGGAGTAAAGAACTTTGTTCATCTGTCTTCTAGCATGAAGACGACTTGCGCTGTCTTTTTTGATTTCCTTTTGAACATCATCATAAACAGTAACTTTCTTACCATCTACAACTTCTTTCACTCTTTTACCATCTTTATCTTTACGAGCTACTTTAGCAGTAACGGTAACAGTTTCAAAGTTGTCTTTTTCTCTTACAGCTAATGCTACTAAATGCTCAGCAATTTTACGGATTTCTTTTGCTTTTGCTTCAGTTGTAACAATTTTACCATTGTATAGTAAATTAGTTACTTGGTTACGAAGCAATGCTTTTCTCTGGCTTGACGTTCTACCAAGTTTTCTATATCCGGCCATTTGTATTACCTCCTGTGATTTTTATGATTTATTCATCACCTATGTTAAGTGACAATCCTAATTCTTTTAATTTTGCAAGCACTTCTTCTAATGACTTACGTCCTAAATTACGAACTTTCATCATATCTTCAGAAGTTCTATTGGTTAATTCTTCAACTGTGTTGATACCAGCTCTCTTCAAGCAGTTATAAGAACGAACAGAAAGTTCAAGTTCATCAATATTCATCTCAAGAACTTTTTCTTTCTCATTATCTTCTTTTTCTACCATGATTTCAGCAGTCTTTGCATTCTCAGAAAGGTCTATAAATGAATTTAAATGTGCACTTAATACCTTAGCTGCTAAACTTACCGCTTCGTCTGGTTCTAAAGTTCCATTGGTATATACATCCAATGTAAGCTTATCATAGTCAGTAATCTGACCAACACGAGTATTCTGAACTGTTAAGTTTACACGCTCAACTGGTGTATAAATAGAATCAATTGGAATTACGCCGATTGGGAGATCATCATTTTTGTTCTTTTCGGCACTAATGTAACCTCTTCCCTTTGTAATTGTTAATTCCATATATAATTTGCAATCGGATCCACCACTTAGTGTAGCAATCTCTAATTCTGGATTTAAAATCTCAATATCTGGATCAACCTGAATATCTCCTGCAGTTACAACACCTTCACCCTCAAACTCAATATAAGCAGTTTTAGGCTCATTCGTCTCACTTGTATTC
The DNA here is from genome assembly GCA_041739345.1 of Acetivibrio sp. Lineage (GTDB taxonomy): Bacteria > Bacillota > Clostridia > Lachnospirales > Lachnospiraceae > DIGJ01. The sequence continues at coordinate 61,342 of JBGSNZ010000001.1, read as the reverse complement.
CTAATTGCCAGGCTCTTAATGTTCATGATAATTTCCGTTACATCTTCCTTAACACCAGGAATAGCACTGAATTCATGTACAACGCCTTCAATCTTAACTTGACTAACTGCGCTACCAGGCAATGATGACAGCATAATTCTTCTTAAAGAATTACCCAAAGTTGTACCGTAACCTCTTTCGAGCGGTTCTACTACAAAACGTCCGTATTTTCTATCTTCAGAAATTTCTGCGATCTCAATTTTTGGTTTTTCAAAATCAAACACTACTGGACCCTCCTTTTGGGATTATGCTATATATTTGCGATCATTGTTTTACATGAAAAAAATCGCAACATATTCTGTCCATGAGAGAATTTACAAAATATTCTCCCACAGATAAAATACAATTTATTATTTACTATATAACTCGACGATAAGCATTTCATTTACAGGAACATCAATCAAATCTCTTGTTGGAATTTCTTTTACCGTTCCTGTAAGAGCTTCATGATTCGCTTCTAACCAAGATGGTAATATTTTTCCGCCTGTTACTTCTAAAATATCTTTGTATCTTTGAGCGGTTTTGTATTTTTCTTTAATTTCGATTACATCTCCTGCTTTTACTAAATAGGAAGGGATGTTAATACGTTTACCATTCACTAATACATGCTTATGACCAACAATCTGTCTTGCTTCTTTTCTTGTTCTAGCATAACCCATACGGTACATAACATTATCAAGTCTTAACTCAAGAAGAATCATTAAGTTTTCACCAGTTGTACCAAATTTTAACTTCTTTGCTTTAGCAAAATAATTTCTGAAAGGTTTTTCTAAAACACCATATATGAATTTAGCTTTCTGTTTTTCTCTTAATTGCAAGCCATATTCGCTCATTTTCTTGTTAGCTCTACCGTTTGAACGATTTGATTTTTTATCAAGTCCCATGAAAACTGGATCTATTCCAAGAGATCTACATCTCTTAAGGACGGGAGTTCTATCTACTGCCATTCTTATTTACCTCCTATTATTAATTAGACACGTCTACGTTTTGGTGGTCTACATCCATTATGTGGTACTGGAGTTACATCTTTAATGCTAGTAACTTCGATTCCACATGCTTGAAGTGCACGAATTGCAGCTTCACGTCCTGAACCTGGACCCTTAACCATAACTTCTACTGATTTTAAACCGTGTGGTAATGCAGCCTTTGCTGCTGTTTCTGCTGCCATTTGTGCGGCGTATGGTGTTGATTTTCTAGAACCTCTAAATCCTAATCCACCTGCGCTAGCCCAAGAAATAGCATTACCTTCTACATCTGTCAGGGTAACGATTGTATTGTTAAAAGATGACTGAATATGTGCTTGTCCACGATCGACATTTTTCTTAACACGTCTTTTTGCCACTTTTTTTGCTACTTTTTTAGCCATTTGACAAACCCTCCTAATGGATTTTATTGTTATTATTTTTTCTTATTTGCAACTGTACGCTTAGGACCTTTTCTAGTTCTAGCGTTTGTCTTAGTCTTTTGACCACGAACTGGAAGTCCTTTTCTATGACGGATTCCTCTGTAACATCCGATTTCCTGTAATCTCTTAATGTTAAGAGCGATTTCTCTACGTAAATCACCTTCAACCTGTTGTGAATCGTCGATTACATCACGGATTCTACCTACTTCTTCGTCTGTTAAGTCCTTAACACGAGTATCAGGATTAACGTTTGCCGCAGCAAGAATACGATTAGAACTTACTCTACCGATACCATAGATATAAGTAAGACCAATTTCAACACGTTTCTCTCTTGGTAAATCTACACCACTAATACGAGCCATTGTGTTCTACCTCCGTAAATTTTCTTTGTTAGATTAATATTTCCACTTAGCTCTGTAATGATCAGAGCCGATTGATTATAATGTAGCAACTGCCTGCTACATCAGCCGCTTTAAACCATGATGCCACGGGATCACCCCGCACACTGAAAGAAATAATCTTTCAAAACGGTTAATCAGACCGTTCATGATATCATGCTACATCGCGAACCACATTTTTCCAGTTCGTTTGGGCAGGAAAAACCCCAGTACTATTCTAGCACCGTATAGCCTAACACAGAAAGCAAGAACTATATAAGTATAAAAACAGCATAAAAAGCCAAAGGTCAAACTTTGGTTTTTTGCCATTATCTATTCATTAGCCTTGTCTTTGCTTGTGTCTTGGATTTTCGCAGATAACTCTGACGCTTCCTTTTCGTTTAATAATTTTGCATTTTTCACAAATAGGTTTAACTGATGATCGTACCTTCATTGTAATCACTCCTTTCGCAAAAGTCCACTTGATATTGTATCACAGTTTTTTTCAATATGCAAGAACAACTTTTCTTATTTTCATACTTTGAATCTTTATTCTGGAATAAATTTCATATAGTATTTAAGTATCGTTGTTACTCTAATTTCATTTTATTCCTATTATAATATGAAGAAATACATATAGGTTATTATTCCCAGAATAAAGAACTCAAACACAGCGCATAATAATATTTTTCTGTGTTTGAGTTCTTTTGGTTACTATGTTTATTTAGTTTTAGTAATAACACCCTTTTTATTGCAGTAATATTTAATATTGTTAATGGTTACCCATTTTGAAATTGCTAATTTCCCAGATTTTTCCGCGTAATATATCTTACCATTAAGTACAAATAATTTGTTACTGACTACTTTTCCAGTAGTCTTTGATGCGTAGTATTTTGCCTTTTTTACTGTGACTATTTTCCCAATCGCAAGCTCTCCTGTTTTTGTTGCCACATATTTAGCATTATCTAATTTGACTAGTGCATTGGTTGCAATCTTACCCGTAGTTTTCGAAGTATAATATTTCGCACCACCTGCTTCTACGATACTTCCCGTAACAATTGCTCCTTTTTCATTGGTTATATACTTATTTCCATTATTAGCCGCTACGATAGTAGAAACATATTTCTTACCATCTTTATCAACAATGTATCTTTCTCCATCACTTGTTGCTATGATTGCATTGGTAATCTTGCTTCCGTCCTCTGCATAATAGATTCCATTCTTGCTTGTAGTTGCTTCCACATCACCTTTTTTAATTTCTGTCTTTACTCTATCTTTTATTTCAACTGTAACAACGTCTGAGTTCTTTGGCGTTTCTGGCTTGTCAGTAGTCGGTGTTGTTGGTTTTGTTGGTGTTGCTGGAGTTGTTGGTCCTGTTACAATTTCTCTCACAACTTTAACCTCGCAACTTGCTGTAACTGTCTTATCCAATTCTAAGATTGCCGTAATTGTCGCCTTTCCTTCTTTTAAAGCAAATACTTTCCCATTTACTACATATGCAACATCTCCATCTGATGTTGTCCATGTTACATTTTTGTTCTTTGTATTTTCTGGTGTGATAATAGGGGTTAATGTAAATACATTTTCAACCTCTACGGTCTTTGTAGCATCTAAGGTCAGTTTTAACACAATTGGATCTTCAACTACTTTTGCCTCCACTGTAACTGTGCAGCTTGCACTGATTGATGTATTCGAGACAGCTGTCGCTGTAATGGTTACAACTCCTTCTTTCAATGCAGTAAGTTCTCCATTTACTACGGTTGCAATTGTTTGATCTGATGTCGTCCATGCTAACTTCTTGTTGCTTGCATCAATTGGTGCGAAACTTGGTGTTAACGTAAGTTTCTCTCCCACCTTCATCGTTTTATTATCCAATGCTAATCCAGTTAGCGCAATCTTTGCGTCACTATACTTAACAGCTGCCTTTGCAATTTCTATATGTCCATTGGCTGTATATGGTGTTGCATTTTCCATATATACACGAACCTTATCAGTTGCAACGGTATCAAACCTCATTACAGAGGCTTCATTTGTTACGGTTGCCTTGCTTATACTCTGGTTTGCAGCGGCTACCCATTTTGTTCCATTCCAATACTGCACTTCAAGAACACCTGGCATTCCTTTGGTCTTAGATTGAACGAATGAAAGTTCAACCGTATTGAATACTTTTGTTTTATCCCATAATAAGGTAACATATTCATATTTTCTTGATGCACTATTTTTGGGAAGCAATACCGACTCTCCTCGTGAATATTCATTGGACCATGTCTTTGCATTATTGCCAATCAACAGATTATTTGGATAGTTTTCTTTTGAACCAGTAAAGGATGCTGTTGCGATTGCACCTTTCCTAACTTCACTGTCACCTGGAAGTCCACTAAAATTATATCTAGTTGTATCCGTAGCTAATGCTATATTTTCTGCCAAATCAACATTTGATTTAATTGTTGTATCTACTGTCAACGTTGCCTTTGCTTTTGCTTCAATTCCTTCTACCGTTCCTTCTGCTATACCATCTAACAATGTAGACCATGTTACCGCTTTCATTACATGATAAGCTCCCGCATCTCCACCGTCATAGTTTACTTTTACTACTGCAGGCAATGGAACTTCTACTCCATCAGGTACTGCAATATTTACTGGATCAACTGATACAAAGGTTTCTGCTACGGTTGGCTTTACTGGTTCTTCCCCAGTTCCGTCTGCTGTCACTTTAAGTGCAACCTGTGCTGGTTTTAAATTATCCGCACTGATTGTTACCGTTGCATCACCTGCTGTTTTTTCTGATTTTAAGATAACCAGTACTTTACCGTTATATGCCGTACGCTCGGAATGTGTATTTTTGTCAACATTTCCGTATTTGTAAAGTTCTGCATTTTCCTGTTGTCCGTTATCTACACCTACAATTAAAGCTGGACCTGTCACATTGAAGTTTACTAAATTATTTGCATTTGCAACCATGTTTCCATCTTTGTCCACTACCGTACATTCGATATAGGATAAGCTTGTTCCATCTGCTTCCAATACAGTTTTATCTGTTTTTGTCTGGATGGTATATGGTGTAGAAGAAGTAGATACAGCGTCTGTTGCAACTACTGTTTTTCCATCACTACCATATGCTTTTACTTCCAATTTACCAGCTTCATAAGGCACTTCCCAAGTAAGATGAAGTTTACCATAATTGGTTTCTCCTGCATCTAGGGTTGCTCCTGTACTTGTATAACCGCCTGCATTCGTACTATCAGCCCAAGTCTTATCATCCGTAGTAGCTTCGGATGTCTCATAATACTTTTTACCATATGCTGTTACTTTTTCATCGAAACTTTTCTTGCCAAGTGATTTTCCATTTAAGAATAATTCCGCAGTCTTTACATTGGTATTCACCCATACATCAACCACTTCTCCTTTTCTCCACTGATCCCAATCACCCGGAACAATGTGAACCATTGGCTTGTTGGACCACTGGCTCTGATATAAATAGAAGGAATCCTTTGGGAAACCTGCGGTATCAATCGTGCCAAACGAAGAAACTCCTACTGGATAGACTTGGTACGGAGTTGGTTCTCCCAGGTAATCAAATCCCGTCCAAATAAATTGCCCGACAAAACTCTTTCGATCTCTGTCTTTTTTCAAACCATATTCATTTGACATGGTCCAGGAAGCGAAATCATTATCATAGTTTGATCCTCCTCTTGATCCAGGTGTACGATTAATGCCTGTATTGGATAGTTTTGCATCTAAATATACGCCACGAGAAGAAGTCTGTGAAGATGACTCAGACTCAAAGAAAAATGTCTTACTTCCTTTTGCATTTAATGAACCATCTCCAATCGAATAGCGATTGATTAAGCCATCCACAGATATTGCTGTATTATAGTTTAATCCATAGCCATCTAATACTTGGTTTACAAGTCCCCAGACAGTTTTGGCGTCAGGTACTTTTCGTTCTTGGTCTCCACCCATTAATACAAGGCGTGTTCCATCGGCTGCATCGACATTGCTACGAAGACGGACTGCTTCTGTGTACTCATTCATTCCACTTGGACTAACACCTAATGTATCGTATTTTGATAAATCGTACCAAGATGGTTTAGTACCTAATTTTCGTACCTCATTCCCAATTGACCACGCAATAACGGAAGGTTCATTTTTGTCTCTGTTAACCATCTCTCTTAGTACCCAATCACTCCATGTATATACTGCTCCTGTATAATTTTTGGCTGGTGTCGGCAGCGAAGTTAATCCATTGGCCTTTAATCCTACCCAATCCGATGGAACGGCTTTAAAAAAGAAATTACCAAAATCATAGGTTGCCTTTGTTTGACCCCAGCCATCGAATGCTTCTTCTACCACCAAGATACCTTTTCTTCTACAAACCTCCATAACTTGTTTCGATGGTGGGCAATGAGAAGTACGATAAGCGTTTACCCCCATATCCATCAATAAGTTGAACTGGCGCTCATACGCATCGGTATAACTTGCGGCACCCAACGCACCGTTGTCATGGTGTAAATCTACACCCTGAATCTTTGTGTACAATCCATTTACATAAAGTCCACCGCTATCCTTACTAGCGGTCGTTTCTTTTACTTCCACCCAACGGAAACCATATTCGGTTTCATCGGTATCAACAAGAACCCAACTACCATCTCCGCCATTATCTTGCAAATACATCTCATTTTTTACCGTATAAAGATATGGTGTACCTAAATTCCATGGATACCACAATGCTACGTTATCTACTGTTACCTTCTGCGTTAAAGAGAATGCAGTTGATGGATTAATTGCAGTTGCATCCGTTGATTTTGTTGTAATGGCAGTTCCTTTTGCATCGTATACCGTCGTTTTCAAATAAACATTTGCATTGGAGGCATCGGAATATGCTTCTGCTGTTACATTTAATTCTCCTGATTGATTTGCATTATAATCAGTTGCAATATCTGGTGCTGTTAATGTGATTCCATTACGATTAAAGCAAGCCAGATTGTCAACAACAAGATGTACCGGTCTTGTAATACCACTTCCGGTATACCATCTTCCGGATGGTGACATGTTCTGCACCTTTACAACTAATAAATTTTCGTCCCCATATTTAACTTTATTTGTAATATCCAAGGCAAAACCCGTATATCCATTTGGATAACTTCCAACTTCTTGACCATTCAGATATACCACGCAGTTTTGATATACACCTTCAAAATCAATACTGATTCTCTTTGAATTAGACATGGACGCAGGCATCTCAAAGCTTTTTCGATAATACGCAAGCCCTCCTTGTAAATATGCCTGTGAGTCAACCGAAGCAGCTGTTTTTTCTCCTTCAATACTAAAATCATGCGGTACATCTACCGTTCTCCAATCCAAGTCATTGAAATCACTGGCTATGATTTGATTGGTTGTATATAACCCTGCATCTTTTACTCCGCCTTCGGCAAATCCAGTATCGGCTACTTCAGGTGTTCTTGTTGCAAGATAGAACTTCCAATTGCTGTCAAAATCAATACTTCCTTGTGCATCTGCTGCAATTGTCTGAGTTAATCCAGCATCTGCTTGCACGATTACGGTCACTTGTGTAGGATATTCTGTTGCATTTACCGTAACTTTACCTGTTACGATATAGCTTCCTATTTTACTTGTATCAACAGCCGCTAAGCTTGTTGTATCCCATACAACATCAAACATTGCACTTGTTGCATCTGTATAAGTCACGCTTGCCTGCGTAGGTGCAGTAAATGTTTGTCCAACCGTAACTTTTGATATAAGCGGTTCAACGTTATTTACAACTTTAGCTGCGCTATTATCATAGAAAAGCTTAATGTTATCAAGATTTACATATTGATTGGTTAATTTCATTGAAACTGAAATTTCCAAGGTTCCATCGGTTACTTGAAAAGTTTCGGTCGAACTATTAATCCAATTATCCCATTTACTTGGTGACAAAGTGGCTGATTTAGAACCTGCATCAAGCGTCATGGAAAGGCTTCCACCTGCGTCATTTGCACCCGCTGCTTCTGCATATGCATAATAAGTTCCATTAGTCAGTCCGGTAATTGTTCTACTTAGTTTGTATGTATGTCCGATATTGTCCTCAGTATTCAAGGCTTCAAATATCGTTGTCTTATTAATCTTAGCGTACGTATTTATAAACGCCCTGTAATAATGCTTGGAACCTGAAGCATAATCCTCCCCAGTTGTAACCGATCCATCTTTTGTTACAGTCCATCCAGCCAGACCATTTTCAAAATCTCCATTAAATCCATTAATCTCAACAAAACTCGAAGTATCTGCCGCTTGTGCAGTTAATGGCGTACTTCCAAAACCAGTCGTTAATATCATCACAACCGCTAGAAATAGTGCATTGCATCGTCTCACTTTATTACGCATTTTCCCCATTTTTTTTGCTCCTTCCAAAATTTATTACCCAAATGTCTAAATGCAGCTTTTGCAGATAGTAATTATAATCATATTGCAATATGGTTAAAATGTAGTTCTAAAATTTTTATGCAATGTTACAATATTTACCTGTATTGGTTCTAAAATATTGTCATTACTGAAGTAACTTTGATGTAGCCTCCAAGTAATCCATATTTAATTACATAATTATTTTCAACATAGTCTAATACAAAAAGAGCCAAAACCAGACCACTGCATGACCTACTTTTGACTCATTACTATTTTCAATCTCAATTCTTAATTTATTAACCACTTCAATATCAGCGAGTCCACATTACGTAGCCAGCCATGAAAGGCTGAGTTCATAATCTGTCGTCCAATTTATACGGCTCCCCGGATGGAGTTTTATATCATTAGAGCATATGGAACGTAAACTCTATCGAAAAATGACTCCCCTAAGAGTCAATTTTCGATGTTTAGAGGTTACGTGGAATTCCCATGCGCTTGATATAAAACTCCATCCGGGGAGCCGTTTAAATTGCAAAAGGACTAAAATACTCAGCCCTTCATGGCGTCATATAGCAGCAAAGACTCGCGTCCTTTTGCCGTTAACCTTGAATTGCAATCTCTTATTTATCTCTCCAAATAATTCTTCCCTTTGTTAAATCATATGGTGAAAGTTCTAATGTTACCTTATCACCTGGAAGAATACGTATAAAATGCATTCTTAATTTCCCGCTAATGTGAGCTAGCACAATATGCTTATTTTCCAATTCTACACGGAACATAGCATTTGGCAACTTCTCAATTACGGTTCCTTCAATTTCAACTACATCTGCTTTTGACATTTTCTAACCTCCTATTTTAATATCCGACGATTGTTTTAACTATTTTTTGGTAATGATAATAATTCTGGTTCACCTTCTGTTATCAAAACGGTATTTTCGTAATGTGCAGATAATGATCCATCCTGTGATACAACCGTCCAGTCATCCTCTAACCACCAGACGTCATAAGCACCTGCATTAACCATTGGTTCAATTGCCAAGGTCATCCCTGGCTGCAATTTAATTCCTCGACCCATTGGCTTAAAGTTCGGTATTTGCGGTTCTTCATGCAATTCGGTTCCTATTCCATGTCCGACTAAATCTCGGACGATAGAAAATCCATTGGACTCTACATATTTTTGAATAGCCTTTGAAATATCATAGAGATGATTTCCAGCTTTGGCATACTTTATGCCTTCAAAAAAGCTCTGCTTTGTAACATCCATTAATCGCCTTGCTTCCTCGCTTACCTCGCCTACACCATAGGTTCTGGCTGCATCTGATTGATATCCCTTGTAAATTACACCTGCGTCTAAGCTTACAATATCGCCTTCAGTAATAATACGCTTTTTAGTTGGAATACCATGTACGACTTCATCATTTAAGGATACACAGATAGATGCTGGGTACCCATTGTAGTTCAAGAAAGAAGGTATGCAGTCGTAGCTCCTAATGAGTTCTTCTCCCAAACGGTCGATATCCAATGTAGACATACCTGGTTTCAATGCTTTTTCCAGTTCATCATGAACTGTGCAAAGAATTTTTCCTGCTTCACGCATTAATTCTATTTCTCTGTTAGATTTTATTGTCACAGACATATTGTTCACCCTAAAATTTTCCTAATGGCTTCAAATACTTCAGCCACTTCTTGTGTTCCATCAACTTCAACGAGTAACTTCTGATTGGTATAATAATCAATCAATGGTTGTGTTTGCTCATGATAAACATCCAAACGTGTTTTTACAGTTTCTGGTTTATCATCATCACGAAGGATTAAATCACTACCACAAAGATCACATTTATCTTCTACTTTTGGTGGATTAAATTCAACATGAAAAGTACCTCCACAGCCAATGCATGCCCTACGACCAGCCATTCTGTTAATGATGACCTGATCTGGGACTTCAACATCAATTGCATAATCAATTGTTTCATTGATTGCTGTTAATGCTTTATCTAAAGCTTGCGCCTGAGGAATTGTTCTTGGAAAACCATCTAGAACATATCCATTTTTTGCATCTTCTTGACCAATGCGGTCAACAACTAAGTCAACTACCAATTCATCCGGAACTAGTAGTCCTTGGTCCATATAAGCTTTCGCTTTTTCACCAAGCTGCGTTCCGCCTTTAATATTTGCTCTAAAAATATCACCCGTAGAAATGTGCGGAATTTTATATTCAGTCGCAATTTTTTTTGCCTGAGTACCTTTTCCGGCACCTGGTCCACCCAACATAATTATTTTCATATTTGGTATCCTCCACATAAATACTTATAGGGACGATAAACCAGAGGTTCATCGTCCCAAAATGTATGATTTTCTAGTCGTTTAAGAATCCTTTATAGTGTCGAACAAGCATCATAGATTCAATTTGTTTCATTGTTTCAAGAACAACTCCAACAATAATGATTAATGAAGTTCCACTAAATGAAACGCTTGCATCGAATGCACCTGAAAAGAAAATTGGTACTACTGCTATAATCGTTAAACCTATTGCACCAATGAAGATTATGTTATTAAGTACTTTTGTTAAGTAATCTGTGGTAGGCTTTCCAGGACGAATACCCGGAATAAATCCACCCTGCTTCTTCATATTATTTGATACTTCAATTGGATTAAATGTAATTGAAGTATAAAAATATGCAAAGAAAATAACAAGAGCAATGTATACTACTAGTCCCAATGTGTATTTGAATTCTGCAAAACTAGTAAAGTTGCACCAAGAACCTTGATTACAAACCTTCAATAGCTTCTGAATTAAGGTAGTACCTGATCCAGATGCAGGAGTCACACTCATAAACTGAGCAATTACAATTGGGAATGACATCAAGGAGCTGGCAAAGATTACAGGGATTACACCTGCGGTATTTACCTTTAATGGTATATGAGAAGATTGTCCTCCAACCATTTTTCTACCTTGAACTTTTTTTGCATACTGAACATGAATTCTTCTTTCGCCATTCTGAAGAATAATAATAAATACTACCATTGCAAGAATGACTGCAAGAATGATTACTGATGCAAGAATCGCATTAACAACGGTTGCACTAGCTACAAACTTGTTATAAAGACTCATCAAATCGCCAGGAATTCTTGATATAATGTTAATTAAAAGAACGATTGAAATACCATTTCCAACACCATTTTGGGTGATTTGCTCACCGATCCACATTAATACTGCAGAACCAGCAGTTAAAGATACAACAATTACTGCTACATTTGTAAAGGTACTTCCGCCTTCTAATAAACCTTGGTTACCAAATCCTACTGCCATAGCAATACCTTCGATAAGCGCTAAAGCAACCGTTACATAACGTGTATATTCTGCGATTTTCTTTCTTCCATCTTCCCCATCTTTTTGCATTTCCTCTAACTTAGGAATTGCAATGGTTAATAACTGCATGATGATGGAAGATGTAATATATGGTGTAATATTCAATGCAAAGATGGACATTGTTGTAAATGATCCACCTGTCATTGCATCAAAAAAGTTTAGAGCTGTTTGTTGTTCAAACCAACTAGCGAAATATTCTCTATTTACACCCGGTATAGGAAGCTGGCAACCCAGCCTCACTATAACCAATGCAATAAAAGTATATATTAGCTTCTGTCTAATATCCTTAATTTTAAACGCATTTCGGAGTGTCTTAAACATTTCCTAGATCACCTCTGCTTTTCCACCAAGAGCTTCAATCTTCGTTACAGCACCTGCACTGTAAGCGTCTACCTTAACGTTGAGCTTCTTAGTTAATTCTCCATTACCAAGAATTTTAACACCATCTCTTGGATTTTTAACAATACCAGCTTCCATTAATGTTGCTACTGTAACTTCTGCACCATCGTCAAAATTATTGAGCATATCTACATTGATACCAACGATAACTTTGGAATTTCTGCAAGTAAATCCTCTTTTTGGTAATCTTCTGTATAATGGCATCTGACCACCTTCAAAACCAGGTCTTGGAGCTCCTGAACGAGCTTTCTGTCCTTTATGGCCTTTACCAGCTGTCTTACCATTTCCTGAACCATGTCCACGGCCTCTTCTGAAATTGTCGTTATGCTTCGAGCCATCAGCAGGTCTTAATTCTGATAAGTTCATCCTGCGCACCTCCTTATAATATTTCAAATCTATATTAGATTTCTTCTACTTTTAACAAATGTCTTACATGCCAAATCATACCTCTTACGGCTTCATTGTCTGGCATTTCAACTGTATTATTTAATTTCTTTAAGCCTAATGCTTCAACCGTTGCTCTATGCTTAGGAATCGCACCAATTGTAGACTTAACCAATGTAACTTTTAACTTATTAGCCACGTATCTACACCTCCTGATCTAGTGGCGAAAAATCTTTCGATTCTTCGGGTTTATTTTCGCGAAGGCAACGAGCCAAAATCAAGCTCGCTTGAACTTGGCGACTGCACGCGAGGTCTATTTGACCTATCCTAAGAGTTCTTCAACAGTAATTCCACGAAGTTTTGCAACTTCTTCTGGAGTCTTTAATTGGCTTAAACCTTGGATTGTAGCAAGAACTACATTCTGTTTGTTATTTGAGCCTAAAGACTTCGTACGGATATTCTTAAATCCTGCTAACTCAAGAACGTTACGTGCAGGACCTCCTGCGATGATTCCTGTACCCTCTGGGGAACGTTTCAGCATTACGGATGCACTGCCGAATTTTCCAACATAATCATGAGGTATACTTCCATTTTCATCTAATGGCAAGGAAATTAATTTCTTGATTGCATCTTCTTTTCCTTTGCGGATAGCTTCTGGAATTTCTGTAGCCTTACCTAAACCAGCACCAACGTGTCCATTCTTGTCACCAACAACTACTAATGCAGTAAATCTGAAGTTACGACCACCTTTTACTACTTTAGTTACACGTTTGATTGATACTACTTTATCTTCTAATTCCATTTGACTAGCATCAATGATTTCACGTCTCATGTATAAATTTTCCTCCTTACCTAGAATTGTAGACCAGCTTCTCTTGCTGCATCTGCTAATGCTTTAACTTTACCTTGATATATAAATCCGCCTCTATCAAAGACAACTTCTGTAATACCTTTTTCTAATGCTTTCTTCGCAATAACTTCACCTAATTTGGTGGCTGCGTCAACATTGTTAGTTTTTTCTAACTCTGCTTTCACATCTTTTTGAAGAGTAGAAGCTGAAACTAAGGTATTGTGAGCTGCGTCATCAATAATTTGAGCGTACATATGATTATTACTTCTAAACACTGCTAAACGCGGTCTTGCTGCAGTACCTGCAAAACGATTACGAATTCTTAGGTGTTTCTTTGCGCGAACTTTTGTTCTTGATTCTTTTTTAACCATCGTTTTTCACTCCTTTAATTATTTCTTACCAGTCTTACCAACTTTACGTCTAATAACTTCATCAGCATATTTAATACCTTTTCCTTTATAAGGTTCAGGTTTTCTCTTAATTCTGATTTCAGCAGCGTATTGGCCAACTTTTTCTTTATCGATACCTTTAACAATAATCTTGTTCTGTCCTTCAAGTACAGCTTCAAGACCTTCTGGATCTTCCATAATAACTGGATGTGAATAACCGAGTGATAATGTTAATGTCTTACCCTGTTTTGCAGCTCTATAACCAACACCGTTGATTTCAAGAACTTTTTCATATCCTTGTGTTACACCGATAATCATATTGTTAACTAATGTTCTTGTTAAACCATGTAATGATTTCATTTTCTTTAAATCACTTGGTCTAGAAACAACGATTTCGTTTGCTTCCATTACGATTTTCATCTCGGAAGGTAAAACTCTTTCAAGTGTTCCCTTTGGACCTTTTACAGTCACTTTATTATTTTCTGCGATATCAACAGTAACGCCTGCTGGTACAGCGATTGGCATTCTTCCTATACGTGACATGCCCGTACCTCCTAATTCTTTATAGTGAAAGAGGATGTTTCCTCTTTACGCTTATAAGCTACTTAATTAATTGGTAAATCTTGCGAAGAATGCAAAGCATTCTCCGAATGACTCGACGAAGTCGAGACTATTACCAAACAAATGCTAGAACTTCTCCACCTACATTAAGTTTTCTAGCATCTTTATCAGAGATTACTCCCTGATTTGTGGAAATAATAGCAGTTCCTAAACCTCCAAGTACTTTTGGAAGTTCTTCTGCATTTGCATATACTCTAAGTCCTGGTTTAGAAATTCTCTTAAGACCAGAAATAATTTTAACGCTTTTGTCCGCACCATATTTTAATGTAATATGGATTGAATTGAATCCACCAACTTCTTCTACTGAGAAGCTCTTAACATAACCTTCTTTTAAAAGAATCTCTGCAATCGCGATTTTCATCTTAGAAGCAGGTATATCAACTGTATCATGTTTTGCAGTATTCGCATTACGAATTCTTGTAAGCATATCTGCAATTGGATCGCTCATTGTCATTTCGTTATTCCTCCTTCTACCAACTTGCTTTTTTAACACCAGGAATCTGGCCTTTGTATGCTAATTCACGGAAGCAAATTCTGCAAATTCCGTATTTTCTTAAATAAGCATGTGGACGGCCACAAATTCTACAACGAGTATATGCTCTTGTAGAAAATTTTGCAGGGCGTTGTTGTTTCACTTTCATTGAAGTCTTAGCCATGAAATTTACCTCCTAATTATTTTGAAAATGGCATACCAAATTGTGTTAATAATTCACGAGCTTCTTCATCCGTTTCAGCTGTTGTAACAAAAATGATATCCATACCTCTTACCTTATCAATCTTATCATATTCGATTTCAGGGAAGATTAACTGTTCTTTAATACCGAGTGCATAGTTGCCTCTTCCGTCGAATGCGTTAGGGTTAACACCTCTAAAGTCACGTACACGTGGTAATGACAAGTTGATTAAACGATCAGCAAATTCATACATCTTTTTGCCTCTCAATGTAACCTTACATCCGATAGCCATACCTTCTCTAATTTTGAAGTTAGCTACAGACTTCTTAGCTCTTGTAAGAACTGCCTTCTGT
Organism: Acetivibrio sp.; assembly: GCA_041739345.1. Taxonomy (GTDB): domain Bacteria; phylum Bacillota; class Clostridia; order Lachnospirales; family Lachnospiraceae; genus DIGJ01. The sequence continues at coordinate 46,079 of JBGSNZ010000001.1, read as the reverse complement.
CCTGAGATTGTTTCAAGATCTTTTACAGCAGATTCTAATACTTTTGCGTTGTCTTTTGCTTCGCCAACGCCCATATTAATAACAATTTTTTCAAGTTTAGGTACTTGCATAACGTTCGTATATCCGAACTTCTTTGTCATACCATCAACGATTTCATTCAAATAAGTTTCTTTTAATCGAGCCAACGTAATTGTCCTCCTCTCTAGATTAGTCAATAACATCGCCAGTTGATTTTGCTACACGGACTTTTTTATCGCCGTTTAAACTAAATCCAACTCTAGTTGCTTTGCCTTTATTTACATACATAACGTTTGAAATATCAATTGCTGCTTCCTGATGGATAATTCCACCATTAGGATTAGATTGGCTTGGTTTTGCATGTTTAGTTACAGTATTAATACCTTCAACAGTAACTTTACTTTCTTTAACAGACATAACCTTGCCTTCTTTACCTTTATCTTTTCCAGTGATTACTTTAACTGTATCACCTTTTTTAATTTTGCTAGTTGCCACCTATCGACACCTCCTTATAATACTTCTGGTGCTAATGAAACGATTTTCATGAACTGTTTTTCTCTTAATTCTCTTGCAACTGGTCCAAAGATACGAGTTCCTTTTGGATTTTTGTCATCTTTAATGATAACCGCTGCATTTTCATCAAATCTTATATAAGAACCATCTTTACGACGGCTTTCTTTTACTGTACGAACAACTACCGCTTTAACAACATCGCCTTTTTTTACAACGCCACCTGGTGTTGCATCTTTAACCGTAGCAACGATGATATCGCCAATTGCCGCATATCTTCTAGTTGATCCGCCTAATACACGAATGCAAAGTAATTCTTTTGCGCCGGTATTATCAGCAACTTTAAGTCTTGATTCCTGTTGAATCATAGCTTAGTTCTCCTTTCTCGCTAACAGCTTGGCTTAAACCAATCTGCATCCCTTACAATCTCACCATTGCAAGCAAGTGAAATTATTTGGTCTTATTTAGCTTTATCAATAATCTCTACAAGTCTCCATCTTTTATCTTTTGATAATGGTCTTGTTTCCATAACTTTAACTCTATCACCGATCTTGCATTCGTTGTTTTCGTCATGAGCTTTTAATTTGTAAGTTCTCTTAACGATTTTGCTGTAAAGTGGATGCTTTACATGATCAACAACTGCAACAACGATTGTTTTATCCATTTTATCACTTACTACTTTACCAGTACGTGTTTTTCTTAAATTTCTTTCCACAACAAATTCTCCTTTCTATCAATTGAGATATAACAACGGTTATTATTTCTTGCTGAAAATAAATTCTTATTTAATTGAAGAAATAACAGTTTGAATTCTAGCGATGTTTTTTCTAACTTCTTTAATTCTACCTGTGTTTTCTAACTGATTTGTTGCGTTTTGGAATCTTAAATTAAAAAGTTCCTTTTTAGCAGCTACTAAATCCTCATTTAATTCAGCAGCGGATTTATTTTTAATATCTTCTACAAATGTCTTACTCTTCACTGCCCGCACCTCCTTCTAAGTCTGCGCGAGAAACTACTTTACATTTTACCGGCAATTTATGTGTTGCAAGACGCAATGCTTCTCTAGCTACATCTTCAGGCACACCTGAGATTTCGAACATTACACGTCCTGGCTTAACTACTGCTACCCAATATTCAAGAGAGCCTTTACCGGAACCCATACGAGTTTCAGCTGGTTTGTTGGTTACTGGTTTATCTGGGAATATTTTAATCCAAACTTTACCACCACGTTTGATATAACGAGTCATAGCTACACGGGCAGCTTCAATTTGATTTGATTTAATCCATGCTGGCTCCATTGCCACAATACCGAATTCACCGTTAGAAATCTTATTACCTCTGGAAGCTTTACCCTTCATAGAGCCACGAAATTGCTTACGGCGTTTTACTCTTTTAGGCATTAACATTATTTATCGCTCCCTTCCTTTTTTGATACTCTAGGTGCTTTTGTTGGAAGAACTTCACCTTGGTAAATCCAAACTTTAACACCAACTTTACCATAAGTTGTGTTTGCTTCTGCAAATCCATAATCGATATCTGCACGTAATGTCTGAAGTGGAATAGTACCGTCACTATAGAACTCGGTACGAGCCATATCAGCACCACCAAGACGTCCAGCAACTGCTGTTTTAATTCCAAGTGCACCAGATTTCATTGTTCTTGACATTGTTGATTTCATAGCTCTACGGAAAGAGATACGATTTTCAAGCTGTCCTGCAATGTTTTCTGCTACTAACTGTGCATTGTTGTCTGGTCTTTTGATTTCCTTGATATCAACTAATACTTTACTTTTTGTAAATTTAACTAAATCGTTCTTTAATTTTTCAATTTCAGATCCACCTTTACCGATAACTACACCAGGTTTTGCTGTATGAATAATAACTTTTACTCTATCTGCAGATCTTTCAATTTCAATCTTAGCAACACCAGCACTATAAAGTTTTTTCTTCAAAAATTTTCTGATGTTGTAATCTTCAACTAAGTTGTCTGCGAAATCAGCTTCTGCATACCATCTGGAATCCCAGTCGCTGATAACTCCAACTCTTAAGCCATGAGGATTAACTTTTTGTCCCATGTTTTACCTCCTTATCTTTCATCAAGCACAACTGTTATGTGGCTCATTCTTTTTTCAATTCGATAAGCTCTACCTTGTGCTCTTGGTTTGATTCTCTTCATTGTTGGTCCTTTATTTGCGAAACAAGCTGCAACATAAAGATTTTCTGGATTCATTCCATTATTGTTTTCAGCATTTGCAATTGCTGATTTTAAAATCTTCTCTATTAATGATGACGCATATCTTGGATTGTAAGCTACAATACCAAGTGCTGTTTGTACATCCTTGCCTCTGATGGCATCTAATACGAAACAAGCTTTTTGTACAGACACTCTAGCGTAAGATAACTTAGCTGATGGTCTTGTATCTCTATTGTTCTCGTTTCTTTCTCTTTTGATTTGAGATCTATGTCCCTTTGCCATGGATGAAGCCTCCTTTCAAATTCTATATACTAGTTAATAGGGTGACGTATTATTTACGTCCCTTTTTCTCATCTTTACCATGTCCTCTGTAAGTTCTTGTTGCTACGAACTCACCGAGTTTGTGTCCTACCATGTCTTCTGTTACATATACAGGTACATGTCTTCTTCCATCATGTACTGCAAATGTGTGACCAACAAATGTTGGGAAGATTGTGGAACGACGTGACCAGGTTTTGATAACTTGTTTTTCGCCTGTTGCATTTAAAGCGTCTACTTTTCTAAGTAAACTAGCATCAGCGAATGGTCCCTTCTTTAATGAACGTGCCATGAAATTACCTCCTATTTATTCAACGCCAAGCCTTATTTGGATAAAGCTTTACCATCTCTTCTTCTTACTATCATCTTGTTAGATTGTTTCTTTTTCTTTCTTGTCTTTAAACCAAGAGCAGGTTTACCCCAAGGTGTACATGGACCAGAACGACCGATACCAGCCTTTCCTTCACCACCACCGTGTGGATGGTCATTAGGGTTCATTACAGAACCACGAACTGTTGGGCGAATACCCATATGACGTTTACGACCAGCTTTACCAATGTTAATCAATTCATGATCAGCATTTCCAACTTGACCTACAGTTGCTCTACAGATGATTGGCACCATTCTCATTTCGCCTGAAGGAAGACGAAGTGTTGCATATTTTCCTTCTTTAGCCATAAGCTGAGCGCTATTACCAGCAGAACGAACCATCTGTCCGCCTCTTCCTGGATATAATTCGATGTTGTGTACTAATGTACCAACCGGAATATTTTCTAATGGTAAGCAGTTACCAACTCTAACTTCGGCTTCTACACCATTCATAATCTTCTGTCCAACTTTTAATCCGTTAGGAGCAAGAATATAAGTTTTTTCACCGTCTGCATAACAGATCAATGCAATGTTAGCTGTTCTGTTTGGATCATATTCAACGGTTTTAACAACAGCCGGAATACCATCTTTGCTATTTCTTTTAAAATCAATAATTCTATATTTTCTTTTTGCTCCGCCACCGCGGTGTCTAACAGTAATTTTTCCTTGATTATTACGACCAGCTGTCTTCTTATTAGAAGATACAAGTAATGATTTTTCTGGTGTATCTGTTGTTATTTCTGAAAAATCAGAGCTAGTCATATGTCTTCTGGAAGGTGTATATGGGTTAAACTTCTTAATTCCCATGATAATTCTCCTTTCACATTGTTTCTCCCTTTGGTCGAAACATTGGAAGTTTGTAAACAAACTTCAATCTTAATCCCTTAGGGGTCTTTTTTATAGTCCTTCGAAAATTTCGATGTCTTTACTATCTTGTGTTAACTGAACAATAGCTTTCTTTCTTTTCGATGTCTTTCCTGATGTAGCACCACGTCTACGTGTTTTTCCATCAAGGTTCATTGTATTAACGCGTTTCACTTTTGTTCCTTCGAACATTTTTTCAACAGCGTCTTTAATCTGAGTTTTTGTTGCATCTGTATGAACAGAAAAAGTATATTTCTTCTCGCCCATAGCATTCATACTCTTTTCAGTTACGATTGGAGCAAGGATTACATCATAATATTTTAAATCTGCCATTATGCGAACACCTCCTCAATTTTTGCTACAGCATCTTTTGTGATAACTACGGTATCATATTTTAAGATGTCATATACGTTAATTGTGTTAGAAAATGATGTTCTTACAGCTGGAATGTTTCTAGCTGAAAGTAATACATTTTCGTCTTTTTCAGCGATAACAACTAAAGCTTTGTTTACTTTTAGGTTGTTAAGTACTGCTACCATTTTCTTTGTTTTAACTCCGTCGAATTTTAATTCGTCAAGTACCAACAATTTACTTTCATTTACTCTTGATGTTAAAGCGGAACGAATCGCTGCTGCTTTTTCCTTCTTATTCATCTTGAAAGAGTAATCTCTTGGCTTTGGAGCAAATACAACTCCACCACCTGTCCATTGTGGAGATCTTGTTGAACCTTGTCTTGCATGACCAGTTCCTTTTTGTTTCCAAGGTTTTCTTCCACCGCCACGTACTTCAGCACGTGTCTTAGCGCTCTGTGTTCCCTGGCGCTTGTTAGCAAGTTGTGAAACAACTGCCATGTGAACTAAATGTTCATTTATTGGAGCAGCAAATACATTATCGTTGAGTTCTAAAGAACCAACTTCTTTGCCTTCCATGTTGTAAACAGATACGTTTGCCATCTGTGTAGTCCTCCTTCCTTAAAGCTTAGTTTGCCTTTACTGATTCTTTTAACATTACGGTTGACTTCTTAGGTCCAGGTATTGCACCTTTTACTAAGATTAAGTTGTTTTCAACATCAATTCTAACAATTTCAAGATTCTGTGTTGTAACTTTTACAGCACCCATATGACCTGGCATATGTTTTCCCTTGAATACCTTACTAGGGTCAGAACAAGCACCATTAGAACCTGCATGTCTGTGGAACTTAGAACCATGAGCCATAGGTCCTCTGGATTGATTATGACGTTTGATTGCGCCCTGGAATCCTTTACCCTTTGACTTTGCTGTTGCATCTATCTTATCGCCTTCAGCGAAGATATCAGCTTTGATTTCCTGTCCTACCGCATACTCTTCAGTATTGTCAAACTTAAATTCTTTAAGATATCTCTTGTTTGCAACACCCGCTTTTGCAAAGTGTCCTTTTTTAGGTTTGTTGACTAATTTTTCTCTAATTTCGCCATAACCAACCTGCACTGCTTTGTATCCATCGTTTTCAACTGTTTTAATCTGTGTAACCACACATGGACCAGCTTGCAATACAGTTACTGGAGTCAATACTCCGTTTTCATTGAAGATTTGAGTCATTCCGACTTTTGTTGCTAAAATAGCTTTCTGCATATCGCACCTCCTATTTAATCTACAGCGGAGCGTTGTTTCTTATCATCGCTTATTGCATCTCGTAAAATCTGATAAGCTCTAAGTCCTAACGCTCATCCTAGATGGTTATACACCAGAGTGCTTGGTATCCTAAACATACGCTTACTATTGTCAGCTTACGCTTTTTGTTGCTTGGACTCACTTATATATAAACCCTAAGGATTTGTTCTTAATTCATTATGTTTCTTATTTTTGTTTCATCTTGATGTCAATACTAACACCAGCAGGCATTTCTAATCTTGATAATGCATCCACTGTTTTCTGTGATGGTGTCATGATGTCGATCAATCTCTTGTGTGTTCTTTGTTCGAACTGTTCTCTAGAATCTTTGTACTTATGAACCGCTCTTAAGATAGTAACAACTTCCTTTTTCGTTGGAAGAGGTACCGGTCCGCTCACCTTTGATCCTGTTTTCTTTACAGTTTCGATAATTTTTCCAGCAGATGCATCGATTAATTGATGATCATATGCCTTTAATGTGATTCTCATTACTTGACTTGCCATAAAAAAAGCCGCCTCCTTTTCGCACTTAATTTCAGTACGACAAGTGGTGACTGTACACTCATCCGTGTGTATCACAGGAACATGTCCTTACGATCTATAACACGTTTTATCTGCATAATTGCAGAAAATATCTGTTTGTACAGTGACTTGTCGCCAGTTTCCTAACTTGACATTCGCTCCACGGAAAACCTACCACTAGGTGGTAGCAACCTCACGCTTCACCGCTATCATGTCACAGCACTAATCAGTATACACCCATTCTGCAAGTTATGCAAGTATTTTTTATTAAAATTTAATATTTTTTTTTAATATGTTTTTTAATATACTCTAAAGTTATCATTTTATTCCATTAATCAGATCGATTTCGTTCTATTTTTTACTCCATCTTCCGCTTGCTCCACAAGGAAGCACTAGACCATTACCAGAAACCGGAAGTCCTACTTCCTGTGCTTCTACAATGCCACCAAATTCCGGTACGATTGCCGTTCCTATCATATAGGAAAGAACTGCCGGCTGTAATCCGGTTGTATAAGAATTTATTAGGAAGAATACTGCATCCTCCGATAGAATTTGAGTACAAAGTTTTATAAATGGGTAAATCTGTTCTTCAATTTTCCAGATTTCTCCCTTTGGTCCTCTTCCATAAGAAGGAGGATCCATTATGATTCCATCATACTTATTGCCACGACGCATTTCTCGTTCAACAAATTTTACACAGTCGTCAACAATCCAACGTATCGGTGCATCGGAAAGGCCAGACAGGGCTGCATTTTCTTTTGCCCAAGTTACCATTCCCTTTGATGCATCTACATGTGTAACCGATGCGCCAGCTTTCGCTGCTGCACAAGTGGCACCTCCGGTATATGCAAATAAATTAAGAACTTTTACTGGTCTTCCAGCTTTTTTTATCTTATCACCAAACCAATCCCAATTAGTAGCTTGTTCTGGGAACAAGCCTGTATGCTTAAAATTAAATGGTTGAAGGTTAAAACTAAGATCCTTATAATGAATCTGCCACTGCTTTGGCAAGTCAAAGAATTCCCATTCTCCACCACCTTTGCTGCTTCTATGATAATGGGCATTTGGTTTTTTCCATGCACTGTTTTTCTTTGGTGTATCCCATAGTACCTGTGGGTCTGGTCTTACTAATTTATATTCTCCCCAACGTTCTAATTTTTCTCCATCGGAGCAATCGATTACTTCATAATCTTTCCAGCCGTCTGCAATCCACATATTTTTCTCTCTTTCCTAAATCAAAATCAATATATATAAAAATACTATAGCTTATTAAAAGTGTCAAGCAATACACGGACTATAGAACTAATCTTCTGTTTCATAAAATACAAAAAGGGATAAGCAGCCAGAATTTTATATTCTAGCTGTTATCCCTTGAAATCCCTTCAAGTGGCATATTATGCTCTATATTTAATATGCTACACCCAAAGAGCCACCGTCTACCTGTATGTAGCCCCCTGTGATGTAACTAGCCAAATCACTTGCTAAGAAAAGCACCGCTCCTACGGTTTCTTCTGGCTTGGCAAGGCGTCCAAGTGGAGTACGAAGATTATTAAGCTTCATCCACTGATCATATTGCATTAATGGCTTTACCATGTCTGTTTCAGTATAATGAGGACATACACAGTTGATTCTTACATTGTTCTTTGCCCATTCACCCGCAAGTGCTCTGGTAAGATTTAATAATGCTGCTTTGCTGGCACTGTAAGCTGCACCTCCCGGTATTCCGGTAAAACCGCCCATTGATGCAATGTTTACGATATTACCGCCACCTTGCGGAATCATGAACCGATCTGCTACCTTTGCACTTAAATAAAATGGTGCATCTAAGTTGGTTTCAACAACACGGTGCCACTCATCCATGGATACCTGTACCGCTGGAATCTTGTGCCCGACACCTGCATTATTCACCAAGATATCCAATCTTCCATAGATACGATCTACTTCATTCAACAAATGATCCATCGATTTTATATCTCGTACATCACAAGGAATAATCTGATAATCTTTACAACCTTCCTTTTCCACCAATTCTGCTGTTTCCAAAAGCATCTCTTTATCTCTTGCCGTAAGAATCAATTTTGCTCCAAGACTTGCAAAACCACAGGCGTAAGCACGCCCAAGTCCTCTGCTTGCACCAGTTATCAATATAATTTTATTGGTAAAATCAAATTGATATTTCATATGGATTCACCCTTCTTTCTTAACAAATAGGTACTACAACCGGAAGGTCCATTGCCTGACGATAACCAGGTGCTGCTTCTACTAATGCTGGGATAATATTGATGGTTGGAGCTGCACTTGTTACATAGCTTTCGTCCAATGGCATCATTCCTTTTAAGTCTACATCAATGTCTCCTGGGAGTCCTTCCATATGTATATGATCGCGAATTGGAGGCTCTTTGACCACATCATCGCAAATTTTATGCACATAACGTAAAGATACTTTTTCTTCTCCCTTTACTATACCGCTCATAATAAAACGATGTCCGCACAGGGTGCCCTTCTCAACAGTTCCAAAACTAGGATGCAATTCCTCTGGAGCAACAAAGTGCTCATGCGTAACTTTTACCTCATCAAATTTAAATCCTAGACGTTCGCCCATTTCATAGACACCAGAAACATAATAGGATGCAATTCCTGCTTTCAATCTCTCTAATGGGAACTTTTCTGGATCAACTCCGTATCCAAATACCTTTACCCAACTAGAATAGTTATCTTGGTCATCCTCACCACTCTCAACCACGATTTTATCTACTTTTCCCATAATTCCAGCAATAACCATAGGAATATAAGAAGCATATGCTCCCGGCAGTAATCCGGACGGAAGATAACTTACTCCATTTTCCTTTGCGCAAGTGTCAATCATTTCGTAAAGTTCCGGTGACAGTACCTGAGAATAATAAATAGGGAGTGTTGTAATTACATTCTTTTTCGCTTTTAATGCTTTGCAAACATCAATTGCACTTGGTGTAAAACCTCCCTTTTCATCACGAACCAACGGCGTATAATCTAAAATTACATCTGCATCCATTGCAAAGACTTCATCGATTTTATCGCTTACCATTATTCCTGTTGCAGGAAAACCAAATACTTCTCCTGCATCTTTTCCAATTTTGTTCGGATCTACATCAACTGCTCCAACAAGTTCCAAACATTTTTTACTTTGAATCATACGAATTGCCGCACGTCCAACATTTCCCAATCCCCAAACAATTACTTTGTATTTTTTCATAAATGCCTCACTTTCCGAAATACCTTCTGTACCTCTTAGTTATTTATAGTATATTGTCATTGTAGCAAGGTTTCATTCCATTCTAAATTAACAAACAAAAGGTACTGTGTAATAATTACACACAGCACCTTTTTTGTTACCCTAATATTCATTTCAATAGCTTAGTTTACAAACTTCATAACAAAATTCTCTAATGTCTTATCAACCATACCCTGCCACCGTTCTACAATTCGTTCTGGGGAGTCTTTCATATCCTGTTTTACCCAAACCAAGAGTTCTCCGACAAATGCATGATAATAAAAGTTTATTATAAATTCCATGTCTTCATTTGAAATCTTTTTATCTTTTACAAATTTCTGATCCTTAAAAATCTCCTTTGTTAATATATGTATCTGCTGATCAGTTAAAGCATATAAATAATTCTTAAGACTGTTTTGTCCTTCAAAATTCAAGACACTCTTGTAGTATTTTTTATTCTCCCTCAAATAAAGGCAGAGTAAAAGCGACCCTTTCGGCCAATCCTTTAAGGTAGTCTCCGCAATAAGCCTATCCCCGATATCGTGATTAAAAATCCAGTCAACCAGTTGGTATTTATCTGCAAAATGGTTATAAAATGTTTTTCGACTGATTCCACATTCTGCAACAATATCCTGAACGGAAATTTCCTCAAATGAAATCGTATCTGTAAGCTTTTTTAATGCACTTGCAATTGCTGCTTTGGTAATTTGATTATTTGCCATCGTATCTTCAACTCCTTAAAAATATGAAACACTTCATCTATTATAAGTATAATTAAATCATATTCATTGTGCAAGCCGCATAGAAAGTTTTATAGCCCTTGATTCTTACGTTAAAAAACACTAAAATAGAAGTTGAAAATAAAAAATCAGCACTAACAACATGGAGGAGTTTATTATGAATATTTTAACCCGTTTCAAAGACATTATGTCCGCTAACATTAACGCTTTGCTTGATAAAGCAGAAGACCCCGAAATAATGATTGACCAGTGCCTTCGTAATTTAAATAGTGATTTAGGTAAAGTAAAGTCTGAAACAGCCACAATTATGGCCGAAGAACAACGTGCAAAGCGAACACTTGACGAATGCAATGAAGAAGTTACAAAATTCCAAAACTATGCAATTAAAGCTTTGGAAGCTGGAAATGAAGATGATGCAAGAAAGTTTCTTGAAAAGAAGACAACGTTATCCGCAAATCTGACTTCCCTTCAACAAGCCTATGATGCCGCTGCAAAGAATGCTTCTAATATGAAAGCAATGCATGATAAACTAACCAGTGATATTAACGATCTCGAAGCTCGTAAAGATAGTATCAAAGGGAAAATGGCAGTTGCTAAGACACAGGAACGTATCAATTCGATGAATGCTTCTTTTGACGATTCTAACCGTTCCATATCTGCATTTGAGCGCATGGAAGAAAAAGCTGATCAGGCGTTAGATAAGGCAAACGCTATGGCTTTGCTTAATCAAAAACCTGTCGATGAAGTTGATGCTCTTTCAAAAAAATATGATACTACATCTTCATCTGTAGAAGATGAATTGGCAAAACTAAAAGAAAGTCTTAACAAATAAGGAGATATTATGCTTATTCAATATAAATGTCCAGATTGCGGTGCCGACATGGCTTATAACGCAAAAACCGACAATCTCTCCTGCGAAAGCTGTGGCAAAACTTTGCCCGTAATCGAATACAAAGAACCTTCCGATGAGACAGTCGAAGAATTTGAAGCATTTGAAACGCAAACCTCCACCGGAACATTTGGCGAAGGGGAAGCAACACAGTATCAGTGTAATAACTGTGGTGCTGTTTTGATAACGGATAAGGATACAACCGCAACTACCTGTAGCTTTTGCGGAGCGGCAATGATACTGGGCGACCGGCTTTCTGGTGAGATGGCACCTGCAAAGGTAATTCCATTTTCTATTAATAAGGAAGATGCCATTCAAGCCTTCCGTAAATGGTGTAAGAATGGATTATTAACACCAAAAGGCTTTGCCAGCGCAGAGCGAATCAAAAACGTTACTGGTATCTATGTTCCATTCTGGCTCTATGATTTAAATGGGCAGGGGGAAGCTCATGCGGATTGTACACATGTTCATACCTATGAAGCTAACGATTACATTTATACCGAGACCCGACATTATGACGTATACCGTAAGGTGGATTTAAATTATAACAAAGTTCCAGTGGATGCCTCCGAAAAAATGGACGATACATTGATGGATAAACTAGAACCCTTTCATTATGATAACTTAAAGGATTTTAACACTCCCTATCTTGCTGGATATCTTGCCGAAAAATATAATTATACTGATACCGAGTTGTTTCCACGAGTAAAAGACCGTATTAACGGCTACGTAGGCGATTATATCCGATCTACCATCCACGGTTATTCCTCTACTTTTATGCGGAACGAATGGACGGATGTAAAACAAAGAAATGCCTCTTATACTCTGCTACCAATCTGGATGATCTGTTATGACTATAAAGATTCGGAACATATCTTTGCGATGAATGGTCAAACAGGAAAAATTGTTGGCAAACCGCCACTTTCCAAAGGAAAAATAGCAGCCTGGATCGCAAGAATCAGCTGTGGCGTTTTCCTGCTTCTTGAGATTTTAACTATCATTTCACAAGGAGGATTGCTATGAATCGCTGGATACATAAATTAACCGGAATACTTTTTCTCATTTGCTTCTTTTTATGCATTAGCACTCCGAAGGTTTCTTTTGCCTCGGAAGTTACACACGTAACGGATGATGCTTCCATCTTTACGGATACCGAAAAAGAAGAGTTGGAAGAACAATGCAGTCAAGTTTCCGAAAGCAACAATATTGATGTTGTAATTCTGACCATCAATGGTACTGATGTAACAAGGAAGCAATACATAGAGGATTATTATGATTCTATGGACACCGTTTTATCCGATGCCGTCATTCTCCTAATCAATATGGATTCGAATGATCCTGGAGTCGAATTGCTAGGATACGGAAGCTGTGAATACACGTTGAGTGACGACCGCATCGAAGCGGTACTTGATGATATTGTGCCTTATCTTCAAGACGGTGCGTATTTTGATTCTATGTCTGAATTTTTGCAGGAAGTGGATTATTATGTCAATCTCGATCCTACTACAACTTACCAACATACAGAGGAAGATAACCAAAATTATAATGAGAATTATTACGAAGGCAGTCAAAGCACTGATTCAGGAACAAGTTTTGCAGCAAAAAGCTTGCGAAACTTAGCAATTGCGGTGGTTATCGCAGTTGTAATTGTCTTCATAATGGCATACAATTCAGGAGGGCGGATGACTGCAAACCAGGGTGTTTATCTAGACGCTTCTCACTCTAGAATTTTAGGCCAGTATGATCATTATATTCGAACAACAACGACAAGAGTTCCGAAACCAAAGCCACAAAACAACAGCGGTGGTGGATTTGGCAGTGGTGGTGTCTCTTCTGGGGGACATTCACATTCCGGAGGCGGACGAAGCTTTTAACTAAATATAAGGAGAACAATTATGGGATTATTTTCAAACCAATTTGCAAACGTTGTAGAATGGGAAGAATGGAACGACGAAATGATTTTCTGGAAATGGACAAATCGCGAGATCAAAAAAGGCAGCCGCCTTATCATTCGTCCAGGACAGGATGCTATCTTTTTATACAATGGAAAAATTGAAGGGATTTTTAAAGATGATGGTGACTATGACATCGAATCACAAATCATTCCTTTTCTCTCTACATTAAAAGGATTTAAATTCGGATTTAACAGTGGCATGCGTGCCGAAGTACTTTTTGTAAATACAAAAGAATTCTTAGTGAAGTGGGGCACAAAAGGACCAATCAACATTCCAACTCCACAATTACCAGGCGGCATGCCAATTCGTGCAAATGGAACCTTTACCTTTAAAGTAAATGATTATGTTACTTTAATTGATAAGATTGCAGGAACAAAGCAACAGTATATCGTAGAAGATATTAAGCAACGTATTACTTCCATACTAGATCAGTTATTAATGAAATGGATTTCCAAAGAGGGAAAAGATATGTTTAACCTTCAGGCGAATGCATTTGATATTGCCAAAGGAATTCGCGAAGACCTTGATATGCAAATAATAAATGACGGGATGACGATTACTGGATTTAATGTTATGAGCTTCAATTATCCAGAAGAAGTTCAGAAAATGATTGATAAAAGTGCATCTCAAAGCATGATTGGTAATATGAATACTTATACACAAGCTTCCATGGTAGAGGGCATGACCTCTGGAAAAATGCAAGGCGGTGGTGCTGCTTCTGATATGGCAGGAATGATGATGGGTATGCAAATGGCAAATCAGATGATGCAAAATACTAATTTGGGCGGGCAGACTTCTTCTGCTCCTTCTCAAGCCTCAAACCAAAGCAAACCAAATTTCTGCCCAAAATGCGGCACAAAGAGCGGTGATGGCAACTTTTGTACCAATTGCGGTCAAAAGTTGATTTAACAGAATAAAAATGTAGGGGCTGGATATTAAAAAACAGTCCCTTTTTTTGCACATACGAAAAGAGGATAACGATTATGGACACAAATAGCAATCTAATGACAGCAGGCCCCATCTGGAAGAAAATCACAATGTTTGCAATGCCAATCTTTCTAGGGAACCTATTTCAACAACTTTATAATATCGTCGACTCTCTCGTAGTTGGTAACTTTGTAGGAAGGGACGCTTTGGCAGCTGTCAGTTCTTCTGGCAGCCTAATATTTCTGTTAGTTGGACTTTTTGGTGGAATCTTTGTAGGTGCTGGTGTTGTCATATCACGCTACTACGGAGCCAGGGATTTAGAAAAAGTAGAAGTTGCAATTCATACCACCATTGCTTTTGGTATCGTTGCAGGAGTTATTCTTACTATTTTGGGTGTTGGTCTCTCTCCAATAATTCTTCGCTTAATGGGTACTCCAGAATCCGTACTTCCAAATTCTATTCTGTATTTGCGTATCTATTTTTCTGGAATACTTTCAGTTGTTATGTATAATACAGCAAGCGGAATCTTCCAAGCTGTAGGAGACAGCCGCCATCCACTGTATTACCTTATTGTTTCTTCTATTACAAATGTGATTCTGGACCTATTGTTCGTAGCTGTCTTTCATTGGGGCGTTGCTGGCGCCGGTATTGCTACCGTAATCTCTCAGACTGTAAGTGCAATTCTTGCTTTTTACCGGCTTTCGCATAGTGAGGCAGAATACAATGTTCGCCTAAAAAAAATACGTTTCAACCTACCCATGTTAAAACAAGTTCTTAAGATAGGGATTCCTTCCGGACTTCAAAACTCCATTATTGCCTTTGCCAATATCGTGGTACAGTCTAACATCAATACCTTTGGTGCAATGGCTGTAGCAGGTTGCGGTGCATATTCCAAAATAGAAGGGTTCGGATTTCTTCCTATCACTAGCTTCGCGCTTGCCTTAACTACGTTTATTGGACAAAATCTAGGTGCAAAAGAATACGAACGTGCAAAACGCGGAGCCCGCTTTGGAGTTCTCACTTGCATATTGCTGGCTGAACTCGTAGGTCTTCTCATTTATCTCTTTGCCCCTATATTCATTTCTGCTTTCAACTCAGATCCAGACGTCATCGGGTTTGGCTCACTGCAGGCGCATACCGTTACTTTATTTTACTTCTTGCTTGCTTTTTCACATTGTATTGCTGGAATTCTTCGCGGTGCTGGAAAGTCCATTGTCCCAATGCTGGTCATGCTGGCTTGCTGGTGCATCATCCGAGTCACCTATGTTACCGTTATTACAAGCTTTATACCACATATCCAAGTAATTTTCTGGGCATACCCCCTTACCTGGACACTTAGCTCCATTGTATTTATCATCTACTACTTGAACGCGGATTGGGTCCATGGATACGAGAAATAAGGTATTTATTCTTCTTCTACTCTTTCAACCCATTCAGTAACTAATGTGTTAAATAGTTTTTCCTGTTCAATCTGTAAATGATGTCCCGCTCTATCCAAAACAGCATAGGTTGATCTAGGATAATTATCCAAAATCCCCCACGCGTCTTTGTAACCTACGGTTGAATCCTGATGTCCTAATAACACAAGGGTAGGCTTATCAAACTTTTCACTTAGTCTATCTACATCAAAAGAAAATTCATATCCATGCGTTTTAAGATTATCTAAAAATTTACTATTCTTTGATTTTTTTATGCTAGGTAAAATTTCGTTTTTAAATCTATCCCAAATGTTTTTACTTTGTATTACATGCATTGAATCAAAATCTTTCGCATCCGATTTATCAAGTTGCATTAATAATTTAGCATCTCTTTTTAAAACAATATGAGGAGGAGTATTACGTTTTTTATCATCCGCAATAATCACAGGACATAATAATAGCAGACCCTCTACTCGGCTTGCCATTTTATATACGATACCTCTTGATAAATATCCTCCATATGAATAACCTGCAAGTAGAAAATTCTCATTCGGAATAATTTTGTCAATAAAATCAATTACAATATCAAGCATTATATCAGAATTTTCAATCCACTCAGCACTACTTGATTGTCCCATACCTGGTAAATCAATATAAATCCTTTTATAATTATTTTCATTTTTAAATATAGGTTCCATACATGCTGTCATTGTTTTATGATCCAAAGAATATCCATGTATTATTACAATTGGCTTTCCATTGCCTATTACTTCATAATTTATCGATAAATCTTTTACTTTACATTCCATTCTTTTTTCCTTTCTTACTGCACATTTTCTTGCAAGCACAAATAAATTATAACCTTCTTATATGCTAATTATAACAGGAATGACAATATAATATGTATGATAAACAATTTGGCATTTTATTCTTTCGAGCTTAATTGCTTCGCAAAATAAGGAAAGCTGTGGTATCAAGACAAATACGCACAATTATAATTGCACCAAGTCTTGAACCCACAGCTTTATATATAGGTAGATATGAAATTAAAAATCTAAATTTCAACCGTCTTATATTTATTTACGTTGCAATCAAGCCTTACCAACAGAGCCGAATAATTGCATTTTTTCATTCACACATGCTTTGATAGCTTCTGTACCAGGAGCTAATAACTTACGAGGGTCAAATCCTTTTCCTTCTAAGTCTTTACCTGCTTCAATGTATTTACGAGTTGCTTCCTGGAAGACAGTCTGGCATTCTGTATTTACATTAATTTTAGCTACGCCAAGAGTGATGGCTTTTTTAATCATATCTTCTGGAATTCCAGTACCACCGTGAAGTACTAATGGCATAGTTCCAGTTTTTTGCTGAACAGCTGCTAATGTTTCAAAGCTAAGTCCTGCCCAATTTTCCGGATATTTTCCGTGGATATTTCCAATACCAGCTGCAAGCATTGTTACACCAAGGTCTGCAATGGCTTTACACTCATCTGGATCAGCACATTCTCCAGCTCCAATAACACCATCTTCTTCTCCACCGATTGATCCAACTTCAGCTTCGATAGAAATTCCCTTGCTCTCACAAAGTGCTACTAATTCTTTTGTTTTTTCAATGTTTTCTTCAATTTTATAATGAGAACCATCAAACATTACAGAAGAGAAACCAGCTTCGATACAAGCTTTTGCACCTTCGAAACTGCCGTGGTCTAAGTGAAGTGCTACAGGTACTGAAATTTTCAATTCCTCTAACATACCATTTACCATTCCAACTACTGTTTTATAACCACACATATACTTTCCAGCGCCTTCTGAAACGCCAAGGATTACTGGTGATTTTAATTCTTCTGCTGTTAAAAGAACAGCTTTTGTCCATTCAAGATTATTAATATTAAACTGTCCAACTGCATACTTTCCTTCTTTTGCTTTGATAAGCATATCTTTTGCTGATACTAATGCCATGTGTATGTCCTCCGTTATTGTTTTTTATTTAACAATCCATGCAACCCAACTTTGCATAGCTTGTGTTTCGCCACCATTATAATCGTTTTGCCGACTTTTGTCAAAATGTTTCCATGACTTTACTCTATTATTTGAGATTGTAGCTCTTGAAATTTGAAGATTTATTTTCAGTGTGGTATACTAACAAAAGTGAAGCAAAGATATTTATTATATTAGGAGGAATTAATATGTCTAAAATTGACGTTGTACGAAGCGATATGATTACTGCAATGAAAGCTGGAGAAAAAGAAAGGAAAGAAATACTATCTTTATTACTTTCCGCACTTAAAAATAAAGCCATTGATAAAAGAGAAGACTTAACGGTAGAGGAAGAAGACGCTGTTGTATTAAAAGAAATCAAGCAGATTAAAGAAACTCTTGAGTTATCTCCTGCTGACCGTACGGATATTATTGAACAGTGCAATTTTCGTATTAAAGTCTTGGAAGAATATGCTCCAAAAATGATGGACGAAGTACAGATACGTACCATAATCGAAGGTGTATTGAAAGACTTAGAAATTGATGCACCAACAGGAAAAGATAAAGGAAGAATTATGAAAGATCTCATGCCTAAGGTAAAAGGACAAGCAGATGGTAAGCTTGTAAACGAAATCTTGGCTGGCATGATGCAGTAGAAATGCAAATTTCAGGTTAATTGGGTAAACGGACGCGGGTGGCTTTTGGGAAAGTCACACAAAAAAGTGGTGGGTTTATGCTTCCTAGATTCGAATGGAGCGTAGGACCTGTCCTAAAAATCAGGCGCATAAGAATTCGCTAGAACCTCTAAACATGAAGAATCAGCTCTTAGGGAGCTAATTCTTCATAGAGTTCTGCCTCATATGCTAAATGATTTTAAGGACAGGTCCTCCGCTCCATTCGAATTTTGAAGTTTTAGAACCACCGCTTTTTTGCTGATTTTTGGAGAACGGCCCGCTGTTGTATGTAATGTTAGCTTAATCACTAAAATTTGAAAGTGATAAGGTAGAAAGGCAAAGGAAAAAATGTATCTTATGAAAAGATTATTAAGTAAGCGGTGCCTTTTAGGAGAATGGACACAAACAGATTTCAATGAAGTACAAGACATATAAAGGTAAGAGCGTGGCTGAAATAAAGGATTACCCAAGAGAGAGTAGCGCAGTACTGGCTTAAATTTCATTTGAGAAAAAGCATAAAAAGTCCAACAATGATAACCATTATACCTGTTGCAATTAATTCGATTCGATGATTGGTTTTAAGGACTTCTAAAATTGGTGATGGAGAATCATCCATGTTTTTTTTAGAAAATATGAAATACTGTAGCAGTATAGGAATAAAAACTAAAGCAACAATAAGACCTAAAATGAATAAAATTCCCTCCATTATTATTCTCCCTTCGAATCGTTTATAACGACTATTGTAAGAGTATATATGAATGGTGTCAATAATTCGAAAAACAGAAGGACATTTAGGTTGCAAGATTAAAATTTAACGCAGGATGGACATAGACAATTAAATATTGATAGTTGGTAAAGTAAGTGATATTATACTTATGAAAAATAAAAGAAGATTATTTATATAATATATGGATTGGATGGAAAAAGACATGAAGTTAAAGAGTAGGACAATACATATTAGCTTGATTGCAATTATTTTATTCTGGGCAGTTGTTACAAATGCGTGGGGATATTCTAATTTATTTTTTGGTGAATTACAAAATAACTGGGGTACATATTTATATGGATTGATTAGTAGAGCTATGTGGGTTATTCCCGCCGTTATATTAATTAAGCGATATTCAGAGTCTTTACCAATCAAGTGGAAAGAATTATTTACTAATAAGATAGACTGGAAATCAAGCATTATTATATTTTTTCTTTTTACAATCTATATGATTATGGCAATGTTTTTTAATCATGGTGGATTTTGGATAAATCCTGAAATTATTTTAAGCCAGGAATTGCCTAAATTTCTAATGGTTGCATTTGTAGAAGAAACTGTCTACCGTGGATGGGGAATGAACGCATTTTCTGTTTTTGTTTCAGAGAGAAAAGCTAATATTCTATCTACATTGTATTTCATTATATTGCATATTCCATCATATCTAATAAAATGGTATTTGTATGGAAGTATTTCGATAGAAGCTATATTGACGCAAGCAATTTATGTATTAATAATGGGTCTTATTTTCGGATATTTGTTTAGGAAAAGTAAATCCCTTATTCCACCGATATTTATCCATTTTTGGACTGATTTTGTATCTGTATTAATCATAGGTTAGTATAATTTTACATTAATAAAAATGCAGCGCTAATACCCGAAATCAAATTAGTAACTCCATGTATTATCCAACTTGATAAAATAGAACCGCCTGCTTTCTTTTCGTTTATATATCCCATCATCCACGCAATTGCTGCTGTAAAAAGAATCAATAAAATAGCTTTTAAAAAACCTGCCGCTGATACAAACATAACTCCATGCAAGAGGCCAAATAGAAATGCTTGTATAATATTCCCAATCCGAAAACCAAACTTATTTTCCATCCTCTTAAGCAAAAATCCTCGAAACAAGATTTCTTCAGACAATGCAGTATGTAAAAATGCATAAATAATAATGGCTGGTATCGCCTGAATGCCTAATCCCGAAAAATTGGATGTAGCCGTAGTCACATCTTTTAATGCATATAGACTAACTTCTCCGACAAACCAAAAACCGATGATCGTACAAATGACCCACAGTAGAATTTTCTTGTTTTTTTCTTTTTTCCCCCATTCCAGTCCAATCCAGTGAAAGAATTTAACTTGTTTCCGAGCGGTAACAAGCCACCAAATAAATGGAATAAAAGCAAATACGATAATCTGTATTATACTACTTATTATTTCGTTGACAAATAAAATCATTGTTTGTTCCTCCATTTAATATTTCAAAATTAATGTTGAGAACAGTGAAATTGCTCCTGTCACTCAAAATCCAAATTTTAAAAGCGGACTGTCCATATTTGGATTTAAGCCAAATATGGACGGTCCGCTTTTTCCTTAACTCTATAGAAACTTTCTACGTCCGTTTGCACCTTTAAATCGGAAAATTAAGATATTTACATAATATCATAACCTTTTAAGATACGCGCACGGCTTGGATGTCTTAGTTTACGAAGTGCTTTTGCTTCAATCTGACGAATACGTTCTCTGGTAACGTTAAACTCTTTACCTACTTCTTCTAACGTTCTCGTTCTTCCATCTTTTAATCCGAAGCGTAAAACAAGTACTCGTTGTTCTCTTTCTGTTAAGGTATCTAACAGTTTTGCTATTTGATCTTGAAGTACTGCATAAGCTGCTGCATCTTCAGGTCCTATAATCGTATCATCTTTGATAAAATCACCTAAATGGCTATCATCTTCTTCACCGATTGGTGTATCAAGAGAAATTGGATCCGCTGATATCTTTAAGATTTCGCGAACTTTTTCAATCGGAAGATTCATGGCATCTGCAAGTTCCTGCTCCGTCGGTTCTCTACCTAATTCTTGTAATAAGTTTCTGGATACACGATATGTTTTATTAATTACTTCAGACATATGTACCGGAATACGAATCGTTCTAGACTGGTCAGCAATGGAACGTGTTATCGCCTGACGAATCCACCAGGTAGCATACGTACTAAATTTATACCCTTTGGTATAATCAAACTTTTCAACGGCTTTGATTAAACCTAAGTTTCCTTCCTGAATTAAATCAAGAAAGGATAGACCTCTTCCCACATATCGTTTCGCAATACTAACTACCAAACGTAAATTAGATTCCGCTAATGTCTGCTTTGCTACATCGTCACCGTTTTCAATACGCTTTGCAAGTTCAATTTCTTGTTCAATACTAAGGAGTGGATAACCGCCGATTTCCTTTAAATAAAGCTTTACCGGATCGTCTGACATTGCTGCTGATACCACAGATACATCTTCTGGTATTTCATCCTCTGTAAACTCATCATTTGTATCCGTTTCTAATTCAAGTAAGGCATCTTCGTTTGGTTCATCATCCAACTCGGTTGGTTCTAATACTACTATATTATTAGACTCTAAATGCTCATATATTTTATCTACCTGATCTACATCTAAATTAAATTCTTTAAAGAAGTTGTTTAATTTATCTATTTCTAGAATTCCCTTGTTCTTTTTCGCCAAAGAAACAAGTTCATCTAATCTTGCTAAAAAATCTGTTGTATCACTCATTTGTAATTCCTCCATTTAGACACTAAACCGTATTGTATCACAGTATGGATTGACAGTAAAGAGAAATTTGAGTATGATTACAAATGAGGTGATTTTAGTGAGTGAAACATGTTCAGAAAGCTGTTCGGGCTGTGGTGAATCTGGTTGTGAACAACGCAAGCCAAGCAGAGAAGATTTTTTAGAACCGATGAATTCTTTGAGTAATATTAAGAAGGTAATCGGTATAGTAAGTGGTAAAGGTGGAGTTGGTAAGTCTTTTGTAACGTCTTATCTTTCCGTATGTATGCGAAAATTAGGTTATGATACCGCAATTTTAGATGCAGATATTACCGGTCCCTCCATTCCTAAAGCATTTGGAGTACATGGTAAGGCTGAGGGTAATGAATCTGGTATCTTTCCAGCTGAAAGTAAAATGGGAACAAAAATAATTTCCATTAATTTACTACTAGATTCTGAAGAGACACCAGTAATTTGGCGTGGTCCTGTTATTGCAGGTACGGTAAAACAATTCTGGTCTGACGTTATCTGGGGTGATGTTGATTATATGTTTGTCGATATGCCTCCCGGAACCGGTGATGTTCCGCTTACAGTATTCCAATCATTACCACTTGATGGTATTGTAATCGTAACTTCTCCACAGGATTTAGTTTCCATGGTAGTATCCAAAGCAGTAAATATGGCAAAAGAGATGGGTATTCCAATACTTGGAATTATCGAAAACTATAGTTATGTAGAATGTGGAACCTGCGGTGAAAAGATTTCTGTATTTGGCGAAAGCCATATCGATGAAGTTGCTGCAAGACATGGTTTAGAAATTTTAGGACAAATTCCTTTGACTCCTGCTATCTCGAAAGCAATCGATTCCGAAGATGTAGAAAACCTTGAGGGCGATTGGTTAGATAAGGCAGTTAAGAAATTAGAACATCTGTAATTCTGTAATATAGAAGTAAAAGATAAGGTACACAAAAATCAATTGTAAATGAACTGCCCCATAAGTTAGACCTAAAAATCTAACTTATGGGGCAGTTCATTGCAATTGATTTCTATGTACCTTTATTTAAATCTATCCTATTTAAATAGATCTTTAATCTCCGTTAAATATTGCTTTGCTAAGTCGTAACCGTGCTGGTACGTCTTTTCAAGAGTTGAAATATCTTTTTCAAAACTGTTGATCGCATAGTCCGGGCGTATTATGAAGGCCTTTCCCTTTTTCTCAAGCTCTTCACAAAAGTCTACCGTTTCATTGTAGGCAATGTGGCGAGTTAATATTCGTTCTTTTATCTTTGGGTACGTTCTTCCAATCTTTCTTGCCACTAATTTATTTTCATTTCCAAGTACCTTTTGATATCCTTTCGGCCTTGTTAATATAATTAGGTGTTTATCATTTCCATCTGTAATTGCTTTTCGAACTGGGATTGGATCTGCGACTCCACCATCGTAGTATTTCTCACCATCTAATTCAATAGCTGGGAATAGAATTGGCAAGGCACAGGTTGCGCGAAACATGGTAAATTTAGGGTCAAATTGCAGGCCATTTAAGTACTCTGCTTCTCCTGTTTTGGCATTCGTTACCCCGACAAGTACTTTTCCCTCATGTTTTAAATATGTATCCCAATCAAACGGTACAAGCTTTTCTGGTATTTCACCGAATACAAAATCCAGTCCGAATAAGCTCTTTTGTGAACGGTAGTTACCAATTCCCAGGTAACGTTTATCATTGCGATATTTACGCCCTATCTCCATATTTCTTCCGCTTTGCCTTGAAATATAAGAGATTCCGTCTGAAATTCCTGCTGATACTCCTATAATATAAGGAAACATTATATCTTCTTCTAATAATGCATCCATTACTCCACAACTAAAAATTGGACGAAAGGTTCCCCCTTCAAGTATTAAACTTGGCAAACTAATCACTCCTTATTATCTTCTATTTTCATCTTCTACGCTTGATTTAATAATTCATGCAACAACTCAATATCCGATTCCTTTAACTTAATATTAGAGCTCAATGTTTTACCTTCTTTCGTGGTTACATTAATTTCTATTATCGTACCCTCCTCGATTGCATCCCGGTTTACTGCGCTTAGAAACTGTGGAAATTTTGGATGATTTTTCACAAAAGCTTCTTTTGCCTGTTTGTATTTTAGTATCATAGCTGGGTTTATCATAATCTTACATTCTCCTTATGCAATAAAATTTATTTTTTAAGTTTTATTAAATTTAATATTATTCAGTTACAAAGAGTCTACACCACAAGGCAATAAAGATGCAACCCCTTATTTTCCAATAAATCAAAGATGACAGAATTCCTTTTATAAGCTATAATAACAGCAGTGATTACAGTATTCCAAAGATATCAGCTAGTTTTGTGCGACCACACGACTAGTTGTTTTTTTAACTCTATACATAGCACCAAGTTGGGAGGGTAAATAATGAGGTTTACAATTGGGCAGATGGCTAAACTCAATAATATAAGTGTACAAACACTTAGGCTTTATGATCGGCTTTTGCTGCTAAGACCAGACTATGTGGATCCAGATTCTGGCTATCGATATTACAGTATTGTACAGTGCGCCAAACTTGATATGATTCAGACAATGAAAGCATTGGGTATGAGTTTAAAAGAAATTCGAGAATTTTTAGACCATAAAAGCACCTTGTTTTTAGAGGAGAAACTACGAGAAGAAAGTGAAAACATAGAATTACAGCTAATCGAGCTGGAAGAGCGAAAGTCATCAATCAATCAGACACTTGATTCCATTGAGCAATTTAAAAATGCCCCACCTGACCAAAGTATTACTCTTGAATACATTCCAAAACGTACTGTTATTGTATTTGATTCTGGTATAAATTACTTTGATTATGGAATTGATGTATATGAAGAAATCCTGCTACAGTTAAAAGAAAAGCTTTCAAAGATGAAAAAAGAAAAGTTATACTACCATAATCCTGGTACCATTCTTCGAAAAGAAAATCTAGAAAAAGGGGAATTCAAAGC
This sequence comes from Acetivibrio sp., assembly GCA_041739345.1. Classification (GTDB taxonomy): domain Bacteria; phylum Bacillota; class Clostridia; order Lachnospirales; family Lachnospiraceae; genus DIGJ01. The sequence goes on along the minus strand of JBGSNZ010000001.1, from coordinate 21,263 downwards.
AACTGAGATATTTGTCAATGTAAATCCAAAGGATTTTCAGTCAAAACAGACTTCCGTGATAAATGCCGGCATGTATCAATGTATCTATTGTGATAGTTTCTCCAAGGAAAAAGAATATGCAAAGCAACTACTTGATGCAATCCTTAAAAATGGCTATACCATTTGTGGTGACTATATTTGCGAGACCATTGCTGAAATTCCAGTATACAAAGACAATGAACGTGGAATGTACCTACGCTTGCAAGTTCCTGTACAAATAAATTCATCTTTGAAGTCTTGACTCTATACTTGGAACATATCCTATACTGATAAATGTAAGTAGGAATTGCTGATTCGTTCGCAATTTCTTGACAACAATTTAACAATATCAGGAGGGTGTTAGCATGAACAAAGAAAAAATTAAAGTTGTACAGTATGGCTGTGGAAAAATGGCAAAATATATTCTTCGCTATCTCTACGGAAACGGCGCGGAAATTGTAGGTGCCATTGATGTAAATCCTGCCGTAGTCGGTATGGATGTTGGACAGTTTGCAGGTCTTGGATTTGATCTTGGGGTAAAGATTCGCTCGGATGCAGATCAAGTCCTTGATGAATGTAAACCAGATGCAGCGGTTGTAACCTTATTTAGTTTTATTGAAGACTGTTATCCTCATTTTGAAAAATTATTAAAAAGAGGCATTAACATTATTACTACGTGTGAGGAAGCCACCTATCCTTGGACTACTGCTTCTGCGCTAACCAATAAGTTGGATACCATCGCAAAAGAACACAATTGTACCATAGTTGGAGCTGGAATGGAAGATATCTACTGGATACATATGGTTGGTGTTGTTGCAGGGGGCTGCCACAATATTGAGCGGATTGAAGGTGCAGTAAGCTATAATGTAGAAGATTACGGTTTAGCACTTGCAAATGCGCATGGCTGTAACCTTACAGCAGATGAATTTGAACGTGACATTGCACATCCTGAAACACTTGAGCCAAGTTATGTATGGAATTCGAACGAAGCATTATGTAACCTGATGGGCTGGACCATCAAGAGCCAGACACAAAAATGCGTTCCTTATTTTTCAGAAGTTCCCGTTTATTCCGAAACAATGGGGCTTACAATTCCAGTTGGGAACTGTATTGGAATGAGTGCCATTGTTACAACCGAAACATTCCAAGGACCAGTAATCGAAACGCAGTGTATTGGTAAAGTCTATGTTCCAGAGGACGGCGATATGTGTGACTGGAAGATCTTAGGTGAACCAGATACTACTTTCTATGTAAAGAAACCGGCAACGGTGGAACATACTTGTGCAACAATTGTAAATCGTATACCTTCTATTATTAAAGCACCAGCTGGGTATGTAAGCGTTGATCGTTTAGAGAGTGTAGAGTATCTGGCATATCCGATGCACTTGTATTTGTAATACGCGTACAAATGTTAGCTTCTAACGTAAGGTAATGCTCAATTTACATTTCAGACATTAAATAGCAGGGCTTCAAACTTCAAACGATTGTCAATTTTAACAAGCCATAAACAAGAGGAATTGGGTGATTTGGCACCCAATTCCTCTTATGTCTTATTAAAATAATCGTTAATTCAGTTTGAAGCCCTGCTATTTAATGCCTGAATTGCAAATTGGGATAACATTTATTGAATGCTATAACATTATTAGTTCTCTATTATTTTATAGCAATGTCAAAGGAATGCGCTTTTATAGTTTTACATCTTTTTTAGATAGTTACGCTTTTTACCTGTTTTGTAGCTATAATGTCAACTCCGGTGTCAGCAGCGTTGCTTACTATTACATCGCCTATATGAATGGGGGCTTTTACGGATACGTCTTGCAGGGAGTTCATAACATCGAATATCTTACCTTTTGGAACATCGGTTTTTGTTTTTACGGATACCATTGCGATGTTGCCACCTTCGACTTTTACTGTGCTTGTTACGAGGCGTGTTGGTGCTGTTACCTCTTTTTTGGCGTATGCTTCCCCACGTTTACAGGTATTTCCGGTAATACTTTTTATCTGTCCCTCTTCTAGTTCTACTTTCATCATGCACCCAAGAGGACAGCCAATACATATTAAATTACGCTCCATTTTAATCCTCCTCTAGCTTAATCGTGATTTGTGAAAGTTCTGGATAATTTAACACTTCTTCTTTTCGAAGTATTATGTTTTCCATTTCCCCAGGTGCAACGATTGGTCTCTTTTTATGGAGTACACGCTTATTATCAAAATAGACACTCACGTATTGATTGCGATATACATCTCCTACACGAAATCGAATTACTTGTTCTTTCTCCATACACTCTGGGCGTATGGTTTGAGGTACGGTGTAGCGCACCCCCTGTGTAGGTATGAGAATTATTTCACGCATTAATTCTTCGTCTAAAGAATTCAAATCTTTTTCTACACGTTTTACATATCTTGCTGCATTTTTTCCTGCCTCGGCTGCTTCTTCTGATACAAAATCAACCAAATCATGAACATGCAGTACATTACCACAAGCAAATACTCCTGGTACGCTTGTTTCAAGGCTCTCATTTACAGTCGGGCCGCTTGTTACTTTAGAAAGCTCCACACCGATTTGCTTTGAAACTTCATTTTCTGGAATCAATCCAACGGATAATAAAAGCGTATCACACGTGTAATATTCTTCCGTTCCTGCTATCGGCTTGCCCGTCTTGTCAACTTCTGCAATTGTTACTCCTTCTACTCGTTCTTTCCCTTTGATTTCTACCACGGTATGGCTTAGTTTTAAAGGAATATCATAGTCATCTAAGCACTGCACAATGTTTCGTTTCAGTCCACCGGAGTAAGGCATGATTTCAGCAACCACTTTTACCTTTGCTCCCTCAAGTGTCATCCTTCTTGCCATAATTAAACCGATATCTCCTGAGCCTAAGATAACGACTTCTCTGCCTGGCATATATCCTTCTATATTAACAAATCGCTGCGCGGTACCTGCGCTGTAAATGCCAGCAGGACGATATCCTGGGATATTGAGTGCTCCTCTTGAACGCTCCCTGCAGCCCATGGCAAGAATAATTGCTTTTGCTTCAATTTCAAACATGCCTTCCAGCGTGTTCATGGCGGTAACCATCTTGTTTGGTGTAATATCCATGACCATTGTATTTAATTTAAATTCGATGTGCTTTTCTTTTACTTCATCCATAAATCGCTGCGCATATTCTGGTCCGGTAAGTTCCTCCTTAAAGGTGTGAAGTCCAAACCCATTGTGAATGCACTGGTTTAAGATTCCACCAAGTTCACGGTCACGTTCGATGATTAGAATTCGCTCGACTCCTTCTTTTTGTGCTTCTATGGCCGCTGCAAGACCAGCCGGTCCACCACCGACGATCACAATATCATAATTTAATTGTTTCATTCTCATCACCCCTTATCTTTTATCAAGCAAAAGTTTTGATTCACCACCGCATTTCGTTATTTCCAATGCAGTTAGATCTAATTCTCTTGCTAAAATCTGCATGGTCTTTGGCGAACAAAAGCCAGCCTGACAGCGTCCCATACCAGCTCTGGTTCTACGTTTTATTCCATCCAGGGATTTTGCTCCAAGCGGTCTATGAATGGCATCTAGAAGTTCTCCTTCGCTAATTGATTCACAGCGGCAAATTATATTTCCATACGCTGGCTTCTTCGCAATCAACTCATTTCTCTCTTGCGCACTTAATGTCTTTGGATTCAGGATTCCTTTTCTAGTTCCATTGAACATAGCATTTTTATTTAAAGAAAGTTTGTTAGCCAGAAGCGTTGCTACTTTTTCGCCGATTGCGGGGGAACTGGTAAGTCCTGGTGATTCGATTGCTGCACAGTCTATAAATCCTTTGGCGTCTTCTACTTCGCCTATAATAAACTCATGATGCTCTTCATGTGCTCGAAGTCCTGCAAATGAAGTGATGACCTGTCGAATTGGCAAGTTGGTTACAGTATTTCCTGCTGTCATAATTAAATGATTTAGGCCTTCCACTGTGGTATTACTTCCCTCTTTATCTAAAATATCAATAGCGGTAGGTCCCACAATTGTATTACCATGGGCAGTTGGTGATACCAATACTCCTTTTCCAAACTTATCTGGAAGCTGAAAAATGGTTTGTTTCACAAAGCCCTCTGTAGCCTTATCAAGCAAGCAATAATCTCCTCTTCGCGGTGTAATATGGATTTTGTGTTCACTCACCATATTGTGAATCTCGTCCGAATAAACACCAGCGGCATTTACTACATATTTCGTTACAACATTTCCTTTGTTTGTATTAATAATAAACCCAGACCTTAACTTCTCAATTTCCTCTACCTTGGTATCAAAGCGGAACTCAATTCCGTTCGTTGCTGCATTTTCTGCAAAAGCAATTGTCAATCCAAATGGACATACAATTCCTGCCGTTGGCGCATAGAGAGCCGCAATCACATTATTTGATATATTTGGTTCCAATATACGAACCTCATCTTGATTAACAATGCGTAGCTCTTTCACACCATTTGCGATACCATTCTCATAAAGCTTATATAGATTTGGCAATGCTTCTTTATCAAGGCATACCACTAACGAACCATTCTTTACAAACGCAAAATCAAGCTCCTTTGATAGCGCCTCCATTTTTTCATTTCCAATTACATTTAATTCTGCCATCATAGAACCATGCGCTGCATCATAACCAGCATGAACAATTCCGCTGTTTGCTTTTGATGTCTGGCAACATACGTCCTCTTCTTTTTCAAGTACACAAGCTTTAACTTCGTATCTAGATAATTCTCTTGCAATTGCACAGCCTGATACACCAGCACCGATAATTACAACATCATACATGTTCTATTCTCCCTTCATTATTAGAGCCAAGCAATGCTTATATCTTTTCAGACATAATCTGCTTGGCTCTTTAATCTCTCACAGCAAGTATTCAATTTTTTATTAATTAGTATAATTCTTTAATTTTCTACCATGGAATAATTCCATATAAGAATACTGCTGCTAAAGCACCAAGAATAGGACCAACGAGAGGAACAATGGCATAACCCCAGTTTGAACTTCCTTTTCCTTTAATCGGAAGAAGCGCATGCGCAATACGAGGACCGATATCACGAGCTGGGTTAATCGCATATCCAGTCAAGCCACCAAGAGACATACCAACGGAAACGATAATTCCAAATACCAATAATTTATCAACACCTGGAGCTAAATTGCTTACTTGGCCAATGCCTTTGATTGCAAATACTAATACAAATGTACCAACTGCTTCACTTAAGATATTTAATCCTTTGTGTGGTACAGATGCTCCTGTAGCGAAAACGCCCAATTTTGTTCCGGCTTCTTCGGTCTCATCAAACTGTTTCTTAAATAAAAGATATACAAGAACTGCTCCAAGGAACGCACCTGCAAACTGTGCAGCAATATAACCTGGTACCATGTTCCAAGCCATACTTCCATCTGCTGCCAGAGCTAACGTAAGCGCTGGATTAAATTGTGCTCCGGATGCTGCTCCAAATATAAATGCAGGAAGCATAACAGCAAGGCCCCATGCAAAAGTAATCTGAGTTGCACCAGCACCTTTCATTCCAGATTTGTTCAATGTTACATTTGCTACTACTCCATCACCTAACAAAATCAACATAAAGGTTCCCAAAAACTCCCCGATATATGGTAACATACATTTTACCTCCTCAATTTAGTCTTCTTTTGCCCAACCATAGGCATATTTAACGGCTTTATTCCAGCCTTTTACTCTGCTTGCTCGCTCTGTTTCTTCAATCTGTGGCTCAAAAATACGATCGATTGCCCAGTTTTTAATAACGTCTTCTTTGCTCTCCCAATAGCCAACTGCCAAACCTGCCAAGTAAGCAGCACCCATTGCGGTTGTTTCTACACAATTTGGACGATTTACTGGTGCATTCATAATATCTGCCTGTGTCTGCATTAAGAAATTATTTGCACTTGCTCCACCATCCACTTTAAGTGCTGATAGTTCAATTCCAGAATCTGCCTTCATTGCAGAAATTACGTCATTTACCTGATAAGCAATGGATTCTAATGTGGCACGGATCATGTGATACTTATTAACTCCTCTGGTTAATCCAACGATAGTTCCTCTTGCATATTGATCCCAGTGTGGCGCTCCAAGACCGGTAAATGCTGGAACAACATAGCAGCCGTTTGTATCTTTTACTTTTTGTGCCATATATTCGGAATCTGGCGAAGCATCCACTAATTTCATTTCATCTCTTAACCATTGAATAGCTGCTCCTGCAACAAAGATAGAACCTTCGAGTGCATAATTAACTTTGCCGTCTAATCCCCAAGCAATTGTAGTAACCAATCCATTGTTTGAAAATACAGGTGTTTCTCCGGTATTCATGAGCATAAAGCATCCTGTTCCATATGTATTCTTAGCTTCTCCTGCATTGAAACAGGTCTGACCAAACAAAGCTGCCTGCTGGTCTCCAGCTGCTCCAGCAATTCTAATTGCTCCACCAAAGAAGGATGGATCTGTTGTTCCATAAACACAACTGGATGGTCTTGCTTCTGGAAGCATAGATTCTGGAATATTTAATTCTGCAAGAATCTCTTTATCCCATTTCAACTCATTGATGTTAAAAAGCAAGGTACGAGATGCATTCGAATAATCCGTTACATGAACAGCACCTTTGGTTAGTTTCCAAATCAGCCATGTTTCAACGGTACCAAAGAGTAATTCTCCCCGTTCTGCTCGTTCTCTTACGCCTTCAACATTGTCGAGAATCCATTTTACTTTGGTTCCAGAGAAGTAAGCATCAATGACTAAACCTGTTTTTTTACGGAAGGTATCTGTAAGTCCTTTATCCTTGAGCGTATCACAATATTCGGAAGTTCTTCGACACTGCCATACAATTGCATGATATACTGGTTCTCCAGTATTTTTGTCCCAAACGATTGTTGTTTCTCTTTGATTGGTAATACCAATCGCTGCGATATCTTCTGCTGTAGCACCAATTTTATGCATAGCCTCAACAGCTACTCCTAACTGGGTTGACCAGATTTCATCTGCATCATGCTCTACCCAGCCTGGTTTTGGGAAATATTGTGTAAATTCTTTTTGAGCTACACTGCACATTTCCCCTTTTTCATTAAAAAGAATGCATCGATTACTTGTTGTACCTGCATCTAGTGCCATAACATATTTAGCCATAATATGAATCCTCCTCCAACGTTGTTTTGATAAAGTCATCGTAACATCGTTTTATTTCCAAGTCTTTAGACAGGATTTTGAATGTGTCCAAATTAGAGTTGGAATTTTGACAGATTAAGAAATGTGTAAAAATGGAGGTTATGATATTAAAATACGTGCTAATTAATGAGTTTAACAACTATGCCTGAAAATACGCCTAACACCAACAGCGGCCGGTACAGAACTCAACGCGATGTTCGATTTTAGGAAGCCATAGGCAGCGATAATCTCTTCTGAGGACTCCATTATCGCTATTGTCTTTCTAAAATATCGCTTAAATTCGTTCTGTACCGGCCGCTGTTGGTGCTATGCTCCGTATTGGGAAGTTGAAGTTTAGATCGTTATGTATTACTTTTAATTATTTAAATAACTGTACCTATATTCCTTATCTCGTTAACGATTCTATACACTTCATCCCCTTGTTCTATATCATAGAATGTAGGAGCTGTTTTTCCATATCTATAACCTGTCCCCAACAAATCCAATCCACTATCATTGTAGATGCCTGAATGCCCTGAGGAATTACCAAATATGATAGTCCCACGGCCACTGGAATCAACATTCTTATTGATGCAAGGTATTGCGCTTATGAACTCCGCCTCAAGCTTTCTTGAATTAGCATCCTTAAGAATCAGTATTCTTTTTTGTGTGATGAAATAATATGTGTTCGCTCTCACATAATTCTTGTAAATGAAACGACCAATTAAAAGATATAGCCCAACAAAAACAAAAAGCAGTCCAAATAATGCAAAAAAATATGCTGTGCTTACTAACACCGTGTATTCCCAGAAGCAAATGAATCCACACCAAACAATACTAAAAGGTATTAAATAAATATCTCCTAAATTAAAAATCTTATTTTTATTCGGTTGCCCTGACCAAAGTATTGTTTCATCTGTCAGTAATTCACTTCGAATTAATTGATTCATATAACCCCCCCATTTGTTTCTTTCCTTAATTATTAAAATCATCTATTCTTGTGTTTTATTTTACAACAATTTATTCCTAAAATACATACATTTTCTTGAAATGGTAATTCTACCTTCGAGTGAAACTTAAAAACATATAGATATATTGCATTGTATTTTATTACTTATAGAGATATAATATTCCTAGAATGCCCATTTTTCTATATGTATCTACAAAATATTACATTAAAGGCATTTAACCGTACTATCTTATTAAAATTATACGTATAACTTAGGAGGGCTATAATTATGGATTTCTTATTGTCAGGTTTATTGGCAGTTACTTGGCAGCAGTGGTTAATGTTCTTAATAGGTGGTTTGTTAATCTATTTGGCGATTGCCAAAGGTTTTGAACCTTCACTGCTTTTGCCTATGGGGTTTGGTGCAATTCTTGTAAACATACCTCTTTCCGGTGTACTAAACCAAACGATCGAAGGTGTTGGTAATACCCAAGGTATTATTCAATGGTTGTTTGAAACAACAATCAGTGCTTCAGAAGCTTTACCCATCCTGTTATTTATTGGAATAGGCGCAATGATTGATTTCGGACCTTTACTTGCCAATCCGAAGATGTTCTTATTCGGTGGTGCTGCACAGTTTGGTATTTTCTTTACCATCTTACTTGCTGCTCTTTTAGGTTTTAATTTAAATGATGCTGCATCCATCGGTATTATCGGTGCTGCTGACGGACCTACCTCTATTTTGGTATCCCAAATCATGAATTCCCAGTATATGGGACCTATTGCAGTCGCGGCGTACTCTTACATGGCATTGGTTCCTATCGTACAACCCTTTGCTGTTAAATTGGTAACTACGAAAAAAGAACGTATGATCCGCATGGATTACAATCCAAAGTCTGTAACTAAATTAACTAAATTAATCTTTCCTATCGTTGTTACAATTATCGCCGGTTTGATTGCACCTCAATCTGTTGCACTAGTAGGTTTCTTAATGTTTGGTAACTTAATCAGAGAATGTGGTGTTCTTGGAAGCCTATCCGAAACAGCACAGACAAGCTTGGCAAACTTAATTACATTATTACTAGGTATTACAATTGCTTTTAAAATGCAAGCTGGAGACTTTATAAATATGGATACCTTAATCATTATGCTTTTAGGTTTGGTTGCATTTGTATTCGACACTATCGGCGGTGTATTATTTGCAAAATTCATGAACCTGTTTCTTAAAAAGAAAATCAATCCTATGGTAGGAGCAGCTGGTATATCAGCATTTCCTATGTCAGCCCGTGTCATTCAAAAGATGGGGCTTCAGGAAGATCCTACAAACCACTTATTAATGCATGCAATCAGTGCTAACGTTGCCGGACAGATTGGTTCTGTAGTTGCAGGTGGTGTTGTAATTAATATTGTGAGTCAGCTTCTCAAATAGGATAAACGAAAGGAGTAACGTATGAGTCAGACTGTATTATATGCATTAGAAATAATGGGAAAAGGAATGCTTTCCATCTTTGTAGTAATTGGACTATTAACTTTTATTGTTGTTCTGCTGTCAAAGGTTACAAACTTACCTCTCTTCAAAGATAAAAATGACGTTGAATAATATAACTTAAGCATTCTCATAAAATCGAAAAGCTGCAGCAAGGATTTGCACATCCTTTACTGTAGCTTTTTATTTGTTTTACTTGAATTTTTTGCAATGATGCCTATATTTACTTACATGAATCGGCTGTGATATACTAATAACATATGGCAACGTTCATCAGGGGCTGCTGGGAAGGATATAAGATGAATAACAATAAGTATCGTAAATGGATACTGGTAGGTGGTTTGATTCTGGCTCTACTATATATTTATATTCATGTGGCAAGATCGTATTTCTATCACGAGATTACAGGGTTGCCCGAGGCTGTGAATGGTAGCATTGATTTGTCAGATTGCATTCCCTCGAGTCACAATACATATTTAGACGGGCAGTGGGAATTTTATTGGAAGCAATTTATTATCTCAGATCAAGAGCAATTACCCAATGCAAATCGAGTATCTAAAGCAAATGAATTATCTAACGTGGACATTATCATGAAGGTACCGGATATTTGGTCAAAATATAAAATAAATGGGGATAGTCTACCTGTCGGTGGATATGGAAGCTATCGGTTAATACTGAAGAATTTATCCTGTGATGAGCAAGTGACATCGCTAATCTTTGATTTTGGAAGCGCATACCGGATATATATTGATGGGCAGCTTACTGCAAAGAGTGGCACAGCCTCTAAGTACCGAAATAAGATTTTCGCCTCTCCAAAAGCCGAATTATTCCCGATTACCCTTAGCTCTGGTACGACACATGAAGTGGTAATTGAAGTCGCAACTACCAAATTTTCTGGACTCTATATGACTCCTGTTTTATGTAATTATAATCATGCCATAAAAGAAATCCGTATTCGTTCTGCAATTCGGATGCTTTTGTTTGGAATTTCCATTTTTGCTTTTATTTGTCTGATTACCTTATATCTTTTCTCAGTGCGGCAGAAACGATACTCCATCTGGATGCCTGTTTTAATTTTATTTATCCTACTAAGGATGATGTTGACAACTGAGTTTTACAGTGTCTGGCAGGCAACTATATTTTTTAACCTTTCCTATGAACAAACAAATGAATTTATGTATTTTGTGAGTTTTGTGCTGAAATATCTGCTTATATTCCTTGTACAAGAGCAGTGTGGCATTTTATTAAGCAAGAAAGAGAAAATCGGCTTTTTTATTTATTATTGTTTACTCTATTTACTTTATTTGTTTATTCCACAGGACATATATAATGATAATTTTTCAGTAATGGTACCGACACTCACCTTTATCATAGATATTTATCTGTTCTTTAAAACCCTTAAAAATCAGGAACAACTAAATAAATATGGCGTGGTAATATTCATGGGGTACCTTTTTGTCATAATGGGTTTAGTTACAAACAGCTATTATATCAGTGGTGTAATTTATCAGAATATGTCATTAACAATGATGATATTCTTTGTTTTTTTCCTAATCCTTATGGTTTTAGTTTATACGTTGCGCATGGGTGATCTCTACGATGATTTTACAGTTTCCTCTTCCCGGTTGCAAATGGCCGAGAAGCAAATTGCTATGCAAAAGGAGTATTATGAATCACTCAACAGGCAAATGAATGAAATCCGGGAGATTAAGCATGACATCAATCATTTTACAGGCGTTATGCTTACCCTGGCTGAGGAAGGTAATCTAGAAAGGCTAAGAATCTTTTTAAGTGAGTACTGTGAAAAGTCACGAATGGATCAACTGCCAGTATTCTGCGAGCATACGATATGCAATTCCATCATCGGATACTATTACCTACGTGCCAAAGAAAATGGCATCCTATTAGAATCCCACTGTAATATTACTAGACAGGCTGTAATGAGTGACAGTGACTTTTGTATTGTATTGGGAAATGCTTTGGAAAACGCAATATATGCTTGCAAACAAATGGATGCGTCACAACCACGGTTCGTATCAATCAACTCGGAGGCAATGAAGGGCCAAAGGCTGATCAAGGTAATTAATTCTTATGGGGGAGAGTTGAATATCAAGGACGGAAACTATATTACAATTAAAGATGGTAATTCTCACGGATATGGTATTCATAATATGATTAAGGTTGTTGAATCTTATGGAGGAGTCGTAATATTTGAACACAACGATAGTTCCTTTACGTTTATGGCGGCAATTCCGGAAGAAACAAGATGAGCCCGCAGACCGCTTCACTTATTAAGAATACAAATGTAGCAGGAGGCTAATCATTTTTTGATTAGCCTCCTGCTACTATATTCCCTACTTTAAGTATTCATTAGTTTACACCTGCATACATACCTTCACGGCGAAGTAATGTCTTGCTTTCATCATAGTCAATGACATCCCCATTCATGACTGGTATCAGATACATACCACCAGCAAAGCCAAAACCCACGGTAACGAAACTAAAAGCTGCGACCGATAGTATTCCTCCACCAAAGGCCATGGCCAGGCACAAAGTAAGTTAATCCTCCGCCTGTGACCAAACCACATAAGATACCACAGAAACCATCTGCGCCTGACAGCCATAGTTTCGATTTTAAAGATACTTTTTCTTCCATAAAATTTCTCCCCTTATATTATTTTTATTTCTTTTAAAAACTATTCAATTTCCCCTTCATACTCCTCCTTGTTGTTCCAATAGCTTTCCGCATGCGCTGCATTCGGAAATATTTTCATCCGCCGGTACCCTTTTTTGCTTTATATATGTCTTTGATACTACTCGTAGGAACAAAACCATCTCTTTCTCCATGTAGGAATAACATAGGTATCGAATCACACTTTGCTACCTCATTCTTTGGTATTACCTGATGGAAAAAGATGCCTCCACGCAGTCTCGAGAATAGACTTGCAACCCATAGAAAAGGAAAACGTGGCAAGTGATATATCTTTTTTAGGCTATATGCTAATAGGTCTGAAAGATCGGAATAGCCGCAATCCTCAATCACAAATGCCAATTTATTATCAAGCGGAGCATTCATCATAACCGTTGCTGCTCCCATTGACTCACCATGGGTTCCGATGATAATATTTTCCCCCAGCTTCGTCCTTATATAATCGCAGACTTTCTTTAGATCACGGGCTTCATAATAACCCATTGTCGTAACGGCTTTATCGGAATATCCATGATTTCTGTGATCATAGATAACACAATCAAAACCAAGTCTTTGAAATATATTTATGTACTTAACACTGCCAAACTGACAGAATGAATACCCATGCGCAAGGGCAACAACTTTCTCTTTCTTGTCATCTCGCTTCACATTGGGATCTCTTGGAATAAAACTACCAGAAAGCGTATACCCATAGTCCGATAACAGTTTGAAATCTTCCCTGTGATAGTCCTGCTCGTAATCTTTCTTCAAAATCTTTCCCTTGGCAATCTCATCTATATAGCATTGATCCGGGTCAGGGGTGTTTGGTGTGACAATCAAATTAGATAGCCCAAAGGATATCACCAGAACAACCCCTACAATCAAAATGAACAATGCTAGAATGGTTATAATTATAATATTTTGCAATTATTTATATCCTCCAACTCATTTTGATATTCCTTTTATGATAATACTTACGGTCTGCTCCAATCCCTGCTTATAAGTGAGATTATTCTCTTCTTGAAAATTACCTTGGCAAAGCATCTTCATTCCATTGATCAATAGCTGTATTACCAAGGCAACATTCACCTCTTCAAATACGCCTTCCTGGATGCCCTGTTTTAGTAGCTCTTCAATAATCCCCCAGCCAACTTCATATTTTTTCATAAAGTAACGATAAATCTCTGGCAGTAATTGTTCTGACTCGTAAACCCGCTTCAGTCTCATCTGGTTATCATACTTGGTTTCAACCGTACATACCGCATACATCTTCTCTTTGATCAAGAGCGCATTGTCATTAAAAATCAAGTTCTGCTTAATATGAATATCATCATATGCCTCATCAATAATAGCTTTGAAGATATCCTCCTTACTTAGGAAATACTTGTATATTGTTTTTTTGCTAACTCTAAGTCTCTGCACAATATCATCCAGAGTAAATCGGCAGCCTTTTTCATTAAAAAGTTCAATACATTCATCTATGATCTGTTGTTTCATATTGACTGACTCCCCTCTCCTTGTGCTGATTAATTGAAGTTATTTTATGTAATTTGCACAAATATAATATATTATAAAACAATTATATTGTCAATATGTAGAAACTATTTTATATTAGTAGTTTCCATTCCTCCTATGGTATTATAATGTGAATCATATCCAGTGTTATAATTCTTTTGGAACCATTTACAAAAAATAAGAGCAGTAGTGGAATGATAAATAGTCATTCGCTACTGCTCTCAATTTATATTTACACTCGTTTTAATTGGCTGTCTATGGTTATTTCATATAAGAATATTAATATGGTGAGATTGCGATTTCAATCTCATCAATCAATGAATTACCTCCTGCGATGGCAGCATCTTCAATCGTGGTTCCATTGACTGTCTGCTTCACGTCTTGCCAGCCACTTTGATCGTGAATACGATATACCACTTTATAGTTAGGCAAACCGGATAAAGTTATTCTCATAGCTAGCATTTCCCTATCACCAGTAGTACCTAAAAAATCTCCTGGGGTTGCGTTTTGCCAACCGTATTTTTTAGCATTATACGCTTGTACAACAATAGCTGCTCCGGCTGGTATGTCTCCATAAAGCTCAGCGTAAAAACCAAGGGTTTCTCGGGAAGAATATTGTGATGTAATTTCTGCGAAGCCGACAGTTTCTCCGTCAACCCCGTGAATAGTTTCAAACTGATTAGGTTCACCATCAGCGAAACACATTTTAAGATGGTATTTAACTCCTATTGAAAAGGCATGTACAGAATATGTGCCAGATTTACTTGAGTCAAGAGTTGATGTAGCAGTAATTGTAAGATTTTTAGCAGTTTCATCTGCTCCCACGGTCAGATTACCGCTTACGTCTATTTTAGTTTCACTACTGCTCTGACCAGACACGTTCCATTTGACAGACTGACTTGGATTGTTAGTACCTGTAACAGTTGCGCTAAATGTTTGTGTTATGCCTTTTTTAAAATACGTGATAGATGACGTTACTGTTACGCTGCTTACCGTCGGAGTGGTATCTACTGGCCCAATTGGCGGTGTAATTGGAATTATCACAACTGGGACAGGAGGATAAACCGTAAAGGAACCTGATTTGCTGGTATCAAAGGTTGAATTGGCTGTGACTATAAGTTGTGTGGATGCTTCATCTGATCCTACGGTCAGAATACCATTCGTATCTATCATTGTATTTGTACTAGTTTGACCTGTTACGTTCCACGTTACAGACTGAGTTGGATTATTGAAGCCTGTTACCGTTGCACTAAATGATTGTGTTGTGCCTTTTGTATAAACGTTACCAGATGATGTCACAGTTACATCACTTACCGTTGGCGGTAATCCTGCTGTATTTGGGAATACAGCTTTTACCTCTCCGGAACCAATCACATTTGTTGTAACGGCTCCGTCTACAGTAAAGAAATTAGCAGGCACTCCAGACAAGGTATAGTTCGTTTTTGGTGTTATTGTAATCGTCGCGGTGTAGGATGTGTCCGCGGAAAACGTTGCATTCACAGGTTTCCATGAAATTGTTGCCGTGTATTCACTGGTATCTGCGATGGTGGATACAGGTAGTGCTCCGGTTACTGGAATTGTTACTCCTGTGATTGCAGCAATATCTATGGTGCTCAGAGTAACTGGAGTACTTGGTGTACTTGGTGTACTTGGTGTACTTGGAGTACTTGCAGTATCTGGAGTAACAGAACTACTTGGGGCACTTGGAGTACTTGGAGTTTCTGGAGTAGTAGACCCACTCGGAGTACTCGGAGTACTTGGAGTACTCGGAGTACTTGGAGTACTTGGAGTACTTGCAGTTTTTGTATCAATGATGGTAACATCATCGGCATTTGTTCCAGAAACCTCAATTGTTCCAGCACCTGCTATCGTTGTAGTGGTTGGAGCCGTATTGGCTTCCAACTGTATCGCAGAATAGGAAGTTAAGGAACCTATGGTTCCATTATTGGTAATGATTGTCCCAGTGGAACCAGGTGCCGCCGTTATACTGGTTACCATTGCACCATCAGCCACAATAATATTGATTGGAGCATTGCTAATGATACTTTTAATGGTAGCACCTTGGGCTACTTTTAATGTGAACTTTCCATTTACGTCTGCACTCATTACAATAGACGAGAGATCACCTGTAATGGTTATTACTGCTCCATTTTTATCGGAGATAGTTAGTCGGTTATTTTCCCCTGACTCTACATAGGTTCCAATTTTTACATCTACAACATTGATTGGTTTACTAACTGTAATACCATTGTGAAAGGAAGCATTTTTTGTATCTACAGTTAAGGAACCTTTAATTCTGGTTCCGGCATTTCCAGTTAATACAGATGTTCCAGTGCCAATATGCTGAAAAGTAACGTTCCCAGTTATCTTGTATTTACCAAAATTAATGGAAAGGGAGCGAGTTATAGTAGGACTAGCCTTAATATTTCTAGTTAAGTTAATGGTGGTTATTTTTCTGTTCGCCAATGCTTTATTTAACTCAGCTGCTGTACGGACATTGGCCGTTGTCTTGGTTTTGGAAGTGTCAGTGACTGCGCTGGAAGTTGTTGTAGTGGTTTTGGCACTTGATATAAGTGGTAAATCAGCAAACATTGTAACTACCATTGCCAGTGCTAATATCACTGTAAAAATCTTTCTTTGTTTCGTATTCTTCAATGTATCCTCTCCTCGTCTTTGTTATTCTACTTCAGATGTCTTTGCCCATAAGTAACTATTCACTCACGATTATTATAGCAATGCATTCTGACAGGATTCTTACAAATCGGCTTGTTCCTAATACGAATTCGTATTATCCTTGGATAGATGCGTCTTACATAATTGATCAATGGTTTCGGATGGAACAGCATCATATTCTTCTTTTAATACGCTTTTCAACCATAGGTAATGATTCAATGCCTTATTATCATGTCCATAATTAATATAAGTCAGCAGCAATCGGTAATTGGCTTCATCATTAAATGGTTCTAGTATGGTTAGGTATTTCAAAAATCGCGCCTGTTCTTCCCTCTGATCACAACTATACTTTTGCACAATATCATTAATTACTAGGATGAATTTTTTCCTCAGCTCCTCATTTTTTTGACTACTCCACAAATAACCCTGCTGTTCAAGGAAACCCTTCTCATAAATTAAAAATGCTTCTTCGATTTTAAATATGCTCTGACCCTCTTTATACTCATAGTTGCTCATTATTTCCTCAACTTGAATCAAATCACAATCTGCATTTGATATGCTAAGGCAGTAGCTATGATTGCTATAACTAAGGGTGACAATATCTCTTAATCCGGCGAACACATTTCTTATTCTGCAAATGGACGTCTGTAATATTTGAAGAACCTTCGAAGGCTCATAGTTCGGCCAAAGATTATCAACGATTGTACTCTTGCTCACATACTTGTTATGATTCATCAATAAAAAAGCAAATAATTCTTCTGCCTTTGAGCGTTCCCATTTTACCGGAACACCACCACAACTCACTTCCAGACTGCCAAAGCTTTTAATTTTTAAGTTTTTGGACAGAAGCCTTTGATTACTCTCATATTTATCTTTGATTCTTCCAACCATTCGTTCAAAACGTTCCGTCTTAATCGGCTTCATGATATAATCAATTGCATTCAGCTCAAAAGCCTGAACTGCATAGGTGTTCCAGCTTGTGATAAATGCTATGATAAGATCGGGCTTTCGCTCTAAAAGCCGCTCTGCAAGAGTAATGCCGTCTACTTCAGGCATCTCAATATCGATAAATGCTATATCCGGCAGGATCTCCTGCATTTCCTCCAGTACCATGAGCGGATTATTATACTTCTTCATTACATGAATCAAGCCTGTCCCTTCCGCCAGATCTCCTATTTCTTCCGATATATACCATTCATCATCGACTACGATCGCACTCATCATTTGTATCGCCCCCTCTATTTCTTACTTCAATTCATCCTCCGGAATATAAAATGATACCGAGGTACCACTTTCCGCCTTTTTTATTGTTAAACCTTCCCGATAATATTTCTGTAGTCTGTTATGTATATTTATAATTCCAATACCCTTCCTGTCCGGATTCGCTATGGTCAATGAGGCCATCATTTCGTCAGACATTCCAACTCCGTCATCCTTTACCTCAAAGAGTATCCCTTCATCCATACGCTCAATGCGCAACCATACATTTCCTCCCTGCGCTTTCTTTAATATACCATGTCGTATTGCATTCTCCACCAATGGCTGTAGCACAAGTCTTGGAACATTAATTTCAGGTATGCTGTCACAGACTATATGAAAATTTACTCGTTCCCGAAATCTCGCTTTCTCAATATTTACATAGATGAAAATGGTTTCTAATTCCTTCTTTAACGATATCATCGAAGATGCACTGTCAAAATAATAGCAACGTGACAAATACTCCCCAAGATCTGTAATCAGTACCTTTGCCTCCTCTGGTGCTCTTGTAATCATTGAGGCTATTACACTCAGCGTATTATTCAAAAAGTGCGGATTGATCTGCGCCTGCAAAAATGATATTTCATTTGTTTCCGCTTTATCAATTGCGTCTGTAGCGATCAGTTCCAGCTTCTTTTGATGTTGAATGATCTGAGTCATGTCCGAGATGGTTATTATTTTTCCAATCTGCAAATCATCCTCCGATGCTATCCCATTTACCTTTGCAATATAATATCTGTCCTTGTGTTCTTCTAGATAATGCAGATTAACGCCATCTTTATTATCCAAAAGACCTCCAAACTCAGGGTGCCTTTGCACAAAGGAAGAAAGTGTATTCTCTTTTTTTAAATACTTAAGCTCCGGATACATACCCACAGCAACTTCATTTGCTTCAATGATTCGGTCCATGTAATCCAGTAGTATAATTCCTTCTCTCGCCTGTCGAAAGACGGTTTCGGTAGCTATTGGTATGGTATTGAAAATATGATACTGGAAAATCCCATAAAGATATAGCAAACCAGAAACACTTGTAGCAACAGGAAAGTTATCTACACCCAGAGGATTCAATCCACAAACATTGATAAATATGGTTACCCACGGAATGATCGATGCAGTTATCATAATGATATATCCCTTGCGGTAAAGCCGGTGAGCTTTGATACAAGACCTAACATATAGAAATATCGATATCAGCCCAAGGGCTGATCCCCATATGACCGGTGCAATGTACAATATCCCTTTTGTTGTACTTATTACTTTAAAATACCCATTGCTTATGAAATGAAATTTAGAAATATATAAATGATGAAAACCGTTTGTAAAATATAATATGTACGCTAAAATCGGATGGCATAGCATGATATATTTTAAAATGCGGCTTTCATTTTTCGGTAATCGTACATAATCAATACTCATCATAAACCAATAATAATGTATTAACGGTATGACTAAATGCTCCAAGTGAAACCAGATTAACGCATTTTGAAAATTTGTAGCATTTAATTCTCCGATATATAGGCAATCATATATTATCATTGTTATGATCACCAGAATAAAATATTTCGCACCCGGTATATTTCGTCTAGAATAAGAATATTTCAACAAAAAAATAGCACATAACATTGATAATAACACAAGAAAATTATAAATTAATCTGACAATATCCATTGTTATCTCCCTATAGTATAAATTCCAACTTTTTCCACCTGCTTCCACTGTGCTTAGTTTACCATGCTGCAAATATTTAAACAATTACATATCCTCTAATAAATACATGAAATTACTATCTCATTTTACACGAAAAGAGGGCTGCGCACTAATTGCTTAGTGCGTCAGCCCTATGGTTAATTTTTTGCAATCACTTAATCAGTAGTTTTTTTCACTTTTATTGTAGTCTGGAAGCTTTTTTTCACCCCATTTATCGTAATTGTTGTCGTTATGGTTGTCGCACCCGCTTTTTTCGCAATTATCTTACCTGATTTGGATACGGTTGCCACCTTCGGTTTACTTGATTTATAGGTTATTTTCATATCGCATAATCCATCGGCAACTGCTTTTTGCACAACTTCTGGAATAATTGTTTTTATTGTGACACTTTTTCTTTTTGTTCCTCCGATATAAAGGGTTTTCTTTACAGGGGTAACTGTAATCGCATCTATTTCATCCTCTAGCATTGCTGTATTGCTCATTACAATTACATAATCAGAAGCATGGGTAAATGGGAATTCAACATTTCCCTTTTTGTCTACCACTCCTACAGCCTGTAGCTCCAACTGATTCTTAACCGGATTATAATAGAATAGATTTGCGACCTTTCCGCTATTCTTTGCATTCAGAGGCACTCTTAATGTCGCTGTAAAACCAAAGCTTCCTTCATATGCCAGTGATATTTGTACCTTATCCGTATCCGGCAAATTACTCAGAAGTTCCGCCGGAATACGGTCTGTATTCATTGACAAATTCAGATCAATGCCGTGGAGCTTTGTGCTATCCATGCTTTTTGGTATATCTGTTCCATTGATAGTCCACTGAATTCCTTTACCAAGATCCAAGGTGAGTTTGATGTCTTTTCCCTTAATAGCATTAAATACATCCGGTGTGGCTGTGGTGCTCCCGTTCATATTTACTGTGATACTACCTGTATTATTATCCGTAATATATTCGATAACAGAATCCCAACCCTTTGCTTTGCTTCCTTCAACACTTGGAAGTTTTGGTTCCGCATTGGTTGTCGGAATGATTACTCCTGTGCCGCTGCCTGAATTCGTACTTTGATTCACTGATACGGAAATCGTTACGGATAAATTGATATTATTTGTATTCACTACTCCAGATGGAAGAGTCAACATGCCTGTCACCGTAAAGCTCTGTGCATTTAAGGAGTTTTGGTCATATGCACAAGATGCTACATCCCATACGACAGAAGCACTGCTATTGCCACCAGAGGTTATTATAGTGATTGTAGCTGGTAATCCAAATGCTGCCACAGATTTTGCCGTGCCGTTCACCAAACCGGTAATTGATTTTGGCGTCACAATATTAAGTAGATTCGTATCAGTTGATGAGACTGGTACATTCTCAAATTCTGCTGTTATTGTTATATTTGCTTCTGGCATCACAAAGCTATTACCGCTTATTGTTACATCTTTTGTTCCATCATTATACTTTAAGCTTCCTACCTTAAGCAGCTTACCAGTATCCGGGATAATGGTTAGTATAATGCTGCTTCCGGATACGGCTGTTATCTGATTTGCTATGATGCTTCCTCCTGTCAGTGTTTCTATCTTCACTGCATACGTAGGTACTGGTATGATTGGTATATCCTCAAACTCTGCCGTTACTGTTACATTTGCATCCGGCATGGTGAAACTGCTTCCGTTTATTGCCACGTCTTTTGTTCCATCGTTATACTTTAGGCTTCCTACCTTTAGCTGCTTTCCACTTTCTGGGGTGATGGTAAGTGTTATATTGCTTCCAGCCACTGCACTGTTCGGGCTTGCTGCT
>JBGSNZ010000002.1:0-232272 GCA_041739345.1 Acetivibrio sp. | reverse complement strand
CAGGAAAAACAAGAGCTTGGGAATTCAGTAAAACGGAGTGGCTGAACCCAAGGCAAGAAAAAGAAGAAAGCAAGGAGGCCGTTGCCTCCTAGAACATGAAAAGGAAACGAGGCTGGGTGACAACAAGCCAAAAAAATTCCGATCAAGAACTAAATGATTGGATTCTTGATTATGACCGTAAACAAATAGATAAGATATTCAATTGTTAGAAATGCAAGTAATAATATTCTTTATTTAGATTTGCTTCGCAGTTGTTATAAATTGCGAATAGCACATTACATTTATGAAGTATCCTAGAAATGAAATACGATTAAAGGTCTGGAACAATGCATTTTTCAAATAAAAAAATGAGGAATATATTGAATACATAAAAAGAGTCTCTGTAAAATTGAAGGAGTACTAGCATGAAAGTGATTTTAGATTCAAAGTTATATAATCAAATTTGGATGGTGATAAGTGAGAAATTTAACTATCCCAATATATCCAGTGAGTTTGTTTCAACTGAAAATTATATGACTTACAAAGTTCCTATTTGGAATGACGAACAAGAATCAATCGTTAATGATATTTTTAAAGAACTTAGTAATAATGAACTATATGCCTTAGATTGGCAACACGATTGTTTTATATATAATCCCAATGAAAATATATCAGTTGATACATCTTGGTTTGATGAGAAAAGAGATGTTAATGTATATTTTCCAACTTATTATCCGAATGGTGATTATTATGCGTTCGTGTCACTTAATTATGAGTATGGATTATTTGGACATCCGTTTAAACAAAGTATCTATGTGGTTGGTAACAAATTAATTGCATTATTTGAGAAGAATAAAAAGGTACTTGGCATAAGGGAGAAAAAGAATAAAATATAAGTAACCATGCTATGAATATTAAACTTTTGACGAAATACCTAGTAGACATTATGATATCTACAAAGTATGTTTTGAGAAGATGATCCTACTCAATTAGAATTCCTTCTTTCAAAAGTGGCGCTAATCGTGTTAGTCTGAATCAGGTACGTAAGAATTATATGTTATTAGGTCATGTGAAACTGCAATGAAACAGTATGTCTGAAAACAGTTGAAAGATGAATTATATGACTTTGTGAAATAAAAAAATTCAAATTTGCAGGGTATATTACGAACTTCCCATTATATTTATAATGATAAGAAAAAATAGCTGTAACAACACAAATTTACGGAGGTAAACATGTTTATTAGAAATATTGAAACTACTGACTTTGATCAAGTAGACAATCTTATGAAACAATTACATAGGATACATGTGAATGGAAGACCAGACCTTTATATTGATATGGAACATCCATATTCTAAAGAAGAATTTGAAGAATTAGTATTGAAAGAAGATGTTATTTCTATTTTGGCAGAAGAAGAAAACAAGGTTGTGGGGATCTGTTTTGTAAGTGTTAGATATAAAAGTGGTATGGTTGAAATGAAAACAGCTTATATGGATGATTTAGTTGTAGATGAAAACTTTAGAAATAATGGTATTGCAAAAATACTATTTAGTAAAGCTGAAAAGGTGGCAATAGAAAAGGGAGCCAAAAGACTAGATTTAATGGTATGGGCTTTTAATGAGAAGGCAATAAAACTATATGAAGAATTGGGAATGAAGCCACAAAGATATATTTATGAAAAACTATTATAAAGCCCAAATCCTAGTCTTCACTATACGAACTTCCCATTATACTTATGAAACGAATAAAAAAATACAAGAATAAAACTGATAAACTTGAATTTGATGCGTAGTGTCAACGAGAAAAATCAAAGATTTCTTCGAGCCTGACTTAGTAATTTTAGTTAGTTTAATATGCAAAAAACTAAATTAAATTGGAGTACATAAAATGAAAAAAATTATTTGGTCGAGAATTTTATTAGGTATTGGAATCTTACTATTAGCTTGTTATGTGGGTGGAATTATATATTTTTACAATTTTTATGAATATAACCGGTATGCTTCTGTTGGAGCAGACATTGACGCTCTCATTCATAGTGTATTACTTTTACCCCCAACTATAATATGCTTGGTATCATCCCTTATATTAAGAATACTCTACAAAAATTCAAAAAAATAAGAAATAGAGATTCGCAGTTGGTGGCGATGGCGAACCAATGGTTGGCGATTATTTAGTTAACGTTTAATTAATAAGTAGGAAGGTACTAAATATTTTTGTAAATATTTATCCAATCTGTCTACAAAGATACAATCGCATAAGAATAGATAGAATTCTAAACATTAAGTAGTTGAACGAGTTTTCCTTCGCCATTGTTTATAATTACTAACTTCCCATTATATTTATGAAGTAATGCCTAGGAGGATTGCTTCGCACTTCAAGGAGATATTTTGATAAGAAAATTATAGGAAACATAGATAAAATTGAAAAATAGAGATTATGATAGAAAGGTGAATAAATATGGATAATGTTATTTTTGTGGTTATTATGGAATTATGTAGTTTGCTATTTATATTCTTAGGATACCTTTTATTGAAAAAAGAAAAAATAAATATTATGCACGATTATCATTATAAAAAGGTAAGAGCAGAAGATAAAAAGGCTTATACAAGCATAATGGGTAAGGCAATGATAGTCATTGGACTTGGAATGATGTTTTCTGGAATTTTTGGTGTGTTTACAGAATCAATGGTATGTATGATTCCATTTGGCATTACATTTTTCATTGGAATATGTTTGATGATGTATGGACAACTAAAATACAACCACGGAATTTTTTAGAAAAATGACAAATCCCAGTTTGTAGAAACGAAAAATTCCAATTTACAGGGTCTGAACTTGCCATTATATTTATAAGGTGAAATTATTATTTTGATTGGAGGTTCATTGTGAAAAATATTATTACTATTCAGCATGCACAATCTGTACACCATACTAATGGTATGATTGGTTCATGGACAGATTGGGATCTATCCGAGTTAGGTATTAATCAGGCTGAAAACATTGGTAAGAATTTAGCCAAAGAGTTATTGGGTAAAAATTACATAATGATTTCTTCTGATTTGCTTCGTGCTAAACACACGGCAGAAATTGTAGCAAGATATTTAAAGATACACTATGAATTAAATAATTTATTAAGAGAACGTAATCTTGGTGAGGCTGTTGGAAAGTCGGTAGAGTGGGCACATGCCAATACAATTGTATGGGAAAAAACCATTGATGATAAAGCTTTTAAAAATTCAGAATCACGTCGAGATACATGGAATAGGTTGATGCCATTTTTCAAAAATATTATTGAAAGCAAGGATGAGAACGTAATCATAGTTTCCCATGGGGATACTTTGAGTCTTTTTAATGCAATGTGGATTGGTTTAGAAGTAGAAATGCTTAATCAATGTGATTTATTTGGCATGTCTGCTGGGGTTTCTTTCTTATACCAAAATGACGATGGGAAACGTATCATAAAACGCTTAAGTGACATGTCATTCTCAAAATAAAGTGAACAAATTACGAAAGGAAATTATTATGGAGAAAACAAATCGGCTTTATATTCTCTGGACAAATACAGATATAGTGACCTCAGACAAAATGGTAATGATGTATGCAACAAACAGTATGTTAGAGCAATGGTGGGATGCTGTAACCGTCATTATCTGGGGTGCTACTCCTAAGTTGGTTGCTGAGAATAATCTGATTCAAACTAAAATAAAAATTGCTCAACATGCTGGTGTGCAATTTTCAGCATGCAAAGCATGTGCAGATCAATTGGGAGTTTCCGATAAGCTTGTTGAACTTGGAATAGAAGTCATCTATTGGGGCGAGGGATTGACAAACATTATTAAAAATGAGGAAAAACTGCTTACAATATAATAAGTTGCTGTTATGAGTTTGTAAGCTAGTTATCGTATTTATGGATAAAGATGTTTTTTTAGACTTCCCATTATAGTTATTCAATACAGTTTTTCAGACAGGAGCTTTTAGAAATTAATATATTTAGGAAATAAACTTTGATAAATGTAGGAGACACTATGCAGAAAACAATAACTTATTTATATCCAGATGTAAGTAATGCAGCAAATTTAAAAATGTACCAAGATCGTACAAATCAAATTAAGGCTTTCTATTTCACGCGAGAAAGCTATAAACAGGTTTACAAATTACCTTGTTCCTTGAACTATGCTATATACTTTCTGTTCAATGACAGTGAGGATGAAAACCTTGTCTACGTTGGGCAATCAGTAAACGGTATACAAAGGATTGACGAACATGTAAGAGGTAAAGACTTTTGGTCGTATGCCATTTTATTTGTGACTGATAATAACAGCTTTGATAAGTTATCAATTGATTATTTGGAATATGAGTTTATACAAAGATTTAAGAAGAGCAGTTATGTATTAACAAATAGAGATTTAAGACTTAATAAACCAAATGTTAGTGTATATGATATTCCCAATCTTGAATCATTCATTAATCAGATTGAGTTTTTATTAAGTGCAGAAGGTATTGATATTGATGAACAGGAGAATTCAAACGAACTAATTAAGTACTATTTTCCATCTATGAAACACAATGCTAAATTGTTTGTAAAAGATGGAAAATTTATTTTATCTGCACGAAGTGAGATTAAAAGACCACCAGAATCAACGAAAGCATGGAAGGACAAGAATCATTATATTAGAGGAAATGAAGTAATAGATAGCTACATAGAAAATGAGAAAGTAAAGGAAGTAGACGGAAAACTTATAACTCAAGTGAATTTGGCATTTAGGTCACCGTCTGCACCTGCTGACTTGATTACCGGATTGTCTGAAAATGGTTGGAAGTTTTTCAAAGGATTAGAAGAGATAAGAAGTAAATAAGTTTCATATATTTCTGATTTCCCATTATGTTTATTAAGCAGTAATTATCAGACAATGCAAATACAAATTATTTACAAATTACGAAAGGAAATTATTATGGAAAAAACAAATCGACTTTTTATTCTCTGGACAAATACAGATATTTTGACCTCAGACAAAATGGTAATGATGTATGCGACAAACAGTATGTTAGAGCAATGGTGGGACTCTGTAACCGTCATTATCTGGGGCGCTACTCCTAAGTTGGTTGCTGAAAATGATCTGATTCAAACTAAAATCAAAATTGCTCAACATGCTGGTGTGCAATTTTCAGCATGTAAATCCTGTGCAGATCAATTAGGAGTTTCAGATAAACTAGTTGACCTTGGCATAGAAGTCATCTATTGGGGTGAGGGATTGACAAACATTCTTAAGAATGAGGAAAAACTGATTACAATATAATAAGGAACTGGTTAATATGGCTTCCCATTATATTTATACAATAGCACGCAAATTACATAAAAAAGATTATTAACGAGGAATTTAGGCAGTTGAAACGAATTCATGAAATATATGGATTTTTTATATAGCGATTAACTTTTTTTATATAGAATCAATCGAGAGAGGAGGATATGAAATGGCAAATAAAATTAAATCAAGAAAATTATGGAGGTTAATACCTCTATAAATGGAGAAAAAAATGAAATCTAAGAAAATTATAATAGAAAATATACCCGCAATAATTTGGGGAAAAGAATCTGATAAAGTATATATTCATGTTCATGGAAAAATGTCTTGTAAAGAATATTCAGAAAGTTTCGCTGAAGTAGCAGAAAGAAAAGGTTATCAGACACTCAGCTTTGATTTACCTGAGCATGGCGAAAGAAAAAATACCAATTATCGTTGTGACATCTGGAATGGTATAAAAGATCTAACAACAATTGGCGATTATGCTTTCTTAAACTGGAGTGATATTTCTCTATTTGCTTGTAGTCTTGGTGCGTATTTCAGCTTAAACACTTATGCAGATAGAAAAATTACAAAATGCCTTTTTCAATCGCCGATGATAAATATGGAATATATGATTAGGCAAATTTTTCGGTGGTATGACGTGAGTGAAGAAAGACTCCACATCGAAAAGGAAATTTTAACGCCTTTTGAACCATTGAGGTGGGATTACTTTCAATATGTGTTAGAGAATCCAATTAAAAAATGGGAATTTCCAACATCAATTCTTTACGGTGGAAAAGACAATTTACAACCTATAGAGGTTATTAAGGATTTTGCAGATGCACATCAATGCAAGCTGACAGTCTCAGAAAACAGCGAGCATCCTTTTATGCAACCTAAAGATAGGGGAATCGTATCCGCATGGCTTGAAGATAACATATAAGATTTTGAGCAAACAACAAAGTTCGAAATTGTAAGTATAATGAACTTCCTATTATATTTATATAAGGATATAAAACAATAGCAAGAGACCACGAGTGAAAGAGGTGTTGTAAGGTGAAACGATGTATTGCATTTGCCGAAATAGCTTGAAAAAACCATTCAAATTTAGGAGGATTTCAAATGACTATTTCGGAGAAAAAAATATATCCCCGTATAGGAGATAAACAGACAATTTATTTAAAAAGTGTAATCGATAATCCAAACATTATAGTTGGCGAGTACACAATGTATAACGACTTTGTAAATGACCCGGTACAATTTGAAAAAAATAATGTTTTATATCATTATGCAATCAATCATGATAAATTAATAATCGGAAAATTCTGCTCCATTGCTTGCGGTGCTCGGTTTCTCTTTAATAGTGCTAATCATACCCAGTCTTCCTTGTCTACCTATCCATTTCCGCTTTTTTTTGAAGAATGGATGTTAGAAAGAAGTGATGTCATTGACGCTTGGGATAACAAGGGTGATATTATAATCGGAAATGATGTGTGGATTGGTTATGAGGCAGTTATTATGGCGGGAGTGACCATCGGTGATGGGGCAATAATTGGTACTCGTGCTGTTGTTACAAAAGATGTTCCACCTTACACGATTGTTGGTGGCATTCCAACCAAACCCATTCGAAAACGATTTTCAGGTGAGGTTATTTCAGCCTTGCTCAAACTGCGGTGGTGGGATTGGTCAAAAGAAAAGATTGCACAAAACATAGGTGCAATCAAAGAGGGGTGTATTGAACAGCTAAAGTAAAAGTAAGATATCCTTCTGTGGAACCATTTTACCATTCCACAGAGGGAGGTTATAAATTTGTTTTAGGTCAGGAGGTAATATAATGCCAGTATTCAATTTCGAATCCATGACACCGATTACAAAAGGCTGGTCGGGTGATACGAAATATTGTGTTACAATTAAGGATGGGAAAAAATACCTACTGCGTATTTCGCCCATAGAGCAACACAATCGTAAAAAGGTTGAATTTGAAATGATGCAGCGAGTTGCGGCTCTTGGAGTGCCAATGTGTCAGCCTATTGAATTCGGAATTTGTGATGAGGGCGTTTATTCTCTGCAAAGCTGGATTGAAGGAAAAGATGCCGACGAAATGTGTCCGTTTTTATCTGATACAGAGCAGTATGTTTATGGACTTGAGGCAGGTCGGATTTTAAAAAAGCTTCATTTGGTTCCAATTTCTTCAATGCAAGAGGATTGGGATATCCGCTTTAATCGTAAAATCAAGCGAAAAATTCAAATGTACAATGATTGCCCGATAAAATATGAAAATGGACAAGTCTTTATAGATTATATAAATGCAAATTGCCATTTGTTGAAAGACCGCCCACAATGCTATCAGCACGGTGACTATCATATCGGAAATATGATGATTGATAATGATGGAAAATTGATAATCATTGACTTTGACCGTGACGATTACGGCGATCCATGGGAGGAGTTCAATCGCATCGTATGGAGTGCTCAAAAAGCACCATTATTCGCTTCGGGCATGGTAAACGGTTATTTTGATAATGATGTGCCAATGAATTTTTGGCGATTGCTAGCACTTTATATTTCAAGTAACACTCTTTCGTCCGTTCCTTGGGCAATTCCCTTCGGACAAAGTGAAATTGACACGATGATACATCAAGCAAAGGATGTTCTTAATTGGTACGACAATATGAAGAATCCTGTTCCAACATGGTATACTGGTATCTCATAATAATAAATTTGTGAAGTGTATATAAAATTCAATTAGTAGAAAAGATTGATTTACTATCTTAGCCGATTGAGATGTGAAACGAGCTTCACATTATATTTATTGAGAGATGGGTCATATTAAGAAATAGAGATACTCAGTTGGTGGCAACAGCGAACTACTCATAATTATATGATGAAAAATGGAAGCGAAAGGATTTCGCTATTGATAGCATACTGAACGTATGACTTAGTAATACATAGTAATAGGTGGAAGTTATCGGTGCTGCAACTAATAGTTGACATTGTTCAAGGTATTCGTGGTGGTAACGCAACCATTGCTTTAAGTAAAATAACACTATCAAAAAGAAAGGTGGTGTTCGCTATGAATGTAGCAGACAGAATACAAAATTTAAGAAAGACAAAGGGATTGTCCCAGGAAGAACTGGCAGACAAAATTGGGGTATCAAGGCAAGCAGTTTCAAAATGGGAAAATGGACAGAGCTTACCTGATATAGAGAAAATCATCATGTTGAGTGAATGGTTTGACGTCACAACAGATTACTTATTGAGAGGTATTGAACCGAAACCGAATGCAGTGGGGAAGAAATTCGATGCACGCGTTTTTGCAGTAACAGGCACTGGATTAAACTTCATTGGACTTGTGATGGCCATTTTGATTTGGTTGGATAGACAAACTTTGGCGGCTGTTGCTGCTGGCCTTGTCATTATGGCAATGGGATGTATAATTTTTGCGATGGGTCAGCTTAACGGTGAAAATAAGAAATCGGCAGCAAAGGCTTTTGGACTTGTTAACATATGGTTTTTGAGCCTTATACCGATTTCCTGTATTTTTAACTTTATTCAAGGAACCCTTGGTGGATTCTGGTGGACGCTTACTCCCATCCCTCAAAGGGGGAATTCGTATATGGCTTACGGTTTATGTTGGCTAGTATATCTTGTTCTTTGTGCTTTTGTTGATGTTATTATCCTTGTTGTGAAGAAGCGTTAAATTCATATTCATAGAGATAATTTGATTCAGAGTTGTTATAATTTAAGAACTTGCCATTATATTTATGAAGGTTATAAAAATAAAATTGTTAATTAAAATCTCATAGCTTGATAATTTTTGGGTTGTCTGTAAATAAAACAGAAATCGGAGGAGAAAAATGGATTATAAAACAAAAGCAATAAATTGTGTAAAAGATACTGCATTACCGGTTCAAATGCAGTGGTTTCAGGAGTGCAACTTTAATTTGGGTACATACTGTCAAAAATATGGAGAAACGGAGTTTTTCTTTGCAAAAGAAATTCAAAAAGGGCATGTATTTGAAATGGGTTATCCAAAATGTGTATGTCCAGAAGCATTGGCAGGGGGAAAAGAAGCTTCTTTTTGTGAATGTTCTAGACAAGGCATAATATATATTTTGGAAAAAATGATGCCAGAAAAGCAAATAGAAGTGGAAATCATTGAAACGGCTTTGAGTGGTGCAAAAAAGTGTCGATTTAAGGTGACTATTGAGTAGTGCAATTTCGAATTTCGTAAAAAAGGAAAACCGTCTCATTGCATAGACTAGATTATGCAATGAGACGCCAAAATATCATACAATTACAGACGAAAAAGTATTAAGAAACAGATATGATTTAGGGAAGGAGATTCCAATGAAAAAATATATAATTACAAAAATACAGGAACGCAAAGAACTAATAGCAGAAGCTGCAGAGTGGTTTCATCATAAATGGGGTATTCCCAAAGATGCCTATATCGAAAGTATGGAGGAATGTATAAAGAATATTTCAGCGATTCCACAATGGTATGTTGTTTTGGATGGACAAACGATAATCGCTGGCATAGGAGTAATCGAAAATGATTTTCATGGCCGCAAGGATTTAACTCCCAATATCTGTGCGTTATATGTAGATGAAACATATCGAAATCAAGGAATTGCAGGAGATATGCTTCAATTTGTCTGTGAAGAATTCAAGGCAAAGGGACTAGATACGCTTTATCTTGTAACAGACCACACGTCTTTTTATGAAAGGTATGGATGGAAATTTCTATGTATGGTTCAAGGAGATGGAGAACCAGAAATGACAAGAATGTATGTTTGCAAAATGTAAAGGTTGTTCGTCATATAAACTTCGTATTATATTTATGAAGTAAAGCTGTATATTTCGACCGGCGAGACTGGACTATATGAAAAGTGCGGATATTCATTCTATCAAATGATGAAAGATATGCATGGAGAGGATTCCAGAGTATACAAAATAGAGGTAAAGTGAGATATTTAAAGTATGGAAAAAAACAGACAACTTCCAATTTGTAAGGAATTCAAACTACCCATTATATTTAGAAAGCAATTGAAATACAAAAAATAATCAGACAAATTAGATGGAATAACGGAGGGTGTAATGGAACTTGCATACATAAATGAAATCAATGTGGATGACTATAACAAGTTTAGAAATTTGGCTGACTGGGGTGCTCTGGAAATAGAGGAGGCACAGGCGGGAATTGATAATTCTTCATTTGTCATATCCTGCAAAGATGGGATTCGAACGGTGGGGATTGCAAGAATGATTTGGGATCGAGGTTATATTGCTTTCCTGAGTGATGTGATTGTGCATCCAGACTATCGGGAAATGGGAATCGGAAAAGAAATGGTAACAAGACTCCTTAATGATGTGAAGGAACAGTTAAAACCCGGATGGAAAGTTAAGGTCAATCTCATGTCGGCACCTGGTAAAGAGAAATTTTACCAAAAAATAGGTTTTAGCGAGAGACCAAATAAATATAGCGGTGCAGGAATGGATATGTGGCTTCAAATTGACAAGTAAATTTAAAAATGCTATTTGTATCTTTCATTTTGCAGGGATGTCTAACTTTCCATTATATTTATAAGCAGTAGTAATACATCAGACAATGCAAATACAAATACAAATACAAATACAAATAATTTACAAATTACGAAAGGAAATTATTATGGAAAAAACAAATCGGCTTTTTATTCTCTGGACAAATACAGATATATTGACCTCAGACAAAATGGTAATGATGTATGCAACAAACAGTATGTTAGAGCAATGGTGGGATGCTGTAACCGTCATTATCTGGGGAGCTACTCCTAAGTTGGTTGCTGAGAATGATCTGATTCAAACTAAAATCAAAATTGCTCAACATGCTGGTGTGCAATTTTCAGCATGTAAAACATGTGCAGATCAATTAGGAGTTTCCGATAAGCTTGTTGAACTTGGTATAGAAGTCATCTATTGGGGCGAGGGATTGACAAACATTCTTAAAAATGAGGAAAAACTGCTTACAATATAATTAGGTTGCCGTTATGAGTTTGTATAAATATGACAATGGCTGTTGTAATAAATGAATATGTAGTATAAAAAAATCATTAGAAATATTGTGTTTTGTGAAGGAGAATAATGGAAATTATGAATATTGATCAGCTTCCAGATGAATTTGTCTGGAAGGATTCCATGGGATTAGTTACGAAATTATTAGGCACCGCAGGAGGTAGTCAAAAGCTTTATGTGAATATTGATAATGTGCCACCTAAAGCTTATAGTACCAAATACCACAGTCATTCTCAGCAAGAGGAATTTTTTATCATCTTATCGGGAATAGGGATTTTGCGTTTGAATGACAAGGAATATTCAATTAAATGTAACGATTTTATTTCAAAACCAACTGGGCAAAATCTTGCTCATACATTTTATAATTCAGGAGATGAAAATTTAGTTATTTTAGATATTGGAACAAATGAAAAAGAGGATACGTGTTATTATCCGGACGAAGATGTATATATGCAAAAATCGAATAAACAGTGCAGAATTTTTCGTGGAACATCATTAGACCAAGATTGGACATCAGAGCCAAATACAGAAACCGAAAAGTTAGTATAACTTCCCTCTATAGCTAACAATTTAAGTAAAGGAAGCTAATCAGATCTTTCCATTATATCTATTGAAGATGGGACATGTTATGGAATAGAGATTCGCAGTTGATGGCAATTGCGTATAAAAATATTTCGGAGGCATAAATTATGAAAATCGATAAGTATGATTGGCATTTCAATGTTGATATACAGAAAACTCGATTAATGTATAGTAAAAGGTTAATGTCATTCATTGATGCTCATAATCAACTACCTGAGTTATTAGATTTCTTTAGTAAATTAGGAATAGATATTGAAAAACCAGATAAATATTCAGATGTTTCTGACGTAGTATATACATTTATAGGAAGTGCAAAATCAGAAACAAGTTATGAAATAGATTTGTATGGTAAAGAACAACATGTATCAATTGTTGTATACAATATGAATGATACAGTAATATTGGAAGTGTTTGGTATGATATAATTTAATTAATGCGTAATCGTTTGTGATTGTGAATTGAATATTATTACATATGAACGGGGGTATCTTAATGAAAATGCGGAAATTTTTTTTCTTGTTAATGGTATTGATATTGATATTATCAGTATATGGAAGCAAACATAGAGTGCTACCAGAATCAACACTTCTCACCAACAGTGTAACGACACAAATTATCTTGCCGACAGACACTGTGGAAGATACCTCTGTTAATGATGAGTTCCATGCTTTTATTGAAAAATGGAAACTTTCCGATCTTTTACCACAATGCCGTACAATGACAATAGAACAACAGGATGAATTTATCAAATATTTTCAGCAGTTTGATGATGTTACACGAAATTATATACTATTACTTTTACAGGGAATTGCTGCCGATACAATAACATGTGGGGAACTTAACGGTAGCCATTCCAGTTTGTTTACCAATGGCTCTGGCAGATTTGTGCGGTATGAGGGTCATATGGGGATATATGATATTGATGTATCAACATTGGAGGGAACAACGCTCAAAACGCAAAAAATCGCAGACGGTGTGCTTGGCTACGGGAAGAATGAAGATTATCCAAAATTGGATAAATATGACTACGGAGATTACAATCAGTCTATGCCGTTTAGCGATATACCGACACTTTTTCTCGCTGCAGCAGGCTGATGAAAATATCAGCGCATTGGATTATCCTATCAGAAGAAAGATGGTGCTGGTTATTGCTGTTATTAATGGATTATTATTTAAAATAAATTTTCGGAGGTTTGTAAATGAACAAAATGATTAAGATTAGGAATGAAGAAGAAACAGATTATGAGCGAGTAGAAGAAATCACAAGGAAATGTTTTTGGAATTTGTATATTCCAGGGTGCAATGAACACTATTTAGTTCATGTTATGCGATCCCACAAAGACTTTCTGCCGGAGTTGGATTTGGTAATGGAACTTGATAATCAGATCATCGGGAATATCATGTATACGAAAACAAAACTAATTGATGAGTCTGGTGAAGAAAAAGACATCCTTACGTTCGGGCCAGTTTGCATTTTGCCAGAATATCAGAGAGAGGGGTATGGGAAAAAACTAATCGAGTATTCCTTTGAACAGGCGGTCGCACTTGGCTATGATGTGATTGTAATATTTGGAAATCCGAATAACTATGTAAGCCGCGGTTTTAAGAGTTGCAAAAAGTACAATGTCTGTCTTGAAAATGGGACATATCCGTCGGCAATGATGGTAAAAGAACTCAAACCAGATGTCTTGGATGGAAGGAAATGGGTTTACTATCAAAGTTCTGTATTTGAGATAGATGAACAAGAAGCGGAGCGCTTTGATGATAGTTTGGAGCACATGGAGAAAAAATACCAGCCAAGTCAGGAAGAATTTTTTATTCACAGTCATTCTATTATACAGTGATAAATATGAAGCTATAAGTTTGTTTGATTGTGTATCATTGATCGTAAATTTGAATTTTTAAGGGAGAAAATTAAAATATGTGTACTGATTTTGTAAACCTAACTACAGAAAACCTTGATAATGAGCATTTATGCTGTATTATACGAAGTAAAAAGCCACATCAAGGTATTGAGGCGAAGCGGCAATGGCTTTCTAAGCGACTAGAGGAAGGTCATGTCTTTAGAAAATTAAATGCAAAAGCTACGGTTTTTATTGAATATGCTCCTCTTGAAACTGCTTGGGTTCCTATAATTGGTGACAACTACTATTATGTGTATTGCTTATGGGTTTCGGGAAGTTACAAAGAAAAAGGATACGGGAAATTACTGATGGAGTATTGTCTGGCTGATGCCAAAGAAAAGGGTAAATCGGGCATTTGTATGCTCGGAGCACAGAAACAAAAATCTTGGCTTTCAGACCAATTGTTTGCGAAGAAGTTTGGTTTTGAGGTTGTTGATACGACTAATAATGGTTATGAATTACTTGCACTTTCTTTTGACGGAACAGTGCCAAAGTTCGCACAAAATGTTAAGAATCAAGAAATCGAAAGCAAAGAACTAACCATTTATTATGATATGCAATGCCCTTATATCTATCAAAATATTGAGATGATAAAACAGCATTGTGAAATGAATGACGTCCCTGTAGCTTTCATTCAAGTGGATACGCTACAAAAAGCAAAGGAATTGCCTTGCGTTTTCAATAACTGGTGCGTGTTTTATAAAGGGAATTTTGAGACCGTGAATTTGTTAAATATCGACTATTTAAAGAGAATCCTTAAAAAATGAAAATATAAAATCTGGAGCAAATTCCCAAAAGAAGAGACAAATAAAAAAAGAAGGGCTGCACGGTAATCGCTTATCGCAATGTAAAAACAGGTGTTCAACCTGGGAAATTGAAAGAATAATTTTAAGAAAGCGTGGGTACATGAATGCATTTCTATTAGTAATACCACTTATACTTATAAGGTTCGTACTTTTAAGCATATTAGATAAGGAGTCATTAAAACGTGCGGCTTTCTTTGCTCCATTGATTGGAAAAGAAAAGGCGGCATACTGGTTTTATCAAGTTTCAAACATTTTGATTTTTATTTATCTGTGCTTCCTCAAGATTACAGATGATACATACTGGATTTATGTAGGTTTGGTAATATACGGATTAGGAATCTTATTGTGCATTGTGTCCGTATCAGATTTTGCAAAATCTGCTGAAAATGGTATCAATCTTAACGGAATTTATAGGGTCTCCCGCAATCCGATGTATGTGGCATATTTTATTTATTTTTTAGGTTGTATTCTGCTTACTCAGTCGTTTATATTACTTACAATACTAATAGTTTTTCAAATATCAGCGCATTGGATTATCCTATCAGAAGAAAGATGGTGTGTAAAGAAATTTGGAGAAGAGTATATAAATTATATGAATAAAGTAAGGCGTTATATTTAAAAGTATATTATCGAATGAGAAAACCGAGAAGATATTATTTTATATTAGGTGAGGTCAAAGTATTGGATAGAAAATCAGAAAAAAACAAACAGGCAATTATTGTACTTTATGAAATATATGGAGTTAATCAATTTGTAAAAGAGCAATGTCAGAAATTTAGGGAAGCCGGTTACGATATCTATTGTCCCAATATTATTGATAAACCTTCATTTTCATATGAAGAAGCCACAGAAGCATATGACTTTTTTACGAAGAACGTTGGGTTTGAAGTATATAAAGAAATTAGCATCTTTGTCAATAAACTAAAAGATAAATATGACAATGTATTTATTATCGGTTTTAGTGTAGGAGCAACTATTGCGTGGAGATGTTGTGAAAATTCATTGTGTAGTGGGATTATAGCTTGCTATGGCTCACGTATAAGGGACTATACTGATTTAAACCCTACCTGTCCAACGCTTTTACTATTTGCAAAGGAATATACTTTCGATATTCATGCATTGGCTTTTCAACTTAGAGATAAACAACATTTAAATATCATTGAATTTGATGCTGAGCATGGGTTTTTAGATTTCTATTCTAAACATTTCAATATTCAGCAGTCAAAACGTGCTGAAAAATCCATTGCCCACTTTTTAAACGAGTGTGCAAAATGATCAAAAATGGGAACTTGGTAAAATAGTGGGCAGTATGCTATTGCAGCCATGTGAATCGCTGTATACCGTGGTTACACAAGCGGAGAATTTTAATATAAGCTGGAGGAATTAGAAAATGAATGATTGGTTTACAATAGACCAGATAGACAAAGAAACACATATTATTAGTGAGTATCGACATTGGGAGGAAGCGCATTGTTATATACTGAATGGTTCGAAGCGCAGCCTTTTGATTGATACTGGACTTGGTATTTGCAATATTTACGATGAAGTAATCAAATTGACTGACAATCCAATTACAGCTGTGGCAACGCATATTCACTGGGATCATATTGGCGGTCACAAATATTTTCCTGATTTTTATGCTCAAAAAGAGGAATTGAATTGGCTAAACGGAGAATTTCCACTTACGATGGATCAAATCAGGGAAATGGTCATCGATCGTTGTGACTTACCGGAAGGGTATAATGTTGATACCTATGATTTTTTCCAAGGCACACCTACAAGAGTATTGAAAGATAATGATGTTATTGATCTTGGGGATCGCTCTGTTTATGTTTTGCATACGCCAGGTCATTCCCCTGGACATATGAGCTTTTTTGAAAAAGAACGGGGGTATCTGTTTACTGGTGATTTGGTTTATAAAGACACATTATTTGCCTATTATCCATCTACTGATCCGGAAGCCTATCTTTCGTCTTTGAAGAAAGTTGCAGCACTCCCCGTAAAAAGAGTATTCCCTGGACATCATTCGTTGGACATTCACCCAGAAATACTCGTTAGAATGAGGGATGCATTTGAACAATTGAAAACAGAGGGCAAACTACATCATGGAAGCGGAATATTTGAATATGGCGATTGGGCTATATGGCTTTAATCCAACAAGTAATTGTAATTCATTCCATATATTAATATAAAGCATTACATATCGTAAAATAAAAAATAAATAAGAAAGTATAGAGAGATGTATTAATGATAGAAATATTATTTGGGGAAAGTGAAGCTGGCTCAATGAAGGTTGCTAAGAGTAATAACACAACAATTATTGGTGGAATGAATGGTCCAACTTCATATATAGGAAATCCACCTCAGTCAAATGAAAAGAAAATTGAATGGATTGCAGGTAATTCTAATGAAGTGATTTGCCTTGCTTTTATGCTGGATATTGGAGATATTAAAGAAGCTATTGATAGTCAGTATAGGCAAGATTTGATTTTATCTATGTATACACAAAATAGGTGGGATAATAGCCCAGAGGTATTGAACGAACTTAGGATGGCTGGGAAATTATACATTAATGAATTAAACAGACTTGCAGGTTTTTTAAAGAAAGGCGAACCGATACGAATATGGTATAGTAATAGTCCATATTCTTTATGCGGGCTTTACTACTTATGTATTATACTAAGGAATTATTCAAATGATATCTTCGTTGTTAAGCTACCTGAGTACGTGCAAACAGAAAAAAGCACGATTACAAAATATAGCAACTGGGGTCAAGTATCAGCAGAAGAATTCAGTCAATTTCTTGCCTATGAGAAAAAAATGACTATGACCGAAATCAGAATGTTCAGTAATCTATGGGCTGAATTAGTAGACGATAATAGTCCACTTAGAGCAATGATTAATGGAAATTTAATAGGTGTACCAGAAGATTTTTATGATTTTTTGATTAGAAAACGTCTTTCTTCCAATCCTGTCAAGGAAGCAAGGGTTATTGGTGATATATTGGGTTATTATCCATTAGGTATTGGTGATTGGTGGTATGCTTCAAGGATTGAGCTTATGATAAAAGCTGGAAGTGTCAGAGTGGTTGAAGATTCTGAGAAAAAATATGCACGAACAATTGTTAGGGAGGAAAAAATATGAATGTTAGTGTGATTGGTGGTTCGGATGGACCAACATCTATATTTGTTGCAGGGAAAATAGGACCAAGCTGGTTAAATATATTTGGTTTAGTTATTGTAATATTGATGTTGCTACCAAATATTATATATGCTGTAAAAATCCATGGTATAGAGAATAAATGCAAGAACAAAGTAATGAATATCATAGAGCAAATTGGTAGATTTTCATCCATGTTTTTAATTATCTTCAATATTGGCTTGGCTGAATCTGGATTTTCATCAGTAGAGGCTTTTGTAATTTATTTTGTTGGAAACACCATATTTTTAATCATCTACTGGATCATATGGATTCTGTATTTTAAGAAGATGATTTTATGGAAAAGCATGACTCTTGCCATTATTCCTACAGCAATCTTTCTATTAAGCGGTATTACCTTAAGACACTATTTGTTAGTGATAAGTGCTATTGTTTTCGGAATTGGACATGTTTACGTTACATATCAAAATGCAAAATGATATTGGCTAAGTAGATAGGAACATCTATTTGCCAATAAATATCTTAGGAGAAAACCAATGAATAAAAAAAGAAAAGCAGTTATTGCTGCAAATGAAATATCTGAGTTGAAAACGTATTCGTTAGGCGGGTACGATCAAAAAGTTCTTATTGAAGGAAAGTACAAGGAAAATCCTATTGTGATTTTTTTGCACGGAGGCCCGGGGTTTCCTATTCCATTTTGCGAGGGTTGTCGTGGAATGTTTCCAGAAATTTCAGACCGTTTCCTAATGGTATATTGGGATCAGCTTGGATGTGGAATTAATAATTACAAAATTGATGATTCATTTTCGGTTGATCATTATGTTAGTATGACGGTGGACTTGATTCGAAACCTCAAAAAGGAATTTCCAGAAAATACAATCAGTTTGTTTGGGGTATCCTGGGGGTCTGTTCTTGCAGCTAAAGCAGCGCAGCGGGTTCCAGAGTTGTTATATCGGGTCATGACTTATGGACAAGTTCTAAAACAACTCACCTTTAACGAGGAAGTAATGAGGACACTTGAAAATTCTAATATTCCAGCAAAGCAGCGAAAACAGTTGGAATGTATGAAAAATGCAGATAAGCACTCTGTACGTGAGTTGAAGTCAGTTATGGGATGGATACGAAAATACACAGATGGATATCAGGGGAGAAATGGAGGAAAATCACCAATTGGTAGCGCTATATTGGGAATATTGACCAGTCCCGACTATTCATTCAAAGACTTTAAAGCTATTTTGATTAACGGTTACATAAAGAATCAATCTCTCCTAATGGAACTTATGGATATTGATTTGTCAGATGTACTTTGTAACATACAGATACCATATCTCATTTTGCAAGGAGAAACCGACATCGTAACTTCTACAAATATGATTTCTGCATTTGTTAAAGATGCGGATAACGAAAATATACTCTTTTATCATATTAAAAACAGTGGTCATATACCCGGTAACAAAGCTATGGATTGTATTAACAAAGAAGGATTTGATTTTCTGGACAGTAGAAGTGTAGAAAAGAGGGGAACCGGTAAATTTGTAGGGAGGTAATAGAATAGACGCAATTAGTAAATATTATTTTAACATATAGGATGGGATGTAATTATGAAAAAGCGCATACAAT
Organism: Acetivibrio sp.; assembly: GCA_041739345.1. GTDB lineage: Bacteria > Bacillota > Clostridia > Lachnospirales > Lachnospiraceae > DIGJ01. Next base: position 212,882 of record JBGSNZ010000002.1, on the reverse strand, counting down.
TAGCAGTTATTTTAATGATAGTAACAACATTTTTATTTGCTTGTAGCACAAAGGATACAGCGAATTATCAAAAACAGGATAAAATGGATACTGATTTTTTTACTGCACAGGAAAAAGAGGAAATGGGAATAACAGACAAAACATCAATAGAAATATATTCTAATCCCAATCTAATAAATCAGTATTTTGTAAAAGTAGTTACAGAAGTTGACTGGTTTGAAGGACTATATCGGGTAACGGTTAAGGAAAATAAAAAAACGATTGAAGCTATGCAAGACGGTATTGTGGATGATGTTACTTTTTATACGCAAGGAAATGGTCTTGAACTTCCCAATAAATACATACCTATATTATTAGCAGTAACAACATCTACCCATATGGGAAACGGGGATACTACATTTTATGCATTCACAAAAGACGGGACAATGGATTTATTACTTAGTGCTGGTCATACTGTGGATAGAGAAAAAGATACGACAGATGGTAGTGTTTTTGAAAATGGAAGATTGTTTGGATATATGGAGAAAAATAACAGCGGTAGTGAATATAGCGACATTGCTTTTATTGGAAGAGTATATATGTATGGCGTAAAGAATAATGATTTAGGAGAATATTTATATCAAATTAAAGACATTGAAAAAGTATACTCTTTTAACAAAGAGATATCACAATATGAAGAAACATCCAGCAAAGAAGATGTAATACAAACGGTTAAAGGAGTGTCATCATTCAGTGATTACTGGAAGGAACAGTTAAAATCAGATTCGGAAAACTGAATACATAATGTTAAGCATAGTACTAAATAATCATATAAAGTCAAGGAGATACAGACTAATTAAGACAGGAGTTGATAAAATGAACAACATATTTGTGCTACCTATAACTTTTAATTTAAGTAAAACACAAGATCTTATAATATTCCCTACACTGCTAAAAGACGACAACGAATTGATTCTGATTGACTGCGGTTATCCGGATTCTGTACCACAGATTGAAAATGAGATGAATAAAATTGGATTATCTCTAAGTCAGTTAACAAAAATCATTATCACACACCACGATCACGATCATATGGGTGCATTACGAGAGATAAAAGAACGGTATCCTTCGGTAGAAATTCTGTGTTCAAAAGAAGAGGCTCCCTATATTACCGGGCAGCGTAAATCATTACGTTTAGTTCAAGCCGAGGCAATTCAAGATACCTTACCGGAAAGTGAAAAAGAAGGCGGTAGGGTTTTTCAAAGATTTATTGCTTCTATTCGAAAGGTAGAGGATGTTACTGTGCTAAATACCGGAGACATCCTTCCTTTTTGCGGTGGTATTGAGGTGGTGGACACGAAGGGACATATGCCAGGACATATCTCTTTATATCTTCAAAAGGAAAAAACACTTATCGCCGGGGATGCTTTAGTAGTAGAAAATGAAAAATTATGCATGGCTATGCCACAGTTTGTTTTGGATATGCAGGATGCGCAGGACTCAATTCGCAATCTGCAAAACTATGATATTGAAAAAATCATATGCTACCATGGTGGGGTTTTTGATTCCGGTGTCAAAGATAGTTTATCGGAAATGATAATTGAATGGAGAGTACAAGCATGAATATAATACGAAAAGCGAAACCGAAAGATATAGATGCGGTAGCACTGATTTTTGAACATATTATAGAGGAAGAAGAGAGGGGTATATGTACCATCGGCTGGCAGAGAGGGGTATATCCTACTAGGAATACGGCTGTTGTAGCATTGGAAAAGGATGATTTATTTGTTATGGAAGAAGACGGAAGGATTGTCGCTGCAATGCGTCTGAACAAGGAGCAGGTTCCTGAATATAAGAACTGTCAGTGGGAATATCCTGCCGATGAGGACCAGGTGATGGTGATGCATACCCTTGTGGTGGAACCTTCTATGAAAAAACACGGCTACGGAAGGACGATGGTGGAGTTCTATGAAAAATATGCGAGAGAGAACAATTGCCCTTTCTTAAGAATTGATACTAACGCTCTAAATTCTCGTGCACGAGCAATGTATACACATTACGGATATAAAGAAATCGGCATTATACCATGTGGTTTCAACGGCATACCGGGAGTAAATTTGGTATGCATTGAAAAAAAACTGGATATATAGCAAACCCTTCGATACGGATAAGTTTGTAAAAACTTGGCTGCTAACGCACAGAAAACCGATTCGTTGCAGCGTGTCGGGAAAATTCACACTAACCAGACCCGTATTCGCAAAAGCGTTGTCATTTGCTTTAGAAAATTTAAGTGCTATAATTGCCAAGATTATATGAAAAATATACAAGTTGAACTTTGAAAGGAGAAATATAATGCCATACATTACAGTTGAGGGTGGAGAATTGTCAGATAAGCAAAAGGAAGAGTTGATTAAACGGCTTACCGAAGTATCATCAGAAATAATGAAGGTACCACCAGAATTTTTTATGACAACTATCAAGGAATTGCCAGAAAAAAATATTGGAATTGGTGGAAAAACAATTGACATAGTGAAAAATGAATACATGAAAAATAATAGTAAACTTTAAACTTCAAGATATATTCTTGAAAATATAGGAGGTAAAATACATGAAAACAGAAAAATCAGAATTTTTAACAAAGAGTAAACCGTTAGTGCGTAAACTGATTGACTTGATATCGGAGGATTTTAATTATGTATCCGTGCTTGGTACCGATACATCAGGAAAAAGTTACATGGTATCCAAGACAGGAACAGAGGTAGAAGACTTTATGTTTGCAGAGCGCGGCTTTGTGGTACGTGTACATAATGGAGTTAATTACTCAGAATATTCCTTTAATGAAATCAGTGAAGAAAATCTTACAAATATTGTTGAGGATATTAAAGCTAAGTTGAATAAGGTGGCGCCGGAAATATCGGTGAATTCATATGATGTGGTGAAGGAAGAGGAACTTTGCGATCAGTTCTTTAGTGAAGCACAGATTAATCCGGAGGCAATCAGCTCCGAGACAATCATTAAAGAATTAACTAAGATTAAGGATGCAGCATGTGCTTTGTCTGATCTAGTGGTGAACTTTAGGGTGTCCTTTCACAGTATGCATGTTTCCAAGATATTTCTGTCACAGAAAAAGGACTTAGAGCAATCCTACCTGGTTTGCCAGGCAATGGCGACCTGTGTTGCCAGAAGAGAGGATAAGGTGAAAGAATTCTTTTACCCAATCGCTGACATGAAAGGTTATGAGCTTTTAGCAGAGCTGGAAGGGGTATATAAACAGACGGTTGAAGAATGTATTAAACTGTTGGATGCAGAGCCTGTAAAGCCGGGAGAGTATGAGGTAATCTGTTCACCGGATATCGCAGGATTGATTGCACACGAGGCTTTTGGTCATGGAGTTGAGATGGATATGTTCGTTAAGGAAAGAGCAAAGGGTGCCGAATATATCGGTAAGCAGGTGGCTTCTCCGATTACCTCCATGCATGACGGTGCGGCTGCAACAGCACAAGTGTCCTCCTACCTTTTTGATGATGAAGGAACAATCGGAACAGATACCGTAGTTATTAAAGACGGAATCCTTAAAAATGGTATTTCCGACCTTTTGTCCGCACTAAAGCTTGGTACCACACCGACTGGAAATGGAAAGAGACAGTCCTTTGAACGTAAAGCTTACGCTAGAATGACCAATACCTTTTTCGAGGCTGGTAAAGATACCTATGAGGATATGCTTGCTTCGATTAAATATGGTTATCAGATTGAGGGTATGTACAGTGGCATGGAAGACCCTAAGAATTGGGGAATTCAGTGCATTGCTATGCTTGGAAGAGAGATTGTAGACGGCAAATTTACCGGCCGATTAATATCTCCTGTGGTAATGACAGGCTTTGTTCCTGATCTACTAGAATCAATTACGATGGTAGCAGATAAGGTAGAGTTGGATGGCTGTGGATACTGTGGAAAAGGCTATAAGGAATATGTTAAGACTGCAAACGGCGGTCCTTATATTAAAGCGAAAGTGAGGTTGGGATAATGCTAGAGAGAATAAGAAAGATTTTGATAAATCAGATCGATATTACAGGCTTTAAAATCTGTGAGACTATGGTTCAATCAAATGAGCTTTTCTTTGTAAAGAAGAATGTGGATATGGATCGAGCGAAAAATGTACACTATTTTAAAGTAACCGTATATATAGACTCGGAAGAAAATGGCAGTAAGTTTACCGGTTCTTCCACAACAAATATTCACCCTACTATGAGTGATGCCCAGATTGAAGAAGCAATCAAGGAAACGGCATTTGCTGCAAAATATGTAAAAAATCCGTATTTCCCACTGACGAAGCCGGCAGCTTCCTATGAAACTGCACCAGAGAGCAGTTTTGCAAAAGAAAATCTGCCTTACTGGATGAATATGATTACAAAGGCAATCTATAAAAACGATATTTATGACAAAGGCGGCATCAATTCCTGTGAGATATTTTTAAATAAAATTGAAACCAGAATCGTTAATTCAGAGGGTATTGATGTACATAGTGTGGAATACAAATGCATCGTTGAATTTATTACCACATGGAAGGAAGATGGGGAAGAGATTGAGTTGTACCGCTGTATTAACTGCTCTGACTTTGATGAAGATCTATTTGCAGAGGAAGTGAAGAATATGATTACCACCTGTCGTGAGAAAGCAGTAGCAGGAAATACACCAGCACTTCAAACATTTCCAGTTATACTGACCCGCGAAGCAGTAAGAGATTTCTTCTCGTATTATACCTCAAAGAGCAATGCATCCTCCATATATAATCAGTTTTCTACCTGGAATTTAGGAGATATGATTCAAGGCGATCAGGTAAAAGGTGATCTTATTACGGTTACACTTGATCCATTTTTGAAAAATTCAACGGATTCTTCTGGCTTTGACGGCGACGGTGTTGCACTTTTCCCAGTCACCATTATTGAAAATGGTGAGTTAAAAAGATATGAAGCAGATACCCGATACGCCCATTATCTTGGGGTTGCTCCGACCGGTTCCATCCGAAATGTTGTAGTAAACGGCGGTTGCAAAACTGCAGAAGAATTGCAGCAGGAGCCACATCTTACGACCGTAGCATTTTCTGATTTTTTTGTAGATGAGCTAACCGGTGATTTTTGCGGTGAGATACGCCTTGCTTGGTATTATGATGGCAAATCAACCATTCCAGTATCTGGCGGCTCCATCTCTGGAAATATTAATAAGCTGCATCATGAACTGTATCTATCTAAGGAGCTTTGGAAGGATAATAATTTTGAAGGCCCACTAATGGTCAAGCTGTTGAATGTAACGATAGCGGGTATAGAATAAAAGGCAGAAATTACTTGACAAAAAGACAGTTTATTTCTTATAAAAAGTGATGAGACTGCATATTTTTATTATCAAGGGAAACTATAATTTAATGATTAGTTCGATTTTTTTCAATAAAGGAGAGAGAAGGATGAATTCTATAAATTTAATTCCCCCAAATAACAAAAGAGTAGAAATGCATACAAATAAAAAGATAAATGAAAGAATAATACAAACGACCGAAGAAAATCTCAAGAGATATCAGTATGCAAATTCTAATTCTTTAACAAATCGTATAAAACAATTAGACAGTGAGTGGGACACTGAGCGAGTTCTAGAAGCTAATGCTGCAAGCATTATATTTGTTTGTTCACTTATAGGTTTCTTAACATCTTCCTATAAATTTATAATTACAGGTATCATTAGTTTTTTCCTTTTCGTGCATGCAATACAAGGATGGTGCCCACCATTACCATTGATAAGAAGGTTTGGTATCAGAACCCAAGATGAAATTCAAGTTGAGAAGATGTCCATTAAGTTTATGCGAGGCGATTTTCATAATCTTGGTAAAGAGCCACTTGAAATTATGAAAGCAATAAAAAGAAAATAGTATACCATGGAAAAACAGGCCTTTGAAGCCTGTTTTTTTTGACCATAATGGGTATAAAGGACGCAAGGAGTTGACACCATTTAGTTTTGCTGATAATCTGTTGGAAGGATATTACAAAAATGACTCAAAGCCAGTGTGTTTCGCTGAATTTGAATCTTGATTAAAGCGTAAGGAGGTATAACGATGAAAGAACATTACGATAATCAATTTGAAGAAATATTTAAATCGGAATCTTTACGTGGAGAGCAGGTTCATCTGAGATTTAATTGGTTTTTATATACGATGATTTTCATACTAAGCTCTTTTGTGTATTACCTTCAAGATAATATAGCAGGTAAATATGGAATGATTCTGCAACAACGGCTGCACTTTTACTTTATCCAATTATAATTTTCTTGGCATCCCTAAGAATGGATAAGTATTTAATTATTTGGGCTTCCATTTTATCCATTATTGCGATGAATGGTCTGTACATATGGTTTTATAATTCCTTTGATTCTTATTTTGATCAACAGCCCATGTCGATTGATATTCTTAGCCAGGTTTATCGAACATTCTACTTAGTCATCATTGCGATATTCATCTATTATGTTCCCATAACCATGCAAAGAATTTTAAAAAAGCAAGATCAGCTTGCGAAAGAAAGTGATAAAAATAAACGCAATGCTCAACATGATTCATTGACAGGAGCTTACAATCGTTTGTATTTTGAACATCATTTATCCCATTGTCTGGAAGCGGCGAATAAGCAAAACCACAAGGTTGCGTTGTTATTTATTGACCTTGATAGATTCAAGTATTTGAATGATACCTATGGGCATGATGTTGGTGATTATGTACTCAAATCAGTTGCAGAAGACGTCCGCTCCATAGCAAATGAAAATCATATCATTGCCCGAATCGGAGGCGATGAATTTATTATTATCATGTCTCAAGTAGCAGACCTAAATGAAGTCAGAAGCTTCAGTAGCAGAGTCCTTTCTGAAATAACACGAAAAAGGCTGCACAAGAATAAAGAGCTATATATAGGAGCAAGCATCGGTATATCCATATATCCAGATGATGATGAAGACATGGAACAATTAATAAAAAATGCAGATAAAGCGATGTATTTCATTAAGAAATCAGAGGAAAAAGGAATCATGTTCTATCATTCAATGAATTAATATGAGAACAAATATGTTATTTAGGAAGGAATATGATGTTTAATGGCATATAGTAGGGAATTATGGCTTGAAGCCAAGAGAAGATGTAAGCTTAATGATGAAGAAATTCAAATGGCAAAAGAAATGGGACTTAATCCTAAGAGCCTAATAAAAAATATACCAAATAAAAGTGAACAGTGGAAGACTCCTGTGAAAATATGGGTTAGAGATATGTATGAAGATAGATTTGGTAGAACTGGGGTTATATTAGATAAAAAAAGTTTGAATTCTAAAAAGAAAGTAGAAGAGTTACCATTTGATTGAGATTCGTGTGATAAAGAAAGAAAATTTCATATTTAGTTACTAAAAAGGAACAACATTTTTCACTATAAATTAAATCGAAGTAGGGAGAAGACATGGAATATTCGTATTATATAGAATGTGTAAAGAATAACATGAGTATTATATCAAATGAAGAAATAATAGGTACTGAATGTTATGTTTCATATGAAGAAGTGTTTAAATGGGAATGGTTTGCAACAAAACTAAAAATATTCAGTATATTTAAATATGTGAAAGAAATTGACAAAGATAGACTGATTGAAATAATTCATAGATGTTATGAATACAGCCGAAAGAATTATAAAGGTCTTCCAAGAGGACTACAAAATGGTTTTGTTTCCTTTACAATCATAGTTACAGATAATATTAGTGAATCTATCATTAACAGTGTCGAAAATTGGAACAAAAAGCATTTTTCAGCATTTGAAATACCTGTGATTTTTGATTTAAAGTCAGGAAAAGCTTATTATAACAGAAGTAACGTAATCTGGGGAAGAATGTATTCTGAATTTTTCAAACAATATATTGAGAATAATTTCATTATCAGTAAGTAGTTTGAAAAAAACGATGTTGCAGTAATGCAATGAAAATTTAAATGTAACGATTGTGGGAATTGAATAAGCTTGCAATATGCAATAAATAGAGGGATTATTTATTAATGAGAGGCAAGGAAAATGAATATACCGGTAGATATAAGTAATGTTTTTCTAGAAACAGAACGACTTGTGATTCGCCCATGGAAAAATGAGGATTTGAACGATTTTTATGAATATGCATCGATTCATGATGTAGGGAAGATGGCGGGATGGAAACCTCATACATCAAAAGAAGAATCACAAGAAATTCTAACTATGTTCATAGCGGATAAAAAAACATTCGCTTTGGCATTAAAAGAAAACAAAAAAGTGATTGGCTCTATTGGTATTGAAAAAATATCTATAGACTTTGGCGAACCCTACTCCAGCTTAAGAGGTAGAGAGATTGGATATGTTCTGAGTAAAGATTATTGGGGACAAGGACTAATGCCAGAAGCAGTAACTCGAGTAATGGAATACTGCTATCAAGAGTTGAATTGTGAGTTTTTGCAATGTACCCATGATTTTGAAAATGATCAGTCTAAAAGGGTTATTAAGAAAGTCGGCTTTCAATATCTGCAAGATTTTGAGCACACTGGGAAAGATGGAATCATGCATAGTTTTAAGGCGTATATCAAAAAACAGTCTTAGATATGAAAAAAATATGATTCAATCAGCATTTTACAATATATGACGCTACAAAATAATGACAGGAGTATAGAAAAATGGAATTAAGAACACTTAAGATAGAAAGTATAGAAGAAATCAAATCGTTCTTCTTTGATATATTTACGAAAGAACCATGGAATGATGATTGGAGTGATAAAAATCAGCTTCATGCATATATTATGGACTTAATCGGTAATCCGAATTCTCTGGCGCTGGGCTTATTTGAAAATGGAACGATGGTTGGGCTTTCTATGGGAAATATCAAGCACTGGTATTCTGGCACAGAGTATTATATTGATGAGCTTTGTATTAAAACAGAAGAGCAGGGGCGCGGTATCGGAACACAGTTTTTAAAAGAAATTGAGACATTCATAAAGCAAAAAGGAATCAAACAAATATTTTTGCAGACGGAACGAAACGTACCGGCATATGGCTTTTATAAAAAGAATGGCTTTTTTGAATTAGAGGATCACGTTTCTCTTCTGTATTCTTTTGGCGAACAATTGTAAAACTGCTTAAACATTTTAGAAAAATAGCTTGGATGGTCAAATCCACAGCTACTGGCTATTTCAGAAATGCTGAAAGCCGGAGATGTCAAAAGCAAATTAGCACCTTGCATTAGGCGGTATTTGAGTAGATATTGTATCGGCGACTGCCCTATTGTTCTTTTGAAACAACGCAGGCATTCTCGCTCTCCGACATCTGCTGACTTGGCAATATGGCTCAATGTTATATCCTCTGTATAATGATCTTGAATAAAGTCAATCATTTTTTCTATACGAAGGCTGTCTAGATTTTGTGTTTGTTTTGCTGTGAATAGCTGGTTAGAAAAATGTTTATAAAGATATAAACAAATGCGTGATAGTTCTTCACGGACAGTGAATTCATATCCTAAAGTATCGGTTCGCAAGGATTCGAATGCCTTGCAAAAATACTGGGCAATATCTGAATGTAGGGCCTCGAAGGCTATGCAAATAAAGGAGGAACATGATAATAGTGGTTGCATGTATTTTTGATAAAATGCAGAACTAATGCTTCCAGTAATAATAGAGGAACTAAATACCAGTGAATGTAGTTCGCAGGAGTCCACCGCAACGGCATAGTGAAGAATATTAGTGTTAATAACAGCACAATCGCCTGCATTCAGAAGATAAGTAGTGGAAGGAATCTGCAATTTAAGGATTCCCTTTTTTATATATAAAATTTCCAATTCTTCATGCCAATGCCAGGGAATGATATCACCTGGAGCGTTTGTATACGTAGAAACATATCCGGCGCATGGAAATTCCAATGTACCGTGTGGCTTTAATTCTTTTTGGGTGTGATTTATATTCAATTCACATTCTTGTAAACTCATGGGGTGTCTCCTTTGCAGAATATATAAAATACAAAATATAATGAGTCGGTTTTGTTATATTATAAGTCTTTATTAAGATTGAAACAAGATGAAAAAGTCGATATTATTTTAAATATAGAACATATACCGTATTCTTTGAAAAGGTATGTAATCTAATAAATTATGAACGAAATAGAGAGGGAAATTTAAGATGTATCAATTATTGTTGACAGTGATATACTTGTCTTTTATTAGTCTTGGTCTGCCGGATTCACTTCTAGGTTCTGCATGGCCTACTATGTATTCAGAATTAGGAGTTCCTATATCATTTGCCGGTATCATATCTATGATTATTGCAATTGGAACGATTATTTCCAGCCTGCAAAGTGACCGGTTGACACGAAAATTAGGAACTGGTAAGGTCACAGCAATCAGCGTTGCAATGACTGCGACTGCATTGTTTGGTTTTTCTGTTAGCCATTCATTCTTGGCACTTTGCATTTGGGCTGTTCCTTATGGTCTTGGTGCTGGAAGTGTAGATGCTTCTTTGAATAATTATGTTGCACTTCATTACAAAAGCCGACACATGAGTTGGCTTCATTGTATGTGGGGTGTTGGAGCAACCGTGGGCCCTTATATTATGGGATATGCACTAACCAAAGAAATAGGGTGGAACAGCGGTTATCGTATTATTTCCATAATTCAAATTGTTTTGACGGCAGTTTTGATATTTAGCTTACCTCTATGGGAAAAGCGTACCCAGGTTATAAACGATAATGGAAAAGAAATTACTGCAAAAGCACTTTCACTGCGTGAGATTGTCAGGATACCTGGTGCAAAAGAAGTGATGCTATGCTTTTTCTGTTATTGCGCACTCGAACAGACAACTGGTCTATGGGCAAGCAGCTATCTGACGCTATACAAAGGAATTTCTGCAGATATTGCAGCTAGTTTTGCAGGTATGTTTTTCATGGGAATTACGATTGGACGTGCATTAAGCGGATTCATTACAATAAAACTCAATGATGTTCAAATGATACGAATGGGGCAGATCATCATAGGACTGGGTGTGATTACAATGATTCTTCCACTTGGGCAAAATGCATCACTGGTTGGATTGATCCTGATTGGTCTGGGCTGTGCTCCGATTTATCCATGCATTATACACTCTACGCCTTCACATTTTGGAGCTGATAAATCACAAGCGATTATAGGAGTCCAAATGGCAAGTGCCTCAGTGGGAATCTGCCTGATGCCGCCCATCTTTGGTTTGATTGCTAACTACATTACAGTTGCACTTTTTCCAGGTTATCTGCTTGTGATATTAGTATTGATGGTTGTAATGCACGAGCTATTAACGAAAAAAACCATGCAGTAGAAAGAAAAGGGTAAAATATGCGGACAATGGGTTATGTCGCTATACTCTAAAATCGACATGATCAAAAAAAACGACAAATCATTTAGCAGTGATTTTGGCGTTTTTTTATGTTGAAGATTAGAAAAATTTGGTGCTACTTTTTGTATGCAAAAAAATATACTCATGTATGTATAAAATAATCTAATTATTGCATCATTTATATTCGAATAAAAATTTGATAATTTCTAATAATAATAAAGCATTTAAAAATATAAATGAAAGGAATTAGTTTATGAATGATGATAGACTTAACAGTAATATTGGTAGACGAATAAATGATACTCTTCCTAATGAGAGCAGTATCCATATAAATAATGTTCGATTGAATATAGAAGGCTTAGAATATGAAGAGACTCAGAATAGAGTTAAAAACCAATTAGAAGGCTTGATAGGTGTACACAAAGTTGATATGAGTGCCGGTCAAACATATGTTGATATAAACCATGATGAACAAACCACGGTTACAGAGATTAACACTCATTTACAAAATAACGGATATAAAGTAACGGAAATTATGTGAATATCTATTAAATAGGGGAAGTTTAATAACTTCCCCTACATTTTTATATGTAACTGTGTAAATATAGTTATATTTTTATGTTATATCCAATTAATAGGATTAGAAGATAAAGTTTTGTAGAACGAAAGATCCCAAATTAAGTTGGCAAGATTCAAATTTTTATACTTGTTTTTACCTTTATGTGGTTTTAGCAACTGGCTCTCTTTCAAAAACTGGTCTTTTGCGAAGAGAGGTGAATAGCAATCTACCACTTCTAACTTGTCCAATAAGGTACATTATACATTTAAAGCATAAGAAAAAGAATCTTCCTGAGGTTCCCTTTCTTATGCTCTCTTTTTACTTATAGATGCCAATAACACCAAAATCGTACGTCTTATCATATGCAGGATTACTTGAGATAAAGTGAATAAATACCGGTGTGTTGTCAAGATTAGGTTCTTTGTCAAACAAGAATCTGTCGGCTTGGCGTAAAGCCTGAAGTGCTATAGGCATTTCGCTATAGAAAATTTTATTTCGAATATACGCATTTCCTATTACACCTTTGCCATCCACGATTACAGAACCAATTAAAGCTAGACCTTTTTTAGTTTGCTCGAAGGCAACCCTTACTTCGTCACGCATTCTTGTAATTTGGTCTTCTGCATAATTTTCAGACATAAAGACAAAGAGTTCCGCAGTTGTATCTGAATGTGTAATCGTATATTTTCTGCCTATAACAGCCTCATATGGCTTCATTATATCTCGATATTGAACCAATACTTTTTTAGGATCAAGTTCTCTCATATTCGTAACCTCTAAATAAAATCTATTATATTCTATTCAGAAATCAAAAAAATGTTAAAACCGTTTATTGTATATTATATTTTTTCATTTTACTATAAAGTGTATTCCTTTGAATGCCTAAATCCGTTGCAGTTTTTGTAACATTACCATTGTTTTTTTGCAGAACTTTTAATAAATGTTCTCGTTCCACATAAGTCAGATCTAGGTTTTCTGGGGCATCAACTGTTTTATCGGATTCTTGTGAGAAATATTCTGGTGGAAATGTTTCTGTATTAACCATCAATTCAACAACGTTTTCAAGCTCACGAATATTTCCCGGCCAATTGTAATTCTTCATTAGCTTAAAATATTCTTTTGGAACTTCTACTTCTTTTTTACCAAGGCTATCGCATATTACCTTCATAAAATAATGAAATAAAAGCTTAATGTCGCCCTTTCTCTCCCGCAGCGGAGGTAAATATAAAGGTAATACATTAAGTCTGTAATAAAGGTCTTTTCGAAACCGTTCCATTTCAACTTCTTTTTTTAGATCCTTGTTGGTTGCTGCGATTACTCTGACATTGACAGGGATAGATTTCTGACTTCCTATCCTTGTTATACTTCCCTCCTGTAAGACCCTTTGGAGCTTTATCTGCATATCCAGAGGTAACTCACCAATTTCATCAAAAAGAATGGTTCCTCCATCTGCCTGCTCAAATTTACCTGGATTTCCACCCTTTTTAGCACCGATATACGCCCCTTCTTCATAGCCAAAAAGCTCCAGTTCCATAAGCTGTTTTGGTATTGCTCCACAATTAATGGCAATAAACGGGCTGTCCCTTCTAACACTAAAATTATGAATTGCCTGAGCAAATACTTCTTTTCCAGTACCACTTTCTCCTAAAATCAAAATCGTAGATTTGCTATCCGCAATTTTCTTTGCATAATGTACGATTTTTACAAAATTTTCTTCCTTACCAATAATCTTTTCAAAGGTATAATATGCTTGGGTCTTCACTTTTTTTATTTCATCCAATACACAAACAATCTCAACACTATTGTCGATCGGATTATAAATGGGATTTGCGCTAAGATGACAATTTGCGCTATTATATAAAGATGTAATATTAATATCATGTTCATAAGTTTCACTGCTTAATATGATATCTTTCATCGTATCCCAATCCTGGATAATCTCATTCATCGTAATTGTTTTAGGCGAATTATTATCAATCCCGAAAAGATCCCCTGCTTTGTTGTTATAAACTTTAATATTTCCATCAATATCCGATGTAACAATCGCTACTGGCATGGAATTAAATATTGTTTTTATGTGCTTATTATTAGTATTTTGCAATTTGTGTAATTCTTTTATTTTAATCATTTCTTCAATGGCATTTGAAGCGGCAATTACCATGCCTAAAGTATGTGGATGAACCTGTTCTATATATCCGGTTAAATCTAAAACTCCAATCAAATAACCATCGATGTCTTTGATCGGAGCTGCGGAACAGGTCCATTTGTGATAGGACTTGATATAATGGGCTTCTCCAGATAATTGCACTGGCTCACCTGTTTTTATTACCACTGACATTGCATTTGTTCCGATACTTTCCTCATTCATATATGCACCAGGAATCATTTTCTGATGAAATGCTTCACTAAGAATCTTTTCATCACCCATTGCATTTAATATACAACCTTCCCCATCGGTAAGTAAGGCAAAAAAATTGCAGCCTTTCACAAAATTGATTAATTGTTCCATATAGGGAGCCGCCGTTAGGATCATTTTCCTTTTTTCTGCGAACTTTTTTTGTAATTCAATATCACTAATAATTTTATTGCTATAAATTTGATCTTCACTGACATTTAAAAGTTTACATCTTTCATGAGAGTTTTCTATCGAAGATTTATATTCCTCATTATTCATAACTCTTCTCCCTTACTATTAACTGTTTATATTGCCACTTTGAATTTTCATCATTAAATATAATTTCATTTACACAAGCATAAGGCTGCTGAATGTTAAAAATATTTTGAAGCGAATTACCGAAGATATGACTTAACAGGACTCTGTTAACACCGGCATGAGCAACAATTATAATCGTTTCAAAATCATTTTTCATTATGCTGTCAAATGCGAATAAGACTCGATCCGATAATTGTTGAAAGCTTTCTCCTTCTGGGGGTATGAAAGATGCTATATTTATACCTCTTTCTTCAAACGATTTTGGAAAGTTTTTTTTGATTGACTCGATTGGTTTGTTTTCCCAAAGCCCCATATTGATTTCTGCAAATTCGTTAGCCACAATAATATCCTGCTCTTTATCTTCACATATAATTTTTGAAGTTTGTAAACATCTTTTTAATGGACTGGTATAGACCTTATCAATCGTTATGTGCTGAAAAAAACGTTTTAAATCATAAGCCTGTTCTATTCCCGTATGATCTAATAATAGATCCGTTATTCCAATATATTTTTTTACATTTCCAAAATCGATCTTTCCATGCCTGATTAGATAAATTTTCTTATCCATACATAAACCCTTTTAATGTGATTCTCTCAATTTTCTTAATAATTGCTTTTGCTGAAAGCCACCGCATCCGTATTTTCTCTATTTTCTCCGGATTATCTCCTTGGCTATTTATTACCTGTTCAAAGCGTTGATCAATTCTGCAAATCAAATCTTCCTTCACTAATTTATCCGCTAAATATAATATTTCCTTTTCTGTTAAGGGACCATCTTCACATACTTCAATATCCATATGAGAAGCCATGATATCACCTACAAAGCTAAAGCCGATTTCTCTTATCATATTACTACCTATGATCGAATGATTTTTTTCTTTTCTTGCTATATCATGAAGAAGTGCTGCTGCAAAAAGTGCATTATCATTTAAAAAAATTCCCTTCGAACTAATTTCATTGTAGATAATGTGAGTTACGTATTCAACCGTTTCGCAATGTCTTATAATAGAATCAGGAACCTGGTAATACGAAAGAATTGCAAAACACTCTTCTTTATTTGGTGCATTTAGTTTATCATATTTTAGGAGTTTTTCATAATCTTCCCTTCGATCCATATCCATTAAAATTGCTTCATCAAAAACAGGGACATCAAGGGAATCCTCTGTAAATCCTTCCAAAATTCTTTTCAGACCACCATCTCCATTACTGTTTAGGATTGTAGAATTGTATTTGCAATCAATCAAAGGTGGATGTCCTTTTTTTTCGTTAAAAGTAGGGTAAATAACACCTTTCTCAGAGGTAACATAACTATTCTTTAATAATACCAAAGTTTTTGCTTTTATTAAAGGGATATCTACTGGTTGCATAAAAAATGCATCAACTGATTTATCTAATGCAAGAATTCCCTTTTTGACAGAGGTAAACATTCCTTCTTCATATGCATCATTGTATACAATATTAACTTCGAATCCGTTCAGTTTTTCAGCGATAGCTTCACCTTTATATCCGACAACAATATAAATATCCTGAATTCCAGCACATTTGTAAGTATGAATTAACCGTTCAATGACCGTACTATCTTCGAATTTAAGTAGCGGTTTAAAATGATTCATTCTGGATGAATAACCGGCAGCAATTATAATTACAGCAATTCGTTCCTTTTTCATTAAGCGACTCCCTCCTTGCCTTAGTAAGTCCTCAAATCATAGAGTTTTCTTTTTATCATACTATTTGTAATTTTAGGTGTTCTGTCATCTTGCTGATACTTTAGTTCTAAATGGATAGGAAAATGAAATCTTTCATAAATGCGGTTGATAATCGCTTCTCTCCTATTTTCGAATTCGTGTATATTGTTCATCGTTAATACAATTACGACTTGGTCACCATCCATTATACTGGCATTATAATCAAGAACCTCGCTAAATTGTAAGATAGCCTCATCTAATTGCCTTAAGTGTATTACTCCTAAATTATTTAAAACCAATTTATTCGAAATTCTTCCGGTTACTTTGTCCATGGTTCTAAGGAAGGTACCACAAGCACAGGGATCCATTGAAAACCTTGCAATATCTCCAGTTCGATATCGAATAAGCGGCATTGCCTGCCGATGAAACGTTGTAAAGACTATTTCTCCATACTGCCCATCTTTCACAGGCTCTCCAGTTTTTTGATCTATGATCTCAAAGTACAAGTCTCCCTCTCTTAAGTGATAACCATGTAAGGCTTCACATTCAACACCGCCACCATACCCCATTTCAGACATACCATAGTGATTATAAACGTCGCAATGAAACCTGTCTTTTAGCTCCTTCACTAAAATGTCAGGTACATAATCGGTACTCAGTAACACTTTTTTAATATAAGTTTGAAAGACATCACTTTTTGTCCTGCTTAGATAAAGTATCTGCATCGGGATTCCTACAATACAGGTGATATTATGTTCTTCTATTAGGCGTGTGACCTCTTCAAGATCTGTCAAAACTCCATGAATCAGACATTTCACATGGGATGAAGTTAATGCCTTTTTTAACAGATCTCCAATGCTTCCATATGCTTTACCAGGAAGTAGCACGAGCACGCGGTCGCTTTCATCGGTTAAACAGCGCATCCCATACTGAAAAAAATCAATCGTATGATTTAAATCCTCTTCTGTGAAATATATTCTTTTTTCGTCACCGCTTGTACCTGAAGTATTGATGGTAATAATACGCTTCACTTCACTAAGAGATACACACAAAAAATCAAGGGAGTCCTTTTTAATATCTTCCGGATTAGTAAATGGAATCCTGGCAAAGTCTTTTATAGATTGAATCGAATCAATATCGATATGCTCCAATGATTTTTTGTAATAGCGGCTCTTTTTCTTCGCATAATTTAATGTTTGAATCAGTTGATTGAATTGATATGCTTCCAAAGCCTCTTGGCTTTTCGTAGCAATACCGGTACGATCCATGATCCAGTTTTCCAGTGGTGTCAGCTTCAAAAAGGTTCCTCTTTTCTTAATGTCTATATAGAGACTTTCCTTCTGCATTGGTTAAATTATACATACAGAAAGGAATGAGTCTGCCATCATTAGTTACAACATGAATACAACAATCTTTTATTCTCTCTAAATTCACGTTCCAGGCATCTTGAAATGCCATTGCAGAGATACTGAAGGAATTTCTTTTTATATTTTTTATGATTTTATCCCAATCAGAGTCATCTGCCTGGTTTTCCTCACTACAGCTATTATTTGACCAAGTTCTGGCAACATAAGCTTTTGCCTTAATAGCGCCTTCTTCTGCTTTTTGTGTGCTGCAGCAACAGCTTGCACGTTTTGTAACCTGCTTAAGACCTTGCTCCTCAATGATATAGTTGCCATGAAAGGAACAAAGTGAATTTTCACATCCTGGCGGTTTCAGGCTCTCAATTTGAATCATGCCCTGCGTTTGTCTGCTTATTTCGTCCATTATTTCTGGTAATGTGATGCGGTCAATATCTTGCGGTGATTTTGGCATCCTTCCAAAATAACTGACAGGTTGAAAATGGACGCCTCTTACCGTTGGCGCGTGTTCTATTCCAAATTGAATGATTTCGCCAATTTGATTAATATTAACGAATGGAACCAGCGTTGGCACCAAAACGACTCCAATATCATGCTTTTTACAGTGTTCTATTGCTTTTACCTTTTTATCAAAAAGTGCTTTGCCCCGTAGTGTTTTATATACTTCATCACTTGTGCCATCAAATTGTAAAAAGATGGAGCTAAGTCCTGCTTCTTTTAATGCGATGACATAGTTTTCATCGTCTGCCATACGAATCCCATTCGTGTTGACCTGGATAAAGGAAAAACCCATATCCGTTCCCATT
Organism: Acetivibrio sp.; assembly: GCA_041739345.1. Lineage (GTDB taxonomy): Bacteria > Bacillota > Clostridia > Lachnospirales > Lachnospiraceae > DIGJ01. The sequence continues at coordinate 194,399 of JBGSNZ010000002.1, read as the reverse complement.
TTTATAATTTCTGGTAAATTATCTCTTATGGTAGGTTCCCCGCCAGAAAGCTGAATGTTACATATTCCGGAAACTCGTAAGATGCTTTGATACTGAAAACGGATTTCTTCTAAGGAAGGCTCTTTTGACATTCTGGCAGAAGAATCCGCAAAACAGAATCGACACGTTAAGTTACAGTTTTGTGTGACTTCAATTAACGCGGTACAGGTGTGCTGTCTATGTTCTTCGCAAAGTCCGCAATCAAACGGGCAACCTAGATTCACTTTGGTTACGGGATTCTCAATGTGCGCTCTTTCTTTTGTTTGTACCCATTCAGCCATAGGCATTCCACCTCTCCACAAAACAGACGAAAAGGTCCCATGTTCCGTGCATGTCTTTGACATATAGGAGTTTTTACCTTCTGTAATTATGAATGCATCTAGCTTTTTTAGACAGATTGGACACAAACTTTGCGTTTCAACGAATGTATATTTACTCATATGGATTCCCTGCTTCCAATTTCATAATCGTATTCCGACAAAATCTCACAAATCTTCGTATAACTTTTTACTAGCATATCCCCGCATTTTACCTGATAGCTTTGATCACCATCTTCAAATTTCGTCAGACCAATCAACTGTTCGCATTCCAAGCTTTCAAACGACCCTTCAAACCATTCCAAAAACTCGTGCATCATACGGGAGAAGTTTTCCCTCGCATATTCTCGTTCACTGCCTTTTCCGGCATATAATCCTAAGATTCCAATTCCACCACTCAAAACACCACAGGTTTTTTGAGTTCCGCCAATTCCATTACAAAGTCCATTGACCGCGCGAATCAAATCATTATTTTCCGTTTCTTCTTCATCAAGTGCTAATTTCAACATGATCTGCGTACAGCAAAAGCCGGATGCCGACAGTTTGAATATTTTAAATGCTAAATCATTCATATGGTTTCTCCTTTCTTACCAATCAGAATAAAATACCCTGGTTTACATAACTGTAACTTTTCTTTAAATTCCATTCCGGATATGCAATCGGTGTCATGCGTTGCTTTGTTCCAAAAAATATCCATCGATCCATAGGAAAAGATTATTTTAACCAGCAACTCTTTTAGTAAATCACTGCAATCTTCGAAATAAACGAGTTCAAATCCTGCGTTTGTTAATTTTTCCTGCAATACCTCCAAATTATGAAGTCCTCTCATACAGCTATGGATGGAGCAACTTTCCAATTCCTTTATCTCATTTGGATTTTTAGCAAAAACATCCGTAATGACAAACCATCCATTTTTCTTTAATACTCTGTTTACTTCATGTATTGTCCGATTTAAATCATTCATTAAAGATAAGGTACATTCCGCAAATACACATTGGAAACTTTCCTCCGGAAATGGTATCATATCCCCAGTTCCTAATACAAAATTCGCAAAATCGCACTTCTGCCTTGCAATACCCAGTAATTTTTCGGAAGGGTCGATGCCTACAGCTTTTATATTATACTTTTTGTATAGATATTCGATCGTGGCTCCCATACCACATCCTAAATCAAGAACGCTGTCCTGATTCGTAATATTACAGATTTCAAGCGCTTTTTCTGTTAGTTTGAACTCACCAGGTCTTAATGTTTGTCCCAAAACGTCGCTCATACATCTGCTTTCATATGCATTACAACGGTTCCCCTGAACTCCCATTGTTATTTATCCTCCAGTCCTTTTTCTACTTCTAACATCTTGCCTAATGCCAGGTCTTCACTGATAAAAACATGGTTACATTCCGGACATTTTAATAGTTCAACTTCAAAATTACCATCCAGATACTTTACCTTTACTTTTTCCTCCACTAACTCTTTCTGGCATTTTGCACATATCCATGGAACCTTATTTTCTGATGCATCATTCATGATTATTCCTCCACTACTTCCATTCTGTGGCTGTATACACTGTTTACATAAATTTCGTTTCCCTTTTCTTCATATTGGACCCAGTAAGTCACATTTTCAAGTTTTAATCTGGCCAGGTAGTTTGAAGTTTCTGGATTATAGAAGCGCTCGTTATTTTTTCTGGAATGGTCAATTACTTTTTCGATATCATTTTTTAAGATATATCTTTGTTCCATAATGTCACAAACATCGTTTGAAATATTCAATTTAAAATCATAATTGTTCATTGAATCCATATTTTGATCTTCACCCCATATAACTTTTAGTAAATCTGCTTTCAGTTTTTTTCGATTATTATGCTTCTCTGATAATGATGGCATTTGCTGAAGTGTTGCATCGCTATCTTCTTTTCCATAAATAATATCTAAAATATGAAAAGCCCGTTTATTATCTCGAACCAGGGAGTCTTTGCACATAGCACAATACACTAATAAATCTTGCGTACTTTCGTGGATACGGTCTACCTGAAAAGATTTGGCTTGTTCTTTGTTGGAATAAGATACCAATCCACCATAACCACAGCATTTTGTTTTATCTTTCGAATATTCAAGTTCTTCTATTTTATAACCTAATGTCTTCACAATGTTTCGTATACTTTCATGGATCTTTGAATCATGTCTTGTGGCACAGGCATCATGAATGTTTAGAATACGTTTTCCTTTTTTTATGTCAACTTCTGGTAAACCATACCGGTCAAATATTTCCCACAAAGAAACGGTTTGAATCATAGGTAAATATTTCGCAAATGTGCTTGCACAACTAGAACACGCAAGGATAAAAGTTGGTTTATCCATCGCTTCCCATACACTTTTTATCTTTGAAACCGTTTCGTTCATTAGATCCTGTCTTCCCGCCCAGTCTGCAGGAGCACCGCAGCACCCTAAATAAAGACCGACATCAAGATCTGCCTCATTTTCCTTTATTGTTCCAACAATATGCTTATATATTTCACCTATATGTGCAGAATGTGTCGCACTTAACTGACAGCCAGGATAAAATAAATATCCAGTCTTACCGGAGCCTTTATATAAACCTCTTACATATTGCGAAAAAGCCATTATCGGATAATAAAAATTTTGTTTCGATTGTTCCTTGCTTGGCTGTTTTCGAACAAATGAAAAAGAGTCACTGTTACTAAATTGCATATCTCTAAGTGCAAATTCATGAGCAGATGGAGGCATTTTACCTCTATCTACCATGCTCTTTCGTGTTTCATGAATGATATCTTTCATACCAATCCCTACGGGACATTGCTCTTTACATAATCCACATTCGGTACAAGAATTAATCAGTTCATTTGCAAAATGAGTTCCAAGGATCACTCGTTCATTATGATTAATCTTTCGAATGTAGGCATCTGGCGTTAGGTTATATTTTTGCATATGACTGCAAGCTTTAATACATTCGTTGCACTGGCATTTCAGGCACCTCTTTGCTTCCTTTTTGCATTCTTCATCCGAATAGATATCCGTCTCTTTTTCTACGAGATCAGTGGATTCTACATCATCTACCTTATAGTTTAGTAAGGTTTCATAGCTGCCTTCTCGTTCTCTTGAGGCGGAAATGGAAATTTTTCCAATATATCGATCGATTGAAATTGCTGCTCTTTTTCCTGCACTTACCGAAAAAATAATGGAAGGATTCTGATTTGCTATTTGTCCGCCAATAAATAATGGAAGATTGTCTGCCTTAAAAGTGCTTGAATCTATGGCATAGTTTTTCTCCCAATGTCCTGCACCCAAATATACGGCATCAAATTTATCCATATATTCTGGTAAATCCTCATCCAAAACTTCTATATTATAATTTATATGAATCCCTATTTTTTCGATTATTTGAAGTTCTTCTTCTATTGTTTCCTTATCAAGAACTTCTCCTTCATAATCCCAAAGCCTTCCGCCTAATCGATCTGATTTTTCAAAAATAGTTACCTGATATCCTTTTTTATCTAAAAGGGCTGCAACAACAATTCCGCTTACCCCGCCACCAATCACTGCAACCTTACCTTTTTGTTTTGGTAGTGGTAACGTTTTCTTCGGCGAAAAATAACCAAAGTGAATGATAGCTTTTTCTAATTCACTAATATTGATACTACCACCAGCATCTTTTCTAACACATCCATTTTCACATGGATGATCACAAATCTTCCCAATTAATCGGGCGAAAGGAATCTTACTGTCCATTAATTTGTAAGCATTCTTAAAATCACCTTTTTCAATTTCTGTCACCAGAGCAATGACATCCATATGCACAGGACAGGATGCTACACATACTGGTGGTTCAGAATGAATGCATTGATTTCCGATTTCCAATAATTTCTCTAAATCCATGAATAACATCCTCCAAGTTTTAAATTAAGTTAAGGATTCTTTCTTTATAGGAAAATAGGAATTGGGAGTATGCTAATAACCTATTCAGTTAAAACACATCCCAATTCCACATTTTCAATTATAACTATACTTTATTTTTTTATGGCAGCAAGAACCTTTTCCGGTCTTGCTGGCAAATGTGTTACCCTTGCTCCGCAAGCGTTATAAATCGCATTAATAATCGCTGCATGCGGTGCAGCAAGAGGCATTTCTCCAGCACCGGAGGCTCCATAGAAGTTATTTGGTCTTTTTGTTTGTGTATAAAGCAAATTAAGTGAATCTGGAGCATCTTTGATTTTCGGAATTCCACAGCCGGTTAATGTTGTATGTTTCTTCAAATCTTCAAAGTCTTCTGTTAATGCAAGACCAATTCCTTGAACAAGACCTCCATACATCTGTCCATCTACAGCCAGTTTATTAATAATCGTACCAATATCTGCTGCTAACGTCATCTTTTCAACTTTTGTTACACCAGTATTTAATTCAACTTCAACTTCTGCGATGCAAACACCATACATATAACCTGCAAATGGATTACCCTGTCCACCTTCTGGAGGCGTATCCGTACATGGAGCTGTCCACTTGCCAGCGTATTTTAATGCGAAACCTTCTGCTACCATTTCATCATAGGTTCTGTATGTGCCATCTTCTTTTTTCATTGCTTCTAACAAATTTCTACATGCAACTGTAATCGCATTACCAGTTACAAGGTTTTGGCGGCTTCCACCAGATGGTCCACTGTTCGGTGTTTTTGTCATATCATTCATAACGAGATCAATTTGTTCTGGCTTAAGATTCAGTGCTTTCAAAGTTTCATGTGCATAGGTTAATGTACCGATATCCGCACCCTGACCATGATCTTCCCATGAATTTCCAATCGCAACGCCCTTCGGTGTTAACTCTGCCCATGCTTCTGAAGTATCAGGGCCATCTAAACCACAACCATAGATATTAACGGAAACACCAACTCCATATTTCTTATCCTGACTATTGGCATTCTTTTCGGCAACCGTCTGTTTTGCTAATTCGTATACCGGACGAGCTTTATCAAATAATCCTTCTAAGCAATATACATCGGGCTGGCATCCGGTTGGCGTCGTAGCACCTTCGCGATAAATATTCTTATATCTAAAATCAAATGGATCCATACCTACTTTTTCAGCTAACTCATCCACTAACACTTCGGATGGGAACATAATTTCCGGTGAACCATATCCACGGAATGCAGAGCCCCATCCATGGTTTGTACAGACAGTATGTCCAAATCCACGAATACTAGGAATATTATATCCTGCACCGCCAAACTGGAATCCTCTTTGTGTTAATAAGTCACCAAATTCAGAATAAGGACCATGGTCAACTGTCCAGTCCGATTCAAGAGCTAAAATTTTACCATCTTTATCTGCCCCCATTTTCATCGTAGTCCAGAATGGGGATCTCTTACCGGTATAAGTAATCTGCTGACGCATACTAAACTCTAGATATACCGGTCTTCCTGTTGCAAGGGTAGCAACTCCTAATAAACCTTCCATGGTTGGACTGAATTTATATCCAAAAGTTCCGCCGGTATTATTTTGTATAATAAATACGTCTTCTGCTTTCAATCCTACACCTTCCGCAATCATCAATGCATGCAAATGAATACCAATACTCTTAGAATGAATAATCAATTTTCCTTCTTCGTTCAAATAAGAGAAGCCAACATCCGGTTCAATTGGTAAATGAGGCTGTCTTTGCGTATAGAAACTATCTTCTACAACATATGGAGCACTGTTCATTATTTGAGCAGTATCATCCCCTTTACTAATGAAGTTATTAAAATATACATTAGGAGTACCAGGGTGGATTTCAATTGCATCATCCGCCATTGCCTCCGGTGCACTCATAAAAGCAGGTAATACTTCTAATTCTACCTTAACTTTTTCAACACCGGCATGAGCAGCTTTTTCATTTTCTGCTAATACGATAGCAAGTGCATCTCCATATTGGAATACTTTTTTATCACTTAAAATCGGTCTATCTAAGCCATCGCCTTTATTGGAAGGGAATGCCAAGCCATTAATTCGATTGCTTCCTTTTACATCTTTATACGTTAATACTGCATATACCCCAGGAACTTTTAACGCTTCGGAAGTATCGATAGAAAGGATATTTGCATGGGATACTTCTGCCTGTACCAATTTCGCATGAAGCGTATTTTCAGGAAGTTTTAATCCTAAGTCTGCTCCAAAGTCCCATGTTCCGGTAACTTTTGCTAATGCAGAAGGACGAATGTATTCGGTTCCCATAATGGAAGCACCTTCTGGTAACTGTTTCCAAAGATCTTTTACTTCAATTTCGCCTCGAATTAATCTGGCTGCATCCATAACAGCGTCAACTAATGGTTTATAGCCGGTACAACGGCAAAGATTTCGATTCTTCTGGAACCAGTCTCTAACCTCTTCTCTTGTTGGATTATTATTTTCTTCTAAGAGTACTTTAGCCGAAACAATAAAACCTGGTGTACAAAAACCACATTGAGCACCACCATTTACCATCCAGGAAATTTGAAGCGGATGAAGATTGTCCTTATTTCCGACACCTTCAATTGTGATGATTTCGGCATTCTCGTCTAGTTTATTCATTTTTGTAATACATGATCTTACTACCTTACCATTTAAAATGACAGTGCAGGAACCGCATTCGCCAATTCCGCAACCAACCTTAGTTCCTGTCAGACCAAGCTGTTTTCTTAATACATCGGATAGTTTTGCATCCGGTTCAGAAACAAGAGTTGTCTTAACACCATTGATTATTAATGTTTTCTTTAACATATAGAACCTCCTTTGAATTTAAATAGTTTCCTCAACACGTATAAAATTCGTACAATATCCTCCTTTTTTATTGCTTATCGAAAATATCAATGAATAATTGTACACTTATTATATTTTACTATAAAAGTATTGTCAACTGTAACAAATATGAGCATTTTTATGTTCGAAAAATATACATTGTGCATAAATTTCGGCATTGGAATAATATTAATGCAGAAGAATAAAAATATTATTGATAAAAGACTTGATTTACAAGCAGAATTATTGAAAAAATCCGATTTGTAGCTTATTGTAAATTTAAAATAATGTACTAAAATAGAGCAATTCACTTTATAACAGGCAAATGATAATAAAAAAAATAGAAGCTGTGATTTTACAGGAATTAATGAACTATTATTGATATAAAATTAGATTTATGATACCATAATAAAAAAATGTGGAGAAATAAGATGATAAAATATATATTGTTTGATTTAGACGGTACGCTAACAGACCCAAAAGAGGGAATCACAAAAAGTGTCCAGTATGCATTAAGAAAATTTGGTATCGAGGAAAAATGCGATAAACTAACTGCATTTATAGGTCCTCCTTTAGAGGAATCTTTTTCATCATTGTATGGATTTGAGAAAGAAAAATCAAAGCAGGCCGTACTTTATTATCGAGAACGTTATACGGATATCGGAATTTTTGAAAATAAATTAATTCCTGGAATTAGAGAAGTACTTGCACAATTAACGGAAGCTGGGAAAGTTCTTGCTGTAGCGACAAGCAAGCCAACCGATTTTGCTGTTCGTATATGTGAAAAATTTGAACTTAGCCAGTATTTTGACTTAATCGTAGGAAGTGAATTCGACGGTACTCGAACGAAGAAAAATGAGGTAATTGAAGAAGTTCTTAACCGAATCCATTGTAATAAAGACGAAGTAATTATGATTGGCGATCGCAAGCATGATATTAATGGGGCAAAACAATGCGGAATAAAAAGTGTAGGCGTTGAATACGGATATGCAGAAAAAGGAGAACTACAAAATGCCAAAGCCGATTATATTGTACAAGGTCCGTATGAATTACTCTTTTTAATTAAATAAAGTTAAAAGTGAAATCAGCATATCCTTGGTATCATTACACCTTCAAGTGGTTGAATTAATCTTTTCCCTCCTATACCGGTTTCTAACAAAACACTTGGTCTAACCTCATTTGAAGTGAAATTTCCTATGATGGCCGCATCTTCACAACCTTGGCACATTTTAACCTCTGCTAGTACTTTTTGACTTTTCTCTTTTTCTACTATTATAATCATTCTCCCTTCTGAGGCAAGATATAGCGGATCTAATCCTAATAGTTCATTAATAGCTTTTACTTCTCCTGTAATAGGAATTGCGTCCTCCAATAAACAAACGCCTCTTCCAGCCACCTCTACTATTTCATTTAAGGCTGTCCCCAAGCCGCCTCTAGTAGGATCTTTCATTAATTTAATACTTCTCATATACTTTTGAAGCCGTTCAACAATGTTATTTAATGGCATACAATCACTCTTAATATTCCCTACTACTTCTATTTGATATCGTTCTATGGCTATGGTGGTGCCATGTTCTGCAATTCCTCCCGTTATTATAATTTGATCACCTTCTTGTATTGGTTTTGAATTATATCCACCTTGTACCACGCCTATTCCTGAGGTGTTAATAAATAATCCATCTACAAAACCCTTCTCCACAACCTTTGTATCACCTGTGATAATTTTCACTCCTGTTTTTCTACAAATCTCTCCCATGGATTGAGTAATTTTTTCTAGTAAACCCATATCAAAACCCTCTTCAATAATTACCCCACAACTTAAATATAAAGGTTTCGCCCCCGCTGTAGCTAAATCATTTATCGTTCCACAGACAGCTAGTTTACCTATGTCTCCTCCAGAAAAGAAAAGAGGTTTTACGACATAGGAGTCCGTTGTAAATGCAAGTTTTCCTTGAACAACCTCAAAAACGGAGGCATCCAAGGAATTTAGTAGCAGATCATTATCAAAATTCTTATAAAAAATCTCATTAATAAGCAAGTTTGTGTACTTACCCCCATCTCCATGCCGTAGCGTAATAATATTCTCCATCCTAAATTTCCTCCCGATACCGATAGGCAATAGCACAAGATCCTTCCGTAGACACCATGCAAGGTCCATAGGGATTTACCGGATTACATAGTAATCCAAAAAGCTTACATTCCCTTGGTGTCTTGTTTCCTAGCAAAATATCCTTACATTCACAACTTATTCCAAGTTGTTTAAAATTATTTTTTAATGCAAAAACTTCCATCGCATTGAAGGCAGCGTATTTTTCATTGATTGTTAATGCTGAATTCTCAACCCTGCCAATTCCTCTCCACTCTCCATTTGAAGTCTGAAACACCTCATCGATTAATTGATTGGCAATGGGGTTACCCTCCGCTCTTACACATCTTTTATAAAGATTTTCATATGACTGCTTTTCGTTTTGTACGATTTTTTTTACTAGGTAATGAATTCCAATTAGGATATCTCTAGCTTCAAATCCGCATACAGCAGCTGGAATTCCATAATCTGTTCCAATAAATCGAAAGTAGTTTGAACCTTTCACTGTTGCTACATGCCCCGGACAGATCAAACCGCTTATCTCATTGTTTGGCTGCCCAAATATGTAATGTAATATTGGTGGCATAAGTTTTACTGAAGTGAGGAAAAAAAGATTTTTTATGCCTCTTTGGGCTGCTGTTTTTATCGTTAACGCTATAATTGGGGCTGTAGTCTCAAACCCAACTCCTAAAAATAAAAACTTTTTTTCTCTATTCGTATCTGCCATTTCGATTAAATTTAAGGGAGAGTAAATTATCCTTACATCTTTTCCCCTCGCTTTTTCATCCAGTAAGCATCCCTTAGTACCTCTTACCCTCATTAAATCTCCAAATGTAGCAATCGCAATATCGTATGTATTCAATAATTTTATAGCAAGGTCAATATAGCTTTCATCTGTCACACAGACCGGACAACCTGGACCTGATAATAATTTTACTCTGGAGGATAACACTGACCTTAATCCTAGCTTTGCTATTATCTGAGTATGGGTTCCACAAACTTCCATAATTTTTAAATCTTGTGTAACCAAGCTATTAATTTCATTGATCAGATGCTTCTCAAAACCCATATTCATACCCATTGTATATCACATCAACCTTTCTCATCCTCATCTAACAATCCTTTAAACAAAGCAAACAAATCATCATAATTTTCCTTATCAATCCTTTCAATAGCGCATCCTGCATGAACTAATACAAAATCACCTATTTTAGGGTTTTCAATCATTTGAATGTTTATGGTTGTTTCTACACCCATCATTGTTACCTTTGCCCGTGTAGGAAAAACATCTATTATTTCACCTGGAACTGCGATACACATCTTAAATCATCTCCTCCACCGCATCAACTATTCCTAGCTGTCCAACACAAATACCGCTGTCATTGGTGGGAAACTGTTGATTATAATAGACCGTAATATCTTTTTCTTTTAATCCTTTTAAGATATATGTAAGTAGATAATTATTCTCAAAAACTCCCCCAGTTAAAACAACTATTTTCAATTCGTATCTTTCGCTTATTCTACAAACCATGTCTATTGTTAAATTTCCTAGTGTATTATGAAATTTAGCTGAAATGCTAGCAGGAGGTAATGCATTCTCTACGTCTTTTAAGATACCAAATAGAATGCTCTGATAGTCAATTTGATACATTCCATTTTCTTCATAAATAGAGTAAGAATAATCCTCCTCCACATAGGGATCTAAGATATTTTCTAATTCAATTGCTGCCTGCGCGTCATAAGTGATACGATGTCGTACGTTTAAGATAGCAGCAACACAGTCAAAAAGCCTTCCTACGCTCGATGTATCATAACAGTTTAGATGTTTATCAAGCGCTTGTTTCACTGTATTAATACTATTTATATCTATTCCCTCTAAGATATTCCAGTTTTCACAATGAATGGAATGCAGATAACTTACCGCAATTCTCCACGGCTCCCTTATGGCTTGGTCTCCTCCTTGAATTGCTACATACTTAAAGTGAGCCACACGGATGAATTTCTCTCTTGTTCCAACAAAAAATTCTCCTCCCCATATCTTAGCATCTGTTCCTATCCCAGTCCCATCAAATATTACCCCAATTACAGGCTCCAAAAGATGATGTTCCACCATGCAGCTAACCATATGCGCATGATGATGTTGCACTGCCGTTTTTTTACCCATTTGACTCTTGGCATACACAGAAGATAAATAGCTCGCATGCAAATCTTGTGCAATTATGCGAGGCTTTAATTCCATTATAGTCCTTAAGTTCTCGATTGCTTTTTTATAAGTAATATACGCATCGTAGTTTTTAATATCTCCTAGATATTGACTCATATATCCATATCCATTCTGCGTAAAACTAAATGTGCTTTTTTCTTCGGCTCCTAAGGCTAATATTTCGTATTTTGCTTTCATAGGAAAGATAAAAGGTGTATATCCCCTCGCTCTTCTTATAACAACTTCCTGATTATTAATTACTTTCACTACAGAATCTTCTGCTGGAATATATATGTTTCGGTTATGCACTAAAAAATAATCAGCAATCCCCCCTAGATTTTTAATTGCTTGGTCATTTTCATACTGTATTGGTGCATTGCTTAAGTTGCCGCTGGTCATTATAAGACATGAGATTCCATCTTGAAAAAGCAAATAATGCAATGGCGTATAGGGTAGCATAATTCCTAATTTCTTCATATTTGGAGCGATTTGGTCAGGTAAATTACAGTTCACTTTTTTCTCTAAAAGTACAATCGGTCTCTTATTGCTTATCAGTAGCTTCTCCTCTGCTTCCCCGATCAAACATAATTTTTTCGCTGTTTCTAAATCCTTCACCATAATAGCAAATGACTTATGAGGTCTATGTTTTCTTTCTCGTAAAACTGTTATTACCTCTTGATTTCTCGCATCGCAGACAAAATGAAATCCACCAATCCCTTTGATAGCTACAATTTTTCCCTCCAGCAAAAGGGTAATTGTCCTTTGTAAAGGGTCCTTACACAGGATTTCTTCCCCACTATTTGTCAATAAGCTTAAGACAGGTCCACAAACCTTGCAACAATTGGTTTGCGCATGAAATCTTCTATTAATTGGAGCATTGTATTCTTTCTCACAGTTTGGGCACATAGGAAATACATCCATTGTTGTATTTTCCCTATCATAAGGTAGTTTACGGATTATAGTATACCTTGGTCCACAGGCGGTACAGTTGGTAAAAGCATAATGATACCTATCGCTATTCGGATCAAACATCTCCTCTAGACAGTCAGGACAGATGGCTACATCCTGGCTCAAATAGTTAAGTCCCCCAGTATCCCCTAAGCTAGGTTTAATTTCGAATGCAACATGACCAATACAGCATTTAGAAATAGCTTCTACTTTTTCTATCCTTGCTAAGCTAGGTGGACTTTTTATTATTTGAAGCAGAAAATTCTTAACCTTAATTTTCTCTCCCTCTATGTCCATTACTACAGCACTTCCCTGATTACTAACCCATCCTTTAATGTTAAAATTATTCGCCTGATTATAAATATATGGCCTATAGCCTACTCCTTGTACTACACCAAACACTTTTATAGCATATCTTCTACTATTTGCTTCTTGATTATATTTCAATCGTCTCACCTTGGGCCCTTTATAGTATGATAGATAAATAGATACACTTCTTCACAAATAGATAAAAACCTAGTTTTTAATATATCACTTAATTCTAAACTAAAATCAATTTTTGCTACCTCAATTCCAATGATATATCCTTCCACAACTTTTCCATAAGTTTTTAGTAAATAAATCAAATTTGGCTGATGTTGTGAATAAACTTCGTGATGCTGACCTATCTCTTCACCAATCGGTATGTACGTTACGGTTCCTGGATTTGTATCAAGAAAAGTTGAATCAATGATAAACAATAAATCCCCATTTTCTATTTTACTTAAGGCATATTCATTATCAGTCTCTCCAAATATCAACTCTATATGCTCTTGTACCAGGCGTGGGGAAAGCGCCTCTGCCACCTTAATTCCTATACCGTCATCTTGCATAATGGTATTTCCAATCGCGATACATTTAACAGCCATATTACACGACACTAATTCTTATAGGTTCGTATCTGTCACTTATAACGTGGGTTGCACAAGAGACACAAGGGTCATAGGATCTGACAATTCTTCCAATTTCCACAGGACTTGTCAAATCATTGATTTGGGTTCCAATGAGTGCCTCTTCTACTACTCCCTTGAAACCTATGGAATCTTCTGGTGATAGGTTCCATGAGGATGGGGTGATGATTTCATAATTATGTATTTCCTGATCTTGTATTAAAATCCAGTGGCCTAGAGCTCCTCTCGTTGTATCAATTAGTCCCTTCCCTTTAACAAGCTTTGGAATCTCATACTCCCCTTGCTGGGTTGATTGTAGCTGCATCCTCTCCAAGAGCTCTTCCATAATCACGACAATTTTATTTGCTTCTAGAACTCTTGCAATGGTACGATCCATTGTGGAAATTCCTCCCCTATAATTACCACTTAATAACATTCGTGCAAGAGGTCCGACCTCCATAGGATTTTGTTCGTACCTAGGAGCCTTAATCCAGCTATAGGCATCCTCCTTATGCCGATTCTCGTCTATCGTTGGTTCCGTGGGTCTTTGCTCTATCTTCCTGGCCTCATACCAAGCCCGATGGATATTTTCTGTTATCATTTCAGAGTTAAATTTCTGTCTTTCTCCATTAATCATCACTTGCGGTGCTATATAAAATAATTCTTTTTCTTCATAGCTATCGAATACCCCGTACGACAATAAATTTCTATACCCAAACCCATTATAAAAATAATCCGGGTAATACTTTGCAATGGTATATACATCCGGAACCATTTTAGCATTTACAAATTCTTTGATTTTAACTAAGATAGACTTTATTTTAATCCATTTTGCTGCATCTAGATTAACGGTTACACCTCCTACAAATATACCATGGGTATGGGGAGCCTTCCCTCCAAGCTCAGCTAACATCTCATGGGCTAAACGACTGTATTCAAGAGCTTCCATATAATGCTTTGATAATTCCTTATTCAACTCCCCCGGCAGCCTATAATCATTATGGGTGTTCGTATATAAAGGTGATATCTCTGGTCCACGAACAAAATCAGGCAGAGTATATTGGTAAAAGTGTCTTAAATGATTTTGAACAAATTCACAACCGTGCATAAAGTCTCTTATAATTTTGGCATTTTCATTCGGACTAACATTTAATACATCTTCCAATGCCAGCGTAGAAGCCATCGAATGGGCCGTAGAACAAATACCACATATCCTTTCTGTAAAAAAAATTGCATCCAAAGGAGGCCTTCCCTTTAACATTTTTTCAAAACCTCGAAATAGCATACCGCTGCTTTTCGCATCGATTATTTGATTTTGTTCTACCTCTACTTCAATTTCCAAAAATCCACTAATTCGAGTAACTGGGTTAATTGTAATCTTTCTTCCCATATCTTCCTCCAGCACATTATTTAGTACCTTACAAAGGGCTCCATACCATCAGGAAAACTTTCCCCAGCACATCCAATGCAAGGTGTATTTGCTCCAATTGGCCAATTTACGTATCCGTTCCACTGCCTCATAGGGCAATCCGTTCTGGTGATAGGTCCTCGACAGCCCAGTTTAAACATACATTCCAAGTCTCCTAGCTTCGTTGCAAAAATACCTTTATCAAAATATGATCTCCTAGGACAATGATCATGAATCGTAATACTATAAAACATGATTGGCCTATTTTGTGAATCCAATTCCAAACTTCCAAAGGCAATGAGATTTGCAATTGTTCCAATCACCCAGTCTGGATGGCTTGGGCATCCAGGTATTCTGATAACTCCCCTCTTCAAAAATTCTGCTACACTTATACTATTTGAAGGATTTGGCCTTGCGGCTGCTATTCCTCCATAGGAGGCGCACGTTCCTACTGCAAGTACATATTTCGCTTTTTCCCCGGCCAATTTTACAGCTTCCATAGCCGTAATGGCTTTTCCCTGATATCGTGCAATAATATTATACAAACCATTATCCTTAGTCGATACCGACCCTTCCACCACTAGGATAAACTCTGTATCCAAGGTATCCAAAAACTGTTTAAATGCTTTTTCTCCCTCAGCAGCCATAAGACTATTATTGTACTTTAAGCTCACCATTTCCTGTAACAAATACATGACATCAGGATTTTCTGCGTTTAATAGAGAAATTATATTGCCTGAGCAACCGGTGGCCTCTAACCAGATTAAATTAATTTTATCTTTTTTGTTATTTTGTAATTCTTTTATAGCTAAATTTACGATACTTCTTGCAGTTGTTTTCTTTGAATTCACCACATGGCATGGTCCTATCGTTTCCATAGCCCACCCTTCCATACTATTCTTGAATGCTCCCCTACTTGGGGTAAATTTTTTAAAACCTCTAAATTTCCTCCATGACATCCATTAAACTGCGCTGTCAAATCTTTTCCTGCATATAGGTTAAAATGGGTGCTTCCTCCCCACGTTGCTTATAAACTAACGTCATAGACAATACCATTTACTGCGACATAGGCGGGTCGTCCGCCAGTGCCATTATATTCAGCTAATTCTTCCAGTGTGAATTCTCTTTGTTCTGATTGAATAATTTCATTCTCCTGATTTCTCAAATTTACTGTTTGCTCATAATACCACTGGCTCTCATTACTGCTTATATAAATTAATTCATTCCGATAATGTTCATTTTCTGTCAATTTATATCCCCTAACCCATTTCTTAAATACTACGCAAGAATAAAACAAAACATTCCTTCAAGTTACTCCAACGCTTCACGAGAATCCATTCATGTATATATTATTTTTTGGCTCATTAAAAATCCGTACAAAAAAACTACTAACTTAATATCATAGTTAGTAGTTTTATAATTTGTAAATTGAAGCAAACTGCACTTATTCTGTATACTCACCATATTCACATCCTGTTGATTTGAATTCAATATGATCTACCAATATTTTTTCTTTCCCGTCTTTATGATAAAGCTTCATTTCTCCGTATCCAGTTCCACCATTCCAAAGCCTGTTATGGCGTTTTTTTCCGTTTGGAGCTTCATAATTTATTAAAAGCATCTCTTCTTTCGGACACTTCAGTCTCAATTCCAGTATGGATTCTCTATTTTGAGCTTTTACTTTCCAGACATTTACTTTATCATGCTGCTATTATGTAATACGTTCCCGGAAATAAGGCACTCTAAATTATTTGTGTAATTTTCATTATCGTGTTACACTTTTATCGATATTATAATTCATATTTTACCTATTTTCGTAAAAAGAGTCAATCGCAGAAAAAATATGTTGGTATTATAATTATATTAATGAGAACTTGAATTTTAAAGAAATAAAATGAAGAGGAGGAATTATTATTGTTTACACTTAAAAATGTTACGTATAAGCATATTCTTAATATTGATGAGCTTAGCTTTAAAAAAAATGAAGTGACGTGCATTATTGGAGAAAGTGGAAGTGGAAAATCTACTCTTTTGCGTCTTTTAAACAAACTTAATAGTTGTGATAGTGGAGAGATTTTTTACAACAACCTTCCCCTTCATACAATTAATTCAGTGGATTTGAGGCGTAATGTCGTAATGCTTCCTCAGCTTCCTACAATTTTCCCTGGTACTATTCGTGACAACCTATTGATCGGTTTAAAGTTTGCAGAAAAGCCTATGGTTGAAGATGAACAACTTCATAATATTTTAAAAATGGTACACTTAAATAAAGATCTCAATGATAACTGTGAAAAACTATCTGGCGGCGAGAAACAACGGCTTGCTTTAGGCAGAGTCATACTGCTGGATCCTGATGTTTTTTTACTGGATGAACCGTCCTCAGCTCTTGACGAAGAAACCGAACGAATTATCATTGAAGAATTGATTTTATATACTAAGAAATTTAATAAAACCTTAATTATGGTTACTCATTCCAAAAAAATAGCACAGACTTATTCTGAAAATATAATAGAAATCAAACAAGGTAAAGTTATAAATAAAACGGAGGTGTAACAGATGAATGGTGTAATAGATTTACAGTTATGGCAACTGGTTGCAGCTTATATATTTGTTTTGATTTTAATGGTGATTGTTAAATTAAAAGGCATACCAAGAGAAAAGGAAATACTAATATCATCCGTAAGAATGACACTTCAATTAATTCTTACGGGGTATATTTTAGTATACCTTTTCAACACATCGTCGCCCTACTATACGATTTTTATCTTAGTTATCATGGAGATATTCGCAGTTTACACTATTATTAAAAGAAGCAAATCAAAACTATCTCCCAAACTAAAACAAATCATTGGATTTTCTATGGTTATTGGTACCGTGTCATGCCTTTTTTATTTTTTATTTATTGTTGTTCATATCTCACCTTGGTATGATGCAAGATATTTCATACCGATTGCAGGAATGCTGATTGGAAATTCCATGACCGGTATTTCCTTAGGTGTCAGCCGTTTGATGGATGGTATGCAAACTCAAAAAAGCTTAGTTGAAGGCGCACTAATGCTTGGCGCAACACCAAAAGCGGCATCAAAGCAAATTGTAGATAATGCTTTTGATTCAGCAATCCTGCCAACCATCAATTCAATGGTTGGTATGGGAATTGTCTTTTTACCTGGCATGATGACAGGACAAATATTATCAGGAACTTCGCCTATTACGGCAATCGAATATCAAATTGCAATTATGCTCGGTATACTTGGTAGTGTCACATTAACGGTAATTCTATTTTTGCAATTAGGATATAAAACATTTTTTAATGAACAAAGTCAATTAATCATAAATGACTGATCATTGATTTTATTCCGTCACAATATCATATTCCCAATCAATGATACCGCCAAAATCATATATATTTGTGTAGCCAAGTTCAGCAAGATCTGCGGCAGATAGGGCACTTCTTCGTCCACTACGGCAATATACCAAGATGGTAGCAGATTTGTCTGGTAATGTTTCTTCGGCTTTTTCTAAAATTTCGTTATCAGGAATTAGTAATGCTCCTTCAATATGTCCACTGATAAATTCTTCTTCTGTCCGAACATCTAAAATAGTAACCGTATCCTCCTGATCCATCATTTCTTTTGCTTCTTTTGAAGTTATTTTTGTATAACTAGAAGCAGAAGAATCACTTTTAGCACTACATGCGCTTAAAGTAGTTATTATAAGAATCATAAATAATATTAATATAGTTCTGTTTTTCATTATGGTAAGTACCTCCTCATAGGTAGATTGATAAGCTTATTATATCATGAAAGAACTACACTATCTGTAACATAATCACATTATGAGTGTAAAAAAAATGACACAATACTCATTTGCAAGCATTGTGTCATTTTTATTTTATTTCCCATATCAATTATTCATTCGATTTCAAGGCTTCAATCATATCTACATGCTTTAATTTATTATGCATTACCCACATTACCATGGAAGAGAAAAGCAAGGTCAATATCCCGGCAAATACATAGCTGTGCACATGTAAACGGTAACTAAACATCATATTATCCATGGAAGCGGTATTTAACACAAAATAATGAAGAAATTTACCTACAAAGCTTCCAAAAATAATACCGAATAAGGATAAGATGACATTTTCACGATAGATATACATCGTTACTTCGTTATCGTAGAATCCTAATACTTTAATCGTAGAAAGTTCCCTTATTCGTTCTGATACATTAATATTTGTTAAGTTATATAATACGACAAAGGCAAGCACTGCGGCGCATATTATAAGTACTACCACTACCATATTTAAGCTTCCCATTGAATCTTCAAACATTTCTATCATCGAAGAATTAAAGGAAACGGCTAGAACGCCACTATACTGGTTGAGAGCATTCGTTAGTTTTTCTTCCCAAGCTTTATCCTGATGATAGCGAAGCAATGCACCGTTATAGTTAATATGTGTTTGATGAACATATTTTTGATAGGTGCGTGGTGACATATAAATATAATGTCCTGCATAATTTTCTGAGATTTTGGCAACCGGTATTTTAAACTGTTGATTATCAGAATCCGTTATGGTAATCGTATCGCCTATTTTTATTCCAAATAAATCGGCTAGTTTTTCTGTAATAACAGCTCCTTCATCTAAAATACCATAGGATTGGTTACCGATACGGTTGCGAAGACTTACAAACTGTGAAAATTTTTCCATCTCTTTCGGTATGAGTACGAGAACCTGCTGTGTATTCACACCTGATTTTTTTACTTCAAATTGTTCTTCATGTACCAATAGGTGCTCTTTAATTCCGCTTGTATTGGCAATTCCCTCTTCTGCTTCTATTAAATCTTCTTTCGTCGCATCTTCATCAAATACCACAAGTGCCTGATAGCGTAGTATATCTTGATATTGTAAATCCGATATATCCGATATCGAATCATTTAGTCCAAACCCTGTCATCATTAACCCCATACAGCCAGCGATTCCAAATACTGTCATCAGCATACGCTGTTTATAACGGAATAAATTACGCATAGTTACTTTCTCGATAAAATTAAGTCGATTCCATATAAAAGGTAGTCGTTCTAACAAAATGCGTTTTCCAAGTTTTGGTGCTTTGGGACGCATCAAAACAGCGGGCGAACTCTTTAAATCCTGCCGCAAGACAGCCCATGCTGTAACTCCAGTACAAAATACAGCGATTACATAAGAGAATACTCCCGATGATAAGTACGGAACCAACACCCGGTTTGGAAAATCATACATAGAACCATACGCATTGATAATAATTCTTGGTATGCCATAAAAACCCAATAATAATCCTAGTGTTGTTCCCAAAATACTTGCACCAAGTGCATAAACATAGTATTTTAGTGAGATTTCAAAGTTTGTATAGCCCTGTGCTTTTAATGTTCCAATCTGTACTCTTTGTTCCTCAATCATACGTGTAATCGTAGTTAGACTGACTAAAGCTGCTATGGCAAAGAAAAATAATGGAAATACCAAAGATAACGAGGCGAGGCGCTTTGCATTGTCTGCATATTCTGTATAGCCTGCGTTATCATCTCTTGAAAATGCATAGTAGACTGGTGTTTCTAACTCTTTCAATGCTTTTTCTCCGTCTGCAATTTTTTCTTCGGCATCATCAAGCTCTTTGTTTGCATCCACTTTCTGATCATTATATTCGTTCAAACCATCTTTATATTTTTGCTCTGCATCGTTAAGCTTTTTCTTTTCTGTTTCAAGGGTTGAAATGCCCTCTTTATACTCCGACCAACCTTCATTTAACTGCTTTTTTGCTACAGACAATTGGGTGTATCCATCGGCTTTTCCTGTTTCATATGTTTGCTTTTTTGCACTCAGTTCCTTGGAACCCATAGTTAAGGTCTTTTGCGCATTATCTAACTGTATCTGGTTGTTATTTAATTCATCCAGTTGTAGGGATAATTGTTTTTTTGTATCAGAAATCGTTTTTAATCCATTTTCCACCTGGGTAATAACAGCCTCTAGTGTTTCTTCTAGGGTATTTCCACTTGTTTCGCCTTTAAAATACGACGTCCACAAATCTCCAAGCGTTTGATTATCTCCTGTTGAAATGCCACTCCCTGCCTGAATTAAGGCACTTTTTTGCTCATTTGTGATGTGAGAAGTTGGAACAGATATTACTTTCTTTGTTTCTTCTAAGAGCTCTAACAATTGCTTTTTTTGCTCCGTAAGAGTTTTCTCTTGTTCAGTAATTTGAGTTAGACCGTTCGATACCTCTAGTTTTCCTTGTTTCACTTTTTCATTATGTTCAGTTAATGTTTGTTGTTCTTTTTTCAACCTAGCTGCTGCCGTATCTAATTGTGATTTTGCATCCGCCATCTTTTTTTCGAAAGTGGCCTTATTGGTATCATATTCAACCTGCCCTTTTACTAGCTGTTTCTTTGCATCTGCCAACTTACTTTCTGCTTTTTTAATCTGCTTTTTGCCATCTTGTATTTTTTCATTGGCATCATTTAGTTTCTTAAGTCCATCCGTTAACTCTTTTTTTCCGTCTGCTACCTTTGTTTTCGCATCGATTAATTCCTTGGTTGCATCTGCTTTTATATCCTTTAGTCGGATTACGGCACGATTCTCAAAGGAATCCTCTATTTCGTCTTGGTATTCTTTTATTTTATCTTTGTAGGAATCACTATAAGGATCAACTCCCTTAAGGCTTTCAAACGTCATATAGACATCGGTATAAACCGATAGATTAAAATCATCGGTAAAAATCACGCCATACCCATCCAGAGTACCCTTCCCAATGGAACTACTACCAAGCTGCTTTTCACTTACATACATTGGACTTGTTACATAACCAACTAGCATGTAACTGGTTCTTTTCAGCTGCTTTGACAAATCAGAGTCTTCACTTTCAGAAATAAACGTTACGGTATCGCCCATCTGATATAAAGACTTGATTCCATCACTACCCAATAATGCGATTTCGCCAGGTTTTTCAGGTAAGCGTCCTGCCTTTACTGCAAATTGGTTTAATGTGTTCGTATCATCATAGGAATAAATTTTTAATAGTTTATTTTCCTTTTTGGTTATAACATCTTTACTGTATCCGGCTTCCATTCGTTCCACATCTGCATGACTTTTTAGTATTTCTATGTCCTCTTTTTCTAATCCCATAGTTGACACTACATGGATATCCATCAGATTTTGATTATCAAAAAAGAGTGCCGCTGTTTTTAACATATCCGGACCGGAAGCATTTAAAGCAGAGAAAAAGGATACTCCAATGAGAATCAATAAGGTAATTGAAATAAATCTTGCTTTTGAAGTAAGTATTTCCTGAAAGATAAACTTACGTAATGCTTTTTTCTTTCTCATTCGTTACTCCAATCTACCATTCGATTTGTTCCACATGCATTGGGGATTCATTGAATTCGACATTTCGAACCTTTGCATTGTGTATGTGAATCACTCGGTCAGCCATTGGCGCAATCGCAGTATTATGTGTAATAACAATAACTGTAGTTCCTGTATTTTTGCATGTATCTTGTAGTAATTTTAATATCTGCTTTCCTGTTTCGTAATCCAATGCACCCGTTGGCTCATCACAAAGCAGTAATTTTGGATTTTTCGCCAATGCTCTAGCAATAGCAACACGCTGCTGCTCTCCACCTGACAGTTGTGCTGGAAAGTTAAGTTTTCGATCACTAAGTCCTAAGTCGTCCAATACTTGATCGACATCCAATGCATTTGGAGAAATCTGTGTTGCCAGTTCTACATTTTCTTTCGCGGTCAAATTAGGTACCAGGTTATAAAACTGAAATACGAATCCAACATCTTCCCGTCGGTATTTGATTAATTTTTTTGCGGAAAAGCTTGCAATATCAACACCATCTACAAATACTTGTCCCTCATCTGGTAAATCCATACCACCTAGAATATTTAAAACCGTTGACTTACCTGCTCCGCTCGGCCCTAATATAATGGCAAATTCACCTTGTTCAATTTCAAAATTAATCCCATTATTAGCAACGATTGTACTTTCACCCATATGATATCGTTTGATTTCTTCTACGATTTTTACATAACTCATGCCGTTCTCACTTCCTACTTTCTTTTGCATACTATATTAAAATTTTTCTATGGAATATCATGATTGGTTCGAAATTTTGCATATGTCACACTTGTGACATATGCAAAATAATAGTATATTAGAGAATAAGAAAATACAAGATGTCTTTTCTAACTTACACAAAAAGGAGAATTTGTGTCACTATGTATAAAAAACAAACGAGTAGTATTGCCATGCAATCACAAAATTGGATTGTGGATTCCGTAATCCGCTTATTAGAAACACATTCTTTTCAAGAAATCACCGTCACACAGATTTGTCAGGAAGCACAGCTTGTACGTAAGACCTTTTACCGGAATTTTGAAACCAAAGAAGATGTTTTGCACTATATCTTGGATCATTTATTTGAATCCTTTCGCAGCGAATTCGATATTGAGACTATGGAACCTTTTGAAATATTTACCCAATACTATGAATACTGGGCCAAAGAAAAACAGCTGCTTACGTATCTGCACCGGGATAATTTATTCTATCTTTTAACGAAAAAATACATAGAATATGCAGATTCCGTACGTATGTATTTACTTTTTTCAAAAGGAGATATCAATCGGCAAACAGGCATGGAACCATACGTGATTCACTTTATAGCCGGAGGAATGGTTGCAATATTAGAATACTGGCTAGAACTTGGTTTTAAGGAATCCATTGCTTCTTTAACGAGTTTAACTCAGACGCTACTTTTAAGTGCTAATGTCTACTTAAATCCGCCTTCCCTATAGTGTACTAGTACGTACTCTTTTGGTCGCTATCCATGCCAATACAAAGGAACGGACATAGTATCCTATATTGATACAATATCCGTTCCTATATATTTATATACTATTATTAATCCGTTCTTCTGTGGTTACTTACTATCCAAATAACGATTCCTTAAATTTTGTATATTCTCCATATTACTCCTGTTTTAGGCACGATATTATTCGGATCGTTACGGATATTCGATCCTAAATCTAATATATACATCGCTCCATCCGGACCAAATATAACATCGGAAGGTCTTTCAAAACCACCTTCCGACGTTATGGATGACGGTAAACCAGATTTATTGATTGCAAAAGTACTGACTTCACCCGTTTTTATATCTATTTTTGATATTCGGTGTCCAGTACCTATATATTGTAACATATTTTGATTTGGAATATATCTACTAATACCATATTCAGCAATATACACATCACCATAAGGCCCAAAGGTTTCATTGTAATTAAAATCAAAGCCCATAATACCTGAATGCGAAGGAAATGTTGTAAAAGGCTTTGGAGCTGGATTTGGATGTTGTTTTATTAAAAATTCAGGTTGCACCCCGCCATCAGGTCTGAATTTTGGTAAAGTAACCGGTTCTCCACCACTATAATCCGGCCATCCATGCCACACTCCAGGAGATACAAGGAAGAACTCGTCAAGAGCATTTGCTATCGGTCTGCTGCCTCTGACTTCGTAACCATTATTCGATACAAATAAACGATTTGACTCATCAAATTTCATATAGGAAGGATTTCGAAAACCCCATGCGTAAAGTTCAAGATTTGTGCCATCAAGGTTTGCTCTTAATATACTACCCGATGCTTTTACAAGTCCTTTTCTAACTTCATATAGCGCATTTGGTACACCATAGGGAGAAAAAGCTCCAGTATAGACGGTTTCCTTTGGCCCACCTTTTGTTAGAATATTATTAGTTTCAAAGTTTTGCCCGTTCAGTAGGATGTAATCACCTGGATAATCGCATGATAATGGGTATGTGACCACCCATTCATTATCTACGCCCACAACCCCAGAATTCGTAGCTGTCCCTTGTCCAAAATACAATTTATTATCATAACCAATTACTACTCTGCTATTATAATAATCCCCATTGCTGGGTAATCCGGCTATAATATTCTGCCTTTCCCTATTTTGGTTAATTGTACTGACTACGCCCCTATGGGATACGTAGATGATTCCATTAAAATAATTGATTCCAGTTATCGGAAGATTAAATTGCTCTGCTATTATCTCAAAACGACCATTAATCAATCGTAACACTTTTGGATTACCCGATGTGTAACCTGATTCAGCGATAATCAGATTCCCGCTTTCATCAAAAAGCATGCTGTTTGGTGAATCTAATTGTTGTGCGAAAACCTCAATTGCATAACCTTCTGGTATACTAATGTCAGAAGGATTTACATATCTCATTGTTTCGTTTACTTCTTGATAAAACACATTTCTCATTTGTATTCTATTCGTCTTTTGATACATTAGCTTCATCTCACTTTTATTATATTCTGCGATAATCTAATCACTCGCTTATAAGCTATCATACTAAATGAAGCTTCATAAAATGCCAGTACTATATTTAAATTTAAAATCAGCTTAATCCTTTGGAGTTAAGTTACCGTTAAGAACGTAGAAAAACCATCAACTATCAATTATTATTGAAAGTTGATGGTTTTTTAGAGACCGACTAATTTCACTTTATCTTCCTATTTTATTCAATCATAAAATTAGCTACTCCAATATTTTGAAATGCAACTTTTGGTTTACAAACAGGTGAGCAACAATTTCTTCTTGCTGGACATATTTTTAGTATATAAGAACAATCATAATCTACTTCAAATTTAAAACATCCCAAATGGCTTATCGTGATACAGTAAATAAGTCTTCTTTTACCATCTTCCATTTGATAAAGCATAATATCCCACTCATGATTTCTACAGCAATCACAGGCAAAGACACTGCCTGCTATAAAACCAGGCTTGATGAAGCATTCTTCACAAACTGGGGCTTTTGGTTCTGTTGTTATTGGGACAGGAAATGGAACTGCCACATACTCCGTTTCCTTCTCATAAATTATTTTCTGCTCTGGACATACGGGGCAAGTTGGGCACGTAGGACATATTTGTTGTTCTGGACATTCTGGACAAACCGGACAAGGTCTTTGCTCTGGACAGTCTGGACAAGAAGGGCAAACAATTGGTGCTACTTCCGGACAAGTAGGACATGGTCTTTCCTCCGGGCAAATAGGACAAGTAGGACAAATTGGACAAGGTGGCACTACTGGACAAGGTGCTATGACTGGACATGTTACTGCTTCTGGGCATGTAGGGCATGGTGGCACTACTGGGCATATTACTGCTTCTGGGCATGTAGGACATGGTGGCACTACTGGACAAGGTGCTACTTCTGGACTGGTCTGATTTACTGGTAATGGTGTACTAACAGGTATTGGAGTTTCTATTGGAAGTGGAACGATTGGTTCCACTTGTACAGGCATACTCTCCATACAACTAACTCCCCCAACGAATGGATATAAATGAAATTCAAATCCACTGTTTGCATTTACTGCAAATCCTCCTAGTACAGCATTTCCACTCACACGGCCGCCGGTAGGATGCCCATGAAACATAGCTTGAGGTGCTAATATGCTTCCCCATATATCCGCAGATTTTTCCATGTAAATGTTAGTTGCATCTTCAAATTCATAGAGAATATGATTTGCAAGACGTTCCTCTCCGTATAAGCCGTACTGTAAATGAGCATTTGGACCAGTTCGTAATCTTACAATAGCCACACTGCCCTCTGGTATATTAAATCGAATACCTTTATTTAACAGACCATTTGGCCTTACATCTAGTGTAAAAATATTTTGTATTGGATTCGTTCCAGTTAAAACCCATTCATAGGAATTACTGGTAACGGTTCCATTTGCATCAAGTCCTTTAATACAATTTTGAAACGTTCCAATGCTTCTTCTTGCATTTTGAAAAAAGTTGGAAAGATTTGCGGATATTCTCGAAGCTGGAATGATACGGGGAACATCATAGCTTGGGATAATATAATAGTTACCTTTATCACTTGGAGCCCAATAAGGACTTCCTCCATTTGCATGGTATAAATAGTTTAGTTCTTCAGGTTGGTTCGTGGAATTATCTTTTCCGATATAATAAGTGCTTCCAGGAGCTGCTCGGAAACTCCCACCCGAAACCGCATGCCCAATTACTACCAAAGGGCCTTGCATTGAAACAATATTTCCAACTAAATATCTTGCTAAATCAGGTGATAATTCAATCGGTACCTGACCTTTTTTTCGTTCAAAGCCGATGCTTAAACTTCTTGTGCTATAAAAGCTACCGCCCACTGCCATAGCACCTTCCACATCGACAATATTATTGGCATCCCCTAATACAAATAGATTAAACTGAGAGGCCATACCAAACGGCTGCCCCGGTATGTCTTCCCAGTTTATATTTTCATATGGGATCCCGATAATCGGATTGGCTTCATTGCCATAATTAATATTGTCCATATAAAATACATAAACCTCCTTGATGGATATGAAATCCTTTTCTGTATTCAGTTTATTCCAAGAAATATTTATTGTGCGGCATTTACGAATAACAATTAGAAATATTTTCCTTTTTATATTTTTATTATTTTCCAAAGTAAGAATTTTTTAAAATTCTAAATATTTTACTATTTGTTGGGCAATCTATGAAAGGAGGTGATTTCTATGATAGTAAAAGATATTATGTCAACAAATGTTGCATGCGTTTGTTCGGATGATTCCGTTGAAAAAGCAGCTCAATTAATGAAACAAAATGATGTTGGTTCTATTCCAGTATGCAGACAGAATTCTGTAGTTGGAATTGTTACAGACAGGGATATCACATTAAAATCTGTAGCCAGTGGCCAGGACACAAAGATGGAAAAAGTTAGTTCTATTATGTCAACTGATTGTGTTTTAGGAAGACCTGATATGGATGTTAGCGATGCTGCGAAGATTATGAGCGAAAAACAAATTCGTAGACTACCGATTGTTGAAAACGATTGTCTAGTAGGTATCGTCGCTTTGGGTGATATTTCTCTCGAGCCGTCTACACAATGTAGTGCAGAAAAAGCACTAAAAAATATTTCGAAACAATGGTAATAAAAAACAGGAATTAACTGAAGGGCTTTTGCCAGACAAATCAATATTGATTTGTAAAGCAAAAGCCCTTATTTCTATTCTGCTATTCGGGTAATTCCAACATAAATCTGTGATATTTTATACCAAGTTGCTCGATTCACAATACCAGTTGCCGGTAAAGAAAATATGTTTTGAAAGGTTTTGACTGCTGCAGCTGTTTTTGGACCATATATACCATCCACGCTAATCTTTGGTATTGCGGAATAGACAGCAGCTATTCGATTTAACTGTTCTTGCATCGTCTTCACACTTTCACCTCGTGAGCCAATGACTAAATCTTTATTTTTCCATGACGAAGGAACGCCAGCTACTTGTGTGGCTGTATTAATGTACATTTGATTTCCATAATAGTATCTTAGAATTTCAATGGCTGAATAACCCTGATCCCCTAACGTTTTCGAACCCCATTGTGACATCCAATTAGGACACGTAACTTTATTACCGTCACAGTACTGCGTTAATATTGGTTGTATTACGTTGGGAAACGATAGGTAATTTACAAAAACAGAGTCAACAATTTGACTGATGTTTTCGTAAATATTCCTTCCGTTTATCCATTTATGATCATATGCTGTAGATGAAGTTATCGTGAAATTAAATCCTTTACTAGGATACCATTCTGTATAGACTCGATTTAAGGTGAAGGATAGAATTGCTAGAACATTCGCATAAATAGTCGATTCGGGCCAAGTGGCATATATTTCACTGCTGGTAACATTTTTTATATAATCTTTGAATTTAACCCAATAATTTGTTGCGGTACTACCAAGTGCTCCATCATGTACGATTATATATTCAGGAATTACCACTTGACTTAATACGATCTCTCCTGTTTCTCTGACCGATTTTATTTCAGTTTCTTTAATTTTAGGAGGATAGTCTCCATACAATGTGTGATCTGATATTACGAATTTTTCTAACTCCTTAGTATCTTCTGATAAAAGAGTTAGCGTTACACTTAATTCAGAACTCGTATTCGAAAGGATTTCAACATTATAAAAAACGGACGGTTCAAAGCCTGCGGCATTTACATATATATCATAGGTTGAATATGGCTGTACCGAGGAAGGTTCTAGACTATAGTCTATATTGGGAGCTGGTAAAGCTATCTTATTTGATAAGCCAGAATGATCGGTAGCCAATATATCTATAATGTTAGATGGCTGACCAGGATATGTAATCGTTGCTTTCGCATTTTCAATCGGAATTAAGCCTGATGTCGTGCAACGTATTTGAATCTGTCCCATGCTCTGTGTTTTAATTTGCGTTGGGAATAATTGAAAAGGCATAGCATTTATTGATTTCTTTCTTTCTTCAAAAAAATCGTTCATTTATGAGACCTCGAACAAATATTTCATTATAATATATGAAAAAAAGCGGATTATCGTGATTTCTAAAACTAAATATATTCGTCAGCTAAATCTGATTTGGAATGAGTTGACACAACTACGGACATCCTCTTATAATAGACTCATATTCTATAGATTTCTTATATATTCGAGGCGGAAAAAGGAGTAAGAAATGACAACATTTAATGAATTATATCAAACACTTATGGCCGATGCAATTGCCGGAGCCAATACCGAAGAATTAGAAAGAAGATATAATGATCAATACGATAGCAATCAACTGGATTGCCTTTTGCATCCGGAAAAACATGGTTATGTCTGGCGGACTGGCGATTGTACTTGTTCTCCCAAAGATCAAAACACTTGTATGAACGTCTGCTCCTTTGATGCAATCAATGAAAATGAAGATGGCAAAATAGAAATTAATGCAAATCAATGCATTGGCTGTTCCGCTTGTATTGATCATTGCCGTTCAGAAAAATTAACCGCGAGCCGTGATATCATTCCTGCGCTAGAATCCCTTCAATCAAACACTGGCTTGTCATATGCACTTGTGGCTCCGGCTTTTTTAGGACAATTTACCAAGGAAGTGACTCCAGGTAAATTGCGTAATGCGCTAAAGAAAATGGGATTTGATGGTATGATTGAGGTCTCATTGCTTGCTGACATTCTTACATTAAAAGAAGCACTGGAGTTTAATCATAATATAAATAAAGAGACGGATTTTCAATTAGCTAGCTGCTGCTGTCCAATTTGGATTGCCATGATTAGAAAAATTTATCATGATCTTTTGCCGCATGTTCCTGGAGCTGTATCACCTATGATTGCAGCTGGGCGTACCGTAAAACATCTGCATCCAGATGCTCTAACTGTTTTTATTGGTCCATGCATCGCAAAGAAAGCGGAGGCAAAAGAGCCCGACTTGATTGGTGCAGTTGACTATGTATTGACCTTCCAAGAGGTTTCGGATATCTTTGAAGCAATGGATATTAATCCGGCAAAGATGGAAGAAAGTGATAAGGACCACTCTTCTTACGCTGGTCGAATATACGCGCGTTCCGGAGGTGTTAGTGAGGCGGTAAAAGAGACCGTAAAACGTATTGATCCAGATCATAAAATATCAATTCGCACACAGCAAGCAGATGGTGTATCAGCTTGCAAGGCTATGATTAAAGAATTATTGGACGGAAATACCAATGCAAACTTTTTTGAGGGAATGGGTTGCGCTGGTGGATGCGTCGGCGGTCCAAAAGCCATCATTGATCGTATACAAGGGTGTGAAAATGTAAATAAATATGGAGATATGGCAAATTATAAAACACCGATTGATAACCCTTATGTGATTGAATTGCTGCATCGTCTTGGTTTTGATACAATTGAAAGTCTCTTAGAAGATAGTGAAATATTCACAAGACATTTCTAATTCTTATTTATTAAAAAAGCGACAACTAGATTAATACATCAATCTAGTTGTCGCTTTTTTGACTATCTTCTCTTTTTTTATTCATGCTAAAAAACTCTTTTGAAGTAACGTTCTAAACGAAGCATTGATACCATAATTTCGACATAAATCGAACACATTTATTTGCTAATATAATCAATACCAAGAAATATATAACTATACCAATAAAAAAACCTATATCAGCAGTTTTGCGCGATATACTTAATTAAAAGGAAGGATAATCTAAAATGAAAAAATTCAGACGAGTGAGTTTTGCAATAATTTTCGTATTCATACTGTCTATGTTTGTTCCTACATTACCATTTTCATTTAATAATGTAGCCACAGTTAACGCAACAACAGTAAAAATCAATAAGACAAAGCTAACATTAAATCTTGGGAAAACATATAATTTAAAAGTTACAGGAACTACTAATACTGTAAAATGGTCGTCCAGTAATAAATCGGTCGCAACTGTTTCTAGTATTGGAAAAGTAACCGCAAAGAAAAAAGGTACTGCTACAATTACCGCTACCGTAAATAGTAAGAAATATTCCTGTAAAGTTACTGTTACCACCAAATATAAGGATGGTGAATATGAAGGATCAGGAACTGGCTATAGAAACGGAACCACAACGGTATCTATCACGATAAAAAATGATGTTATCAAGAGTATCAAGGTATTATCGAATGAAGATACTTCAAGGTACTTCAACTATGCATGTGACGATGTCATAAGTGAAATTATGGATGCCCAGTCCACAGATGTTGATGCCGTTTCAGGGGCAACCTACAGCAGTATGGGAATTATAGAAGCAGTGCAAGATGCTATGAGTAATGCGAAAAATTAAAGGCTTTTGTATTCTACTGCGGAATCAGTACTTTGATTTCGTTAGATTTATACTAGTATTCAGTCCTTATTAATAATATATCTTATTAATGATTTGTTGTTTAATAAGCATCCTGATAAAAAGGTTATGATATAGGTTATGATATATTCGAAAAAAAGGTTGAGACATTAAATGGCTCAACCTTTTTTTCTCTTAATTTTCTTCTAGATACTTTTTTACGCCACTAAGTGCTTTCCCTTTTGCTATGTCAGATATTGGTGGAAAATTCGTCAGGTCCTTCGTATTATCTTCCAGCTTCTTTAAATTATAGCCCTCTTTTAATACAATAAATTTCCCTATACCTGGGAAAATTGCTTTTTTAGGGCATCCATAGACACAACGTAAGCAAATAATGCACCTCCACCCAAATGATGGTCGTCCATTCTTCATCTTAATATTTTTTCTAGGACACTGCTTTGCACACCAAGCACATCCATTGCATTTTCCATTCGTTTTTAAATTTTTACCAAACAGTTTACATCCAATCTTCTCAATCACTAAAATCTTTGAAAGGATACGATCAAGAAACTTTGGTTTTGTACGACGCTTTGTTCCTTGAAGAATTTCGGTTACTACCTGTTTGGAAAAATCCGTTGATTTTTGTAGTATCATAGCAGATAGGATGTCTTCATAAGTAATCAAAAAATTACTTGGCATTACAAACATATTTTCATAATAGACATGATATCCTTTTCTCTTTAATCCTCGAATCGTAGAAACACGGCAAGCTGTATTTGGTGTGATTTCACCACCACCAGAAACCGATAACACTGCGGTAGGCTGTCCTTTTCCAAACGGGAGTTTGGCAATCATGTCATCGATTGGCTTTGGCGCATTTAATGCATAAACCGGAAATAATATAATAAGTAAATCCGAGGTCATTCTATTTATACTCTTTCCATTCAATTCCGTTTTAAAGACTTGAACTCCGTTCTTTATGAATTCTTCTTCCATACTTTTTGCAATTCTAGCAGTGCCACCTGTTCCTGTGAAAAACACAATATTTACCGACCTAATTGGCCTCATAGAATTCCTCCTAGTATTATCTTATTACGACCATGTAACACCTTGCAATATTATACATCAAAATTATTTTAAATACTGTTTATTCTTATTCTGCTCTTTTATACATTTATCTGCCTCAATAATACCATTCTTGACTGCATTTTTTATTATGTAATATGCTACTGCCATAATAATAAATACTCCTGCAATTTCTGTCATAGCAAACACCCCTCCCATTATAACATAGAATATAAATTTCTTTATTTACAATCTCTGTATTATAACTATATTAATATATCAGTTTTACTATGCAGTCTGTCATTTGTTTCATCATAAGCAATAAATGCAAGATTGTCAAAAATAATTATATAAAATGATTTTAAAAAAGGCTCTTGATTAAATAGATACATCTATTTTTCAAAAGCCCATTCTATAAAAGAGAACGAAAAATTTTAAATTTATTAACTAATACCATTCTATTTTTTTTCAGAAATAATTCTTTGTAATTCTAAAATTTCTGAATTTGACATATTCTGATTTCTCAAAAAATCCATAATAAAATTATTTAAGGAGCCATTGTACAATTTATTTATTAAGGCATTGGTTTCAATATTTTGAACCGTCTTTTTTGATATTACTGCTTTGCACAAAAATCCAGGATCTTCACGCTCAATTGCACCTTTATCAATAAGTCGTTTTATTACGGTATAAGTAGTGTTTTTTTCCCAACCGATGTATTCTTTAATGATTTTTGATATATCCTTGGCTGCTAATGCCTTATTGGACCAAAGAAGCTCCATTATATTCAATTCACCTTCGTGTAATCTGATTTCCTTCACAGATATTACCTCCCATTACATTCCTCTACGAATGTAGAATACAGAATTTGCAACGAATTACTTGCTATATTATAACTATATAAATCCAGTGTTTTCTATGTACTACTATTGTCGTATAAGTAAATTTGATTTCAAGTTAATCTAAATAAATATATATAAAATTCCGTAGAATATAATTTTGAATAAAATGCATAAATGGAAATATCTACTAACGTAGAAGGTGCGAGCAAATCAATTCTACATTACTAGACTACTTTTGTCAACAAAGTTATGTAATAAAATTGAAAAATAGTACACAAATTTGTAACATTTTATTTATTAAAAATACATAAAAAAAGAAGCCTACGTAATGAGGCTTCTAAATATTATACTTTTAAAACATTTAAAATACTTTTAAAATAACTTGGCAATGGTGCTTCAAATTCCATATATTCTCCAGTAGCCGGATGCTTAAAACCTAAAATCCTAGCATGTAAGGTCTGCCCTTCTAAGTTGAATTTTGACTTTGCAGGACCATAAACATCATCTCCAAGCAATGGATGATTGATGCTAGTCAAATGAACTCGAATTTGATGTGTTCTTCCAGTTTCAAGTTGACATTCAACATGCGCGAAATTCTGATCTAAATTTTGAATTAGATGGTAATGAGTAATAGCCTCTCTCCCATTTTTGTAGTTTATCGCCATTTTTTTTCGATCGATTGGATGCCGACCAATAGGAGCATTGACCAATCCTTCCTCCTCATTAAAATGATTATATACAATTGCGTCATATTTTCTTGTTATACTATGTTCTTTTAGCTGTGCTGCAAGGGAATTGTGAGCCAAATCATTTTTGCAGATAACAATTGCACCAGTGGTGTTTTTATCAATGCGATGAACGATTCCTGGGCGTAAAACACCATTAATTCCAGAAAGATTATCCTTGCAATGATACATCAAAGCATTTACTATCGTACCACTGTAATGCCCTGGGGCTGGATGCACCACCATATTTTTTTGTTTATTAATTACAATCAAATCATTATCTTCATATAGAATTGATAACGGGATATCTTCTGGTAATATATCGATAGAAACTGGAGTTGGGATATTAAATGCTATCTCATCCTTGACAGAGAGTTTATAATTTGATTTTGCAGGTTTTCCATTTATGATTACCTGATCTTCTTTAATTAGTTTTTGAATATAACTTCTGGTCATGGAATCGTTCAGTTGTGTGAGGTACTTATCAAGTCTCACACCTTCAAATTGCGGCTCAACAACGAGTAAACTAATGTCCTCTTCTGGCAAAAAAACTTCATTACTTAGATCTAACATATCATTATTCATTATTTATTTCCTTTTTCTTTTTTTAAGAAGTCAAAATCCTCATCTTTATAGTAAAAGAAGCCTAAGATAAGTAATAAAGTAGCTGAAACAGTTACATAGCAATCTGCAACATTAAATATCGCAAAATTAATTAATTCAAAATATAAAAAATCTATGACATAATTATTCACGATACGATCAATGAGATTTCCGATTGCACCTGCACTAATAAAGATACAGATATACTGAATCGGTATGAATCTTTTAGTATCCGGTATTTTATTATAAATATAGATGATTCCAAGAAAAATAAGTACTGTAACCGGTATAAATAAAGCGAGCTGGTTTTGAAACATACCAAAAGCAGCTCCACTATTTTCCAAATATTGAAGTTTAAATACTCCTTTTATCAATGAGATACCATCTGTTCCCATTAATTTTGATTGTGCAAAATATTTTGTAATTTGATCCAATGCAACCAGTATGACATTAAGGCCTAGATACTTTGCCATTTTTTTCATTTAATTATCTTCCCCCATAATAAAGGAAATTGCTTTTGTCATTTCATCTTCCGTAACGGTTTGATCAATGTAGGCATTTCCTAATTCTTTTAATAAAATAAAACGAATTTGTCCAGAAATCATCTTTTTATCGTGTTTGATAATCGATAAAAGCTCAGACGGATTAATTTTTTGCTGCTTGATATCAGTACCGAGAATAACCGGCAATTGATAGGCCTCAATCAGATTGATAATACTTTTAAAGGAGTCTTCACTTATCGTTGCTCGAAGATATGAAATATAAGACGCTGCAACCATTCCAATTGCAACACACTCTCCATGAAGCAAAGAAAAGTTCATAAATTTCTCTACTGCATGTCCAATCGTATGTCCGAAATTTAATAGAGCTCGCTCATTTTGCTCCGTTGGATCATTTTCAACAACTGCTTGTTTTACCAGACAACTTTGATATACAATTTCTTCTAGCGTATCAAGATCACGGTTTAAAGCTGCTGTAACATTTTCTTTTAATGCAAGCGCATACGTATTGTTTCGAATTAAGCCATGTTTAATAATTTCACCAAATCCGGAATAAAATTCACGGTTCGGTAAAGTATCAAGCACAGATAAATTAATATATACAGCTTGAGGTTGATGGAATGCGCCGACCATATTTTTGTAAGCGCGAAAATCTACCCCTGTTTTTCCACCGATACTGCTATCAACCATAGCTAATAAAGAAGTTGGTAATTGTACAAAGCGAATACCTCGTAAATAGGTCGCCGCCACAAATCCTGTAATATCTCCAACGACTCCACCACCAAGCGCGAATAACACATCATTTCGATCAAATTTATTCTGTATTAGTTGCTCATATATATCAGAAACGGTATCTAGGTTTTTATGCTCCTCACCCGCTTCCATTACAAAGGAATATACATGATTTGTATATTCTTTTACTTTTAATAGAACATCTTTTAGGTGATAGGCCTCAACATTAGAATCCGTTATTACCATCGCCTTGCCTTTTGTTACCTGCAATGTTTCCAGTATATCAGATAGCTTATTGTAATCTCGTTCAAGATAAATGGAATAGATTGGTACCTTTTTATCTGAAAACACCTGATTGGAAGCCTGCATCGGACCATGTACTAAAATTTCTTTACTCATATTTGCTCCCCTTTTAATCGTCACTTAAATTGAAGAACTCAAAGAGTTCCGTGTCTAGTTCTTTTGTAAGATTAGTATTCGTTACGCTTTTTGTCTGTCCTGACAAATTAACCTCTTCTGGTTTGGAATCCACTGGTTTGGAATCCACTAGTTTGGATTCAACTGGTTTGGATTCAACTGCCGCCTCCTTATTCTCCGCGCCTAAATCATCGGCATGCATAATTTCAGCTGTCGGCATAGTAAAGTGGGGCATAGTAAGACCAACCATCTCAAAATCCACTTTAAATGCATCTGAATTTAAAAGCTCAAGGTTTGCATCTGCTAATTTTTTACATTGAATCCGATAACTTTCATATTGTTGTATTAAGGATTTTATATTACTTTGCGCCTTATCAAAATATGTGTTTGCCTCCTGTACAATTTGATTTGCTTTCAATTGCGCATCAGAAATAATAAGGGATGCTTTCTTTTCCGATACCTTTGTTGTTTCCTCTGCTGTTTTTTCTGCCACAACGAGAGTTTTTTGTAGGGTTTTTTCTAAGTCTTTGTAGTATTTAAGCCCATCACTTAAGGTATTAACTTTATCTTTTAACTCCATATATTCACGGTATAGCGTTTCAAAATCACGGTTAATTTCAGATAAAAATTCATCTACATCTTTTTTTTGGTATCCTCTGCCCTGCCTTAATTCTCTGCCTTGCATTTCAACTGGTGTTAACATGGTTATCCTCCTTAAATTACAATAGTAAACGTCGTATTTAAATATATTTTTCAATAATAATTCGATAACGATTTTTTTTAGTTTGTGTTTCTACACGTTTAAAAACAAAGCGTCCTAGCCCACGCACTGATATAATATCATCTTCTTTTGGGACAAAACTATTGGATAGAATCAGTTTACCATTTACAAAGACCTTTCCTCCAGTAATAAGACCAGATAGACTACTTCTGGATGCTTTAAATGTAAGAGAAAGCAAACTATCTAATCGAACACTAGAAACAGTACCGCTAATCGTTTCTGTTTCAATTTTATAATCACGTTCATCAAAGTCTACTATTTCAGCGTTCACATTTGTATGTTTTACCCGTTCGAGTGATTCACAAACAAATGAAGCAATCTCCTTGTAACAAAAGACATAAGCTTTCTTATTCTGCGTTATGATATCCCCAATTTTAGTACGTTCAATTCCTAAATTTAATATTGCGCCCAGATAATCTCTATGATTTAAAGCCTCGCTATACTTCACACTGTGTGGCGTAATAGACACACAAACAATAGGAAAGCTTACATTAGGAAAAGAGTCATCGTCATAAAAACAGATAACTCTTCGCTCCGCTTCCTTATATCCACCTGAAAGCTGGTAGGATACTTGTGATATCGTATTTATTGTTTTATAAAACAAGTTAAGTTCATTTAAGTTTAAAAAGGATGAATAAACACAAATGCCACGAACATAAGCTTGCTGTGATAATTCGTTGAGTCGTTTGCAAAAAAGCTCATCTTCTTTTTCTTGATTCATGGGTTCTCCTTTACATACTCAATCCATAAAATAAAGTTTGCAGATAAGACAATATAATCAGAGTAACCATGGGTGTCATATCTGCTGTAGAAGTATTCATTATTGAGTGTTTTAAGCATATACGTATCGGTACAAAGATTGGATCAAGTAATGACAATAGAATACTTCTTATTTTTGCGAAATTAGGAAACCAGGATGATACGATATATAAAAATAAGATGCTTTCTAATACTACACAAAATATATATAATGCCTGACACAAAACATACGTCATGATTAAAACTCCTTATTTAAGGTTGGTACGTCAAATCCCATATCTGGCATTAATTCCAAGTAATCACCGGAAATATCAATGGTATCAGGTGAAAAAATGAAAATATACCTTGAAATTTGATGTAGTTTTCCATTCACAGCATAAACGCATCCAGATATAAAATCCATTACTCGCTGTGCATCATCTGGATCAAATCCCTCGAGGTTAACCACTGCTGCTCTGCCGGTCAATAGCATATCACAGATATCCTGAGAATCTTCAAAACAGGTAGGTTTCATAATACAAACTTCAAGTCCCTTCGGTGTTGTACGAATAGGAACTATTTTGTTGTTCGTTGTTCGCTCCATGCGAGTAGTACGCTCGCGCATTGGTTCTTCTTCTCGTCTGGAAGGTTTGTCTTGCCTTAAAAAAGGTTTTTCAATTGTTTTAGTCTGCTCTATCTGACGAGTGGCAGGTCTTGAAAACTTTTTAGATATTTGTTTTTCATCTTCAAAATCTTCAATATAATCTTCCAAATCATCATCATCGTTTAGACGTAAGTAACCTAAAAAACTTTTTACTATATTAGCCATAATAACTCCTATCAATCACATAATATTTAAATGCTATAATTTCGTTCACCAAAAATCCCAGTACCAACGCGAACAAGGGTGGCCCCTTCTTCAATTGCAACTTGGTAATCTCCGGTCATTCCCATTGACAACTCTTCCATAAAAACATTATCAATGTTTTTCGATTTTATGTCAATATATAATTTCTTCAATTCTTTGAAAAATGCTCGATTTTCCTCGGGATTTTCGACATTTGGTGCTATCGTCATAAGTCCTTTTATCTGTATAAATTTTAATTTTGAAACCTCCATTATAAAAGGGAGTACTTCCTCTACGGTAATGCCATATTTACTTTCTTCGTTTGCAGCATTTACTTCGATTAAAATTGGGCATATTAATTGTTTTTTTTCTGCTTCAATATTAATTTGTTCTGCTAGGCGAAGTGAATCTACCGAATGAATCAGACATACCTTGTCCACAATGTATTTCACTTTATTACGCTGCAAATGTCCAATCATATGCCAGTTTAAAGGCTCTTTTATAAGTTCCGTTTTATCACAGATTTCCTGCACTTTGTTTTCTCCAAAATCCAGGATGCCTTCCTCCATTACCTCATAAATCATCGACACAGGCTTCGTTTTACTGACAGCAATCAATGTGACCTCATCGCGATTACGGTTTGCACGCTTGCATGCTGCTCTTATATTTTCTTCAACGTCTTTTAAATTTTCTTTTACCATAAATAATCACCTTGCTTTTATTTTATAAGTTCCGATTCTTTCATGCTTTCCCCATTTACAACAATGTGGTCATAAGTGGATAATCCATATGGAGTATCCTTACTTACAATGGCATATTCTTTATTTTCATAAATTTTTTCAATGACACGAAAAACAGCATAGCCTTTATTCACGTTATATACGCCTTCTAATGTATCCATTTTGCCTAGTTGGTAGCGTTCATTTGTTTCCGTGTTTATAAGATAATCATTCTCGTCTATCGAATCACTATCAATATAGGACTCTTTTTCATTAGAAAATACAACCGTTACAGGCATAAATTCGAATTCGGATTCACCGCTCGTTTCGTTAAAGGATTCTTTTGTAACACCTGTTGAATTTGTTTTACCTCCAACTCCAATATACTCATTTGGCACAACTAAAAATTTCTTTTTTAAAATTGAAGTAATCGGTATTTTTAAACCTTGTGCTGAATTAATCTGTACTTCTAAGTCAAGATAACGTTCATTGATATAGCGTATCATGTACTTATTTAGACTTAGGTTTGCAAAATAACTCCCATTACTTTCATACGTATTTATAGCAGCAATAACGGAAACCTGGTCTTTTTTTAATGTAATTTGTACTTTTTCCAAATCTTTCAGCTTTTTATACTGAGAATCAGAAAGTGGAATAATAATATTCCAATCCTCACTATTAATCATTTTGTAAACAGGACTACCTTTAGCAACTGCTTCGTTACTTCGCAACTGTACACGTTCCTCATCAATATTTTTAAAATTATCCGTTGTAATTTGCGCTTTACCTAAATTCTCAAATCCATCCATTGTATAAGAAACTATTCCACTTTTTTTGGATGAGACAACATCAAAACTCGCCCGATTTGAATCTGACACTAAGTCACTTAAATCTGATAATAAACTAGCAGTATTCTGCTCTAAAATGGTATTTTCTATGTCATATTTCAAATCAGAAACCGTAAAGTAATTACTTCCTTTGTATTCTTCACGAAAAGTGGCCACTGCATTTCTTATTTTAGCCGTATCTTCTCTTGATAACGTATTTCCTGAATCTGCATTGGATAATGCTTTATAAATTTCACCAGTTTCATCAATGGTATAAACAGTGGCTCCTTTTGCGACCTTTTCACCATCTCCAATATAGTAATTTACGTAACCAGCTTTATCTGTATAATAAATACTTTCATTTCGTAGTATAATTCCTTTGTATGTATTATCATCCGAAAT
This sequence comes from Acetivibrio sp., assembly GCA_041739345.1. Lineage (GTDB taxonomy): Bacteria > Bacillota > Clostridia > Lachnospirales > Lachnospiraceae > DIGJ01. The sequence goes on along the minus strand of JBGSNZ010000002.1, from coordinate 153,811 downwards.
ATTTTTTTCAACCACTTCATAAATGCTAATCGTATCCTCAAAAAAATAATGAATGGATATCACTACCATGTAGATGAATATAATAAAGAATACAACAAGTCCAATATTAATATGAAACGGTTTATGATAGCGCACTACCTTGTTATTATGTCTAGCCAATCATACTACCTCCTAACCATTCTATTATACTGATTAAACCATTATTTTGAAAGACCTAAAATAAAATAATATGTATAAACAATTCACTTTTGGTAAGAATATCCACTAAGGAGGTTATAAAATGAAAACCATAGATTATATTGCATTAGTAATAGTGATTATCGGAGCAATTAATTGGGGCCTCATAGGTATCTTTCAGTTTGACCTGGTCCGAGTTATTTTTGGCGATATGAGCTTTCTCTCCAGAACTGTTTATACAATTGTTGGTATTTGCGGATTGTATGCTATTAGTTACTTTGGAAGAATTAGAAATAACGATTAATCACAACAAAAAAGGAGCTTCGTGGGAAGCTCCTTTTTTTCTATTACAAAGCTACTATAATGTCTTTTTTATAATCTTCAGGTATTTGCTCTTCATTCACTGATATACTTAATACAAAATCCACATTAAATGCTTGAGAAATCTTTGTTAGCTTATCAAAAAGGTTATGCAAATCAAGTTCTGTAACACAAGCTATTTTTAAAAAACTGTCTAAATACACTTTTTCCAAATCGTGGTCTTGCGAAAGAATCCCACATATAAATCCTAGAAACTCATTATAATTCTCTACTAAATAATCCCTCACGTTAATTAGTCTAACTTTATTGCTTAATTCATACATATGTTTTGTGCTCTTGTCGAGATAAACAACATTCCCATTTGTTGTTTTTACCTCCGATGCTACTTTATCAAGTAGTATTTTTGTTTTCCCTTTTCCCTTTTCGCCTGCAATAATCTGTATCATTGTAATCTCCTCCTTCACATGGTATTGAATGACAATCATAATATAACAGATTGATTTCAAAGATAATTAAGATATATGTTAAGAATCTTATAAATATATCTTAATTATAGTACCATTTATTAGAAATTACAACTAAAAAATCCCTTAAAAACATTGAATTTTTAAGGGATTTACTAATTAACATCTAGTCTTCTTTTTTCGGTATATAATTTAACAATTGTGTCATTTGACGATATAATGAAGTCTTGTCATCTGCTTTAAAAACGATGGAAATGTAATTGTGCCCATTTTCTCCCTGACTATATAAAGAAAGACAAGCACCAGCTTTTGAAGTTGTTCCGGTTTTTCCACCTATTACAGTCACATCTTCTGGAGAATCACTTTCTCCTAATAAAAATTGATTTGTACTGGAAAAAGTATAAGAAAAATCATTTCCTTTTACATCCTTATATGGTACAAGAACTTCTTTGGAATGGATCATTTCAACAAAATCTTCATTCTTGATCAATTCGTTAAATATTAAATAGATATCATATGTTGTTGTGTAATGATTATCATTATGCAATCCATGTGGATTTACAAAATGCGATCCAGTTGCGCCCAATTCATTTGCTTCTTTGTTCATTAAATCAGCAAACTCATCGACACTACCAGAAATGTGTTCTGCGATAGCTACTCCAGCATCATTACCCGAATACACCAATAAGGCACACAATAAATTGCGTAACTTAATTTGATCACCTTCCTCAAAGCCACAAAGCTTTGCTCCACTTTCAGTGATATGTGATGCATTGTAACTAACTGTGACAATATCATCTAAATTAGCATATTTTAAAGTTACATAGGCAGTCATTAATTTTGTTATGCTGGCAGGATAAAGTCGTTCATAAACATTATCCTCATATAAAATAGATTGATCCGTAACATCAAAAATCAAAGAAGATTCTGCTGTTAACGTTTCATTTTTGTCATTTTTTTTACTCAAGGGTACAACACATAAGTCGCTGCTTAGGGTATCTTCTAACGGAGTAACATATCCATAATTTGAAGTGTCATTAACATAAGCAATATCTGCTTTTTCTATATTACATCCAAAAAGGATTAGACAATTACTCATCATCAGAATGGAAATAATTACTTTTTTATAATTCATTAACCCTTATATACCTCTCGCCAATCCAAGTCACCACGATCCAAAGCTTTAATTAAGAGCTCTGCAGTTGCGAGATTCGTAGCAAATGGAATATTATGGGTATCACATAGTTGTACGACATTATTAACGTCCGGTTCATGTGATTTAGGACTCAGTGGATCACGAAGAAAAATGACCAAATCAATTTCATTATGTTCAATCTGGGCACCAAGCTGCTGTTCTCCCCCTAAATGTCCAGCTAAATATTTATGCACATTTAAATTTGTTACTTCCTCAATGAGACGACCAGTTGTACCAGTCGCATAGAGATCATTTTTTACTAAAATACCACGATAAGCAATACAAAAATTTTGCATTAATTTCTTTTTCGCATCATGAGCAATTAAGCCAATATTCATATAGTATAGCCTCCTTAAAATTTTTATATTAAAAATCTATATATTATTTAAATCATAGAAAAACCACCTGATCGCCCTCTTGTAGACTGAAGGGATATATTTAAAAGTATACCTACCGCTATCATGCAACTCATCAAAGAACTTAATCCCGCACTAATAAATGGAAGCGGAAGTCCTGTATTTGGAAGCATTCGTGTTGCCACTCCGATATTACAGAAAACTTGAAATAAGAGCATAGAGCCTATACCAATGGCGATAAGCATACCCAAACGATCGTATGCCTTTTTAGCGGTTACCAGGCAAATTGCAATAATTATACCCAATAATATTATTATAGCACAACTTCCTAAAAAACCAACTTCTTCTCCAATAACAGCAAAAATAAAATCACTTTCTGTTACATCCGCATGTCGATAAACGCGGGTTGTAGAAGCCGTATCATTAAAAAGTTTTCCAAGCAATGTTCCAGAAGCAATTGCCTGGTAGGAATAATTTTGCTGATACATAATGTCACTATATTTTTCAGGATCCAAAAATCCGAGAATTCTACCTTGTTGATAAAAATCAAGTAACTTTTGATATGGCTGCTGAACATACCAAAAGGCAACAATAAATATTGGCATTCCAACAGCAAAAAGTGCACCAATAATTTTGTAACTTAATCCAGCTGCAAAAATCATCATGCAAAAGATAAACATCATTACGATACTAGATGATAAATCAGATTGAACCAATATAAAAGCAGTCGGTAAAATCATAATAAACCCACCAATAAGAAAAATACGAAATTTATCCATATATTCTTCAAATTTAGTAAAAAAGACTGCCAGGGTTAAAATAAGTATTATTTTGCATAGTTCCGAAGGTTGCAAGTTGATGCCAGGCAACTTAATCCAACGCCATGAACCTGTAGTTAGGTCCGTTCCAATTGGAGAAAATTTCGTTGCCGCAGCCATCAAAACACCTAATATATAATAAAAAATTACAAATTTACAAACAAAGTGGTAATCGATCAATGATATCATTATTGCAAAAAGCAATCCTAAGAAAAAACCAAACAACTGTTTTTTAAATGCAGATGGACCAAGTTCTTCCCCACTTGCTAATTTCACAAAATTTGCACCTAATACACCGGTTATTGTTACAATTATCAGAAGAAATATATTGTAACGTTTGAAATCATATTGTTTAAAATTAAACATTTAACTCTTCCTTATCCTTTTGGATTTCTTAAGTCCTTAATTGGGATATTTGCATAGAGTGCTGGAACGGATCCATTATTGCCTTCGGACTCGGTTTGCGTAATTTTAATATCCAAACCTTCTACATCTATCTCAACATATTTGGAAATCACATTGATAATATCATTTTTTATCTGTTCCATTATTTCTGGCGAACAATTTGCTCGATCAGAAACCAAAACTAACTTTAATCTATCCTTTGCAACAGTGCCAGAGGATTTTTTCTTAAAGAAATCAGCAAAAACCATTGTGTTTCCCCTCCTTTAGTTTTTTTTGAATAGATTGGTTAACTTCGTCATGAATCCGCCTTTGTTGTTTAAATCAAGGTATGGAACTTCTTCCCCAATTAAACGATGACAGATATTCATGTAAGCTTGTCCTGCTAAAGTGTCATTTCCAACTAAAGGTTCACCCTGGTTTGTTGATACTACAATATTTTCATCATCTGGTACAATACCGATTAATTCAACGGCCAAAATTTCAACAACATCAGCTGCCGACATCATATCACCACGTTTTACCATATCAGTTCTTAAACGGTTAACGATTAAGTGTGTCTTTTTCATTTCATTTGCTTCTAACAGCCCAATAATACGATCTGCGTCACGAACTGCAGAAACTTCTGGTGTTGTAACAACTAATGCACTATCTGCTCCAGCGATTGCATTTTTAAATCCTTGCTCAATACCTGCTGGACAATCCATTAATATGTAATCAAATTCGTCTCGCAACTCATTTGCGAGTTTCTTCATTTGTTCTGGTGTTACACTTGATTTATCTCTCGTTTGTGCAGATGGTAATAAATAAAGATTTGGGTAACGTTTATCTTTAATGAGTGCTTGTTTGATTCGACAATTCCCCTCAACGACGTCTACTAAATTGTAAACGATTCGATTTTCTAAGCCTAAGACTACATCAAGGTTTCTTAGACCTATATCTGTATCAATAAGTACTACTTTTTTATTCAGTTTTGCTAACCCTGTACCCACGTTGGCAGTTGTAGTTGTTTTACCAACACCACCCTTGCCGGATGTAATTACGATTACTTCTCCCATATTATTAAATTTCCTCCGATCTCTCTTTTCAAAATTTTAAATAAAGTGAATGTCATCCATGACATCTTTTGTAAATGGCTCAATATATATATTACCATCTTCTATATATGCTACCTTTGTTTCTTTTTGCCGACTTTTTTGTGGTTCGTCGGGTGATCTTGCTATGATATCAGCAATACGAATCTGCACTGGATACATGTCCAATGCTAAAACAAAGGCATTTTCATTGCCGGATGCTCCGGCAAAGGCATTTCCTCTTAATGAACCAAGTACAATAATGTTTCCCTTTGATACTACCTTTGCACCTGGTTTTACATCACCAATTACAATGATACTGGTTTCAACTTCTAAAACCTGTCCGGAGCGTAAATTGCCTTTATAGAACTGTCCGGTATTGGAATTGATTTCAAGTAACTTTTCCTGCAATGATTTTTGAAAAAGCTCTTCTGTTTTTGGATTGGTCTCTACAATACAGACAACATTCAATTTTGAATTTTCATTGATGATATCCAAAATTTCTCGTTGTTCCTCATTTGTTAAATTACGGCCTTCAAAACTAATAGCCATGGTGGCATTTCCAAGAAAGTCTGATGATGAACTAAATTTTTCTGCCACTGCTTCTTTTAGGGATCCAAAGTCTAAAGAACTATCTAATACTACTATAATTCCTGATTTTGTCCCCTTAATCATAACTGAATTATTCATGCTACCTCCTTAGTCGGTTACTGAATGTAAATCTAATTCGGGTTCGTCTGCTTCATTTGCATTTTCCACTTTCGCATCCGATAATTTGAAATAATCTTTATAAATCTTTTTTGCTACTTCCGCCGCATTTCCGGAAGTATAGCCATTTGGAATAACAACAACAACCGAAATCTCAGGGTCTTCATATGGAGCAAACGATACAAAAAGCGCATGGTTTGGCTGAGATTTACTTTCTTGGGCGGTACCAGTCTTTCCGGCTATTGTTTTCCCTAAATTCTTAAATAGTGGAGCAATAGAGCTTCGAGGGCCATTTAAAACTTTATACATTCCTTCTTGTACTAATGACCAGGTGGAATCGCTTATATTGACTTTATTGAATACAGTCGCTTTATTATCCAGTAATACATTCCCCTCTAAATCTTTTACTTTATCAATAACAGTTAAATTATAACAAGTTCCTTTGTTTGCAATTGTCGTAATATAACGGTTTATCTGTGCTGGAGTAAAACTGTTTGTTCCTTGTCCAATGGAAGAACGTATTGAATCATTATCTGATATATGGGGATCATACTCATATAGTTCGATTCCAGATTTTGCATCTAGCCCAAACATTGTAGCGTATTTTTTGAGTGTTTTTAATCCTTTGTTACTATTATAAGAATCTCCAGTTTGTCCAAGACGCCAACCCATTTCATAGAAAAAGTAGTTACAAGATACTTGGATAGCATCCGTTATATCAATCTCTCCATGGGACGAAGCACTCCAACATTTAGGACCTTGCGGAATCCTTTCAAAAGTACCTTTATCATATATTTTCTCTCTTTGACCAACAACACCCTCTTCTAATGAAGCTACAGAGGTTACCATTTTAAAGGTTGACCCAGGCGCAGTTTTTTGCTGTAAAGGACGGTTCATCATAGGTGAGGCCAGATTTTGTTGTAAATTGGAATAATATTTGGTCTCTATATGGTTGGCCAATTTGTTGTTATCATAGCTTGGATAAGAAACAAGTGCCAATACACCACCTGTATTTACATCGGTAACAACAATGGACCCAGAACAAGGTTCTAGCGCTAACTGTCCAGGTGTTATTTCCAGTTTCCGGATCTTATCACAGATAAAATCATAAGAAGATATATTTCCATTATTTAACTTTTCAATATCACTTTCATCATATTCTAACACACCTTGATCAAATAATAAAAGACAAATTTCTTTTCCTGATAAAGTATGATTAAATATAAGGGTTTTATATATCATTTTATTAAAGGTTTTGTCTGTAGCAAGTGCATCTTTCGTATAAGAAAGTAGTTCTTTGTAAAGTTCCTTTGTACTAAAAAACTCATTTCCTATGTCTAATTTATTTAAGTCTATCCAATTATTGGATAAAGCATACTGTAGAAACTCGCTTAAACTTGCCTTGTTATCTACGTAATTTTTATATATTTCAGAGTCTTTATCAATAGAATCAGAAACTAAAACACCTTGGTCGACTAAAAACGAATATACGTACTGTAAATACTCTTCCATGTACTTTCCCGAGTCTTTATTTGATGTAGTACTTTCCACATCCATAATACCATCCAGATTATTAAAAACATCTTTTTGTTTCCCACTGTATTTTTGATAAACCTTTTTCTCGGTATTCGTTACATCATCTGTGTTCAATCTCGTAATATCAATTACATTATTTTGAATTAATGCATTGTATACTTCATAGATAGGAATTAAAATATCGTCACTGGAGGTTCCTTTTGATCCATAGCTCATGCTATTTGTGATTTTTGAAAGTAAAATACCTGCCAGTTTCTTTTCAAGAAAATCATAATATTTCTTTTGATACTTCGCATCAATTGTCAGATATAAATCATTACCTGCAACTGGTTCTACGCGATCTTTTATATCAACTACACGATAATTTTCGTTGATAACTAGTTTTTCGCTTCCCTTTTCACCGTGAAGATAATCCTCATACTCTTTTTCTAAACCAGTTTTTCCTATCTGGTCCGTATTCGTATAATTAACTTGTTGTTCTTCACTTAACTGATCGTATTCTTCTGTTGTAATCGTACCAGTATATCCTAAAATGTGTGCAAAATATTCACTATCATTATAGACACGATGGGTTTCTTGAATAACTTCAACACCTGGAAGATCGGCACTTGCTTCTTTAATTGCAGCCACCGTCTTTTGATTGATATTGGTAGCAATTGTACTTTGAACATATTTTTGATAACGATTCAAATAAAGTTCATAGCGAACGGACATGATTTTTAGTGCTTCTTCCTCACTATAATTTTCAGAAATCAAAAACTTTGGACTTGATGAATCCGTTGATGAACGTATATAATCAAACATTTCTTTGGCCGTAACAGAAATTTGTTCATCACTCAACTTTTCAGTCGAATTAAGCGCATAAATATCCTTTTTAAACCGCATCAAAGTATTTCCATCTATAGTGAATTTCAGTTCGCCGTTTTCATCCATTACAATAGGAAATTTCGTTACTATGGTTCCGCCGTTTTCTTCAATTGTGGATATCAAATAAAAAATCATCGCATTTTTCTCTTCACTGGAAGAAAAAGAACCGATATCTTCAATATTTACGGAATACGATAATTCATCATAGGCAAGCAAAACACCATTTCTATCATAAATATTACCACGCGTACTTTTTAAGTCTCGGTCTCTTTCACCGGTAACAGACGCTTTTTTCACATATTCTTCTCCATAAATAATCTGCATTGTAAAAATTCGATTTATTAAAGCAAACAGTAATATGAAAAAAATAATGGACATAGGGAATAAACGTGACTTAAATATGCCTTTTATTTCATTCCATATCGTATCTAGCATATTTTTTAAGCCTCCCTTTTATCTGCAAAACAAAGATATTTATTTAATGTATGTAATAATCTATAGAGAATTACTGAAATTAAAACAGTATAAACTACTTCTGGTAATATAATTCTTCTTAAATAAAAGAAAAAGTTTAACCTTCCACGTAATAAAAACTCTACAATATAATAACAAAAATTATAGAGCAAATCGCTAATGCTGATGATAACCAAAGGTATAATTAAATCATCGGTATAATATATTTTATTTAGTAGTCCATTTAAAAATCCAATTCCCATTAAAATCAAAGCATACAAACCAATTACGGAACCAAAAAACAAATCAATTAGCAGACCACAAATGAGACCCACCCAGATTCCTTCTTTTTCTCCGCCCATGTAACCATAAGCAACGGTAACAATTAAAAGTAGATTTGGTGCTACATCAGCTAATGACAAGGATTGAAATACCGTTGTTTGTAAAATAAAGCATATTAATATTACAAGTAATGTACTAACAATGCGTTTCATTCAAATGCCTTTCTAATAAGTGACGGCTTCTGCCGGAAGTTCTTTCTTTAATTCCGTGATTACCAATACGGTATCAAGAGAATCAAAGGATACGGCTGGCGTTAGATATCCTGATTTTGTCATATTAGAAGAATCCACTTCCAAATTATTTACATATCCAATTAAAATTCCTTGTAAATAACGGTCACTTGTACTGGAGGTGACAATTTCATCGCCTTCTTTGATATCTGCATCTTTGTCAACTAACTCAATATCGATCATGCCAGAATCAATTAATTCCAAGTTGCCTTTTACATTACATACATCCGATGTCTTTAATGACATAGCAGTAACATTAGTGTTATCATCAATAATAGTACGAACGATTGCCCATGAGTCACCTGTTTTAGTTACAATACCTACAAGACCACCATCCGCAATTACATTCATGTTCACAGCGATCCCCTCATCGGTTCCTTTATCTATAGTAAATTGATTGTACCAGTTATTACTGTCTCGGCTTATAACTCTAGCTGCTACCTTCGGATAACTCGCATATTTTTCATCAAGTTCAAACAGTTTACGAAGATTTTGCAATTCATATTTTTCTTGTTGCAATATTTTATTTTCATATGTCATAGTATCTAGTTGTTCTTTTAATTCATTATTCTCTGCAGTTAGTTTCTGCACAGAATTAAAAACTTCTTTTTTTCCATAGAGCCATGTTCCAAATGAATTAATTCCCTTTTGCATAGGCGTTACTATTTTTCCTACGCCTTCATTAATCGGCGAAAATTTTTCCGGATAACGAAAGGATATTATAATAACTACCAAACATAGCAAAGATAACGTTGCTAAAATATACTTTGGTTCTATGGTCATTTTCGTTCTTCGTCTCATGTAAGACAAACCTCCAAACCAATTCGCTATTTTCTTTTCTTATCAAATGTTTTAATTACATTAGCAGATAGTTTGTTAGAGCCGGCATTCTCAACAAGCTCACCAAGTCCATTGGCTACCGTATTTTCCGGATCATCTGCAATATTTACTTTAAGTGCAGTTTCTCGTGTAAACAATTGATCTAAATTACGAAGTTTTGCAGAACCTCCAGTAAGATAAATTCCAGAGCGATAAATATCTGCTGAAATTTCTGGCGGAGTTCTCTCTAATATAACACGTACTGCTTCTATAATTGTAATTAAATGCTCGTTTACGACTTCATTTACTTCTTCCGAAAAGATTTCCATTTCGCAAGGAAGACCGGTTACAACGTTCCTTCCACACACAAAAATAGACTCTTTTTCCTGCGGAAATGCAGAAACTAGATTCATTTTGATGTACTCTGATGTTTTATCTCCAATTACTAAATTGTAGCGTTTTTTGATTAATAATTTAATTGACTCATCAATCTTTCTACCACCAATCGGAATTAGCTTACTTAACACAATACCTCCGAGTGAAAGAATTGAAATTTCAGTCGTTTCAGCACCGATATCAACGGTTAGAATGCCATGAGCATGATAAATATCAAGGCCCATTCCAAGTGCAGTTGCAATTGGTTTTTCAACCATGCCAATGTACTTGCTTTTTACATTCGAATTTGAAATCAAATCATAGAAAGATTTTTTTTCTACTTCTGTAATGTCAGTTGGAACTGCAATTAAAAATTCTGTAGTAGATCCAATACCATTCTTTTTCCCTATCAAATCATTTAAAAAGTGATTCAATAACATCTGCATATGAGCGATTTCTGCAATTACTCCAAATTTTACCGGATACGAAACACTGATGTTAATTGGAACTTTTTCATACATTTCATTTGCCTCATTGCCTACGGCAATTAGGTTGTTCTTATTGGCAATGGCAATTGCATTACTTTGATCTAATACAATCCCCTCTCCTTTTTTGTATATTTTTATTTTACTTGTACCTAAATCTATACCAAATATTCTTTTTGACATTACAAAATTCCTTTCTTTTTTAAACTAATATATTTATTATCACCAATTATTACATGATCCATAAGTTTTATTCCAAGTAAAATGCCTACTTCTTCAATTCTTTTTGTAATTAAAAGATCTGCATTACTTGGACTAGGATCCCCGCTTGGGTGGTTATGAACAAGAATAATATGAACCGCTTTATACTTGAGCGCTTCAATAAAAATTTCCCGTGGAGAAAGCAAAGAGCTATTGACCGTTCCAAGAGAAATATCCATTTCTTTAATGAGCTTACTTTTTGAATTCAATAAAACAAGAATTACTTTTTCAACCTCTAAATTGCGCATGTCTTGCATATAATAATCAGCGATTGACTCAGGAGATTGAAAATATAACGAATCGGTAGTGGATGCTTTTGCCATACGTTTTGTAAGCTCTGCAACAGCTAATATTTGGAGTGCCTTGACCGTTCCGATTCCATTGACCCTAGTAAGTTCAGGAAGTGAAAGTCGAAATAGCCCTAAAAGTCCAGAAGCTTGTGGATGAAGCGTTAATACCTTCATCGCAACTTCAACGGAACGTTCTTTTAAAGAGCCTGTCCGAATAATAATTGCTAGTAATTCTGCATCCGATAGTTTATCTGCTCCATATTTTATAAGCTTTTCATCTGGTCGCTCAAAAACGGGCAAATCTTTTATTTTAATATGTTTTTCTTGCAAGGTGTACTCCTTATAGTACCTTAATACACCGACTATCCGTTAAACTCCACACTACATTTTAGCACAAAAGGACTTTTTTGTATACCAGAATTTTCCGACAAATAAGTCCTTTAACAAACATAAATTTTATTTAAAATCTATAATTGAATCAAACCCTCTTCGAAAAGCTTTTGCATTGACATGAGAATTCCAAACTTTGCATGATACCAAGTTAAGCCACCTTGAAAATATACAGCATAAGGCGGTTCAATTGGTGCATCCGCACTAAGCTCAATGGAAGAGCCTTGAATAAATGTGCCTGCGGCCATTATGACATCCGAATGATATCCTGGCATTGCCCAAGGTTCAGGGTTGACAAAACTATCAACGGGTGCTGCTGCTTGTATTCCTTTGCAAAATGCAATGATAGCTTCTGGCGAACCGAGTGTAACCGCCTGAATGATATCGTAGCGTGGTTCACTTCCATTTGGAATTACAGGAAATCCGAGTTTTTCATAGGCGTTTGCTGCAAAAATAGCTCCTTTTAAAGCTCCAGAGACAACTTGTGGCGCCATAAAAAAGCCTTGATATAACTGTCCATTTATACCAAGAGATGCTCCTACCTCTTTTCCAAGTCCAGGAGATGTTAAACGAAAAGCAGCATTTTCAACATATTCCGTTTTGCCAACAATATAACCACCAATTGGAGCCAAACCGCCACCTGGATTTTTAATAAGGGAGCCAACACAAAGGTCAGCACCAACATCAGTAGGTTCTAATGTTTCAACGAATTCCCCATAACAGTTGTCCACCATACAGATAACATCAGGTTTGATTGCTTTGATAAAGGCTATCAACTCACCAATACGTGCTACCGATAACGTAGGTCTCGTTGCATAGCCCTTGGATCTTTGAATCGTTATCATTTTGGTACGGTCATTGATGCCATTTCGAATTGCGTCATAATCAAAATCCCCATTGGAAAGTAAATCTGCTTGCGCATAGGTAATCCCGTATTCTGCAAGAGAGCCTCTTGATTCCCTAATACCGATTACCCCTTCCAAAGTATCATATGGCTTCCCTACTGGAGAAAACAATTCATCCCCTGGTCGTAAGTTACCGGATAGTGCAATGGTAAGTGCATGTGTTCCACAAGTTAACTGAGGACGCACTAAAGCTGCCTGCGCATGAAAAGCTGAAGCATAAACCTCTTCCAAGGTATCTCTTCCCAGATCATTGTAGCCGTAACCCGTCGTTGCAGCAAAATGCATATCACTCACTCTTCTATCTTGCATTGCCTTAATTACTTTTAGTTGATTGTATTCCGCTACTTGATCAATTACCCGAAAGCGTTCTTCTAAGTTACTTAAGATATCTTCACAGTAGTTTTTTACTTCACAACTAATGTGTAAAGATTCATACATTCCATTTAATTGTTCTTTCATTTCTTTCTCCAATTCCGGCGCAGCTTATGCGCAATTTGTTTGTGTCGAAAGTTTTATAGGCACAAACTTTTCGATTCAAAGATTTGTAATCTTTCTTGTTCTTACATTATGATCAATTTTTCTTTGAGTATAGAAAGCATTTTATTTAAAATGGCATCCTCATTTTGGTACTCTTCTTTGGAAATCCAGACTACTTCCTTTTCCCGTTTGAACCAAGTGACCTGCCGTTTTGCAAAATGTCTCGTATCTCGTTTTAATATAAAAATAGCTTCTTCCAGAGTTAAAGTACCGTCAAGATAATCTAAAATCTCTTTATAACCTAGGCCTTGCATCGAAACCAGACTTTTATCATACCCTTTTTCTTTTAGAAATTCAACCTCATTCAAAAGACCCATTTCAACCATTTTATCGATTCTTTGATTAATACGTTCATATAAAATATCACGCGATTGGTTTAATACAAAATACGAAAAATTGTAAGGAGATTCTTTTTTTCGCTCCTCTTCATTGTGAATGGAAATCAGCTCACCCGTCTGATAATAAAATTCCAGCGCACGAATTACCTTCTTCACATTATTTGGATGAATTTCATCCGCTGATTTTGGATCAATTGCTTTTAGCTTTTCATGCAGCGCATCAGCACCGACTGAATTCGCTTCCGCTTCGAGCGAATCTCGAAGTGTTTTATCTCCATCATTTTCCTTGAAATCAATATCATAGACTAAAGACTGTATATAAAATCCCGTACCACCCACTATGATGGGAATTTTCCCTTTTGCATAAATATCTTCCATTGCCTCTTTTGCAAGAGTCTGGAATTTTACAATGTTGAAATCTTCTTCCGGTGATAATACATCGATTAAATAGTGTTTCACTCCCTGCATTTCTTCTTTTTCAATTTTAGCAGTCCCAATATCCATATATTTATAAACCTGCATGGAATCGGCAGAAATGATTTCACCATTTACAGCTTTTGCAAGCTGAATTGAGAGGGCTGTCTTACCCACAGCGGTTGGTCCGGTTAAAATAATCAATGGTTTTTTCAAAATAGATCCATCCTTATATAATTCGTTTAAATTTCTTTTCAATTTCGTATTTACTCATGGAAACGATGGTTGGGCGTCCATGTGGGCAATGATATGGATTTTCGAGTGTCATAAGCTCATCAATTAATTCATGTGCTTCTAACTGTGACAATCTCATATTTCCCTTTACAGCAGCCTTACAAGAAAGAGAGGCCACTTTTTCTAATAACAGATCCGTATGCTGTTTTCCATCTTCTGCCACAAGATCATCTATCATTTCAATTAATAATTCTTTTTGTGCTATATTCAAAAGATTGGAAGGTACCGCGCGCACTGAGAATTCACGACCACCAAAGGGTTCGATTTCAAATCCAAGCTGATTAAATACCTCTATATTCTTCTTTAATACCTCTTCCTCCCTCATATTCAGTGTAAGAATAACGGGCGGATTCAGCATTTGAGAAGCAAATTCTCTGTTTTTGATTGTTTTCATGGTACGTTCAAACAATACTTTCTCATGGGCAGCATGCTGATCAATCAAAAAGAGTTTATCTTCAAATTCAATGAGCCAATAGGTAGAAAATAACTGTCCAATAATCCGATGTTCTTTTATATTTTCCTTTGATAAGAAGATTTGTTCATTGTTTTCGGGGGCATTTGAAAATAAATCAAGTTGGGCTCCTGTATGATAAACAACCTCATCTCTGACGATGTCTTCTTTGATTAATTCTTCATTTTTTATGTCAATTTCTTGCTTGGTTTGATTCTTTTCTTCCACTTGCTTTTCCACTTCAATACGGTGTCTTTCGAATGGCTCAGGTCCTTTTTCTACCATAGGATTGGAAACTGACTCCGTATTTTTTAACACAGCAGTTCTTCCTAAAAATACACTTTCTTCTAAAACTGGATTAGTCAAGTGTGATTTCTCCAAGTTTTGCACTTCTAGTTTTGAATTTTCTAGGCTATGATTTTTTTGTAAGCTTTTTATATCTTTCTTTGGTGCGTCAAAAGTTACCGTTGGAATCATTTCTCTTTCTTTTAATCCATTTGATAACGCTTCATATGTCGTATGAAATACTTCTTCCTGATTCGAAAAACGTACTTCCATTTTGGTCGGATGTACATTAACATCAATCAAGGAAGAATCCATTTCAAAAGATAAAACTGTAAACGGATACCGGTGGGACATGGTGTAAGGTTTATAAGCTTCTTCAATGGCACGATTGATGATACTACTCTTAATGTAACGTCCATTAATAAAATAGTTCATATAATTTCGGTTACCACGAGAAACCATAGGCTTTCCGATAAAACCGGTTACTTTAATGGTTTCATTCACTTTTTCTATGGAAACCGTTTGACCAGCAATTTCTCTGCCATAAACATGATAAATGATGTCTTTCAAATTATTATTACCAGATGTTTGCAGCTTTACCTGATTGTTATTGATAAACTTAAATGCGATATTTGGATGAGAAATCGCGATACGTTCGATTAAATCCCCGACGTAACTAGCTTCCGTCATTGCTGATTTTAAAAACTTTCTTCTAGCTGGTGTATTAAAAAAGAGATTTCTTACGATAAACGTGGTTCCTTCTGGGCAACCAATTTCCTCGATTCCTTTTTCCTCTCCACCTTCCATTAGATAACGAGAACCAGTAAGCGAGCCTGCCGTTTTGGTTACAAGTTCAACCTGAGATACAGCCGCAATACTAGAAAGTGCTTCACCACGAAATCCAAGGCTTTTCACAGTCATTAAGTCTTCTACCGATTTGATTTTACTTGTCGAATGACGCTTGAACGCAATTTGAAGCTCGGAAGGCGCAATACCGATTCCATTATCGGTAATTCGAATAAAGCTGATTCCGCCTTCCTTGATTTCAATGGTTATTCCATTGGCACCAGCATCAATTGCATTTTCCACTAGCTCTTTTACGACAGCACTAGGACGCTCTATCACTTCACCCGCAGCAATTTTATTAATTGTATTTTGATCCAATAAAGTAATCATTGTTTACTCCGTTCCTGCAAAAGTACTCGCACTTAATTTTTCACCAACGTTCTTTGATCTTTTCTTGTATCTTATATAGTTTGTTTAATGCATCAATCGGTGTGATAGATGCTAAATTAAGCTCTCGAAGTTCTGAAATTATGTCTTCCGATGAATGATTACTTTGCATGGTATCAAAAATAGAAAGCTGGAAGGCATCCTCAGCTACTTTAGATTGCTGTTTTGGTACGGAAATATCTTTCGCCTTGATAATAATATCATTATCACTTAACTCATCTGCAAGTTCTCTTGCCCGAATTAGTACGGATTCAGGTACACCCGCTAGCTTTGCAACCTGAATTCCATAACTTTTATCTGCTCCACCCGGCACAATTTTTCGAAGAAAAACAATGTCTTCGCCTTGTTCCTTGACCGCGATACAATAATTATTCACACTATCTAGCTTACCTTCAAGTTCAGTTAATTCGTGATAATGGGTTGCAAATAAAGTCTTTGCGCCAAGTAGTCTTGGATTACTGATATGTTCAACGACTGCCCATGCAATACTAAGTCCATCAAAGGTACTCGTTCCACGTCCGATTTCGTCTAAGATTAAGAGACTGTTTTTTGTTGCATTCCGAAGAATATTCGCAACCTCTGTCATTTCAACCATAAAGGTACTTTGGCCGCTAGCCAAATCATCCGAAGCACCGACACGCGTAAAAATCCGATCCACAATACCAATATTGGCACTTTTCGCCGGTACAAAACTACCGATTTGTGCCATTAATACAATCAGGGCAGATTGCCTCATATAGGTGGATTTACCCGCCATATTTGGACCGGTGATAATGGAAACACGTTTTTCAAGATTATCAAGGTAAGTATCATTGGCTACAAATAAATCATTGGTAATCATCTTTTCCACAACTGGATGACGTCCATCTTTGATATCAATGACACCATCTGTGTTAATCACAGGCCGTACAAAGTTATTACGTTCCGCAACTAAGGCTAAGGAAGCATACGCATCAATTGCCGCTACTGCCTTTGCACTCGTTTGAATTCGACGTATTTCTAGCGCAATCTTATCTCTAATTTCACAGAATAAATTATATTCTAGATTAAAAAGTTTATCTTCTGCACCAAGTATAATATCCTCTAATTTTTTGAGTTCATCCGTGGTATAGCGTTCTGCATTAGCAAGCGTTTGTTTTCTTACCCAATGGGAAGGCACCTGTTCTTTATAAGAATTTGTTACTTCCAGGTAATATCCAAAGACTTTATTGTACTTCACTCTTAAGTTCTTAATATTGGTCGCTTCTTTTTCTCTGGATTCCAAATCCGCCAACCAGTCTTTTCCCTCCGTCTTTGCACGACGAAGAATATCAACTTCCTCAAAGTAACCATCTTTAATTAATCCGCCTTCTCGAACGGTAAGCGGAGCATCTTCCATAATGGATGTTTCAATTAGCTCACAAATATCTTCCATAGGATCAAGACAGTCATAAATTTCGGCTAATTGATTACTATGAAAGCTTTTTAATAAAAACTTAATATGTGGAAGCATTGCTAAGGATGCTTTAAATGAAATGAGATCCCTTGGATTGGCACTTTTATAACTAACCTTACTAATAAGTCGTTCCAGGTCATAGATTGGATTGAGATACTCTCTTATCTCTTCTCTTGTAATCACATTCTCATTAAGTTCTTCAATGGCATCCAAACGGAAATTTATTTGTTCCTTTTCTATTAATGGCTGTTCCATAAAATTACGCAGTAATCTCGCACCCATTGCTGTTTTTGTTTTATCAAGCACCCATAGAAGGGAACCTCTTTTTTGTTTTTCCCTTAATGTTTCTACTAACTCCAAGTTTCTTCTTGTCGAACTGTCTAACAGCATAAATTTGCTGGTTACATATGGCGTTAGTTTGGTCAAATGCATCAACGAATTTTTCTGTGTCTCATATAAATACTGCATAACCGAACCAGCTGCAATGACGCCGATGGTATAATCATCAAGACCAAGCCCACTTAGGCTTGCTACTTTAAAATGTTCTTTTAAGCAACGGATACATAAATCATCATCAAAGTACCATGGTTCCAAAGAAGAAACTGAAATTCCTAACCGATTTCTTAAATCTTCAATGTCAATACCAGAAACATAAAAAGAATCGTTACAAATAATTTCAGTTGGACCAAACTTATTGATTTCATCCAAAAGCTTACGATCGGTATCTACTTCAGTTACATAATAGTCTCCAGTTGTAATGTCAACGGTGGATACACCATACGCATTTGTTGTGTAAATAATACTCATCAGATAATTATTTTTCGTCTCATCCAGCGCCTGTGTATTTAAATTGGTACCGGGTGTAACGACACGTATCACATCTCGTTTTACGATACCTTTCGCGTTTTTAGGATCTTCCACCTGTTCGCAAATAGCTACTTTGTAACCTTTACTTATTAATTTATTTAAATAAGCGTCTACTGCATGATAAGGAACACCACACATGGGTGCTCTTTCTTCCTGTCCGCAATTTTTTCCAGTTAAAGTTATCTCTAGTTCCTTTGAGCAAGTAATTGCATCACCAAAGAACATTTCATAAAAATCTCCCAAACGATAAAATAAGATGCAATCTTTATACTGGCTTTTTATTTCCGTGTATTGCTCCATCATTGGTGTAAGCTGTGCCATATCTAAATACCCTCTTTATCCTCAATAAGATTATCGCCATCTGCGGCGCTTGTTGCTAAAAAGTCGCAGCGTTCATTTTGTTCATGTCCGTCATGACCTTTCACCCAGATAAACGTGATGTTATGTGGTTTCGTCGCATCTAATAGGCGCTTCCACAAATCTACGTTTTTCACTGGCTCATTTTTCCCGCGTTTCCATCCTTTTTTGATCCATCCATCAAGCCAATGGTCATTAAATGCTTTTATCACATATTGGGAATCAGAATAAAGTTCCACATTGCAAGGTTTGGTCAACGCCTCTAATCCGGCAATCGCTGCCATTAGTTCCATTCGGTTATTGGTTGTTTTTTTATATCCTTGTGAAAATTCTCGAATATGTTCTTGTCCATTATTATCAACATAACTTAAGATGGTACCATACCCTCCCGGTCCATCTGGATTTCCTCTTGCAGCTCCATCCGTATAGATTTGTACTAACATTTTATTTCCTCCATTATAATGCATTCCATGTATTCGTATTTAAAAAATTATTTACTTCGTCTGTTGCCCTATCTATGATTTCTTTTGAATATCCCATCATTCCAAGAAGTTTGATGGCATTTCTAGAGGATGCCCTTCCTTCTCTTAATATATAATCAAACAAGACACTGTTGTCTTCTATGTTTTCCTGGAAGTGGTAGTTTAAAAAATATTTTTCTAAGATATAGGTTAATTCTACATCATGCGTTGCCGCAAATACCAAAGCATTACGAGTACTCAGACTTTTTAATATCTGACTCGAAGCTGCAATTCGTTCTGCAGTATTAGTACCTCTTAGTACTTCATCAATAAAGCAAAGAATTGGTATTTCTTTTCCTGATTCATCATAAATACGCTTCAGTGATTTTATTTCTACAATATAGTAACTTTCCTGCGATATAATATCATCGCGCAATGCCATTGAAGAATATACTTTGAAAAAACAGCCCTTATAATGTTTGCTCAAACTTGTATATGTCGTTTGTGCAAGGATTGCGTTTATTGCAACCGTCTTTAGAAAGGTTGATTTACCAGATGCATTTGAGCCGGTTAGTAAAATACAAGTTTCAGCATTCATTGTATTTTTTACAGGATTAATAATAAGCGGATGATAGACATCTTCCACATCTAACTTACAAGATGCTTTGGAAAATTCCGGAAGGCAATAATCCAGATTCATTAATTGTCTAAACGAAGCAACTGCAATGGTAGAATCAAGGATTCCAATGATTTCAAACAAATGATTCAAACTTTCTTTTTTATTACAAAGTTCATCTACCATAAAATCAAATTTAATCAAGTCAAAATGAAGGAGCATGCGAAGATAATCGAGCAGTAGATCTTCCATAGAACCTGAAGCATTCTTAGAAATAACAAGGGATGAGCCTCTTCTAAATTTTTTAAACTTTGCAACTTCACTCGATAACTCTTTCAAATATGGATCCAATTCTTTAATGTCTGCTTTGGATAATTCCTCCATAAAAGCAAGTAATCTTAATATATAAGAAAATACATTGAAATATAGTTCTATTTTTGCTTTTCTTCTATAATACATAATAATATTAAATACAAGGGAAGCGATAATCAAACCAAATGTATAGGAACCAATTCCCGGAATAAAGGCAGCGCCAATGGAAGCTGGAAATGAAAACAAGCAAAAGAATTGTAAGTATGGTTTATGCGGTTTTAGCGCATCTACCCGGTTGATATATTCATAGAATGAAATATCTTTTAATTTTCCCATCATACGAAGCTTTTTTTGAATAATCTTACGTTCCTTTGGATGGTCCACAAAAAAAGTAATTAACCAGTTACGTTCCTCCAAAGAATCCTTCGAATATTGGAGTTTGCGAAGCATACTATATAGATACTCCTCGCCAATAGAACTTTCCGTATGGTTAAGAAGCATGAAGATACGATCCATGTCCAAATCATTCCATGTAATATCATCCACATCCAACGATGCGTCTTTCTTCGTCTCATAATATTTCGGAATAGAGGCAAGTTTTTCATAGGAATATTCCTGTGTTGGAACTTGACCCCATGTTTTTTCAAGATGCATATTCAATTTTGTTTCGAAGTTTTGTTTATCTACTTTTACTTTTATAAAAATCAGTATTATAACACCTATTGCAATTCCTGCATATATCATTTTGTGCCCATGCCTTTCATTTTTTGAAGACCTTTTCTAAAATTAAATAGGCCTAAATAAGTAAGTAGTTGAAATGTTTTTTATTTCAACATGTTTCTCCTTTAAAGTTCTAGTCTATTATACATGGAAAGGGAGTGTTTTTCAACACTCCCAATGAACCTCATATTCAATTATAAATTAATCATTAATAATTCTACCAACTTTAATTGGAGTACGATAGAATGCATTTGAAATTTTAATTCCGGTACGCTCTGTACTTGCATTGATTACCTGACCACCGCCAATATACATTGCTACATGACTAACTCTTCCATTACTTCCGTAGAAGAATAAATC
The DNA here is from genome assembly GCA_041739345.1 of Acetivibrio sp. Lineage (GTDB taxonomy): Bacteria > Bacillota > Clostridia > Lachnospirales > Lachnospiraceae > DIGJ01. The sequence goes on along the minus strand of JBGSNZ010000002.1, from coordinate 132,664 downwards.
TCCTGGCTGCGCATCGGAAGAATTAATTCCTGTAAAGTAGGACGACTGAGCGGAAGAAGTTCTTGGAATGGAATACCCAAAGTGTTCATAAATTCTCATTGTAAAGCCAGAACAGTCTGTTCCGTTTGTCAAACTTGTACCTCCCCAAACATATGGGTTTCCTAAAAATTGTTTTGCATATTCAACCATAGATGCTCTGGATGAAGATACCCCACTGGAACCATCGGTATTTAACTCTTCTAATGCTACTGCACGTTCTAATTTGAATGAAATATCAACAAATTCTTTTGCGATATAAGCTTTTTCATCATCAATCTTAATACATGCCCAATCATCGATTCCATCCATCATGGTATCCATATCAACGCCTTCGGTAATGTCAAAATCATCCTCTGCATGCTTATCAATAAATTTGTTAACATAATCTTCATTTAAGTATTCTTTTGCAACATCAATTTCTTCATCTGCTGGAACTAAATCATAAACTTTTGCATCCGTCGTTGGAAGAAAACGAACCTTTAAAGTAGTTGTATTTACAGTAGCTACCTTAGTTGCTACTTGCTTTGCATATACTTCTGCTTCTTCATCGGTTACAAGGTATTCAGCCTTTACCCATCCGGTTACTTTTCCAGAAACAATTTTAGCCCATCCATCATCGTTAATTTTATAAATATTACATCCAGCATTCTTAGGTAATTTACCAATTAACTTTTTATCTTCACCCGGACCACTACGTATATTTAAATAATTATCTACCTTAGCAACACCCAAACGGTCGTAAACTAAATTAAGTTTAAAATCGTCTTTCTTTTCTACATCTGTATCATCACCACCTGTATTAGCATTTGCGACTGCCTCCGCTGCATATAAATCCAAATTCAATGTAATACCAGCCATATCCACCTCGTTTAAGGTGATATCTGCGTTGGTTGTAATGGTGCTCGATGTAAATAATGTAATGCCAGCAATACCTGCAATTACCGTTCGTCTTACTAATGAAATCATTGGGTTCCTCCTTATATATAAACAATACGTGTCATAATCGTTAATAATCCATTATCATTTGTTACAAAATTATTAAATATGTTACAAGTTATTATAGCAAGGCGGCCAAAATTTGTCAAGAATAAGTCAATTTACTATTTATGGAAATTTATGGATGATACAAAAGATTATTGTGAACTTGCAAAGTGAACGTACAAAATGAACGTGCAAAATGAGCGTACAAAAGGGAAAGGTTATCGAAAAGAAATCGACCGCAGGGTGAAACCCGGACTTCGAGCGACTAAATACTACCGCTTGATACGCTACTCAGAGCCATTAACATAAAAAATGAGTATTGTGGATCCTCATTTTCTATATGTCTCTGCTTCGCCAAGCTAAAAAGTATTCCGCCGCTCGAAGTCCAGATTTCACCCCGCGGGCGATTTCTTTTTTGTAGATTTTGTATTGTACGATATAGCATTCTTTGGGCTATCTTCTACGATATCATTATATATTTGTAATTTTAATGATATTGTATTATCAATATTATTGCAAAATAAGTAAGTTTAGTTAAACAAAGCTTTTAGTAAACTACATATTATTTAATAGCAAACAGAAAAGTTGCAATTTGGGGTTTAGAATAAAGTAAACGAATCATTGTTTTACAAAATTTATCACTTGATATATGATTTATTCAAGGTAGCTACTAAATAATAGAAAGGTGATAAAAATGAATCAAATAGGCGATAGAATTGCAATAAAGAGACAAAACAAACATATGACGCAAGAGGAATTTTCATCAAGACTTGGTGTTACACCACAAGCAGTTTCAAAATGGGAAAGAGGTCAAGGGCTTCCAGATGTTAACTTGTTAGGGGGAATTTGTACTGTACTGTCTGTAGATGCAAACGAACTTTTAGGATTGGAATCACCAAAAAATGTCGTAGAAAATAATGACTTATCTATGCAGTTAGAAATTCAGAGAAAAATGATTGCTGAACCTTTAAAGATTGAATTTGGTAGTGGACTAATACAAGTTTTTGTTGACGGTTTAAAGACAAATATTGTTAATGAACAACGTAAGAAATTAGTGGAAGAAACAGGAATGTTAATGCCTATCTTACGAATTATAGACAATGCGGATTTACAAGATAATGAATATAAAATTAAATCCTATGATAAGATTCTAAAGAGAAATATAGCAGATATGACTGATGATAATATTTTCCAAACCTTGATAATAGATGTTGTTCAGGAATGTAAAAGTAATTATTCAGATATCCTAAATAAACAGTTAGTTAAGTCAATGATGGATAATATAAAGAAAATGTATCCAGGTGAAATTGAAGGAATTATTCCTGATAAGATTGATTATTTAGTTTTAATAGATATTATGAAGGAAATAATAAAAAGGAATGGAAATATTAGAAATCAAATTAAAATCGTTGAAATAGTGGAAAAAGAATTTTTGCTAAATAACAATACTAATGTCGCTGATATCGTAGATAAATTAATGGAATTAATATAAATTTGTCTTCTCACTCGTTTTTTTAGGTAATTACCTTAATACGTAGTTTTCTAAATTACTGTCTAATGAATGTTTGCATTCATCTTCCGAATTAAAATAGTATTTCAATGATTAAGAAACTTTTAAATCTTTGCTAAAAGATTATTAAATTTAACGATTTGCTGTGACAGAGCCAAGAAATGTTCTGTCACCAACATGTAGCAAATACCTCCAAACAGTACAAAATTTCACAGCATAACGTGTCAAAATTGAAAGGGTGCGTTTGGCAAGAGGTTTTCGGATTGGCAGGATGTGCATTTTAGCACAACGTAATAGAGATAATACTTAAAAATGAGCATCCTAAATGCTCATTCTTAAGTGCTTATAGCTCTATGAAGTGCTTTGTGCGGTTGCATATCCAGTCAATTCGAATACCTCTTGCCAAACGTACTCTTTCAATTTTGACTCAACACCTGTTTTTATATGGTAAGCAATTCGTAACCCTTTTGTTTCACAACAATTTACATATAATGTAAATTGTTATAGCGTCATGCATTTATTTGATATATACTACTCTTAGATTAAAATTTTTGAAACGCAAAGTAATTATTTAATTATCTTTTATATTTTATCAATTGATAAGAGGTGAAAAAAATGCAAAGTATTAACTTAAAGCCCAAAAAGAGAACTAAAATCCGAATTTCACTTGGGAAATCCTTTTATACAATTAAAAGAAGATTGTATTGGATTTTTGGACATGTTAAATTTGCAACAATAAAAGACTTGAACCCATACCTCCATACATATTTTTGTCATAGCACACCATTATTACGCCAATTGAAAGATGTAGATATGTTTCTACAATATAATAAAATAACAAATTTAAAAATAGCAGTTAAACAAGTAAATAATGTTATAGTAAAACCAGGAGAAACATTTTCTTATTGGAAACTAATCGGTAAACCAACAAAAAGAAAAGGCTATAAAGAAGGTTTCATTTTATTTAATGGTACTGTCAAAGCAGGAATTGGTGGAGGATTATGTCAGCTTTCTAATCTTATCTATTGGATGACAATACATACTCCTCTTACTATTATAGAACGCTATCGACATAGTTATGACGTTTTTCCTGATAGTAATAGAATTCTCCCCTTCGGAAGTGGTGCAACCTGTGTTTATAATTATAGAGACTTAATGATTCGTAACAACACAACAACGCCTGTACAACTAAAAATATGGATAACTGATTCCATGCTCTGTGGTTGTTGGCGAACAAACGTAGAGCCAATGGAAACCTACAAGGCGTACGAGAAAGAGCATTATATGAAAAAAGAGCTATTTGATAAATATAGCCGTCATAATTTAATTCATCGAAAACTCTTCAATATGGAAGGGAATGAAATTGCAGATGAATATGTTACTGAAAACCACGCATTAATGATGTATGAACCATTTTTAGAAGATAAGCAACATATAGAAAAACGATTTAGTGAGGAATATTATGTGTAAAATTTTAAATAGTAAAGTTATAGTCTTATGGAATTTAAAAATGGCAATACCATTTCGTGAATTGTAGGTATCTTATCTTTTGTATTCGCTTGCATGTTTTTTTTTATTGTTCATTATGGGGGACAAAACAGAATTTAAGAATACCATAGTTGTATATGAAGGAATTTGGGAAAGATTAACACTAGCAGCTATGTATATACCATTTGTTTATCAATCCATTAAAAATTTATTAAGGTGACTAACTATTTAGTGACTACTTGCCTTTGTTATGTATTTATTTAATACCTAACAATTTGTTGTAACACATCAAAAAGAACTAACCCAACAACGAGAAGCAAACAACCTCCAAACAGTACAAAATTTCACAACGTATCACTTCAAAATTGCAAGGGAGCATTTGACGAGGGGCATTCGGATTGGCAGGATATGCATTTTAGCACAACGTAATAGAGATAATACTTAAAAATGAGCATCCAAAATGCTCATTTTTAAGTGCCTATAGCTCTATGAAGTGCTTTGTGCGGTTGCATATCCAGTCAATCCGAATGCCCCTCGTCAAATGCTCCCTTGCAATTTTGACTCAACACCCTACAAAATTTTGTACGTTCGAAGTCTCAAAGTCTCGATGCTTTGTGCCTTTTCACGTCCATCTTATCTCTACCATGCAGTTAAATTATAATGCAAACCAACCCACCATTACTATCATTGATAACTTTCTGAATGGTTTCTTGAAGTTTCACCTGACTTTCATCCGTCAAACGATTTACCTTTGTTTTAATTCCATCATCAACTAACTGTTTAATCGATTTACCAAAAATATTAGTATCCCATATTCCATCTGGATTTTGGGCTGCATTTTGCGTGATGTATCGAATCAAATCCTGAGCCTGCTCTTCACTGCCAACAATTGGTGCGATTTCTGTTTCAATGTTCGCTTTAATCATGTGAATAGAAGGCGCATTTGCTTTGATTTTTACACCATATTTATTTCCATGTTTTACAACCTCTGGAGCTTCAATGGTAATGTCCTCAAACGAAGGAATGACAATTCCATATCCTTTATACTGCACTTGATTGCTGGCCTCAGATAATAAATCATACTGGGTTCGTTTTTCAGAAAGTTCTTTTAACAAACGAATTACTTCTTCTTCATTTGCAATCGGCATACCAACTAGGTCACTTAAAATATCATAATAATATTGGTTATCAAATTCTACTTCTGCTTCTACTTCACCATTTTCCAGATGAATATCATTTAGTTTAATCTGATTAATAAAATTACTCGTTGTATTAAAATTATCCTGCGTTACTTGGCTTACAATCGAAAGATTATTCAAAATTGTACGGATATTTGAAATGCAATCTTTTTTCAACCAGTGATTGTTGTCTAGCATTTCTGCCCATTTTGGAAGACGGAAGTTGATTCTTGTTATTGGGAAAGAATCCAATAGTTCTGCTATAATTGAATGAATGTCACTAGGTTTCAATTGTTTACAGTTCATCGGAATAACCTTAACCCCATATTCACTGGATAAATTCGATGCTAATTCATTGGTTTCTTCCGAATATGGGTGATTCGTATTCAAAACAACAATGAATGGCTTCCGATACTTTTTCAATTCCTCGATGGTTCGAATTTCCGGTGTTACATAATTTTGACGTTCCAATTCACCAAAGCTTCCATCTGTTGTAATCACAATTCCTACGGTTGAGTGATCCATAATTACTTTTTTTGTTCCAATTTCGGCTGCTTGGGTAAATGGTATTTCTTCTTCAAACCATGGTGTTTTCACCATTCGTTCCTGTTCGTTCTCAATATGTCCGCTGGCACCCTCAACCATAAATCCGACACAGTCAATCAAACGTACCTTTGCCTTACTATCATCACCAAAAGAAATGAGTGCTGCTTCTTTTGGGATAAATTTTGGTTCGGTTGTCATAATTGTCTTGCCTTGAGAAGATTGTGGCAGTTCATCGATGGTTCTTTCTTTACTATGTACATCTTCAATACCAGGAATCACTAAAAGCTCCATAAAGTTTTTAATAAAAGTAGATTTTCCGGTTCGTACCGGTCCTACCACACCAATATAGATTTCACCGTTCGTCCTAGCCTGGATATCTTTGTATACATTAAAAGCGGATGATGATGTATTAGAATTGTCCATAAAAATACCCCTTTCTTATAAATTACAAGCTAGTAAAGTATATGAAAGGGGTTTTTACATTATTCATTTAGTTCAAAATGAGATACTAAATCTTTTAGATGGTAGGCTTCTTTTTTTAATGTGTTTGAAACATCTGCGCTTTGTGCGGCAGCATGTGAGTTGGTATCAACCACTGCTGCAATCTGCTCAACAGCAGAGGAAAACTGGTTTAATAGTTCACTCTGTGACTGTGATCCATCGCTTATGTAATCCATAATTTTAGTGATTTCTTTTGCCACATCTGAAAGTGTATTGGAAACTTGCGCTGTATTATCTGCTAAAACAACTCCCTTTTCAACGGCACGAATGGTGTTGTCAATTAAAGAGGAAGTCATTTTTACTGCCTCTACGCTTTGGTTTGCAAGGCTTCCTATTTCTCCAGCAACAACAGCAAATCCTCTTCCCATTTCACCCGCTCTTGCAGCTTCAATGGAAGCATTTAAGGAAAGTAAATTCGTCTGACCAGCAATTCCTTCTATCGTATTAATAATGTTAATAATCTGACTGGAAGAATTTTTAATATCATCCATGGCAAGAAGTAATTCTTTCATTTTTTCATTATTCTGATTTACGGTTTTTTCCATATCCAAAACCTTATCTTTTGCTTCCACAGCACTGGTTGCATTCGATGCTACCTGATCTGTAATTTCTTGAATGGAAGCGGTTAACTCTTCAATTGCACTTGATTGATCTTGTGTTCCATCTGATAAGTGAATTGCGGATTCATACATGTTTTCAGATTCCGATGCTACCGTTAAAGAGGAATGATCAATTTTAACCAATACATCATTAAGAGAAGTTGAAATTTGCTGTAAACCATCTTTCACCTTGCCAAACTGTCCTTTATAAGAACGTGAAAGGTCTAGTTTCATTTTTCCATCTGCAATTAATTGTAAATTATCCGAAATATCATTTATGTAAGAATCATATCGGTTCAGTTGTTTTAACGTCTTTTCAATGGAAAGCGCTAAATCACCAAATTCATCATTCGTTTTTAACCGTTCCTCTACTGTAACGGAGAAATTACCAGCTGCCACTTGTTCCATAATTTCTTTTGTATCTGCAATCTGCTCTAGAATTGAAAGCGATATTACTTTAGAAAATACAAATCCACATACCGCAGCAATACAAAACATAATCAAAGGTCCGACGAAACTATTTGTAAATATACTCACAATAAATGAAATCAATAGAAATGCTAAAGCAACAATGCCGATTAACGCAATTCGAAACCGCAGATTTACATTCTTTATGGATTGAATTAGTTTTTTCATACTTAATTTCCTCCTACTTGTGCTTCACTCTTAGTTTCTTCCTTTTCTTTGTCTTCATTTTCGTCTTGGATGCTTCGTTTTTTATTATTTTTGCGTATTATAAAATACAAATAAAAATTACTTAATAAGCTAATTAAACCATCTATAATCATAATACGATAGGAAAAACCACATAGAGTTTCTTTCAGTTTAAATGGGTTTATTATAATAATGATAGAACATATCATAAATAAAAGTGCAATTCCAAGCATTATTATCCATGTTTTTTCCTTCAGATTTTTCAAATCCAATGCATTTTGAAGTTTAATTATAGAGGTCATTAATAATGAAATCCCTATGCATAAAATAAAGCTATTGGCAACCTGCTCTACCCGCACTAACGCGCACATACCAAGTATTACAGTAAATACTCCAAAAGAAAAACCATATTCATTTATATTTTTATAAGCATCCGTTATAAAATATCGTACAATTAATACAATACCAGTAATCACTAAAACGGAACATAAAAAATAACTTAATGTTATAATTTGAATCTGTGGTACAAATAATAGTAAAGATGCAAGTAAAATATAAATCACTGCAACGGATATAACAAATTGAGTAGCAATTTGTTTACTTGAATCCAATTCATTTTTTTCTTTTGTTGTTTTCCACATAAGAATCCTCCGATTCGTATTTTATTTTAACACTTCGCTTCCTACCAGGATAAATCCGAGTACTCTTTTCTTTTATCACGGGAAAATAGATCGTTTAATGCATCTTTTGTTGATTTTTCTTCAAATAATACCAGATTGACTTCCTCTACAATCGGCATACTCACGTTATATTTTCTTGAAAGTAATAATGCAGCTTTAGCGGAGTATACACCTTCCACTACTTGTTTTACTTCTTCCATAGCTTCTTTCGCTGTATAACCCTTACCCATCAAATATCCAGCATTGCGATTACGACTATGCTTACTGGTACAAGTTACAATCAAATCTCCAATTCCAGAAAGTCCGGAAAATGTTTCTAATTTGCCACCCATAGCGGTTCCTAACCGACTCATTTCTGCAATTCCTCTAGTCATGAGTGCCGCTTTTGTATTATCGCCGAGTTCTAAACCATCAATAACGCCTGCCGCTAAAGCAATTACATTCTTAATAGAGCCACCTAATTCAATACCAATTATATCTGGGCTCGTATAAACACGAAATACATCATTCATAAAAATTTCTTGAATAATCATGGCCGTTTTCTTTGTTTTAGCTCCAACTACAACTGTAGTAGGTATTTCTTTGCTAACTTCTTCTGCATGACTAGGTCCTGATAATACGGCAACATCGGTACCTGGAAGTTCTTCTTCTAAGATTTCAGAAAGTGTCATTAAAGAAGCTTCTTCTATTCCTTTTGCTACATTTACAATTATCTGACCTTCCTTTATAAAAGGAGCAGAAAGCTTTGCTGTACTTCTAACATATGGCGATGCCACTGCAAATACAAGTAAATCTTTTTCTTTGCATGCATTTTCTAAAGTACGTTCAATTTGAATTGAGTCTGGCAGCTTAATGCCTGGTAAACGGTCTTTGTGTTCTCTGTGTTCAATAAGCATATCAACTTCTGATTTAACAGCAGACCATAATTCAACTTCATGACCATTCTTTGCTAATAAAATGGCTAAAGCTGTGCCCCAGCTTCCAGCGCCCAAAACACCTATTTTACTCATTTGATACACCTATTTTCCTCTCTTTTCCTGAAAGTAATCTTTTAATATTCTCTTTATGACGTAAATATGCCAAAGCAGTAAAAAGTAAAGAAATCATAAGTATATGTATGAAATCTTTACTGTCTCGGTAAAATAATACCATATTTAAGGGAAGTAACCATGCAACTATCAATGATCCTAATGATACATATCTTGTATATGCTACCACACAGATAAAAACAAGTAAGCCAATCAGCGTAACTCTCCAATCTGCAATGGATAAAATAACTCCTGCGGTAACAGCGATGCCCTTCCCTCCTTTAAATTTTAACCAAACTGGGAAGTTATGGCCTAAAACTGCACCTATTCCTAGATATAGTCCATAAACTTCCCAACATGGTGTAATCGTAGAAAAATAAAAGCGGATTATCATAATTGGAATAATAACTTTAAAAGCATCACCAAAGAAGGTTAATAAACCTCCTTTGACTCCAAGGGTACGAAGTGCATTGGTTGCACCTGCATTACCACTGCCCTGTTTTCTAATGTCTAAATGATATGCTTTTCCAACGAAATATCCCGAAGAAAAGCTTCCACAAAGGTAACCGATAAGCAGACAAAGTAAAATCTTCCCTATCATGTTATTTATCCTTCCTCTCTCTTATAATGAATTTTAATGATGTTCCCGTAAAACCAAATGCATCGCGAATACGATTTTCCAAATATCTGGTGTATGAAAAATGCATCAGTTCTTTATCATTTACAAATATAACAAAGGTTGGTGGTTTAACTGCTACTTGCGTTGTATAGAAAATCTTCAAACGGCGGCCTTTATCAGATGGTGGCTGTTGCATAGCAGTCGCTTCTGTAATAATTTCATTTAATACACCTGTTTGTACGCGCAGATTCTGGAACTGTATAACCGTTTCAATTTGTTCAAAAATCTTATTAACTCGTTGACCTGTTAATGCTGAAATAAACAAAATCTGTGCATATGACATAAAGGATAGGACATCTTGTACATCTCGAGTGTAGGTGTAGATCGTTTTGTCATCTTTTTCAATTAAATCCCATTTGTTTACGCAAACGATAATTCCTTTTCCTCGTTCATGTGCAATACCTGCAATTTTTGCATCCTGTTCGGTTATTCCTTCTTCTGCATTCACTACAAGCATAACAATATCCGCTCTCTCAACAGCAGCTATTGCACGAATAATGCTGTATCTTTCAAGTTCTTCTTTAATTTTACTTTTTCTTCGGATACCTGCAGTATCAATAAAAACATACTCTTTTCCATTGTATTTTACTTCTGTATCAATGGCATCTCTTGTTGTTCCGGCAATCTCTGAAACGATAACACGGTTTTCTCCAATTAACTTATTGATAATCGAAGATTTTCCTGCGTTTGGTTTACCAACAATTGCAATCTTTGGTCTTTCATCTTCTTCTATTTCTAATGATTCCTTATCAAAGTGTTTTACGATTTCATCTAATAAGTCTCCAATACCAAGACGGGATGCTGCTGATACCGGAACTGGATCACCGATTCCAAGATTGTAAAACTCATATACATCGGTCATAAACTTATCAAAATTGTCTACCTTATTTACTGCTAGTACAACTGGTTTATGAGATTTTCGAAGCATATCTGCAACTTTAAAATCCGCGTCCAAAAGTCCTTGTCGTACATCTACGATGAAAAGGATAACATCGGCTGTATCAATTGCAATTTCTGCCTGTTCTCTCATGTGTGATAACATAATATCTTTTGTTTCCATTTCGATACCACCAGTATCAATCATGGTAAACTGATTGTCTAACCATGTAATATCTGCATAAATTCGATCTCTTGTTACACCAGGAAAATCCTGAACAATCGAGATTTTTTCGCCAGCTAAGGCATTAAACAATGTAGATTTCCCAACATTTGGTCGTCCTACTATTGCTACTATTGGTCTGCTCATATTAATTACTCCTTATCTAAAATTGTGTCTATAAGTGACTTTCCATCCGCCTTCGCAATGCTGATTCGAATATTTAAAGCACTTTCAATGTCTTTTATAGTGATGTCATCCAAAAGGACTTCTTCTCCACTTCGAAGAAGAACACTTGGCAAAATTAAAAATTCGCCTAAATCTTTTCCTTTTAACTGATTTATGATATCCTGACCTGTTAAAAGTCCTGCAACCGTAATATCCGGTCCAAAGAATTCATTAATTATAGTATAAACGCTTCCGTCTAAATTGGGAAACTTTTCTTTCATATTTTCTAAAATTTCTTTTAGAATTGGCGAAGCAAGAACCCCTGTCGCCATTGAAAATGATTTTGTAATACGATTTGTCTCCTCTTTTTCAAAAGAGTTCAAATATTCATCCACTTCTTCTTTGAGGGATCGAATCATTCCAATGCCATTTTCAATCTGTCCATAGCCTTCATAATATGCTTCCGTAGGAATGGGTTCTTCTGCCGTTAAGTACCACTCATCGCTTGCAAATACAAATCGAGTCCCATATTTTTCAAGGAAAATATCCTGCCAGTAGTGAATCTGCTTTAATACCGCAATTGCTTCAACTTTTGTAAATTTCTCAAGTGGCACTAGATTTTTACGGTATTTCGTAAGACCTACTGGTACTACCGACAAACTTACCATGTGAGGATACAGTTCTCCAAGCTCTTTTATACTTCGATCTAGTTCCGCTCCATCATTATAGCCTTTACATAATACAATTTGGCTATTCATTTCAATTTCTGCATCATATAAGCGTTTCATTTTCTTTAAGGCATCCCCGGCAAATCGATTATGAAGCATTTTACATCGAAGTTCCGGATTCATGGCTTGGACTGAAATATTGATAGGAGACAGTTTGTAATGAATGATACGTTCCAAATCATGATCTTTCATGTTGGTTAACGTAATATAATTTCCCTGTAAAAAAGAAAGTCTGGCATCATCATCCTTAAAGTACAGTGTTTCACGCATATTTGGTGGCATCTGATCAATAAAACAAAACATACATTTATTCGTACAAGAACGATAATCATCCATTAGACCCTGTTCAAAATCAAGTCCCAGATCTTCCTCATACTCTTTCTCAATTTCAAGTTCCCACTGTTCGCCATTTGGCTTTTCTATTAATACTTCAAGGTACTCATCATTGATTGCAAAATGATAATCAAATACATCTTCGATTTTTGTATCATTTACGCTAATCAGATAATCCCCTGCTTCAATTTCTAGTTCTTCTCCGATACTACCTGGTTGAACACTAGTAATTTTATGACCTTTTTTCTTCATAAGAACTTCCTTCTAGAAAGAAAAGTCGCCGTAGGAAACGACGACTTTTAAAATCTTAAGTAACTTTTTATTTCGTTACTGCATTGTCAATAACAACCTGTTTTCCTAACTCGATATAAATCTGCTGTTTGAGTTCATCTTCCGATACAGCTTCTTTTAATGCAGCAACATCTTTATATCCATAAGTAGTTACAAATTCTTCTACTTTTGAATTATAGACATCATCAGTAAGTTCAATACCTTCTTTGTTAGCGATTGCAAGTGCAACTAATTTTTCGCCTACCATATTTTGTGCTGTTTCTAACATATCCGTATTGAATGTATCTTCAGTTGTTCCGTAATATGTTAATAAATCAGCTACTTCCATTCCATAATATGAAGCCATACTTTTATAATACTCAAGCATACTAGCTAATGATTTGTCAATGTCATCCTGTGGATATTCTGAAATCTTTGCATTAGTAACTGCCTGATTCCATAATGTCGTTTCGGCATCTGTTTTATTCGTTGTTGTTATTGTTTCTGTTACATATGTTTTGTAATCAGCGATTGTCTTATAATCCGTGTTGCTTGCAACAAAATCATCGGTAAGTTCTGGTGTTATCTGATCACCACAAACATAATTTACGGTAACGGTAAATACAACATCTTTGCCGTTTAATGCTTCATTACCATAGTCTTTCGGGAATGCAAGATTTAAATCAACAGTGTCACCTACTTTAACACCGATTAAGCCTTTTTCAAAACCGTCAATAAAAGAATTCGATCCAATTTCAAGATTTGTTCCAGCTTCGGAATCATCCGTACCGCCTTCAAAAGCTTCTCCATCAACTTTACCAGCATAATTGATGTTTACTGTATCTGCATCTTTAACCGTACCTTCTTTAATTTGTTCATAGGAGGCATTTGGTGAGAGTAAGTTTGTATTAATATATTCTTCTACATCTTCTTGTGTTGCATCTACTACTTCCAAAGTAAGTCCTTTGTAATCCCCAAGAGTTACTATTTTTGCAGCATTGGTTAATACGCTAGGAGTTGCCTCTTTTTTGCTACATCCGTTTAACGCTACAACCATACTCATAATTAGTGTTGCTACTATTAATTTTTTTTTCATTCTTTTTTCTCCTATCTAATCATCTATACATTTATAACACAATATTACTAAAAATGGAAGTACTTTTTACCTTATACCTAGAAACCCATTCAAATTTCCACGTCTTCCCATGCTCGCACGATGTGAAAATAAGACCTTGGAATTACAACAGGTACATAGTCCTGCAATATGTATATTTTCAATTTTCAAACCAGCATCTAACAAAATCCATTGATTTGCTTTCCATAAATCCAACTGGTATTTGTCATTTCCTTTTTCAAAAATAACGTCCTTTATCTGTTCTTTTGATAATATACTTGAAAATTCTTTATTTACTTCTTCGCTGACCTCATAACAGTCCTTACAAATAGAAGGTCCAATTACGGCAAGGATATCTTCTTTCTTACAATTAAAGTTTTTCACCATTGCATCAACGGTTTTTGCTCCAATTTTTCCAACGGTACCTCTCCATCCAGAATGTGAAAAACCAATAACCTTCTTCTTTGTATCCACAAAATAAAGAGGAACACAGTCTGCATAAGAAGTTGCAATTACAATTCCTGATTTATCTGTAATCAATCCGTCGGTATCTTTATATTGCCTTAGACTACCATCTGTATATTGAATAGTAGTTTCATGAATCTGATTGGTAAACACTAACTGTTCTTTTTTTATGTCTAATGCATTACAAATTAATTCATAGTTTCTATCTACATAATCTGGATTATCGCCTCGACTATAGCTTAAATTCATCGTTGCAAATTCACCTTCACTCACTCCACCAATTCTTGTAGAAAAGCCATGCACTATAAAAGGAAATTTTTGTAAAGGCTTATATTGTATATAGGGAATTCCATCCTTTATAAGGAGTTCGCAGATTTCCTTCCCATTATAATTCGAATGAAATATTAATTCTTGCATTACATACCCCTTCTCCGCTCATATTATCCTTCCATCACGTTTTCAATAATGGATATGTCATCTCCTAAAAGAGACACCACGTCAAAACGACATGGTGTTTCTTCGATTAGTTTATTTTTATATAGATAATAGTTTGCCGTCTTCCTCATTGACTGCATCTTTCGCAGCGTAATTGCTTCTGATGGAAAGCCAAAATCATTGTCTTTTCTATATTTTACTTCAACAAAAATGAGGTAGCCATCTTTTTTGCATATCAAATCAATTTCTCCATATCGGCTATAAAAGTTTTTATCAATGACTTGATATCCGTGCTCTGTTAAATAGGCAGCGGCTACTGCTTCTTTTTCAAATCCCAATACACGTTTATTCATAGTTTTACATTCCCCTTTTTTATTATCCAGCGTACTCATCTTTTAAGTCTGCCTTTAATGGTTTCCATTTTATCAACATAGACCAATATTTCAGCAACCACTCCGTAAAGTTCTGCCGGAATTAAATCTCCGATTTCTAGTTTTGATAATGTTTTGGCCAAGCGCTCATCCTTATGAATGGGCACCTTGGCTTCACTTGCTTTTTCTACGATTTTATCTGCAATAAGTCCTTTACCGCTTGCTACAATCTTTGGTGCTGAATCATCTGGATTGTAAGAAAGTGCAACTGCCATTTTTTTCGAAGTTTTTATTTCATCTTCCTTCATTCGCAACCCCCTTGTCTAACGCAATACGAAATATGTAAATTAAATAAAATTTGTAATAAAAGATGAACGATGAATAGGGCTCGGACCGATTTTTTTCAAAACATCGATATGCGTTGCCGAGCCATATCCTTTATTATGATCAAAGCCATACTCTGGAAATAGTTTATGATATTCTCTCATCATTCGATCTCTTGTCACCTTTGCTATAATGCTAGCAGCCGCAATTGAGACACTCTTTGCATCACCTTTGATTATAGGAACTTGCTTTATGGAAACCTTCGGTATTGTAACCGCATCATTTAATAGAAGATTTGGTGTTACTGAAAGCTTAGATATCGCAATTCGCATAGCTTCGTAGGTTGCTTGTAAAATATTAATCTCATCAATGTCTGCTGGTGAAACCATTCCAATGCCAAAAGCAATCGCCTTTGACATAATTTCATCGTAAAGCAATTCTCTTTTTTTCTCACTTAGCTGCTTTGAGTCATTGATATAGAGAATTTGAGCATCTTTTGGTAAAATTACCGCTCCTGCAACTACCGGGCCTGCAAGCGGTCCTCGTCCTACTTCATCAATCCCACAAATAAATTCATAGGATTGATTCTCTTTTTCATATCGTTTCATTGCCTCAACACGTGCTATTTCTTTTTGCAAAGATTCTTTCTCTTTTACAAACTTTTGAAGTAGTTTTTGAACACCCATACGCTCATCATTACTATATTGTTGGATTATGTTATCTCTTTCTAACATATCGACGGATTGAATCTCTTTCTTAATATCAGTAATTGTTTTCACTTATGTAATCCTGCCTTTCAAATTTTGACGGCTTTTTCAAATATAGAACCGGCTTATTAAAACAATCTCATTTGAGCAAAAGGATAAATACGGGTAATTACCTTTCCCTCTATTTTATCTTTTTTTATTGGACCGATTAATTGGCTTCGGCTATCCGTACTATGATTACGATTATCACCCAACAAAAAATATTCATCATTACCTAGTGTTATCGAATTTATTGCAATGCCTGCATCAAGTATCGGATCGATACCATATTCTTCGAGTAAAGGTTTCTCATCGACATAAATAGCACCGTCTCTAATCTGAATTGTTTCACCAGGCAGTCCAATAATTCGCTTCACGTAATACTCTTTCATTGAATATGGAAAAATAACAATATCAAAACGTTCTGGATTATGAATACGATAAGTAAATTTATTAATCAAAAGAATGTCATTATGATACAAGGTATTTTCCATCGAAACACCTTCTACACGAATCGGCTGTAGAAAAAAATCGGTAACAAATCGGGCTGTTCCATAGGCAACCATAAGACAAAAAAAGAGGGAGAGAATTTGCTTTAACGTATTTTCAAAAAGCTTTTTTCCTCTCATATCTTTTTTATTATTCGACATATAATCAACTCCTTATTTTACCAACCGATGAAAAGGGATACATACAAAATACCGCCTTTCCTAATATGTCTTCTTTCTTTATAGCACCGACTGCTTTGTCTCGACTGTCTTTGCTATCATTGCGGTTATCACCTAAAACAAAATACTCATCTTCTCCTAATGAAATTTTATCCTTCGCAATTCCTTCGGTATATTCATCCATTGATTCTTTACCAAAGGACTCATAAAGGAGCTTTCCATCAATAAAAATGGAGCTATTGATAATTTGAATCGTTTCTCCCGGAAGTCCGATAATTCGTTTGACATAATTGATGTTTTTATCTTTATTATATGGGAAAACAATGACATCGTACCTTTTTGGTGCATGGTAAGAATATGCCAACTTATTTATTATTATATGATCGCCATCTTTCAGACTGTTTTCCATGGAATCTCCTTTGATTTTTTTCCCTTCAAAGGAATAGTCATAGACAAACGTTCCCACTAAAATAGCAATCGCAATTGTCAGTAATATAATATTTGTATAATTTTTTTGTCTCATAATCTAGTCTTCTGGGAACTCCAATGTAAATTTACCGATTTTACCTGCCTTAAAATCATCCATAACAATACCGGCAGCCTTATCATAATCAAGTTCATTACCTTTTTGTAAGCAGCCTCTCTTAATTGCGATATTTTTTAATGTTTCAATCGAATCCTTACCTTGTTCAATCTGATAAAAAGCTTTAATTGCGCCTTCATAGTAGGTATCTAAAAATTTAATAAGTTCTAATCCTAGATCTAGGATATTAAGAATTTCATCTTTAATCGATCCGATAAAAGCCAAACGAAGCCCAACGGTCTGATCTTCAAATTTTGGCCACAAAATACCTGGAGTATCCAGCAATTCAACATTTTTATTCAGTCGAATCCATTGTTTACCCTTTGTTACACCTGGTTTGTTTCCTGTCTTAGTACATGCTTTACCTGCAAAGCTGTTTATAAAAGTAGATTTCCCTACATTTGGGATGCCCACAATCATTGCTCGAATTGGACGATTCAGTATTCCTCTTTTGCGATCACGTTCAATTTTTTCTTTACAAGCCGCCTGAACTACTTCATTTACTGCTCTTACTCCGGCTCCTGATTTTGAGTTCACTAAAGCAACATGGAACCCCTTTTTTTCATACCAGGTCTTCCATTCTGAAGTTTTTTCTTTATTTGCCAAATCATATTTATTTAAAAGAATAATTCTTGCCTTATTCTTAGCTATTTCATCAATGTCTGGATTTTTACTACTGTATGGAATTCTTGCATCCACTAATTCAATTACAACATCAATTAATTTGATGTCTTCTTGCATCGCTCGTTTCGCTTTGGTCATATGACCTGGGTACCATTGAAAATGCATTTATTTAATACTCCTATCCTTTTGTCTATTCCGCCTGATCTTCTTGTGTATCTGCTTTTGTTTTCGTATTGATTAAATTCACAAAATTAAAAGGATGCAAACGAATCCAAGCCTTACCAATTATGTCGTCCTTTATTACATTACCAACATTGGCAAAACGACTATCTTCACTATTATTTCGGTTGTCACCTAAAACAAAATATTCATTTTCATCAAGCGTAATTGTCTCTTCCGCCATTCCTCCGTTTGCACTAAGGTCTACCGGTACTTTTTCTTCAATCTCTTTTCCATTGATATAGACTATGCCATCTGTAATTTGAATGGTTTCACCTGGCAGACCGACAATTCTCTTAATTGAATAATAGCCATGTTCCTTACCCGTCTGTTTAAAAACAATTGTATCAAACCGCTTCGGGTCCGTAAACCGATAAAACATTTTGTTTACTATTATTTTATCTCCATCAGCAAGCGTTGTATTCATAGAATCGCCTACCATTGTGATTTTTTCTACCCCAAACGCAATAATAACGTAAGCTAGTAAAATCACAAAAATAATTTCAATTATCCATAAAATGATACTGTGCACACGTTTCTTCTTTAACTTTGTATCATCATCTAAATATCGATAAGATCGTCTCATATTATCTTGCCTCCAGTTTTGACAGAAAACTGTTTTATAATAGTGAAAAAAAGGGACAATCCATAATGACTTGTCCCTTTATCTTTTCATTATTTTACTAATTCTTTTACCTTTGCAGCCTTACCTACTCTTTTTCTTAAGTAGTTAAGTTTTGCTCTTCTAACTTTACCATGTCTGATTACTTCAATCTTCTCAACAATTGGAGAATGTACTGGCCAAGTTTTTTCTACGCCGATTCCATTAGAAAATTTACGAACTGTAAAAGTTTCTCTTGATCCACCGTTCTGTCTCTTTAATACGGTTCCTTCGAACATCTGGGTTCTTGTTCTTGCACCCTCGATTACTTTAACAGATACTTTTACCGTATCACCTACGTTGAATTCTGCAACTTCAGATTTTAACTGTGCAGCTTCAATTTTTTTAATTATTTCATTCATTTGTGTGAACCTCCTTATTATTTTGATGTTCTTAATACTTATCATGTCATTGACATATCATAACAGAGGAACATCTCATCTCACAACATTCAAACTATACCATAGACAAACTTAAATTGCAAGAAGATTTTCTATTTTTCATGCTTTTCAAGCTCGTTTTGCAACCATTTTTGTTCCTTTTTAGATAAAACAGCATGTTCTAACAGATCCGGACGGCGTTCTAGGGTTCGCTTTATGGATTGTTCTTTTCGCCAGGTTTCAATATTTTTATGATGTCCAGACAATAATACTTCTGGAACCTTTTTTTCTCTCCATACTTCCGGACGAGAATACTGTGGATATTCCAATAAATTATCATAAAAAGACTCTGTCTGTGCAGAAACTTCATTGTTTAATACCCCTGGAACAAGTCTTGATACTGCATCCATTACTACCATAGCGGCAAGCTCGCCCCCAGTCAAAACATAGTCTCCAATGGATATGTTGTCTGTTACAATTGTCTCAATTACCCTCTCATCTATGCCTTCATAATGACCACAAAGAAAGATTAGTTCTTCTTCCTTTGCAAGTTCCTCTGCAATTGTTTGATTAAATACCTTACCCTGTGGGGTTAGAAAAATAACACGGGGTGCTTTATTACTCTGTGTTATCAATGACTCATATGCCCGATAGATTGGTTCCGCCTGCATAACCATGCCGGCACCACCACCATAAGGATAATCGTCTACCTTCATATGTTTATTATCCGAAAAATCACGAATATTAATAGCATTAAGTGAAATAAGATTGTTACCAATCGCTCTTCCCGTAATACTAGTATTCATACCCTGTTCAATCATTTCTGGAAACAAAGTTAATATATGATATTTCATAATTGCTCCCGTCTGCGTGCTTTGCACGCCTTTCAATCAGGGAAGTGTGATTTTTTTATCACACTTTGCTCCCGTCTTTCGCTTTAGCGACACTCAAAATAAAGGTCTTACATATCCAGCAATCCTGGTAACAAATGTACGGTGACTTTTTTATTTTCAATGTCTATCTTTTTCACGCAGTCATCAATAACTGGAAGCAAAATTTCTTTTCCCTCTGTCGTTTTAACCACATAAACATCATTTGCACCTGTCGTCAGCACTTCTACTAAAGTACCAATGAAAGACCCATCCTCCAAAATCACTTCTGAATCAATTATATCATAAATAAAGTACTCATTTTCTGCCAGTGGAACCGCATTTTTACGGGTAATTAGCAAATCTTTTCCCTTATATTTTTCAATATCATTTATATTGTCAATTCCTTTAAACTTAAGAATCACCATTTTCTTAAAAAAACGAACCAACTCGATTTCTAAGATAATGTGTTCTTTTCCTGTATCAAGAATAACCTCTTTCAATAACTTAAATCGATTGTTATCATCCGTAGTCGGAAATACTTTTACTTCCCCACGAATCCCATGTGTGCTGGCGATTACTCCAACTCGCAATAAATCTTCCATATGATTCTCCTATATTACGTCCACCATGTTGCACCTTTGCATTGTTTCATTTTTTATGCGTAGGTTTCATTATAAATCTCAATAACATAAAAAAACGCACGAGTGCGTTTTTTTATGCCAAGAGAATTTCATGGCGAAGCCATTATGCTATTTCTACAATAACTTTTTTGTCTTCTCTTGATGCAGCTGCTTTCACAACTGTGCGAATACTCTTCGCAACTCGGCCTTGCTTGCCGATAACTTTACCCATATCATCTGCAGCAACTTTAAGCTCGAGAACAATACCTTTCTCGGTTACGCTTTCCGTTACAACTACTTCTTCAGGATGATCAACGAGTGATTTAGCGATTACTTCGACTAATTCTTTCACTGCACTTCACCTCTTATTTTGTAATTCCTGCATCCTTGAATAATCTACCAACGATATCTGTTGGCTGAGCGCCGGTTGCTAACCATTTTTTAGCTGATTCTTCATCTACGCTAAAAGCTCTTGGTTCCTGATTTGGATCGTAAGTACCGATTTCTTCGATAAATCTACCATCTCTAGGAGCTCTTCCATCAGCAACAACGATTCTATAGATAGCATTCTTTTTCTGTCCAAGTCTTTTTAATCTAATCTTTACTGCCATTCTTTTCACCTCCTTAAAATTCTGTCAAACAATATATCATTAGAAGCCAAATGGCATTCTAAACTTACTTTTTTTCCCGTGACTTTTCATCATTCCAGGCATTTGTTTCATCGTCTTTTTCATTTGTTCCATCTGTTTTACCAGGCGGTTCACTTCGCTGATATCAACACCTGCACCATTTGCAATACGTTTCTTTCTGGAAGTATTTAGAAGAGCTGGATTTGCTCTCTCTTCTAAAGTCATGGAGTGAATAATCGCTTCTACACTTTTAAATGCATTGTCATCGACATCAACATCCTTTGGGAGACTCATTCCGGGCATCATACCTAATATACTGGTAAGTCCACCCATTTTTTTCATTTGATCTAGCGAATCTATAAAATCATTAAAGTCGAATTCCGCCTTTTTGATTTTTCTTCCTAATGCTTCCGCTTTTTCACTATCAATGTTTGCTTCGGCTTTTTCAATCAGTGTAAGCACATCACCCATACCTAAAATACGGGAAGCCATACGATCCGGATAAAATTGTTCTAAATCAGAAAGCTTTTCGCCCATACCTACAAATAGGATTGGCTTTCCAGTTACGGCACGAATGGAAAGTGCAGCACCACCACGGGTATCACCATCTAACTTAGTTAATATAACACCATCAATACCGATTTTTTCATTGAACATTTCCGATACATTGACAGCATCTTGCCCTGTCATGGCATCTACTACCAAAATCGACTGATTTACTTGAATATTTTCTTTGATTTCAATCAGCTCATTCATCATATCTTCATCGATATGAAGACGTCCAGCAGTATCAAAAATAACAACATTGAGACCATTTTTTTCAGCATGTTCAATTGCGGCTTTTGCAATATTAAGTGGTTTATGACCGGATCCCATTGAGAATACCGGAACCCCTTGCTTTTCACCGTTAATTTGTAACTGTTCAATTGCAGCCGGACGATAAACGTCACAGGCAACCAACAATGGTTTTCTTCCTTTTTGCTTAAACTTACCTGCTAATTTAGCAGTTGTCGTTGTCTTACCAGCACCTTGAAGACCACACATCATAATTATAGTAATCTCATTGGAAGGTTTTAAGGCAATCTCTGTTGTCTCATCTCCCATAAGCTTCACTAACTCTTCATTAACAATCTTAATTACCATCTGACCAGGTGTCAGACTAGTAAGCACTTCCTGACCGATTGCTCGCTCGCCAACTATTTTTACGAAATTTTTTACTACCTTAAAGTTTACATCCGCTTCAAGGAGAGCCATTTTGACTTCTTTTAATGCAAGCTTTACATCGTCCTCGGATAATTTACCCTTACTTCTAAGACTTTTAAATACACTTTGTAATTTTTCACTTAAACTATCAAATGCCATGAATTCCTTCCTTCCTTGCTTTAAAGCACATCTATAATTTCATTGGAAAGGTTTTCTATCTGATCAATCTCATCAAGTTCCACTTCATCTTTTAACTTTATCGCGGTTTGATGTATCTCATTTACTTTGTCCTTTATCACTTGAAACTTACGAATCAAAGATAATTTATCTTCATATTCCATCAATTCCTTACTGCATCGCTTTACGGTATCATGTATTGCCTGTCGGCTAATACCTCGTTCCTCTGCGATCTCACTAAGTGATAAATCATTCAAAACATAGTCTTCAAAAACCTGACGTTTTTGCTCTTTTAAAAGCTCACCGTAGTAATCATATAATAATGAAAGTTCTACAATACGATCCAACGTCTCTTGGTCTTTTTCTGACCTAGACAAGTCTATCATAAGAAACACCACCTGTCAAGTTATTTTCTTTACAGGTGAAGTATATCGTATTCAAAACATTCTGTCAAGTATTTTCAGATATGTCTTTAGACTTAAAAGCGAACTATAAAATCATCATTGCATTTTCTTATCCTCTATGATAAAATCGAATCTGTTGGGAATGAAGTTCTCCCATGGTAATACCAAAACCGCTTTTTAGCTGATGACTTCTGCATTTTACGCAGAAATTGTCAGCTTTTTTATTATGAAAAAAACTATTTAATACACTTAGGAGGAATTTTATGCTTACAAGTTTAGCTCTCATTTTCTTAATTGGCCTTTTTCTCGGTAGTATTTTTAATCATTTTAAACTTCCAAGTCTCTTAGGCATGATACTTACCGGAATGATTTTAAGTCCTTATGCTCTCAATCTTTTAGATAATTCTATTTTAAGTATATCTGCTGATTTAAGGCAACTCGCACTAGTTATTATACTTACGCGAGCAGGTCTTTCCTTGAATATAAAAGATTTAAAAAAGGTTGGGCGCCCTGCAGTACTTATGTGTTTTGTTCCAGCATGTTTTGAAATTCTCGGTGTTGTCCTGATAGCTCCCCACTTATTTGGTTTATCAATTATTGAATCCTTGATTATGGGAAGCGTGATTGCTGCGGTATCCCCAGCAGTCATTGTCCCAAGAATGCTTCATATTATGGATGAAGGCTATGGAAAAGAAAATAGCGTACCACAATTAATCCTTGCTGGAGCTTCCGTTGATGATGTATTTGTCATTGTTTTATTTACAGCATTCACCTCATTAGGTCAGGGAAAACAGGTAACTCCTGCAAGTCTCCTTCAAATACCAGTTTCCATCCTCCTTGGTATCATCGTTGGAGTTATAATTGGCATTTTAGTTACTTACTTTTTCCGAAAGGTTCATATGCGTGATTCTATAAAAATATTAATTATACTGAGCATCTCATTTTTATTGATTGCGCTTCAAAATCGTATGCAAGGAATCGTTCCGATCTCCGGCCTTTTGGCAATTATGAGTATGGGCATCACCATATATGAAAGATACAACCTATTGGCAGAACGTCTTTCTTCAAAATACAACCGTCTATGGGTTGCGGCTGAAGTTATACTATTTGTTTTAGTTGGTGCTACCGTTGACCTAACACACATTAAAGAACAGGGTATTCTGGCAATCTTTGTTGTAGTAGGAAGTCTACTCTTTCGTATGATTGGGGTTTATGTCTGCTTAATAAAAAGTAAACTCAAGAAAAATGAAAGACTCTTTTGTATGGTAGCATATACACCAAAAGCTACCGTACAGGCCGCAATTGGTGCATTACCACTTACTATGGGACTAGCTTGTGGTAAGCCTGTTCTTACCGTTGCTGTTATGTCAATTCTTATTACTGCGCCATTTGGCGCAATCTGCGTTGATCGATTATATAAAAAGTTGCTCTCTAAATAAAATACAGACTTTTATAAAGCCATAAACAACAAAAAATCAAGTGATTCGTTCACTCGATTTTTCGTTGTTATCTTCATAGAATAATCGTAAAATTGATTTCAAAAGACCTTATCTACTCTTCTTTTTCATTTGTATCCTTGCTTGTTATTTTCTCATTTTTCGAATTCAACTTTTTTCTACCTCTTATCTTTGGTGATGCCTTACGATAGATAAAAATAAGTAACACGATCGTAATCACCCAGATTATAATGTATGGAATTGAGCTGATGAACCAAATGATAAAGGATTGAAAACCTTGACCAATATTATAAAGGTTGGTTGTAAAGCGTGCTGATATTTTTTCAGCGAAAGATTCGGTCTGTGTTGAAGTTTCTCTTTTTACTTCATTTATAGATACCGTTACTGTACTATAGTCAACCAAATTATCATAAGTACGAAGCTGAGATTCATAGGACTCTATTTCATAACGAACCTGCGTAAGTTGTGACTGAATCTGAATAATATCTTCTACCTTTGTTGCTGCTTCTAATATCTTCATGAGACTTTTTTGTTCCGCCCGAAGTGCTTCTACATGACTGCTCATATCCACATATTGCAAGGTAACATCCTGTGTGCCTTCCGTTTTATTTGTTACATTCGCATCCTTTTCTACAACTGATACAAATTGATTGAGTGAATCGCTTGGAATTCGGATGGTTAATGATGCATATCTCATATTTTCATATTGATAGCTATTTCCGCTTACCTGAGAGCTTTCAATATAACCCTTTAATTCGGTAACTTTTTTTGCTAATTTTTCAATCAATGTATCAAATTCTTTTGTCTCAACATCCATATAGATATTTTTGATTAATTTTTGATTCGTATCTTGTATGGTGCTTGTTCCACTGTCATTTGTGCTAGTTAGTGTTTTAGACTCCGTCGTTGTATCCATCGAAACATCTGCAGTATCCATAGCCATATCATAGCTTTCTGTCCCTGCTGTAGCCTCTTCCATTGGAACAGACTCACTTTTAGATGCACTATTTTTAGAGCCACAAGCTGTTGCAAAAATACAGATTAATATTAAAATTCCTAATAACTTTCTTCGTTTCATAATTACTCTCCTTTCAAACGAAACCTTTTTGGGATTCAATTCGAATTATTTTTAGAATTAATGATTACGCTTCAATAGTAATGCTTAATGTAGTTTCTTCCTCGTTTATCATTCGGGTGATTTCTAATACGCCACCGCCCTTCTTTATTCCATAATCCTTTAAATCATACATTTCTGTGATGGCATCCCCTGATTTTAATACTTTCTTACTTCCTTCGATGTCCATATCCATGGAAGTCGTTGTCGTTTTTCCATTCAGGGTATAGCTCCATTCATAAATTGGTGTATAAGTCAGTTCATTATCCGTCTGATTATTAACACTAACTTCAACGTGATAGTCACCATCAAAACTTTGACTTTTTAGTATGAAATATTCTGTTGTATCTGCATCTTCCAATTTGCTTTGACTTTCTATACCCATTGGCAATTGATCTGATTCAATTGAGTTTGTTCCAGTGTCAGTGTCACTGCTGCGCTCCTGCGTTGATTCGGTCGCTTGGGTCGATTCAGATGTAGCTTCCATTCGATCACTTTTATTAGTAGAACTAAATTTTCCAAATGGAAATGCCGTAAACATCAATGTTCCAATTCCCACTAGGCAAACCAAACAAGCGGCTGCTCTTAAGAAATAATTTTGGGTCATGACTCGTCTTTTCTTCTTATTTCTATTTTCATTATAAATCAGCTGTTGCATGTAAGTTAGAAAAGAATCAGTAAACGTATGCCTTACTTTAATTTCTTCTTCGGTTGGAATTTTTTCCATATCCTTCGTTAATTGCTCATCTAAAGCTTCTTTTAATCGTTTTTCCACTTCCATTTAATGTCCCTCCTTTGCAAGTATATCCTGAAGCTTTTTTCTTGCTCGGAAAATGCGTACATTTACTACTTTTTGTGTGACTCCCAAAAGATCAGCAATTTCTTTGTCACTAAGCTCATGAAGATATTTGTACTCAAATACGATGCGGTAAATGTCATCCAGTTTAGAAATTGATAATAGTAAAGATTCATGCGATTCTTTTTCTATGTATTCATGTAATAAATCTTCTTGCTTTTCCTGAATCAAGGTCTCATCAAATTCTTCAAACAAATCACCCTTTTTCTTTCTTATGATGTCAATGGCTTTGCTTTTTGTAATCGTCATAAGAAACTTTTTTGTCTTTTTACTATTCACGTCTTCAATTTTGTCAAGGTGTCTGGTTAATGCTAAAAATGCTTCCTGGACCGCATCTTCTGCCAAGTATTTATCCCAAAGCACCTCATTTGCCACGTACCACATAAAATGGCTATAAGACTCATAAATTTGCACAAACTTATCTTTTTCCTCTTCTGTTTCTATCATCGATAGAAATATAAGCATATTTTTCTCCCCCTATCCTATGCGCATATTCTAAGGTTTTATCTTATATAACTATAAACGTATTAAGTTTATAATTTACTACAAGATAATAAATTATTTTTTTATTTATAGAAATTATATTATTGGAACAGAAATTAAAAATAGAGCTCCACCACCCGGGGCTTCTTCCATGCTGATTTTTCCTTTATGTAATAAAATAATTTCTTTTGCAATTGCCAATCCCAAACCAAAATGTTCCTTGTCACTCCTTGAAACTTCTTTTCGATAAAAACGCTCAAAAACTTCTTTTTGATATGCTTTTTCTATACCAGGTCCATTATCCATTACTGTAATTTGAATATCTTTACCAACTTTTTTTCCAAAGAAACAAATCTTCCCCCCCTTTGGTGTATAGCATATCGCATTATCAAAAAGGATCGCTAAAACTTGCAGTATACGTTCCTGATCACAATGACATTTTGGCATAGGAGCATCCGCTGCGATTAATTCTATTATTATCTCCTTTTTTCGAGCTTGTTGCAAAAAACGTTCATAAGTAACCAAAAGCAAGGTTTCTATCTCCGTTTCCTCTTTATAAATCGGATAGCTTTTCGAATCACTTCCCGCCAAAATCAACATATCATCAATCAATCGCGACATTCGACTACATTCTTCATCAGCAAGTTGGCAAAAGTGAATACTTTCTTGTGTTGATGCATTTGGTATTACGCAAAGACTAGTTTTTATCACGGCTAATGGTGAGCGAAGTTCATGGGATGCAGCATGTACAAACTCATTTTGTTTTTTCTTATTTTGTTCCAATGGCTTTAAGATATACCCTATAAAAATCCATGTAAGTAGACTAAATATTAATAATGTAATAACGGCTACAGAAATAAAACTACGTCTTAGAGAAAATAACTGATTTTGCTCAGCATTTCTATCCTTAACGATCAAAATTCCAATCCAGCCCTCATCAATAGGTATGGTAACAGCGGCTCCGTAATATATTTCTTCGTTATCATCCTTAAATACAAACTGCACATTGCTATTTTTAAGCTTAGTATTTGGAGGCTTAGAGATATTTAATCCATACTTTCTATCTGCAATATTTCTTACTTTATTTAAAAGTAAAATTCTTTCGTCCTTATCATGTATTGATGAATAGAGTAATGGAGTTTCATTTATTTGTAACGATAAAATCAAATTATATTCCGATTCTGTTTGTGAAAGCCAAGTATGATCAATGACCTTTTGACTTCTCATGTAGTAACAAATACCATTAACATCTCTTGAAAACGCAGCATACCCTTTTTCTGTTATTTGCTTATTCACTGTTTTCAAACAAAAAAATGTCATACCAAATAATATGATGGTAATCACTAAGCTACATAATAGGGTTAGCCTTTTCCTAATTCTATGATACATTTAGTTACCCTTTTCCATTCGATACCCTACACCACGTTCTACTATAATCTGCACACTACTTCCGATAGATTTTAAGCGATTTCGGAGGAAATAAATATAGGTATCAAGACTTCCATCCTCCACCCCTGCATCTGGTCCCCAAACTCTTGAAAGTAGCACACTACGAGGTAGGATTTGCCCTTGATTTTTTATAAAAAATTCCAAAAGCTCACTCTCTTTTTTTGACAAAGAACAGCTTCCTTTTTTTCCGTTAATCCTTTTTTCTATCACTTGAAATGTAAAATCGTCATATCTCGTTTCCTCGTTATTATCCCATTTTGTAGGTCTTCGTGTCATAGCACGAATTCGTGCCAAAAGTTCCTCCATTTCAAAAGGTTTTACCATGTAATCATCCGCTCCAAAATCAAGACCTTCGATTTTTTGATGTAAACTTCCAAGCGCCGTTAGCATAAGCACAGGAATGGTTATTTTGCTTTCGCGTAATCTTTTCAATACCTCTATCCCATCCAAAGACGGAAGCATTCTATCTAATATAATCAAATCATGAATCTGCTCTTTTCCCCATCGTAAACCATCTTCTCCATCAGAACAGATATCTAGTATATAGCCTTCTTTTTGTAGTCGGTATTCTATAATCGTACTTAACTTCTTATCATCTTCTATCATAAGAATTCTCATCATTTTTATCCTCCCATATTTATTGTAACAGAATAACACTTGAATCTCAAAAATTTATTTAAAAGTAGCACAGAAATGAAGTAAAAGTGAAAAATATTATCTATTTTAAGAAATTCTTTGAGTTTACAATGTTTTAATGAATAAAGAATGTTAGGAGGATTAAAAGATGAAAAAGAAAAAAATTAACTTAACTTTATTTATTGTTCTATTGATTACCATTTCCCTTATCGGATGCAAAAAAGAAAATAACACGTCTGAAAATCAAAAAATTGCATTGGGCCGGTATGTCGAAACGGAACAAAATTTTCCAGAACCATTAACCACCGTATGCGGATTTCATAAAAATAATGACGGCGTATTGGAGCTTTTGGGTGTTACAAAGGATTATTCTTTACAATATTTAACTTCTAAAGATAAAGGGAAAACCTGGACACAGAAGCAGTATCCCTTTTTAGATGAACTTAAAAATTCGGATGTGATTAATATTATAGCCATTGCATGGGATGAAAATGACACAATCTATTTTTGCTATGATAAAATGGATGAAACAAATTCGAAGGAAGCAATAAATGAGACGCAATGTTTGGCTTATGTTGATGAAGCAAACTCATTAAAAGAACTTCCATTTTCTATCCCTTCAAGTCAAAGCGGTGCCGGACCTGTCAGTTTTTTGATTACAAAAAACGGCGATTTTTTATTTAACTGTTATTTTAGCATCCTTCAAATTGATGGAAAAACTGGTGACCTCATTCATGAATATTCCCCTTTAGCACCTGATAATGACTGTGAAATAGGTGATTATGATGTTTTTAACAACACCTTAGCCTTATCTGGCAAAACGAAAGTTTTTATCTATGATCTAGATACCGGGGAATTAATCCAAAGTTTCTCTCCTGAAATAAAAACCAGTGAAGAGAGTTCTCAAATAAGCTACTCCAATGACTATAAATATTCCATTTTATTAAAATATGATAATTCCGGTTCTCTTTATATTATAAATGAAGGCGGTATGTATCATTGCGTTAATAATAATTCTATGTTTGAAAAATTGATAGAAGGAACCCTTACATCTCTTAGTATTCCATCTATTAATAAGCAAAAGCTTTTGATTGCAGATAATTCTTATTTGGTTTTAAGCTATAGTAATGAATCTTACTCTTTATTTTTATATAAATACGACCCAACGGTTCCCACACTCCCTTCCGAAGAACTTACGATCTATTCCCTAGAGGATGACCTCACAGTGCGTCAAGCGATTGGAATGTTTTGCAGAAGTAATCCTTCCGTATATATTTCCTACGAGGTAGGGTTAGATGAGGAGGGAGCCAATCGGGATGATGAATTAAAGCGACTGGCGTCTTCTCTCATTGCTGGAGACGGTCCCGATATCTTAATTTTGGACTCACTGCCGCTTGCCTCTTATGAAAAGAAATCACTTCTACTTAATCTATCCGATTTTATAGATTCGCAATTAAAAAATGACAAGCTGATATCTTCGGTTTCATTGGCTTATCAAAAGGAAGACAAAAGCGTTTATGCGGTTCCTGCACGTTTTGAAGTTCCTATGATGCTTGGAGACAAGGATGCGATGGATGATATTAAAAGCCTGTCAGACTTGACAAAATGGGCGAAAGAAAATCAGGAAAACTATGAATATTCGTTAAATACACAAAATTATGAAGCTTTGATTAAACTATTATATCCAGTATGTGCATCCACTTTTTATACAAAAGAAGGCGGATTATCCGAATCAGATATCAAAACCTTTCTTATGGATATCAAAGAAATTTGTGATCTTAATCCACAAAAAAGTGTTGATCCTTCATTTGATTTCGACGCACTCCCTTGGATGAAGAAGGAAACCGGTATCAGTATCGGAAATGTTAATTTCTTTGAAGCCACTTATGCTCCATATACCGCTCTTTTAGAGCGTACCGATGGTAACCTTGCTCCTCTTTTGAATCAAAACATTTTTATTCCAAAGACACTTTTAAGTATTAATTCACAAAGTGACAATATAGATCTGGCTCTTTCCTTTTTAGACTTCACACTATCGGAAAGCGTCTTATCCTATAATTTTAGGACTGGAATGCCCGTTTCAAAAGCTGCATTTGCAAAAAATCTGGAGGTTCCAGAAAGCAAGAAATATTATGCTTTCTATGGAGTAAATGGCATATCACTTCAAATTTCATATCCTCCAGAAGATTTCCGCAAGGAACTTTCCAACCGATTTCAGTCTATTAATAAAAAAACAGACGCAGACGCAACAATCCTTTCCATTCTTTTAGAAGAATCGGAAAACTACTTTAATGGAAGCTTTCCTATCAATCACACGGTTTCTATTATAAGTGACAAAATAAACACTTACCTAGAAGAACAAAAATAAGAATAAAAATTACCCTGTAAGCTAAGTACAGTTTCTTTTACTGTGTTTAACCTACAGGGTATAATTTATTTTATAATTATTATAGCTTAGACTGGATATGTCTTATTCTTTGTATCTGCAACAGTGGAATCTACCTTTGTTTGCTGTGCCTGTCTGTATTGAAAGAATTCGGTTGCTACTTGAGGGAATAATGCATAAGATAATACATCTTCATCCTGCTGTTTGTACTGAGCCATTTCTTTCTCAAGATCTGCTAACTGTGGTTTGATTAAGTCAGCTGGACGGCAGGTAATTGGTTCAACATCGCCAATACATTTTTTCTGAACTTCTTTGTTGAAAGGTTTTACCGTCTGACCAAATTCTCCAGCAAGAATTTTCCTGGATTCTTTGGTAACCATTTTGTAACGTTCTCCAGATACTATATTTAATACAGCCTGTGTACCAACGATTTGTGATGAAGGTGTAACGAGTGGTGGTTCACCAAAGTCTTTACGAACTCTAGGCACCTCTTCTAATACCTCATAATACTTATCTTCTTGACCCATTTCTTTTAGCTGGGATACTAAGTTAGATAACATACCACCTGGTACCTGATACATCAATGTCTTGATATCAACACCTAATACCTTTGGATTTAATAAACCGCTCTTTAATGCTTGTTCTTGCATTGGACGGAAGTAATCAGCGATTTCAGCTAATAATTTTTGATCAAAACCAGTATCATATGGTGTACCACGGAACGTTTCAACCATAACTTCGGTTGCTGGCTGGCTAGTTCCAAGTGCAAATGGAGACATTGCCGTATCAATAATATCGCATCCTGCCTCAATTGCACGCATGTAAGTCATTGAAGCTACTCCAGATGTATAGTGAGTATGTAAATCAATTGGAATACTTACGGATGACTTTAATGCTTTCACAAGTTCTTCTGCTTTATATGGTACTAACAAACCTGCCATATCTTTAATACATAAGGAATTTGCGCCCATATTTTCGATTTTTTTCGCAATATCTGTCCAATAATCTAATGTATAAGAATCACCTAATGTATAGCAAAGTGCTACCTGCGCATGACCTTTTTCTTTATTGGCAGCTTTCACTGCTGTTTCTAAGTTACGAATATCATTTAAGCAGTCAAAAATACGGATGATATCAATACCATTTGCAATTGATTTTTGAACAAAATATTCAACTACATCATCTGCATAGTGATTGTATCCTAAGATATTTTGACCACGGAATAACATCTGTAATTTTGTATTTTTAAAACCAGCTTTTAACTTTCTTAAGCGATCCCATGGATCTTCTTTCAAAAAACGCAAGGATGCATCGAAGGTTGCTCCACCCCAGCATTCTACGGAATGATATCCAACTTGATCCATTTTATCAATGATAGGTAGCATCTGCTCTGTTGTCATTCTAGTAGCTATCAAAGACTGATGCGCATCTCGTAAAATGGTTTCTGTTATTTTAATTGGTTTCTTTTCTATTTCTACCATTTTGTTACCTCCTGATTAATATACTTTATTTAACTCCAAAGATTGCCATGAATACACCCGCTGCAACCGCTGTTCCGATAACTCCAGCAACATTTGGTCCCATTGCATGCATAAGTAAGAAGTTCGTAGGATCTGCTTCAGCGCCCACTTTTTGTGATACTCTAGCTGACATAGGAACGGCTGATACACCAGCAGAACCAATCAATGGATTAATCTTACCATGAGAAAGTTTACACATTAATTTACCAAATAATACACCAGATGCTGTACCTACTGCAAAAGCAACTAATCCAAGTGCAACAATTTTAAGAGTAGTTACTTTAAGGAATGCTTCTGCACTTGTAGTTGCTCCTACGCTTGTACCAAGTAAAATAACTACGATGTACATCAATGCATTGGATGCAGTCTCTGTTAACTGTTTTACAACACCAGATTCACGGAATAAGTTTCCGAGCATCAACATACCAATCAGCGGTGCTGTAGGTGGTAGTATCATAACAACAACAACGGTAACAACAATAGGGAATAAAATTTTCTCGATTTTTGTTACAGGTCTTAACTGCTCCATTTTGATCTTACGTTCTTTTTCTGTTGTTAAAAGTTTCATAATTGGTGGTTGAATAATAGGCACCAGTGACATGTAGGAATATGCGGCCACCGCAATTGGTCCTAAATATTCGGTCTGTCCTAATTTTCCAGCAAGGAAAATAGATGTAGGTCCGTCAGCTCCACCAATAATAGAAATTGCTGCTGCTGCCTTATCTGAAAATCCCATTAAAATTGCCATGATATAAGCAGAGAAAATTCCAAACTGTGCTGCTGCACCTAACAAAAAGCTCTTAGGATTGGCAATCAAAGGTCCAAAATCTGTCATTGCTCCAACACCCATAAAGATAAGTGGTGGCAGGATACCCCATTCATCCAATAAATAGAAGTAATGCAATAAGCCGCCTTCCTGCATAATTGTAGGATACATATTTACCAATAACATTCCAAATGCAATTGGTACCAATAACAAAGGTTCATAGTCTTTCTTTATTGCTAAATATAGAAAAATACAGGCAACAACAATCATTAAATAATTTCCCCAAGTAAGGGAAAGGAATGCAGTTTGACCAAATAGATTTCCTAATGTAGTCGTTATATAATCCATTTAGATTGTACCTCCCAGGTTATTTACTTAATTTAATGTAACTAATACAGCTCCGGATTCAATCATATCGCCTACTGCTACATTAATACTTGCAAGTGTACCATCCTGTGGAGCTACAATTTCATTTTCCATCTTCATTGCTTCCAGAATTAGAATTACTTGTCCTTTTTTTACAGCCTGACCAGCTTCTGCTTTGATAGAAAGAATTTTCCCTGGCATTGGTGCATTTACTTTCGAAGCACCCTGTGCTCCATTTACTGCTTTTGCAGGTGCAGCAGCTTTAGCTACGGTTGGAGCTGCTACTGGGGTTGCTACTGGAGCTGCTGCTCTAGGTGCACTCTGTGTGGATACTCCACCATTTTCTTCAACGGCTACATCATAAATATTTCCGTTAACTGTGATTGTATAATTTTTCATTTTATAATCCTCCTATGCAAAATTGAAATTTATTATCTTCTTCTACGTATTGATCGTACAACTAATCCACCTGGCATTACTTTTCCATCTTCCGAAGCCATAATTGCTGCCGTAATTACTGCAACCAGCTCACAATCATCCACTAAATTTTCTTCCTCTGCAACTACAGTAGTCACATTTTTTTCAGTATATTGATTTTCTTTTGAATTTGTTTCCTTCGATTTTGAAAATTTCACAAGAATACTAGGTATATACTTAAAGAGAGAAATAACAAAAGAAATTAAAATCAGTACACAAAATACAATTCCTATTCCCATTAAAGTATTCATTCCTGCTCTTGCCATATTGGGTGCACCGCTTGATGCTGATGCGCTTGTAGCATCTAAGGTTAAAATTCCAGCCATTGCTCCAGATTGTTCTACAATTGCAGAATCATATGTTATAGTAAAGGCTAATTTACCTTTTTCATAAGATGCTGTTGTTACTGCAGTAATCACACCATCTGCCTCATTTACTACGGTTTCATCAATTGCAGCAAATGCACCAATTTGATCTTTTAAGGCTTGCCAATTTGTAAATTGTTCTATCGATGCTGCTTCAATCGTTTCATCTTGTAAATACTGATTGAAATCGGTTGTGTTCCATGAATCAAGGTATTGTTCATTTACAGAGATGATTTCTGCATCATCATAAGCATAAGCTACCGATGAAATTCCAATCGACAATGTAAGGATTAGGACAACCATTACTAGCTTACTTAAGAATTTCTTCATAGTCCCACCCCATCTTATATCGTTCCATGCTTTTTCGCTGGACGACTTTCTGTTTTAGTAAATAACATATCAAATGCATATGCTAAATGTTTTCTTGTTTCTTCTGGATTAATGATACTGTCAATATATCCACGCTTTGCTGCAGATTCACTACTTGCTTGTAACACACTGTAATCTTTAGCATATTTGTCAATGGCAGCAACTTTGTCGCTTTCTTTTGCGATTTCATCACTATAAATTATTTCTACCGCAGCCTTAGAATCCATCATTCCTACTTCTGTATTTGGAAGAGCAAATACTAAATCTGCACCAATATGTTTCGAATTCATTGCAATATAAGCGCTACCATAAGCTTTTCCAACAATAAGGTTAACTTTTGGTACCGTTGCGTTTGCAAATGCATAGGTTAATTTTGCACACGCTTTTGCGATACGTTTTTCATCACAAATGGTTGCTGCAAATCCGTTTACATTAGTCAGTGATAACACTGGAATGTTAAAAGAATCACAAAGAGTCACGAATTCAGCTGCTTTCATAGCTCCACGTGATGTTAAAGAACCATCAAATGCTTGAACTGTTTTTCCTTCATCATTTAATTCTTTTGTACGATTTGCGATTGCTCCTACGGTCAAACCATTCAAACGAATAAATCCAGTTACCATTTCTTTTGCAAAAGCTTCTTTTACTTCGATAAAGAAATGATCATCTGAAATATCAATTAACGCTTGCTTTGTATCTTCAATTTCGCTTGCGAATGAAGGTACCAAACGATTTAAATCATCTTCACAGTCTTCAAAAGATGCATCATCTTCGAAGTTATTTGGTAATACGGCAATTAACTGACGAATTTTACTTAGAACGTCTAATTCATCTACTCCGACAAAATCTAGCATTCCAGATTCCGCTTGAAATTTAGATGAGCTTGTATCACATTTTCCTATGTAATTTCCACCCAATGTATTTGGAGAATTTACAAATAATTTACCATCCGAAGCTTCCATAAAAGTAAAGTCACTTAAAGCAGTAGATACCGCTACACCACCACCACAAGTACCAAATACAGCTGAAAGTTGTGGGATAATTCCTGACGCTAGCGTTTGCTTTAAATATAAATCTCCAAATCCTGCAAGAGCATCTGTTGCCTCTTGTAGTCTTAATCCAGCACAGTCGATCAAACCAATTACTGGTGCACCAACTTTTAGTGCTAAATCATAAATACGCGCAATTTTCTTAGCATGCATTTCCCCAATAGAGCCACCTAATACACTGGCATCCTGACTGTATACATATACCATTTTACAATCAATCATACCGTAACCTGTAATTACCCCATCCGCTGGGATGGATTTTTCTTGCATGTTAAAATCCGTGCTTCTTTTTGTAACCTGTGCACCAATTTCAACAAAACTGTTTTCGTCTAGCAAGGATTCAATTCTTTCCATTGCAGACATTTGAGAAGTATTGCTCATTATCAGCCCTCCAATTTAATTTATGTTAAATAAAAAACAAATTCCCGCGATTATAATTTTAGTCCTTTTACAACAAAAGTGCAATACAATTTAGGCAAAAAATTATATAGTTCACCTAACTAATTTTAAGATTAAAGTTTATTCATTTATAAATAAATTACTAAAAAATCATAGTTTCATTGTTGCCAAGCAAAATAAAAAAATACATCATACGCCACAACTACACAACAAAATAGAAAAGATTATACTCTTAGTTTAAAACTATGCGCATAATCTTTTCTATTTTAAATTTTATAAATATTCAATTTCCGTCCTTTTTTCTGACTGATCCCCTATTTCAAGCTGTGAATCAGTTATTGTTAATGATAAAACTTTCATTAGATCTACTTCATACGGTGTAATTTCTATTTCATCTGCATCACGTATAATGCGAACAATTGGACGAAGTGGCACATGTCGATTTTGATCTTTAATAATTCCTATGCTTCCATCTGACAAAGATACCATGGATCCATTTGGGTAAATTGCAATCTGTTGAATAAAAATTTGTACTAATTCTGGCGAAAACATAGTCCCTGAGTTTTCAATGAGAAAATTAACTGCTTCCATCGCTGACCACTTCTTTTTGTAGCATCGATCACTTGTCAATGCGTCGTATACATCAGCAATTGCAGCTATACGGTCATATTCATGTAGCTCAGTTCCTTCTTTCCCCTTTGGATAACCGCTTCCATCCAAACGCTCGTGATGGTTTAAAGCAATTTTTTTTGCTCCTTCTGGAAGATTGGATGATTTTGATAATATATAATATCCAATTTCTGCATGCTTTTTGACTTGTTCATATTCTTTATCGGTTAGTCTTCCTTCTTTAAATTGAATATTTGGTTCAATTAACGTCTTTCCAATATCATGAAGTATCGTTCCCATTGCAAGTTCTTTTAGCTTTTTTCGATTATATTTAAGCCCTCTTCCAATCAGCAACGAATAAACAGAAACATTTACCGAATGAAGGTAAGTATGCTCATCCAATGTACCAATATCATTTAAGCTGACTTGAATATCTTTATTTTCCAAGACCTCATTTATTACATTCTCAATAGAATCTGATAAATGAAATAGTTTTACATCCGAAGAATCTACATATTCTTGCATGGTATTTCGTAGTACATGCTTACAGTTATGGCGTGTCTTAACTGTAATAGCATCTGGTATTTCAATACCCTCACTTAATCCATCTTCAACATAAACATATTGTATTCCCATATTGATAAGATTTGGAATATATCTAGACATATTATCTTTTCCTGCATTAATAACAAGTACATCCTTACAATATATAGGAAAAGCAAGTGTCATATCAGGTGTTATCATATCAACAGAAACTAAGCGCATATTATCCTCCTCTTTATCTTATGTGCTACTATATTAATTACTTGAATTTTACTATATTATACCTATTTTGTCACTGTTTTTATAGTAGTTAATTAGCCTTATCCATATGTTAAATACAGTACAATTTCCATATCTGTTCTATACACCAAACCAGATTAATTTTTTCAATGGAATTTGTGGCAATTACCGAATCCTCTTTTAATATCTCTTGATTTAAACTATATTGAATCGAACCAACTTTCTCTCCTATTTCAACTGGTGCATCTAGCGATTCCTTAATTGCATAAGTTACCTGTATTTTCTCATCATTTTTTATAAGGATACCATCTTCTTTATTTTCTTTATCCTCAATTATTGCAAGGGTTGCCATGGATTTACCCCCGATTACCTCTGTCTGTCCATTTAAGACCTCAATTGGTATCAATTTGCTCTCATTAATTGGAATACGGTCAAATGTCATAAATTCATAATTTTTAATTCCATAATTCATCAATTTCTTTGTATCCGCCCACTTATAAGATTTATTATTCGGCCAGCCACATGCTAGTAACGATACAACAAATGTTTTTCCATCTCGCTCAAGTGCTCCTACATAGCAGTATCCTGCATTTCCGGTAAAGCCAGTTTTTCCTGATAGCGCTCCATCCATCATAGTAAGAAAAGCATTGTGATTACGGCACGAAAAAGAACGGCTTCCATTTGATACCGAACCGTCCTCCTTGGTTACTTTATTCGTAAAACTATAATTTGCCGTTCTTGTAATATCAAGGAATTCACTTGCTTTGGGTGATTTTCCAATACAGTATGACATTATTTTTGCTAGATCAACTGACGTTGTCGAATGCGTTCCTCCATTATTCGTGGCATCTAGACCATTTGGTGTTATAAAATATGTATTTTCACAACCAAGTGCTTTCGCCTTTTGATTCATCAGATTTGCAAAACCTTCCACACTGCCCCCAACATGTTCAGCGATTGCAACCGCAGCATCATTATGAGATTCCAACATAAGCGAGTATAATAAGTCCTTTAAGACATATTGTTCGCCAGTATTCACATTCAGCTGTACATCAGGTTGCCTAGCCGCTTTTTTTGAGATAGTAACAAGTTTTGTTACATCTGCATTCTCTAACGTTACAATACAAGTCATAATCTTTGTTGTGCTTGCCATAGGCAATTGTTTTTCTCCACCTTTTTCAAATAAAACCCGTCCGCTTTCGGCATCCATTAAGCATACTGCCGTTGCGTACAGGTTCTTTAAATCTTCTGGTGTTTCCACTTGGGAAGCAATGGAATTCGTAGTGCTTGTTAATAGTAAGATAACAGATAAAATAATCCCTTTCACCAATTTATACTTTTTATTAAACTTCAAATTTTTTCTTCCTTTTTGCAGATTATTATATTTATATGAGTTAATCATTTCATTTATTCAAACCAACTAGTTCACAATGATTTTCTCAAAATGCTGATAATCCTTACTATTATTCCATTCCCCACCCCATGAAAATCCATATTTTGTAAAAATCTGATAACAGATATCATCTTTTTTTATATAGTACGAACAATCCGTCGAACGATCCGCATAACCTTTGGCTGTTACCGGAAGGACATCTTCCTCTCCATTCTTATTTCTCACATATGGATTGTATAATGGGTTAATATCGATTGCAAATCCCATTGCATGATTTGAATACTTCGTAGTTCCATCAATATAGCGAAAATTAAACGCTGATGTATTGTTTGCCTCCATAGATGCAATATCAT
The DNA here is from genome assembly GCA_041739345.1 of Acetivibrio sp. GTDB lineage: Bacteria > Bacillota > Clostridia > Lachnospirales > Lachnospiraceae > DIGJ01. Next base: position 92,861 of record JBGSNZ010000002.1, on the reverse strand, counting down.
CCGCATCAAATTCATCGATTAGCTCCATTTTTTCAATCGGATAGTTTGCTTCATACAGCTCTTGAAAAACATGTAAGGCATCATCAGCAATCCTAGCATTTACAATCATTTCTCCTACATGGGTTTCTGCATCAAAACCATAATATGATAACTTAAGATATTTCAAATCCTCTAGCGGAATATTACAATCGCTTTTATAGGACTTACCTTCTATTCGCTTGAAAATTTCATCTGAAATGTTTTGTATTTCAAAAATTTCTTTGTTTTCTGGCTCTTTTATTTTGTTATTCTCATTTTTTGCTGTATTATTACTTTCGTTTGAAGCTTCATTATTTGTTTTGTCAGTTTCATCTGATTTATCTGTTTTGTCTGCTGTTTTGTCTGGTTTTTTTATCTTCTTTTTTACATTTTTTTCTTTTGTCACATTATTATTTTCTTCCATTGATTTTTTTTCTAAGAAGGCAGTATCTTCTTTTTTAAAAACGAAATAAAAAGTTGCTAATAAAATGATTATCACTTCTAAAATTAATACCATAAACGTCATTATGGTTCTCCATTTTTTATCTCTCATTTACCGTTTTCCTTCCTCTTTATAATTCTAATAAAAAAATATAGTACTAAGATTTTAAAAGGAAATTGACCTTATAGATATTCAACATTATATTTTTGAACAATATAATCGATATACCCTTGTTTTATCATTTCACCTTCATATATTTGTTCTATTATCCTATTTTCCTTCAATAATATTTTCATATCTTTAAAATAGTGTTCCGCCTCTTCTATGTCAAAATAAGTATGTATAACGGTTTCGCCATGTTCGCTCTGCAAAAATTCACTTTCTCCAATCCTCTCACCTTGCCCAAATTCCCCATCATATATAGAAAGAAAATTAATAAAACAAATTCCACCTGGCCTTAAAACTCTTTTTATTTCTTCAACCGCTTTTGTAATATCTTCTTTTTTCATATGAAAAATTGTATTAAAGGAATATATAAAACTAATTGATTCATTTTCAAATGGAAGTTTTCTAATATCGCCCTTAGAAATATTAAGCTCTAAATCATGTTCATTTGAAAAAGCTTGAGCCAATTCAATTTGTGAATCACTATATTCGATACCATAAGTCTTATAACCGTATTCACAAAAAAGGGCAAGCGGTGGGCAGTTACCTCCTGCTCCGCAATCTAACACGCTTTTATCTAATTCACTCCGATTGCAATAGTTTAAAAATTTATATAACGGTGTTTGTCTAAAAATTATTTTCATAAGAACCTCCATTGCTTGTTTATTAGAATCACTATAATAATAGTATAGCAATTCCTAAAATAATAGACTGTATTAAAATTTACTCTTATGGTAAAATATTAATATAAACATAATGTATCACAAACGAGGATGTTGCAAATTTGAATATTTGAATTCAAATTTGCAACATCCTCGTTTAATTACATTAATACTTACACACTTCGATTTGAAGCATATGCGCCAACATCTCTAATTCTCGAGAAATATTACCGTAAGCCACAGCAAAATGTGGTTCAAATCCTTTTTTAACAGAATTATACACGATATCCTTTGCATTACGTTCTGCTTTTACTACAATTGAAGTGCCGCAAAACTGCTTTGGTTTATCAAGCGCTTCTCCATTCATAATGAAAAAGCGGAATTTTCCATCTGCATCTTTTCCCACACGAAATACCGTAACTTCTTCACAAGCCTTACATCCAAATTCCATCGTAGGTCCAATCTTTCGATTTGGATGAACTCCAACTTCCGCTCCTGTATCAGTTCTTGCAAGAGAACAAGCTGCGGTACCACAGTGCCAATATGTAATGGTGTTTTCCTCTTCATCAAGGGAAACCGGATCACCAAAAAATGTTGGCTGATTGGTAAGCTGTCGTCCAATATACATACTAAGCGCCCCATAAACATCCGCTTCACAGCTTGCTGCAATCCCTTCATCATTTAACATAGCAAGAACCGCACAAACTGGAGTGCCAAAGGCTGTAAAAAAGTCTGGCCAGCATCTGGAAGAAATCGCACCTACATGATGTTCTTTGGTGTAATCCGAATACGCTTTGAATAATCTGGCAAAGTCATTTCGATTAATTTCTGGAGTCGAGGATAAATTTTTCATTTTATGATTGGCTGTTTCTAAATATGTAGCACATTCCTCTTCACTATATCCTTTTGCACGGTCAATCAATTCCCTTGCTTCTATGGATTCTAATGTTACACCAAACGTTTTTAATAAATCGATATCGAGCGCACGTCCAAATCCAAATCCCTGAGGTGTATGACCAATTGCTGTCAATGTAAGCTGTGTTAAATCCTTTTTCATCTTAGCTGCGCGAATCGAAGCACTCAATTCTGTCTTAACCTCATCTTCTCGTGGTGAACCAAATATATATTCAAACTCTCCATCCCGAAACGATTTTATGACATTTGCCGCAGAGTATGCACCAGTTAGAGAGTTTAATCGCAACCTTCCACCGTCAATGACAGGTTCGCGTAACGTCCAAAGAATGAGTGGACAGTCAAAGCGTTTTAATACTTCGCTTGCGTATGCTGCATTTGCAAATGTAATATTTTGCAATACAATAAAGTCTGGTGAAATAGTATCTAGGAAAGCCGTTAAATCTTCCATCGTCAATAACATTTTTTCTGGAAAAATAACATCATTGCTAATTTTATGAAGCAATTGAATGCTTTCTTCAAATTCAATCTGAGCACTTTCTAAATGAAAAGTGGGTACTCCGACTGGAATATATGCCACTTGAAACTCTTTCATTTTCTCCTCCTATTCTAATTACATCTTTCCAATTGTTTCAAAAAGATTGCAATACTGCGAATTTTTACGATAAAACACCGGTATTTTTCCCATCGGTGCCAAAACTTCATGTTCTCCTTGTCCAAATGCATCTCCACTCCATAGATGGACCCATTCATCCTCCGGAAGATACACCGACCATGTTTCCTTGTTTTCTAAAAATACAGGCGCAACTAAAAGATCCCTGCCAAATAAGTACTCTGTCTGTATCTGGTATGCTTTTGTATCCTCTTCATAATGTATAAATAATGGACGCTGTGCCGGTATTCCTTTTTCGGCATTCTCGCTTACGATATCTTTTATATAAGGAGTCAACATTACATGAATGTTGGAAAGCCTTGCAAATTCTTTCATCGCAGCCTCATCATCATAATATTGAAAATTGGTATCCGGTCGATTTCCTTCATGTGTACGCATAACGGGTGTAAAAGCTGCCATTTCTGCCCATCGTAAAAATACTTCTTTGGTTCGTAAATTTTCATATAATGAAGTATATCCCCCAATATCACTATGGTGAAGCCCACAACCCATCATGCCAGAACTCAATGCTCCGACAATTACGGTAGCTAATCCATCATGTATCGAGAAGTCGACACATTGGTCACCTGCCCATAATAGTGGACAATATTTTTGCGTTCCTTTCGCCCCAGCTCTCATAAAGTAAACGACTTCGCCTAATTTTCCTGTTTCCACTAAAGCATCATAATTGCATTTTGCCCAAAGTGCTGGCCAATGATTATGCTCAATCATAGGTTCGTTTCCATTAAATAATCTAAGGTCGGTAGGAAGATATTCTCCAAAATCTGCCATCCATCCACTCAGTCCAAATTCAATTAAGTTCTTCTTAATAATCTCTTTAAACCACGCATACGCATCTGGGTTCGTAAAATCAACGACTCCACAATCAAACTCTCCAAAATCTACTAAATAATCACTGCCATCCTCTTTTGTTGCAAAATATCCGTTCTTTTTTCCTTCTTGATAAAGAGTACCTTCCTTCACCAAATAAGGATTGATATAACCAAGAATTCGAATTCCCTTTTCGTCATATTCTTTCATTTTTTCTGGTAAACCCGGATACATTTCTTCATTCCAGCGCCAATCCCACAAGAGACGGTTTCCAAAGGAAGTTACTTTTTTCCCTTCCCAGTCCTGACACCAAATACCTGCAACTTTAATTCCCATTTCGAGGGATTTCTCTGCTAGAGAAAATGCCCTCTCTGTTCCTCCTTGTAGTCCCAAAATGGCTCCTTTATAAATCCAATCTGGCAATAAAGGCTGTCTACCAAAATACTTTGTTATTTTTTCTAAAAGAAGTGGAAAACTTTTTGCAGACTCAATTCGTATCTGCTTCGGTACTTCCCACATCTGTAGTTCTACATAGTCATTTTGTCGAAAATCAAAGACTCCATATGCGGTAGAATCTATATCTAAATAGTAGCGATCGCTTGACACATACGTTGGCTGAGGATAATTTGTATTATAATAATCGCCACCCGATTGACTGTCTACATCGCAACGAAATGTCATATAGGAGGTTTTATCTCGTCCCACTCCTGGTTCAGAGGACCACAAAGGGAATTGCCTACCACGAAGATTAAAATAAGACATTTGCTCACCACATCCGTAGAAAGATTCATCTAGATCGCAAGGTACTCGAAGCCAAAATCGATTTATCTTCGGATTGAAACATTCAAAACCAATGGTAATCGCGTCATCTTTTATCGTCACCTTAGCTTCTATCATCTCTTCAAAATTAAGGATATAAGTATCTCCCTTTTTGATTATGGTAAGGTATTTTAATGGAATTCGTTCCGTAATATAATCTTCAATTTTAAAATTGCCACGATACATCTTAACATTTTCTTCGCCTATTCCCACATAGATCATTGGCTTATCCTTAGAATGAAACAACCTTGTTTTTTCACCTTGAAGGACGGCAAAGCTATTGTTTTCTGTCATAACTTTCATAAGAACCCTCACTTTTTGAATACTATCCTTTTACTGCGCCACTGGTCAATCCGGAAATGATTTGTTCCTGGAACAACATATATCCAACAATACTTGGAATGATGGCAATGACAATTGCTGCATACATCGATACATAATCCGTTGTAAACTGGTTGGTAAAATATCGTATACCAATCTGAATTGTTTTCGTCTGCGGTGATGATGTTAAAAGATTTGCATAAACGAATTCATTCCAACAGGTTAAAAACTGAAAGGTTGCAGCCGTTACTAATCCTGTTTTCGTAAGTGGAAGCACAATTTTAAAGAATCTTCCAAAAAAGCCACAGCCATCTACATAAGCAGCCTCTTCAATTTCCTTTGGAAAGGAATCCATAAAACCTCGAACGATAAATATGGATAATGGTAATCCGATTGCCGCATATAAAATACGAAGAGAATTCAATGAATCAAGTAATCCCACTCTGCTAAAAATAGTAAAATAAGGAACCATTAATGCATTAAGTGGAACCATTACTCCGGCAGAAAACAGTGCAAATATAACTTCTCTTCCTTTAAATTTAAAGCGTGATAATGCATAAGATGCCATTGCTGCCACCATGATGTTAACGAATGTTGCAATAATAGCAACCGTAACCGAATTAAATATCATTCGTCCAAGGTTTGCTTGGGAAAACGCATTCATATAATTTTGAAATTGTGGAATCGCTGGTATTGAAAATGGATTTGCAAAATACTCCGCATTGGTCTTTAATGAAGTGAAAAATAACCAAACCAATGGAAATAATGTATATATTGCAAAGAAAATAATCAAAAACCATTTTAAAAAACCAAGCAATCCTTTTTTTACTGTATTCATAACGGTCTCCTCCTAATCTTCTTTACTAGAAAATATTTTTCGAATTAATATAATTACAATTGCTCCTGTCAGAATCAACATAACACTAGAAGCATTTGCACCTCCGTAGTTATTGTTTCTCATTTGGTTATATAAATAAAGAACAAGTACGCTTGTACGATTTGCTGGTCCACCATTCGTTAATAAATATACTTGTTCGAATGTTCGCAGTCCAAATACTGCAGCCAAAGTAACACAGGTTGTAATCGAATATTTTATCAATGGAATCGTCACATGCCAATCCATTTGAAAAGCATTTGCACCATCAATTTTAGCTGCTTCATAGTAAGTCTCATCAATACTGGTAATTCCAGCCATCATGATTACCATATAATATCCAATATAAAATAAACCATAAATTAAGATACACAAAAATGCAGTGTTTGGAGTTCCCAGCCAGTTTTTAGCCATTGAACCAAGCCCTACTGCCTTTAAAATACCATTTAATAAACCAAATTCACTATTATAGATTGCTGACCATAATGTAGCGATTGCAATGCCTGAAATAACTTGTGGAAAGAAATAAATTGTTCGGAAAAACTTCCAAAATTTTGGCTTTCTTGATAAAATCAATCCCATTAATAAAGCAAGCGGCACCTGTATAAAGCAGGCAGAAAATGCCCATACAACGTTATTTCTTAAACTCTTCCAAAACACATGGTCTGAAAATATTTTTGCATAGTTTGAAAAACCGGAAAACGTTCCTTTTGTGATTCCATTCCATTCGAATAAACTCATGATTGCAATAAACGCAATTGGAAGTACAAAAAATGCAACAAACAAAATCATTGCCGGAAGTAAAAATAATATTATGCCGATTCGTTCATCCTTTTTTAATTTCATGTTGGACCTCCTCTAAATGAGACTGTTTGGAAAATACTCCAAACAGTCTCTATGCATTTTGTTATTGAGCTGCTTGTAATTGCTCTATGAATCCCTCTGGAGTGGTATCACCCAAAACTAATGCTTCTAAAGCACTTGGGAAAGCATTTGCAACTGCAGTTGGTACAGAAACCTGGAAATAAGGTACCATATATGGTGCTGCCTGGCTTTGTTCCACTATAGTAGCTTGTAATGGGTTTTCAATCTTAGTTGCATCGATATCGATTGCAAAAAGTGAGCCTGATGAATTTGCTAATTCAAGAACACGATCCTGATTTGTTATGTAATCAAAAAATGCTTCAACCGCTTCTTGTTTTTTAGGATCATCCTGTTTTCCTGCTGCAAAGTATGCCTGTACTGCATTTACATAAGCACCACCATTTTGTCCATCTTTGCTTAATCCAGGGCTTAATACTAAATTATCATAAAGACCTTCCACACCTTCTGTCTTAATACGTCCAAGAATCCAAGATCCATTTACATAAATTGCTGCTCTTTCATTAAAGAAGTGTCCATTTACAACACTAGCATCCGCTCCAACTGCGTCAGATGATGTATAAGTAAACATTTTTTGCATAATTTCTGCTGCTTGTAAAAATGCAGGATCCTCAAGACCCTTGCTGTACACATCTGCGCCACCACATGCTGCTACTGCATAGGAGTACCAAAGCATTGATGTCCATGCATTATCATTTGTCATCTGTGTCGTAGGGAAAATTCCTTTTTCTTTCAATGCATCACATGCTGTCCATAATTCATCATAAGAAGTTGGTATTTCAGTAATTCCTGCATCATTTAATAATTTCTTATTAAACATAAGTGGAACAACTGCCATTTCATATGGCATTGCATAATTTGCACCATCAATTTTTGCATCTTCAGTGGTAGTACCTGTAAACCGGCTGGCAACGTCACCACCAAGAAATTCTGTTAAGTCCATAAGCTTTCCAGACTCTGCATATAATTTCAAATCTTCCATACTATCCGTTGTAAAGATATCCGGTGCAGCGCCTGTAGAAATCTGAGTTCTAATTTTATCTCTGTAAAAATCGTAATCTGTCTGTTCTTCTATTGCAACTTGATATTTACCAGCAAATTCCTGATTAAAACCTTCTACCATTTTGCCAAATACTTCTGCTTTACTGTCAGTTCCAACCCAGATACAAGGAAAATTAAGTGTTATTACCTCATCTGCAGAAGCAGCTTCTTCTGTCGTTGCTTCTTTTGTATCCGTTTTACCCGTTGTTGCTTCTTTTGTTCCAGAGTTACCGCATCCTGAAAGTGTGCTTACCCCAAATACTAATACTGCCATCATAGCTAAAATTCTTTTTCTCATAACTCTCTACCTTCCTTTTAATTGCAAGTTTTTAGATACTCCTCTTATTTTTTAACAATTTTTACTAGAATTAATAATGGTTGTATTTTATTAAATCTTTTAATTAATATGTTAAAAAATAAAAAGTATTACTGATTCGAGCCTTTATGCATATTTCGTTCAATATTCCCCAATATGTTATGTTTCTATGCAATCTGCTCTTAATACTTCCTTACATTTATTAATTATAGTGTATTATGCACGAAAAGTAAAGAGATATTTTAATTGCAAAACACATTTTTTCGTGTTACCATAAAAGAAATGGTTGTATTGTATATTATTTATTTCTTTTAATTAATTAAAGGTGCTAATTATTTAAGTAACCCTCAAAATTTCAAACAAATACTACATTTGCTTTATAATTATTAGGTTGTATATTATAATGGAGGTACACAATGATAAAACAGTTAAAACAAAGGAATCCCAAATTAAAACTTTACGATGTACACGATACTGAATTTCTTAAATTCGGCAAAATTATTACAGAATATGATTTTAATGAATGCATCGATATTATGGATAATAAATGTATTCCTACCGAAGGAAATTGTTATGTAGCAAACGATCCAGACTTAATGACTACAAATCTCGCATCGGTTATGTCTTCTCATTTTTACGGTAATGTGAATGCTCAAGTAGGCTATTGCAACGGAAACACCTCAAAGCTTAACGCACTCGAATATCATAAGTGTTCGGAACTTGACGTTGCAGTTACCGATATGGTACTTTTATTAGCCACCTTGCAGCAAATCAAAAATAATCAATTAAAAACGCAAGAGGTAACTGGATTTTTCTTGCCAAAAGGATGTGCTGTTGAGCTATATAGTACTACGCTTCACTTTGCGCCTTGCAAAGTATCTGATGCAGGATTCAAGAGCATAATCGTACTAACAGAAGGAACCAACGCCCCTCTTTTAAGCCTTCCAAAGGCATATACACAGGAAGATAAACTAATTTGGATGCAAAACAAATGGTTAATTGCACACGAGGAAAGTATTCCAGCTTCCAAAGGTGCTTATATAGGATTAATTGGAGAAAATATTCAGTTAAATTATTAATAGAAAGTAAGGTGTTTACATGCATCAAAATGCAAATGGAATAAACATGTTAGATGTTAAGAAACGAAATCGAAGCGCAATTCTAAAATTGGTATTTCAAAATAAATCAATTTCAAGAAAGGAAATTGCTGTAACATTAGGGCTTACTCCTGCTGCTATCACATTGATTATGACTGATTTAATTAACGAAGGATTGATATCCGAATCTTATGTGGAACAATCCTCAAACAAAAAAGGTCGCAAGGAAATCATGCTCGAAATGAACAACCGTAAGTTTGCAGCAGTTGGTGTTTACATAAGCAAAAGCAAATTTCGCGTCATATGCATTGATTTAAATAGCAAAATACTATTTGAAGATGTTGTACACACCGCAGATTGTCACAAGAACTCAGCAAAAATACTGGATAAACTCTGTGCGATAACGCAGGAACATTTGATTAGTTATGATGTTTTACGAACGCATACACTTCTTGGTATTGGCGTAAGCGTAAATGGTATTGTTAACACACACGAAGGAATCAGTATTAATTCTTATGGAATTTGGGAGAAAAATGCTTCCATTACCTCATATATCCAATCCAAATTAGATATTCCGGTTCTACTGACTAACAATATCTGTGCCATGGCCCATGGAGAAAGTTTTCTTTCTAATATGACACACCCTGATAATTTATTGTTTATAAAGTACGGGCCTGGTGTTGGCGCTGCCAGATTATTTTATCGATATTCAATGAGTGTATTTGATTTTAAATCCATTGAGTTAGGACACACGATCGCAGATCCACACGGTCTTCCTTGTGTTTGTGGTAGTCAAGGCTGCTTAGAGACCATTGCAAGCTATGATGCCATCGAAAAAAGTATTATAGGCTTATTTTCAGAAGTACAAACTCCTGCTCTTTATCAACTGTTAGATGGTAATATTGAAAATATATCCATGGATGCAGTTATGGAAGCATTTTCAAAACAGGATGTGCCTATCAAAATAACGTTAGAAAGAGTTTGTCATTATTTTGCACTTGCGATTAAAAATGCGATTAACCTTTTAGATCCTAGCATTGTGGTGCTTTATGGGGAATTATTTGAAAATCCTGACTTTCGGAAATGTCTTTCGACTAACTTAAAACAGTTTTCGGATACGGATAAGGTGATTTTTAGTCATTATAATCTGCAGTTGGAGGCGCTTGGGCCGGCTTCGACGATTATTAATTATTTCTTGGAAAATGGGGGGCAACTGAAATAATTGGTTGTTGCAAAATCGGTAGACTATGTACAATTTGCATCTTTGAGCACCAAGCATATGCGCTAACCTCAATACGATTATCAATTTTAATAAGCCATAGACAATGAAACGCGAGTGATGGGCACTCGCGTTTCATTATTGTCTTACTAAAATAATCGTATCAATTCGGTTAGAGCGCATACGCTTGGTGCTCAAAGATGCAAATTGGGATAACAGTTTTTTAATATTAAAAATTCTTTCATTCATCATCTATATCTTATTTATTATGTAATATATAAGTTCCATGTAGATCAATTTGCTTATAAACTCTTTTAGACAAGGTAACATCCGTTTCATCCTGATACCATTTATCAGCCCACTCAATAGCAGTCTTATTATAAAAATCTTTAGTGTTTTTCATATTTCCTTCGTCTATTAAGTTATGTTCACAGTTGTAACCAATAGCAAATGATTCATCTCTTCGACAAATTGGAAGTTATTTAGTTACGTGGTATTGTATTTAAATAGCATTGAAGTCAATATCATACCTTGTTCCGTTACTAAAAAGAACTGCTTCAGTCAATCGGATACAAAGAATAATTGTATTTGGGTCACTTTCATTTGTATGTTCATTGGAATACCATTCGGAAAATACCGTTCTCAACTTCGTAGCAATTTCAATATTTCGCTCATCACAAATATATCCCATGTTTTCACCAACACCACGAGCAGTAAACCATTCACCACATATTGCAACAGTAGAATTTGCTTCTATCTGCTTTATCTTATTTGAATGTGCATATGTAACTGTATAAAATGCTCCGTTTTCATAATAGCTATTTACAATACGAACGGCAGGTATATTACTGTCAATGGTGGCGAGTGAAATCAGTGTATCATGTCCAAATCGTTCAATCATAACTTCAAGTGCTTTGTTTAATATAGTTTTATCCATGCCTTTCCACCTTCCTAAAATTAAAATAATCTACACGACAAATTCTTAAGTAAAGAATCATTGATGGAGTAAACGAAAAAGCAGTCTAGACATTTCTAATCACTACCCTTTCGTTTACATCATTATTGATTTTTCCTAATTGAGCAATGTCGCGTCCCCAGACAGTAACCTATAGAGATTCAAACATTTTCTTCTTTCCCAAATTTTATCATAGTGAACCTGATTTCACAACCAATCCGAAAAAATATTCATATCTTTACGCACCTTAATAAGCCTCTATTCGTGGCTATGTTTTTTATCATTATTCAGTTTTCGTGCTTTAGATTTGAAGCTTGCTGGTATGATATGTTCTTGTAGGAACAATCAACTTGCCCCCACATTCCTTGCAATGACAGATGTCTATTTTATACAGTTTTGTTAGTATCTCTGGTGTTGTCATCTCCTTAAGTATAGCGATATATTTCTTACAACCTAACAGATTCCGGCAAAGCGTTAGTTTCTTTTTCTTGATACGACTTGACAGTAGACCATAATGACGTATTCTAACAAACCGTTTGGGTGGAATATGCATCAGAAATCTACGAATAAATTCGATGCCTGTAATTATCTCTTCTTTCCAACCACCATCCACATAATCCTTCCAATAAATGCAGTTGTAGACAGGCTGTAGACAGTGCGCTTTTCTCCTTATTTTAATGGGGTTTCAGCGTGGCGGAAACGTTCGAATCCCGTCTGGTGCTTACTAATATCGTCAGAAGTCCTTTACTTTATGAGGCTTCTGGCGATTTTTCGTTTCTGGAGTTTTGAGTCCATTTGAGTTCACTAAAAGAGCAAAAGAGCCTATGCAGAATGTGCATAAGCCCTTATAATCATTTCTTTATTCTTCAAAGTCAACATGTGGTGTTGCTAAACACACTATTTTCCCATTGATTGAGTAATTTGTTCCAATGGCTTTTTTGCTAGAACCAACCGTCTTTTTTGTTTTACCATTATATCTTTCGTAGAGAATATCTTCACACTTATGATATGCATCCCAGTGATGATCCTTACTGGTTTACGTCTTAAGTTATAATAATAAACGAAACAAATTAAGGTTTGTCCAATACCGGCTAAAGCTATTGTAAGTATGCTTCCTTCATTTTGTGCTAATATCTTTAGTCACCCATAATATCTAATAACTTTTCAACTTGTTCGGTTACTTGTTCGGTATATTCCGTTTCGCTTAATGCATCAAAAACATTAGTTAGTAAAAATTCTATGAATTTGCCCGAATCTGCACTGTAATTGCATTCCCACGCTTCTTGCAGTAGCCTGAAAATTTATATTAGCAAGTCTTCTATAGATTTAATTAGAAAAATACAGTATACTGATTCAAAATAAAAAACTTATACTTATGAATGGGCAAGTGAAATGTTATAAGCTGATTGCATGTAACAATAGCTTGCAGGGAGGAAGTTTATGAACACAGCAGTAAAACGAATAGAAGAAATGTCAATGAATGCACATCCTTCATTAAATACTGTATATTATGATGGATGGTATCTGCGGTTTGCAGGAGGGTATACAAATCGAGCAAATTCGGTTAATGTGTTGTGTCCTTCGATGTTACCAGTTGCCGATAAAATACGATACTGTGAGAAAATATATTCACGACAGAACCTACCAACCGTATTTAAGATTACTCCACTCTCACTCGACGTGGATACTGCGTTAGCTGAATCTAATTATTCCATCGTAACCAAAACTAATATTATGGTGATGGACATTCCAAAAAATAGTACTGATGGGTTAAGTTCTGTAGTAACGAATGATATAAATGAGAACTGGCAAAATAGTTATTTTCTCCTAAACGAACTAAGTGAAGCTTCGATTCCATTGGCAAAGAAAATACAAAGCAATATTTTAAATCAAACACTTTGTGCTACATTATCGTATAATAATGAAGTAGTAGCTTGTGGATTATGTGTGATTGAAAATGATTATGCTGGTCTTTTCGATATTGTTGTATCTGCACAACACAGGCGAAAAGGGTATGGGCAAGATATTTGTGCGTCTTTGATAAGCAATGCTGCCAAATACGGAGCAAAAAAAGCATATCTTCAAGTTATTGCTGAAAATACAAAGGCAATAAAACTGTATAAAAAATTAGGATTTATGGATAGATATCAGTATTGGTATAGAGTTAAGGGCTTAGCTTGAGTAAAGATTTAAAAAATTTTTAAGAGAAAAAATTAATAAATATATGAATCATCCGCATAAAAATAACGCTACAGCCCACTCTAATTCTAGGTTGTAGCGTTTTAACATGTCTCTCAAATTCTTATTGTATTACAACCTGCGCCTTTTTCTTTTGTTCCATCAAAATTCCAAACGCACCAAGCAACACTACTGCGATACCAATGTATTGGGTTCGTTCCATGGTTTCTTTAAATAATACGAAAGTAATCAAGGAGGAAACGATTGGCATCAGGAGTAAAAACACTTTGACGATCCATACTGGATTACGTCTTAAGTTATAATAATAAACGAGATAAATTAAGGTTTGTCCGATACCGGCTAAAGCAATGGCAAGTAAAGTTTCTTCATTTTGTGCTAATATCTTTAGCTGTCCTAAAGTACCAAGGAACAAAGAGGTTACAAAAAATAAAATCATGGTAACAAAGTTGTTATAAAATGCGACGACATTGTCTTTTGTTGGATTTACTTTGTCTAGTTGCACGCTCTTTATGACAAAGGCATTTATGGATACAAAAAGGGCGCTTAAAACGAAAAATATATCCCCTTTGTTTCCAAGCTTTAAATTGCCAAAATCAACACCCATTACGAGCAAAACGCCAAATAGCATGAAAAATGTATAGCCCCAGTCAAACTTTGTAAATTTTTCTTTATATATAAAAACAGAGATAATATTTACAAATAAAATATCACATTTTAAAAGTGCAGTTCCTGTACCGGCAGCAGATAATGACAATCCGATAAACGCGGTTAAATCAAGTAAAAAGCCCAGGCAACCAATCAAAAGCAAACGTTTTAAAACTCCTTTGGTATTCAAAAGGTCTTTTAGTTGTCCACGTTTCCACATAATGATTGCAAGTAAAACCATAGTAATAAATCGGATAACGATACCTGCAGTAAATACAGAAAGTCCTTGCACCGCTTTTTGGCTTGCTACATAATAACTTCCCCAAATAATAGCTAATAAAACAAGCGGTCCCATCCGTTTTAATTTCATATCATGTAGCCTCGAATCAATTTACACAGATCATCATATCCTGCCATGAAGGTAGTTAAGGTATCACGGAAACTTCCGAATTTTTCAAATTCCTCAATCTTCATGCCGTCTTCTTCAAATGCTTTTTTAAATTCTGGAATTTTTCTAAGCTCTTGCATGTATTCTTCTATCACTGGTTTTTCAATTCTATCTTCTACGGTTACATCACATGCGTTTAACCGTTTATGCCAGCTATAATTAATGGTCTGTGCTAAGTTTCCACCAACTAGTTCACTGAAATGATATACATTTCGATTGGCAGCAGATAATAATTTCGTGCAGTATCCTCTTTGCGTATAAATTCGATATGCTTCTTTTATAACTGCAACGCCAGCCCATTCAAGTACTTCTGGTTTTACGACCATCCCAGTTTTTGTTGTGTATTCCTTCAACCAGTCATCTGTTCTTCCTATCATAATGGTACAAACTGGAGCCATTTCATCGGTTGAAAGGCCTTCTTCTTCTCTTCGCTTTAACCCGCGTTCTACCGCTTCGGCTACTGCTACAGCTTGTGCTACTGTAAAGGAAACCGTTGCATTAATACTAACGCCGCGATAGGTAACTTCCTCCATTGCAGCAATGCCAGCCATTCCTGCAGGCATTTTTACCTGCATATTGGAACCAAGGGCATTTAAAACCATAGCCTGTTCTACCATTTTATCTTTGTTTCGATAATATTTTGCGTTTGTTTGTATGGATAATCTTCCTTTTTTTCCTTGATATTTTTCAAAAACAGGAAGTAATTTTTTGCTGCGAAGAGCTCCGATTTCATGAATTAATGCCCAAGCTATCTCATCTTCTGTTGCATCTTTCATTTCTTCTATCAATTCTTTGATTCGATCTTCCCAAATGTTTAATTCATTCTTAATCACGCTTCCGACAATAATCGGATTGCTGGTAGCTCCAACGATTCCTCTTTCCAGACCATAGTTTAGTTCTTCTTCTCCGCAAGAGTCCATCCATATATCCGTTTGTGGAAATCTTACTGCTGATTCATGTAGTTTTCCTAAATATTCGCTCATATTTTCTCCATTTCTGCGCTGCTCTTTGCGCATATCAAGTTTGTGTGCGCAGCGCAGACACAAACTTGCTGAGTGAAAATGTTTTACTCTCACTCTTTCTCCTCATTTCTGCGCTGCTCTTTGTTCCTATCTGCCGCTTTAATGGCATTCAAAGTTCGTGCTCTTATTCTTTTGCTGTGTTATCCCATGCTTCACGGAAAATATCAAGTCCATACGTAGTAAACGGATGTTCAAAACTTGCTTTGTAAACATCCAAACCACAGGTGACTATATCAGCTCCCATCGTTGCAAAATCTGCAATTTGCCTACCATTTCGAATCGCAGCAACAATAATTTCTGTTTCAAATCCATAGTTACAATAGATATCAATAATATCTTGAATATAGTCTGCATTGTCCCCACTATTTTCTTTCCAACCAACAAATGGAGATACAAACTTTGCGCCAAGCTTACCAACCGGAATCGCCTGTGAAGCGGAAAAAACTAATGTTACATTTGTGCGTATTCCCTGCTCTTCTAGTTTTTTTGCTGCAATCAATCCTTGCTCACAGCAAGGAATTTTAATCACATAATTTGGAGAATAGGAAGCCACCTCTTTTGCAGCGTCTACAATTTCCTCCCATTTATCCAAATGCGGGTTGATTTCAAAGGATACTGGAAATTTTTCCATCCCTTCTAATCCTTCTTCTTTAATCCATGCAGCAATGTCTTTTACTACTTGTATAAATGGTTTGCCACTTAGCTTGATGTGTTTTGGATTTGTAGTAACGCCGTCAATACAGTAATTCTCATAGGCATATTTAATTTCATCTAATTTTGCGCTGTCTAAAAAATATTTCATATACGTATCCTCTACTTTCCATAAATTGTATGTTCAAGTTCCTTTACTTCTTTTCTTGCATTTGTCAAAAATTCTTTGCGCCATTCTTCTAAGTTTTGTGTAAACTCTGTATTTAAAAAAGTATCTACCATTTCACAACCAACAATATTTGCGGTGATCCAGCCACCCATTGTTAAAATATTTGCATCATTAATCGCCCTGCATTTTTCTACTGCATATGTATTTTCGCACACCGCTGCATAAACGCCCTGGTATTTATTTGCAACAATCGCCATTCCCATTCCAGTACCACAAATCAATATTGCCTTATCATATTCCTGATTCATTACTTTCGTAGCGGCAATCGGTGCAACTTTAAAATATGGCATTGGCTCATCCACATTTCTCGTTCCACAGTCCTCAACTTCATATCCCTGTGTAATTAAATGTTCCTTTACTGCTTCTTTTAAATCAAATCCTGACTTATCGGATCCAATCAATATTTTTTTCATTTCCTAGACTCCTTTCTTTCTATCACTGTAAGTGCTGCTTTTACAATTGCTTCTTTTGTCAAACCATACTTTTCTTTGAGGAAATCCGTTAGTCCAACTTCACCAAAGTGATCCATAACACCAACTCGTTTCACTGGCACCGGATAATTTTCGCCAAGGAACTCAGATACTGCACTTCCAAGAGCTCCAATTACGTTATGATTTTCTGCCGTAACGACTGCTCCTGTCTTTTTTGCGCTTTCCAGCACAAGTTCATGATCCAGTGGTTTTATGGTATGTATATTAATCACTTCTGCATCAATACCCATTGTTTCAAGTTCCTTTGCAGCTTCAATGGCATCCGCAACCATAATACCCGTAGCAAAAATAGATACATCTTTTCCTTCTTTGATTCGAAATCCTTTTCCTAAGGTAAAGGTATCATTTTCACAAAATACCTTATCCGCATTTCTTCGAAGTAGTCGAATATAAACCGGCCCATTGTGTTCTAGAATTTGAGGAAATATGCTTTTTAGCTGAGCCGAATCAACCGGTTCATATATTACCATCCCAGGAATGTTTCGCATGATTGATACATCTTCCATGCTCATATGCGTTCCGCCGTTAAGTTCTGCCGTAACACCTGGGTCACTTCCCATTAACTTAACATTCAGTCCAGCATAGGCAACCGATAGCGTCACCTGATCACAAGAGCGACGTGTCGCAAATGGTGTAAATGTATGGGTAAATGGAATTTTTCCCATTGCCGACATCCCCGCAGCTACACTAATCATATTTGCTTCTGCAATTCCAACATTAATTGTTCGCTCCGGAAAGATTTCCATAAATCTAGCAGTACCGGCAGCTTTCATTAAATCTGCTTCCAAAATTACAATACGATCATCTGCTTGGGCTGCTTCTATCAATAAGTCAACATAAGTTTCTCTGAGCCATCTGTCTTCTTTTACCATCTTACATCTCCTCCTTTGCTAATAGATCTACTGCCTTTTTCCACATATCTTCTGTAATATTCATATTGTGAGAGGCAACCAGGTTCTCGCAGAAGTATCCACCCATACCCTTGATTGTATCTAATAAAATCATAGAAGGTTTTCCTTTTATTTTCTTTGCATTATCAATTGCATGACGGATTTGTTCCACATCGTGTCCATCTACACTTTGCACATGCCAACCAAATGCTTCCCACTTTTTATTCAGTGGTTCCAATCCATTGACCTGTTCGATATAGCCATCTAACTGCATTTTGTTGTAATCGGTAAACGCAATAAAGTTATCAAGGCGTCTGCTTCCTGCAAGCATTGCAGCCTCCCAAATTTGTCCTTCTTGACTCTCACCATCTCCAATAATAGAGTAGATATACAAATCCTTGTGATCGAGCTGTGCAGCGACTGCCATTCCGCATGCTGCTGAAAATCCCTGTCCTAATGAACCGGTTGACATATCGATACCATTTGTTAATCGCATATCACAATGACTTGGTAATTTTGTATTTGGCCGATTGAGTGTCTTTAATTCCTCCATTGGAAGAAATCCTTTTAATGCAAGCGTTGCATATAGCGCTGGACCCCCATGTCCTTTTGATAAAACAAATCGGTCGCGGTTCTCCATTTTAGAGTTCAAAGGGTCAATATTTAATGTATCAAAATATAAAACTGATAACACCTCACATAAGGATAACGCGCCTCCTATATGTCCTGTTCCAAGTTCTCCAATCATTTGAATGGTTAATTTTCGTATTTCATTTGCTTTTTCTTCTAGTTCCATCTTCTTTTTTGCCAGCATTTTATCTCCTCCTTATAAAATAGTTTTTAATAATGCATATACCGTTTCTTCGTTCATGACAGCTGGTGTCAGTTGTATAATCGCTGCATTTAAACCAACCGTTGTAATATGGGGTAAATCTTCTTCCTTCACTCCAATTTCATGTAAACGCACCGGCATTTCCATGCTTACCATTAAATTTTCTACTGCATCTGCAAAAGAATCGATACTTTCAAATCCAAGATAGTTAGACAGCGTTTTCATTTTTTCCAAAGCACCTTCTTTGCTGATGCGTATAAACTTAGGCAAAGTAATCGAGCATGCTGTACCATGACTTGCTCCAAATTCCGTTGTCAGCGGAAAACTAAGTGCATGAATTCCGGTGGTCCTTGTCTGGCTGAACGCAATTCCTGCAATTAGACTAGCAACAATCATATTTCCTCTTGCCGTCGGATTGCTTGGTTCGTCATATGCTGTTTTTATATTTTCCAGAACTATTTTCATTGCACCCATTGCAATCATATCGCAGATAGGTATAGAACCTTTATTCCAATACGCCTCAATCGCATGGCAAAAAGCATCCATTCCAGTAGACGCTGTAACTTTTGATGGAAGTGTAAAAGTAAGTTCTCCATCTACAATTGCATAATCCGGCCAAAACTCATCGTTCACCATCGGCATTTTAATTCCTGCCTTTTTGTTCGTAAACACTCCAACGTTTGTAACTTCGCTACCGGTACCTGCGGTTGTTGGAATGCAAATCAGCTCAGATGTCCGCTTTAGAAAGGTTTTGCTTCCTCCTGAATAGTAATCATAGATACTTCCCTCATTGCTTACCAAGCAAGAAACAATTTTAGCAACATC
Organism: Acetivibrio sp.; assembly: GCA_041739345.1. GTDB lineage: Bacteria > Bacillota > Clostridia > Lachnospirales > Lachnospiraceae > DIGJ01. The sequence goes on along the minus strand of JBGSNZ010000002.1, from coordinate 73,423 downwards.
CAGAGAGCTTCCACCACCTAGTCCAATCACGCAGTCTGCTTTTTGCTCTCTGGCAAGATCAGCCGCCATGTCAACGCTCTCACAGGAGGGATTCGGTTCTATCTTTGAAAAATAACAAACCTTTTTCCCAACTAAACTATCACCTATCCTAGTTGCAGTCCCATTATCGAATAAGAAAGGATCCGATATAATTAAAACATGTTCTCCTTTGATATAATCATTCATCTGCTTTGTAATTCCATTCTCAAAGCAAATTCTGGTCGGCATATAGTAGTTAAATTTTTCTTTCATATACATACATCCTTTCTTATTATATTAAAGCTTTTAATTAATTGAATAAGGTTCTGCTCATCTTTATATCAAGCGGTATGTTTATACCGCTTGATTTTGTTTTCTTTGAGCTTTCAATGCCTCTGACATTTCCGCCAATTCTTTCTTTCCTAGAGGATAAAAAACTCTTAATAGAACATACATCAAAAAATACATACCCACTGGGACCAATGTAGAAATATCATACATTTTTTGAATGACAGAATCGGTTTGTATTACTGCATTTGCTGCCGTATTGTATCCTATTAAACCAAGTCCTATCGAAGCTCCAGTTCCTGCAATCGTCTGACCTAATTTTCTTGAGAAGGAAAAACATGCAAATCCGGTGCCTTCTTCTCTTCGATTGGTTCGTAATTCGTGATAGTCAATAATATCAGCAACAAGCGCCCATACTTCTAAGGTAAAGAAACTAATACCAAACCCTGCAAATAGGCAGAAAAATAAGAAAACCATAGGACTATCTATTTTTATTACATACATGACTAAATTGATGCATGCAGCAAAGAGCATTCCATATGCACACAATTCTTTCTTTCCAAACCGTCTTACTAATTTACCCATGATAGGCATTAATGCTAACATTGGGATATATGTAAATACCGTTACCAAGGAAAAGAGTTCTGGTTTATTATAATAATTCTTAAATAAGAAGTTATAAATCGTCTGCGTATACATAGATGAGGCAATTAGCATCATGGAGGCCAGACAAAGCACAATAAATGGTTTGTTTCGAAGGAGTGCTTTCATACTGTCGGACATTTTACCTTTTTCTTGTTTCGGTGGAAGCACGACGTGTTCCCTCACTAGTTTAAAGCTTACAAAATATATAATTAAAGCAAAACCGGAAAGTAAAATTACGGCACCAAGCATTTTATTTGCATCTAAATATTTTACTCCGGTATCCACTGCGACAGAATAAACAAACAGCGGCAAGAGTATCTGACCTGGCAAGGAACCAATACCAGCTCCAAAGGAACGTGCCACGGACAAACTAGAACGCTCAACTTCATCTTCAGTCATTACGGAAGCTAGAGAGCCATACGGTATATTGGTTCCCGTATACATCATTCCATAAAAAATATAAGTAATATACGCATATATTAAATATTGATTTTCACTAAGCCCCGGTATTTTTATAAACATTAGGATAAAAGAGATTGCAAGCGGAAATGACAACCACAAGATATATGGTCGAAATCTTCCGTACTTCGTAGGCTTTCGTGAATCAATAAATCTTCCCCAAATTGGATCATTGATTGCATCCCAGATTCTTGCAACAAGCATTAAGATAGTAATTTTCGCTAATGAAATATGTAAAACATCCGTATAATACATTTGTAAGAATGAACTTACTACGCCAAATGCGAGTACCCCTCCAGTATCTCCAAGTGCATACCCGAACTTTTCACGAAACAAAAGTCCATTCGTGCTTGATTTTGTTTTTGCTTCCCCCATAATAAAATCCTTTCAACTATATTTTATTTTTTATAGATTATAGCTTTAATTGGCTTCTCCACTCACTGTCCTTTCTTATAAAAACTGGCGGACAACCAAGCGGTGCTTTTACATTCACAAAACCTTTGCTATATTCTTCTTTGGTGATCATATGTATCCACTGATCAGATGGAAGATACACCGTTTGTTCCGTTTTCCCCTTCTCAAGAACTGGTGCCACCAAAATATCCCTTCCTAATAAATACTCATATGCTTCGTTATACGCCTCTTCTTCCTCATAATGATAAAATAAAGGTCTCATCAATGGAATTCCTAAATTTTGCGTTTCTTTTATAAAATGCTTTAGGTAAGGTGCAAGTTTTTGATGCATTTGACTCATTTTTGCAAAATGTTTTAATACTCTTTCATTACTATCATACTGAACATTGTTTCCTGGCTGGTTTCCCTCATGCGTTCGAAGCAGTGGTGAAAATGTGCTCAATTCTACCCAGCGCATCAACAGCTCCTCCTCACGTTTGATTTGAAACATGGTAGTGTACCCGCCAGCATCACTGTGTGTTATCCCAAATCCACTCATTGCAAGGGATAAGGTAGCCGGAATTACGGATGGTAACCCATCATCCATGGACCAGTCAACATGCTGGTCTCCATTCCACATCATTTTTGAATACTTTATGCTTTCTGTATATCCAGCACGCGTAAAAAAGAATATTTCCTCATCAAGTCCCGACTCTTCAATTGCTTCTTTGTTGAGTTTTGCCCAAATTGCAGGCCATTTATTATGAATCTTTTTAGGGTCCTCACCGCTAAAAAGAACACAATCACACGGTAAATACTCTCCGAAATCAGCCATCCATCCTTTTAATCCAAACGCAATCAGATTTTGTTTGATTATTTGCTTCATCCACTCATAAGCATCTGGATTCGTAAAATCTAGCATTGCTGCAGGAAACGTTGTTATGGTTACCTGATAATCTTCTCCGTCTTTGTTTTTTACGCAATATCCTTTTTCGTTTGCTTCTTGATACAGCTCTTTTTCGATTGCAAGAAACGGATTAATGTAACCTAAGAATCGAATTCCATCCTGTTCCCATTCCTTTATTTTTGCATCTAGATTTGGATAAAGAGAATCATCCCACTTCCAATTCCACATAAGTTGGTAACCAAATTTAGTAACGCGGCAGCCTTCCCAATCCTGGCACCAGATACCAGCAATTTTTACATTCGCTTCTTTTGCTTTCGCAAGTTTTTCTGTAATTGTCTTCGTTCCACCTTGCATTCCAAGAATCGCACCTTCATAGATCCAATCCGGTAATGCTTTTTGTCTACCTAATCGGTTGGATAACTGCATCGATAAAAGCGAGAAATTTTCAGCATATCCGATATAAATTTTGCAATTGCCATGTACGCATAAGGTAAACGAATCCTTACTTCTAAAATCAAATTCCATATAATCACTACCGTCAACATGGACATAACGTTTTTCTTTTCCAGCAATAACAAACGTCGGCTGTGCATAATAGGTTTCGTATTCTGAAAACCGCAAAACTTTCTTCGGTGTTTTTCCAAATAATTTTTCCCGAACCACTTTTCTACTTATTCGTTTTGCCGTCTGATGTTCTGCCACCCATACCTTTACCTTTTCACCTCTTAAATTTAGCTTTGTAAACATTTCACCGCAGCCAAAAATCCGATCGGAGGAATCCATTGGAAAAGTAATCGTATAACGATTTATATTTTCTTCTATTTTAGGATAAAAGGAATACTCCGTTTCATTTTCATTTGCATCTTTTATCCCAAGAATCAAAACCATTTCCTCTTTACCATTCATATATGGTAGTTGTATGCTATCAGCTTCGAGATTTTTCTTACCCTGTACTAATTTTTCTTTCCTAAAAACACGATCTTTAATTTTAAAACTTCCTCGACTCATAGAAAAAGAGCATTCCCCATAGCCCACTTCAATTCCTATGTTTTGTTCATGATATGACATCATCAGCACCCCATGTTCTTTAATTAACTCTTTTAACTAATTATATTCTAATTAAAACTAAATTGCAACTCTTTTCTATTTTGGAGAATCAATAAGTTCTAACATCATTAAATGTTCATCCGAGTAACTTCCATCTTTATATTTAAAAGCATGTCTTCTTGTACCATACGTATGAAAGCCATATTTTTCATAAAGGTGGTAAGCACGTTTATTTTCTGCAATTACTTCTAGTTCAACCTGCTCATACCCAGCCTTCTTTGCCGATTCAATAATAGCCGGCATAATAATCGAGCCAATCCCCATATTCCAGTACTCTTTTTGTATCGAAATACCAAAGTTCGCACGATGTTGATATTTAATAAATGATGCAGCTGGCCCAAAACCAGCATTTGCTATTACTTTACCATCAACCTCTACACATATCATGATATCATTAGCAGATTCCAGTACATTCTTTAGAAAATCCTCCTCCTGTTCTACCGTGAAGATGATTTCTTCTCCATATCTTGCCATAAAACCAGTCTCATCTGACGTGGTCTTAAGATGATAAATTAGTTGCTCCGCATCTTTTTGTTTAGGACTTCTAATTAAACAGTTCTTTCCATTTTTTAACGTAACACTCATTTCTTTGAATTCCATATTCCGTCTCCCCTTTTGTATGTTTTCCAACCATAGTATCAAATCTCATAGAAAAAGTAAACCCATACTCTCTTATTCAGGTATCTTTGCTATGACAAGACAAAAAAAATGCAACTACCGCAAACTTCAAATATCTCATTTTAATTGATTACGTCGGTAAAAGGATTTCCAAAATCTCATTACGAATAACCTTTTATAAAGCCATAAGCAACAAAGGGGGTTGTTACAAAATCAATAAACTTTATCCCAATATGCAATGCGGGGCTCAAAGAGTATACGCAAAACCTGAATTTAAACGATTATTTTAATAAGACAATAATAAAAAACGAGTGTCTCATCACTCGTTTTTCATTGTTTATGGCTTATCAAAATTGACAATCGTGTTGAAGGTTTCGCGTATACTCTTTGAGCCCCGCATTGCATATTGAACACAACCTATCTCGTTGCAACATTTCATTTTCTATTTTGCATCACATTCTCTAATCTTTTTGCGGACTTTTAAAACCAAAGATGGAGAAACCGATAATTCATCTACGCCCATTTTTATAAATGTTTCGGTAAGTTCTAAGTCTCCGCCTAGCTCTCCACAAATACCAACCCAGATTCCGTTATCGTGACCATTTTTTACAACCATTTCTATCAGCCGTAATACTGCTTTGTGATGTGGCTTATAAAAGCGATTTAGTTTTGCATTCTGACGGTCAATTGCAAGTGTATACTGAGTTAAATCATTCGTTCCAATACTAAAGAAATCCACTTCTTTTGCTAATTCATCGCTAATAATCGCTGCTGCCGGAGTTTCAATCATAATTCCAAGTTCAACCTCTTTAAATGGAATTTGCATTAGTTTAAGTTCACCTATTACTTCATTTACGATTTCCTTAATTTCGATTACTTCTTCCATTGAAGTAATCATCGGAAACATGATAGCAATATTTCCATAAAATGATGCACGATACAATGCTCTTAACTGTGTTTTAAACAAATCTTTTTGAGTAAGACAGATTCGAATGGCGCGATAGCCAAGTGCTGGATTTTCTTCTTTGCCAAGATTAAAATAATCAACCTGTTTATCTGCTCCGATGTCTAAGGTTCGAATGATTACTTTTTTACCAGCCATATTTTCAGCTACGGTCTTATATGCCTTAAATTGTTCTTCTTCCGTAGGATAGTCGCTGCTTTCTAAGTATAAGAACTCACTTCGAAAAAGACCAATCCCTCTTGCGTCATTTTGATGTACTCTCATGACATCTTGTACACTTCCAATGTTGGCATAAAGTTTTATTGCTTTACCATCAAGCGTAATATCTTCTTTTCCCTTTAAAGTGAGTAACAGTTCTTTTTCTTCTAAAGAACGACTCCTTCTTTCTTTTTTAATACGCAGTGTTTCTTCTTCTGGATCAACAAAGATTTCACCAGTGAATCCATCTACAATTACAAGTTTACCCTCATATTCATTCAGAAGCGGCATGTCTGTTTGAATAATGGCTGGGATATCCATGGTACGAGCAAGAATTGCAGTATGGGAATTCAAGGATCCTTGTCTTGTAATAAAGGCTAATAATTTATCTTTTTCAAAAGAAACGGTTTCACTTGGTGCTAAATCTTCTGCAAAAAGGATTACAGGTTCATCAAATCGATAATTATCCTGCTTTTTATTATTTAAGATCTGAATTAAGCGTTCCGAAATATCTTTAATATCAGCTGCGCGAGCCTGCATATACGCATCGTCCATCGCGGCAAACATCGCAGCAAAATTGTCGCAAGTGGAAGCTACTGCATATTCTGCATTTATCTGTTGCTCCTTAATCATAAATTGAACCGATTCCACATAATCTGGATCGTCAAGCATCATCTGATGTACCTCAAAAATCATTGCGTTTGTCTCGCCAACATCAAGTAGCGCTTTGTCATATAACGCTTTCAACTGATCAATTGCTTTTTCTTTTGCCACTTCAAAGCGCTTAATTTCTGATACTGTATCTTCTATATGATTACGTTCAATTGTAGATTCACTTTTTTTAAAGATTTTTAACGGTCCAATGGCGATTCCACCATAGACACTACTTCCTTCAAATTTTTCCATACTGCTCCTGTCTGTATACATTACTGTATACTTTGAATTTCTTTATAAATTATCTTGAAAAAATTGATGCAATGCTTCATATGCTGCTTCTTCATCTGCTCCATCGATTCTCACCAAAATTTCATTTCCCATTTTTGCACCAAGACCCATGATTCCAATAATGCGCTTAGCATCGACAGCTCTACCGTCTTTTTCTATCGTTATCTTGCTTTCAAATTTAGCAGCCTCTTTTACCAAAGTTCCCGCTGGTCTAGCATGAATTCCTTCTGTATCTGTAATTATAAATTTGAATTCTTTCATCTTTTTCCTCATTTCTGCGCTGCTCATTGTACATAGCAAATTAGTGCATGCAGCGCAGACACTAATTTGCCGAGTGAAATTGTTTTATCTTTCACTCTTTTCTCGTTTTTGAACAAAAAGATCGCTCTATTTTGACTTTATTCTTGCACTGGTTTTTTTAATATTCCTAAGAATACGGCTCCAACAATGGTACCTATTAATAAGGATACTAAATACATTACAGAATTACCAACAACTGGGAATACGAAGATACCACCGTGTGGTGCCATTAAGGTACAATTAAACGCCATGGATAAACCACCCGCTACTGCGGATCCTATAATCAAAGAAGGGAGTACACGAAGTGGATCAGCTGCTGCAAATGGTATTGCACCTTCTGAAATAAAAGATAATCCCATTACAAAGTTTACTGGACCTGATTTTCGCTCTTCTTCTGTAAATCGGCTTTTAAATAATATAGTTGCAAGTGCGATGGCACATGGAGGAACCATACCTCCCACCATTACCGCTGCCATAATATTAAAGTTTCCAGCTGCAATCGCTAGAGTACCAAATAAATATGCAGACTTATTTACAGGACCTCCTAAATCAACGCTCATCATACCACCAAGTATGATTCCAAGTACAATAACGCTCGCTCCATTTAAACCGTTTAAACGGTTATTCAACAATGTATTTAGAGCTCCAACTGGTGGTTCAACTACAAAATTCATAACTAATCCTACAATCAAAATACCAAATAGCGGATATAACAAGATCGGTTTTAATCCTTCTAAGCTTTCTGGCAATTTATCAAATAGTTTGCGTAATAATACGATGGTATAACCTGCTACAAATCCGATTACTAAGGCTCCTAAGAAACCACTTTTTCCACCAGCTGCTATTGCTCCACCAACAAAACCTAATGCAAGACCTGGTCGGTCAGCAATGCTCATTGCAATAAAACCGGCTAAAATCGGTAGCATAAATCCAAATGCAGCACCACCAATTGATTTAAACATTGCAGCATACGGTGTAATAGAACCAAAATTTGCACGTTCTGCTGGCGTAAGTGCATTTAAATCAATCAACCTACTGTCGATCAAAAAAGCAATGGCAATCAAGATACCTCCGCCAACAACAAATGGCAACATATGAGATACACCATTCATCAAATGCTTATAAATAATATGTCCAACACTTTCTTTTCCATTCGCAGATTTTTTATCTAAAGCAACACCACTATTCGCTTTTTTCTGATTTGCATGATAGATTTCTACTTCTCCGCTTCTTGCTAGTTCGATCAATTCAGCCGCTTTATTAATACCCTCCGAAACCTGGCGAATGATTACTTTTTTACCATCAAATCGATCCATTGGTATATTCGTATCTGCACATACAATAATACAATCTGCATCTGCAATTTCCTTGTCTGTTAATACATTTTTTGCACCGCCAGATCCTCTGGTTTCTACTTTAATCGTACTTCCCAGTCTTTTCGCCTGTTTTTCCAAGGATTCCGCTGCCATATAAGTATGCGCAATTCCAGTAGGGCAGGCCGTTACTGCTAATAATTTACTTTCCATTACTTTACCCTCGTTTTCTTTTTCTAATCGTTCTTTTTCAGCCGTTTCAACAATTTGTAAAAATTCTTCTTTTGTTTTTGCATATCTTAATTTATTCGTAAAATCCTCGTCCATTAAAAGCATAGATAGGCGGCTTAATACATCAAGATGTACATTGTCTTCTGTAATCGGTGCTGCAATCAAGAAAATCAGATCAGCTGGTTGTCCGTCCAATGAATCGTAATCTACGCCTCCCTTTACTACCATCGCTGCAAGGCCAGGTGCTTTCACAGCATCGGATTTACCATGAGGAATTGCAATACCTTCCCCGATACCGGTCGTTCCTTCTTCTTCTCGTTTTAGTACACTTGCCTTGTATACTTCTTTGTCACGAATCACTCCTGTGGCATTCATAAGATCCACCATCTTGTCAATTGCTTCTTGTTTCGTTTTTACCTGACCATTTAACTCAATGCCTTCTTGTTTGAGTAAGTCTGTAATTTTCATAATTTGAAACCTCCCTGATTCATTGTTCTCATCAACTCTTCTACTTCTTTTTTTGTTGCAAGCCGCTCCGAAAATGCACTTGCACTTCCGGTTGCAATTCCTGTTTTAAATGCTTCTTCATAGTTTTGATGTTCAAGATAACCTGCTAAGAAGCCTGCCACCATAGAATCACCTGCACCAACTGAATTGACTACTTTTCCCTTTGGTGCTTCACTGTAATAGACCGTGTCATCTTCTGCAATTAATATTGCCCCGTCACCTGCCATTGAAATTAGTACATTTCTTGCCCCCATTTCTTTTAATTTTTTTCCGTAAGTAACAATTTCTTCGTTATTCTTTAATGTCACCTGAAAGATTTCTTCCAGCTCATGATTGTTCGGTTTGATTAAAAATGGCTGATATTTCAATACATTTACTAAAAGATCTCCTGTCGCATCTACGATTATTTTAATCCCTTTGTTTTGTAAACGATTCATAATTTGTTCGTACATGGATACTGACATAGTATTTGGAATACTTCCTGCCAGTACAAGAATATCTTCCTCTTTTAATTGATCTAAGGTACCATATAACTTAGTAATCGCATTCGCATCAATTTCTGGTCCTTGACCATTAATTTCGCTCTCTTCATTCGAGCGAAGTTTTAAATTAATACGGGATAATCCTGATTCAATCGTAATAAACCGAGTGAGGCATCCCCATTCATGTAGTGCACGCTCTATCTCTTTTCCAGTAAAACCAGCTACGAATCCAAGTGCTGTACTTTCAATCAATAAATTCTTTAAAACGAGGGATACATTAATTCCTTTCCCTCCTGGATAAATCAACTCTTTGGTGGTTCGATTCACTCTTCCCAATGTAAAATCATCTACATTTACGATATAATCGAGCGACGGGTTAAATGTTACAGTATATATCATACTTTATTCACCTCCACAATGTTTTTATATTGCAGATACTCCTTTCTCGCTATCTTAGTGGTTATGATCGTTGAACTATGAAATTCACCGAAGGTAATTGGAGAAATCTGATTGAATTTGTCAAAATCGCAAAGAACAAAGCGCTCTTTACACTTTTGCATTGCCTTCTTTTTTACTAAAGCCTCATCGATATCCGGAGTCGTAAACCCTTGTTTTACCGTAACTCCATTTGTTCCAAAAAAACCTTTGGTAAAGTTAAAATGTTCTAATTCATCTACTGTCAAATTTCCAACCAATGCTTCTGTTGTCAGTTTAAAGCGTCCGCCAAGCAGATGTGCCTCGCATCCGTTTTGGGCAAGTTTTTTTGCATGACTAATTGCATTCGTAACATAAATCGCATTCTTTTCTGTAATATAATCAATTAAGAGATCTGTAGTTGTTCCTGCATCAATATAGACGAAATCATCTGGTCCTATCAATGCTGCTGCATATTTTACAATTAAAAGCTTTTCTTCCTTGTTCAAGTTTTTTCGAAGTTCTATTTCCTGATCTTTTGTATGATACATAGAAAGCGAAGTAGCACCACCATGCACTTTTTTAAGTTTTCCATCATTATGCAATAAAGTAAGATCTCTTCGTATTGTTGACTCTGATGCATTTAGTAATTCTGTTAATTCTTGTACGGTAATACTATTTTTATCATTTACTATTTTTAGTATTTCATCTAATCTCGTTTCTATTAACATTTTATGCGCCTCTTTATTTTATTTAATTTTGCATGATCATTTATGATTGCTTTTGACTGTTAATGATTATATGGTTATATTATCACCAATTTCGGTCATTGTAAATCATTTTTGGTCATTTTGATGTAAAAAAATAAGATATAAATTTGTACATCTTGCACAAATTTATATCTTCAACTCATTTTTTTATATATCTAGTTTAAGTTGTATTTCTTCTTCTGCTTCTAATTTAAAGTCTTCTACTTTTTCCGCATTCATCACCGGCAGATCATCCAAAGTTGCAATACCGAAATACCGAAGAAATTCTTCCGTTGTTCCAAACAAAATAGGACGTCCTGGTGCATCCAACCGGCCTACTTCACAGACCAGATTATATTCAACCAGTTTATTTACTGCATGGTCTGTCTTAACTCCACGTATTGCTTCAATTTCCAACTTTGTAATCGGCTGTTTGTATGCAATAATAGAAAGTGTCTCTAACAATACATCCGTAAGTACATGTTTCTTTGGCACATGCGTTATTTTAATAATCGATTCATACATGGATTGTTTCGTACAAAGCTGAAATGCTCCATCTAACTCTATAATTTGAATACCACGGTTTTCTTCCTCATATTGGTCCATCATGCTTCTCACAATGTGCCTTGTAGTATCTTCATCGTGTTCAATTGCCCCTGCAATCGCATCAAGTTCTACCGCATCCCCCATGGTAAATAAGATTGCCTCAATAATGGCTTCTACCTTCTTTATCTGTTGTTCCACTTAAAATAACCCCCATCTCCCTGTTTCTTATTGTACATATGTAATAAGGATATCATCAAATATATTTTCTTGCTCAATCAAAATCTTACCAATCTTCATAAGTTCTAATATAGAAAGAAAGGTAACAATAATCTCCATCTTGCTCGATTGTATCTGTAAAAGTCCGCGAAAGCTAAACGTTCCATGTTCTTTTGCATAGACTTCAACAAAAAGCATCTTCTCCTCTTGATTGACATCTTCCTTCTCAATCTTACCAAATTTGCTTCGAATCGGATCAATTTTATCAATCTGTTTCTTCATAACGGATTGAAATACAGCCTGTAGTTTATTTAATGTAAGTTCAGACAAGAGGCTTTCAATATCTACATCTTCGCGATAGTCTTTGATTTCTGGTGGAATCGATGGCTTTTTATAGAGCACTTTTGATGCATCCACTTCTCTATCCTTTAACTCAAGCGACATATACTTAAACATTTTATACTCAAGGAGGCGCTCTACCAACTCTTTTCTTGGATCGTCTTCCTCCTCCGATACCGTTTCATCTCTTGGTAGCAGCATTTTAGATTTAATATTTAGCAAAGTAGCTGCCATTACCAAAAATTCACTCATGATATCCATATCTTTTGTATCCATTGCTGCAATATATTCTAAGTATTGTTCCGTAATCAAGACAATTGGAATGTCATAAATATTTATTTTATTTTTATCAATCAAATGAAGTAAAAGGTCTAGTGGTCCTTCAAATACTTCTAATTTTACAGGAATACCCATTCAACTTCTCCTTAAATTTGATATAGAAATAAAAATGCACTTACACACATAGAACGAATAATTCCAAGTAAAACGCTCAAGATAAGTATCATTTTCAGAAAATAATCCGTTCGTATAATTGAAAAATATTTTTCTCGTGAGATACCGGCAATGATTAATCCCATATCCAATGACATGATTGGAAATAAATTAACCACAAACATACCAAAGCTCATGATTGATATATATTGAAACGACATAAATATAAGCAACTGTGGATTTGTCAATGTATCAACTGCTCCAAATCCAAATTTGCAAACAAATATACCCATTAAAAACATCAAAAGTAACGTGATATATCCTACCATTCCAAGAATAATATTATCCTTGTCCTTTTTTGCACGTAGCATATATGCTTTTGAAAATCCACTATACCCAGCTATGCTAAAAATAAGTCCAACCGGGTCAATGTGCTGATAACTTTTTAATAACTGTTTTCCTAAATTTTTCCTTTTTTCTAGACAAAAGAATACCACCGTTTTTGGTATCTCATGTAATATCATAACAATGCAGCTGGCTATTATGACAGCGGCTATGCTTAAAAGTTTTAATCCCATCTTTTCTTCCTTTCATACTCACCATTCTATTCTACTAACTGTCCACTAAATTCGCAAGTCCTTTTTAAGGTAATGTCTATGAATTCCGGGCGATTATGAATACGAATTGGTAATGTATGCGTACCTAGTCCTCTTGATACTATCATTTTAGAAGATTCCCCCTCAAAATAGCCAAAATCATATTTAGGAAAGAGTTTAAGCTCCGGTGAAATTACTCCGCCAAACATTGGAAGAATCATTAAGCCCCCATGTATATGCCCAGATAACACAAGATCGACACCATAGGAATCGTAAGTATCAAAAAAGACTGGATTATGTGCAAGTAAAATCGTAAATTCTTTCTTTTTACCAATCATTTGGTTGAGTTCTACGTTCAAAAGCGATTTTCGATTCCACCATCTTTTGTAATAGTCCATACTAAGCGAAAGTCCTTTTAGACAGATACTTTGTCCATCTTTTGAAAGTATAATCGTCTCATTATCTAATACCGTAATATTTCGTGCCAACAACTTAGACTTATACGTTTCCAATGCATCGTTTCTGTCAATAAATCTAGTCGAGCGCATTCTTTCTTCATGATTACCAAAACTATAATAAACTGGAGCTATTTTTGCTAACTTTTCTAAAAATTTAAGTGCACTTTGATACTCAAAAACGCCTTTGTCACTACCTACAATCATGTCTCCACAGCAAACAAAATAATCATAGGCGTGATTCGTCATTGTATTTAATAACTCCTCGTTTTCATATCCTATCTCATTGTTATGAAGATCCGTCAAAAAACCTATACGGCATCCATCAAAGGATGCCGGTAGGCTTTCATAGTTTAATTTATAGTTTGTTACATCGATCTTTTTCTTCATTGTAAAAAACTCCCGCACTATTTCACGAAATAGCGTTCCATTACTTTATTTAAATAATCTAAATAATAAGCTTTTTCAATATCTTCCATTGAAACAATATCTTTACTTCCAATTTGCTTCCCTGATAAATAATACTGTATTTCACCTAATTTGTCACCTTTTTTTATCGGTGCGACAATCTCATCTTGATAGCTTACTTTTTTTTGAATGGTATCCGGTGATTCTTCTTGTATGCATACATAAGAAAATGGATCTTTCATGCTAGCAACAACCGTCTCTACCTTTCCGCCAGTAACTTCAAGTGGTGCAATCACATTATCCTTCTCAGCATCTACATAGAGCTCACAATTTGCAAATCCATAATCCAAAAGCCTTGCAGCATCGCTAAAACGATCTTTCGGACTTTCTGCCGCCATAACAACAGCAATCATATCCATGCCATTACGTTTAGCTGTAGCTGATAAGCAGTATTTGGCCTTCGATGTACTTCCTGTCTTCAAACCGGTAATTCCATTGTAAGAGCGAATCAGTTTATTTGTATTTGTAAGACCAAATTCACTTTGGCCTTTCTTGGTCGTATGTATGATGGAATCCATCCAAATGGTGGAATAATCACTAATTTGAGGGTGTTTTGTAATCAATTCTCTTGACATAAGGGCTACATCATATGCAGAGGAATAGTGCTGTCCAATATCGATATCATCATCCAAACCACAGCAATTTTGAAAATGCGTATTTACCATACCAAGTTCTTTTGCTTTATCATTCATTCGATTCACAAATTCCGATTCTGATCCAGCAATAAATTCGCTCATAGCAACGCTTGCATCATTTGCACTTGCGATTGATATACATTTAATCATATCATTGACCGTCTGTTTTTCATTTGGTTCCAAATAAACCTGTGAACCACCCATACTGGCTGCGTGCTCACTTACCGATACGGAGTCCTCCAATTTAATTTTTCCTTCATCAAGTGCCTCAAAAATCAGAATCAGTGTCATAATTTTTGTTATACTTGCCATCATAAGCTTTTCGTCTTTGTTTTTATCATAGATAACTTTTCCTGTAGTTGCTTCCAATAAAACCACTGATTTTCCTGTTGTTTGTATACTTTCTTCCTGTTCTTTTGCATAATTAGTTCTTGGAATTATACTTGATACCAACAGTGAAATTAAAAGTATAGCTATTTTTAGTTTTTTCATTTTAAACTCCATTATTTCCTTGTTACTATCATATGCGTAAAGTTATGAATTTAAACTTGCGAATAGGAAAAACATCTCTTATAATAAAGTTGTTAATAGAATTAAAAATGGAGTAAATACAAAATGAAAGATCTTTCTTTTTCAAAAATAGATACACAAATAGCAAAGGGAATTGCAATATTCCTTATGGTATATCATCATCTCTTTGCTTACAACCGATTACCTTTGACCTATATTTCATTTCTTCCTACAGCACCGATTGACTTAACAAACGTACTGAGTGAATTTGGAAATATTTGCGTCTCTATTTTTATGCTTCTTACCGGAATCGGACTTTATCACGTCAGCAAAAAAGCAAACTTTAAAAAATGGAGTTTCTCTCATTTGATTCATTTCGTTTTACATTACTGGATCATATTTTTTTTATTTGTGCCTGTCGGCTTCCTATTATTCGAAAAACAATTTATATGGACCGAATTTTTAAGTAATCTTTTTTTGTTTTCCTATTCCTACAACCTAGAATGGTGGTATTTGCGAGTTTATTTGGAAATTTTGCTTCTTTCCCCATGGATCGTAAAATATATTTTAAAAGGACCTAAGATTTCGATCTTTGTTTCCTTTGTTATTAGCTTTGTCGGTTATCTCTTACGCCAAAGCTACTTCGATTCAAACATAATTGCAAAAGAGCTTTCTACTTTGTTTCTTTGGCAGTTTATATTTTGTATTGGCTTTTTGATTGCAAATTTCCATATATTTGAAAAGATTACGCGTATACTACTTCGATCTCGTCTGAATAAATGGTGGTTTTCTCTTTTTTTAATTGTTGTTTGTATTATCTTGCGGCAGGAACCATATATTACAGAAAAATTAAAAGATCCAATTATTGCACCATTGTTTTTATATTTTGGAGTAAATTTGAGTAAGCAGATTCATATAGAAAACTTTTTTTCTTATCTAGGAAAGCATTCTTTAAATATCTGGCTTATACATACCTTTTTTTGTTATTACTATTTGACGGACATTGTATTATTACCACGATTTTCTTTATTAATCTTAATATGGCTTTTATTGCTCTCTTTAGGAGCTTCGCATATTATTAATATGCTTGAACAATTAATTATGAAAGGATTGAAAAAATGGAAGAAAAACAGAACTGTACCCAACGTAATATTCTAATCCTGCTTTCCCTTATTTTTATTCTATCCTTAATCCCGCTCTATTACATCGGGTTATATGCGCATCCCAATGCCGATGATTATAGCTATGGTGTACATACAAAAACAGTATGGGAAGCGACGCATTCTTTTCAAGATGTATTGGAAACTGCCGCCGTAAAAACGCTTGATAAATATTATAACTGGCAAGGAAATTTTTCGGCAATTTTTCTTATGTATTTACAACCTGGAATATTTGGTGAACCGTATTATTATATTGCTCCATTTATTTTACTGACAACTTTTTTACTATTTTCTTTCTTTTTTTACTATACCGTATTTCGTAAAGTTGTAAAGGCTTCCTCCTCTTTATCTTTTCTTGCATCGCTCATTATCCTATTCTTTGCCTTACAATTTACGCACGTCCCTTCAGACTCGTTTTATTGGTATAACGGAGCTATTTATTATACTTTTTTTTATTCGCTCTCCCTGTTACTATATGGAATATTGATATTGTTATATCATTGCACTCATTTCCATTCAAAAGTTCTTTTGATGCTACCTTCCATTGTATTATCCTTTCTGATTGGTGGAAGTAATTATGCAACTGCGCTGTTAAATGCAATCCTTTTACTATTTACTGTACTTTATTTTATATTTAAGAAAAATCACCACTTTTTATATTATCTTCCGATTTTTGCTTCGGGACTGTTCGCATTGTTAATTAGTATGTCTGGGCCAGGGAATGCACTTCGTCAATCCACGATAGGCTCTCCTCATAGCCCTATCCTTTCGATTCTACTTTCGTTTGCTTATGGTGGCTATTCAATCGCAAATGCTACTACAGTACCCATCTTTTTATTTTGGTTATTGTTGATTCCGATTTTTGGAGCGATGTTAGATAAGATGTATCATCGCTTTCATCATCCATTCCTTATGTTTTTTATTAGCTTTTGTGTCTATTCAGGGCAAATAACCCCTGTAATTTATGCACAGGGTATTCATATTCCATATCGAATACGAAATATAGTATGCTTTAATTATTATATTTTTGTGGCATTTAATTTATTTTATTTTCTTGGATATTTAAAACAAAAAAAGGAATTTCCAAAGCTAACAAAACCTCTTCCACTTCGCTTTTATTACGTTGGATTAATATTCGCAATCTTTGTTTCGTGTCTAGGAAGTATTGAAGTGAGTGAAAGTCCATCCGGTAAAGTAGAGCTTTCTAATCTTACCTTTACAGCCAGTGCAGTCTATTCATTGGTCACAAATGAAGCAAAAGCTTTTGATCAAGAAGCAAATGATCGCATTGAATTCTTAGAAAAAACTCCGGATAAAGATGTGCGGCTCAATGCTTTTATGCATAAACCTTATGTATTATATCATTCTGATATTTCATACGACCCAAGTTTTTGGAAAAACCAACATCTTGCAAGATATTATAACAAAAGAACGGTTCGACTTAGATAAGTCGAATCGTTCTTTTGTTCGTAAATTGTATTTATTATATTGTTTCTTCAATGATAAATTTAGGTCTGTGTTTTGTTTCCAAATAGGTCTTTCCAATGTATTCACCAATAATACCAATCGACATCAATTGAATACTTCCTAATGTCCAAATTGACATCATAATGCTTGTCCATCCGCTAACCGTGTTACCAGTAAAATGCCTTGATAAAAAATATATAACTAAGAGGATGCAGATACAAAATATGAGTGCACCTGTCATCGTAATAAGCCTAATTGGTTTGATGCTAAAGGAAGTAATTCCTTCAAAAGCAAACCTTAGCATCTTTCCAAGTGAATACTTTGAAGTCCCAGCAAAACGTTTATTTCTAACATATTCTACAGTTGTAGATTCATATCCAAGTTTTGGAATCATACCTCTTAAAAATAAATTAACTTCATCATACTGGCTTAATGCCACCAATGCACGCTTACTTAACAAACGACAGTCCGCATGATTGTAAATCAACTCTACTCCTAAGAAAGACATAAAACGATAAAATCTTTGTGCTGTGTGCTTTTTAAAAAAGGTATCCGTATTGCGGTTAGAGCGGACTCCATATACTACATCATACCCCGATTTATAAGCATCAACAAATTTAGCAATTACACCAATATCGTCCTGCAAATCAGCATCCATGCTAATACAGATATCTGCACTATCTTTTGCTAACATTAATCCTGCTAAAAGAGCATTTTGGTGACCAAAATTTCTAGATAGCCGAATGCCAGAAAATAATGTATTTTCCTTATGATATTTTTCAATCAACTCCCAAGTTTTATCCTTCGATCCATCATTCACATAAACTATCTTGCTTTTTTGATCTATTTCCCCTTGTTCGATCAATTGATTCATTACCATCGTAAGTTGCTTGCTCGTTTCTGGTAATACAGATTCTTCATTATAACAAGGAATTACAACCCATAAAATCGGCATGTCTATATACTCCTTTTTCTACTGCGTAGTCGTAGTATCTGTCGTTGTTGAATCCTGCGCTGTGCTATCACTATCTGCTGAAATACCAAAAATAAATTCCTGTAGAGCTGCATTATTCTTTTCAAAGTTTACTAATATTACACTTCCTGCTTGATTTTTTGTTGTGCTATATCCATTATCCATTGGAATGCGTAACGTCTCTAGTTCTTTACTACCAGTTCCAACATAAGCTGCCACATAACCTAAAATCTTGCTATTTGATAAATCCGTTGTAATATATTTAAACAAACTATTGGTAATCGCTGCAAGTTCAATAAGTCCTTTTGATTTATACTTTTCAAAAATAGCGTTTACTACCGTTCTTTGACGATTGGTACGTCCAAAATCATCATGTTCGCCATCAATTCCTTTCACATAACGAACTCTGGAATATCCAAGTGCTTGATTACCATTTAGAATCTGAACCCCTTCTACTACCTTACGATATTCTGGCTTTGTTATATAATCTTTACGATTTAAGTAACTTGCTTCATCCGCCGTTAATTCGATTTCAACGCCTCCGAGTTTATTTACGATTTCTTCAAATGCTTCAAAATCAACACGTACATATCCATCGATTGGGACCTCGAAGTTTTGCTCTATCGTTTGTACCAGCAATGGTCCACCACCGATATTGAAAGCAGAATTTAGCTTTCCTTGTCCATGATCCGGTATTGCCACATAACAGTCACGCATAATTGAAGTTAATTTTACTGTCTTTTGCGTTTGATTAATCGTGGCTATCATCATAGAATCGGAACGTCCACGGCTTGTATCATGCATTTTTTCTTCACCTATTAGAAGAACATTAATAACATTGCTATCGGATGGTTCAATATCCGTACTTTCCACAATGGTACTGGTATCTAAGGAATCATCTTCATTAATTACAACATCTTCTGAATTCTCTTTATTAATCTGATCGAGAACTCCTTTGCCAGCAAAAAATATTACAACCACTAAAATAGCAAGCACTGAAGCGATTCCAATGAGGACCTTTTTATATTTTTTCGGCTTCTTACCACTTGAATTTTTATCACTATTCTTATTTTCAACTTTTATTTTATTGTCATTATCCAATTCCGCAGATACCTGTTTGCTTAAATTTTCTGTAATTTCCTTTAAAATATTATCTGCATTATCGTCATCATAAAACTGACTCACTTTATCATCCTCTTTTCTAAAATTTCAATATCTTAAATACTTTACCATTTATTGGGTTATCCGTCAATCATCAGTTGTTAAAAATCACTTGGGAACACTATATCCATTTGCTTTCTTGCATCATCCAACATACGCATAGTCATAATAGAATTAGAATTAAATTGACTGCTATCCGATCTTTTACCTAAAATCATATCAATGAACGCTCTTACTTCATAATATAAATCTGGCTGAATCAAATCAAGTTTTATAGTCTCTTTTTCGCCATCTCTCATGATTATCTTAATCTTATCGGGTGCTGATAGCGATGAAAAAACAATGTTTCCATCTTCTCCTTGAATTTCACTTGGTATATAAGAATTTGTAATTTTAGAATATAAGACTTCCGCCTGCATATCCTTATACTTGCCAATGATTACACCCGAGCCATCAATACTTCCAGGAATGATATAACCTTTTGCACTTAGGCTATATGGTATACCAAACAAGCTCGCCAACATATGCACACCGTAGACACCAATATCCATAATTGCGCCATTTGATAGCTCACTACGAAAGGCATTTTCTGTTTTTCCTTGTTTAAACGCATCATATCGGGAGGAATATTGACAATATACAAATGTAGCCCTTCGAATCTTTCCAATCCGTTTCAAATTTTCTTTTATACATTGATATCCTGGCGAAAATTCGTTTCGAATCGCCTCTAATAATATCACTTTTTTCTCATTTGCAATTAGAAGCAACGATTCTAAGTCATGTGCGTTCGAAGTAACCGGTTTTTCACACAACACATGCTTATGATTTCGCAACATAATTAAAGCCTGCCTATTATGGCATGAGGTAGGACTTGCAATGTAAACAGCATCTACTTGATTGCAAGACGCCATTTTATCCAAATCATCAAAAATTTGTTCTATCTTGTATTTTTGCGCAAATTCTCTAGCTCTATCCAAATTTCTTGAATAAACGGCTGCTAATTCAAAATCATCGCATAAAGATGCCGCTTCTATAAATCGTTCCGTTATAAAATTCGTTCCTATAATACCAAATCTTACTTTATCCATTTCTAACCCTCATTTCCCCCATAAAAACCTTTCACATTTAATCACTCATGCTTTAAGATAACTTATAGTTTATCATAAGTATTTACTAATTTCCACAAAATACTTTAAATTAATCACAAGAAACGTTGACAGTGAAAGCATTTACGTTTACAATTGAAAAAATACACGCGTCCACGGCTTGAAAGGGAGAATTAATATGGCTTTAAATGTTATGAAAGAAGCAATCACACCGGAAGATTTATTGAAAGAATATCCACTTCCAAAAGAACATGCATTATTAAAGGAAGCAAAGGATAAAGAAATAAAAGAAGTTTTTACAGGTGATTCAGATAAATTTTTACTAATTATCGGTCCTTGTTCGGCAGATAATGAAGACGCCGTTTGCGACTATATAACACGTCTTGCTGCTATTCAAGAAAAAGTGAAAGAACAAATAATCATCGTTCCTAGAATTTATACGAATAAGCCAAGAACAAATGGCACAGGATACAAAGGTATGGTTCACCAGCCTGATCCAGAAAAAAAGCCTGATTTGTGTGAAGGCTTAATTGCAATCAGAAAAATGCACCTACGTGCTATAAAAGAATCTCATTTATTTGCTGCTGACGAGATGCTCTACCCTGACAACTGGTCCTATCTTGAAGATATCTTGTCTTATGTTGCAATTGGAGCTCGTTCTGTTGAAAATCAGCAACACCGTCTGACTGCAAGTGGTATTGATATTCCTTGCGGTATGAAAAATCCAACTAGCGGCGATTATTCCGTCATGTTAAACTCTTGCATTGCTGCACAGAGTAAACATACCTTCTTATATCGTGGCTGTGAAGTAAAAAGTGATGGAAATCCACTTGCCCATACCATTCTTCGTGGAGCAGTCGATAAATACGGCGTTGCATATCCTAACTATCATTACGAAGATATCAAACGTTTATTAGAGGCTTACGACAAACTTGATTTAGTGAATCCTGCGACAATTATTGATGTAAATCATTCAAATTCAAACAAATGTTATTTTGAACAACCTCGTATTGTATCCGAGATTTTGCATAGCCGAAAGGTTTCGGATGACATTCGTGGCTTTGTAAAGGGTGTTATGGTAGAAAGTTATTTAGAATCTGGAAGCCAAAGCATACATGAACATATCTACGGAAAATCCATTACCGATGGATGTATCGGATGGAATGAAACACAAGCTCTGATTTACAAAATAGCGGACAATCTTTAATATCCAGAAACAAGGAATATCGTTTTTCTCATAATAAAAGAATTTACAAAGGTTTCAAGAGATGCCCCGACCATTAGCAGAATTAAAATCATTGCAAGTGGTATGAGCTTCTCGAACAAACCTTTTTTCTTATGTCCATTTTTATTAATCTCATAGCCAAAGTACATAAGTAATAATATCGCTGGAACATAGATCAAGGCCTGAGGCATACTGTATAGAATTCCATACAAAATTCCGCGTATTTGATAGGTTGTATACAAGCTTTCTATAAAGTAACCAACACTACATCCTATATATATCGTATACGCAACAATAAACGTCACATAGGCAGGTGACATAGAAAGTGCGATTATCAATAGATAGGGAATTAAAATCCTTTTAATCGTACTAAAAAATAACAATCCATAATGTATTTTTCCTGAAATCAATTGATTGGACGCGGCTTCAAAGTATGTATAATAACTGTCCTTATAATAATTTTTCATTAAAAATGCTACTACGATTCCAATAAAAAATCCAACTAAAAAAAGGATACTAATTTTCTTTAGATATCCATTTTTTTCCATAAGTGGTATCTCCTTTCATGTGTTTATTCATTTTATGAAACACATGGAAAGAAAATACCACTTGTCTTATTTGATTTTATTCTTGTCTTTCTTTTACTGCTTTATATGCTAGAATGGCTGAAATTGTCTTTGCATCTTCAATTGTACCATTTAGTATCATATCGACTAATTCATTCAGTGAATACTTCTCAATTGAAACATATTCATCCTCATCCAGATTTTGTTTGGAAGGAATTAAATCCTGCGTATAATAGATTCCAATTTTCTCATTACAAAAAGCAACCGTTGTATAAATTTCAATCAAAGGAATCGCATCTAACGTCTTAAATCCGGTTTCTTCTTCTAGTTCACGTATTGCACAGGTTTTATAGTCTTCCCCGAAGTTTAAGCCTCCTGCTGGAATTTCCAGTGTGTGTTTTTCTACTGCACCCCGATACTGCCTTACCATGAGAAGTTTTCCCTCCTCATCGACCGCTAAAATAGCTGCAGCTCCTTTATGATGAATAAAATCCCACTGCGCTATGTTTCCATTTGGCATTTGCATGGTATCTTCATAAAAATCAACAATTGCACCTTTATGAATTTCTTTCCGATTGATACGTTTTATCTCATCCATTGGTATTCCTTATCCCTTTATCCGATTGCTGCTAATTTGTTACGGTACTAAAATCTTTCAGTGTCTCTAAAATTACGTCAAATACTCGTATCGTCGAAGAGATGCTTAATCTTTCTTCTGTGGTATGAATGTCTTTCATATTTGGTCCAATTGCAATGATATCAATGTCACCCAGTTTCTCTGCTAAAATTCCACATTCGAGTCCAGCATGAATGGCTTCTACTTTTATTTCTTTATCAACCACGTTTTTATAAGCGTTAGCATAAATGTTACGAAGTCTGGATTCCTTTTTAAATTCCCATCCCGGATAATCTCCACTGGTAGCATATTCACCATCGAGTTTTTTTGTCAATAATTCCAATTTGTCGCTCATAAACATCTTATATGAGCTTAGAGCGCTTCGTACACTGTAGGACATTTTTGCTTTCGTATCATTGGTCTCAAAAATTCCTAAGTTAAGTGAACTTTCTACTAATCCTGCTATATTTGAACTCATTTCCTGAATACCATTTGGTGTTGATAATAAGAAGAATAAAACCTTCTCATAGCTATCCTTTGTCATAACCGAATAAGTCTTATCTTCGCCTTGATTTACGATAATTGATAAATCTGGTTCATTGATTCTACATTCATTGCGATATTTTTCATTTAAAAATTTTATTTCATTGATAATTTTATAAGCATCTTCTGGCGAAGTAATAATCTGTGCTACGGATTCTCTTGGAATTGAATTGTCCATGAGACCGCCCTTCATGGAGCATACACGAAATGAAAATTTTCTTAGCTCATACAAAAGTCTCCCTAATAACAGATTTGCATTAATACGGTTTTTATCGATTTCCGAACCAGAATGACCACCTACTAGACCTTTTACTGTAATAGTTAGTTTCTTGCCATCCACCTTCTCATAAAAAAGAGGTATACGACAATCTGATCTTAGTCCACCCGCACAACTAGCTAATAATACATCCTCTTCCTCCGAGTCTATATTTATCATATAAGTACCCTTTAGTGAAGAAGCATCAAGCGCTGTTGCACCTAGCAATCCAATTTCTTCATCGGTCGTAATAATTACTTCGAGAGCTGGATGTAAAATGCTATCATCCGCTAAAATAGCAAGGGAATAAGCTAGTGCAATTCCATCGTCTCCACCAAGTGTCGTACCGTTTGCAAACAGGTAATCTTCGTCTGTCATTAGTTCAAGACCATCCGTTAAGAAATCATGATCACTATCTGTTTTCTTTTCACATACCATATCCATATGTCCCTGTAAAATAACAGTTGGGCATTTTTCGTATCCAACACTTGCAGGTTTTTTGATAATAACATTGAGTGCATCATCTTGAATATATGATAAACCATGTTCTTTCGCAAAATTCACTAGATAATCACTGATTGCCTGACAGTTTCCTGATCCTCTCGGTATTGCACTTATCTCCTCGAAATATTTAAATACTACGTGTTCCATATTAAAGCCTCCAATTGATTTCTAATTTTTAAAACTGTGTATCGGAGCTGGAATTCTTCCACCTCGATTTATAAAATCATCACAACTAAACTGATTAACGCACATAATTGGTGCACGACCTAATAATCCGCCAAATTCTGCCATATCCCCCACTT
Source organism: Acetivibrio sp. (assembly GCA_041739345.1). GTDB lineage: Bacteria > Bacillota > Clostridia > Lachnospirales > Lachnospiraceae > DIGJ01. The sequence goes on along the minus strand of JBGSNZ010000002.1, from coordinate 48,809 downwards.
TTTTCCCAATCACAGGAATAATACGAACTGCGGTTGTCTTCTGATTTATCATACCGATTGCCATTTCATCTGCGATAATTCCAGAAATTGTGGTGGCTTTTGTATCCCCTGGAATTGCAATCATGTCAAGTCCTACAGAACAAACACAGGTCATTGCTTCTAATTTTTCTAATGTTAATGCTCCGGCTAGTACCGCATCAATCATTGCCTGATCCTCACTTACTGGAATAAATGCTCCGCTCAAACCTCCAACATAGGAAGATGCCATAACGCCGCCTTTTTTTACCTGATCATTTAATAAGGCAAGTGCTGCCGTTGTACCAGGTGCTCCGGCTCTTTCAAGTCCCATGACCTCGAAGATTTCTGCTATACTGTCTCCGATTGCAGGGGTAGGTGCTAAGGAAAGGTCAATAATACCAAACGGTATACCTAAACGTTTGGATGCTTCCTGTGCAACTAATTGACCTACACGAGTAATTTTGAATGCTGTCTTTTTTATTGTTTCGCATAAAGTGCCAAAATCAGCTCCCTTTACAGACTCCAATGCAGTTTTCACAACACCTGGACCGCTTACACCTACATTAATGATGGCATCACTTTCCGTAACGCCATGAAAAGCACCTGCCATAAATGGATTATCATCTGGAGCATTACAAAATACAACTAATTTTGCGCACCCAATGGAATCAATTTCTTTGGTGTATTCTGCTGCCTGTAAAATAATTTCACCCATCAATTTTACCGCATCCATATTGATTCCGGTCTTTGAGGATCCTAAGTTTACAGAGCTACATACACGATCCGTTACTGCTAATGCTTCTGGTATAGATTCAATCAGATATTTATCTGCTTTTGTCATTCCTTTTGAAACCAAGGCAGAATATCCACCAATAAAATTGACGCCGACCTGCTTTGCTGCACGATCAAGCGTTTTTGCAATGGATACAAAATCTTTTGTAGAGTTACAAGCCGCTGCTCCAACAAGTGCAATCGGTGTAACGGAGATTCTTTTGTTTACAATTGGTATTCCATATTCTCGTTCGATATCTTTTCCAACTTTTAATAAGTCCTTTGCGGTTTCCGTAATCTTTTTATAAATTTTTTCATTTACTACATCTAGATTACTATCGGCACAATCCAAAAGACTAATTCCCAAGGTAATGGTTCTTACATCGAGATTTTCCTGCTCTATCATCTTATTTGTCTCAAAAACTTCAAGTATATTAATCATGATATTCCATCCTCCTAGTCGGCTTAATTAGATTCGGTGCATTTTGTTAAAAATATCTTCATGCTGTACTTTTACAACACAGCCGATTTCTTCACCGATACCTTCTAGTTCTTCTGCCAACTGATCAAAAGGCTTGTGAGAGTTGTTTACATCAGCAATCATCATCATATTGAAATATCCTTCAACGATGGTTTGTGAAATATCCAAAACATTGACTCCATTATTTGCAAGATATGTACAAACTTTTGCAATAATACCTACGCTATCTTTTCCAACGACTGTAATAATTGTTTTTTTCATAATAACCTCTCTTTTCTTCTATTTATAAATTTGCAATATTCCTTTTGTTTATATTGTTACAAATTCGGAAGGTGCATCTCTTTTCGCTACTTGCAAACATTTTCCCATATCTTTGTTCAGACCGCTGTTTCGTAGTTCACAGCGGACGGTTTCATATGCAAGCTCTGGATAATTATTTTCTTTACTAAGATGCCCCAAAAAAATATATTTTAATTTATCCGTTAGTAACCGAGATAAAAGTCTTCCCGAATTATCATTGGATAAATGCCCGATATCGCTCAATATTCGACGTTTTAAAGAATAAGGATAAGATCCAACCTGCAACATATTAATATCATGATTTGCTTCTAGCAGCAAAGCTTCACAGCCCTCTAGATTCGATATGATATATTCATCATAGGTTCCAAGGTCAGTTGCTACTCCAACTCGTCCATTCGCATCGTCAAACGTATAGCACACCGGATTTGCAGCATCGTGAGAGATGGAAAATGGGTTAACCTTAATGTCCTGAAGATAAAAGGATTGATCTGGCTTTATCTCATGAAATAACGTCTGATCCAGTGCCCCAAGGCTACTGCTGTTAAGGATACATCGAATGGTTTCCCTCGTTGCATAAATCGGTGTTTTATACTTTCTAGTGAATACACCAAGCCCACTAACGTGATCGGAATGTTCGTGGGTAATCAAAATACCATCTAGCTTTTCTGGATTAACATCAATTGAAACGAGTCCATCTACAATTCTTTTTTTACTAATACCGGTATCCACTAGAATACCGGTATTTGCATTTCCTATATAAATACAATTCCCACTACTACCACTTGCTATACTGCAAAGATTCATACTAACTCCTAACTAAACTATTCCCAATAAATTTGAATATCATCACCATAATGTATCTCACCGGTAAACTCCGCATTGGCACCGTTAATCTTTTGTACCAGTGTCTTACCAACTCCTTCTTTCAAATCGAATGGATATACATCTAAGATATCTACGAAAATATATTTTGATTTGCCAAAAAGTGATGTTAATTGTCCATTAATCGATACCTGTATCTTTACTTTCTCTTCTATTTCTTCTATCTCTTCCGATTGAATCGTTGCAGCCGCCTCTTTTTGTGTTTCAAAGGAACGTTTGGCTTCCTCTTTCGTCCCTGCAACTTCACTCGTAATGGTAAAGTTATCATAGATTCGTTCCTCTAAATCTGCAATTCCATGATTCACATAAAAGATTCCCTTATATGGAAGATCCATAAACTCTAATACTTGATTTAATGTATAATAATTGATAATTTTAATATCATCATTTTCTTTAATTTCGTAAAAACCGGATACTAGTTTTCCGTTTGCCATAACAAACTTCGGACAAGTTACTAGTTTTCCATTAAATTTATAGCTAATCACGCCATTGTATTCCGGTAACTTTTGTACTTCATATTTCGCATCATTACCAATTGTCGAATACGTAATTTCAATTTTGTCATTGGATTCGATCGGACTGTTTATACCAACCGGCTTTCCATTCAGTGTCACAATGGCTGCTTCTCCAAGTTCTCCGCGAACCATTCGTTTTTTGTCATCCACTGAAAATTCAAGTGTCTTTCCACGTCTAGGGAATAATAGTTCATTCTGGATTCCTATTTGCATTGCTGCATCTACGATGGAAAGTTTGCTGTTGTCATAAAGCTTTACTCGTTCTCCATTTATGGTCACAAAGATAAAATTATTCTTTTGTTCATAAAAATTAAGACAAATTCCAATTGGAGTTACCAAAAGGGAATCCTTCTTTATATTACCTTGAAGGAATTCGACTTCATTTAGTACTTCCGCACCACGAAGAGCAACCCTCTCTAGCGGTATACCAAGATACTGCGCTAATGTATCGGTAAAGGTTGGTATCTTACCCCCTCCACCTACTACAAATACAGCACTGACTGTTTTTCCACCATTTAGCTCAATTATTTTATCTGCCACACACTTCGTAATCATACAAATAGTATCACCTAGATCTTCCAGCACTGATTTTGTATCTTCTTTTTGGGATAGTCCCATTATATCTTTGAATTTAACGGTTTTCTTTTTACCGCAACTTGTTTTAATCGTTTCTGCAGTTGAAAAGTCAGTCAGATATTTTCGTGCAATCTGTTCCGTCAGTTCATCCCCTGCATATGGAATCATGCCATAAGCGATAATACTTCCATCTTTTGTAATACAGATATCCGAAGTACCTGCCCCAACATCAACTAATGCAATGTTAAGTAGACGAAAGCGTTCTGGAATTGCAACATTAATCGCTGCAATCGGCTCAAGCGTTAAGTTCGCAACATACAGACCCGCCCGCTCTACTGCCTGATATAACCCATCAATAACTTCGTCCGGTAAAAAGGTCGCAATTAGTTCGGTTGATATTTTTATTGCTTTGTGTCCCTCTAGGTTTGACATTGGATAATCATTGAGATAGTACTTGATGACACTATAACCTACACAATAAAAACTAATATCCTCTTGCTTGGTCTCTTCACGTATCACATCGTAAGCTTTTTCTACACCTAGCAAATCAAGCGAATAAATATGCTCATCTGTTATTTTGGTTTCTTCCTGGAAGGTATAATCCGCCCTTGCAACAATCGTTTTTAATACACGACCGGCAGCAGCAATGCAAACATCGGTAAGGCGCATACCTATTATGTTTTCAAGCTCACGTTTTACAAATCCGATGGCTTCTGCCACTTGGTTAATATCATGGATTTGTCCATCCATCATTGCTCTGGTATCATGCTCTTTGACAACCTGTGCGACTACCTTAAAATTGTTTGTATGTTCTTTATATCCAACAGTACCAACGATACTCCTGGTTCCTATATCAAGCCCAAACACCAAATGTTCCGGATATAACATTCCTTCCATCCAGTTTCCCTCCATCTGTAACGTAAAATAACATTATTCGGTATATTTTATCATAAAACATTTCATTAAACTAGTAAAATTTCTAATTGTTTGTCCATTTCTTGAAGATTACCATTATTCACAATTATCTGATCAACTCGCTTTTCAATTTCTGATTCAGAAAGTTGCGCTTTGATTATGTCATTAATTTTCTGTTCCGTGTATCCTCTTGAAGACTTCAGCCGTTCCCTTCGAACCGCTTCCCCCGCTTTTACGAACCATATCTCATCGCAAAGAAAAACCAGATTTGATTCTAGGAGAATCGCCGCCTCTAATAAAATATATTTTGCTTTTGTTTCTTCTTTTAATTGTGTAATCTCGTCTTTTATATACTCCTCAATAAATGGATGCACAATATGATTGAGCGCCTCCAATTTTGATGCATCTGAAAACACAAGATTTCCTAGTTGCTTGCGGTCAATGGTGCCATCTTCTGTTAGGATATCTCTACCAAAAATGTCCACAACTTTTGCATAAGTCATAGTTGAAGGCATTAATGCAAGGTGTCCTACCTCATCCGCAAGAATTATTGGTACTCCGTATTTTTCATGGGCATAGGCCGCTACAAAGGTCTTACCTGATCCTACCCCACCCGTCAATCCAATTACTTTGCATGCACTCATTACTTTGCCTCATACCAATTGTCACCTTTATTTACATCAATCTCAAGTATTACCTCTAAATTAGCTGCACGATGCATCTCTTCTTCTAAAATGGATTTCACGACATCGATTTCATCTTTTGCAGTTTCAATTAAAAGTTCATCATGTACCTGTAATATCAAAGCTGACTTTCTATTTTCGTTTTTTAGTCGTTCATTTACCCGTATCATTGCAATTTTTATGATGTCCGCTGCTGTTCCTTGTATTGGAGAATTCATTGCAATTCTCTCTCCAAAGGAACGCTGCATGAAATTGCTAGAAGATAATTCTGGTATTGGACGTCTTCGATGGAATAAAGTTGTAACATATCCATTCTCCTTACCATCTTCTACCAACCGATCTATAAACTCTTTTACCTTTGGATACGTTTCGAAATACTTGGTGATATAGCCTTCCGCCTCTTTTCTGGAAATATTTAGATCCTGTCCAAGTCCAAAAGAGCTAATACCGTATACGATTCCAAAATTGACTGCTTTTGCATTGCTTCTTTGAAGTGAAGTAACTTCATTCAGTGGAGTATGAAATACTTCGGATGCAGTAATTGCATGGATATCCTGCGCCTCCTTATAAGCGGCAATTAATTTTTCATCACCCGACATATGAGCAAGTACTCTAAGTTCAATCTGGGAATAATCCGCATCTAAAAATACAAATCCAGGCTTTGGAATAAATACCTTTCTTATTTTTCGTCCAAGTTCCATACGAATAGGAATATTTTGAAGATTTGGCTCTGTACTGCTGATTCGGCCAGTTGCAGCAATCGTCTGATTGAATTTACCATGAATTCGCTCATCTTCATGGCTAATATAATTAGCAAGTCCATCTGCATAAGTTGACTTAAGCTTTGTCAGTTGTCGGTATTCCAGGATAAGTGAAATGATTGGATCTTCGCCTTTTAATTTTTCAAGGATATCCGCTGATGTAGAATATCCGGTCTTTGTTTTCTTTGCAAGTGGTAATTGTAATTTTTCAAATAAAATCACCCCAAGTTGTTTTGGTGAATTAATATTAAAATTTTCGCCTGCCAATTCATAAATCTGAGCTTCCAATTGTTCAATTCTACCCACCAGTTGATCTCCGTATTGTTTGAGAGCTTCCCTGTTTACCATAATACCTCTTGCTTCCATATCATACAACGTATAAACAAGTGGCATTTCAATGGTTTCATATAATTCAAGTGATTCCTCTTCTTTTAGACGATCCAAAATCTTTGAAGAAGCATTGCGTGCGGTTAAACTATGATAACATCCTAAGTTCACTAATTGATCTGGTGCTTTGTTTCTAGCTTCTGAAAGAGGCATTTTACCAAGAAGTTCCATCTGGCTTGGAATGTGGATTCCTTCGTAATCTTTTGCAATATCATCATAATGATAATCGTCTTGCAATGGATTTAATAAATAGGCGCCAATTGCTAAATCATATACCTTATCTTCTTGCTTAAATGGCAAACGATTTAACTGGCTTTTTAAATCAATGACAGAAATAGTCTTTTTACTAATTTGTAACTGTTTCAGTGCTTCACTGATATCATTTTCTGTAATCTGACTACCAACAAAAGCGAATGCCGTAATATCCTTCTCCTTGGATTCAAAAGAAAAAGAAACTCCAATCATCCCAGACTCCAATGTATTAAAATCAAGCAATGAATACTGTCCATTTTGCTCTTGTGCAAATTTTTGATTGTTATCTTCCAATGTCTGTACTACATGTAATCCAACCAAAGAAATGCTTGGTGCAAGCATTTGCTCCAAAAGACGTTCCCATTCTTTCTTTTTCTCAATTGTCACAAACTCTATTTCCATGGAATCATTATGGCTTAAATCGGAGGAGAAACGACTTAGTATGTTCTTAAACTCCATTCGTTTTACGATATGAAACGCTTCCTCTGTATAAAAATTCTGAATTCTTGCATTTTCAATGACATAATCAATCGGTGCATCGGTATCAATCGTTGCAAGCTTTTTGCTCAAAACTGCAAGTTCATAATATTCCTTTAAATTTTCTCTCGCTTTTGGAGGTGTTACTTCGTCTATATGTTCCATTGCGCTTTCGATACATCCAAAGCTTGCAATAATATTGGATGCTCGTTTTTCACCTATTCCAGGAACTCCCGGTATATTGTCAGAAGTATCTCCCATCAAACCTTTTAAATCTATAATTTGACTTGGTGTTACTCCATATTTTTCAATTACCTGCTGCGTATTATAATCTTCGACTTCCGTGCCGCCCATCTTAGTTTTTGGTATACGAACTTTAATATCATTTGATGCAAGTTGCAGTAAATCGCGATCTCCTGAAATTAGTGAAACCTGGATGCCCTCTGTTTCCGCTTTCTTTGCAATCGTTCCTATAATATCATCTGCCTCAAAACCAGGTTTTACAACCACAGAAATCTGCATTGCTTTTAGTAGTTCTTGTATAATTGGAACCTGCTGTCTCAATTCTTCCGGCATCGGTTTTCTGGTCCCTTTATATGCTTCAAACATCTCATGTCGAAAAGTTGGTGCTTTTACATCAAAAGCAACCGTTAAATATTCCGGATGTTCCTCCTCTAAAATCTTAAACATAATATTTAAAAAACCATAAACTGCATTGGTATGGGTTCCCTCTGCATTCGTCAGGTCTGGTATACCATAAAATGCACGATTTAAAATACTGTGTCCATCTATTAATACAATCTTTTCTCTCATAGTTTCCCTCTACTTTTCAATTATTAAGGATATTATAATGCTTAGAACAACGACAATCATTTTTTTATAAAAAGTTCGCATATGCTTTCTGCGAACGATTTCTTCCGCACGTTTCATTTTTTTATGAAAATCCACTTGAATGTTACTATTCTTGTCTTCATCCAAAAGCTTTATACTTTCAAATATGGTATAATATACTTCTAAGTCTTCCCTACATGATTCGCAGGATCGAATATGTATTAAAAATTCTTCTAACTGCGTAGTGTCTAGTCTATCAACAATAAACGGTTTCATATTCTTTTGTGTTTCGATGCAAGTCATGATAATCCCCCCATCTACATCTCGTCCCTAATCATACCATATTTAAAAGACTTTCTCAATCCAATTCCTTTTAAGAAATCAAATAAGAAAGTCTTTGTCTATCATTCATATTATTCTGATAATCGCATTTTTGTCATTTATTGCTTTACTACTTTTTAGTTATCCAATTGGCAAGCTCTCCTAGTTGTTCCATATTTTCTGATTTTAGAGAAGATTTAATCGTAACCATTTCCTCTGAAATTTCTAGTTCCTTCATTTGTTCCAGTATGGATTTCATGCACGCTCCAGCTTTTGGCGCCCAAGAGCCATTTTCAATAATTCCAACTTTATGCTTGTGATAGTGTTTCGCCTTTAGATGCAGAAGAAAGTCTTCCATACATGGAAATAATCCCATATCATAGGTCGCAGCCGCTACAATAAGATTCGAATATTGAAAGGCTTTTGTTACTACTTCGGATATATCATCACGTGACAGATCCCTTACTATAACATTTTTTTGACCCATATCTGTTAGAATTTCCGCAATTTTACGAGCAACGATTCCCGTATTTCCATGAATAGATGCATAAGCGATTACTGTACCTTCTTCTACCTGATAGCTACTCCATTTATCATATTTATCAAGATAAAATGCCAGATTTTCTTTTAGAATCGGTCCATGAAGAGGACAAATTGTCTTAATATCAAGCGGTGCTACTTTTTTTAATAACGTTTGTACGGATGGTCCATATTTCCCTAAAATATTCATGAAATAGCGATGAGCTTCATCTTCCCAGTTTTCATCCGTATCAAGGGTTCCAAACTTGCCAAATCCATCCGCAGAGAATAAAATCTTATCTGTGCTCTCATAAGATACCATTACCTCTGGCCAATGAACCATAGGTGCCATAAAAAATTGTAATTGATGAGTTCCAAGACAAATGGTATCTCCTTCTTTCACCGTAATCGAACGGTTACTTAAATCAATATCGAAAAATTGGGATATCATTGTAAATGTCTTAGCATTACCGATTACTTTCATATCCGGAAATTTTTCAGTCAAAACTTGAATGTTGGCTGCATGATCCGGCTCCATATGAGAAACCACCAAATAGTCTGCATTACGGCCATTTAATGCAAGTTCTAAATTAATAAGCCAATCTTTTGATGCTCGCTTGTCAACCGTATCCATAATTGTTACTTTTTCATCAAATATTATATAGGAATTATAAGAGACACCATTTGGCACCTTGTACTGACTCTCAAATAAATCAAGTGTTTTATCATTCACTCCAATATATATAATATCATTTGATATTTTTTCTTCTGGCATTCTTTTACCTCATTTCTTATGTTGTTTTCTTTCTATTTTATCCGTTGTTTCTCATTTTATTAGAGTTTAACAAAATCTGCAACTCCATGCTTACATATTGGACAGATATAATCATCCGGTAATACATCACCCTCATAGATAAAGCCACAAATCGTACATAGATAACCTTTTTTTGCTTCTTCCACTTTAGTGGCTGGTTTTACCTTGCTTTGATAATACGTATATGTCATAGATTCATCACTCGAAAGTGAACTTGCATCGGTCACTTCTGCTAGAAACATCGTATGTGTTCCGAAATCGGTGGAAGAAATTACTTTTCCTGAAATATACGCATTTGCATCCTGTTCTAAATAGATAACACCATTTTCTGCTCTCTTAAATGTTATTCCTATCGTTTTATCGGTATCTTTTCCGCTTTGATATCCCCAATTTTTAAATGTTTCAAATGGCGCTTTATTTGATAATACACACACATTAAAAACACCTGTCTTTTTAATTATATCATGTGTATAATTTTGTTTATTTACTACAATAATGATTTGATTTGGACTCGTTGTAACTTGCATTGCTGTATTTATGATACAACCATTGTCTTTGTCACCGTCTCTTGCTGTTAAAACGAACAATCCATAAGTCAATTGATACATTGCTTTTTTATCCATAAATTAGTCCTCCATTCATTGATTCCTCGAAAAGTTATGATAACGTTACTATATTGTTAATAATGATTACTATTATTATATAATAATTTCCAACAATGTCAACATTGGTTTCTTTTTATTGATTTATAACAAAAAAGAGTTTTAAATTCTTATTGTAAGAATTTAAAACTCTTTATGCGGATGGTGGGACTTGAACCCACACGATGTTACCACCGTCAGATTTTGAGTCTGATGCGTCTGCCATTCCGCCACATCCGCGTTTTGCTTTTAACAACATCAGCTAAGATAGTTTAACACGCATATTGTTAATTTGCAACTATTTTTTTCAAAATATGTAATTTTTTAATTCTTTTTTGATTCAACCCCTAAATATGTTGTACATGCAAACGCTAAGGAACCTGGTCCTATATGGCAGGATATGCTTAATGATAATGGATCTACATGTATATCAAAACCTGGAAATTCTTTCATGATTTCGTCTTTAAAACTTTCTGCTAATGCACTGTTGTTCGTATGTGCTATCTGCAAATGAATCTTTTTCTCAGCATATGCTTTTGGAAAACGTTCTTCTAAATCTTTTTTCAATGCTTCTATCATATTTTTCTTTGCTTGTTTCATACCTCTGCATTTTGAATAGGCATCCAATTTATCCCCCTGTATGGTCAAGATTGGTTTCAAATTTAAAACGGAACCAAGCGCCGCTGCAGTCGCTGTGATGCGCCCACCCTTTTTTAAATATTTTAGGTCATCTACTGTTATATAAATACTAGATTCGTATTTTGTATCTTCTAGGATTTTCTTTATTTCACATGCGGATTTTCCCTGCAAGGCAAGCTCTTTTGCATCCATTGCAGATTGCCTTTGTGTAACAGAAATTCTCTGATTATTTACTACTTCTACCTTACCATCATATTCAAGCGCTAACCCAATCGCAGTATGACAAGAGCCACTGAGTCCGCTTGACATTGGTATATAAACAATTTCATCAAATTCTTTTATTAATGCATCCCATAAATCAAGTATGGTTCCAACCGTCGGTTGTGATGTTCCTATATTAGCTCCACTTTTTAACTTTTCATAGAATTCTTCCTGCGTTAAATTAATATCCTCAAAATATTCTGTTCCATCTATAAAAAATGGCATTGGTATTACAAATATTCCCAATTCTTTTGCCTGCATCTGCGTAATACCGCTGTTACTATCCGTAACGATTGCTACCTTTATCATAAAACACCTCATTGAATTTTTCTTTTTCTATATCAACATTGTTACAGTATACCATAAAAAAACGAAAATTTCTACCAGATACTTCACCTATTATTTTGAATCAACTAACTGATTCAGCTTTTCGAAATTATTTATGGTAATCTTTCCTCTTGCCAATGTAATCATTTCCTCTTCAACGAAATATTTCATCATCCTTGATACAACTTCTCTTGCACTCCCTAGATGCCTTGCTATTTTCTCTTGTGTTATAGAAAAAGTATCCGATCCTTCCATATTGGATTGCTCCAATAAAAAATTTGCGAGTCTTTTATCAAAACTTTGAAATACAACCTGTTCCATGATCCACATTACATCAGAAAAGCGTGAAGACAATAATTCATTTGTATATTCAAGTACCGGCATACATTCTTTTGAAATTTTTTCAAACTCTTTGACTGGTATTAAATAGCTTTCGGTATCTTTTTCTGCTTCTACAAAAACATCAAAATTAATGTTCTTTAACATACATGAGGCAGAAAAAATGCATAAATCGCCGTGTAATAAACGATATAGTGTAATTTCTTTTCCTGATTCGGATACGATATAGGCACGAACCTGCCCTTTCTTAATTAAAAACAGTCCAGAGCAGTTTTTATGTTCCGCATGCATAGTTTCTCCTGCATGAAACGATTTTAACTGTGATTTATCTAAAAATAATTTCTGTTGTTCCTTTGAAAGTTTATTCCAAAAAGGAAGTGTAAGTTTAAAATATTCTTCTTTTTCCAAATACTTATCATCCTTTCTAACTTTGACTTTAGTATATAGTTGTAACATCTATCTTGCAACTTATTTCTTCTTTTATTCTAAATCACAAAAAATGGTTTTACATTTTGAATAAAATATTTTATTATAGATAGCAGTAGAAATACTGAATTTTAAGAAAAGGAAGGAAAAACATTATGTCAAATCCAATTGTAACCATTGAAATGGAAAATGGTGATCAGATTAAAGTTGAATTGTATAAAGAAGTTGCACCAAATACGGTTAACAACTTTATTTCTTTAGTATCAAAGGGTTACTACGATGGGCTTATCTTTCATCGCGTAATCAAAGGATTTATGCTTCAGGGCGGTTGTCCAGACGGAACTGGAATGGGCGGTCCTGGTTACCAAATCAAAGGCGAATTTTCTATGAATCGCTTTGAGAATGACTTAAAGCATACAGCTGGTGTTATTTCAATGGCTCGTTCCCAGATGCCTAACTCTGCTGGTTCCCAGTTCTTTATCATGCATAAAGATTCCCCACACTTAGACGGCTCTTATGCTGGTTTTGGTAAAGTAACGGAAGGGATGGACGTAGTAAATAAAATTGCTGAGTTGGATACCGATTATTCAGATCGTCCATTGACTCCACAGGTTATGAAAAAAGTTACCGTTGAATTATTCGGTGAAGAATATCCAGAACCAGAAAAAAATTAAGTCAAAATAAAAGAGGAGCTTTCGCTCAATATCATTTAGTTAAGTATGTATAACTTATTTCAGAGATAGAAATTCTTTAAAATTTCTATCTCTGATTTTTTATACCATACTTTTTATTAATTTTTAACAACTTTTATTGTTTTTCAATAATTATATAATAACAACATTATTACATGCTTTTCAAATGTTCTTTTGACGGTATAGAATTGGCTGGTCACCAGAATAATACTTATCGAGGTAATCAATCTCTCTGCGGTTCTGCCAATGAATTGAAATTGCTTTTGCAAGCTCTTTCGATAGGTTCGTTTCATTTATTTCTTTCGCATTGGTATAAATAACTTCTCTGCCATAACTGCATTGCCAGACTTTCGCAAAACTTTCTCTATTCACTTTACCCACCAACCTCCTTTTAAGGCACGAAAAAAGCGCTAAACCAAATGGTCAGCGCTCTATTTATACTTTGTTCATCTTAATTTTACTATGTCTAACGTGATAAGTCCAATTAGACTTGTATAAATTTAATAAGACTTTGATAAATAATTTAAAGTTTATCTTTCAGCGCTGAACTCCAGCACGCTCTGTTGACAATTTTATGTGCTCGTGATAAAATAAATATGAAATTCATACCAATATGATTTTCATATCAAAGGAGGTGATAACATGTTACCAAAAAAAGAAGGTAATAACATGTTGCCAAACAAAGAAGGTAAACATTTATTTGGATTAGTAAAGGTAGGCGAAAGAGGACAAATTGTAATTCCTAAAAAAGCAAGAGAGCTTTTTGGTATCAAACCAGGTGATAGCATGATGGTTCTTGGTGATGAAAACACACCATTCCCCGGTATTGCTCTCATTAAAAATGATATTTATGTAGAGCTAATTGAAAGGATGATAGCTACTTCCGATGCCTCGGATGTAGAAAAGGAATTAATCAAGGAAATACTAGATGCCCAAAAAAAGGAGAATAAAGATGATAGCAATTAAGACAACCAACTTAGTGAAAAAATACAAAGAAAAAACGGCTGTCAACCAATTAAATCTAACAATAAACCAAGGCGAACTGTTTTCGCTGTTGGGTGTTAATGGTGCAGGAAAGACAACTACAATTAAAATGCTTTCCTGCCTTATTTCCCCTACCAGTGGTAATGCTGTGTTACTTGGAGATAGCGTTGTATCTAATCCCTTTGCAGTAAAGGAAAAAATCAATGTTTCTCCACAAGAAACAGCCGTTGCACCGAATCTGACAGTTAAAGAAAACCTTATGCTCATTGCCCAAATATATGGAAATAGCAAAAAAGCTGCAAATGAAAAAGCACACGAAATGATTACTACATTTGGACTTATGGATGTGGAACACAGCAAAGCGAAAACACTGTCAGGCGGTATTCAACGCAGACTAAGTATCGCTATGGCACTTATCTCCCAACCAAAGGTATTGTTTTTAGACGAACCCACGCTCGGGCTTGATGTATTAGCTCGACGTGAGCTATGGAAAGTTATCAAAGAGCTAAAGGGAAAAATTACCATAATTTTGACAACGCATTACATGGAAGAATCGGTAGAGCTTTCTGACAGAATTGCTATAATGTCAAATGGTGAGCTAAAAGCAGTTGGAACAGCAACCGAACTGATTGAAAAAGCAAATGTAACAAACTTTGAAGATGCATTTGTTAAGTTCGCTTCTAATGGAGGATTATAATGAAATCATTAATTTTTGCTTCACGCAACACGAAAGAGCTTTTAAGAGACCCCTTGAATGTGGTTTTCATGTTGGGTTTTCCCTTGGCAATGCTATTTATTTTTTCAATTATTGGAGCCAGTGTTCCAGAAAGTGTGTTTGAAATCAAAAACATGGCACCCGGCATTGCCGTTTTTGGATATTCATTTATTGCGCTTTTCTCTGGAACGTTAATATCTAAAGACAGAACCACATCATTCCTTATGCGTCTTTTTGCAACACCGTTGAAATCATCGGACTTTATCACCGGATATTTAATGCCACTTTTACCGATGGCAATTATTCAAAGTGCTGTATGTTTCATTTCAGCTCTCTTTCTCGGAATGGAAGTAAGTATACGCTTATTGCTTGCTCTTGTTGTACTACTCCCTGCGGCGGCGTTTTTTATCGGAATTGGACTTTTGGCAGGTAGTCTTTTTAATGATAAACAGGTAGCTGGTGTTTGCGGCGCACTGCTTACAAATCTGAGTGCGTTGCTTAGTGGAGCATTGTTTGATGTACGCATGATTGGTGGAACTTTTGAAACAATTGCCTACTTGCTCCCTTTTGCTCATGCTGTTGATGCGGCAAAAGCTGCTATTTCAGGAGATTATTCATCTATTTTCTCTCATTTGTTGTGGGTAGTTGGATATGCTGTTGCAATATTGGCAATTGCAATGATTGTATTTAAGAGAAAGATGAATAACGAAAAGGTGTAGTTTATTCAAAATGAGGTGATAAGGTGCAAAATGACCATTGGTTGCTATGTCCTGTGTGTGGTAATAAAACTCGTGATAGGGTGCGAGAGGATACTGTACTTGAAAACTTTCCGCTATTCTGCCCTAAGTGCAAAAAGGAAACATTGGTAAATGTAAAACAAATGAATATGACTGTTATCAAAGAGCCAGCCGCACAGACGCAGAGCCGATAACCACAAGTTTTAATCTTGTTGGTTGTCGGCTCTGTTTTTTTACTCCTTTGGTCGGCTCTCCAATGTGGCTTTTACAGTTGCCTTGATAATTTCCATTGACCGTTCATCGCAGTTGTGGAGCATACGGATAAGGTCTTCTATCCCGGTATCCTTGCAGGGCTTGTCGGGATAGAAGATTAAATCCGAATTGATTGCTATTACCCACTTTGCCCAATAATATATGTACCGCAATTTTTATTCTTTATATGCTGTAAAGTCTCTTTGTTGTTCAAGAATTTTCTCATAAAAGTGTGGATTTGCTTCCAAATCAAAAAATTCTAAAACATATGGGTCTTTGATTATTCTTTCGTATTCCGGCTTTGGTTCTGATTGTTGTATTTCATTTGCGACACTAACCTTATCCTTACTCGCCAGAATTCTATCATAATACATTGTGTTGATTTGTCGTTCCAATTGACGGACGCTCCAGTTCGCTTTCACACATTCTTCATGATAAAAATCTCTACGTTCCTTATTATCAACACGCATGAGAATACGGTAAGAGTATTTTATTAATCCTTTTCCGTATCCAGCCCTGTCATTTTCTCCATAGGCTAAATATATCTGCTCACCTATTTTCCAATATGCCTGTAATTTTCTCGGTATTATAAGAATAAATTTACTTCCTTTATTTAACTTTGAATCAATCAAAATAGAACCGTAAATTTTAGTCATTCATTCAACTGGTTATAATAATCAATACATTCCGTGACCATCTGGCTGATTCTAGCTTGTGTAAATTGATATTTCTCGACTACTTCTCTTTGAGTTTTATTATCTTCGTACAGTTCTTTTAGAATATTTCTTTTTTTCAAATCCGGTATTGAAGCAAAGAATAATCTTATCTCCAACTGCTTTTCTAGTTGCTTTTCCAAATCTTCATCATACATTTTCTTAAGCTTAATATATTTATTTGAATGAGCCTTCGCAGCTTTTTCATTAACCCCTATAACAGTGAATGACCTTTCGCAATAAGGCGATTCACTTTGAGAACCTTTTACCTTTCCAAGTTCAATTGCCATATCAGGTGGGTTTTCTTCTAGATGGAACTGTTTACAGTCGGCAAACTGTAGCTCAAACATTTAAACGTATGTGTGAAGCGGCAGGCGTAAATTATAGATGTTTTCATTCATTAAGACACACTCACGCCTCCGTACTGCTTGCAAAAGGCATTCACCCTAAGATTGTGCGAAAGATTAGGACATTCCAAAATAAGCACTACAATGGACGCGTACAGTCATTTAATACCTGGTATGCAGCAAGCGGCTGTTGATGCATTCAATCAAATTTAAAATAAAAAAAAGAATGAGTAAGTTTGGCTCATTCTTTTTTTATCATATAAGGCTTCTGCATTAATTTGGTGTAAATCTTGTGTAAATCTCTAAAATTCTTTGTTTTCAATTTTATCAAATGCTTAAAACACTGGGCTTTCCAGGACTTTTATCTTAGAAATATTTTCGGTTGCCCCATAAATTATTCTTTTTCAACTCAACGTATTCATTATATGCTCTCTCTAATATCTGTTTTTCATTAGAAAATTTCAATAAATGAAATGCTTCATGAAATTTATAGTAACCGGAATCCATAAAAAATTCTTCACGTTGTGGTTTACTATAATAACTATCTGCCATCATCAGATACCAGTGAACATCTTTCGTAACTGAATCCTGAGGTGTATTAAAATTATATTGGCTTTTTCCAATATACTTAATAATCGACGGAGAAACCCCGGTCTCTTCTTTCACTTCCCGAAGTGCCGTTTCTTTATATTCTTCGCCCGTTTCAACCGTACCTTTTGGTAGAACCCAGCCCTCATACTTGTTCTTATAGTTCTTATATAGTAGTAAAATTTTTCCTCTGAAAATAACCACACCGCCACAGCTAGTTGCTTCAATCATAGCAATTCCTCCTAGTTCTGTTCCATTCCCTTGCTAAATAGCATAAAATGGATTGGTGTGTCATGAAACCTTAGATTTAGTATACACTTTTTCAGAGGACATTTCAACATATAGTTTGATTGCATAAAACTTTTTGAACAAAAACGTCTACAACTTCTGGATCAAATTGTGTACCTGCATTTTTTATCAGTTCATTCTTGGCATCCTCCTTGCTAAGCGCCTTTTTATATGGTCTTATCGCTGTCATAGCTTCATAAGAATCTGCCACCGAAATAATGCGTGCGATTAATGGTATATCGTCTCCCTTTAGACCCCTAGGGTATCCTTTTCCATCCAACCTTTCGTGATGAGAAAGTACATTTTCAGCTAATGAGGTATATGCATCTACAGATCTCAATATTTGATAGCCGCTCTCAGGATGTCTCTTGATTTCGTTATATTCATTTTCTGTTAATTTTCCTGGTTTATTTAAAATATCATCTGAAATTGTAATCTTACCAATATCATGCATTAATCCGGCAAACTCAATCTCTTTTACGGTTTCCGCATCAAGGTTCATCTGTTCCCCAATTTCTTTGCTTATTTTGCTAACTCGCTCTGAATGAATTTTTTCCCTTTCATTTTTTTCATTTAACGTTTTAAAAATAACTTGTATTGTTTTATTACGCATACTCTGACTTTCCGTGATTTTTTTTCGGTACATATGCTCTTCTGCCTTAATCAATACATTATCAATCGTTTTATCTTGGTTTCGCTTGGTATCATATCCAATCGATATCGATATTATTATATTATTAAACTTCTCATGTGCAACGATATTGTATATCCGCTTGATTATTTTTTCAGTTTCTTCGCTTGTGGTACAAGGTAGTAAAATAATAAATTCATCCCCACCTACTCTTGCCACAATATCTTCATCCCGGCATTCATTTTCCAGTATCCTAGATACCCGAATTAATAAGTCGTCTCCCATCTTATGACCAAAGGCATCATTTGTAAGTTTAAGTCCATTAACATCAACCATTGCAATTGAAAAAGGAATGTTTTTATCCGTATCCTTACGATTTAACTCTTCCTCGAAGAATCGTCTGTTATACAGCCCTGTTAGCTGATCATGATAACTTAAATATAATATTTGTTCTTGCTTTTGCTTTTTTTCAATAAAATCGCGAAAAACAATAACTGCACCTGTAATACTCCCATCCTCATCTTTAATTGGTGCTACTGAATCTTCAATTGGTATTTCTTCACCGTTTTTCCTAACTAATAAGGTATGCTCATCCAGTTGAATAATTTGTCCTAGATTGAGTGCTTTTTCAATCGGAGAAGTGCACTTTTCTCTCGTGTATTCATTAATGATATGAAAAAATTCATTGAATTTTTTCCCTTTTGCTTCTTCGATTGACCAGCCTGTAAGATTTTGCGCTACGTTATTCATGATATTAATATTCCCCAAATTATCTGTAGAAATTACGGCATCTCCTAAAGAATGAATCGTTGTTTTAAATAACGCCTTTTCTTTACTAAGTTTTTCCTTTGCAGTCTCAAGCTCTTTATTTTTTTCTTCTATTTCTAAAACATAATTTGAATTTTTTTGGAGCATATAAATAAGTCCCCGCGATAAAATTCCCATTTCATCTTTTCGGAGCAAAAACTTATCCGGTAATGATATTAATTTATTATGTATACTATAGGTTTCAATCTGCCTAGACATTTTTATAACTGGAATTGATATGTGTTTTTCGAAAAATACAAGAAATATTGCCGTCACAATTATTAATCCGATTAAAATAAGTAAATTTGTAAATTTAAACTTATTCAGTTGATGAAACACTTCGGATTGTGGTATGACCGTAAGCACAATCACATTTGTATTTTTAACCGGAAAATAAGCTATAAATTTTTCTATTCCTTGATAAGAATAACTTGTAATTCCACTTTTCCCTGAAAGTAGTTCATTGGATACATCCCCTAAAAAGTCATTTAGTAAAAGATTACTCGAAGAATTCGTGGTATTATAGTCTGGGTGGTATAATACTCGTCCATCTTTATATACTAAAAATGCATAACCATTGTCCCCCACTTTATAATTACGCATCCTTGCCTCTACATCTTCTATCATTAAATCCAAAGCAAAAACTCCAAGGACTTTGGCATCAACAACAATTGGTGCTGCTATGGTTACTGCCATTTTACCAGAGACCGCATCAAGATAAGGTGGGGTGATTGTTGTTTTTCCTTCTTCGATTGTCTTTATGTACCATTCTCTTTTATTTAATACATAATTTGAATTTGCATCGTAATCATAAAAGTTAGTAATTAAATCACTCGCATGTTCTAAACCAATATATGCTAGCGCAATGTTCTTATCTATTTTATAGATATCTTTTAACTGGTTGGTTACCTTATCGTATAAAGGATTTTCCCTTTTTTCAGATCGTTCGTTTACTTCTTTTGCAATTTTAATGAAGTCTGGATTATTTTTTGCCTGATCCACAATTACAATATACTTTTGAAGAAACACTTCAATTTCAGTAGAAATCTGCTCCGAATCTTTTATCAATTGTTCTTTACTTTGTTGTTCAAAATAGTCTTTAAATTGCACATTTAATAGAATGTAATAAATGAGAAATAGAAAAAACAGAAACAGTAGTATGGCTAATCCTATTGTTCTAGTAATACTCTTTTTAATCCAATTCATCAGCCCACCTCACTTTTCGAATTTATAATCAAAAATTTACATTCTAATATTGAATATTAAACTTTAATCAACCTATTTTTCTATATATTCAACTAATTGTACTACATTTTTCGTCATATTGCTACATCTTTTGCGCTGCGCTTACTTTTCTTTGTAATATTGTAAAAAACACCAAAATAAATCTCCTACTAATTAGAGATTTATTTTGGTGTACAAATTAAATATATTTAATTTCAAAAATACCCATTAATCTAGATATGCATCCATTATCTTTTTAGCAATTGGAACTGCATACTCACTTCCGGTACCGGCTCCTTCTACAATGATACTTACGACGATTTTAGGATTCTTTGTTGGTGCATAACCAACAAACCATGCATGGGATGATTTGTTCGAATCAAATTCAGCCGAACCAGTTTTACCAGCTGCAGTATAAGATTGACCGTTCAATGCCGTTGCCGTACCATCTGTTACAACTTCTTTCATCATTTTTTTTAATGCCTTTACTTCATTTTCATTTAATAATGTAGCGTACTCCTGTGAATTATACTGTTTAACAACCGTTCCGTCATAACGCTCTAGATGATCAACAACATATGGCTTCATCATGACTCCACCATTTGCAATCGTTGCTGTTATAAGTGCATTATGCAACGGTGTAATCTGTGTATTTCCCTGGCCGATTGCCGTCTGTGGCACCTCATCTAGATTCGATTCTTTATTTAATTCAAAGCTACTTTTTGAATAAGGAATATCCGTTGGCAAGTCACTATTAAATAGAAAACTCTCGCATAACTTGTGGAACGACTTAAGATTTAATGTCATTCCTATGTTTGCAAACGAACTGTTACATGATTTTGCAAACGAAGTGGTCAGATCCTGTGTTCCATGTACTTTATTATTATAACAATTAATCTTGATTCCTTTAAAAATATCACTGCCAGTGCAATCATACGTATAATCTTTGTAGTCCCCATTTTCCCGGATATATTCTAGTGCTGTCAAGATTTTAAACGTTGATCCTGGCGGATAAAGTCCTTGCGTTGCACGATTCAAAAGTGATGAGTTTCCAGAACTGTCTTCCACCAAAGAATCCCAATTTGATGAAGCAGTATTTGGATTATAGTCACTTTTTGAAACCATAGCAAGTATCTTACCAGTCGAAGGCTCCAATGCTACTACAGCACCCTTGCGGCTGCCAAGCGCCTCATATGCTATCTTTTGCAAATTCACATCAAGAGTTGTCACGACATTATCCCCGATGTTTTTCTCTCCTTGTATTTCATTTAGCATGGCTAGAAGTGGATTTTCACTTGATGTTAGCAGATTAATATTTTGAGATAATTCAATTCCAGTTTTACCGTTCGTAAATCTTCCTACAATATGGCAAAAGATATTATCATAGGGGTAATATCGATATTCTATGCCCTTTTTATCGGTCTTTGTTTCTGCCAAAACTTCGCCGTCTTTTCCAAGAATTTTTCCGCGAACTACACGTTGTGCTAAAAGATCCTGCCGTTTGTTATACGGATTATTTATAACATTGGAACTGTCTACCTGAATAAAGTATCCAAAATATACTAATAGTCCTACAAAAATTCCCACAAAAAGATACGTTAGTAATATAATTTCACGATTTGAACTTTTTTGTCTTTTCTTTTTTGATGACCTAGTATTCTTCTCGTCCAATAGCTTCATCTTCTCTTTTTCTTCCTTCCTGATTGAGTACATACATACCCTGTATAATACTAAACATAACAATTACACTTAATATAGAGCTGCCTCCATAGCTTACCAGCGGTAGGGTTACTCCAGTGGATGGAATAAACTTCGTTACTCCACCAATATTTAAAAATACCTGAAAGATAAAAATTACACTCAGTCCAAAAGCCGTCAGTTTATAAAACTGATTTTTCATCTTCATCGCAATATTTACAAACATGATAAAACAACTAATGTAAATCATAACCATACATAAGGCAAATATTCCGCCGAACTCTTCTGAAATTGCTGAGAAAATAAAATCACTTTCTTCTACTGGAATACTCGTTGGGAGTCCTTTTCCAAGCCCCATTCCAAACCAGCTTCCAGTCCCAATGGCAAATAGTGAACTGCAGATTTGATATCCACCATCGTTGATATCACTCCAAGGGTCCCTCCATGCATCAAAACGAACGCGAACATGGCTAAACAACTTATACGCAACAGTGGCTGCAAGTGAAATTCCTGCAATTCCAGATAGTAAATAAACTGGATTTTGCGTTGCTACATAAAGTACGGATAGATATGTAATAAAAAACAGCAAAGCACCGCCTAAATCTTTTTCTGCAACTAAAACCAAAACATATGCAGCCGCAAAAATTGAGATAAAAAAGACATCACGAAACTGCGTTTTCTTTGACAAAAGCGCAGCAACAAAAAACACAAAGATTATCTTTGCAAACTCGGAGGGCTGTAATACAAAACCACCGATTTGAATCCAGTTTAATGATCCATATTTCTCTACACCAATACCTGGAATAAATACGAACAACAACAAAGTAATACCTATGCAGGCATAAAACCATCCAAGGTATTCTAGATATTTAAATTTTTCGATGACAAACGGTACAATCAAGCATACCAAAAAGCCCACAGCTATCATAAAAAGTTGTCTTTTTGCATATGCAATATCAAGTCTTGCAAGCATTGTAAAACTTATGGCTATTAACATTAACATATTGTTTAATACTAAATTAGAAAGATTTTTATAAACCAATCGGTAAATTTTTGATACCAATATAAAAAATACCAATTCAATCAAATAAAGAATAATAAGTTGCATTTCTTTCGTATTGAGGAACAGTAATCCATGTGCAACAAAATGAATCAAATACATTAAAGTTCTTTGTTTACGATAAATACGTTTCTGCCTGTCTTTGTCACTGTTGCGAAACACGGTAAAACAATATATGGTATAAATCGTTAATAAAATAATTAAAATATAACGAGATAATTGTATAATTAGATTTTCCACGTTGTCTCCTATCTGTATATTTTTATACCTACTTCAAACTGTATTTCATTATTCTATACCACGTTTAAAATGTCCCTTCGTAGTATTTGGGATAATTTCGCTCCCTTTATTATAACGAAACACATCAATAAAATTCTTCAAAATAAATTGCATTTCTTTGTCTGTTTCTATTGTAAAATCAAGTCGTACATTATCTGGATTCATATTCTTCACAGACTTTATTTCTTCTAAGAGGGATAATGCCTCTCCATCATAAATAATATTATAACAGTATTTGCAACAATTGAACGCATAATAGTCCTTTCCCTTGCGGTCGTAAAGAATATGAAAGTCAGGTTTCTTATTACAGGTCAAGCAATTATCTACGATGCACTGCGTTGATATCATAAGAGGTAAATGTCCATATACAATGAGGGTATCGTTTTCAATTCCTCTTTGCTTAATTTCCCTTTCATTCAACTCTACTGGTATTGTGTATGAATTTACCTGTTGATCCTTCCAAAAGCTTTTAGCAAAGGAATTAAACGTATACATATTACTATCAAGGACAAAATTTTGGTTTACTCCTTGCTGCTTTAAAAATGCTACCTCTTCAAAATTATGAATTAAATATCCATCCACATCAAGAGTCGTATACTCGGAATACGCTTTCATTGTATTACTTCTAAAAATATAGGGAAGGGACAAATAGATTTCCGTACCTTTTTCTTTTCCCTCTTTTATACATGCTTCGCAATTTTCCACAGAGAACTGTTCCGAAACTATATAGATACGGCTTACTTGTGAAATTTTTAACGCCTCTTCAAACTGTTGTTTTGAATTAACAAGCACATGAATGGATGGTTTAACGGTCTCGTTTAAGTTCTCATCACATTTTAACCGACTTTTACTTTCATGCAATACTACAGTTTTGTCAGATAATGTACGTTTATATTCATCTAAAATCTTTTCTTCTAGCGCCTCTAGTGCATTTCTTCTTAAATTTTTAACTGCACCCATTGGCAAGAAAGCATCCAAAGAAACTTCACCTGACAACTTTGTAAAATAATATTTTGTATCACTTATTTTACTGATTGCTTCTGAAATTTTATTTTCTGTAACCGGCTGATTTTGTGCTTTTTGAACTATTTCACCCGTTACGGTAACTTCTTTATCCTCAAAGATAAGTGTGATTGCAAATGGCTCACCACTCTTGCAATGAAATAACCCTTCAATTCCTATTTTTTTATCCATAGAAAGAAATTCTTGTTGCAACCAGTCAAGTAATTTCTGATTCTTCGTACGGTATATGCGATTCCCCTTCCTTATTTTTAAACCGTGTTTAAAGTTTGCTTCAATTGTATCATTCGCCAAAGAAGCCTGTCCCGCTGTATAATCATAAATTTCCTGTTCCTCTATATCACGGAATTCTAGAACATCTTGTTTGTTAACATCTTCACTCAGTTTTATGGTTGCCTTATTTCCATTTACTTCCTTTACTTCGCCTACAAGCACCCCATAATGATTGGGACGTTTCATTGACATCATAGTTTTCCCATGATAGTTTGTATAGTATCCAGTCGAAAAATTACCCCGATTATAGATATCTGCAAGCGCCATCTGATCCTTTGTAAACTCCATCATATTATCTTTTAAATAACGTTCATATCCTTCTTTTCCCTTGTCTAAATAAAGGTCTGTATACTTTCCATAAAGGTAGGAACAAAGTGCCGTATATTCCGGTCGCTTCATTCTACCTTCGATTTTAAAAGAATTAATTCCGGCCTCAATCATATTGGGAATGGATGCAATGGTAGATATATCCTTTGGACTAAGGAAATAGCCTGTTTTCCCACTTGTCTTTAGTTCGTACTGCATACGGCAAGGTTGTGCACATCGTCCTCGGTTGCCACTTCGCCCTCCTATGATACTACTTAAGAGACACTGTCCTGAATAGCAATAACAAAGTGCACCATGTACAAAGCACTCAATTTCCAAGTCTGTGTGTGCTCTCATTTCAGTGATTTCATGAATAGAAAGCTCTCTTGCTGGTACAAACCGCGTAATTCCATAGTTTTCAAGTATTTTAGTTCCATACGCTGAGGTAAGCGTCATTTGTGTACTTGCATGAATCGCCATATCAGGAAAATTTTCATGAACAAACTTAGCTACTCCGACATCTTGCACTATAGCTGCATCCAAACCAGCTTCGTAGTACGGTTTCAAGTAATGATATAGTTTTTCATTGATTTCATCTTCTTTTAATAAAGTATTAACCGTCATGTATATTTTTTTACCATGCAGATGTAAATAATCTATGGTATTTAACATATTTTCTTCTTCTAAATTATTTGCAAATGCTCTTGCGCCAAATTGACTTCCCCCAATATAAATGGCATCACAGGACGCATTTACTGCAGCCTTCATACTCTCATAAGAACCAGCAGGTGCTAATATTTCAACTTTTCTCATTCTAACTCCGTTCTATATTCCGTATCCATTATCGTTACTCCAAATGTTAATTTTTAATTTATCATATCAACTAAGAATAAAGAAAAATGGAGTGCCAAATCACTCCATTTTCGTTTTCTAAGGCTTATTTATCGATAATTTAATTATTTCTTTTTTCTTCGCTCATCCAATTCTGTTTCTAATTTTACAACTTTTTTCTGTTCTTCTATATTTTCAAATTTAAGTGATTGTAATTCCTTTTGTACCGAATCAAGTCTTGACTGCATTGTAATTAATTCATGCTTTATATCAAAGAGTTCATCATTTTTGTTTTCAACATCTTTTTGTAATTCCTCTACCTGCGTTTTAGCCTTAAAATAATCATCGGCAATATTAAGCTCAATCAACACATTGCGCATATCCTGCTCTAATTTATTAAAAGAATCAATTGCTTTAAATTCTTCATGTTTTCCATTGATATAGGTTGCTACTGTTTGTAGATACGTATCACTTTCATATCCACTGAGCGTATACTTCCTGTTATTTATCATGACTTCAATGTCATTTTTTATTCTCATAGCTGTGTACCCCCTGCACATTTTTTTCCTATGAAACATGTAGAATTTGTTTCATCATAACATAATCCATTTATTTGGGCAAGGATAAATGCTTATAGGCCGTATCCGTTACCATTCTTCCTCTTGGTGTTCTTTGAATAAAACCATTTTGTATCAAATAAGGTTCATATACATCTTCTATCGTACCAGAATCTTCGCCAATTGCCGCCGCAAGTGTATCAAGTCCTACCGGTCCTCCACCAAATTTTTCTATCATAATTGTCAGTATTTCACGGTCAATATTATCAAGCCCTAACTTATCTACCTCTAATAAATCCAATGCAAAATCTGCAACTTCCTTTGTAATCCTGCCATCATATTTTACCTGAGCAAAATCTCTAATTCGTTTTAACAGTCGATTTGCAAGTCTAGGTGTTCCCCTCGAACGCCTAGCCATCTCACGAGCTCCTTCTATTTCCATTTCAACTCCAAAAACGTTTGCAGAACGCTTGATAATCTCCGTCAATTCATCATTGGTATAAAATTCCAATCGGTGAACAACACCAAATCGGTCACGCAGTGGTGCCGTTAACATTCCAGCTCTAGTTGTCGCTCCAACTAATGTGAATTTTGGCAAATCCAAACGAATAGAACGGGCAGATGCTCCTTTTCCAATTACTATATCAATTGCAAAATCTTCCATTGCAGGATACAATACTTCTTCTACCTGGCGATTCAAGCGATGTATCTCATCTACAAATAAAATATCACCATCTTGCAGATTATTTAAAATTGCTGCCATTTCACCTGGTTTTTCAATCGCTGGTCCTGAAGTTATTTTTAAATTTACATCCATTTCGTTTGCAATAATACCTGCGAGCGTTGTCTTTCCAAGCCCAGGCGGGCCATATAAGAGAACATGGTCTAACGATTCGCTCCTTTGTTTTGCTGCTTCTATATATACTTTTAAATTGTCCTTGGCTTTTTGTTGACCTATATAGTCACACAAAAGCTTTGGTCTTAAGCTATTTTCAATTTTATAGTCTTCTTCCATAACTTCGGTTGAAATCACTCGGTTTCCCATTTTATACTCATGCCTTTCAATTTATAATGAAATATATTTTAAACTTATTTTCAACAGTTCCTCAACGCTTGTATCCTCTGTTAAAGGTACTTTTCGAACGGCTTTTAATGCATCCGTATTGGAATAACCTAAAGCAACCAAAGCCTGCACTGCTTCATTCATGATATCAATCGAAGACGACGTGTTCATACGTTCTACCTGATGCTCTAAGCGCTGTTCAAAGGCGTCTTCTAATTTTAATTTATCCTTTAATTCAAGGATTAATTTACCTGCTGTCTTTGCTCCGATTCCAGGAGCCTTTGAAATTGCTTTTACATCATCCGCTAAAACTGCAAAACGTAAATCGTCCGGTGTAATCGCTGATAAAATGCCAAGTGCACCCTTTGGTCCAATTCCATTTACTGTAATCAATAATTTAAATACAGTTAAGTCATCTTTTGTTAAGAACCCATATAATTTCAATGCGTCTTCCCGAACATAAAGATAGGTGTAAATTTTAACCTCGCCACCCATCGCTGGCAGTTCGTTCATCACAGTTAGAGGGACTTTGATCTCATAGCCCATTCCATTATTTTCTAATACAATTCCATCTTCTGTCATCGAGACCAATTCGCCTTTTATATATGCTAACATTTTCCGTGACTCCTCTATTCCTTTTCTGGTAATTTTTCAAAACTTCCCTTTACCGGCCATAAATAACCTTCATCTATATACTGAATAATAGTCGTAACAGGGATTTCTAGTGCAGTAGCAATTTGCATTGCATTACTATTTGGAAATTCTTCTAAATAACTTTTAATATCCTCGAAAGGTTCCTTTTCAAATTGTCTGCACTCACTACAGCAAACCGTACGCATCGGTGTCTTAAATACTCTCTTACAGTGTTTACATACGCTTGTGTACATACGCTATTCCTCGCTTTCATCACAACAAAGTACTAAATAGGTTTAAAAACGGTTGTCTGATTCTCCATGAGAGTGGACGATTCTTCCATTCTTCATAGGTTATTTCATGCGATACATTAAAGGTCTCTTCTAAATCTTTTCTAATAATATCAATAATATTACGATTTGACATCCAAACACCATTTTCATAATGTAAATAAAAGCTTCGATAATCCATGTTGATTGTACCAACAATACCACAACCCTCATTAATAATGGTCTTTGCATGAATAAATCCAGGTGTATACTCAAAGATACGTACCCCAGCCTCAAGTAATCTGCCATAATTATAATTTGTGATTAGTTTTACGTTCTTTTTATCTGCAATATTAGGTGTTATAATTCGCACATCAATTCCACTTTTTACAGCTTCAATCAAATGATTTTTCATATCATCCTCAATAATCAGATATGGCGTGGTAATATAGACAAACTCACGTGCTGATGAAATCATCTGATTGTAAATACTTTCAATTGGATTTCGAGGATTGTTATATGGACCATCTGAGATAACATGGCAATAAACCTGTGTAGCTTCGAACTTCTTGGTTGGCCGGTATAATTCAAAGTCTAAATATACATTTTCCGAACTCACTTCCCACATCTGTAAGAAAGTAACCGTAAGTCCCCATACTGCATCGCCTTCAATGCGAATACCATTGTCTTTCCATACACCAAAACGCTCGATAATATTAGCATATTCATCAGCAAGGTTAAAACCACCCGTGTAACCAACATTACCATCAATTACCATAATTTTTTGATGACTACGATAGTTCATATAAAGCTTATCTGTATATTTATGAATTGGATTAATAACACGTATTTCGAAACCTTCTGCCTCCAACTTTCTTTTAAAATATTTTTCAGTTCGAAGCATGGCTCCAAAGTCATCGTATAAAAACTTAACTTCAACACCCTGTCTAATTTTTCTAACCAAAATTTCGTGCATTTTGTCCCATATTGCACCTTCTGCAACGATAAAAAAGTCAATCAATATAAACTTCTGCGCTTTTTCCAATTCCTCAAATATACTTTTAAAGGCATCTTCTCCCATCGGAAAATACTCTACTTTATTATTTTTATAAATCGGAAAGCCTTCATTTACCATATATTTAGAAAGTCTTGATTTTACCGGATGGAGCATTGCATATTCACGTTCAATGCTTGTATTATTTTCTAGAAATTTTTGGCCGTGATGCATTTTAGTGATAACTTTCTTTTCAATCTTTTTCTTAGAATCCGATTTTCCCCATAAAACATACATAACATGTCCGCAAATCGGAAGCATTAATACTATCGCAATCCACGAAACTTTGTAGGAAGGACTTCGATTATCATTCACTAGATTTAGAATAACAATAAAACTAAGTAATTCTAAGACTACATAAAAATATACGGTAAAATTTCGAAGAACAAAGGGAGCAAAGGCAAGGATAATAAATTGTATAAGAACCAATAATCCAACTACAAGCGCTCTTAAAAATCCACTTAAATAATTTTTAATTCTTCCGGTAAGTTCGTCTTTTAAGTCAATGATCTCATGTATTTCAGTCCCCATACTTTATTTTCTCTTCTTTCTAATTTCATCTAAAATATTTTCAGCACGCAATGACTTCATTGTTGGAAATGCTTTTAAAATACGTTTATGAATGATATTCTTAAATTCTATGCCCTTTTGATAACTAGAAAGTAATCCTTTGAATTTTTGTTCCAGTTCTTCTTTATTCGGAAGCTGTACAAAACGTATATCCAATTGATCTTTGAATGTCTCAGATAGACTTGCGATGGAAAGTTCTCCAAAGCGTACTCTAATTTCTTCTTTCGTCTCATATAATTTCGTTGTTACCAAATAATCCGTAATTTCATCTCTAATTTTAGCAAGATCTGCAAATTTCTGATCAAGTTGTAATGTGTAAATAACGGTAACTGTAATATCTGAAACAAATAGTACAAATATAACAAGTCCAGCAATTTCACCAGCATATCTTGGAATTCGTTCAATTAAAAGATTTATAATGGGCTGAAATACATCCGTCATTAGGATCGATAGAAGCCCCCATAATAGAGAAGCAATTAAACATATTCTTCCTTTAACATTATACTTATAGTTGGTATAGTCCCACCACTTTGCATGAAATAATTTTTCCATAATAAAAGATGTAATATATTCTAAAACAGTTGCAATTAAAGCCCCACTTATGAAAACTACGAAAAAATTCAATTGAATAGGATGTATTAATATATAAACAATAGTTGCACCGGCACCATAAATTGGGATAATTGGACCATTCAAAAAGCCTCGATTCACCCAGGTCTTCTTTTTAAATGAAACCAAACAGCTTTCATAAATCCATCCAAAAAAGCAATATAAGAAAAAATTATAAAAAAGGAAATATAAATCAAATCCCATTATTTCTAAATTCCACATACTTGTACCACCTTACCATACTATTTATCAATTTATTCTATCACATCTTTTTCTAAAAATATACTAATAAGGTATAAAAATCAAATAATTCTTTCATTTGACCTTACTCTTTGCATCCTTTATAATGGCTAAAGAATCAGTTTAGTTAAGGTAATGTGAAAGGAGTCCAAATGTTAACGATTGAAGATACAGCAAATATAAATCATTATTATTCTGATACTCTAAAAGACAATGTTTTATTCTTTGATATTGAAACAACAGGCTTTTCACCCGATGTATCTAGCCTTTATCTCATTGGATGTCTTTATTTTAAAGAAGATAAATGGAATCTTGTGCAATGGTTTGCAGATGATTACATCAGTGAAAAATCTATCTTAATCGAATTTTTCGAATTCTTACGTTCTTTCAAGGTTATTGTTCACTATAATGGAACTGGTTTTGATATCCCTTATCTTTTAAAAAAATGCAAAAAATACAATCTTTCGTTTAACTTTAACGAAATTGAAAGCTTTGATCTTTATAAAAAAATTACTTTTTTGAAGCCTATTTTAAAATTGAAAAATTTAAAACAAAAAACAGTAGAAGAATTTCTGGGTATTTTAAGAGAGGATCCATTCGATGGTGGCGAACTCATCTCCGTTTATTGTGACTACATGAAAAATAAGATTTTTTCAAAATCCTATAAAGAGCAATTGGAAGCATTACTTCTACATAATAAAGAGGATTTGTTTGGCCTATTTGCTTGTTCCAACATGCTACGTTACCAAGATTTTTTTAATGGAGCTTTTCAAGTAGTGGAAACAAAAATTTATGAAGATCATTTTCATATTCGTTTATTGCTGGAACATTCTTTGCCAAATAATCTTACATTTAGACAAGAATCCTATTCGCTGACTGTTATCGAAGACATTGTAGATATTGAACTATTAATTGTACAAGATACTCTAAAATATTTTTACAAAAATTATCAGGATTACTACTATCTTCCACAAGAAGATACCGCGATACATAAAAGTGTTGCTACCTACGTCGATAAAGCCTTTCGTGAGAAAGCAAAACTTAGTACCTGTTATACTCGTAAGGAAGGACTCTTTCTTCCACAGTATGAAGATAAAATTACTCCTGCTTTTCAACGCGATTATAAATCAAAACCGTATTTTTTCGAACTTACGGAAAGCTTTATAAGTGATTCTTCCAGTGTAAAGTCGTATTTAGTAGATTTATTTCAAACTATCAAGTTTTAAATTACGCCCATACTGGGCGCACCAATAAAAAAGACCTTTCGGGAAACCCCGAAAAGTCTTTTTTTACATCTTATTCAGCTGTAATAATTTCTTTTTTATTATAACTTCCACAAGCTTTACAAACTCTATGTGGCATCATAAGCTCTCCACATTTGCTGCACTTAACTAAGTTTGGGGCAGTCATTTTCCAGTTTGCTCTTCTTTGATCTCTTCTACCTTTTGAAGATTTATTCTTTGGACAGATTGACATGGTCACACCTCCTTATAATTCTTGAAGATATCTTGGATTACTGACATTCTAAGGTCACCTATCGATTGTTCACAATCACAGGATTGCTTATTAAGATTGGCTCCACATACTTTACAAATTCCTTTGCAATTTGGTTCACATAGAACCTGTATTGGAAACTCTAGTAAAATCTCATCAAAAACAAGCAAGTCTACATCCAGTTTATATCCATCAATGTAATTTAATTCATCTAAATCCTTGACTCTATCATCGTCAGTTTCATTAAAATCCAAGTCTTTTGACACGTGAATATCAAAAGGAATCTTAACATCATCAAGGCACCTACCACATGGAATTACTAATGAAAGTTTTGTCTTGGCAGAAAAAGATACGCTACGATCCCCCTTTGAAATAATTTCAAGGGTGACTTTTTCTTTCTCGACAATTTCATATTCCATTCCATCCAGCTCAAAGCAACTAAGTTCCAATGGAGCCTCTATGTGTTCTGTCTTATTTTTTACAGACATGATTTCCGATAATGAAATTATCATATATTCTCCTATATAATACAGGACACAAACACACTCTTAGTATTATATCCACATATTACTATTTTGTCAACTATTATTTTACTAATGCTACTGTTTCCTCTGCAATTGCCAATTCTTCGTTTGTTGGGATTACACAAACCTTAACCTTGGAATCAGGAGTTGAGATTTCTCTCTCTTTTCCACGAACCTTGTTTGCTTCTGCATCAACAGCTACTCCAAGGTAACCTAGATATTTGCAAGACAGGCGACGAATCGCAGAATCATTTTCGCCTACTCCTGCCGTAAATGCAATCGCATCAACACCACCCATAGCAGCAACATATGCACCAATGTATTTTGCTACGCGATAAGAAAATGCTTCTTGTGTATTAATCGCATCTTGATTGCCTTCTTCTGCTGCATTTTCCAAATCTCTAAAGTCACTGGATATACCAGACATTCCGAGAACACCGGATTTCTTATTTAAAATATCCATTACTTCACCAACAGACAAGCCTTCTTTGTTTACAAGAAACTCTACGATTGCAGGATCGATATCTCCACTTCTTGTTCCCATGATAAGACCTTCCAATGGAGTAAATCCCATACTGGTATCTACGCATTTTCCGTTAACAACTGCAGATATACTAGAACCATTTCCTAAATGGCAAACAATCACCTTAGAATTATTGATATCCAGTCCTGTGTATTCTACCAGACGCTTAGAAACGAAACGATGGCTGGTTCCATGGAAGCCATATCTTCTGATGCTGTATTTTTCCTGATATTCTCTAGGAATTGCATACAAATATGCTTTTGGAGGCATGGTCTGATGAAAAGCAGTATCAAAAACTGCTACCTGTGGTACGTTTGGCATAGCAGCTTCACAAGCATTTATTCCTATAAGGTTTGCTGGATTGTGAAGAGGTCCAAGATCAAAGCAGTCACGAATTACTTTTTTGACATCTTCTGTTACGACAATTGAATCACTGTAGTATTTTCCACCATGAAGTACGCGGTGACCAACTGCATTGATTTCATTAATATCAGAAATAACTCCTACATTTGCATCTACAAGAGCTTCCAGAACCATATTTACTGCCATGGTGTGGTCTGGCATTGCCTTTTCTACGACATGCTTTTCTTTTCCTTCTGCAGAATGGGTAAGTTTAGAACCTTCGATTCCAATTCGTTCACAAATACCTTTTGCCAGTACATTTTTATTTTCCATATCAATTAACTGATATTTTAGTGACGAACTGCCACAATTCATAACTAATACATTCATTTTGTTTTCCTCGCTTTATTTTTTGGTTTTGTTGAAATGTTCTTATTGTATACTCGCTTGTACTGCTGTAATTGCAACTACACCAACAATATCTTCTGCAGAACAACCTCTTGATAAGTCATTCACAGGTTTTGCTATTCCCTGGGTCAAAGGTCCATATGCTTCTGCTTTTGCTAAACGCTGTACTAATTTGTATCCGATATTTCCTGCATCAAGATCAGGGAATACAAGTACGTTAGCTTGTCCTGCAACTTCACTTCCTGGTGCTTTGGAAGCTCCAACACTTGGAACGATAGCAGCATCTGTCTGGCACTCTCCGTCAATCTTATACTGTGGATATTGTTCTTTTGCAATTTTCGTTGCTTCTACCACTTTATCAACATCTGCATGTTTTGCACTACCTTTTGTAGAATGAGACAGCATTGCTATCAATGGTTCTTCTCCAACTAAACATTTGAAGCTTTCTGCAGAAGACCCTGCAATTGCAGCTAATTCTTCCGAATTTGGATTCTGGTTTAATCCGCAGTCAGAGAATACAAATGTACCATTTGCTCCTAATTCACAATCTGGAACTACTATAATAAAGAATGAGGATACCAATTTGGTACCAGGTGCAGTCTTTAATATTTGAAGGGATGGTCTTAATGTATCTGCAGTTGAATGACAAGCACCAGATACCATTCCATCAACATCTCCAGCTTTTACCATAACAACTCCATAGTAAGTATAGCTATTCTTTAAAATCTTTTGCGCTTCTTCTTTTGTCATGCCCTTGCTTTTACGACAATCAACTAAAATATCAACATATTTATCAAAATTTGAATCCGTTTCAGGATCTACAATCTTAACATTTGAAATATCCAAATCTCCAGCTAATTTTTTAATTTCCTCTTCTTTTCCAATAAGAACAAGATCTGCAACATCCTCTTTTTGTATCTGTGCAGCAGCTTGAATTGTACGGATATCTTCTGCTTCTGGTAGTACTATTGTTTTTCTGTTTTCTTTTGCTCTTGCTTTAATTTCACCAATAAATGACACGATAAAACACTCCTTTGTAAGTAAATAATATTTTTTTGGTTTGAACCCTTAACTTTTATTATAACTTAAATATTTTATACCTACAAGTAATTTTTATCTTTTACTTCCAAGGAAAAATAATGCTACGGTTCCCGGTCCTGAATGAGCACCAATGACAGGATCCAAAATTCGAACAAATACTTCTTTTATTGGATAAAGCTTTTTTACTTTTTCTGCAACATATTCTGCATCTTCGAGACAATCTCCATGACTAATATAGATATATTGTCCTTCTGGATGTTCTATTGTATTTTGCATATGATCCACTAAAGCATCCAGTGATTTTTTTCTTCCTCTGGTTTTTTCCATCATTATAAGATGACCTTCATCATCCACATGAAGTACCGGTTTAATATTAAGTGCGGTACCTAATAGTGCTGTTGTAGTAGATATACGTCCACCACGTTTTAGGAAAAACAAATCATCAACTGTAAACCAATGGCATAAATGCAACCGATTTTTCAAAAGCCACTTGCTCACTTCTTCGATGCTTTTTCCTTCTTTTCGTAAGTCGATGGCATATCGCACCAATAAGCCTTCGCCCAATGCTGCTGCCAAT
Organism: Acetivibrio sp.; assembly: GCA_041739345.1. Taxonomy (GTDB): domain Bacteria; phylum Bacillota; class Clostridia; order Lachnospirales; family Lachnospiraceae; genus DIGJ01. The sequence goes on along the minus strand of JBGSNZ010000002.1, from coordinate 13,324 downwards.
GTGTCTACAGAATAAATTTTTCGTTCTGGATAATTTTCTTTTAATTCATCCAAAGCGACAGTAACGGATTGATAACTTCCACTTAAACCGGATGAAAATCCGATATATAGGATATCCCTACCTTCCTTTAATAACGTTTCACACTGTTCCATTGCTGCACTTGTATTCACTAATGATGTCGTTACTTCTTTTTTATCCCTCATCATTGCATAAAACTGTGCCAAATCTGTTAATTTCCCTTTTTCATAACCATAGTATTCCACTTTATCAACAAAAAAAGAAAGCGACAAGATTGTCAAATGATAAGCTTCAATCATATCCTCTGGCAAATTTGCAGATGAATCTGTAACTATTTCGAATTGCATTGTAACCCTCCCAAAATTCTTGCATAAATTATCTAACCACTCGTATTATAAAACTTTTGGTAAGGTTCGTCAAATGCCTTTTATCGCTTCTTTTTCTGCAATTATAGCTGCGCCAAGTGCCCCTGCATATCGTCCTAGCTTATTATTTTTAACATTAATTTTTATTTTATTCGATAACTCGTTTGCAAAATATTCACTATGGCTAAGTCCACCTGTTATAATTATAGTATTTGATAATTTTTTCTTTGCTGTTAATGAGGTTACTTTATTTGCTACCGAATCAATAATTCCTGCAGCAATGTCCTCTCTATTTCTTCCTTCTTGCATAAAATTAATAATCTCCGATTCAGCAAATACAGTACAAAGTGAACTAATTGCAACCGGTGTTCCGATTGCTGCAAGTGAAAACAGCTCATCTATTGTTACATTTAAACGATTTGCCATAATTTCAAGAAACTTTCCCGTACCCGCAGAGCACTTGTCATTCATTAGAAAATCTGTAACGACTCCATTTTCCACAATGATTACCTTGGTATCTTGCCCACCAATGTCAATAATTGTTGTGTCCTGCCCCACCAGATACCGTCCACCAATTCCATGGCAGGTAATTTCAGTTACTTCTTTATTCGCATAATCAACCGCTCCTCTACCATAGCCAGTTGCTACCACGTACGAATTTTCTTTATTTACATGAATTCCTTTTTCATTTAGATGTTTTAGAATCAAGGCGGCTGTATCTTTGCTATTCCAACCGGAAGGTAATACAAAATAATCCTCTTTCTCTCCTCGTACTACTACTTTTGAAGCAGTCGATCCTATGTCAATTCCAATATAGTTCATATGTTCTCCCATTTCTGCGCTGCTCTTTGCGCATATCAAGTTTGTGTACGTAGCGCAGACACAAACTTGCAGAGTGAAAATGTTTTTCTTTCACTTTCTCCCATTTCTGCTCTAGCGACACTCAAAATAAGGGAATGTTACAATCTTTATTTTGCAACATCCCCCAAACAAATCAAAATAGTCATCAACAATAGCGATCCCGCTTCGCATCATTTATTTTATCCAATGCAATTATTTTATGTATTTCGATTTTTTCTTTTTTTATGCACTCCATTATCTTTTCTTTGTCTTCTTCATTTATTAAGAGTGATATACCACAGCAGGCACTGGCTCTTCTTGGTGTCGGAACAATTGTTGTTTTTATGTTCTGCTTTTTTAATGCCTGATACAGTTCCATCCCACTATGGTGGTTATGAAATAACACATAATATTCTTCCATAATCGTTCCTATTTTATTGATTCAACATTTCAATAAATGCACCAATTCTTGTTCGAAGCTGCTGTGCATCAGAATCTGTATAATCTGTTTCAATACCAAGTACAGGAATCCCTGCTTCTTTTAATGCTTTCTCAACCACAAATCCTTCCGTATCATAAAGACTACAGAATTTAAGATTTACATCGATTACACCATCCACCTTATATTCTTTTGCCATACGAATAATATCTTCGATTCTACCAGTATTTGGTGTAAAGCAAGCACAATTAATATTCATATAACGTTCTGCCAGAGCTTTTATTTGTTCTTCAACCGTTGACTTCGATTCATCGACCAGATTTTCAAAATATCTGGTTCCGGTGCACATTTCTTCACAAACAACTGCCGCACCGCTCGTTTCAATAATATTATGCAATTTCCAGTTTGGAACTGCAAGCGGTGTGCCTGAAAGTAATATTCTCTTTGTTCCTTCCTCTACAACACTTACCTGATTTTTTACTCTCTCCTCTAACTCATCGCAAAGTTTATTGGTCATCTGCGTAAAACGCTTCGGATCATCATAAAATGCAATCTGTGAGATAACAAGAGCATCTCGACCGCTAATTGGAAGCTTTTTATGTTTTCTAAAATCATAGAGACGTGCCAACGCCTTGCGTTTTTCATTGATTAAATGAATGCTCTCTTTTAATGATTCACTTGTTATTTCATTACCAGTAAAATCTTCTACGACCTGTTTAAACTCTTCTATTTCTGCTGCCCATGCTATTACATCTTTTCTACGTTTCATTTGAGGAAGATTCATAACATGCATTGGCACATCTTCTCCAAGAATTTCCCATGCTTTTTTCTTTCCATCACAGGTTGTTTCTCCTACATACATATCTGCAATACGAAAGAATGGACAAGTTTTATCAAATCTAGCACCCAATGATGCCTTGATCAATGGACAAGTATTGGTTGGTAATAACTTTTCTCCACCTGGTACCCAAAACTGTGAACCACCACAAAGTCCGGTTGCAATTGCATCTGCTGCGAATACAATTTCGTCCGGTACAAATACACAGAACGTACCAAATACTTTTCCGCCCTTCTTTTGATGCTCAATCAATTCCTGTGGGCGCACTCCATGAATCTCAGAAATTACAAAGTTATAATAATCCATAGCTTCCGGTCTATTTTCCTGTGTTAAAAATACATCCCCAAAAGCCTGTGGTAATACTTCACATAATTGATCATGGGTTTCCAAATCCATTCCTAAATCTTTCCACATTTCTCTATAATCTGACATAATTATATATACCTCCTCTTTCTATAAGAAAACCATAGCACAGAAAAAGAAGCCTTTCAATTGATTTCAATCATTTTACTTATTGATAATTTCAACTAATTCCGCTCACTTATTGATGAAATTAATGAGTTGATTCTATCGAATGAAATCTGAATTGAGTTTTCTAAGGAAATCATCTATAATGTAAGAAATTAAGAAACAAAAGATGCGCCAAATGATGCGCAGGAAGGGAACAAATTTTGAAAACTGTTGGAGTTATTGTAGAATATAATCCTTTTCACAATGGACATAAATATCATTTAGAGCAGGCCAAGAAATTAAGCGGCGCTGATTACGTCGTTGCTATTATGAGTGGTAATTTTGTTCAACGTGGCACTCCTGCCATTACCGATAAATATACACGTACCAGCATGGCTCTTATAAATGGTGCTGATGTCGTTTATGAGCTTCCTCCCTTTTATGCGACTGCAAGTGCAGAAGCATTTGCCTATGGAGCTGTATCCATCCTAAATGGACTTGGCAATATCGATTATCTTTGCTTTGGTGCAGAAGACACTGATTTATGCCTTATGCAAGAAATTGCAACCATACTAACGAAGGAGCCAGTTTCTTATACTTCTCGTTTAAAACAAGAACTTACCACCGGAAAGACTTTTCCCGTTGCAAGAAAGATTGCCCTGCTGCCTCTCCTATCTAGTACGGACAGCGATTATTTGGAACGCTTCTTAGAATCTTCAAACAATATCTTAGGGATTGAGTACCTAAAAGCGTTACAATGTTTAAAAAGCACGATTGAGCCCCTCATAGCAAAGCGGGAAGGCTCCCTCTATAGCGAAGAAGACTTGCCAGCTAGCTCCTCTCTTCCTTCTGCAACTGCATTGAGAAAAAGTTATACCGATATAAATTCTTTAGAAGCATATACATCGCTTGTACCGGATTCCGTCCTACACTTATTAAACAAAGTGGAACATAAAACATTTCCAATTGTCCTTGATGATTTTTCCGAATATCTCTACTATAAGCTATTGTTCATCACGTATGAAGAACTTATTAACTATGTGGATGTTTCCTCTGACTTAGCAAAGCGAATTTTAAATCTTAGAAAAGATTTTTCTACCATATCCGAATTTGCAAGTAAATTAAAAACAAGACAGTTTACACTTACCAGAATTCAGCGTGTACTACTCCATATCCTGTTAGAAATAAAGGAAGGAAACACGCCCTCCATTTATGCTCACCTTTTAGGGTTTAGGAGGGAATCTTCCGTGGTAATAAATAAAAAACTCGCTTCCATTCCTATCATTACAAAGGTTGCTGATTATAATGAGCTTCTTTCTCATGATATCGATTGCACCGATCTATATAACCGTGTGGTTTTAAAGAAATTTAAGATCTCGATTTCGAATGATTATACCCATCCATTAATCATACAATAAGCATGAATATCCAAATTTTACGAATCATAAGATTACTAAAAGACATTTTTAGGAAACTTATGATTCTATTTTTATTAGTGATTGCCTTCGGTTTTCTTATTTTATTTCCAGGTACTGCTTTTGTTGGTGCAAAATCAGGATTGCTTTTGTGGTTTCAAGTGGTACTTCCAACTTTATTTCCGTTTCTTGTTATTACAAATTTGATGGAACGACTTCTCCCCTTAAGTTCAGGAAAGCTTTATACCATATTTACCGGTTTTCTATCCGGGTATCCCATTGGTGCAAAATCCTGCAATTTTGTTGTATCGGAAGGAAAAACATCAAAAAAAGAAGGACAGTTTTTACTATCCTTCTGTAACAATGCAAGCCCTGCATTTCTTTTAAATTATGTTTTTGTCCATTGCTTGAGTGTTACGGACAAACGTTTTTTACTACTAGGTATACTATATCTTTCCGCCATTTTGAGTGCACTTGTGATTTATCCAAGACGCTCAAAATTAAAATCAAATAATTTGAAAACTTCCAGTCTTTTAGAAGATTCTTCTCAAGAAGGCTTGTCTTTTGATAATGTAATCATGGCAAGTTTTGAAGTTATCACAAAAATAGGTGGCTATATCATCCTTTTTTCTTTGCTTGCCAATATAATCAAAGTACACCTTCCATTACCAGTTATCGCAAAGATTTTTCTTTGTGGCAGCATGGAAATTACTACCGGAATTAATCTAGTTCATGAAAGTATACTTTCACCATCCACGAAATTATTGATTGGTATGTTCATCGCATCATTTGGTGGTTTGTCAGCACTCTTTCAAACTCAGGCAGTAATTAAAGATTCCAATTTGTCCATTCTTACTTATACAGTAACAAAATTATTGAGCAGTGGAATCTGTGTGTTCCTTACGTATCTACTACTATTATTTAATATCCTCTAAGAAGGTATTTTCGTCAAAATTGAATTCATCATCAAGTAAGCTGTCGTCCAAGTCGTCCTCTCTTGACTCTTTCTTAGCATACTCAATAGCTTCTTCTGCATCAGAAGTTGCTTCTCCTGCTGAATTTTGATTTTCAAGGCCTAATTCAGCACGATTATTTTGAATGGTATCTAATCCGTATTTTAAGGTACTTGTAAGAGCCTCATACCGCTCACTTGCATTTTCATATGCATAAACGAGTGCATGCTCTGCATCAGCCAATAAGTCATTGGTATATGCCAAAGCATTTATCCGAATCTGATCGGATTCTTGTACTGCCTTAGTCATAATACGGTTTGCTTCTTCCGTTGCTTGGCTAACAATCTGATTTGCCTGAAAATACGCCTGTTGCACTATTTCAGATTCATTAATTAAGCTTTCTGTTCTTTGACGAGCTTCATCTAACATCTCGTCTGCTTTTTTTTGTGCATCTTCAAGAATTGCTTCTCGATTTGCGATTACCTTTTTATATCGTTTGATTTCATCTGGTGTACGCATTCTTAATTCATCCAACAAATCGTACAGTTCATCTTTTGGAACGATTACCCTTGATGAAAACAAAGGCTGCGTTTTGCAATTTTCAATAAATTCATAAATGTCCTCAATTGATTGTTCAATTCTGCTTGTTCCCATATGTGCTCTCCCATCTTGTACCATTCTTTTCCATTAATTTATTATGTAACGCTTCACTTACCTTTTCTGTTAAAAATTTACTCACATCACCATTATAAGTAGCGATTTCCTTTACAATACTAGAACTTAAATATGAATATTCTACGCTTGTAGTCAAGAATACAGTGTCTACCTTTGGCTGTATTTTGTGATTCGTCTGTGCAAGCTGCAGTTCATATTCAAAATCGGTTACTGCGCGAAGTCCACGAATAATTGCGGTTGCATTTTTTATCATAGCATAGTCTACCAAAAGTCCATTAAATGCTTCGACTTCTACATTTTGTATGTCCTTTGTTACCGATTTAAGCATTTCCACTCTTTCTTCGGCTGTAAACAATGCATCTTTTCTATTGTTGTTAAGCACACCTATATAAAGCTTATCAAAAAGCTTTGAGGAGCGCATAATAATGTCTATATGTCCTAAGGTTACTGGGTCAAAGCTCCCTGGATAAATTCCGATTCTCATAATGTACCCTTCCATTTTAGGAATACGTGTTTGTTTGTCTTATATTCCTTAATTTTGTAAATTTCGTATCCTAATGATTCTGTATACTCCGTGTTCGTCTGTAAGGATGCCTCAAATATAATTAAGGTATCTTCATGAAGCATTTCCGAAGCCGACAAATATTCCAAAACTTTCATTTCAAAATACTGATCATATGGCGGATCCATAAAAATCACATCGAATGTTTCCTTACGTCCCGCTAATACCTTTAATGCACCCAGATAATCCATTGAAAGTACTTGCGCTTTTTCTTCTAGACCTGTTTTTTCTAAATTAATAGAAATTGCATTCAACGCTGCCTTGTTATTTTCCACAAACACAGCTTCCTTTGCTCCCCTGCTTATTGCCTCTATTCCAATTGCTCCACTACCGCTAAATAAATCAAGAAAACGGGCATCGAATAAATAATCCTGAATCATATTAAATAAAGTTTCTTTGATTCGATCCGTGGTTGGTCTGGTATTTAGTCCTTCTGGAGTTACCAATTGAATTCTTTTTGCACTACCTGCAATTACTCTCATATTTGCTCCCTATTGCTTACTTTCCCTCTATACATAGCGATAGAATGGAATACATCAAACTTAGTTTATCTCAATCAACCTTATTTTTCAATACTTAATTTTGTTATTCTTTTGACAGAAGACAAAAGAGAGTGTCACGCAAGTCATTTTATGGCTTTCGTGGCACTCTCTGTTTTTTCATAAACTACTGAACCTATCCATGTTAAAATCGGATTAATTCCAATTCCTAATAGTGCAAAACATATTATAAGTATTCTTGTTTTCGCCTTTTTCGCATGAATAATATTAGATATTGCCGTTACTGTAAAGGGCATAAATATACCAAAAAGTAGTACTGACCAGACCAATGGAGTATATGACAAAATCTGAATTGGTACAACTGTAAGGCTGGCTGTGATTCCGGCGATACCAAGTATCATGGCACAAATACGCATAGGACGCTTGACCATATAAAGAGGTATCAAGAAACTCCTCCAAAGCGATCCCGTCTGTGACCCTCCAAAAAAAGCTCCAATAATATTTCGAATCGATACAATCAGAAAGGATTGTTCTATATTCATATCTTCTGTATTATCGTTTTGTCCATAACTTGCTTCTCTAATGCTTTGAATGGAAACCGTATCGATGGTCCAAAGTAATATGACAAAAAATGCAAATGGAATTGTCTTAAGGATTGTCATCACATCCAGACCAAATCCAATACCCCACATATTGTTCCACCAATAGAACGGACTTAAGTTCAGATTTATATTCACTAATGGCATATCATACCCTGAATGAAATAAAAGTGGAATCACAAATGCAACGAAGGAAGCAACTGGGATTACAAGCCAGCTCATTTTATAATAGAATAGCGTTATATAAACAATTATTAACACTACCATCAGTACCACAAGTATTGGTTTATCGGTGTAAAAAAATGAATATAGTTTCTTAACTGACATCCAGACACCTGATATTCCAAAACAAAGCGATAGACTAGTTTTACAAATAAAACCTGCCAATTCCACCAAACGCTTAAATATACCTGTCCTTACTATCAAAAACCCAATAACACCAACGGCAATTCCTAGGATGAGAGGATGAACTCCAAATTGAGACATTGTAGGCACTAACACAACAAGGGGCGCTAATGTACCTGCTGGTGCAGCTTGTGGGTATAATATCGCTGCTATTAAAGTTACGATACTTCCTAACAAAATTTCAACTCTCACATTTTCCAAAACAAAGTTTGGATTCATAATTTGAAGCTCGTTAGCCCATACCATAGCAAAGGAAGAAACAAGCGCTATTTTTCCAATAAGTCCTGACAACGCAGGTATTAAGTCGGTATATTTGATGTTTGTTTCTTTCATACTCATACAATCTCCATATTAATATCTCATTGGAATTAAATCGATGTAATCTTGAATCGAAGCATTGTCAAAAAACATTTCAATGATCTGATATCCTAATGGGTTAAGCTCTTTGGTTTGAAACTTTGCAAGTTCTTGTTTAAAAAAGTCTGTTAGAATATTTGCACCCGCATCATATCCTTCTAATCCTACTTCTTTTTGGGTCTCTGGTAGTAGAAATGCTTTTCGGATATACTGACCATCTATTTTTAATGAATCCAGTGAAAAACCTAACAGTGGGCAACGTGATTCGATTAAATGTTCTGGCTTAAATTTTGCACTACCTCGACGAGCGATATATTCTCTTGCTATCCATTGTGGCATAAAGCTTACTTCATAAGCACCAATATGCTGATTCGGAATCAAAACATAGCGTGTATTGGAAGAACTAATAATTTGATCTAGTAATAGGTTGGCCTGACTTACCAACTTGCCAGTAGCAAATGGCCAATATGATCCCACTCCTTCACTCGTCATTCCTTCCGAATCTATGATGCTTGGATTGTTATATCCTCTTGGTGCAACCAAACGCCATAACCAAGCCAATGCTGGCGGTAGCACATGGAAAAGTCCCATAATACCATAAGATGGATTTTCTTTTGTACATGCCGGAGTGCGAACACCAAAGCTTCTGACATCCACTTCTACCGGGCTATCAATTACGTTTGAAACTAAGCTTCTTGGCAAAATGACACGCGGATTCGGACAAGGAGTTCCATCCTGATCCAACGTATGTTCCCATACAAGGCAAGTTGCATTCGGAATGCCTTGTAGATTTAAAAAGATTAGCGGTTCTTTCGGCTGAGTCAAAATCTTCTCATATTGCGGAGAGGTACCATAGCATTTAATATTATCAAGTCTTATAAACCATGCCGATTCAGCATCTTTTACAACGAGTTTTTTACTATCATTTTGCATTTTGGGATGGCATAGTGCCATGTCATCCGTTACGGGAAGCAGTTCACATGTATCATTTAAAACGAGATATGTTTTTTCACCAGAGACCGTATTTTTAGCCATCATTACTCTTCCGTCCATCTGTCTATGAATATCCTCAATCATTTCACTTTTACCGCCGCCGGAAGCCCCTTCATGCATGATTACGATTTCATTATCATACGGAGTAATTACCTTAACGGTAGATGCATGCGCAGTTACCCAACCTTCCTCTTCCCCAATATTAAGAAGAACACCATATATTCCTTTTTTTGCACTTGGTCCAGGATAAAGATTATAGGAATACACTTCATGCATATGATCCAAGCGGTTATGGACAACAATCTGCTTTCCATCAAAATGCGTATGTCTGAAAGGCGGAGCCAGAAAAATGATAGCTCTTGGATGAAAGCTGTCTGTTATTTCATCAATATTTAAAAATCCTTGTAAATCTGCAAGACCAGCTGCAAAAAATCCAGCATTTACAGGTGAAATCAATATAGAATCATATCCATATTCATAGCCACCGGATTTGAATGGAATAAAAATAAGCTCTTGTTGTTTTAGCCATTCAAATGTTTCATTTCTTAATGGCTCAAAATCTTTCTTATATACATCTTTATATCTTGCCTTATCTGTATCCTTATTATCACCAATCAACAAGCTATCCGGGTCACGTCTTCTCATATAATCGTCATTATAGTTAACCACTGCACCATTTTTACATTTTGTAACAGTTGCTTCCAGCACTGTACCCTTACCGCTTACCTCATAGCTAACATCAAAGCTTGTGTTTTCTTCATTACCCATTGCAAGAATCATTAATTCTTCTCTTGTTTTTGGTATTGTAACTCCCTTTGAAGATTTTAGTATATCAAGTACATAATTTGGTATATTTATTTTATTTAAAGTATCTAACATGTTTTTACCTCTCTTTCATTTTAATATTCGCTTTTCTACCAGATTTTAATCGGAAGATTTTTATATAAAATATCATTCACCGATTATTTTTAAAAATTTATGAAACATTCATTTCCTCCTTACATTTTAGGATTCATTCAAAGAAACACTTTACGAATCTCTTCCTACGCATTGCAGTGATCTTCATTTGTTTATGCAAGTATTACACTTTCATTGCGTTAGCGTATTAAAAAAGCCGATACCCATTAAAAAATGGATATCGGCTTACTTACAACTTAGAGTTTAAATTTCTATTTTGTGTTGTCTTCCGAAACTTATTTTATTTTAACTAATTCTTCGAGATTTTTATCAACCGTAATTACTATTATTTTTTCGCCTGTCTTTGTACTTATATCAGAATGAGTGCTTACTATGGCTACATCAATAATATCCATTATCAATGTTTCCAAATATACTCTCCCACCTTCAAATAATGACGTTCGAACTTTCTTAAATAATTCAATTCCTTGCGGATTATCTGTGAGTTTTTTCTCAGATGGGCTTAAGAATCCAGTCAATCTTACAACAATCATATCATTAATTATATATGTTTTTATCGTTTTAGGACCTCTTCCCATATATTCAATCTCAAACATGCTTACAACTTCACTTATTTTGGCCTCCATCTGACCTTTTGTCATAATTCCACCACCTATACTTTCACATATTAATGTATCAAATAAAAAATGTCAATAAATTTTTGCGAATGACATAAAGAGAGTATCGCTCAAGTCTTAAATGACTTGAGCGATACTCTCTATTCCCAAATAGTTCTTCGGTTTACTGCATACCTGCCATTTTCTTTTCCTGATCCTGAATCATCTTCTTCACCATATAGCCACCTACGCTACCATTTTGACGAGAAGTTAAATCACCGTTGTATCCTTCTTTTAAAGGAACACCGATTTCATTTGCGACCTCATATTTAAACTGATTCATCGCCGCTCTTGCCTGTGGAACTTCAACACGATTTCTACTACTTGACATAATAAACTCCTCCATTTCTTTATCACAGTTTCATTTTGATAATGATTTGTTGTTGTTTGTTACGCTGTTAGTATGTGTCGTTCTATTAAAAATACACTAGTAAATCTTTGTAGCTTTTCCACTTTTTTCAAACTACTATATAATTAAAAAATATCAGTCACATCTTCTATGTTTACCTCACAAAGCTGTTCTTTGGTTGGTGATTCTAATTCCACTAGGCGATTTGCCTGTTTTATCATAATTTTTTCAAATGCATTTCGAATACCTCTTGCATTTCCAAATATGCGGAATTCTTCTTCGGTGAATCTAGAAAGATTTGCTTTTAAATATTCGTTTGCATCCTCCGTCATCTCAATGCCAACTTTGTTCGCCATAGATGTTAAAATATCGGAGAGTTCATCAATGGAATAATCCTCAAATGCAATGAATTTATTGAATCTAGAAACCAATCCCGTATTGGAATCTAGAAAGCTTTTCATTTCGTCTTTATATCCAGCAACAATAATAACAAGATTATCTCTGTGGTCTTCCATCATCTTAACTAAGGTATCAATTGCCTCTCCACCAAAATCATTTGCAACATTATTACTTAAAGAATATGCTTCATCAATAAAAAGTACTCCTCCGAGTGCATTCTCGACAACTTCTTTTACTTTTAATGCCGTCTGTCCAACATAACCGGCTACAAGACCAGAACGATCTGTTTCAATAAGCTTTCCTGTAGATAAGATTCCAAGTTCCTGATAAATTTTTGCTATGAGTCTAGCAACTGTCGTTTTACCAGTTCCAGGATTTCCAGTAAATACCATATGATATGTCATGTCCATCATTGGCATATGAAAACTTTCGCGAAGTTTTCGTACTTTTATCAGATTAATCAAAGACTTAATTTCTTCTTTCACATTTTGTAAACCAACAAGAAGATTCAATTGCTCTAAATATTCTTCCAATTTCGTCTTTAACTTTTTTTCTTTAATCTCTTCTTCTAACTGTTCTTCTTTCATTATCTCTAACTGTTCGCACACATATTCAACTTTTTCTAATACATTCTCTTTTTTTTCAGGAAGTACCACTGCCTTCAAAACCTGGCAATTTTCTTTTTCTTTCGCAAATAAGAATGTTTCTCCGATTTTATCATCACTTAGTTTTTTAAACAAATAACGAGGCGATAAATCTTCACCTATTTGACCCTGGTTTATAAATACACGGTTTTTATCATAATATTCTTGTATAAAACCATTAACAAATCGGTCTCTTGCTTGATTAATATGTGACATGGTCAACATTATATTTAAAAAAGAGTCAAAAAACTGTTCCGTAAAGTCCGATTGTTTTTCCACATCTCGAACTCCACATAATTGTAACAAAATAGGCGGTGATTTCATCATATTTTTAACTGTTAAAAAAACAGGTTCATCCGTTTCATTTTCTTCATAAGCACACGCAATTACATTTTGTTTTGGAAGCTCAATAATAAAACGTCTTTCATCTTCACGAAGCCGTCCACAATATACTGCTAAATTGATTAATGCCGCCTGTATGTATAAATCTAAAAATTCTTCAATGGAATGTTTCAATACTGCTTTCGGTTGTTCCCAGTATCCTTCTGCATCCAAAGTTTTACATACTTGTTCTAATTTACTATAGTTTTGTTTTGCGAGTTCAAACAGTCGTTCGTTCGTGTAATTGGGCTGTACCAATGTTTTTCCCTCATTTCTAAGAAATAACGCTACTTTTTTACCAAATATTACATTAACCGAATTATAGCATTCATGCAAAAATACGTCAATGAGTAATATGGGTACTACCTTTCGAGGGGACTTTAAAATAATTTGTTTTTGGAACGTCTAGATGTCGGGGCGTGCGTCGTGCCTTTCAAAACCAGACGCATTTAACATTCCGCAGAGCTTCTGAACGGCTGAAAATGAACTTTTACAAGTTCATTTTAGCAGAATCTCAGCTCCATAATGCATAATGGTTTTGAAAGGCACGACGCACGCCCCGACATCT
>JBGSNZ010000028.1:0-101310 GCA_041739345.1 Acetivibrio sp. | reverse complement strand
CCATGCTTGCACCCATGGAAACAGACCTCTACATGTGCATTATAGCCCAATTTTAGTAACTCGTAAACTGGTAAACCACGATTTTAGTCCTGCAAAAATAAGGACTTGTGAAAATCACGAATTAACCTTTTCATTTAACGAAATTAAAAAAGTAAAAAAGTGAAAGTAAAAAAGTTTTCTTGAATTTTGAGGAGGTATTATGACATATTCAATTGGGGAAATATCAAAAATGTTAAATATATCGATTTCAACATTGCGATACTATGATAAAGAAGGACTACTTCCCTTAGTACACAGAACCGCTGGGAATATACGTGTCTTCGATGAAGCAGCCTTAGAGTGCGTGAGAATGATAGAATGCTTAAAAACAACCGGGATGCAACTGAAAGATATTAAGACTTTTTTTGAATGGTGTGAAGAGGGTGACTCCACTATAGAAAAGCGATATGAACTTTTTCTTTTACAAAAAGAAAAGACTGAAAAGCAAATCAAAGTATTACAAAATGCGCTCGCTCGTGTGAATTACAAATGTGAATATTACAGAATTGCTAAAGAAAAAGGGACAACGGATGTTCCAGGATTACGAGAAGAGTTATCTATGAAATATTTATCCAACGAATCTAACTCCGAAACTATATAATATAAATGCAAACTCCTGGAACCACTGTCACATTGGCGAAAGAATATTTGGTTTTGTAAGGTCATAACTTTCCGCTATCATTCTTTGAATATCTTTATCAAGTACCGTTCCATCTAAAATAATCGAATTCCAATGTTCCTTATTTAGATGATATCCCGGCACCACTGATTTGTAAGCATTTCTCCAAAAGTCTCTCCATTGTGGGTCGCATTTTACATTAATCCAAATGTAGCTGTCCCTTTCATATATCCAAGCAAATACTTTCTGGTTAGATGTATGTCTCATCGTCGTCCAGTTGGGATCATGGAATGGATAGTCTTCGTATATATCTGCAAATTCATTGCAAAATGCAATTACATCAGCTCTTGTTTTCATAATGGTTTCAATCTCTTTTTCTTTGTTTTCTTTAATCATAACAAACTCCATATATCTTATTAAGGATATTTTTAATTAAAAAAATCCTCCCTACTATTGTACCATACAGATACAATAATAGAGAAGATTTTTCATATCATGAGTTTTTTCTCACAGCGATCATTTCAATATATCCTCTCTTTCCAATTGGTTCCAATTGGATTCGTGGATTTGTAGTATCCCATTCATATCCCACAATAGCAGGATTATATTTTTTTATCGCCTCTTGCACTTCGTCGATTGCCTGACAATAATCCTCTTCCAAAAAAGCTTCTCCCTGAAACATCATATAGTCCGCTTCCGGTAATGTAATCACATCAAACCCTTCCTGAATTACTCCATCAAAATCAGTTGGTACTTCTACTCCTTGCACATATTCAGATGTTTCTGGTTTGCGATACTTTTCCGGTAGCCAAAGACAAACTGGTTCGCCACTGATAGACTTAATACTGGTAAGTAGCCCCCATACATCGCATCCCACCTCTTCACAATAAGCAAAATATTCTCTAGCTGTTTTTCCTCGTTTAATTAATACTTTTCTGGCTGGTTTGTGAATTATCTGGACAAAAACATTTTTTACTTCTCCCATTTTTCTATACTCCTTTCGTATCTCGTTATATATGACTCCATAAGGAATGAATAAGTAAAGTGGTATCGGATTTTTGATATACTCACTGGGATTACATCCAAATTCACGTGAAAACGCACGTTGATATCCTTCCACACTTTGAAAGCCAAGATCAAATGCCACATCGATAATCTTTAAGTTTTCATCTCTTAACCGCAATGCTGATTTTGACAATTTCAATCTTCTAATATAATCTGCCGGTGTATAATTTGTATACTCTTTAAATAAACGATATGAATACCACGGCGAAAACAAAGACACATTTGCTAAGTCTGCCAGCGTAATATTTTCATTTACATGTTTTACTATATAGTCTTGCATTCTTTGCACTGCCAAGGTCTGCTCCTGCATCTTCTTACCTCCTGATACTATCATAATACTCCATCTTGCAAACTTATTCTCGACTTATTTTGCTGTTTTATAAAAAAACTACTCCCAACGGAAAAATTTTATGGAAGCTCCGATACATATTACTGCAAGAGTAAGCATTACTACCACAGAAATAAAAACATTCTCTAATGTCACTCCTAAGGTTGCCGCTTTTAATATTTTAATTCCCTGTGTGAGTGGCATAATATTCACTACCTTTTGCATTAGAACAGGCATCACCTCGTATGGAAGGGTTGCACCCGAAAATACGAGCATAGGAAAATATAATATGGATGCGATTACGGATGCACTCTTACTGTTTTTTGCTACACCACCAACCAACATACCAATACTAAGCATGGAAAGTAATACTAAAACCCATCCAGCAAAAAAAGTGAGATAGGACCCCCGCATTTGAAATCCCCAAAATAATCTTGCAACAATCCAAAGAAGAATGACAGAAACTGCCGAATACAATGTATAAATCATTAGATGAACAAATAATATCATAGCCGTGCTCACTGGTGTCACCTGAAACCTTTTTAAGATTTTTCGCTCTCTATAATCGGAAACTAATATTGGTAAACCCATCAAACCTCCAGCACATATAGCAATTGTGCTTAGTGCACCAAACGACTGCTCAATGAATGTATAACCTGCTCCTTCAAAAGCCGGCTTATTACCATAAACAGTCCCCAGAATGACAAGCACAATCAAAGGCATAATAATTGCGAAAATAATCATATTCATATCACGAATCGATAATTTCCCCTCTATTTTTAGCATTGTTCTAAATGTCTTCATCTTTTCTTTCCTCCTCATTCGAATACCAAAGATACGCATCCTCAAATCTGTCATAAGGACTGGATTTAATTGCTTCTTCAACCGATCCATAAAACACCACTTTGCCCTTTTTTAAAATACAGATTTCATCGCATAGTGCTTCTACCTCATCCATAAAATGAGAAGTCAGTATAATTGTTAATCCATCTTTCTTTAATTTCTCAAGAATCTTCCAAACATCTCTCCTTGCTTTTGCATCCAGCCCCGTTGTTAATTCATCTAAAAACACAATCTCAGGATTCGGAATCAATGCAAGAATAATAAATAATCTCTGACGTTCCCCTCCGGAAAGTTCCTTTACTGCACTCTTTTCTTTTCCCGCTATATCAAACTGTTTTAATAGTTTATGCCAGTCTGCAGGTTTTTCATAAATTGATGCCGTCTCTTCACATAGTTCATTGACCTTTATTTCTCGTTGATAATTTGTTTCCTGAAATTGCACTCCTACTTTTTGGAACAATTTTTTTCTGTCTGACCATGGATTCATTCCAAGAATAGTAACAGCGCCAGTATCTGCTTTTTTCGTTCCAAGAATACACTCAATACTTGTACTTTTCCCAGCACCATTTGCTCCCAAAAGTCCCCAAACACTACCAGCTTTTAAAAATAAGTTCAGATTCATGAGCACGGTATTTTTACCATATGATTTTGAAAGCTGCTCCACTTTAATTACTTCTTTCATTTTTTTACCTCGCTTTCTTGCAATATCCATCTTATCGCATTTCTCAAAAGACTTCTCGACTATTCTTGCTATATTATGAAATGGACAACGGTTCGTACAGTGGCAAAATTTAAGCCAGTATCTGATATTTTAGATACTGGCTCTTTCGTCCCCAACCTCGAATAATTTTCTGATTACAACCTTTAATCTTCTCAATTTAATCAATTCAACACAGACAATTGCTGTCCCAAATCCATAGTCTAAAGGATATTCAGCGGCATGCCCTGTCTTTCTTAATATTCTTACTTTAAAAGAACAACTTTGTATCCATACCAACTCCTAGATCACTCTCCATCTGGATGCTTCCACCATGCTTTTTCATGATTTCACTGGCAATTGCAAGACCTAATCCCATTCCACCTTTTTTACTATTTCTTGCATTGTCACTCCTGTAAAACTGCTCAAATGCATCTTCTGCATTTTCTTTTGTCATTCCCACACCAAAATCCCGGATTTCAATAACCGTCCATTTTGTTTCCCGACTAATTCTAACATAGAGTTTTCTACCATCCATCCCATATTTGATTGAGTTATCAATCACATTACGCACGACCCTGCCAAGACGTTCCTTGTCCCAGTTTCCTATATATTTTTCATCTTGGATATCAAAAATCAGTTCATACTTATTTTCTTCAAAAAAAGCATAATACTCAATCAAAATCTCGCGCAACATCTCAGCGGCATCAAAAGTTGTCTTGTTAAGCTCATAATTCCCCATGTCAAGTCTAGAAAAATCTAATAGTTCCGTTAATATCTGATTCATATACACTGCTTTCCTATGTATAATATCAACATACTTTTTCTGTTCCTGTTCATTGTCAAAAATACCATCCTTAATCATTTCCGAATATCCTATAATAGACGACATTGGCGTTCTTAAATCATGTGCCAGACTAGAAACTAGGCTTTTCCGATTTTGTTCATAGCTATTTCGAATCGCTAGCTGTCTATTCAAATTTTCAGCCATCTTATCAAAACTATCCGCTAATTCCGCAATTTCATCATTTCCCCCATCGCAAATCCGGATATTCGCATTATCAAAATTGTATTTTCGCATCACAGAATATATTTTTTCCATCCTATTTCTGCTTTTTTTGGTAAACAGGAATAAAAAGAGGCTTGTAATAACAACGGTAATAAAAAATCCTATCAGCCCTATTTTCCCTAAGATTCCTGTTCCTCTTTGAAAATTAAACTCATACGTCATGGCTTCATAATATTTCTTGTCCACATAGCAGATGATTGTATATGCCTGCTTTCCTATCGTAAAGGAAGACGCAGCAACTTCATACTTTAGGTTTACTTCACTAGTTCCTTGCACTTCCTTTAAAAGTTCTGCCTCATTCTTTGGAACAGGTAGGGAACCAGTGCTCTGTACCACCTCAACACCATCGCAAAGCAACACAAATTCCATCTTCTCATAATTTCCTGATACATTCAAAAAACTATTTTCGATATTCTTATTATCTTCTGCTTGAATTGCATTCTGAATTTCTGTCACCGCACTTTGCATATCTGTCTGTTTGATTCCACTAAAATATCCATAATTGACAAGATAATATGTACTTAACATGAATAGCAGTACCGACATCGCTATAGAAATCCAAAATGTAAGCAGCAATTTTGTTTTCATCTTCATCCTAATCGATATCCAATTCCTCTTATTGTATTGATAATCACTGGTTCCTTGGGATTTTTTTCTATTTTGTCTCGCAAATGGCTGATATATACCATGACTGTATTATCGTCTTCAAAGCCATCCTCCCAGACCTGATGATAAATCTGACTCTTTGTAAAAACACGTTTTGGATTTTCCATAAATAATTTTAAAAGTAACATTTCCTTGCCGGTCAGTTCAATAACTGCTCCTCTTACTTCCACTACATAACTGGTTAGATTCATACGAATTCCTTCGTACTCCAAAAGATCTACTTTTTGATCCATACTCTTTTGTCTGCGTAACTGTGATTTGACACGTGCCATAAATTCTCCAGGACTGAAGGGTTTGGTCACATAATCATCTGCTCCCAACCCCAATCCCAAGACCTTATCATATTCTTCTCCTCTGGCACTTAATAAAATAACCGGCAGGTTTTCCTTTTTTTGACGGATGCGTTTGATTGTCTCAAATCCATCCATTCCTTCCATCATAATATCTAAAATAACCAGACTGATTGTTTCATTCTCTAGAATCGCTAATGCCTTTTCCCCACTGTCGCATGGGATGCCAATTATTCCATCACGAATGAGATATTTTAAGATAATTTCTCTGATTTCTTCTTCATCATCTACAATCAAGACTTTTTCTTTCTCCATACGTTCCTCCATGCACTGTTTTTATTCGTGTAATTATTAATATTCTAGCATAGAAATCAGGAAAACTCACTTTTTCTCTCTATCTTTCTGTAAAATCTGCCATGTAATATCCACAATACAAGGAAAATTAGCAGCTCTATATTAACCCATATAAATTCATTCGGTAGAAAAGTAAATGCATAATAATTATCTAAATTGTAGCATATTTTAAATGGAAGTCTCGTATAAAACAATACGATATACACTCCAGCAAATAGTATCGAAAGAACGCCTCGATAGATTACTCTTTTTCCTTTTGCAACTTCAATTTTTCCCGTTTTTTTCTGATAATAAAAGATACCTGCATAAATCAAAAGGATTATGCTTTCCAATACTATTATTCGTCGTACTATTTTATGTATGCTTTGAATTTGTAAATCACAGACTGGCTCACCCAGTACAACTTTACCCCATTTTTCCATAAGTTCATAGGTCATATAATACGCTTTATCTGAATTAGTTAATACAAGCATTCCGTTCTGACTGTCTGGTTCAAATGCAATCTGGGCATTCCATCCTGTCAACGTTCCGTTATGCTCATAAACCGTTATTCCATGTTTCAGTTCACGCGGAATAATTCCAAGTGCATATACACCTCCCGCGCTCTGCGTATTCTCTTGTGCCTGAAACATAATCTTATTGCCCTCATTATGATATCGAATCAACTCCTTCACGAAAATTGCCAAATCTTTCGAAGTTGTTGTCACTCCGCCACCACCATTCATCACAATCGGTGTCACTTCCACCGCTTGCGTAAATCCAGCATAAGGTATTGCTAATCCCTTCGCTTTATTTGCATAATCTGTACCATACATTCCTAACCGTTCAAACACATTCTGTTTCATATACTCTTCAAATTTTATACCGGTAACATCTTCAATCACCAACTGACAAATTCCAAAGCCAGAAAACTCAGAATATTCAAATTGTTCTCCCGGGTTTCTTTTGAGCTGAATATTTCTCTCTTTTAATGCCTGTTCTACTGTTGGTAAAGGTTCTTTATATCCATTCTCGTCACTGCCTGAAATTCCGCTTGTATGGCTCATTAACGTTCTTAATGTCACTTCTTCTACATCGTATCCATTCTCAGGAATCTTCCAGGAACTTAAGTACTTATTTACGGGTGTATCTAAATCTAGCGTTCCGTCATCCACTAACTGCATGATTGCATAAGCTGTAACCGTTTTTGAAATCGATGCTATCTTAAACTTTGTGTTTTCGCTTACTTCTACTTTTGACTTCTTGTCTGCATAACCATAATTTTTGACTGCTGCAATCTGCCCATTTTGAATCAATATGACTGCTGCCCCCTGGGGGGTATACTTTCTAATGCTCTTATCTACAAAATCTCCGCTATTTCTGACGGATGCAAAAATACCAACTGCTAATCCAGATAATAACAAAATTATTATAATTATCTTTTTTACATTTCTTTGCTTCATTTTTCATATCCTACTCTCGTTTTATTTGCACTATATTAAATTCTATTTTTCTTTGTGCAAGTAAAATATTACAAGACTGGCTTTAAATAGAGCATAATGGATTCTTAAAATTGTCATAAAATTTATGTATTATAGGTTATAACTGCCCTCTCTATTGGAATAAGCTGACTAAAGAAAATTATTCACTGTAGAGGTTATAATTATCGAATATAACCTCTCGAATGAATAATATTTAAGTATAATTGCTACATTTCTATAAAATAGCCGCAAATACTATATTTGCGGCTATTTTATAGTTTTAATACAATCTCCAACGACTGCATCTTTTCCTTGAAATCAGAATCCTTAACATCTATTTCAGCTTTCTGGTCCAGAAATTCTGCTTATGTCAATGAATTAACAGGAAGCCAATTTACACTATTAAGTTCATACTTAGTAAGCCCATTAGAATCTTTATTAAATAATGAAGGAACAAACAATTACAATAACCGTACTTAATAACGTCCCCAATAAATAATATTCTGCAAAATCTTTTTCCTTGGATATTCTGTCGTACCTAGCTATAGACTTTGCTGTTAACACCAACCCAATTGCTGAATATTGTCCAATAGATAAAAAAATCAACATTATTATTCGTTCTACAATACCTATAAATCTTCCAGCATTATTGTCTTTCTTTTTTTCTTTATCCTTAGTCTCTGGTTTGTAAATCATCAGTAGCTTCTGTATCACAATATTGGCAGGCTTATGTATTACTAATAATACAAGAACCCATGATAGTATTAACCCTTCTGACACTCCAACAACATCAAAAAAATCTTTAATTACTTTCCACTCAACTATTGGCACATTACTTCTTATTCCCCAATATGTAATTCCAAATAGGCACACACAGTGTACTATTTGATCTACAAAAAATACATTTCTTTTTATTGTAAGTGTCATTTTTCCTTTCTTGATTTTCAATGATGTATACGCAAACTTAATCACATCCATTAGCAAATGCAATATTGCTGCCACAGTTGCAGCTAATGCAGTTTCCCATGATATTATTGGTAAACTAATCAGCAACATCATGCCCCAATAACATAAGCAATGAATGAGTACCCACCTCAAACTCTTTTCTTTCTTTTCAGCCATCTTTCCGGTTTGTATATAAAAATCTCCTAACACATGTCCTAAAAGAAGCAATATTAAATATTCTTTAAACATCTTCTCTCCTTACCTCTCCAAGTGCTTTTCCTATTGTATCTAATGCATCTTTGTACGCATAATATTTTCCTTTCGCTAAACTTTTTTGAACCGCTGGTTGTTGAATTTTCAATCTTTTAGCGACATCAACCTGACTATCTTGGTGTTCTAACATATCCCAGATGATTTCCCTTTGCCTATCACTCCATGAATCCTTAATTACAGTTAATAATGATAATATTGTATTTATCATTATTGTTGTTGCTTGATTTTCACTTTCAACCTCAATTCTTATATCTGCTGCATTTGTCTGATTTCTCTTTTCATTATCTTTTAAATATTCAATCGCAGTTCTTGCTTTATAGTATCCGGGGCCATCTGCCCCTAGGGACATTTCCTTGTTGACCTCTGTTGTTAAAGTTCCTACTCCAACACCAAATCTTATTTTAATTGGATACATTTTTCTCTCGATTTCTGATATTATATTCATTGTATTTGCGCCATTACATAATAATCCTTGGAATTCGTCACCCAACGTTATAATAAATTTAGATGAAATATCATCATCGAATTTTTTATTGATTTCTTCTAAAACAAATTTTAATTTTTTTTGCACTTCGCTTCTATTATCAATTTTTTTTGACTCTTTGATATCACCTATAATTGCAATATATGGATTATTAAGAAAAAAGAAAAACATAATTCACCTCCATTTTTAATAGGTCTATTATATAACCTTATGTGTGAATATTCAAGATTTATTCATCATAGAGGTTATAATTATTAAATATAACCTCTATGATGAATAATATGTGATAGATATTTTTTTGAAGTTCTTTTTATTTATGATTTTTTTGAATTTATAGATAGGATTTAAGATTTGGCCCCGGATAGAACGGGGCCGCGGATACAACTAGATTTTTTCCAAAATCACTTTTTCTAAATCACTTATTAGTAAATTATAATTTTGTATGTTTTGTCTCAATAACTTATACAATGCATCATCTAGCGGAATTACGTTTCCTTTTACAACAATAGTATTCTCACCATCTTTTCTATGTCCTAGTGCATTCCGATATGTAGAAATATTCTCTTCATAATTCATTTTAAATTTTTCAAATGATGCAAAATCATTACTATTTCTTTCTGTTTGAACAATTTGCATCATATTTTCTATAAAAAATAACCGATTCGAATGACTTAGAAAATACTTGTCATTATTAGCTCCAATAAACGGAAATTCCTCTTTGTATATTTTACTCACACTCTTTTCATTTCTATTTTTCTTTTGATCAAGATTAGCTGACAAAAGTTTTTCCGTTTCCGCTTTTTCATTTTCTGACATTTTATTCCACAGTATATTTATTGCTTCTTTAATACGCACTTCAAAATCGCAAGAATTATCTAACACGAAGCCACGTAAATTTATAATATCTTCAGATCGTTTTACAATCTTATTAATAAGACTTGATAATTTTGCTTCAAATAATTCAAGTTTTCTATTAGCATAATAAATACCATCAATCGGAGGAGTGATTTCCATTACAGCTTCAACCATTTCGTCATATTGAGATGAATAAAATAGAATATCAGTTAGCACATCATGGCTACGGATGCGACTTATTATTTTATCACCTGTATCTTCTGATGCAAGCTTATAATCCATTAGTATCAAATCATAATCATTACTAATTATATCATTTTCATTAAAATCAAATCCCGTTTTTCTTACAATTTCATCTTTCAAATTATGTTTTCCTAGAATTCCTTTGATTTTATAGCTTTCTAAATTATACCAAGATGCCTCATCTTCAAACCATAATATTTTAAAATTGCAATTCATTTTCGTAACCTCATTTCCATTTGAAATCCTTTCTCAAATTGTGTATTAATAGAAATTTGTCCTCCCATTTCCTCAACTAAAAGTTTAATATGGCTAAGTCCAATCCCAAACCCTTTACCTTTTCTATTATCAGAAATACCTAATTGAAAAAGGAATTTTTCATCTGTACCTGATTTCAGACCTCGACCATCATCTGTAAATATTATTTTCATATACTTCGAATCATCCATCATTTCTATATACAAATTTTGGGCACCGGCTTTTTCTGAATTACTCAATATATTGTCAACAATAATACCAATAGAGGTTGTATCAAATATACACTTACATTCAATCTCGTCTCCAACAAACTTAATTTTCACACCATTTTCACTGATATCTTCATTTACATACTGTGTCATAAAATCATATAGACTAGTAGCTCCTGTTTGTTTTAGCGATTGATTACCCTTGATAGCTAATTCAGACAATTTGTTTATCTTTAAAATAGATTTATATATTTCATTCATGATTGTTGTACACATACCATGTTCAACATTTTCATTATCTAACATCTCTTTCAGAATTTGAATATTTCCTCGTGTAACCTCTGAAAGTGTATAAACCGAATGCATGCCGTTAACCAAATTCAAAACCTTATTATCTGTTATTCCCTTTAAGAAAAACACTTGTTTTTCTCTAGTCTTGTTTTCATTTTTTATCTTATCGATCTGCTTTTCAGTCTCTTGATTATGTTTTTCTAATTCTATATTCTCTTTTAATATCTTTTCAGTTTTTTCCTTTACATTCTTGGCTAATTTTAGCATTGCTGGATTATTACTTTTTTGAGCTACACTTTCCAAACTTTTTATGGATTGAACTATACTATCTTCATTATCTCTTGTTGTATTTTCAAGTATTTTTTCATTATATTCAACACTAATAATTTCACTTTTTCTCCCATAAGAAGCAAACTCAGACAGGATTTTATCTGACACTTCTTCTGGTTGTATTATACGATTATTTTCATTCTTTAAAGGTTCTCCCCAAGATATAATATTAACAACATATTTTTCTAGAACCATTAATACTTTTTTTACAAAGAAATTATTTAAAGACTCCACGGTTCCATTTCTAACAAATCCATGTGCCCTACTACTTGTCTCTACAAATGACTCGTTTTCTCCTTTAATTGAAATTCTTCCGATTATTTCTCTTGTTCCAAGGAATCTGGCATATCCTTGATTTTTTCTTGTATCAATATTAAATGTATCTTCTCCTGGTTCTCCGTATGGCATAACTCTGAATCCATTCTTATATATAAATACAGAGCCATAAGAAACATTATGTAATCCCATTAGTCTAGTAAAATTATTTTTAGCTGCTTTGTTAAGGTAAAATAAATTTATAGAAATATCCTGTAGTCTTGAATAATCAACATTAACCTCATTAATAGAAAAAACAAATTCTCCTCTATCATATAATTTGGTAGATATCTCCTTTCCATCAGCAGAAATATCAACTTTAATATTTGTTGTTTTTATATTTAATCTTTCAAATACATCATTTTTTATAATACCGTTAACTTGATCTCGTATACTTTTAATTTTTTTATCGTTTTCTTTGTCGATATCTGAAACAATAATTATGGTAAAAGTATCTTCGTTTTCTTCAACTTCTGGATTCACTAATTTCATGAGTGCTTTTTTTAATTTAATGATATCGTCACGACTCCATGTTTCTCGCAAATTGGTTACAGTTAATTTCGTTCCATTTTCTCCAATTTCACTATTTTTTAGTATTGTTTCATAGTTAACGGCTACTTCTTCGAACTCTTCTTCATCATCCACTTCAAACTTATCCCAATCAATTTCCAGTTTGTTCATTGTGGTATCTTCTTTTGTTTTTGTAATTATAGTAAGTTCCGAACCTAGCCTATCACATGAAAATCTTCCAACTCCTTTAGCTCCTGCAACATTTCTATTTATCTTCTCGCGATAAGTATCTGTTCTATTTTTTTCTTTTTTCTCGGAATATGCGACAAAAAGCCACTTATTCACTATATCAGAATAGTTCATACCTATTCCATCATCCAAAATACTTACACTACTATACCCATTTTCATCTCCGCCAAAAGAAATTATCACATTATGTGCTAACGCATCGTACGAGTTCTTAACCAGCTCAAATATAGCAATATATTTGTCACTTATAAGATCTTTTCCAATAATATCCTTAAGTGCCGTACTAATTTTAAATGATAACTGCTTTTCATTCATTATTAATCAACTCCTTTAGCACAGACCCTATCTGTTCTGCAAATAGTGGTGGAACTGCATTTCCCACTTGAGTATAACGCGGAACCTCAATTTTTCGTCTTTTTCCTCCAGATGTATATTTGCCTTTAAATTTATACCAATCTGGAAAACTCTGTAGTCTAGCATGTTCCCGAACAGTTAATATCCTTGGCTCTGAATAATGTATTAATTCATCCGGAATGGAAGTTATTGTAGGCGCTGACATAGTATCTGACAATACTGTAACCCCTCTTCTTTTCAGCAAGTTAGAATAATTATCCGCCGGAGTGATCCTCTTTCCCTTTGGTGCTTTTTTAATCAATTCTTTATGTAGTTTAATCACGTCCTCACTATGATTCACATACCTGTGACTATCCACATCTATATTAATATTACTACTTTCTTTTCTCATATATTTCTGATATCCCGTTTCCGCTTTTCCATATATTCCCGCCATGAAGCTTTTAGAATCTGAAGAAACCACTTTTCCACATTTCTCCTCAAGATCACCAATTGCATCTTTTACTGATGGTGTAACATCTAGTCCTCTACTTGTAAGAAATTCTAATTTATTATTATCTAACCTTTTAAAAATCTCTTTAGGGTTTCCCTCTAATGCTGCAACTAAAATAAATCTCTTCCTTCTTTGTGGGACCCCATATTCTGCCATGTTGATTATTTTAAAATCAACCTTATACCCTAATCGCTTAAGCACATTAACAACATAACTTGAGTACTTTTTACTATTTCCGTCTTCATCATTAAAGTTGACTGTAAATCCATGAACATTCTCGAATACTATCATTTTGGGTTTTACAAATCGAACAAATTTAATATATGATTTAACAAGTTTATTCCTAATATCATCTTTGTCTCTTTTTCCTGCCATAGAAAACCCTTGACACGGTGGACCTCCTGCCAATAAATCAACAGTACCTTGCAATTTTACCAAATCATCCTTATATTCCTTTAATAATACGTTTATGTCGATAGCTTGTACCGGCAACCAACTTGGCCATTCAAAATGGTTTTTATTATCAATCAAATTATACTTTAATGTGCTAAATGCATCTGGATTTTTTTCGACAGCAAATAAACCTGTCCACCCTACATTTTGTAAGCCTAATGACAAGCCACCACAACCAGCAAAAATATCTATATACATCAACTTTTTCATGTATACCTCCTACAATTTAGCATATAATAATCCAGAATAAGTTTACCATTGTTGATTGTTTTTTTCAACTACAAGGAGGTTGCTTTTATGAAATTAATTCTTTTGAAATCTAGAAACAATATTAACCTTCTTTTTGATGCTCTTAAGACTGCCAAAGAACAGAATGTTACTCCATTAAATATACATATTAGTCATAAAATAATACTCTCTGACTTTGATTTTGAAATATATAAAATTAATCTTTTGAGTCCCAATAAATTTATAACGCCATATTGTAATGACTCATTCTATTATCATGATTTTTTTCATTGCATTGAAATTACATCTCCAAATAGCACCTTTTCTATAATTAATTATTATTCAACACGAACAATTCCTTTGTATACAACAATATTTTCTTACTAAATTTAATACAAATTACTAAGACATGCTATTTTACTTGGATATCGTTCTGTTTTCATTCCTAAAATTCCACACATTTCATCCTATGATCATCCATCACGATCACTTTGCTCACAAACGCGTCAACCATCTTCTTTGTCATCTTCGTCAAATTAAA
The DNA here is from genome assembly GCA_041739345.1 of Acetivibrio sp. GTDB lineage: Bacteria > Bacillota > Clostridia > Lachnospirales > Lachnospiraceae > DIGJ01. The sequence goes on along the minus strand of JBGSNZ010000028.1, from coordinate 86,852 downwards.
TTTTCGTTCTTCTCTGAAATACCAGAACAAAATTATTACTATCGTTAATTATCATTAATTGATATAAATCTTATACCTATAAACGGAAATATCTGTTCACTATCTTTACCAACTTCCAGATAATCTCTTGCAAATCTAGTGAAGTCTTTCACAGCAATACTTCCTATATGATATTGCTTAACCATTTCAAGCAGTTTCCGTAAGCCAAAGTGGCTTATATTCTTTCCACTGAATCTATCATCCAAACACTCCATACATTCATATATTTTTAATTCTTACTCTTATCAAAATTTCCCTTCCGTTAGATTATTAGAAAGCTCTTCGATTTCACTCAAAAACAAGAAAGTATCATTTATATTTTGAATATGTTTTGAATCATTTAAGTTATATTTACAAATATACTCACCAGCTCTTAACGCTCCTAAACTCACAACATTAGATACAATTCTCAGCATATGTGCTTTATCTAATGTTTTATCATTTTCAACTACATTTAACCTTAACGCTCCTGCCCTCTGTTTAAGTGACTCGCCATCATAATGAATAAAATGACTTGAAAATGAATAAGAATAAAATGTTGAACCTAAAACTTTGTACTTTTCTTCTTTTTCCATAAGACTCTTTAAAATATTTTTGTAAGTCCAGCGTATATTCAAATTGCTTATTTTATTCTTAGAGTACTTATTTTTAAGTTCTTCTAATTCTTCATCGCTTACTATACTTAACTGAAATGGATGTCTTTCAACTCCAACCAGTTTAAATGCTTCAATAGCTTCTATGGCTTTTCCATGATCACCAATTCTTTGCATTTCTGGTATTATATTATAATATTCGTCTATAAGGTCACTCTTTTGATTAAGATCCTCTTGCATCATATAAATATATTTTACAGTTCCCTCCGACAATGTTCGAATCAATATATCCGATTCCCAAACATCCCCTGATCCTGTAAGCATTAGTATTTTTTCGCCAGTGCAATATAATTGTATAAATAATTCTGTTAACACTATTTGATTAAACTCATTAAATCCTGATTCTTTTCTGTAAAATGGAGCTAGATCAGTAATCAATTTTCTATACAGCTCAAGTGCTCTATGTGAAAAATTGTATGCTTCTTCTTGAAAATTCACTTTTATCTCTTCCAATCTCTTATTACAATCTAAAAAACAATTGTTTATTTTTGTTATATCATACTCATAATTTTATGAAACCTTGAATAATAACCATATGCTCAATTTTTTATACTGTTAGCCTTTACTCCGTACATTTTCAAGTATAATTGCCTTCGGCTTCCTGCTCTTACTTATTTTTTTTTGAATAATTTCAGCTATTCTAAAAAACAAAGTACCTCTGGTGTCTTCAAATCCTTTCTGTTGCCCCATCATGCCAAATGGCTGACAAGGAAATCCTCCAATCAGAATATCACAGTCTGGTATTTTATCTAAAGAGATTTCATTTATATCTCCCAAAACAATATGTTCACCTAAATTTTCTTTATAAGTTTGTACAGCATATTTATCAAAATCATTCGCCCAGACAATATTATATCCTGTCTCCACAAAGCCTTTATCAAGACCTCCTAATCCGCTAAAAAATGATACAACCTGCATCTATTCTGCCTCTTTCTGTTTGTTGTCTTTTATATATTCACGAATCCAAGAACCTATTTCAACAGAAGCCGTTTTTCCTTCATCATGTAATAATTTCATAAATTCCTCTTTAATTGCAGGTTCAATTGTTATTTCAATTTTCGCTGTTTTACGCCGTCCGGCGGGTCTTCCACAATTACTTGCTTTTTTATCTGCCATCTAGTTTTCCTCCATATTATGTCCCTATTATATAATGTTTTTATCAGGGTGTAAATAAAATTCTATAACAATTTTTATATACAAACTTTTACTATATTGATATAATTAAAGAGTTTTTTTTAAGAAGGGAGCTTACAAATGTATAACGAAATCATTGACGAAATAAAATCTTTTCTATCCTTAATTAAGATTAATTCAGCAGCGATTAATGGTTATGAATTTCAAGGAGCATTTATAAAGAAACTATCTAATCAAAATATTATCAGATCAAACGTTTTCCGGAAGGGAGCACAATTTCACCAGTTAATCAAACGCATATTGATATAACAAGTAATAGTGGTATGCTATTCTTTTTCGAGAACCTAGCCAATACTACAACCAGTATCCAAAATATCGATGTTGATGTATTTGCTAATAATTTTAATTATTTATGTGCTATTGATAACTGCAAGAGCACTGCAACTGATGGATATACAGTTTTTTCAAGAACAAACACTACAATTACAGATTTAATAAATACTTCTCAACTACTTCCGTTCTTCGTGCCAGCTATATCAAAACTTGGTTATAAAGGCTGTATTTAAGTCATTTTGTATCTCTATATCTTTATTAATAACAACCCCCTCAAATAATTACTTTTTTTAATTAAAATAACTTTTTATAAAATAAAAAGCAAATCCACTCCTCCTCATCTCAGTGAATTTGCCTCAATTTTATTTTATATATCTAGATTTTCTACCCAATTGCATTCCTTCGTTTCACCATTTCTTCCACTTCCTCCACCTGCGGCATCACCCGTAGCGCACCCTTTCGCGTCGTAACAATCGACGCAGCGGTATTGGCGAAGGTAAGCATTTCTTTTAATTGCACCTTCGATAAATCATGAAGCCCCTTTTCCAAGACAAAGTGCAAACAGCTTCCACCAAAGGTATCTCCGGCACCCGTAGTTTCTATAGTGTTTTCTTGAAGAAAAGCAGGTACTTCTACCATCATATCCTTATAATAGGCACGGCTTCCGTCCCTTCCCAAAGAAAGTAGTATTAATGGAATATCAAACTCCTTTTGAATCTTCTCAATTCCCTTGGCATAATCCACTTCTTCCGTTAGCCACTGTATCTCATTATCCGCGATTTTCAGAATATCGCACTGGCTTAAGCCATAACGCACCTGTTCTTCGGCCTCATCGAGCGATTTCCACAAAGGTTCCCTTATATTAGGATCAAACGATATCATGGCACCACTTTCTTTCGCAATTTGCACTGCCCTCTTTGTTGCATTCCGCACTTCTTCGTGAGTCATAGAAAGGGTTCCAAAGTGAAAGATTTTGGTGTCCGCTAACATTTCTTCGTTTAGTTCATTCTCCCTTAGCATCATATCTGCACCGGGATTTCGGTAAAAAGAAAAATCACGATCACCATCCTCATGCGTCTCTACAAAAGCCAATGTGGTTCGAATGTTTTTGTCCATTAATAAATTTGTCGTATCAATCGACAATTCCTCCAATGTCTTTTTTAATTTTACTCCAAAAATATCGTCTCCCACTTTTCCAATAAATGCCGTTTTGTGCCCAAAACGATTCAGCATAGCAAGTACATTGCATGGCGCACCTCCCGGGTTTGCCTCAAACAACGTATTTCCTTGCTCGCTCATTCCATTATCCGTAAAGTCAATCAACAATTCTCCCAATGCAACTACATCAAACTTCTTCTCCACTACCATTCCTCCTAAAACATGCAAAGTTTCAACATTTAGCACTTTACAAAATGCACCTGCCAAGCTTCATATTCATTATCCATCTTTGGAATCGGTATGCCACCATACATAAGTGCACTACCGCTATATACCTCATCTTCACCCTCTATATGATAAAACCAATCTGGGTTGATTCCCTTTAATTTCACATAAGAAACCGGAGCATTGCAATGCGTGTCCAATGTAACCACATTTAGCAAGGCTTCACTCTGATCGTCTGCGACAAATTCCCATGCAGCATATTCTGCATGATTCAAAGGGTCATTGAGTCGAAAATAAAGGCCGTTATGAATCAGTGACCAATATTTTTTATAATCTATAATCTGCTGCCTTACTGCAATCTTCTCTTCCTCTGTAATAGTATTCAAATCCAGTTCATAGCCAAAGCTTCCAGCCATTGCCACAACACCACGCGTATGAATATTGGTGGTTCTTCCGGTTTGATGATTTGGCACTGCTGATACATGGGAGCCAACCGAAGATATCGGATATCCAAACGAAGTTCCGTATTGTATCTTTATTCGCTCGATTGCATCAGTATTGTCACTGCACCATATTTGCGGCGTATAGTAAAGCATGCCTGCATCAAATCTTCCACCGCCACCACAGCATCCTTCAATTAACAGATTTTGATATCTGCTTAGCAATCGTTCGAGGAAATCATAAACACCAAGTACATAGTGGTGAAGGATTTCTCCCTGATTTTGATGTTTGGCCGTTGCGGAATAGATATCTGTAATACTACGGTTCATATCCATTTTGATGTATTCAATATTTGCAGCATCAATGACCTTTGTAATTTGATCAAAAATGTAGTCCACCACTTCGCTTCTTGAAAAATCAAGCACCATCTGATATCTTCCACGGATTGGTTTTCTTCCTGGTACCATGAATACCCAATCGGCGTGTTCTTCATAAAGTTTGCTATTCTCCGAAATCATTTCTGGTTCGATCCAAAGTCCAAACTTCATGCCAAGTGCATTCACTTGTTCTACCACGTTTGACAGTGGACCACCCATTTTTGTTTCATTTACAAACCAGTCACCAAGACTAGAACAGTCGGAATCCCGCTCGCCAAACCAGCCATCATCTAAGACAAGCATCTCTACCCCAAGCCTCGCCGCCTGCTTTGCTATATTGATAATTTTCTCACCATTAAAATCAAAATAAGTTGCCTCCCAGTTATTAATCAAAATCGGGCGAGGCGTAGTCTTATACTTCCCTCTGCAAATATGGTTTCGGATTAATTCATGATATTGCTGCGATAAGTCCGTAAGTCCCTTATCCGAATAGCCAAACACTACTTCTGGAGCAAAGAAGGTTTCTCCGCATTTTAGTTCATAGGAAAACATCTCATTGGATATTCCCATCAAGATTCTGCTTTGATTGAATTGATCAAGTTCTGCCTCCGCTTTAAAATTCCCACTATAAAGTAAAGACATGGCATAACAGTTTCCAGCATCTTCTGTCGTACCTTTTTCTGCTACCATCAAAAATGGATTCTGTTGATGACTGGAGGCTCCTCGTATACTTCCAAAGGTCTGATTTCCATGAATCATCGGTGTGCGTTCCATGATTCGTTCCATTCCATGGCGCCCATGAAAATGAATGACATCAAAATCTCCTGATACAAAATCAAGACAGCCACTTACTACCTTTTCAAGATATACGGTGTCTATTCCTTCATTTTTTACACTAACCGTTCTGGTGATCATATCAGAGCCCATCAAGGTTCCATAATATAACGTCACTACTAGCCCGGAGGATTTATCCCTTAATTCAATTTCAAGTGTCATGGCTCCAATATCTGAGTATACCGCTGGCAATCCCGGAATGTGATATTTTCCTTCAATTATTTTATGTGACTGATAACGCAAATCGCAGCTATACGTACCATCCGCATTCTTCACATTAATACATGGAGTACGAAAGTCTCCGGTTCCATAGCTTGGATATTCCTGTGGAAGTGCATCGAGGGAAAAGGTCCGATCCATACCTGTATCAAAAGGATTCTCCACAAATCCCCGATCAAAATGCGTAAGCAGATAGCTCATATCCCCTTTGATTCGTTTTCCATAGTAAAGGTGTAATAGGTATCCATATTTCCCAATACCAATCTGATACGTTGTATTTTTTGTATGAATTGAAAAGATTTGCTGTTCTTCATCAAATAAAATTTTCACGCTTTTCTCCATTTCTGCACATCTGCCACTTTAATCTGCACTATTTTTTAATACTTTCGCTTTCTGCATATCTATCACTTTATCCGTACTATTTTCTAAATACTTTCGCTTCGTAAGGTCTTACTATCATTTTATTTCCATTTCGTATCAAGTCTTCATAATTACCGATTACGATTTCTTCATTTCCATCAAATCCTGCATCAAAGGCAAACTCGGTTTCCTGGTCCGTAAAGTTGCAAACAATCAGTAACGCTTCCTGATCTAAGGTTCGTGTATAGGCGAAAATTTCTTCGCTATCTGGTAATAATAGTTGATAAACGCCGTAAACCATCACATCTAAGGTTCGTCTGATTGCAATTAGTTTTTTATAATAATGATAGACCGAATATGGATTCTCTCTTTGCGATGCTGCATTGATTTCTTTATAATTCTCATTCACGCCAATCCATGGCGTTCCTGTTGTAAAGCCTGCGTTTTTAGCATACTCCCACTGCATTGGAAATCTTGCATTGTCGCGACCTACTGCATTGACAAACTCCAACATTTTATCATGTGTCAGTACATTATTTTCTACGAATTCATGATATGCATTCTTTATCTCAATATCCCGAAACTCATCAAAGCTGTCACATTTACGATTTGTCATTCCCAGTTCTTCGCCCTGGTAAATGTAAGGTGTACCTTTCATAAAATGAAGGCAGGTTGCCAGCATCTTCGCGGATACTTCACGGTATTCATCACTATCATTTCCAAATCTTGATACCACTCTAGGCTGGTCGTGATTGTCCCAGTATAGGCTATTCCATGCCTTTCCTTCCAAACCGTCCTGCCATTTTGTAAATACCCTTTTTAAGTCCACCAGCTTTACTTTTCCATCACTCCATTTTCCATAAACGGACTGACCCAAGTTAACATGTTCAAACGTAAATACCATATTTAGTTCATTTGAATCAAATCCTGTATACTGGATTGCATCTTTAACTTCTGCTCCCGCGCCTTCTCCAACCGTAAGCCAGTCAAAGTTCGAAATCACCTCACGGTTCATCTCTTTTATATATTCATGGACTCTTGGTCCGTTATTTACATAAGGTGAAAAATCTCCATATTGAATATTCTCCATCACTTTTCCATCCGGAAAGGACTGGTCTTTTGATATCATAGTAATGACATCCATGCGGAATCCATCAATTCCTTTTTTACCCCACCATGTCATCATATCGTAAATTTCTTTTCGAAGCTTTGGATTCTCCCAATTTAGATCTGGCTGTTTTTTTGAGAACATATGAAGATAATACATATCGGTCCTCGCATCATACTCCCAGGCAGAACCACCAAAACATGCTCCCCAGTTGTTTGGCTCTTTTCCGTTTTTACCTTCCCTCCAGATGTAGTAATCACGGTAAGGATTCTCTTTACTTTTTCTGCTCTCTGCAAACCAAGGATGTTCGTCCGAACTATGATTTACGACCAAATCCATGACGATTTTGATTCCCAGATTGTGTGCTTCGCTTAACATGGTGTCGAAGTCTTTCATGGTTCCAAAGTCCGTCATAATATCCCTATAATTACTGATATCATATCCGTTATCATCGTTTGGTGATTGATAAATAGGTGACAACCATATCACGTTGATTCCAAGGTCCGCTAGATAAGGCAATCTCATTCGGATTCCATTGATATCTCCAATTCCATCCCCATTGCTATCTTGAAAGCTTCTTGGATAAATCTGATATACGACCGCTTCTTTCCACCATGTTTTCTGTTCCATAACGTCTGCTCCTTCTCACTACTGTTATGTTGTTTCGCGTTTCACCAAGGTAACAGGAAGTGTTGTTCGGCTTGGTACCATTTCTCCCTCACTGGCACGAATTAAAAGTTCAATTGACATTTTTGCCATTTCTTTGATTGGCTGATGAATGGTTGTGATTCTAGGGGTAGTCAATGATGCAATATTAACATCATCAAATCCGACTATTTTTAATTTTGTAGGAATTGGAATTCCCATCTTATAGCATACCTGAATCAGCTGTGCAGCAATCAGATCACTACTAGCAAAGATACCATCTGTATTAGGATTTTCCAGTAATAAGTGTTCAATAAAATCATGATATTCCAATGTATTATATTGAAAAGCACTGGTTGCGATTTCTTTATAGTTAATGCCTTTTGCGATACAGGTTTCACGAAAACCAGCAGCTCTTGAATCCGCCGGCATTGCCGTTTCATGCACACCACTTAAATGAATCAGATTCTTACAACCTTGTTCAATCAAATGCTTTGCAGCCAAACGGCCTCCTTGTAAGTTATCACACTCAACGGTAGCGGTTCCGTTTTCCAAATATCGCTCGATTGTAATTAATGGTACGTTTAATCCGCTAAACTCTTCTACTGCAACGTTTCCGCTGCAAAGGATGACTCCTGATACACGATTACTCGTGCACATTTCAAGATATTCTAGCTCTTTTTCATTTTTTTCCTGTGAATTCAAAAGTATTATTTTATATTTATGATGATATGCTTCATTTTCCAAATTACTGATTAATTCGGCAAAATAGGGATGTCGGATATGCGGAACAATGACACCAATGGTATTGGTTGTCTGTTTTGAAAGAGAACGTGCTACCTCATTTGGATGGTAATTCAGTTTTTTCATTGCTGCATAAACATTCTTTCTCGTCTCTTCACTGATATATCCTCTATTATTCAACACGCGGGAAACGGTACTTACCGTTAATCCGGTTTCTTTCGCTACATCTTTTAATGTTGCCACTTATTCTTCCTCCATCATACTCTTTCCGTTTTCTAAGATCGAATCGTATAGCTATCCCATACCTCAAAAGAATCCATCTTAGCTTGTATATACGGTAGTGTCCGAATTAATTCAAAGACTCCAACTATTATACCACGATTGGCAGTTACTTCCAATATAGTATCATCCATGACAAAGGAAAAATCTTTTATATTTTTACCTATTTCATAGCATTCATCTCCTACTTGAAACAAGCCTGCATCGCTATCATAAGAAACGTTCGTTCCACATACATTCCATGCTATAATTCCAGTCTTGCCATCTTTTAGTTGCATCTTAATTTCCGTTGCATCGGATACTGTTATGATATACGAATCCTTTTCTACTTTACTGCAAATTTGTTTTTTTGCCGCATCAAATTCCTTGACTATGTTTTGTGAAAGGTACTGATTACCCTCGATTTCGATGACGGATAATTCGCGTGGAAGTCCCATTGCTCCGGTATATAATCGATCTTTATGTTTCGTTCGAATCCAGGAAAGAGATACAACTCGTCCCGCAGTTCCATGATAAGACTGTGCGGCATAAGGCAGCTTATTCATATATGCATGGTGACGCACTCCATCTGTCTTAAATTGATACCCGTCAAAGTCTCCAAAATAATAAAAGCCGTCCGCAGTCCAAAACACCCATTGTTCCTTCCCATTTTCCGATGGTACTTTCATCAAATCAGGACATTCCCAGGCTTCTTCGAGGGTCAATCTATCTGTTATTTCATATTGTTCTAAATCCTGTGAGCGAAGGATTGCGAAATCATTTTTTTCCAACCACAAACACATAATATAGGCATTGCTCTCTTCATGCCAAAATACTTTTGGGTCTCGGTTTTCTTTACTTATGGCCTCTAATTTTCCAAGCTCCGTTTTTATCAAAGTTTCGCCGCCATCAAGACTGTAGGCCATTTTTTGGGTAAACTGTTTATCCTTACCCCATTCATTACTTCCTCCTGCCGCAGTATAAAAAAATAACAGGGCATCCTTTGGAAGCTGTAATAATTCTTTTTCATTTACAATTCCACTTCCTGAAAATATCATTCCATCTTCATCTGGAAAAAGTACGGTATCTTCTTGTGTCCAATGTAATAAATCTTTGCTTACAGCATGTCCCCAACACATATTATTCCAGCTTGTATTGAACGGATTATATTGAAAATAAAGATGGTAAACACCATCTTTATATAGTAATCCGTTGGGATCATTGATCCATCCGCTGTCTGCGCTAAAATGAATCGAAGGGCGTTCCAGTGGCTCATTTTCAAGGAAAGAAGCAGTGAATACTTCTTTCATAAAAGCCTCTGGAACATCTCCCTTCAGGGTTAGGGTTTTATCGGTAAATTGCTTTACCGGAAAACGGGCAAGATAATCATAGGAATAAGTACCATCTACTTCTTTTCCTATTGGAACCATACATTCCATTATTTTTATAGTAGTATCTACTTCATCCAAACAAAAGATTTGAATTAACGTTTCCTCTTTTCCTGCTTGTATTGGTAGATATAGATAATTTTCACTTATTGATTGCTTTTTTTCCATATCAGTCTCCTAATATCTGCATTACACCCTCATTGGAGTATGTAATCGTCATTTCTTTTGTCTCAAAATTAGCTTTTAGTTCTGCACGATGTTCTCCATATGTTCTAACAATATACAGTTCATGTTCACTGCATGCTTTCATCTCAAAATCTCCCGAAAATGCAGGGTGTGTATTACGAAACTCCATTAACTCAATTAATTTTTTAACAACCGGTCTTTCCACTTGTCGATCAATTTCCTCTAATGAATAATAATGTCGATTGATATTACGGCCTACCTTTGTTTCTTCGAGTAATTTCAAATCATTTTCGCCAGCCAAAAGTCCTACATAATATACCTGCGGAATTCCCGGGGCAAAGAACTGAACCGCTCGTGATAATAAATACGAAGCGTCGTCATTTCCAAGTGCCGAAAAATAAGAACAATTCACCTGATAAATATCAAGATTGTGATAAGCAGCTGTATTATATATTTTCTTTACGTTTGCTCCGTATTTAAAAATATCTTCTTTTGTTCGTTCAATCTCTCCATCTGGTAACAAATCTTTTACATCCACGACCCCAATACCATCATGGGTATCTAAAGTAGTAAACTGTTTACTTGGGCAGATTGTTAGCCAGTTTTTTAAATACTGTGTCTTTCCATAATAGATTGCGTGAATCAATAGCATTGGAAGCGCAAAATCATATACATAATAGTCTTTTTCTGCAATTTTTTGCTGCATGGTATAATGCTCATGAATCTCTGGTAATAACTCCACGTTATATGGTCGAATGATATCCTCACACGAATGTAGGAAATCCCACACCTCTGGTTCAATAAAGAAACAACTAGTTCCTGCTTTTTTGGTCGCATATGCAAATGCATCCAAACGAATCATTGCAGCTCCATGTTTGCATAGATTGGTTAAGTTATCTCGTATAAATTCTTTTGCAACATCCGTGCTACAATCAATATCAATTTGTTCCTCATCAAAGGTACACCATACTTTTTCCCATGTTCCATCCGCAAAGTGCGCTTTTGCATAAGGTGCTCTTGGTTTTCTTTTATAGATAACATCTACTTGAGCCTCTGTCGGTTCCCCATTTTCCCAAAAGTTCTTATAGCGAAGGAATAAGTCCTTATATTTGGATTCTTCTTTGTTTTTCAAAAAATCTTTATAATAATCACTCTGCGCAGAAATATGATTAATCATATAATCAAACATCAGGTAATAATGATCTGCCAATTTTTCGATATCACTCCAATCCCCAAATGCTGGATCGACCTTATGATAATCCATCGGTGCAAATCCCCGGTCTCCGGATGATGGAAAAAACGGTAACACATGGACTCCGCCAATTGCTTTGCTGAAATATTTGTCTAAGACATAATAAAGATCCTTTAAATTATTACCAACCGAATCTGAATATGTAATTAGCATACATTTGTTTTCTAATTTCTTCATCGTACTCTCCTAGCCTAAGATTTAACTGCTCCTGATACAACGCCACTGATGATCTGTTTTTGCAAGAATAAATATAATATCAGAATCGGTGCCACGGTTAAAAGTAATGCTGCCATAATCACTCCATAATCTGCGGAATATGTCCCATAAAATGCATATGTGGATAATGGCAATGTAAATATTTGTTTTCTTCCTAATACAAGGGAAGGTAAAAGATAGTCATTCCAAAATGCAAGAACATTCAAGATAACTAAAGTTGAAGTTGTTGGCTTTAATAATGGAAATACTACTTTAAAAAAGGTCTGTAGTTTTGTACATCCATCCAAATAAGCTGCTTCTTCGAGTGCAATAGGAATGTTGCTCTTGATAAATCCTTGATAAATAAATACGGACATACTCATAGCAAAGCCAGTATGCATAAATATCAGCGTCAATCTGCTATTTAAGATATTTAATCCTGCTCCATAAATGGAAACCAAAGGTATCATAATTGCCTGAAATGGTATAATCATGGAGGCTGCCATCATAGTAAAGAAAACCATTGAAAATGTATTTTTTGACCTTGTAAAATAATATGCAACCATTGATGCTAAAATAATAACTGCAATTGTGCTAAGCCCTGTAACAAAAAGTGAGTTTCCAAATGCCTTTAAGAAATCCATTTTTTCAAACGCTGTGATATAGTTCCCCGCGGTATATCCCTTCACCGTTCTTAGCGAAAAAGGATTCTTAATAATATCCCTTTTTTGTTTAAAGGAGTTTAATAATATCAGTGCAAATGGAACCATATACAAGACAAACAAAATGAAAACCGCAATTACTCCTACTGCATCGATTATTTTCCGCTTGATTCCGCCAACTTTTTGTTTTTTTTCCATTATGCTTCCACCTCCTTCTTCTTACCGAGATAAATCTGCATTCCGCTAATCACTGCTACAATCAAGAATAAGAACAAAGCTTCTGCCTGACCTACCCCATAATTTCTCGAAGTAAATGCTTTTTCATAAACATGCATTGCAACGAGTCTTGTTGTTCCGTATGGTTCTCCACCTGTTAATGTCAAGTTGACATCATACACCATAAATGCACGTGACAAGGTTAAAAACAAACAGATTACAAAGGAAGGTACCATCAATGGTAGAATAATATTCTTTAATCTTTGGAACCCTGTGGCTCCATCTATACTGGCTGCTTCTAATACATCGGTAGACAGCCCTGTAAAACCCGCAATATAAATCAACATCATATAGCCGGATAATTGCCAAACTGTTACAATTACTAATGACCAAAATGCTTTATTTGGATCTGATAACCATGATGTAGCAAAGATTCCCCATCCAGTACTCTCACCAACATTTACTAAAACTCTGGAAAACACAAACTGCCAGATAAAACCTAGTACAACACCACCAATTAAATTAGGTGTAAAAAATCCTGTTCGAAAAAAATTCTGTCCCTTAAGTCCATTGGTAAGGGCATATGCCAATATAAATGCAATTCCATTTACTAAAATAAGAGAAAACAAAACATACTTTAACGTAAGCCCCATGGATAGCCAGAACTCTTTATCCTGAAAAACAGAAATATAATTAGAAAGTCCAACCATATTTTTTGTCTGACTCACACCATTCCAATCGGTCAACGTCAGGTAGAACCCATAAATAAATGGAACAATTACAACTGCACAAAAAATCAAACATCCTGGTAATGCAAAAATGCATAAATTTTTCAGTTTTTCTCCCGGTTTTCTTCCCATGGTACCCATAAGCTTCATTCCTTTCTTATCAAAAACCAATTCCTATTTGCGCCTATTTTTTAGACACCGTGGGTGTTGCAAACTTTTTGATTTCTTTCAAATCTGCAACACCTGTGTCATCTAATTATTGCTATTTATTTTTTCTGTGAAGTCCAATACGTATCAATCTCAGTAGCAAGTTCTGCTTTGCTTGATTGTCCTGCAATATATTTTTGCATTGCATCTCCTAATACGTTCCAGTGATCAGAAGGTGCGATAAATGAAGAAGAAAATGTCTTTCCATCAGCCATCTTGCTCTGAATATCTTTTCCTAGTGGATCCAATGCCGCATTGGTATTATTACCACAAGCAGGAATAATTGCTGCGTCTTCTACCAACATTTTCTGTCCAGTTTCAGAATATACAATCCAATTTAAGAACTCTTTCGCTGCTGCGACTTCTGTTTCAGTTGCCTGAGTCGCATCAATCATAACTTGTTTAGAAGCTGCTGCCTGAATTCCATTGTTTGCAAAATCGGTTGTATCATTTCCTAAAACAAAAGGTAAGAAACCATATTCATCATCTGCGGATGCACCTGAATCTGCAATGTTTGGCCATGCCCAGCATCCATTTGCCCAGATAGCAGCATCTCCATCTGCCAAGAAGATTGGATCTTGTTCATATAAAGCTCCAAGTGGATCTTTCCCATTGATATTGAATTGTAATAATAAATCTAATGTATCTATAAACTGATTGAATCTTTCATAATCTTCTACTTTTAAGGTACCAGCTTCTAACTGACTGATCAAATCTGCACTACCTGCTGTTGTTCCATCATAGGTATCATAAATAAAACCAAGCTGATGAGCTCCAAGGGACCAGTTTTCTTTTGAAACAACTACTGGGTTTTCCATTCCTTTTGCTCTCAAGTTTTCTAACAGTTGTTTTAAAGAATCATAAGAATTGATACTAGATGGATCAAATTCAGTTCCTAAGGTATCTTCAATTGCTGCCTTGCTGTAAATAAGGCCTCTTCCTTCTACACAGAATGGGAAGCTATATACTTTATCCTCAATTTTTGTTAGCTGATTCTCACATTCACTTACCCATTTTTCACTGGATAAATCAATTGCATGATCTTTTGCTAATCCTACAATGTCAGTAGTATCTAGCATTGCCATTGTAGGTGCTGTACCTGAATTATAAGCACTTGTAATCTTTGTATATGGTGATTCGCCAGCTCCACATGCAATAATCTCTACAGCGATTCCTGTTTCGTCTTGAAATGTTACCGCCATTTCTTCCAAGGCTGCCTGAATTTCACCTTTACTATTTAAAAATGAGATTTCTGTTCCGGATAAATCTGTTTTGTCATCAGCACTACTTTCTGTTGAAGTTGATGTTGATGATTCTTTCGCATTGTCAGTTGCTGCATTATCTTTCGTATTGTTACCACATCCTGCAAGCATTCCCACTGTCATAGCTGCTACTGTTAAAACTGCTACTAATTTTCTAGCTTTCATTTTTTCTCCTCCGATACTAAATCAAAAAGTTATTTTTCCCTTTTCCCGATAAAACCATTCCCGATCCAAACAACCTTGCGCTTTGTTGTATCTACACTATATCATTGCACCTTAAATATGTCAACCGGTTGATATACGATTTGTATGTTATACTCAATTATATTGCTGTGTTTTTATATGTATTGCACAATAGAATTGAACTAATTCAGTATTTTTCTTTGTTTTATTATCGTTTAAATGATCGTTTTGTTGTTAATTTGCTATATATTCCTAATTGTTAATATGTCAATCGGTTATTATATTTATTAAGATGAATAATGATTAATACTTCTTTTGATGCTTGACATTACATGTTGTGTAACGTTATAATATGTGTAACGTTAAATCAAAAAAAATAATAATAGCAAAGGATGGGAATATACCATGAACCCAGTTCGATTAACTTCAAAAGAGGACTTAAATATTTACATGAATCCAATACGTCAGCAGTTGCTTCGCGAACTTACTCTTAGCAAACTACCAATGACACCGAAAATGCTAGCCAACAAGCTTTCTATCTCACCTTCTAGCGTACAACATCACATAAAAAAGCTTATGTCTTTGGGTGTAATCGAGTTGGATCATCAGGAATTAATCAACGGAATTACAGCAAGTTACTATAAAGCAACGAATGTTTCCGTTCAGATTGGTTTAGAACAAACAGATGATACTACTTTGCAAAAGCATGTATTTATGCAAAATTCATTTGCAAATGTTTATGAAGGATTTCGGTCTTTAATGAGTAAACGAGCAGAAAATATGGTTGATATTGAACCGCAACAGCTAGCCCAGTGGGGTGATATTATGACCGGAGTTGTTCATATGAAGAAACAAGATTCAAATGAACTACTAAAACTAATATCAAACTATATCAAGGAGCATGCCCTTCCATCCACCGACACGAATGCCTGGGAATATGCTCTAATCTTGTATAATACACAGGAGGATGAAGATGAGTAAAATCGCACATGTCATTATTGCAATGAGTAGCTTTTCAATCGGTCTTTTATTACCCCTTATGAATCTGATTTTATTAGATAAAGGTGCCAGTCTTCAGACACTACCTTTATTAATTGCCATATATTCAAGCACCGTATTGGTATTTGAACTACCAAGTGGAATTTTAGCTGATTTGATTGGAAGAAAGACCATATATTTAATAAGTTGTACCCTTAAACTTTTATCACTTACCATATTGCTTGTGACTTTTAGTCCCATTTGGTTGATCGTTGTTATGACCCTAAACGCATTGAGCCGTGCATTTTCTTCTGGCAGCTTGGATGCATTATTTATTGATCAAGCGATTGCTCAAAAAGGGAATGGTATTTTATCAAAAGTCACTTCTGTCTTGGCTGTACTAGAAGGAATTGGCCTTGCATTGGGCGGAATTGCAGGCGGCTTTCTAGCAACGATAAGTGGAACTTATTCTGCTGTTATCATAGTATGTTTGTTACTAAATATTCTGCTATTTACGCTTAATCTTTTGTTTGTAAAAGAAGTTCGTGAAGCAACTTCGAATGCTAGAAAGTTACCTTCTTTTTCAAAAATAAAGATTGAAATAGGTAGCCTTTCTTCTCCCAAACGATTTTCCTATGTACTGGTAGGACTCTTTCTCACCGGTTTTTTCCTATGTTGCATCGAAACCTACTGGCAACCAGCCTTTCAATCCATGTCAACATCAACTAACCAAAGTTGGCTATTTGGAATTATCGCCTTTTTAGGATTTTCAGCTGTCACACTTGGTAATTTATTGATTGGGAAAATATTATTTCAATTTAAGAACAAATGGTGGAAAATATTTAGCTTGACCCGCATACTCTTTGGAATATTAATTCTGATATTAGCACTCCAAAAAGATGAGATTGGTTTTATTCTTTTGTATTCACTCGTGTATTTTGGCCTGGGCGTCAGTAATGTTACGGAGAGTACGATTATAAATAAACTAATACCTTCTAATTTAAGATCCAGTTTCTTATCCTTAGGCTCGCTGGTTACACAAATTGGCGTATTGTGTGCTTCTATACTAAGTAGCATTTTGATTAATTATATTCATATTAAAGGGCTATGGCTGCTTAGTGGTAGTCTTATCTTCCTATATGCTGTAATAAGTATATATATCAACATAACTCAATCGACCAAGCAAACTATTGATACGCTTGACACAACGGCGTAATGCAACACATTTTATATATTTCTATTCTGTTTGCGTAGCATACCACACTTACTTTCTGGTAAATAATCAAATTTGTACTTTTTATATAATAAATCGGCTGGATGATTGGCAATTAAACATACAAAGCTATCTTCATACGTATTTTTTTCAAGATAGTCATTAATTGCCTTCATTATCTGGTCTCCAAATCCTTGCCTGTGATATTTTTTATCAACCATAATATCACTTACAATATAAGTAATTCCTCCATCACCTACAATTCTACCAAATCCAATCAGTTCTTGATTGTCATAAAGTGAGACCATAAACAATGAGTTGTCTAACGCTTTTTGGCTTCGCTCCAAATTCTTATTACCCATACCTGAACGTATTCTTAGACTCACATAATCGTTCGCCTTTGGTTTTTCATATATCAATTGCATTTTATTACCCCCTTTCCAAAAAAAGCAGGACAAAGTGCGCTGATTCAGCACAAATTTGTCCTGCCATTTTTATCATAAATTAAAACTAAAATTTAAATTTGCTGATGATGACTTGAAGATTTTCAGCTAATTTCGCTAAATCCTCACTCGAATTTGCAATTTCTTCTACCGATGCGGTCTGTTCTTCCATGGAAGCTGTTACTTCTTGCGTCGATGCAGAATTTTCTTCTGCTATTGCTGATAGACTTTGTAACGAATCCATGATTTCCACCTTCATCGTCTGCATCTGTGATCCAGAAAGATTTAATTTATTAACAGCGTCCACCGCATTCTGGATGGCTGCTTCAATGGACTTATAGTTTTCCTTGTTTCTATTTACACTTTCCGTCTGTTCCTTAATTACCTCAGTCATGGTTGTGATGGTATCCACCGCTTCTTTTGAGTTTGTTAAAAGCTCAGACACGGTAGCGTCGATTTCTCTTGTTGAACTTGCAGATTGCTCTGCCAATTTACGAATTTCTTCTGCAACTACTGCAAATCCTTTTCCCGCTTCTCCTGCTCTTGCTGCTTCTATCGCAGCATTTAAAGCTAAGAGATTTGTCTGTTCTGCAATGGAAGCAATCACATTACTTGCCTCTGCAATTCTTTGTGAGCTTTCATCGGTTTTCATGACCACGGAATAAATTTTTCTGCTTGCCTGATTGTTTTCTTCCGTTTTAGTGGAAAGATATTCTATATCCTGTATTCCTTGATTAACTACATTGCCAACTTCATTGGAAGCTTTATTCATATCCTGTAAATACAAATGATCCTGCTCAATAACTGCTCCCATTTTATCTGCTTTTTCAGCACCTTCTTGGGTAAACTCTGCCTGATCTACAGCGCCTCTAGCAATTTCTGTAATTGTATGTGCGATTTCCTCCGCTGTATTAGCAGATAGTTCGGTCGTTGCCGTTAACTCCTCAGAAGCTGCCGCAAGCTGTTGGGATGAATTATTGATTTCACCAACGATTTCACGAATACTATCTAAGATATCTTGAAGCGAACGTGCTAAAATACCAATTTCATCTTTTTTCTTAAGATATTTTTCTTCCATATTATCCGTAATATCTAATTTTGCTATTTTTCCAGCCTGCTTAACCGTAAGGATAATTGGCTTGGAAATAGATGATCCAATAATATAGACAAATACTATACTCAATAACAATATGATAGGTATCGCTATTAACATAAGCGTTTTCAGCTGATTCGCAGCTAACAGAACCTCATTTTTACTGGCAGTAATTACCATAATCCAATCTGTACCTTCTATTTTATGATAACCTACGTAAAAGCTTTCTCCTTTATATGTATAAGAATCAACTCCAGCATCCTTTTTAATCATTCTTGAGAAAAGTTCTGCACTGGATTTTAATGAGGAATCCTTTTCTGCCTCAGTAATAGGTGAAAACTGGTTCAATACTTTTTCTTTATCTGGATGAGCCACTACAACTCCTTGTCGACTTATAATATATCCATAGCCTTCTTTTCCATAGCCAGCATCTGCTACCATTTCGCTAAGAGCATTGCCGTCCCTTCTTCCAACTAAGGCTCCGACAACTTCCTTTTTATCATTATAAATAGGCACTGCTACCATGATAACGGGTTCTCCAGTCACTGAGCTAATTATCACATCGGATATGTTTGCCTCTCCTTCCAATGCCTTCTTCACGTATTCTCGGTCACTTAAGTCAGCCGTTGAATCATCAATATATTGGGCATTACCTGTCATATCCACAACTGCTAGAGCCATATAATCCGTTCCGGATATCTGTAAGCCCAACATCCTTTTTTGAATATCCCAATTCATTCCTTTCATGCTTTCGTTAAGAGCAAGCATTTCCAAGGTTCGTATCTGAGTCTCCATACGACTCTGTGTTACTTTCGCTCCTTCTGCTACCAAGGAAGAGAGAGCATCTTCTGACTCATGAATAAGAGATTTTTCCGAATTCACATATGATATGAGCCCTAAAGCCAAGGTTGAAACAAGAATGAGTGTTGAAAAGCTGATAATTAATTTTGTTCTTATACTTTTCATAATTTCCTCCATTTTAAGATTTATCCAAACAAAAACCCCTTCATAAAAAGGGGTTTTTGTCTGCAACTGGCTACCATCTCGGGTGTGGTAATTTTTACATTACGAAACCCGAGGAAGGTCCTTAGCTTTGCGTCCTTACCTTTCGATAAGTTTGCCCACTTTAAATGTTCGATAGCCTTTGCTTTTTGTATATATCTATTTTACCTTTCTTTTACAAATATGACAACATGTATTTATTTATTCTTAAAAAAGTACTTGTTTTATATCCTATTTTTGATATTCCCCTATTCGCATCCTACATTACTCATTGCAATTTCATTTCATCATTTGCTAATTTTTCATGTATCATAAACCTCATCACGTAAAATAGAATACATACAATAACTATAGATTTGACCTTCCTTATATACCCCATTTCGCATCGTTCCTTCATAAGTAAATCCTGCTTTTTCTAGTGCTCTTCTAGAACCGGTATTATATTCAAATGGTTCTGCATAAATTCGAACAATATCATATTTTTCAAATGCTTCTTTGCATATCCTTTTGGCCGCTTGTGACACAATGCCGTTTCCCCAATACTCTTCTGCCAACCAATATCCAAGCTCGCCACTTTTTTCATACACATCATCTTTTAAAAATATCCCGATACTTCCTATTACTTTATCTTTCGCTACAATTGCGTATAAAAGCTGATGATCCTCGCCCTTTTGGATACAGTCATTTACAAACCATTCCGCATCTTCATAGGTATAAGGACTTGGAAATGTATTTCTAAGATTTTTTGCTATTTTCTTATTATTTGCCAAGATGGCAACACTTTCCACATCTTCCTTTTTCCACTTCCTAAGTTGAAATTCCATAAATCTTTCCTCCCTTTTTACCTTACAAATACCGTTTGTTTCTTCCTGCCTAGTGCTTACTTTTGCATTCTTATAAATCAGTTAATTCACTATTTAATTCTCGATTTTTAACACAATAACTACTGATAATTGGTGTTTTAAAATCTACCAACGGCACTTCCCGTAACTTTTTCTCCAATACATAACTTTCTACCAGATTGCTAGGAAGAAAGCTGTAACTTTTTTGGCAAAACAGGTAAGGGATCAGCTTCGTGCTATTATCTATTTCAAATGAAAATTGATAATAGCGGGGAAATAATCCACGGATAAATTCTCCAACCTCTTGCAGCATAAAATTACACATAAGGTAATCTATTTTAATAAGCTCATCTTTCTTTATTCCATTTTCGTATTCCTTATTCTCATAAGCTGTCACCAGAACCAGTTTTTCTTGTTTGAATATATCACAACTATAACCACTTTTTTGTATTGGTACATAAGAATAAACCAAATCAAGTATCCCATCTTGAAGTTGCTGCAATAACTGCGTCGAATGTCCTAATGTTACTTTTATCGCAGTATCCGTGTTTTTCTCCTTGAATTTAAGGATTTTATCCGACAAATAGGATTCATATATTGTACTTGTTGTACCAATTCGATAATAGTTTAAATACTTAGATACTACATTTATTTTCTGATGGGATGCTTCTTCCAATTCCAGCATTCGTTTTGCATACGACTGAAATACCAATCCCTCATTTGTCAATTCTATCTTTCTGTTATCTCTGGCAAACAATTTTTTACCCAATTCTCGTTCCAACTCCGCTATACGGTTCGTTACGGTTGATTGTGCAACAAAGAGTTGTTCTGCTGTTTGTGTAAAGTTTTTGACCTGTGAAAGCAGTAAAAAAGTTCTCAGATTCTGTGTATCCATTTTATCATCTCCAATTCGCATTATGAATCATATTCAGTTTAATAATTCATTTTACAAATATTATAGAAAATACTTATACTAAAGTCAATAAATTAAGAAAAGAGAGGTTGCTGCAAAATTGCAACAACCTCTTTGTATGATTACTTTTCTGTAGTAAATCCGTTCTGCTTACAATAAATCTCAATTGCTTTCGCCGTAAACTCTGCTGTTCCACTACCTCCCATTTTGTCGATATTTTCAGTCATACTTCCACCGCCGGAGTACATCTTTCCTAGTCCCATTAATATTTCTAAGGTGCAGTTGTAGAAGTTTTCTGTAATCGAAGCACGTAATTTCTTTACCAGACCTTGAACCTCATCTTTGTCAACTGGTAAAGAACGCATGGTACCAAACTCAGCAAATATACTCATTAAATCCGTATATATCGTTGCCGTGTCCTCCACGCTCCTATCTTTACTTTTTTCTTCAAATTCCTTGTATGCCTCTGTCTGTCCCCAGGTAGCCTTAGCCTGAGCTGCATACTCATCTATTTTACTTGTATCAAATGCCGTAAAATCCAATTTCTTCTCTCCAATCATTCTTATTCCACGAGCAAGATCGATCAAATTTTCAAGATGTTCCTTTTTAAGCTCCAACAAAGCAATTTGCTGATCCAAAGCTTTATTGCGATCAAAGAACGGACTTTCCATTATATCTTTAATCTCTTTTAAAGGAAACTGCAATTCCCGAAAAAGTAAAATACGCTGCAAACGCTCCAAGGCCATATCGTCATATAACCGGTAACTTGATTCCGTAGTCTTTGTAGGATGTAATAATCCGATGGAATCATAGTAGTGAAGTGTGCGTATACTCACACCTGACAATTTACTAACTTCGTTTACTGTTTTCATATACTATCTCCTCTCGTGTAACTATACTATAATCTATGACGTTACGTAAGAGTCAACATAAATTTATAATTTATAATTTATAATTTATAATTTATAATTTGTTTGTTCTAATTTGTTATAATTTGTTTGTAATCTGCTGATTGTTCTGAAAAAAATCGTTCCATGGGTCATTGCCACTAATTCTACAAAGTGCATCCGTCATATTGACAGCATCCGGTGCCACGGTATCAAGTTCCTCCCAGGCGATTGGCATAGATACTCTGGCTCCTTTTCTTGCGCGAAGGGAATACGGAGCAATGCTTGTAGCACCTCTGCCGTTTCGAATCCAGTCGATGAATATCTTATTTGTGCGCTTTGCTTTTCTAACATTGCTTGTATAACGGTCCGGCCACTTCTTTTCCATAACTTCTGCAACACTTTTCGCAAAATCGTGAATCACATCCCAAGACGCGGCAGGTTTTAAAGGTACAACCACATGATACCCTTTGCCACCGCTGGTCTTTAGATAGGAGTTAAGCGAAAGCTCCATAAGAATACTTTTCACGTCCCGCACACCTTGGCGAACCATACTCAAATCCATTCCCTCATCTGGATCCAGGTCAAACACTATCATATCTGGTTTTTCGAGTTCCTCTACACGACTTCCCCAGGTGTGAAATTCCAGTGTACCCATTTGTGCTTCAAAGATAAGCCCTGTTATGTCATCAATATAGAAGTAATCTTCTACTTCTTGTCCACCGGAAACAGGAATGATTATAATGCCTTTGCTGTTTGGATCCGGATGTTTTTTAAAGAAACTTGTCTGTGATACACCTTTGGGACAACGTACCACACTGAGCACTCTGTGTCTTGCATACGTTAGCATGCGCTCCGATATTTTTTCGTAATATCGAATCACATCTTCCTTTGTAATTTCAGGATCATCATATACTACCTTGTCCGGGTTCGTAATCTTTATTCCTTCAATTATGATACTGTTCACGTTTGTTTCCATTGGTCTCTCCCTTTCCTCCTCCGCTTTTTCCTTCTTTATTTCCCTTGGGTCCTTATCTGTTCGCAGGCCCTTAAAACTTGCTTGTCTTAACAGATTCTCTTTGGTCCATTCGGCAAATTTAATTTCTGCAACCATTTTTGGTTCGAGCCATAGAATCATTTCATTCGATTTCATCTTGGGCGCAACTTTAAAAGGTGTCTCCACCTTTTTTAAATTCTCAAACTTATTTTCAAGTTCTATTTGATCAAGTTCACTCATGCCGGTACCGGCACGTCCGGCATAGACCAATTCCCCATCTTCAAATACGCCAAGAAGGAGCGAACTTACGCCCCGTGTTTTTTTATCCGAAATCGTATATCCTCCAATGACAAACTCCTGCCGTTTGTCGCATTTTAGCTTAATCCAGTCCCCATTTCTTGTTCCGCTGTAGACAGAATCGGCTTTTTTCCCTACGATTCCTTCCAAGCCATTCTCACTGGCTACTGCGAAACTTTCTTTCCCATTTCCTTTGACATGCCGGCTGTAGTATAAGTTCTTAGGAGCATCTTTCATCAATGCTTCCAATGTCTCTTTTCGATTAATTAGTCGTTGTCCTCTAATATCCATGCCATCTAGTGCAAGAAGATCAAAAACGATATAGGTCAAGTTTTTGTTCTCGTGATGTTTCATATAGCTTTGCAAGGCTTGGAAATCGGTCTTTCCCAATGCGTCAGTTACTGTCATTTCACCATCCAGAATCATCGTTCTTCCGCCAGCAAAGTCAAGGAGGGAATCGGCAACCTTTTGAAAGTACTTTGTATAATCATTCCCATTTCTCGTGATAAGCCGTACCCGATTGCCTTCCATAAAACTAAGTATCCGGTAGCCGTCGTATTTTAACTCATAGAGCCACTCATCACCCTCAGGAACCGTATTTACTAATTTGGCAAGCTGCGCGTCCACCTTGTCAAATGGGTTCTTTATGATTGTTTCCGCTTTCCCTTCTTCTATTTCCGTCATGGTACGCCCAGTTCTTATGCTGGTAGTAAACTCAGAAATGCCATCGTCCGTTTTGACATACTCATCTTTTTCTTTCAGTAAAAGCCAGTTATCCTTCGTCTCTCCCTCTTTTGCTTTTAATCGCACCAAAGCCCACTTTCCCTTAAGTCTTCTTCCGCTCAGATTAAACTTCAGCACACCTTCACGAAGCCCTTCCTCCACATCTCCATAAGGCTCCCAGAAGCCCTCATCCCAAATCATGACGATTCCACCGCCATATTCCCCTTTGGGAATCGTCCCCTCAAAATTTCGGTAGTCCAAGGGATGCTCTTCCACATGTACTGCGAGCCTTTTGTCATGGGTATCATAGGAAGGGCCCTTTGGTACTGCCCAGCTTAGTAAAACCCCGTCCCATTCTAAGCGAAAATCGTAATGATCTTTGCGAGCCATATGGTGCTGAACGACAAACCTTCGAGCATCTTCGGCAATTTCAGTCTTGCCTTCTGGCTCCAAGGTTTTTTCAAAATCCCTTTTTTGATTGTATTCGTTTAGCTTCGCCATAAGATTACGCCGGTTCCTTCTCTTTTTTTGCCTTCTCGACGCTGGCTTTCAGTGCTTCCATAAGGTCAATTACTTTACCTTCATTCTCCGATTCTGCACTGACAACCTCTTTACCCGCTATTTTTGTCTCGATAAGCGTACGGAGTTTGATCTGGTACTCATCTTTATATTTCGAAGGATCGAATGGTGTATCCATTGAATTGATCAGTATCTTTGCCATATTAAGTTCCTGCTCCGATACTTCAGTCTTCGTATACTGCTTTTGAAGTTCTCTGACTTCATCCGCGTAGAACATCGTAGAAATTAAGATGCCATCCTCTCGCGGGATAATTGCCATCAGCGTGTCATTCGTACCCATCACCGTTTTTCCTATGGCTATCTTTTGCTCTGCCATCAATGCCACACGTAGCAATTCGAAGGCTTTTTCACCTCCTGCCTCTGGTGCTACCTGATAAGTCTTATCGTAATATACAGGAGAAATCTGGTTCAGTTGGGCAAAATGTAGAATCTGAATGGATTTTTCTTTTTCTGTCTTGACTTTTTCAATCTCTTCATCAGTGATAACAACATACTCGTCATCATCATACTCATATCCTTTTACGATGTCTTCCGTTTTGATTTCCTTACCACAGTTGGCACAAGTCTTTTTGTAGCGAATACGGCTATTATCTGTCTTATGCAATTGATTAAAGTGAATGTCATTATCTTGAGTGGCTGTGTACATTGCAATTGGAATCGCAACCATACCAAACGTTATGACTGATTTGCGCGATATCATTATAGGAACACCTCCTGATAACCTTTTTTCTAATTAATATTCCCCATTCTTACTTCTCTAATCCACGGCTGTTTGATTGTGTAAAATAGAATAAACCATATGTACTTAAATAACAAGTTCTGCTTCAAAGACTTTGACCGCATTTCCTGAAATTTTTACCGAAGACGGTTCTTTATTTTCTATCTTTACTTCTACGTCCATAATACCGGCTCGTCCGATTGCTTCACCTTGCTTTATCTTGAATTTGAATAAAGAACCGTTATGGTTAACAAGTTTGTGATGTACCAGATAAGCACCTAATGGTCCGTTTGCATTTCCAGTCACAGGATCTTCCATAATGCCAATTGCAGGAGCAAACATTCTGCCATGTATCAAGATATCCGCTTCTTCGCAGCCCATGGTATAAATATAATATCCATTGCAACCTATTGCCTCACTTAACTTTGCGAGTGCATCATAATTTGGTCTCAGTCCATCTAACATACCTTTGCTTTTAATTCCGATCATGACCTTTGAGTGACCCGTAGATACGATTTGAATCTTATGGTTTTCAAGTAAATCATCTGCTGCAATTCCTAAGGCATCCAATAATAATTCTTGATCTTTTCCACTAATATAAGATCCAAACTCTATCTTTCCTTGCGTCATTATAATCTTAACATCATCCTCTTCCTTCTCAATATCAATAGGCAGAATTCCTGCACCCGTTTTATGATAAATCCTTGAAGGACTAAGGTTATTTTCAATCGTTCGGATATAATGAGCGGCAATCGTAGCATGTCCACAGATAGGTACTTCATTTGTAGGCGTAAAAAAGCGCACTTCTACGTCATAATCACTGCGATTGGATGAAAAGATAAAAGCAGTCTCTGAATTATTAAGTTCCATCGCTATCTTTTGCATTTGAACATCAGTTAACCCATCTGCATTCGTTATTACACCGGCAGGGTTACCAGTAAATCTTTCTTTGGTAAATGAATCAATTTGATATAAATGATAGTTTTTCATTTGGTTGTTCCTCCATAAGACAATGAAATATGATATGCTCTCTTCTGTCTATTTGATTGTTTTTCATGTTGCTATATTATATAATTTATTATAAATTCACAGACAAATAATACAAGTAGGCACTTTTTACTTCGTTACTTACCATTTCGTTAGAAAGAAGGATACATATGAGTCAGCAACTTATTGAAGACTTTCCAGATCAAAAGAAAAGACAAGAGGATTTTACTTGCTCCATTGGATTTGCAATGACCGTAATTGGAAGCAAATGGAGAGCAATCATATTATGGCATATTATAAAATCACAACCTATCCGTTATGGAGAATTAAAAAAATCCATTCCTCGCATAAGTCATAAAGTATTGGCTCAAGAATTAAAAAAGCTTGAATCAGATGGATTAATCGACCGGATTGCATATGCAACCATTCCTCCAAAGGTTGAATATATTTCCACCGAAAGAGGGAAAACGTTAGAACCGATTTTGACAGAATTGTGTGTTTGGGGCAAAAAGTATATGTAATTTTAACAACTCATAAATAATAATAAAACTCGATCGACTTCAATGGTCGCTCGAGTTTCATTATTATCTCACTAAAAGAATCGTTCAAATTTGGTTTGAACGTATGCTATTGTTTATTCATATTGATATCCATGTTATTTAGTATTTCTCTTGCCTTTTGGGGCTGTCCATCAGATTCTCCAATGATTTCATTCACCTTGTCATATCCTAAAGAATTCGTGTATGCAGTAGCAAACGCATAAGAGCTCTCAAGGAGTTCCAGACATCTTTCCTCATTTGGAATTAAGCGCTCAATGCATTTTGTCCGAAAAAGCTCTGTTGCATTGGTTAGAAGAGACAGATTTTCCAATAGAGAATCCGCAATCAATGGCAAGAATGCATTTAGTTCAAATTCCCCGCGTGATGCCGCCATGGATATTGCATTATCGTTCGCCATTACCTTCATCGAAATTTGCATTACCATTTCCGGTAATACAGGATTCACTTTTCCTGGCATAATCGTACTGCCCATCTGGAGCGGTGCAAGTGTGATTTCCGATAATCCGCCCTTTGGTCCAGAGTTCATTAGTCGCAAATCATTCGCAATTTTAGAAAGATTAACAGAAAGTGCTTTTAATAATCCGGATACCTCAACAAATACATCAGTATTCTGGGTGATATCCATTGGATATTCGGCTGCAGCAAGTCCTATACCCGTCAGCTCCCGAAGTTCTTCGATCACCCCAACTCGATATTTTCTATTTGCATTATCACCACGTCCTACCGCAGTTCCGCCAATGTTTACCTGTCGAAGCCGCTCCTCCACTTTATATAGACGCCAGCGGTCTCTTGCAATTGCCTGTGCATAGCTACCAAATTCCTGACCTAAAGTAATGGGAACTGCATCCATAAGTTCCGTTCTTCCAAGCTTTTTTATATCCTCAAACTCGTTCTCTTTTATCTGCAGTTCCTGCTGTAAATTGGCACAATTTTCACTGAGTGTTCGAAGCATTCTGATTGCAGCAATACGAAGAGCTGTCGGATAGACGTCGTTTGTCGACTGTCCGCGGTTGACATCGTCAAGCGGATGAATGATGTCATATCTGCCGCAAGAAAAACCAAGTTCTTGAAGCGAAAGATTTGCGATTACTTCGTTGACATTCATATTGGTAGAAGTCCCAGCACCACCTTGAAGCGCATCCGTCACAAAAGAATCATCCGCTTTCCCAGATAAAATAGTGTCACAGGCATTGCAAATTGCTTCATAAACGCCTTCCTTACCAATCCCAAGCTTTTTATAAGTCAGAGCTGCAGCCTTTTTTACCGTTACGATTGCATAGATAAGTTGCATATCTGTCCTTTTGTAGTGTAATGCGAAGTTTTGGGCCGCCCTGGCTGTTTGAATGCCATACAGTTTTTCGTCCTCGAGATTCATTTCCCCGATTTTATCTTTTTCCGTACGCATATGCTTATTCCTCGATTTCTGCCAGAATGTGTGGGAACATGGCAACGCTTCGCTTTAAGATTCCCTGCATGTACGCGATTAGTATACCATAATTCGTAATTGGTACTTGCTGATCTATCGCACATTTCTGGCGATATTTCATTTCTCTTTCATTTAGCATACATCCGCCACAATGCACAATTAACTTGTACTTTGATAAATCATCTGGAAACTGAGTGCCTGATGTAAACTCAATATTAATCTGCTTTTCCGTATAATTTTTTATCCATCTTGGAAGTTTTACCGTACCGATATCATCACACTGTCTGTGGTGCGTACATCCTTCCGAAATAAGAATGGTATCACCATCTTGTAACGTATCCAAAACAACAGCTCCCTTAACGGCAGTTTCAAGGATTCCTTTGTGACGAGCAAACAGAATGGAAAATGAGGTAAGCCATATATTTTTCGGGGTATCTGCTGATACTTTTGCAAATACCTGACTGTCTGTTATGACAAGTTTTGGCTTTTTCCCCAGGTTTTCTAGTGTTTCTCTTAATTCAAACTCCTTTACCACAATAGCACATGCATCCGCTTCTAAAATATCACGTATGGTTTGCTGCTGTGGCAGAATGAGACGACCTTTTGGTGCTGCTTTATCAATAGGCGTAACCAATACAACAAAATCGGATGGTGCAATCAGATCCCCTACTATTTTTAGTTTGGTCTCATCATAAACTGCTAGGGATGCAATCTTTTCCTTAAGAGATCCAATGTTGTAACCAGTTTTCGCACTTACATACAATTCATTCTCACTTGCCGGTTGTATGTTTTCAATTAAATCAGACTTATTATAAACAATAATATAATTTATATTTTTTGCATTAAAAAGTGCAATGAGTTCTTCCTCTTCTTTTGTTTTTCCTGATTCCGAGTCAACCACTAGAACTGCAACATCTGTTTTATTAAGAACCTGCCGACTTTTTTTCACTCGAAGTTCTCCCAATGAACCTTCATCATCTATACCTGGAGTATCAATAATCATGACTGGTCCCATCGGAAGTAGCTCCATTGCTTTATATACAGGATCCGTCGTTGTTCCTTTCACGTTGGAAACAACGGCGATATCCTGCCCTGTAACAGCATTTAAAAGACTTGATTTTCCTACATTTCTTCTGCCAAAAAAACCGATATGTATTCGGTTTGAAGACGGTGTATCATTTAATCCCATATTTTGGCTCACCTTTCTAAAATCTAAAATCTCGGCTACCCTTGCTAATATTTTCAAGATTATCGATTACTATATTTCGAACCTTTTCCTTCGGAACGTTTCCAATTTCCTTTTGAATAAGAGCTTCTCCAATCACTTTCGTATCAGGAGCTGCATAATCCTCCAGATATTCTTTCAGCGTCATCAACGCATTTGGATGACAGCAATTTTGTATTTGTCCGCTTTTACATAGACTCATAAAACGATCGCCTGTTCTTCCTTCACGATAGCACGCGGTACAAAAACTTGGAATATATCCTAGCTCCATGAGCCATTTTACGATTTCATCAAGTGTTCGTTTATCACTAACGTCAAACTGTTTGGAATTCTCTTCCTCTGGTTCTGGTTTTGAATATCCACCAACACTTGTCTTCGAGCCACCGCTAAGCTGTGAAATTCCAAGTCGAAGCATACGTTCTCTGCAATTCTTACTCTCTCTTGTGGAAACAATCATACCAGTATATGGTACAGATATACGAATACATGCTACGATTTTTTCAAAGATTTCATCTTTGATACCGTTATCAAAACTTGTTGGATCAATATCATCCGCTGGGCAAATTCTAGGTACGCTGATTGTATGAGGACCTACTCCAAAAGCTGCTTCGAGATGTTCCGCATGCATCAATAATGCAGCAAATTCATAGCGGTATAACTCAAGTCCGAACAATACTCCAAGACCTACATCATCAATACCACCTTGCATCGCTCTGTCCATTGCTTCGGTATGATAAT
This sequence comes from Acetivibrio sp., assembly GCA_041739345.1. Lineage (GTDB taxonomy): Bacteria > Bacillota > Clostridia > Lachnospirales > Lachnospiraceae > DIGJ01. The sequence continues at coordinate 56,424 of JBGSNZ010000028.1, read as the reverse complement.
CGTAATCATGTTTTGGTCCGGTTGGATGCAATTTTTCATAACTTTCCTTATGATAGGTCTCTTGAAAAAGGATATAAGTACCAATACCGGCATCTCTCAGTTTCTCATAATTTTCAACGGTTGTTGCAGCAATATTGACATTGACACGGCGGATTGCACCGTTTTTATGTTTAATGCTATAAATCGTTTTAATTGATTCTAAAATATATTCAATCGGGTTGTTTACTGGGTCTTCGCCAGCTTCTAACGCAAGTCGTTTGTGTCCCATGTCCTGAAGTGCAATTACTTCCTTACAGATTTCTTCCTGTGTCATTTTCTTTCTTGCAATGTGTTTATTCTTCATATGATATGGACAGTATACGCAACCATTGATACAGTAATTGGATAGGTATAGCGGTGCAAACATTACGATACGGTTGCCATAAAAGTCTTTTTTAATTTGCTCAGCCAGAGCATAGATTTCTTTGTTTTTTTCTTCATTATCACAATCTAGTAAAACCGCTGCTTCTTTGTGTGATAGCCCTTTGCGAAGTTTTGCTTTTTCAATGATTTGATCAATAAGTGCGATATTATTTTTGTTCTCCTGTGCATATTCTAATGTATCAAGAACCTCTTCATGTGATATAAATTCCTCTGCGTTTGCTGATTTTGGATCGTACATAATAAATCTCCCTTCTTATTTGGGTCAGATACATCTTCCCCTTCAGTATTGGATTTCTTTTAACAATTGATTAGTGATAAAGATAAAAAAACTGCGCCTTTCAAGACGCAGTATTATCATTAAACTATACTAATCAATATGATGATGCTGAATCTTCCGCCTTATACCTTGTATTTGGTGTCAGAAACAAATATTTTTTTATGCTTTGTCAAAAGAAACTTCTTATGACTTAGCAATTTTACTATAGTATAATTTTGTCGAATTGTCAATGATGACTAGGCATTTGGCAAGCCATATACCTTGTCATATTATTTGGATTTGGGATCATTATCTGAAATTGTATTCTGTAACAATAGGTTCCCGATTCATTAATTTATCATTGCAGTATTCATAAAAGGATACCCCAAGGAAACTTCCTGTTATATTGTAAACATTCTGGTATCCTACATTTTGAAGTGCACGAACTGCATTGTAGCTTCTTTGTCCTGTCCTGCAGTGAAGATATACCGGCTTGTCCATTGGGATTTCACTGATTCTATCCCTTAGTTCACTTAATGGGATATTAATCGCTTCTTTTAGATGTCCTCTTTCGTATTCAAAACGCTCTCTTACATCTACAATATAGCTATTGTTTTCAACAAGTTCTCTCACTTTATCTACGTTTACCTGTTTAAAATCTCCATTCAAAAGATTTGATCCAACATATCCTGCATAATTTACGATATCCTTTGCCGTTGAAAATGGAGGTGCATAGCTTAATTCCAAATCCTTTAAATCCTCCACCGTTCCACCAAACTTGATGGCTGTGGCAATAATATCAATTCGTTTTGTCGCATCACCTTTTCCGATTGCCTGTGCCCCTAATATCTTTCCTGTCGGAACTTCAAACAACAATTTGAAATGCATCGGTGAGGAATCTGGCATAATTCCTACTCTGTCTGAAAGAATGATTCGGAGAACTTGATAGTTGATTTTCATATTTAGCACTTTAATCAAAGATTCATTTAATCCCGTTGAAGCTCCATTATATTCAAATACTTTAATTGCAGAAGAACCGATATAACCTTTATTTAAGGTACCTATTTTATTAATATGATCTGCAACCGATCTTGCCTGCTTTAAGGCTGGACCCGCTAAGGATAGTTTTGTTACGGATTGGGTTAACGCATGATATACTTCGATTGCATCACCAACTGCGTAAATGTCAGGATCGTTTGTCTGATAATTCTTATCGACCTGAATGGCACCTGTTTCTCCAATTTCTAATCCAGCTTCTTTTGCTAGGTGTGTTTCAGGTGCAACTCCAATTGCCATGACTACAGCACCTGCATTTACTATTTTACCAGAGGATAAGACTACTTTGTTTTCCTCAAATTGTTCAACTTTATCTCCTACAATTAGGTTCACCTCATGATCTAGCAACACTTTATGAAAAATCTGAACCATATCATAATCAAATGGACGAAGTATCTGACTGGTTGCTTCGATCAGAGAAACCTTAAATCCTGCTTTGCTTAGGTTTTCTGCCGCTTCTACACCAACATACCCGCCTCCAATTACTGTGACTTCTTTTGTTTCAAGTTGCTTTACAAACTGATTGAGTCGATCAATATCAACTACATTTCGGATAGTAAAAACGTTAACCTTTTCAATGCCAGGAATACTTGGGACAATTGGAGATGCTCCCGGTGATAATATCAATTTATCATATGTTTCCGTATAAACTTCACCAGTTCCCACGTTTTTCACGGATACTTGTTTATTTTTTCTGTCGATTGCAGTTATTTCACTATTTGTGCGTGCATCTATGTTATATTGCTTTAAAAACAGTTCCGGATTCATTAATACCAAATCGTCTGCTTCCTTAATCACTCCGCTTAAATGATAAGGTAGTGAACAGTTTGAAAATGAAACATGCGGTCCTTTTTCAAACATTATAATCTGATCATTTTCACTATTTCTTCTAAGCCTTGCTGCTGCGGTTGCTCCACCGGCAACTCCACCAATGATTACTATCTTTCGTTCCATACTGATTCCTCCTAAGTTTAGACTTTTACTTTCTCTTGGTTCCCACATAAGACCCCATTCCACCAGCAACATTGATAATATCAAATCCTTGCTTCGTTAGTGCCTTTGAAGCATTACCACTTCTTCCACCAGATTGACACATGATATAGTATGTCTTATCTTTCAATAAATATTTACTTGGTTCTGCTAGCAAATTGCCCATTGGAATGTTTTTTGCTGTCCTTATACTTCCACTTTTATACTCATATGGTTCTCTTATATCAATCAACTCCACATTTCCAATTAGACTATCTATATCATTTACATGGATCACTTTGCCATTATCGCTCTTAAATAAATTAAACATTTTAATTCCTCCTAAATTCATTTGTGACTTACCATTATTATTTACTGTTTTGATATTTTTATTGTATCATTGTTTGTAAAAATATCTGTGACTATGTCACATGCTTGTTGAACAATAAAAGGGAGTATCGCAAAACAACTAAAATCTAGTTATTTTGCGATACTCCCTTTTATTGATTTTTATATTAGGTATTTAATCTTTTTTCACTATTGGTACCCATACTTCACATCTGTAATCATCTGCTTGTTGATCACCTTCAAAATACACTTCAATATCTGGAGCAATTGCATATTTATAGCCAGATGTAGGAAGCCACTCTGATATAATTTGTCTTTGAAGATTTTGAATCGAATCTGGCATAGCCCCAATACATTCAAAGATTGCCCAGGTGGATTCAGGAACAATATATTCAGACAAGTTTTCTGGTGTTTCTTTGCTAGTAGCAACTGCAATATAGTAATCAAAATCCTTCCCGTTCATACAAGAGCTTACTCCCATAATGCCATATGGTTCCTGATCCATAAATGAGCAAATCATAGGTATTATTCCGCTTTGTGCTGTCTTTTGCCAAAACAACGGTACGTTCGCAAAATTTTCTTCAATATTTATAGTATAATGTTCGCTTACACCTACAATTTTAAAAGCTTCTTTTTTCTCGATTTTATATTTCATTTTCATTTCTCCTCGTATTTAAATTACTTTCCTTTATTTCAAAATCAAATCATTCTCAAAGATTGCTATCCCAATATAAATCTCTTTACTTTCTTCGCATCTGCTTTTGGATTTAACTGATATACCTGCTCTTCAATTTTGTGATAAGCCTCTTCGAAGCTCATATTTTCTGCTAATTTTAATTCATCTTTATCAAAAAAATCTTCTACCAGACAAAATACCGTTGAGGACCATCCAAACTCATCTCCCATTTTAGATATTTTTCTTGCCCTACCACACATGGTTATATAAAATTTCATTTGAAGTTCCGTTATGGCATTGTCAAACTTCGTTTTATCGTCTTTCGTAAATCCTCCAAATTGCTTTATCAGATGCAGCGGAATTTCTTTATGTTCTTGTACCAATTCATAAATTCGTTTCGCATATAAACTAATTTTTCCATCTTCAAATTCTTCATCGAATTCCTTCTTTCCACGTCTGACTCTGTAAAAATAAGGATACCACTCTTTTGTTATATATCCGCTTTTCTTGAAAAAGAATTTACCGTAAGCAATATCGGTGCATTCGTTTAATACACGCATTCTCCATTCCCACGGATCCGTCTCGGCATCATTCGTATGCCAGGAAATATTATCTGCGAACGTATCACATAAGGAGAATATACCTTCATTGTTCTCACCACCAACACTCAAACCACACAAATTCATATTTTCTAAAAAATCTTCAAACTTTCGTATTTCTTTCATTGAGCTCTCCCCTACAAAATTATCATATCATTTTCATCAAAATCCCACGAAGGATTGTATGCAACTTCCCAGTAATATCCATTTGGATCCATGAAATATCCGCTAAATCCTCCCCAAAACACCTTTTGTGGCTTCTTTGCTACGGTTGCTCCCGCACGTTTCGCAAGTTCTATTATTTCACATACTTCCTGCTCACTTTTTGCATTGTATGCTAATGTTACTCCAGCAAAACCTTGTGCTATTTTAGGTGGATTATCCTCACTAATATCTTCTGCCAATTCCTCTATCCTGTATAGTTCAAATTTCGTACCTCTTGTATTAAAAAATACAACTTTTGCATTATTTTCCGTTAAATCTGTCTGAAATCCTAATCCATCCCTGTAGAATGCAATTGATTTTTCCATATCTCTAACTCCAAGACATATTACATTTATTCGATTCATATTTGCTCCCATCTGCCGCTTTAGCGGCACTCAAAATAAGGGAGTGTGAAATTATTGATTTTCTTTCACACTGTTCTCCCTCTATACTTGTTTTATAAAAATATATCAAATCAAGTATGACAACTGTATGTCATGTTTATATATTGTCCTGATTTTTTCCAATATTGTCAAATTGTCCTCGATATTCTAATTATAATGCAGAAGTAATAACATTTCAAATAATATATAATGAGTTCTTAATCAAAAAAATAAGAGCCGACTTAACGTATACTCTTACTTTCGTTAAATCGACTCTTTCAACTACTATTGAACTGACTGAACAATGATTGCACTTACGCTTTGATCTTCTGCATATTCAATCGAAAGAATGCTATCCACTGCAATATCTGATAAACTTCCCTGTGAAGTAGATGTGCCATCTTGGATTTGGATTTTGCTTTCATCATCAATTGTAAGGGTTTGTGTCTCACCATTTTCAGTAAAGCCTCCGCCCATGTCACTTGGTTTCTCTCCACTTGGCTTTTCGCCGCTTGGTGCCTCTCCACTTGGTGCTTCTCCACTTGGTGCTTCTCCAGTTGGTTTTTCTCCGCTTGGCGCTTCTCCTTTCCCGCCTTGGCCCATATCACCAAGTGCTAAAGTAACGGTATTATCATCCACAGCTGTTACCTTTCCATATACGGTTGATGAAGCTGCTGTGCTTTCTGATTCGGTATTTTCCGTTTCTGTGCTTACCGTTCCAGTATTACCTGCTGTATTTTCAGATGATTTATTGCAGGCCGTTAAGGAAGCTAAAGCAATCACCGTACATCCGATTAATAAGTATTTTTTTAATTTCATAATATCAAACCTTCTTTACTATTTTTTGTATCTGTATTATATAAGGTGAAACTTAAATTAACCTTAAATTTTAAATGTAAGTTTAGGATTCTTGTTGAATATTTTTTCTGTATTTGCAAATACTACCTTTCGAAAGGAGTGTTTCAATATGAATGGTAAAAAAGATGGTAAAAATGAATCTATCAAAATTACTAGCACTCAGGACAAAATCAATCTTGATTACGACTGGAATAGTGAATACGGTGATGGTGACATCCCTGATATTGATAAACCAAGAAATTCATCTAAAGATGAACGAAAGGATGATCTTGGTGATTAAAAAAAGGAAGCTTACGCTTCCTTTTTTAGTCATCTTTATGCTATCTTGCATTGTTTAAAGCAGCCACTTGTTATTAACGTTTCCCACCAAATCCACCGTGACCACCTCTTTCGTTGGTATCATTGGTATTGGTATAGGTAACTGAGATTGCATTGGCAACGGCTTCCATAATTCCATTACTGCTGAATGTAGCACCCGATACTGCATCTACATTTACATCTTGTTTATCAATAATCTCTGAGATAACGGTATCCTGAGCTCTTGTAAAAAATTCTTCATCATCCATATAGGAAGAGACTGTAATATCAGTAATTTTACCATTTGAAACCGTTACGGATACTTCCGTATCACCACGGAAACCGGATCCAGTGCCGGTATAGGTTCCATCTACATATACTTGTTCATCAGAAGAACTACTGTCAGAATTAACTACACTTTCAGAAGAATCTGTGTTGCTTGCGCTATTTGTTGCACTTTCTTCTGATTCTGGATTATCAGTTGTATTATTACTTGGAATATCGCTCGTACTGTTGTTGCTTTCTGTATTCGTGTCTTGTGTAATACTTAGTGCATTAGCAACTGCATTCATAATTCCATTGCTACTGAATGTGGCTCCAGATACTGCATCCACATTCACATCCTGACTCTCAAGGATGGAAGAAATTATGGAACTTTCAGCACGGCTAAAATATTCTTCATCGTCATTATAGGATAACACGGTTATATCTGTAATATTTCCGTTTTCAACAGTTACTGAAACTGTGATATCACCACGAAAACCTGCTGCAGTGCCAGTATAGGTTCCATCTGTGTAGGTACCAGTGCTTGTATTTACGGTAGACGAAATACTGGTTGAATCTTCAAAAGTTTGACTGGAAGCTGCATTTCCCACATATACTAAACCACAAATTGTTGCAACCGATACAGCGGAAGCAATTGCAGGTGTAGGATTTGCTTTCACATTATTTCTAGGGCAATTGTCAACACAGGCAAAACAGTTGATACATTCGCCAGAGTCTACTCTATCATAACGATATAGTGGGATACCCATGGTACATTTGTTGGTACACATTCTGCAAGATCCACATTTTTCCCGATTCTTTTTAATCCGGAATATTCTTAATTTTGAAACTATGGCAAATACGGCCCCAAGTGGACATAAATATTTGCAGAAAAAACGTTCTATAAATAATGATCCAATTATAATAAGTAATAATAACATGCCACCGATTGATAATAGGTATTGTAGTGAAGGCCAATTTCCAATGGAAGCATACATTCCAAAAATAGTCCAAGGGCTATCTGTGCTATCAAAGGAAACTAGGTTAAGTGTCCATATTCCTATTATAATAAATAGTAAAATTCCATATTTCAATAGTTTTAATACGGTATCCCCTTTTTCTCCAATTTTGAAACGTGGTTTTATTGTCTTTTGTGATAGGAACCAGAGGAAATCTCCCATAGATCCAAAGCTACATAAAAAGCCACAGAAAAATCGTCCCATGAATATAGTAACTAGTATGGTAGCCATGAGTATCAGTATTTGTGGAGCCATTCCTGAAAAAGTAAAACTACCCGCTAAGAGAGCAACATATATCTCCTTTATTGCGTAAAAAGTTGAAGTAAATAATCCTGGTAGTAATATAAATGATGCAATCTGGGTGAATCTTCGTATCATATGCACTGTTGACATTTTTTTAATTGGTTTATCCATGGCTTTTCGCCTCCTGTTTATTCATTAGTTTAAATTGCTCCTTTAATCCACTGGTCATGAAAACTTCCTGCGTTTTCAGTATAAGAATACCTTCTGTTTCGTATCGTTTTAATAGTTTTGAACCTTCTTCTATTCCTAGAACAAATACTGCTGTGGATAGAGCATCCATCTCCATTGCCGAATTACCGACCACCGTAATACTACATAATCCCCTATCAGTAGGGGCTCCGGTTCTAGGATCTATCAAATGATGATACCGTTTTCCATCTTTTATGAAATAACGTTCATACCATCCAGATGTAACAACGGACTGATTTCTCACCTTAAGCACTCCAATTGGTGTACCCGTTTTACTATCGGGATTTTGTATCCCTACTTTTTTTTCTTCTCCAAGTGCAATTACAGTTCCTCCGAAGTTAATGATTGCATTGGATATGTTATGTTCCAAAAGGATGCGATTCGCTTCATCTGCCGCATATCCCTTGGCTATTCCACCAAGATCCATTGCCTGACCACTTTTTCTAAGTCCAATTCTTTGTTGGTTTTCTTGTACAATGATATCTTTATAGTTTGCTAATTTCTTTGCCTTTCGTATTTCATGTGCTGAGGGGATGTAATCTCCCTTTTTCCCAATTCCCCAAAGTTTTGATAGCGGACGTGTTGTTATATCAAAAGCTCCTTCTGAAATTTCTGCGTATTCCACTGCCTTTAAGATAATACGATAGGTATCTGGACTTACCGAAACTAAGTATTTACCAGCAGCTTCATTTATCTGTGAAATTTCACTTGTTTCTTTAAACACAGAAAGCAGATCATCCAGATTTTGCACTTTCAATTTTATTTGCTCCAAAACAGCCATTATTTCCACTTCCATTGATTCCTCATAAGCGATTCGAATGGAGTTGACTGTTCCTAGCGCAAAAAATGTTTTTAGAATTTGTTTCATCCTTACTCCCATCCGCCACTTTTGCGGCACTCAAATTCAGGAAGTGTGAAGTAATTACCTTTCACACTTTCTCCATTCCTGCATGTTTTTTGCACCGATTGCGTTTGCGCCACGAATTCCGTGGCTACAAACTTTGAGATCACCATGCTTCGTTTTTGATAGCCTAATTCTAGATGACGAACATTAAAATAACATTAAAGAATTATCAAAAAGTGTGAACATACTGTGAAATAAAAAAATGACTCTTGTAACTTAGAAAACTTTATCCCAATTTGCATCCCAGCACACAAATAGCATGTACTCTAACCGAATTTATACGATTATTTTATTAAGACATAATGAACCTCAAGTGCCTATCACTTGAGGTTCATTGCTTATGGCTTATTAAAATTGATAATCGTATTGAGGTTAGAGTACATGCTATTTGAGCGATGGGATGCAAATTGAACATAAACTCTATTTTTGCAACAATTATTATTTTTGATTTACTCTTTTTCATCTGTAGGTAAGACTACTGTAAAGATAGTTTCCCTACCAGGCTCACTTTTAACAAAGACCTTGCCACCATGCGCCTTAGCAATCCACTTAACCATGGATAATCCAAGACCCACACTATTATTTCCAGGATTTCTGGACGCATCCACTTGGTAAAATCGTTCCCAAATCTTATTTAGATGCTCCGGTGAAATTCCAATTCCATCATCTATCACATGAAATACAATATCCTGATTCTGTTTAATCAATTCTACTCTTAGATTGCCGCCATATCTTCCATAATTTATCCCATTTTCTATGAGGTTTATCATCATCCTCATAAGCATGGTCTCATCCGCTTTCATAAGAAGATTTGGTTCAATCTTGTGTGTCATTGTAATATTTTTTTCTTCCGCCAATTCATTTTGATGCTCAATCACAATTTCTGTCAATTCACTCAGATTAATTATTTCCAAATTTAGTTTCTCTTGTCCTTGGTCTGCGCGCGCCAGGGTAAGTAACTGAGCTATGAGCGCTGACATTTTCTTTGCCTGTTCCATAATTTTTTCTAACGCTTCCCTACCTTCTTCCAGTGTATCAGCATTTTCAAGTGCATATTCACACTGGGCAATGATAACGGCAGTTGGTGTTCGAAGTTCATGCGAAGCATCCGATGTAAATTGTTTCTCATGTTCAAAAAAGTCCTCTAATCGGTCAAACATTCGGTCAAAGGTAGCGGCAAGGGTATAAATCTCATCTTTTCCTTCTCCAAGATTAATTCGTTGGGATAAATCTTTTCCTTCCCCTATTTTATCCGCTGCTATAATAATACGGTTAATAGGTTTAAACGCCCTATTTATAATATAATATCCGCCAAATGCAATTGCCATTACAAAAAATGGCAAAGCATACACCAGTAAATGCAGTATCATACCAACGAAACTATATTCTTTCTCATCCGATATAATTCCGCGCACCCATACGGGTTCGCTATGCTTCCTGATACATTCCTTATCATAGACATACCATGTCTTGTTATCACCTATTACAGTGTGGGTTTCATTGTTTTCAAAAGAAACGACTTCTTCAAATCCGTCTGGAACTTCACCGGATATTAGATTTCCTTCCATATCATATATTGATAAATAGACCCCCTCATCAAATCCGTGAAATTCATCACCCTTTTCATGGCTTTCGTCACTGTTGAATGCATCTTCCACTACTTCCATCAATCTGCTCTGTGAATTTGCTTTTTCAATATTTTTCCCTGCAAACAACAAAAACATTGATACTACAATCACCAGCATCATCATAAATCCCGTAAACCATAAGGTTACACGTAGCTTAATGGATAACTTTTTCATATTTGTTCCACCCGTAATACATATCCCGCACCCCTGACGGTTTGAATGAGTTTCGTATCATATTCTTCATCAATTTTTTTCCGTAAGTATCGGATGTAAACATCCACTACATTAGAACCACCTTCATAATCATAATTCCAGATGTGATGGCTTATCTTTTCTCTTGATAGTACAATTCCTGCATTTTTTATTAAATATTCCAGAATCGAAAATTCTTTAGAAGAAAGTGTTATCGGTATGTCATTTCTTGTAACCGTCCAGGAATCACAATCTACTTTCAAATCAGCCAATGTGAAAACATTACTAACGCTCCCTACGTTATGGCGTAGCATCACCCGTATTCGAGCTAGTAATTCATCAAAAGCAAATGGCTTTACCAAATAATCGTCTGCTCCTGTATCCAGTCCTTTTACACGATCTTCAATACTATCCCTGGCTGTTAATAGTAAAACAGGGGTTTTATTGTTCTTTTCTCTTATTATTTTTAAGAATTCAAGACCACTGATACCCGGTAGCATAATATCTAATATGACAGCATCATATTCCGCCATGCCAAAAAAATCCAAAGCGTCATTGCCATCAAAGCAGTTATCCACGCTATAATGTTCAAGCTGTAGTTTTTTTACAATCAATACATTCAGATTTGGTTCATCTTCCACTACTAATATTCGCATCTGCTTACCTCCTGTCCACTTTAATTATTAGTTTAACAATAAAAGATTAAAGTAAGATTAAAAAATTGTTATCCTATTATATTTTGATATTATACTTCCCTTTTTAAAGAGAGACAACACTTGCTTTCAGATATAAACAACCCAAATAAGGTAAACAGAATGCCAGCCATAGCAATTAACGTAATCTTTTCATGCAATATAATGATAGAGGTCACTACGGTAATGATTGGAACCATATAAATATAGATACTTGTTTTAACAGCACCCAATATTTTCACAGCAATATTCCAAGTAACAAAGCATACAGACGATGCGGCCAAACCAAGAAATAGTATATTAAGGAGATTCGTTGGATTTTGAAACGGTTTGATATTCACATGAAAATCAAATATAAATAAGGAAGGAATCATAAACAGTAATCCATACATAAAAGTATGCCTCGTGGTTGCCACTGTATTATATCCCAATGTACTGATTTTCTTTGATAAAATCGAATAAATCGCCCATACAATTGCAGCCATTACGGCAAGAAAATCGCCCAGTGGATTCATATTGAATCCGTTACTTCCATTAAAACTAATCAGGATAATTCCAATCATAGCCATAATAAACCCTATAAAAAAGTTCTTTTTTAATTTTTCTCCATCCAAAAGCCAATGTGCAAATACAGCAGTAAAAAATGGTGAAACTGAAACAATTACTCCAACATTTGAGGCGTACGAATAGGTCAGCGCAATGTTTTCTAATAAATAATAAAGGGTGATACCGCATAAACCCGCGCCTGCAAAGATCCATTCCTGTTTTCTATCCTTAAGTTTTAACCTATGAGGATAAAACAGCCATAAAGCTGCAAATCCCATCACAAAACGATAAAAAAGGATTTCAATTGGAGTAAAACTATTTAGTAAAACTTTCGTTGATATAAATGTTGTTCCCCATATTAAAATTGTTATAAACGCGGTGATATGCCCTGCTGTTGTATTATTTTTTTCCATTATGTAACTCCTTTTTAGTAATGCCAGCATCCATCGAATTTGTAAAAATTCTTTGATACTGTTTCGGTGTTAGTCCGATGAATTCTTTAAAGAACTTTGTGAAGTGACTTTGATCAACAAATCCAGTCATACTTGCCACATCAATCGGAGTGATTCCATTGATAAGCATTTTCTTAGCCTTGTCAATCCGCACCGTCTGCAAATAGCGATATGGTGAAATTCCCACTTGCTTTGTAAATATGCGCAATAGATAAGACTTACTGAAATTTGTCTTCGAAAGCAAATCATCTAATGTAATATTGTCTTCGAAATGGTCCTCCATGTATGTACATAGCATTTTAATATGTGTGCTTGGTTCTAATATATCTGCGTCCTCATATGGTGTAGAATATTCTTGTAAGACCTGTTCTAGTAAAAAGAATAAAGCTTCTTCCTTTTCCATCTTAGGTGCGTAATCAACAATTAACCTGTATAAATCACGCAAAGACTCTGTTATGTCACTCTGAAATACTACATTCTGTGCAAAGTATGGTGTATAATGTTGCCCCGTTATTTCATATACTGCTTTTTTCATAATATCGGTGTTAATATTTAACGCTCGGTAATCTAAACTTTCCTGATTAATTGGCGCACAATAATGGTTATCCTGTGGATTAAATAAAATTAAATCACCTTTTGACAAATCATATTCATTATTCTTACACCATAAATGTCTTTTGCCACCCTCAACAAAACCAATTACATAATAATCATGAAAATGATTCGGAAATTTCTGCACGATGCCGCTTAGATGATAGGCTTCTAGTTGCAAATCGCTATCATAATAGACAAGTCGTTGTTCTTTCTGTTTCAACATGGATGCCTCTCCTCATTTATTTTTATTCATTCTAACATATCTTCGTTAATTTTTCTTGTATAATATTACACCTTTCACATCAAATATAATATATAATAGTATAAAAATACACCCCTCACTTATTTATCTTGAACGTGAAGGGGTGTATCGACACTTGTCCTATTCCAGCTTTTCTGCTGTAAGAATATTATTTTATTTTTAGCTAAAAATAAATGAAATCAATTGTAAAGGAGTTGTTATCATGTATTATATTGTATTTGATTTAGAGTTCAATCAAGATTTTTCTTCCTTGCACTCTCCCTCTATGAATTCAAAACGGTGTCCCTTTGAAATCATTCAAATTGGTGCCATCAAAATAGATATGCTTTCAAATACCGTTGCTACTTTCAACCGTTATGTAAAACCAGCCATTTACTCACAAGTAAATACTTTTATTACCGATTTGACTGGTATTACCACGGATCAGCTTCTATTAGAATCGTCATTTCCCGAGATTTTCAATGATTTTATCGATTTTATAGGTGAGATTGATTCTGTTTTTTGTACCTGGGGCATGTCGGATATGAAAGAACTATTTAAAAATGTTGAATATCATAAGCTAGATAATACTCGTCTGCCCAAACTGTTTATTAACCTGCAACCCTATGTTTCTATACATTTAGGTTTATCTCACTCTAAATTATTAAATCTTAAAACTGCTGTTGAATCACTCAATATTTCAATGCCTCATCCATTCCATAATGCTCTTTATGATGCTTATTATACAGCGGAACTGTTAAAAAAAATAAAAAGTCCTGCACTACAACCAAAGCGATACGATCCTAATTATGTTAACATTCGACCTAGACAACGAAAAAAAATAACTGATTTTGAACAGTTGATCCTGCAATTTGAAAAAATGTACGCCAAAGAATTAAGCAATGAAGAAAAAGATATGGTAAAGCTTGCATATAAAATGGGTAAAACAAATCAGTTTTTAAAATAGAAAAAGGATCAAGTCATTTCTGATTTGATCTTTTTTTATATTGTGCCCTTTATTCGTCAAAGAGTGGTGTACTAAAATATCGCTCTGCTGTATCTGGCAAAACAGTCACCACAGTTTTTCCTTTGCCCAATTTTTTAGCTAGTACTAAAGCGGCTGCCACATTAGTACCACTTGAGATTCCACACATAAGTCCTTCTTTTCTTGCCAAATCCTTCGATGTTTGAATTGCCTCCTCATCGGTAACCATATAAAGATGATTATAGATACTCTGATTTAAGTTTTTAGGAATAATTCCATCACCGATGCCCATTTGCAGATGGGTTCCAATGGTACCTCCTGCTAAAATCGCTGCATTTTCTGGTTCAACTGCCCAAATTTCAATATCAGGATTCTGTGCTATCAGCACTTCGCCGATTCCAGATATTGTGCCACCAGTGCCAATCCCCGAGCAAAATCCATGAATCGGACCCGCAACCTGTTCCATTATTTCAATCCCAGTATGATGTTTATGAACCATGGGATTAGCAGGATTTTCGAATTGTTGTGGAACAAACACATTTGGATTTTCTTTCTGCATATTTAGTGCTGTACTTAGACATTCTTCAATACATAATCCGATATCACCGGCATCATGTATCAAAATAACTTCTGCGCCATAATGTTTTACAAGTTTTGTTCGCTCTTCACTTACAGAATCCGGCATGATGATAATAGTACGATAACCCTTTACAGCACCAATTAATGCAAGACCTATACCCTGGTTTCCACTGGTGGGCTCAACTATGATTGTATCTTGGTTGATAAGTCCTTGAATTTCTGCTTGAAGTATCATATTATAAGCAGTTCTTGTTTTTATGGAGCCTCCTACATTCAGCCCTTCGAATTTAACTAAAACTTCAGCGCCATTAGGATCAGGCATATGTGCTAGCCGAATCATAGGCGTATGTCCAATCGTATCTAGAATATTGTTATATATCATATAAAAAACCTCTTTCATAATTTATTATTACTTATATCATTATACTATCATATCATTTTATTTGGAATATAGTATTCTTTTACAATTTTGTATAATGGTGGAAAATTTCAAAATGAATAAATACTACCGGCGCTTGCGCAGTTCTAATTTTTAATACTGCTGCCCCACTTTGTCCCGTTGTCTTTATATAGGTCCCTGCCATACCACCTTTTAATGATATGATTTTTGGTCCAATGATCTCAATCGGACCTTCTGATTCTAAAACAACTGGTTCCTGATAATAAGTCAAAATATTCTGATTTTCATCCATTACCTGAATTCGAATGCCTGCAACATCATAGGATTCTTCTTCCAACAATTCCGTATGATCCACCTGTGCATGTAGATGCATTGCTTTCATTGGCTCTTTATGTGCTGTCTTTACAACAGTACCATTTTTTACTGCTTCAAAATGATATGCCATAACACTACCACCCCAGTCACCAATATAACGATTATAAAGAACTACGGCATCTTCTGGTTTCATATGATACAACAAAACCGTTTTTGCCGCAATTAATTTAATTGATAGTGGCAAATTTCCAACACCATTTTTAGCTGCTGTATTAAGTGCAAGAGAAATCTGTTCCGCTTGTTTTTTCGTATAATTTTCATTCTTTTCAATCTGTTCTCCGATAAAATCATCAATTAAGATTGGTCCATGTTTTAAATTTTTAAATTTGGAATCCTTTGCATAGAATTCTTTAATAAATAAGTCGTTTTTATACATACGAACACTATCGGCATTTGTAAAAATATAAGTATCTCCACGATTACAACCCGGATGTTCCCCAATATCCATACTGGAACTAATCTCCAAGAAGTCTGTTTCATCTGATTGGCTTGTATAAACTGCTGCTGCTAGCTTTGGATTACGAAACATATCCATTACACCATGATAACAAATTCGATCTCCACTACCGAAATCTTTATGTGTATTATAATCAAACATACACCACCCGAAGCTTCCAGCAATATCCTCTTCACTACAAACTGCACTTAAAACGTTTACATGACGCATGGCATGTTCTAACCGATGTTCTTCACAATCAAAGCTTTTCGTTGGAAACATATGACCGTTATATTCAGAAACCAGATAAGGCTTTGCCATGTTCGATGTTACATCTTTTTTTGAGTCACATCCCTTTGCCTTTCCATCATGAATGAAATCGTTATAGGTATAAACATCTTCCAGCAAATTGCTTCTTTTATTTGCTCGCACCCCACCAGTTGGTCTGCTATCATCCAGAGCATGAGCTGCATCATTTGTCCGTTTATAAAATTCATCATCATCTTGTGATTCATTAATACGCACACCCCAAAGGATAATCGAAGTATGGTTTCGATATTGTAATATCATCTCTTTTACATTTTCAACTGCCTGGTTTTTCCACTCTTCATCACCAATGTGCTGCCAACCTGGCATTTCCGTAAACACAAGAAGTCCTATCTCATCACAACGATCCATAAAATAGTGTGACTGTGGATAGTGAGACGTACGTACCGCATTTAGTCCCAATTCCGATTTGAGGATTTCGGCATCTTTCTTTTGTTGATATTTCGGCATTGCGTATCCAACATATGGATAGCTTTGATGACGATTGAGTCCACGGAGTTTATATTTACGTCCGTTTAAATAAAACCCATCCGGCTTAAATTCCGCCTTACGAAAACCAAAACGAACGGTGTTTATATCTATTACTTCCCCATCTTTTATAAGCTCGGTTGTAATTTCATAAAGCGTTGGATTTACGACATCCCATAACGCAATATTCTTTACTTGGTACTGCGTAAGCTGCAGTTCTGAAATTTTTGTTTCACCAAGTGTTACCGGCTCTTTATACACATCCTTTTCAATCTGTAATCCATCCTTGCCCCAAATTCTCATACTCTGCTTTAAAAATAAATTCTCAGAATTTTTATTGAGGGTCACTTGTGTACAAATTGTCGCAAATGTACGATGTTGTGCTATCTCTTTTTCTAAAACTGCGAGATTCTCAGGAAGTATCGTCTTAACAAACACATCTTCTATGTAAACATCATTTTTAATATCAAGATAAACATCACGGTAAATACCACCATATGTCATATAATCAACCACAAATCCAAAGGGTGGTATATTTACGTCTTCTTTGCTATTGACGCGCACAACCAAAACATTTTCCAAACCATAGATTAATTCTTCACTTATGTTAATTACAAAAGCGGTATAACCGCACTGATGCTCCCCAATTTTTTCACCATTCAAAAATACCTCTGCTTCATGCGCTACACCATCAAATGTTAGCAGTACTTGTTTTCCCATCCATTCTTCTTTTGCTTCTATAACTTTTCGGTAGCCACTGTTCATTTGATAGATGTGCTCATCAAAGTAATTGAAAGGTGTTTCCATACAGGTATGTGGAATGCGTATACTTTGCATTTTCATTGCATCGTAATCTCTTTTTAATAATCCAATTACAAATTCCTCTGTAAAATTCCAGTCATTGTTTAGATAAATTCTTTCTCCCATATTTGCAACCTTTCCTTTGTGTTTTCTTAAAATAGTATACTTTTCATTATCTATAATTATATTGTAAAACTCCAGAATAGTCTATCAGTTTTTTTGGTTTTATTACCGGATTTTCCTATAAAAAGAACGGTAAAATAACACCATTAAAAGATGTCATTTTACCGTTCTTTATCTATCATTTGAATTTATAGGTCCTATTATTTACCTAACTTACGCTGTATAACCTTCACTATCTCAACAAAAGGAATAATGGTAAATGCCATTCCAAGTGCTATAAAATACTCTACCAAGGAAATTTCCTCAAATCCAAATGCATTTGATAGTACCGGAATATAAATTACTGCGGTTGTAAGAACAAGCGATAAAATCATTGCTCCTGTAAGGTACTTGTTATGACGTTTTAAACTAAATATGGATGCTCTTTGAGAACGCATATTAAATGAATGGAAGATTTCTGCCATAGACATTGTTAAAAATGCCATCGTCATACCATCTGGACTATTTGCTATTTCCCATACTCCTGATTCCATATAATGTCCAACAAAGTAAGCCAACGTCGTAATTATAGTAACAAGTACACCTTGATATAAAGCATCCACTCCAAGTCCGCCTGAGAAAATACCATCTTTGGAATCTCTTGGTTTACGCTTCATGATCGTAGGTTCTGCTTCCTCCATACCAAGTGCAAGTGCTGGGAAACAATCTGTAATTAAGTTAATCCATAATAGATGAACCGGTTTTAATATTACAAATCCAAGTAACGTAGCAAAGAAAATGGATAGAACTTCACTTAAGTTGGAACCCAATAAGAACTGGATTGACTTTCTGATATTGTCATAAATACGACGGCCTTCTTCTACTGCTGATACAATGGTTGCAAAATTATCATCTGCTAATACCATATCTGCAACATTTTTAGTTACGTCAGTACCGGTAATACCCATACCTACACCAATATCCGCACTCTTAATGGAAGGTGCATCATTTACACCATCTCCGGTCATTGCAGTAATCATACCCTTTGCTTTCCAAGCATTTACAATTCTCACCTTATGTTCTGGCTGAACACGTGCATATACTGAATATTCTTCTACCTTATCTTTAAATTCTTCATCACTAATTTCATTTAACTGTGCTCCAGTTATAGCATGAGAAGCATCTGTAATGATTCCAAGCTGCATTGCAATTGCAACTGCAGTATCCTTATGGTCTCCTGTAATCATTACTGGTCTGATTCCAGACTCTTTACATTCTTTGATTGCATCTACTACTTCCGGACGAATCGGATCTATCATACCGGTTAAACCGATAAAGATTAATTCCTGTTCCAAAGCTTGTGATGTATGTTCTTCTGGCTTTGCCTGATACTCTTTATAAGAAGCTCCGAGTACACGAAGCGCTTTATCAGCCATTCCTTTATTTGCTTTAAGAATTTCGCTTCTATCTGCTTCGGTAAGTACTTCTACCTTATCTTTTTTCAATATCTTAGTACATTGTTTTAATATTTCATCTGGTGCACCCTTTGTAAATTGAATAAAGGTTCCATCAGCCTTTTCATGAATGGTAGACATCATTTTTCTCATGGAATCAAATGGTACTTCTCCTACTCGAGGATACTCTTTTTTCAAATCATTCTTGTTTAATTTAAGACTGCTTGCATAATTAACAAGCGCACACTCTGTAGGTTCACCCTTTGCTGTTTTTTCTGTCTCATATTCAGCATCGCTACACAGTGCCATTGCAGTTGCAAGAATTTTTGCATCTTTTCCATAATATTCTTCTACAACAGTCATCTTATTTTGTGTTAATGTACCGGTTTTATCCGAACAAATTATCTGAGCACATCCTAATGTTTCCACTGCTGTTAATTTTCGAATTACTGCGTTTCTACGCGACATGTTGGTAACACCAATGGAGAGTACAATGGTAACAACGGTTGCAAGACCCTCTGGTATAGCTGCTACTGCAAGACTTACGGCTACCATAAAGGTATCTAGCATAACCTTTCCTGAAAAATCACCGGAACGAACAAGGCTAAACACGAAGATAAATGCACAAATACCAATAACAAGGTAACTCAATACCTTACTTAGCTGATTTAATTTAATCTGAAGAGGTGTTTCACCTTCCTGGGCATTTGCAAGTGCATCTGCAATTTTACCCATCTCTGTATCCATACCAGTTGCAACAACAACTGCAGATCCACGGCCATATACGACAGCACTTCCCATATATACCATGTTCTTTCTGTCGCCCAATGGAACATCTTTTTCTTTTTCCAGTTTTAACAAGGATGTTATCTTGTTAACTGGTACCGATTCACCAGTTAAAGCTGCTTCTTCTATTTTAAGGCTGGCACTTTCTAAAATTCTACAATCCGCTGGAATTGCATCTCCTGCCTCTAATAAAACAACATCTCCAACTACAAGATCTTCACTCTTAATGTTTTCTACCTTTCCGTCACGAAGAACCTTTGACGTAGCGGCTGCCATCTCCTGTAAGGCTTCAATCGCCTTTTCAGCTTTACTCTCCTGATAAACACCAAGAACAGCATTTACTATTACAACTGCCATAATGATGAATACATCAGCAAACGATTCTCCAGAATAAGCTGCTGTAACGCCCGATATCACTGCTGCCACCAGCAAAATAATTGTCATTGGATCCCTAAATTGCATTAAAAAACGAATTAATGTGGATACTTTCTTTCCTTCAGCAAGCTTATTCTTCCCATTTTCCTCTAATCTCTTAGATGCCTGCGAGGATGTCAAACCTTCCTTTGTACTTTTAACTTCTTCCAGTACTTCAGACGTTTCTTTCAAATAATATTGCATATTCACATCTCCTTAATAATTTATAGTGTTCATCCGATATTTATATCTGATGAAAAAAAAAGCTCATGCACAGTTTAAGCAACCGTACATGAGTCTTGTTCTTTAAGGCAAGCCAGGCCAGCGGCCACGATGTTGACTTGACACATACCATTAATTGGTACGCAAACTACTCCCCCATGGGATATTACAATAGCATTAGTATAAAGGAGAAAATGATTCAAGTCAAGACAAACGTAACAAATATTTTTTAAAAGCAAAAAAAAATTTATATTAATTGAAATTAATTATGGTTGATTTTAATGGTAGTATCTGTAAAAACATATATTCTATACTAGCTTATAACTTTTAATTATCCTATAAAAAAACTTCCATATTTTGTACACTACTCAAAGAAAATACACCATGTTATACTTGAATTAATATAATAAAAGGAGGAAAAAAAGATGAAAAAACACATGAATCAAACAGCTTTTTTAGCTATCGCTTTACTAGTTATCACCATCTTCAGCAGCTCCTTTGATAATTTTGCCTTTGCTGCGAAGCCTGATCGTACTGCACCAACTGCACCAACTAATCTAAAGGTAGTTAGTATCACCGATACTTTTGCTACACTTTCCTGGAACGCATCTACTGACAATGTTTTAGTAAAAGGATATGATATTTACCGAAATAACACTTATCTTGCTTCAACATCAACTACTACATATAAGGCAAGTGGTTTACTCCCCGCGTCAAAATATCAATTTTATGTAAAAGCGAAAGATGCAAAAAGAAATGTTTCTGCAGCAAGCAATACTATTTCTGTAACGACAACCTCAACTACACTATCCCCTTCACCTTCACCTTCACCATCACCTTCACTATCTCCGTCTCGAAGAATGGTTGGATACTATGCTGCTTGGGCAGCTTATTCAAGTTATTATCCAAATCAAATTGATGCAAGCAAACTGACACATATTAATTATGCGTTTGCTAATATAGGATCTGATTTAAAGATTACATTGGGATATCCTGATATCGATCCTAATAACATCGCACAATTGAATAATCTAAAGCAAACGAACCCAAATTTGAAAACCCTGATTTCTGTTGGTGGATGGAGCTGGTCCGGAAAATTCTCTGATGTTGCTCTGACAGATGCATCCAGAACTATATTTGCAGATAGTTGTGTAGCCTTTATTACACAATACGGATTTGATGGAATAGATCTTGACTGGGAATATCCTGTCAGTGGAGGTATGGCGACCAATTCAAAGCGTCCTGAGGACAAACAAAACTTTACTCTTCTCCTTCAAAAAATGCGAGAAAAGTTGGATGCAAGAGGTGCATTAGATAATAAGCATTACCTACTAACGATTGCCGGTGGAGCAGGAAGTTCTTATGTTAACAACGTAGAGATGGCAAAACTTCCTCAATATTTGGATTATGCAACCGTTATGACTTATGATTTACACGGAATTTGGGATGTATACACAGACCTTCATGCACCACTCTATAACAACAGTGATACCTCCCCTCAATATAAGGCAAGTGTAGATAGTTCCCTAGCTGCTTGGACGAATGCTTCTTTCCCAGCAAATAAGCTAGTACTTGGAATCCCATTCTACGGATATTTATTTTCTTCTGTACCAAATATAAATAATGGATTGTATCAGACCTACAGTGGTGCCAATTCCATCACTTATCAATCCATTGTAGATAACTATTTAAATAAACCAGGATTCACAAGATACTTCCATTCGGAGTCTCTGTCTCCTTGGTTATTTAATGGATCTACCTTTATAAGCTACGAAGACCCTCAGTCAATTGGATATAAAACAGACTATATTAAGTCAAAAAATTTAGGTGGTGCGATGATTTGGGAACTAAGTCAGGACCCAAATGGAGTTCTTCTTAATACACTATATAATGGAATAAAATAATAGTGAGGAGAACTTTTTATGGCACAAGCGTTACCTGTAAATCAATACACCTATCATACTATGACGTTGACCGGACAAGGGCATGTTATGGCAACTCCTGATTTAGCGGTTATCCGATTAGGAGTTCAAACAACAGGAACGGATTTAACACAGATTCAATATGAAAATGCACAAATCAGCCAAGCAATCATTCAAGCTCTTAGTCAGGTTGGAATTGCAGACATAAAAACAATTGATTATTCGATTGATAAAATGTATGAATACGAAGAAGGTAAGCAGATTGACAAAGGATATTCGGTACGTCATATCTTCGAAATCAAAACAAATAATATCGAAGAGGTAGGCAATATCATTGATACTGCTGTGAATATGGGTTCCAATGTAGTTTCATCGATATCTTTTGAATTATCTGACCCAGATTACTATTATCAGCAAGCTCTCAATTTAGCAGTAGATAACGCTATACAAAAAGCAAAATCAATTTCTGCAAACTTTCATCTAAGATTAAATTCTGTACCAACAAAAATTGTTGAAGGAAACGTTTCCCCGGTTCCTATGGTGCAGTTCCAGCGTGAAGTTGCTTCAACACCAATCATTGCCGGTGAATTAAGAATTGAGGCCTTTGTTACTACTGATTTCTTGTATACAGACTAGAAAAACATTAGTAAAGGGGCTGCCACAATAATCAAAATTCAAATTACTCATTTTGATTATTGCGACAGCCCCTAATCATTATTTTCTTGTAGGTACTATCTCTAACCAGTATCCATCCGGATCCGTTATAAAGTAAATCCCCATCTTCTCATTTTCATAGCAGATGCACCCCATTTTTTCATGTAATAAGTGAGCTTCTTCGTAATTATCTGTCTTAAAGGCTAAATGAAATTCATTGTCTCCCAAATTATATGGCTTCTCCCAGTCTCGTAACCAAGTAAGTTCTAACTCAAAATCTGACATTTCATTCCCAATATAAACGATAATATAAGAGCCATCCTCTGCCACTTTTCTCCTATTTTCAGTGAGTTCCAATGCTTTTTCATAAAATACTAGTGATTTTTCAATATCCATTACATTATAATTTTCATGTATCATTTCAAATTTCATAATAATCTTCCTCTCTTTATGCTAGATTTCTAATTTCCAATTCTGCCCATCTTTGTATATATCCATTATATTAGTACTCGAATTTGTAAGATTCTTAACTCTATCTCTTTTGAATTGCCCAATGATAGATGGTTTTTCCCAAAAGTGCATAGGAAATACGTTTTTGACATTTGCTGTATTTAAAAGGCACTCCATACCCATATAATAGTACTCCTCCTGCCTTGGGTCTAGTGGGACAAATGCAACATCTATGCGAACGTCCTTTAACTTATCCATTTCCTTGTTATATTTGGCTGTCATATTATTATTATATTGTTTTGTCTCTCCCTTCCATACCCATAGGTTAAGATCGCCTGCATGATAAATCACCTTGCCTTGATAAGATAATAGAAATGCGACTCCGCAGTCTGTCGAATTTAGAGTTTGCAATACAATACTTTCTTTATCTTTACCATACATCTCATATTGATTCGATGGCTTGACCGATAATATTTTATCCAGTATCTTATCAGTCACTCCCATCTTTTGAATTTTTTCGTTCGACAGTTTTATATCGGAAGACAACACAAATTGAATATCTTTATATTTGTCATATAATTCAAAAATCTTTGAATTATAATGATCCTCGTGTTTATGACTAACAAATACAAATATTTTCTTTTCAGTATTCATTACAGGTATATCACCTTTATAATAATCGAATAACCAATAGCAAGTTTCCCATTCTATTAAGAACCCACTATGAGCTAAATAAGTAATCTCCATTCTTAATCCTCAGCTTTCTAAACTAAATTTATTGCCTCCGTCTTGCTTTGCATGATACATGGCTTTATCTGCTTTTTCTATTACCTTACTTACTTCTTTTTCGTTTGAATAACAAGCTAAGCCAATACTTAATTTGACCTCTACTAAAGTATCATTGATGGTTAATTTCGGAGTTGTGGCGAGTATTCTTTGCGCAATCACCTGCGCCTCGTCCATTGTTGTCTTTGGTAAGATAGCTAAAAATTCATCGCCTCCATATCTGCCCGCAATATCTGTTTTACGAATGCTCTCAGAAATTTTTTGCGCAACTTGATTTAATACCTTATCTCCAAAACCATGTCCAAAAGTATCGTTAATCAGTTTAAATTTGTCTATATCCATCATCATAATTATAAAATCAGTAAGTTCCTGCCGTGCTTTTTGGAACTCATAATCAAGTATATACTCTAAATAATTACGGTTATAAATTCCTGTTAATTTATCATTGTGAGCCATTTCAGTCAACTTTTTACCTTCAACCTTCTCTGTTACATCCATGCAGCTTCCTATATATCCGACAAAACTGCCATTCTCTTCAAAAAACGGAACACCTCTGTCATTAATCCAACGCCATTGCCCATCATAGCGCATGAGTCGGTATTCCATTTCAAACCGTTCACGTTTCTTAAATGCTTCTAAATATGTATTTCCACAAAATTCAACATCTTCTGGGTGTACGCCTTCTATCCAACCATCGCCGATCTCATCTTTCATTTGTCTGCCGGTAAACTTTAACCATGTATTATTAAAGTAATTACACTTCGTATCTGTCCCAGCGCGCCAAATCATATTGGGTGAGGATTCAACGATTGCCTTGTATTCAGAATAATTTAAATCCATAATAATTCCTCTTAGCTTTCGTGATTTTGACATTTCATACCATGATTTGCTTCGTATATTGAAACTATTTTACCATTAACATGTGTAAATATATAGGATTTTTTCAAATATTTCTTCAACTTGATTGCTACTTCCCAAACTGAAATGACCACCCGCATACAAAAATGCCTTACAATCAATTCATACTAATCAATTGTAAGGCATCATTTTTCTAGTTTCTTTTATAAACTATTATAAATTAGATACTTAAGCCTAAGGCTTTTCTTTTACCTATGATATGCGCTTCTATATTATTTGCAACTTCAACCGGATCATCACCCAAAGCCACTTTACCACCAGTTAATCCTTCTACATCCTCCGTCATAAGCTTTACAAGCTTAGGAGCTCCTGTTAAGAATGGAGTTGGTGACAAGTGCGTATATGCTCCATAAGCTACTGCAAAGATACCGTCTATTGTTGCTTTTTGTTCCATCCATTCCGGAGCGGTCACAGCAATTGGAAGTTGTGGTATATCGACATCTAGATGATCTGCAAGTGCCGTAACCAGCATCGATATTCTTCCCGTATCTGTGCAGGTACCAAAGCTTAAAACTGGAGGAATTTTCAATAGGTTACATACCGCTTTTAAACCTTCTCCAGCCATTTCCACTGCTTCCATATTACACAATCCTGCAATTTCAAGTCCATGGTTACCACAACCTGCTGCGACAACCAAAATATCTTTTTTAATTAATTCCTTTGTTAGATTTACTGTGTTCCAGTCTTGTGGACCATTTCTTAGAGTAGAACAATTTGCGAGTGCTACGATTCCTTTAATTTTGCCATCTGAGATTACGTTTATAAGTGGATCAAGTGAATTTCCCAATGCACTTAATACTGCTTCTGTTGAAAATCCTGCAATCGCTTTTTTTACGTGCTTTGGTATATGCGTTCTTATTTTACCATGTCGTTTTTTAAAGTTTTCAATGCCAATTTTAATAATATGCTCGGATATTTCCTCCGCCTTTGCAGGGTCATAAGGAATCTTCTCCTGTATTCTAGGTACGCCAATAATAGTACTGATGGCTACCAGCGCTACCTGATATTTTTCTGCATAAGAGTCAATTGCAGGTGGTGAACAGTTCTCTTCCATAGCAAGTACATCGACTGCTCCAGTGGCTAACATCGGTTCGATTGCAAGCCAGTTTCCCATCAATCCAACAAATACGTCATCCATCGGATATCTTTGCAAAAGCTCCTGTCCTGTTTCAATGGATCCAATAACGCGAATTCCCTTTGCTCCTACCGCTTTTGCCTTATCCTGATAAGTTGCATTATGAAGCTTTTCCAAGGTCAAAGCACCAATCCAAGGTTGATGTCCATTAAATACAATATTAATATAATCCGGGTCGAAAATTCCTAAATCAGTATCGACTTCATGTGGCATTGGAGTTCCAAAAATAATATCCTGAACCATTTCAAGTCCGATTTGTGAGTTGTAGATGGTTGCCAAACCTAAGCGTAACGCTTTTATTGCAAGAGAAGCATAATCGCCATCGACATTTGTAAGACAGCTTGCAACACAGGTTTGTTCTTCATGAACAGTACCCCCTGGATACAGGTTAAGCTTCCTCCATACCTCAAGCCGTTTCTTTGGTGCAAACGCTTCTACCATAAGGTTCTTGTCACCAGCGCCTATGTGCTGTTGCGCTTCCAATAGATCAGCAAGCTGTATTGCCATCTGCTTTTGCTCTTGGTTGGTATCGATACCAAGTTTTTCGCACATCCATCGTAGTTTTTTTTCATCCTTAATCTGAAATTTTGACTTTCCTTCGCCGATTGACTTCAATGTACGATATGCTTCATACGCATGATGACTATATGTTCCAGCACCAAGGGTATTTTGTATGAGTAGTTTTCTCATAGCGTTTCCATCTGGTCCAATACCACACACTCCCTTATCAATTCCTTTTTCCACATTCCATCTGCACGGTCCATGGGAACATAGCTGGCAGCTTAATCCTTCCAGACAGAACTTGCAACGTATCTTCTCTTGTTGCATATAACGATCAAAAACATTTGTCATACCATCATCTCTTATAACTTTTACCATTTCTTCCACAGAATCGTGGTAACTAACACGACCCTCCAGTTTTTCCAATACTGTTTCTGGCATAAAAATTCCTCTCTTTCGGTTATTCTTTCATTTAAAAAGTATTACCCAAAAGAAAGGAAATATTTACTTAATATCGAAGTTTTCCGATTTAAACGTACTATAAAATCTTCCTGATATAGCAGTAAACCTAAGAACGCAATAATCAGGATCTATAACTCCCTGCGGATAATACATTGTATCCCCTTCCCGCCAAATCATATCCTTAAAGGTTTGATCTTCTAGTACTTCCATTGTGCCTTTTAGCATAACCCCTCTAAAAAATCTTTTATCACAAAAATAAATACAAGCCTTTGGATTCTCCCGAAATTGTGATACACGCATAGAGGAAGTATTCGTAGAGAAATATATGTTTTTTATTCCTTCTCTCTTTCGTGGTTGCAACATTGCTTTTACATTTGGATAGCCCTCACTATCAACTGAACCGATATATGCAACACTTTGCTTATCAATCAAATTACCTATTGTTTTTTCCGAATCCCTCATTTTCTTATCCTCCATTTTTTATAATATTATCAGAGAATATGAATTTTGAAAAGCACACGCTTTTACTATTTTTTACTTTCTTCAAAACGATAACCAAAACCTCGAATGGTTTGAATGTTTTCTCCACACTCACCCAATTTCACCCGCAACCGATTGATATGGGTATCCACGGTCCGTAATCCTCCGTAATAATAATATCCCCACACCTTTTGCAACAATTCTTCCCTCGAAATAATTTTTCCGTTGTTTTCCACTAAAATCAGTAAAATTTTATATTCTTTCGGACTTAAACTGACTTCTTGATTGCATACTTTGACACAATGGCGGGGCTCGTCAATTTCCAGCTTAGAAAAACAAATCTTATCTTCTACTTCCTGATGCTGCCTCTTTAGAATAGCATGAACCCTTGCAACTGTAATCACTGGATTAACCGATTTTTCGATATAATCATCAATCCCGATTTCAAATCCATATATTTCTTCCAATTCTTCACATTTTGTAGTCAGTATAATAATTGGTGTCTGTGTTTTTTTTCTAATGTCACGGCAAATTGTCCAACTATCGTATCCGAGTAACCGATTGTCAATTAAAAACAAATCAATTTCTTCCTTAAATCCCTTGATTATTTCTAAAAGTTGCTTTCCTCCAGACAATTCAATAACCAAAGCACCTTCCCGTTCCAAATACTCCTTTAATTCTGTTCGCGCAGTTTCATCTGAAAGCGCTAATAAAATTGTTCTTTTCTTCAACATATTGTCACCCATTTTCAACGTTTCACAACTATGTTGAGATTATAACACACTGCTTTCCTTTCATTATAAAAGACACAATATTTACACAAAAAAAACACATAGCTTAAAATAACCTAAAAAAAATAGGCAGTGAGAATCTTCATCCGTAAATTTTCTCCTGCCTTCTTGCTTTCGCAAACTATGCTAGACCGTTTACTTTGGTTCCTTCCAAAGTCTCAAACATAGATTCATAATTCTTTTCATAATTCTGTAAGCCCATCAATAGCCTATTGTTAAAGTATTCTAATTCTTGCTCTGTTTCCGTAACATTTTCCGTTGCGTCCATTCCTTTGCCAACTGTGCCAGGTTCTGGCATCTCATCAGCTGAGATTTCACCATCTTCATTCAAGTCATATTGTTTAAAAAATTCCTCTGCATCTAATGCATTCGGTATTCCCATCTGTGAAATCATGGCTTCGTACTCGTCGGTGGATAATGTTCCATCACCATCTGCATCAATAGAACTAATATCCCCGGCTTCTGCCTGTTCCTCATTTTGACTTACCACATATTCTGGTATCATTTTTAAGCTTTGCATCATTGCCATGTGCTCTGCTGTGGAATATTGCGCTTTGTCATTCTCCTCCTCAACAGTCTGAGTTTTCATTAAACTGCAGAGTTCTTCCTCATTGGAATAGGCATCTTGCGCAGTTTTTGAGGTGTTGTTCTTTAACGTCAAATACAGATAACTTTCATTTTCACTAACTGAACTAATTCTCATAACATAATATCTCCTTTCTTTTTTATATTAGTTATTTCGGTTTTAAATGTCACAGTTTTGTCACGGTTTTGTTACAATTAAGATAATTTTATAAAATATTAGCCAATATTGCTATTCCCTTTTGTAACAAGAGTAATACTGTTTTCACGCGTGTGGTTTGTGTATTATACAATATAACGAAATAAATTATTAGTAAAACCATTTACAATCTTAATAATTAATAAACCCGTTGAGTTACCTTTACAAAATCTAAATTTAATGGTAAAATAAATGTCGATTATTAGGGCAATATGCCTGTTAATAATAAAGGAGGATAAAAATGTCTAGATCTAAACAATCAATGGATGGAAATACAGCAGCTGCACATGTAGCTTATGCTTATACCGAGGTAGCTGGTATCTATCCTATCACACCATCAAGCCCAATGGCTGATAGTGTTGACCAGTGGGCTGCAGCAGGACAAGAAAACATATTTGGTAATCAAGTTAAAGTTGTTGAAATGCAATCCGAAGCTGGTGCTGCAGGAACTGTTCATGGTTCCCTTGCTGCTGGAGCTCTTACAACTACATTTACAGCTTCTCAGGGTCTTCTTTTGATGATCCCTAATATGTACAAGATTGCTGGTGAACAGCTTCCTTGCGTATTTGATGTATCTGCTCGTACAGTAGCATCCCATTCACTTAACATCTTTGGTGACCATAGTGACGTATATGCTTGTCGTCAGACAGGTTTCGCTATGTTGGCTGAAACAAATCCGCAGGAAGTCATGGACTTAAGTCCTGTTGCTCATCTTTCTGCTATCGAAGGCAAAGTTCCTTTCATCAATTTCTTTGACGGATTCCGTACATCTCATGAAATTCAAAAGATTGAAAAATGGGATTATACCGATTTAAAAGAAATGTGCAACATGGACGCTGTAAAAGCTTTCCGTGAGCATGCATTAAATCCAGAGCGCCCATCTATGCGTGGTTCTCATGAGAACGGCGATGTTTTCTTCCAGCATCGTGAAGCTTGTAACACCGCTTATGATGAATTGCCAGCTGTTGTTGAAAAATACATGGCAAAAGTAAATGAAAAATTAGGTACAGATTACGATTTATTCAACTACTACGGAGCTCCTGATGCTGACCGTGTCATCGTTGCTATGGGATCTTTTTGCGATGTAGTTGAAGAAGTTGTTGATTACTTAACAGCTGCCGGCGAAAAAGTAGGACTTGTTAAAGTTCGTTTATATCGTCCATGGGTTTCTAATGGACTTCTTAAAGTTCTTCCTAAGACAGTTAAGAAAATTGCTGTACTTGACCGTACAAAAGAACCAGGCTCTTTAGGTGAACCTTTATACCTTGATGTAGCTACAACTCTTCGTGAAGCAGGATTAAATGATATCATTCTTTCAAACGGTCGTTATGGTCTTGGTTCAAAGGATACTCCTCCTTCATCTGCATTTGCTGTATATACAGAATTGAAGAAAGATGCTCCTAAGTCACGTTTCACAATTGGTATTGTTGATGATGTTACTAACTTAAGCTTACCAGAAGTTAAACCAGCTCCTATCACATCTGCTGTAGGAACAGTAGAATGTAAATTCTGGGGTCTTGGTGGTGATGGTACAGTAGGTGCTAACAAGAACTCTACAAAAATCATCGGTGATCACACAGATAAAAACATTCAGGCATATTTCCAGTATGACTCTAAGAAAACTGGTGGTATCACAATTTCCCATCTTCGTTTTGGTGACAAGCAAATTAGAAGCCCATATTACATCAATCAGGCTGACTTTGTTGCATGCCATAATCCTTCTTATGTTGTTAAGGGATTCAAGATGGTTCAGGATGTTAAGCCAGGTGGAATCTTTATGATTAACTGCCAGTGGTCTGATGAGGAACTTGATTCTAAATTAAACGCTGCTGCAAAAAAATACATAGCTGATAACAATATTCAATTATACACAATCAATGCTATAGATAAAGCAGTTGAAATTGGTATGGGTAAACGTACGAATACAATTCTTCAGTCTGCATTCTTTAAATTAGCAAATGTTATGCCTATCGATGATGCTATTGACTTTATGAAATCTGCTGCTAAGAAATCCTACGGTAAAAAAGGTGATGCAATCGTAGAGATGAACTACAAAGCAATTGATGCTGGAGTAGATGCTCTACATAAAGTTGAAGTTCCAGCTTCATGGGCTAATCCAGAAGCAGATGCTCCTGAAGCAAATCTTGTTGGACGTCCAGAAACAGTTGCTATGGTTAAAAATCTTATGAATCCTATCGCATTAATGGATGGTGACAGCCTTCCTGTATCTGCATTCAAAGATAACGCAGACGGCCAGTTCGAACTTGGTGCATCTGCATATGAAAAACGTGGTACTGCTGTATTAGTTCCAGAATGGGATGCAACAAAATGTATTCAGTGTAACAATTGTTCATTTGTATGTTCACATGCAACAATTCGTCCATTCATGCTAAGCGAAGATGAAGTAAAAGCAGCTCCTTCAAATATCAAAGTTGCTGATACAAAACCTAAGGCTAGCGATTACAAATTTACAATGAGTGTAACTCCACTTGATTGTATGGGTTGTGGCGAATGTGTTACTGTGTGTCCTGCAAAGGCTATCACTATGGTACCTCAGGAAACTCAATTACATGAACAACCAGTGTTTGATTACTTAGTAGCTAATGTAGGCAAGAAACCTGGCATGCCAGAAGATACTACAGTGAAAGGTTCTCAGTTTAATCAGCCACTTCTTGAGTTCTCAGGAAGCTGCGCAGGATGTGCTGAAACATCTTATGCTCGTATACTTACACAGCTCTTTGGTGAACACATGTATATCTCAAATGCTACAGGATGTTCTTCCATCTGGGGCGGTCCTGCTGCTACATGTCCATATACAGTAAACAAAGATTCCAAGATGGGTCCTGCATGGGCTAACTCATTATTTGAAGACAATGCAGAGCATGGTTTCGGTATGTATCTTGGACAAAAGGTTCTTCGTGAACAAGCTATCGATAAAGCTGAAAAAGTTGCTACTTCTGAAAAAGCATCTGCTGATTTAAAAGCTGCTTTTGCTAAGTTTGCAGAAACAAAAGAAAATACAAGAGAAAACACATCTCATACAGATGCATTAATAGCTGAACTTGAAAAAGCTGCTGCTGCAGGTTGTCCAGATGCGAAAGAAGTTCTTGAGAAGAAACAGTACCTCGCTAAGAAATCCGTTTGGATCCTTGGTGGTGACGGATGGGCATATGATATCGGATTCGGTGGACTTGACCATGTACTTGCTTCTGGAGAAAATGTAAACGTTATGGTATTCGATACAGAAATGTATTCAAATACAGGTGGACAGGCATCGAAAGCTTCTAACCTTGGTGAAGTTTGTCAGTTCGCTGCTGCTGGTAAAGATATTGGTAAGAAGAGTCTTGCTGAAATCGCTATGAGCTATGGCTACGTATATGTAGCACAGATCGCTCTTGGTGCAAGCCCAGCTCAGACCATTAAGGTAATTGCTGAAGCAGAAGCTTATAACGGACCATCATTAATCATTGGATATGCTCCTTGTGAACTTCACGGAGTGAAAGGTGGTATGAACCACTGTCAGGATGAAATGAAAGCAGCTGTTAAAGCTGGTTACTGGAATCTATTCTCCTTCAATCCTGCACTTAAGGCAGAAGGAAAGAACCCATTCACATTGACATCTAAGCCAGGTGATGGATCCTATCAGGCATTCTTAAATAATGAAACACGTTATACTCGTTTAACACGTTCATTCCCAGAGCGCGCAGAAACACTTTTCAGTGCATCTGAGAAAGCTGCTACAGAGCGTTATGAACATTTGTTAAGATTAGTAGAACTTTACAAATAATTATATACGAGGCATATTTGCGAAATCATAAGTAAGATAAACAATATTTGATGTATTTACCTTACAATGCTCGTGAAAAAGAGGAATCACATTTCGTGATTCCTCTTTTTTTTATAAAGCAAATTCGACACTATCCTATTATTCTGTATT
Organism: Acetivibrio sp.; assembly: GCA_041739345.1. GTDB lineage: Bacteria > Bacillota > Clostridia > Lachnospirales > Lachnospiraceae > DIGJ01. The sequence continues at coordinate 23,165 of JBGSNZ010000028.1, read as the reverse complement.
CAATTCGTCTGATGTTTTGTTAATTGTCTCCTTTAAATATGTAATTTCTTTGCTGAATCCAGCATTATCTATACATAAGTATATTTTGATACTTCTTCTTTCACTATGACACGCTTAACCCCTAAAACAGAAATCGATTTTACCAACCAGTAAATCATGTTCAATAGAGCAAAGACAAGAAAAACCACAATCATATTCGTACCAAACGGCATATAGTCACCAGTAGATATCGACAGTGACTTTTGTATAACTTTTGCAGTAATAATACTCGGCAAAATGGTTAAAGCAAAGAAAGACAATACAATCGGCAAATATATGTCTATTAATAATTTTCTGATTTCTTTGATACGAAATCCCATCATATTTAAAATCAAAATGTCTCGTGTATTATCCTGAAAATTAATGAACAAAGCAAGGAATATCAAAATAGCACCTACAACGCAACCTATCACCTGATTAATAACAGCACTAATCTTGTTAGAAACAGCATTTTTGTTCAGCTTCTCAATTCTTTGATCCTTTGTTATCATTTCATCGCAATTTGTAACCTCATCCATGCTTAATATTCCATTATACGCTCCAGATGGAATGCCAAGGATTTCTGCCAGTTCATCTGCGTTCAAATAAATACTTACTGATTTTGCATTTTCGGCAATTCCTGTCACTGTAAAACTATGTCTCATATCTGAAATATCAATAGCCAGTGTATCTCCAACTGTTACATCGTAAATTTCTTCAAGACCTGGGTTAATATATATGAAACCTTTCTCCGGTGGACTTAGCTGATTGCCTTTATCATCTTGTAACTCATATACCGCATTTGATTGGTACATTCCGACAATCGTTTGTATTACTTCCTGTTCATTGACCAAAAGTAAACCAGAACAGTCAAGATATGCCAACGAATTAGCTGATACAGATTCCATTTGATATTCATGATAATGTGCGTCATATTCATAATTGTGAGCAATCGTCTGTGAATCAAAAACCTCTTTGCTACTAATATTGAGTGAATACCCCAAAACCATACAGACATTGAATGTCATGACCCCTACTAGAATCATAAATACCGAAATAGGCTTACGCAAGGCTATACGAAGCGGAAAGCGCTCCTTAACCGGTAGCATAGCCACTATACGATTAGCTGCCTTTAAGGTATAGGAATAATTTTTACCAGTTTGATTACCGCTCAATAATACTGCTGTTTCTTTTCCTTTTATAAAAAAGTAACAAAGAAAAGCAATAAGAACGTAAATAATCGTTGCAACAATAACCCCCATGAACAGACTGAATGAATTCACACCTTTTATCAGCCCTACCACAGCATATGTCCTTGTATTTGCCCGAATCAAAATATCAGAAAGAAAATATCCACCTGCCAATCCCAACAAAGATCCTATTACGGAAAGAATAGCAGTGAATATCATAAAAAACAAACACAGAAAAGAATCTTTGTATCCTAGCGATTTCAAACATCCAATTTGTTTTCTATTTTCTCTGAAAAACCTATAAAAAAACATAACAAAAACAAATGCAATAAGGCCTGTTAATGAAAAAAAGAACATATTGGCTAATACGGTATTGGAATTTAAAGCCCCTTTATATAGTTCTTGATTCTCCGTCAAAGAAGGCAATGAATTCAACGTCTCCATATTTCCATCAATTGAAAATTTAACAAAGAAAAATGAGAGAGACTCTAGAATAGTTAATAATAACAAAAGTATTACAAAAATCTTATTTGAAGTAATCTGTTTTGCTAGTTGCTTATATGCTAATCCCATAATTCACCCCATTCTATATTGCATGGTAATATGGGATTTTCATTGATAACATCACGATATAAAAGTCCGTCCTTAATGGTCAGCACCCTGTCAGCAGTTTTTGCAATCTGCATATTGTGGGTTGTAAATAAAACGCTCAATCCATATATTTTTTTCAACTCGTGAAGCATTTCTATCACTTTTTTGCTATTTGCTTCATCCAGTGAACCAGTGGCCTCATCACAGAATAATAGACTTGGACATTTAATTACGGCTCTAGCAATAGAGACTCTTTGCTGTTGTCCACCGGATAATTGAGCAGGGAATTTATCCAGAATATCGTCTATTTCCAATGTATGTATCAATCGTTCAAAAGAAAGCGGTGTTTTTTTCGGATTAATACCAATTTTTATGTTTTCTTCTGCAGTTAGGTTATTTAAAAGCAGATAATTTTGAAAGACATAACCAATTTCAGATCTTCTCCATTCTGCCATCTTTACCTCAGAAAAAGAGTAAATTAAATCATCTGCATATTGCACCGTTCCACTTGTTGGACGTAATTGACCAGATAAAACACTTAATAACGTGGATTTTCCCGACCCACTTGGTCCAAGAATTGTAGTAAATGTGTTCTCACATACAGATAAAGATATTCCTTTCAAGACTTTTTCTTTTTCAAATTGTTTTTCAATATTATCTGTCGACAATATTACTTTCATTATTTTATCTCCTTATTATAGTAGTTGGCGATTACGATTCAAAAGGAGGTCGTTAACAATTTTGACATCTTTGCGGATACGGAAAATACCGGTAGCGAAGCCTAAAAGATAGACTACCACTGCCATAATAATAAGCATCCAGGCCGGAGTATAGGGATACCAATCGAAAGCAAACCCAAACGCCAAAAGAATTCCTATGGTATAACTAATGTCCAGCAGCGATTCAAAAATCAAATACTTACTCTCATACTTATTCGTGAGAATTAGTCCTAAATGAATGATAATATTTGCAACAAACGCTTGAATCACACCATTTATACATAGAAACCTTGCTCCATTAAATATACCTATTAGGGCAAGAATAATAAGTGTTAATCCTGTTGTTGACATTATATTTACAACAATCCTTTTCATGTAAGCACCTCTTTCTGCAATTCATGCTTAACAATTGCAAGATATTTTCTGGTAACACAGATCCGTTCTCCGTTTTTTAGTAATGCATCCAACCTGCTATTCATTAAAGGCTTGAAACTTTCCAGCTTGCTAAGATTAAGAATACAAGATTTACTAACTTGAACAAAACCCGATTTTGACAATATTTCCAGTAATTGATACAAACGTAGTTCGGTGCGGTAAACCGCCTTCTCGCAATACACAAATGTTTTCTTATCAACACTTTCAATATAGTAAATGTCAGAAATATTTACTAACGTTTCCTTTCCGTACATATTACATTGTATTTGTTTTTCAGCTAACTGTATCAGCGTAATAATACGCTCCACTTCCTGATTCATATCATTATGCTTTATTAACACTTCAATTTCTTTTTTCGTTATGTCCTTCTCAACTTTAATAATCATCGTATCACCTTTTATCAATATAGTAAAAATTTTTATATTTAACAATGGCTTCAAGACCAAGGTGCAGTTTTTAAATACCAACATGCAATATTCTATTATTATAGATTTATATATCTCTTTTCCTACGATTATGCCGTAGCATAAGTCCCACTGCTATAAAGAATAAATTTGCAACAACCCCCGTTATTGGATCAAACCAAATTATTTTATTCTGAGAAAACACAATGTATCCGCTAATAGTAATCAGTGCCGTAGGGACCACATCCTCAATTGTATGCATAATCACACAGGGCCATACCGAATTTGTAAGTCTTCTGATTTCAACAAACATAATACTCCAACAGGTCATAAGGATACATCCCGATATTAACATTGACACTCTTTGCGTGTGTATAAAATATGTATCGGGAAGAAAAACAAGGTAATAAGCCGCATGCCATAATGACCATACCATTCCCGTAATCAGATAAATAATCCAGTCATTCAATTTCAGGGCAACTAATTTGGGGGTCAAATAGCCTCTCCAGGAAAACTCCTCAAATATATTTTTCACAATATTTCCAGGAACAGAGACCATGACAACTGATAAGTAAGCAGAAAAAGTCAACGGTTTTATTTCTACCATGCCAAAAATATTTGCTGTGAATACTAACAACAACATTGAGAGCGGATAAATCAATACCGCTGCCAGATACCATTTCCAATTATTTTTCAAGTACGGCTTCAATCCTGCATCTTTCCAGTCATGATTGATAACACGTAAAATGACGGAAGTAATCAATGGCAGAACCAGCCATAAGCCCATGCCGAGTGAATTACCCTTTGGCTGCTCCGTTAAAATGCCGTCAACAAAAACTCCCAACCAACCGCTTCCCAGTACCACTATAATAAATATAATAAGGTTTCTTTTATTTTTCATCATTCATCATACCTCCTGTCAAAATATCCATTATCCATTCCACTTTTGGCAAAACCATATCCTTGCTACGAACTCTTTCCTGTGCAATACCCTGAATTGCTGAAAGTAAAGCAACCGTCAAGGCATTCGCATTGCCTTCCCTGAACTGCTTTCTATTCTGTCCGCATTCTATGATTGGACCGTAGTTCTTTAAAATATCCATACTCTTCAACAATTCTATTGAACGTTTTGAAATACCAACCGTATGTTGCGCTTGATCCATGAATACAAACATTTTTGCAAAGAACGGATTGGTATCTAGCTGAGAAAAAACACCATCTATCATATTCCAAATGTATTTGTAGGGATTTTGTAATGCCGTTTCACAGTCGACCGTCATTTTTGCACAGCCTATATCAATCAATGTCTCATATATATCATCCTTACTTTCAAAATAATTGAAGATCAATCCGGAACTAATTCCGGCCTGTGCAGCGATTCCTCGGGTAGATGTTCCAAAGTAACCTTTTTTTATAAACATATCCAAAGATATTGAAAGAATTTGATTCTTTCTGTCTTCCCTTTGCTTATCCCTTTTATCTCCCACGCTTTTCCTCCATTTCATATTATTAATTAAGCACGAATCTACCAAAAAATTAATTAAGCACATGCTCATTGAGCATGTGCTTAATTATATATCCACTCTAATCATTTTGTCAACTGAAAGTAACGCTCTACAACAGGTGCCTTAAACTATATATTCTTGTAAAATCTTTCTCCGCAGAAAAAAGAAAATTGTAATTTGCAACAAAATTACCAGTACGGATAAACCCATGACCACAATCATTATTTGCAGGATATACGTAACATCAGCTGCTAAGATAATCTGGTAAGTAGCAAACACACCCAATATACATCCAAGAATAACGGCTATAAAATATATGAAAATGATCTGTTTTGAAACAATCGATTTAATTTCTTTTTGCTTCATTCCCAGTCTGCTAAGGCTTTTGTAGACATCTTTATCATTCCAAATCGTCCCAATGATTTTTAGTCCAATAACCATAATGGATGAAATAAATGCAATCATAGCAATGAACAGCATCAACATTAGATACGTTGCGAATGCCTCAAATTGTGTTGTGGTACTGCTCAATTTGGACAACGGATAGAAACTCCATACTCTTATAGACTTAATTTCATTACCCTCAAAAGCATAATACTCTGCTTTACCATTTACCTTGTCAAAATGCGCGCTGTTATGCCAATTGGAGAATACTTGCCCATTGCTTGCTTTCACGATTTCATTCAGCAAGGCTTCTTGCAATTTGGAGCTGTTTTCCCAATTGCCCACATTAAACATGTAGGAGGTCGCATGATATGCGCCATCTACGGTTTGTGCTATCCGGCTATAATCATTGTCATTCAAAATAATGAAAGAAGAAAAGAACGATCTTGAATTAAACAATCCAGTCCCACTGATCGGCTGGTTTTGCTTCATAGTAAAATCCTCTTTTGTTGTAGGATTATAAAATACGCCAATATCACTTTGAAAAGCATTTGACTTATAGGACATGGACTGATCGAAATACAATGTATAGCTTCCCTTTCCGACAATAACCGGCTGCTTTGTAAATTTATTAAAATCACTTTGACTTACTACAAATCTCGAACTCCAGTCGGTGGACGAAGTGCTGTATACGTTCTCTTTACCGAGCAAAATGCCACTTAGATTCTTGAACCCTGTAATATTTGCATTACTTTGCGCGGCTATGCTTTTAATGGTATCGCTCGTAACAGTTTTCTGCTCAAAAGACGTGTTTACAACATAATCGTAAGGCTCGTTGAGAGCAGTATAATAGCCGTCAATGAAGCCGGACGAGATAAAGCCCAATCCAAATATGGTAACTGTTATAAGAATTGTGGCTACAAAAATTGAACGGGTATATTGCCGTATTTTCTGCTTAATAAGGTTGTAAAAAACGATGTTTTTATAATAGGCGCTCGGATTAAATCTCTTTAATACGTCCCCAATGGAGGCAAGCTGTATGATAAAAGCGTATATTCCCCAAATACTTGCCGCCAAGCAAAGATAGGAAATGAGGTTAAGCAATCCATCCATGTTTTGAAGCTTGAAAAACGAAACAATGCCTGCTGGAATAGCTATCAATCCCAAAATCCCTGAAACGCAGCTGCTTCCTTTCACAACTTCATTTTCGTCAGAAGTTTTCAATATCTTCATGATGTCTACACGCTTTATATAGCGACTATTTGCCCAGCGCAATATAAGCCACGCGAAAAGATTGAAACCCAAAGCTATCCCAATCCCTGCCCAGCCAATTTGAAAGGTCGTTTCTATTGTTTTTAAAAATAAGTTCAATACAGACCAGCAAAGAAATGCAACGGGAATAGAAAGGAGCAGCCCTAAGACGGCAGCAAGCTCAAATAAAAGGGTATATTCTTTCTGAATAATCGTATTTACCCCTTGTCTTTTAATACCCAGTGACAGAAACACTCCAATCTCTTGTGATTTATATTGTAGAAATAAAGAATCCGCATATAGCAAAAATATGACGATACCCACCATTGAAAAAAAGAACATACCTGTGGATATTACCTGTGTAGACCCGCCATCTGCCAAAACATTTGTAACGGTGGGGCTAAATTGCAGCACGCCGTATGCACCAACCATTGTTATTGAAAACACAATTGAAACAAAAAACAATCCATATTGTTTGAAATTATTTTTTATCAGTTTCCGGCTAATGTCATTCAGCGTCATATTCGTCACCGTTCGCCCTTTCTATAAAATCAAGCAACTCGCCTAAGAATTGTTTTGGTTGTCCGTGACGCACTAATTCCTCTGCAACAAAGCCGTCTTTTAAGGTGATTACTCTATCACAATACGATGCTGCAAAGGCATCATGAGTGACCATAAAAATGGTTGCCCCCATACTTGATTTTGCGCTGATAAAAGCGTCAATAACCGCTGCGCTGGACTTGGAGTCCAGATTACCGGTTGGTTCATCTGCAAAAATGATAGACGGGTGGTTTGACAAGGCTCTTGCTATAGAAGCACGCTGCTTTTGACCGCCCGATACCTCACTTGGATATTTGTCTGCAATACTTTTAATGCCAAAAAGGGCTAAAAGTTTATCGGTATACGCTTCCATCTGCTTGCATTGTACTTTAGCAATAATTTGTGGCAGATAGATATTTTCTTTGATCGTAAGTCCGCTAATCAACATAAAGTCCTGAAAGACAAATCCTAATTTTCGTTGTCTTATTTCGGCAAGGGCATCCTCATCGGAATTTAGAATATTATTTCCGTCTAATAATACTTCGCCAGAATCTGCCCTAATAAATCCAGACATAACGTTCAGCAGCGTTGTTTTGCCGCTTCCCGATGGCCCCATTACAGCAACGAATTCGCCGTTTTGAATGGATGTGTTTACCCCGTTCAGTACAGGATAGTCAATACCTTTGGAATGGTATGTTTTTTTCACGTTTCTTATCTCTAACATTGACTTCACCTTTCTGTGCATTTGATTGTTTTATGCTACATTGAAAGTTTATCTGGAATTTTACTAAAATCTATCAACTGGAAAAGATAATTATTGAATACAAAAACTCCCCTCTATCATGACAGAAACATCAACATGATAAAAGGGAGCAAGCCATAGTATCTTTTCTATTTTTTTATATCAAAGTCTGCTTGCACCAAAGCGCCACCTTCTGGTCTATTGGCAAGCGATATACCGCCGTTATGTCGCTCACATAGAATTTTGCAGATATTTAGCCCAAGTCCAAAATGTGTATCGACTTTATTTTTGTTGGCCTTATAGAATGGATTTGTCGCCAATTCCAAATCCTTCGCTGTAAAGCCTTGACCATCATCGGCAACACAAACTAAGAAGACAGTTTTTGTGCGTTTACAGATAACAGATACCTTGGTATCCGCAAATCTCACAGCATTTGACAGCAGGTTTTCAAATACCTGTGTAAGGATTTCCGGGTCGATACATAATTCACCGCTTCCGCACTCATTAACAAATGTCAGTTCTTTATCTGCGCATAGGATAGCCGCCGTGTCCTTTAGGCTATCCACAAATCCGTCGCTTTCCACACTCTGTCTTTCAACAGGTATATCCTCAAGCCTTTGCAGTTTGTTCATAGCAGCCGTATAGTTTTCCAGCCGCGTAATCTGCTCCGAAATAGAAACGGCTGTATCCAAGGTTTCTTCAAGAGATATTTTTCCGTTCGGCAAATACTTCAAAAGAATATCGGTATGCCCTTTTAGGACGGTCAACGGAGTGCGTAGGTCATGGGAAAAAGCAGCGTTCAGCCGCTTGCGTTCCTCCATCTGCCGCCACATTTCACGATGGTTTTCCTGCAAGACATTTCGCATATTCTCAAATAAAGCACATAATCTGCCCATCTCATCCGTCCGATCGCAACAAACGAAAAAATCTAGATCATCATTTGCAATCTTTTCTGCGGCGTTTTCCAATACTTGTATTGGCCACTTTAGTTTTTTTCTGTAAAATACGATGCCGGCGATTATTGTGCAAATTAAAAAAGTCACCGGCGAAACCAAGGTTTCCAAGATGTTATACAATTTCATCATGCGGCTGTCCTGCATTGAAAATGGAATGAATTTACCCGCTTCCCTTATTCCATCGCCATTATATCCATCGAAATGCTCAGCGTATTGAAAAACAATCTCTGTTTGAGCATTGGAAATCATCGTCGATTCTACTTCTGTCAAAATCAATGCAAGGATAACAAAAACAGTCATGCAAAGAATAAATGTATGTACTAGGCTGAGGTTTTGCAAACTTTTTCTTATTTGACCCATTTATACCCCACTCCCCACACTGTTTCAATATATTGTTTTACTCCTGCTCCAAAGAACTTTGCCCGTATTCTGCGGATATGCTCCGCTACTACAGAATTGTTGCCTATCCCATCCAGTCCCCAAGCGGCCTCATACAACCGTTCTTTATCAAAAACTTGCCCGGCATTTTGCGAGAGGATCTCCATAACGTCAAACTCTTTTTTGAGTAGTGAAATGGGATTACCTTTGATATACGCAATACGCTCTGAATAATCGATCATAAATTCATTATCAAAATAGACCTTAGCAGATGCTTTTGGTCGGTGATCGCGGCGTACATGTGCTGCCACCCGCGCGCCTAATTCATCAATGGAAAACGGTTTGACAATATAATCATCGCCTCCAGCCCCGAAGCCTTTAATTTTATCGTCGTCCTCTATATTTGCAGTTAAAAATAAAATAGGGCAAGACACAAAGCCACGAATATTTTTGCAAAGTGTAAGCCCATCTATATCTGGCATATTGATGTCCAGCAGAATAACATCCGGCTGCATGTTCAATTTACTAAGCGCCTCCTGCCCGCCGGTTGCGCTCAGAACATCGTATCCGTTCAACACAAAGTATTTTTTTATGACATTCACAATCTCAACTTCATCATCAACAACTAAAATCTTATATGCCATGTAAAAACACCTCCTTATAGTGCATTATGGTTATTATATACGCACATATAAATATAATCAAGTGCTGTCGGCTGTTCTGGATGGACGCAATATATCCGGGCACAATACTGCATGGGAACAAATACAGCAAACCATATAATTTATTGAGGATCATTTGGATGAAGAAATTGACATTGTGAGCCTTGCAAAAAAGGCATCCTTGTCGCCTTTTTATTACCAAAGACTGTTTAGCCGATTGGTAATAAAAACAGTTTCCGAGTATGTAAAAATCCACAAGTATGGAGATTTGGCTTAAACTGATAAAGTAATTTTCACTCATTACACAGGGTAGTTGTTAAAGTCACCCGGTGCAGTACTTTTTAATATTTTCCTGAATTGAATTATAAACATTATTACGGTTACGGAAACGGCTATTATATCTGCAATAGGTTCAGCCATATACACTGCTTTAATTTTATTTGTAAAAATCATAGGCAAAATATAGATGAGTGGAATCAGCAAAATGATTTTTCTGAGTACTGCTAAAAATAGTGAAATTTTGGCATTTCCAATTGCTATAAAGGTCTGCTGACAGGCAAGCTGTATCCCGAATAGGAGTGATACGGTGAAATAGATATGCATAGCGTCTGCTGTAAACACTATAAGTTCAGGATCGGATGTAAAAATGCCTGCAAAAATCTGTGGTATAAGCATGACAAGAAGCCATATCACTGTTGAAAAAGCAAAGCAACATTTCAGAAGTGTCAAAAAAGTTTCCTTGACACGTTGCATATTCTTGGCTCCAAAATTGTAGCTGATAATCGGCTGTGCACCCTGTGTGAGACCAACAAGTGGAAGCAACGAAAGCTGCATTACGCTTGCCAGTATCGTCATACATCCGACAGCTATGTCTCCTCCGTACTTCAAAAGTGAAGCATTGAAGCAAATGGAAATCAAACTTTCGGTTGCCTGCATGATGAACGGGGCAAGACCGAGTGTAATGCAAGGTAATACCACCACGCGTTCAAGTCGGCATTTTTCCCTTTTTAGTTTCAATACAGTTTGTTTACCGCAAAGGAAGCGAATGACCCAAGCAGCTGAAACAGCTTGCGATATAATTGTAGCTAGCGCTGCACCAGCGACGCCCATATGAAAAACAAAGATTAATATGGGGTCGAGTATTATATTACATACTGCACCAACCAGTACGGAGTACATACCTATCTTTGCAAATCCCTGTGCCGTAATAAAGGAATTTAAGCCCATAGCAAGCTGCACAAATACTGTGCCAAGTACATATATGCTCAGATAGCTCATGGAATATCCGATTGTATTTTCACTTGCGCCAAAAAGCATCAAAAGATCTTCACGCCAAACATAAATGACAATACTTAAAATAACACCAACTCCCAGAAGCATAACAAATGAATTACCAAGAATTTTTTCGGCAGTATCATTGTCACCCTTCCCCATATAAATGGAAGCTCGGGGTGCACTTCCCATGCTTACCAGTGCAGCAAACGCTGAAATCAACAAAATAATTGGCATACAGACGCCGATTCCAGTCAGTGCCAAAGTGCCTTCCACAGGAATATGTCCAATAAATATTCGGTCAACAAGGTTGTACAGCATATTGACAAGCTGTGCTGTAATTGCAGGTACTGAGAGCTGGAAAAGTAGTTTTCCGATTTTTTCAGTTCCTAAAAAAGTGCTGTCCGTTTTCATTTTCTAATACCTCTTTTATTTGTTATTTGCTATATTTGCATTGTCAAAAATCTTGGTTAGCAATGATTCAAACGTTTTGATCTCATTATCATCCATGCCTGCAAAAAGTACTTCTACGAATTCTTTTTGTTTGAGTCTTGCATCGTCAATAATTGGAATTGCTTTGTCGGTTAATTGAAGATGAATAATCCTCCTGTCTTCTTTATCTGAAATTCTTACAAGAATTCCTTTCTTTATTAGATTTTCAACGGATTTTGAAATATAACTTTTAGCAATCATACGCATTTCAACGATGTCTCTTGCAGTATCAAAATCAGGATTGTTTGCTAGAAACGCTATTATGTCGGCCTCATTTTGAGTTATCTGATACCTCCCACAAATTTCTTCAAACTGCTTTTCATAGAGTCGCTTCATCTGCTGACCACTTGTCAATATTTTAGTCGAATTATTCATAATATTACCTCCTTTAACAATTAGTTTAATATATAACTGTTCTATTGAGAACTATTTTATAATTGTATAGATTTATTGTCAAGCACTACTTTGGAAAATTCTTTGTGTAACTGCACTTGTGCGAAATGAATGAATATTGTTCATTGACATGATATAATCCTTGTGCTAGAATACGAATAGATTCAAAATAAGGAGACAAAAATATGACCCGCATAACAAAAGAACCTGAAGTCCGAAAACAGGAAATCTTGGACACCGCAATGGAATTGTTTTATCAAAATGGTTATGATAAAACATCCATCACTGATATTGCTAAAAAAATTGGAATTGCACAAGGTCTATGCTACCGCTATTTTAAGTCTAAGGAAGAATTGTTTGATACCGCTTTAGACTATTATGCAGAGCAACAGGTAAATCAAATGCGGCCAATATTATGTGATACCAACAAATCATTAAGGCAAAAGTTATATGAAACCCCAACATTTATGGATGTCGAACAGAATAACAGTGTTTATTATAAAGTCTGCCATGACGCAAACAGTATAAAAATTCATGATCAATTATCCATGAAAATATGCCGCAAATTACTACCTATACTCAAAGAGCAAATACAGCGAGAAATAGATTTAGGCGAACTTCATTTTACTGATGCGGACACAGCCGCCAGCTTCTGCATATATGGTCAACTAGGCATTTTATTGCGTGATGATCTATCTGGAGAAGAAAGGCTTTACCGAATACGAACTTTTCTTTTACAACTACTAGAGCTATAAAAAATCCCTGTCCTTTTAGGCCAGGGATAAAAAATAATATATTATTGAATGATATTCATTCACAATACGAAAGGAAAACTTATATGAACTCACGAATTGATTTTGTAAACGAAAAAACTAGAACCGGCTTATTTAAAATGACCGTTCCACTCATAGTCGCTATGATGCTGAACATGGCTTATAATTTGGTTGACAGCCTATGGATTGGTAATATTCTTGGCGAAAATGCAATGGCAGCACTTACCAGTTCTACTCCTATCATTTTGCTTTTAACATCTATCGGCATGGGTGCAACAAATGGCTTAGCTATTCTGTTGTCACAGGCAATCGGCGCAAAAGACAATACGAAAACAAAGCGTATTTTATCGACCTCTTTGATTAGCACAGTTTCTTTATGTATCGCACTTACTTTAATCTGTGAATGTTCTTTGGATAGAATACTAAATCTTCTACATACACCCTCTGAAATATTTTCGATGGCAAAAGAATATTTATCCGTGTATTTGTTAGGTTTTCTACCAGTTTTCCTATATTTATATTTTACAGCCGTCCTGCGCAGCTATGGCAATACGATATTTCAAGTAATCGCTATTCTTCTTTGTACCATTTTAAATGTGATACTAGATCCCATTTTTATTCATATCATAGGTTTCAGTGGAGCTGCAATTGCAACCATTCTTTCACAGTCGATTGCTTTGATTCTCATGGTAGGCTATATTATGAAAAAGAAGCTATTCCATTTTAGCATCTCACTATTTGCTTGGGCTGAAGTAAAAACATTGCTATGTAAATCATTACCTTCCATCATACAGCAAAGTATCCCTCCTCTTAGCACCAGTGTTTTAACTTCCATTATCAGCAGTTTTGGTGTAACTGCAATTGCATCCTATGGAATTACAGGAAAGCTTGAAACCGTGTTATTCTATCCAGCTATGGCTCTTAATATGGCAATTACTACGATTGTGGGACAGTGTATTGGAGCAAAAAGGCTAGACTTGGTAAAAGACTATTTAAAAACATCCTTAATTTACGGTGGGGGATTACTCGTTGTACTTTCCACCCTTGTAGTCGTCTTTGCAGGGAATCTCTCTCACCTTTTTTTGAACAGTGCTGACGCTGCCACAATTGTAAGAACTTATTTTTTGATTGTTAGTATCGGTTATATTCTGTATACCGTTACTAGCTGCTTTATGGGTGCTATCAACGGACTTGGCAAGCCGGGCCTGGGAATGTGTTTAATGATATTTTACTACATTATTATCAGAATGCCTCTTGCCTATCTTTTATCTCACACTTATTTATCACTGGACGGCGTATGGTTTGCAATTTTAATCAGCCATGTGATAGCCGCAGTTTCCGCAGCAATCCTGTTTAACTTCGTATTCCTTAAGGTGGGGATAGCTAAACAAATTATCTGATACATAGATACCTCTCTTTCAACTGCTTTTCCATCTTTACTTGACATAAATTTGCTTAATCATACTATACACCTTGGCTTTATAATAGTTTATAGTTAATCGCTTTAACAGGACAGACGGATATTGTTTGGTTAAGCCTTTCTTTGTCTATTTCAAAGTCAAAAGATTTCATATATGCCTTTTTACCTTGCATACCAAAAATCTCAGAATAACTTTTAGTACACAATGAGCAGCCTATACAAGATTCCCTGTTTAAAGTAAGTCCACTTGTTTTTTCTTCTTTCTGTACTATATCTTCGTCCTTAACAATTTTTGCAGTAATCCATGAAAATACTAGTATAGCAATTACAGTTAATACCCAACGAATTGCCATAAACTTTAACCCCAAAAACTTCACTTCGTTTAATAGCATTGGAACCTTAATTACTGCCCATGAACTTAAGATTATAACTAGATTTCGTACAGATGCCCCTTTTTTGTGAAGCATGATGCACATAGGAAATTCTGCATATATCGGCCCTGCAGATATGCTGCCTAAAACAAAAGACAGTATGATTCCTTTAACTTTGGCTTCTTTACCTAAGTATTTCGTAATTTTTTCTTTTGCAACCCATGTATCTAAGAGTGCTGTTAGAACAAATATCACTGGCATTATCATAAGCATTTCTTTAATGTAATAGGCACTATTTTTAATTGATGTTACACCCATACTGGGTTTTATCACAAACATCAGTATATAGGCAACTGGAACCACTATCAAGAAAAAATTCTCTTTTGCTTTTTTTACAATTTTCATATAATCACCCCCATTACCATTGCAATAATTATGGCGAATATAAAGCTTAATCCATTTCTTGTGGCAGTAAATTTGAGCCCAAATTCACGCTTTTCAAGTGGGAATGTGACTACGCCAACCATCGTAAGTGTTGTTAGAAATGCAACCGAAGGAATAACACTAACTCCTGCATTAACCAGTGTGCCTACAAGGGGAAACGCGATAAATGCTGGTATAAGTGTTATTGTTCCAAATGCTGCTGAAACCACCGTAGCTATAATCAGCGGTTGACTACCTACAAATGTGGCAATATTCTTAGGAGGTAACATGGTTAGAATCAGACCAATCATTAATATGATTGATAAAATACTGCCCAACATACCCTTGCCCATACCAAATGCCATTTTAAGCGCTTTCTTTGTTTTTACTTTATCCCTTTTTAAAGAAATAATAAGAAATATAATAGTTCCTACCCAGATTGCTAATGTAAAAATATCCATAATCATTCTCCTCTCTCTTAGTTATGTTATAAGTATAAATTAGATTGTTAACAACAAATAGACACCAATGTTTCTTTTTGTTATAATAATTTTTTAAGGGAGGCTAATTCATATGAACACTGATGTTTTACAGGGCATTCCATTGTTTACCGCAATAAGCAAGTCTAATTTAGAAAAACAAATTACAGACAACCACATTTATCAGAGAAAATATGTGAAAGGGATGACAGTGCATAATGCAAATGACGCTTGCTGTACATTAGATATTGTATTATCAGGGAGTTTAATTGCGTATTCTTTATCAATGAGTGGGTCATCAACTACAATATTTGAATTTAATAAAGGATGTATAATTGGAGCAAATTTATTATTTGGTGAAAATCACAATTATCCTCTTAATATTTACTGCCTTACAGATTGTCAAATCGTTCACATTGATACAAGTGCTGTTTTAGAATTTTTACATGACTACGATTTTACATTACACTATATAAAGTCAATCTCACAAAATTCACAAGGTATGAACCAAAAGATAGCAATGTTTACACAAAGAACACTTCGTGAAAATATTATGGTTTATTTTAAACAACAATCAATTATACAAAAGTCTTCAGTAATTATTATTCCAATAAGTAAAAAACAACTTGCAGACTATTTTGGTGTGCAAAGACCTTCTCTATTTAGAGAGCTTAAAAAATTAAATGAGGAAGGTATTATTGAAATTGATAATCGTACAATCGTA
This sequence comes from Acetivibrio sp., assembly GCA_041739345.1. Classification (GTDB taxonomy): domain Bacteria; phylum Bacillota; class Clostridia; order Lachnospirales; family Lachnospiraceae; genus DIGJ01. The sequence continues at coordinate 7,043 of JBGSNZ010000028.1, read as the reverse complement.
ATAAAAAAAGATACACTTTATTAAGCAACATCTCTTTTTATTAACTGGTTCCCCCAATTTAAAGCTGGATAAAATTGAATTTCCTCAAAGTGATTAAAAATGAAACACAACAAAATAAAACCTTATATGCGCATAATTTAGATTAATTCCATCAATAATAAAAAGAAATAAAAAAGGAGTTTAAGTTATGGATTATAGTTTGATATGGAAAACTATAGTAATATTTTTTATTGGAAAGAGTATATTACGAATTGGAGGACGTAAATCAATCTCTCAGATGACGATTACACAAACCATTGTAATGGTCGGAATCGGTTCACTATTGATACAGCCTATTGCAGAAGAAAATATTTGGAGTACTTTACTAATTGCATTCATTTTCACACTGCTTATGGTTATTTCAGAGTATTTAGAAATAAAGTTTGATATATTGGAATCCTTCTTTTCAGGTAAAGCTGTAATTGTTATTGAGAATGGAGAACCCAATTTAAAAAATCTCAAGAAATTAAGACTTACTGTAGACAGACTTGAGACACGATTACGTCAAAATGGAGTTAGCTCTATGAAAGATGTAAAAACAGGTACGCTCGAGGTCAGCGGTCAATTAGGTTACGAATTAAAGGATGACAAAAAACCTCTGACAAAAGAAGATTTTATAACCATAATGACCGAAATATCAGAGTTAAATCAATTAATGAGAGGTTACCAAAACACAAGGGAAAACACTTCAGATAATATATTTCAGGAAGTTTTGAATCAAAATAAAGAAGGTAAAAATGAGCCTTAATTTCGCTATTTCCACCTTCTTGTTAAATATTGAGCTTAAATTTATCCTCCTGCGTTGATACATTTTTAGTATTGTGTACTATTGGTTTGCATTACGACTTGCCTTTTCCTTGCTAGTAGTTTTCAATTGTATGCAGATTCTACCTATGCTGGTATTGTATTGAGCTATTTTTGTTGTTCCACATATTCTACAATCATACCATCAAAATGTTTTACAATCATATTAAGCCCTGTAGGAGTTTCCTTTACATCTTTCATTATCGTGGCATCGTTATCTAATAGAAAATCCTTAAATTCTACTAGAGAATCAACAATGAATGTTGCTTTTGTGTTTTTAAAAGACTCCAGTACTTTGTCCGTGCCGCAAATAATTAAAATACTGCCTACTTGTGCTAATTCCAAATGAAATTGCTTGTGCTCAAATCTCATACTACATTTTTCATCTAGCAAGTTTTCATAGAATGCTACTGCCTGATCCATCTCGTTTACATAAATCCGATTCAAAATCTGCTTAACTTTCATTTTCATTTCTCCAATTTTAATAAGTTCCTTTATATTTTTAAGTGACTGTTTTATGTTCAAGTGTAAATACCCAGACTATTTGTCCATTACATTTAAACTTGAATTAGATGCCTGCGCCTTTGCAGAATGCTTGATTTCTCCATTCAGCTTTATTACTAAAACTCCCATGATGATAATCGTGATAATGTCAGCAATCGGTTGAGCAGCTATCACTCCGTTTAATCCCATGAATTTTGGCAGCATCAGAATAATAGGAATAAAAAACACGGCCTGACGTCCGGCGCAAAGTACCCAGCCACCTAACGGTTTACCAAGTGCCATAAAGAGCATACAGTATATTGCTTCTATGCCATAGAAAATGAATGTTATGATATTGATTCGAAGCGCAAATGAACCAATTTCAATTACGGATGCATCGTTCGTTGTAAATAAGGATACGACCGGCTGGGGAAATAAAATCATGAGCAATGTCATTAACACACAAAAAATGGTAGTCCATTTTACTGCGATCGTTGTCGCACTTTGCAACCGGTCATATTGGCCGGCACCATAGTTATATCCGGCAACGGGTTGAAAGCCTTTTGCGAAACCAAATACCGCATAGATGCCCATAGAGATTACTCGGGTTACGATTCCCATAGCTGCAATGACAGAATCCCCATATGGCTGCGCTGCCATATTTGTTAAGCTAATTGCTACACTGGTGGAAAGCTGAAAAACAAGAATTCCAATTCCTACTTTAAAAATTTCCTTGAAGATTGTACCCTCCAAACGAATTTTTTTTAGCGAAAAACTGAAGATACTTTTTTTCTTCAATATGTAAAACAAATACATAATAGAGGTAACAATTTGAGCAACCGCCGTTGCCATGCCAGCCCCTACAATTCCCATATGCAGACCAAATATGAAAGTCGGAGCAAAGATGACATTTAATCCGGCACCAAGTAGCATCGCAGTCATCGAAACCTTAACCGCTCCCTCGCTTGAAGCAATGTTGTTCATAGTAACATTAAATATGTTGAAAATTGAGCTGGCTACGTAGATAATGGCATATTGTTTTGCATAAGGAAAAATTGTTTCCGTTGCACCTAAACCCCATAATACTTTATCTAAGAAACACTCTAATAAAATGATTACAACAGCACCGAGAATAAGGCTTGAATAAAGGGCGGTTGAAGCTACATGATTTGCTTCTTGATTTTTTCTCTCACCCAATAGTCTAGATATATACGCCGCCGCACCACCGCCAAACATTACTGCGATACCCACAATTGCTTGTCCGAGCGGGAAAGCTATAGATATTGCCCCCATTTGGCTTGTCCCAAGTCCTCCAACAAAATAAGCATCAATCAGATTATAAAATCCTGTTACCAGCATACCAATCATTGTTGGTAATCCCATTTTCAATAAAAGCTTAGGGATTGGGGCTTCCCTTAACATTGTGATACGTTCTTCTTTGTTCATAGCAAAAATCTCCTTTAGTTAAAATTTGTGTGCATTTATTCATGAAATTGCAAAGACTCCATTTATCATCCCTCCTCTCTTTGTCAACTGCTTTTTCAGTACTTCAAACGTTTCATCGCTTATAATATGCTCTATACGGCAGGCATCTTTTTCTACTGTTTTCGGTGAAACTCCCAAATAGATTAACAAATCACTAATTGTACAATACCGTGCATAAATTCTATTTGCATATTGCAGCCCATCCGCTGTGAGGCATACATTATTTCCGATAACAGTAACATAATGAAGTTGTGTTAAATTCTTTATCATATGGCTTACACTCGGTTTTGTATATCCCATAGCTTCAGCTATGTCTACATTTCTAACCACATGCGAGCACTTATGAAGCAGTAATATTGTTTTTAGGTAATCTTCTCCTGATTGATGCAATGAAATATACATACCTCCTTATGAATGAATATTTTTATTCACTCATATAATAAACCTTTGTGTTAAGAAAGTCAATGAATGAATTTATTCAATGTACTGCCAATAAAAAATGTACTTGATCGCCAATAGACTTTTCATGTACATTTTCTTTTACATATATTCTATTTTATATTCTAATCTGCTTTATCCCTAAAACACGTACTAGCATATCTTGTGTAAAATCGAAAAAGGATTGCATATATTCCTTTGCATTTTCCTCTGGCATTTCTGCGTGGAACGTGTGTACCAAACCTGAAATCAAAAACTGAGCAGTTCTTGGAGCATTGCTGCAACTAAAAGTTTTTTCTTTCATTCCTTGTTCTATAATCGGTATCATTACAGTCATCCATTGATATGCTACATCATCCAAGAGAATTGCTCGAATGCTTGACCCCTCATTATATCTCGATTCAAACTCATGGTGATTAGCCGAGAAATCAAACATGCGGTTTATGACAAGATTCAACTTTTCAATTGCTGGAATATCCTGTGATATTGGAATTTTCATTTGTTCTACCGCTTGTATTGCATAATATTCTGAAGTTGCCGCAAAGATTTCCGTTTTGGATTTAAAATAGCGGTAGCATAAACCAGGAGATACATTCATCCTTTCAGCGATATCTTGAATGGTTGTATTTTCATAACCTTTTTCTGAAAACATCTCTAATGCTGTTTCAACAATTTCCTGACGGCGTTCATCGGGTTCTTTCGATATCCGTATTTTACGAGTACGATCATTCTCGTCCTCTGTGAATTTATTTTTTGATAATGCCATAATTTACCTCCACTAAAATCATTTCGCGAATGAATGAATATATTCATTATCATCCATTTTTGATTTTTTGTCAAGGCTACGATAGGATATCTAATTTCATTGGCGTCCTTGAATATACTGCTGATTTGGTGGCGTTAATAGGCTAATAACTCATAGCCATCATTAGTGACTAAAACCATAACTTCCCATTGGGCAGATGACATTCCATCTGCTGTATAAACTGTCCAGCCATCCTTATCATCTACAAAAATTTCATCAGTTCCCATGTTCACCATTGGCTCAATTGTAAATACCATGCCCGGGACTAAAAGCATTTCTGTTCCTTTTTTTGAAACATGGCTTACCCACGGTTCCTCATGAAACTGCAAACCAATACCGTGTCCGCCTATTTCCTGTACAACCGTATATCCATTACTCATTGCATGTTCATGAACAGCTTGCCCCATATCGCCTAAAAATCCCCACGGCTTTATTTGTTCTAATCCTAATTCAATGCATTCCTTAACCACATCCACCAGTTTCTTTTTTTCAGGACTTACATTTCCGATACAAAACATTCTTGATGAATCCGAAAAGAATTCATTGTATATGGTAGAAACATCAATATTTATAATATCGCCAGCTTTCAGCAAAACATCACTTGATGGTATGCCATGGCATACTTGATCATTGATTGAAGTACATACGCTTTTAGGAAAACCTTCAAAATTTAGTGTTGCAGGAATTCCACCCAAAGCCACTGTTTTTTCATAAATCAAAAGATCAATTTGTTCTGTTGTCATTCCTATATGTAGCTGTTCCGATATGAAATCTAAAACTGCTATATTAATTTTCCCACTTTCTCTTAGTCCAATAATTTGTTCTGCGTTTTTTATAATTTTTCTAGGTGGAATAATACACCCTTGCGTTTTGTACCATGATAGCTTTTTGTCAAATGACTCATGACATTTTTTATACTTAATTCCGCTTCCACACCAACACAAATCATTTCGTCCAATTTTTTTTAACATTAAAAACACTCCTTACATTTACTGAGGAGTGTTCAAATGTCTATTTGAACTTTATCAAATGTTGAGATTTCCGGCAACAATTTACGATATTGAAAGGGTGTATAGCCATAAGCACGCACAAAAGCCCTTGTAAATGCTTCATGTGATGAAAACCCATATTGTATAGCAATGTCAATAATACGATACTTCGTTTTCTGTAGCGCCATCGCTGCCATACTTAGTTGTCGCTTCTGAATATAATCTTTGAATGAAACACCGACATATTCGTGAAACTTCGTAGAGCAATAGCAAGGTGAATAACCTACGAAATCGGACATTTCTTCTAATGTTGGACATTCTTTTAAATTTACTTCAACCCAATTTACCATATTTTCAATTGTTTTAATAGACAATCCTGTTCACTCCCCGCCGGTTTATTATATCTTCTTTTATATTTTAAAACTTGATTCCAGTTTCAATTTTTATGCATCATATAAAATTGCACTCGTTTGTGCTTGAATTCTGTTAGTTGCTCTACACAATCTTTTGACTGATATTATCTCTTTCTTCTACATATTCAAATAATTCTCCTGGTTGGCAATTAAGTGCCTTACAAATAGAATTCATAGTCTCGAAGCGAATACCTTTCATTTTACCTGTTTTCAGATTTGAAAGATTTACATTTGTCATCTCTACTTTTTCTGCTAATTCATTTAAAGACATTTTTCTGTCTGCCATAACCCTATCTAATCTTACTACTATAGCCATATACAAGCTCCATTCTTTCCTATGAAAATTTATCTTATATCCATTTTAGCCGAGCTTTACTTTATGCAATCTGATTGATATCTTCTTGCAGTTCACATCCGAACTTAAAAATTTCTGATAGGATACCAAATACAATACCTATTGAGATAATATAAAAATTCAAAGAAGAAAAACTAATAGTTATATATTGAAATATAATCATAGAACCAACTATATCAACAATTTTCGGCAATAATGCCAAGAGAAAGCTAACAATTGCAACCCTTCTCAAAATAGATACACTGTTCCTTGAAAACGGCGTTAATCCACTTTTGATTCGCGAAAGCATAGTATATAAAAGTATAAAAATAATCTCCATCAAAACACTTCTAACAATTCTATTAACATTATCCATAATAATATTAGCCTTTACATTCGTATTACCTGTATCATCTAATCTACCATAATTATTGTAATCAACAGGATAGTATTGTTCGCCATCAATATACAAGTAGTAATTATTTGTGTTATTGACCGTATCCGTATGTGCTATCTTTACTTCAAAAGATGAACTGTTCATTTGGGAATACTCTATGTTTTTTTCAATATTACTAAGAATAGATGAGGCAAATAGTATACAAACAATCCATAAAATAATATTATCAACCTTAAGTTTTTTTTGTAGTAATTTCATATTAGTATTCATTACTTTACCTCCATAATACATTTGATTTCATTTGATTTATATGTTTCAGCTATGTTTCATCGCTAAATTCGACCTCCGGTTAGCGTGCGCTCTTTTTCCAGAGAAAATAATCTCAAAAAAAAGCATAACAGTTTTTGAACTGTGAAACAATCTGTTTGGCATAGTAAGTTCCAGTTATCTGAACTTTTGCAATACTTATTTCCGGAATTTTAAGAACAACTTAGTTTTCAAGAATTTAATCTTGCAAGGAATATGCTGAACTGGAAGCTAATTTTGCAAACTGGAACCTCGGATTCCAATTCAGCCGCTGTTTCATCATGTTCATCATTTACTATGTATATTAAAACAAGTTTTAAATGTTGTCAATAAATATTTAAACTATCGCTTTAAATATTCATTCTATTGCTTGAGTACTTTAGGCTTTAGGCTTTAGGACTTTAGGCTTTGAACTGAATAGTAACACGAGACGCCATTTTGTAAGTCCAGACGCAGTTTTGTAAATTGACAACCACATATTTGTAAACGAAACGCAGTTTTTGTAACCGAGAAGTCTAGTTTTGTAACCGAGAAGCCACTTTTGTAACTC
>JBGSNZ010000019.1:0-86114 GCA_041739345.1 Acetivibrio sp. | reverse complement strand
AATATCGTATAAATCCATATGAGGACTTAAATTCAATGTTTGTTGGTTATTAATCATAAAAAACACCACCTTATCTAATAACTTAATTATATCAGATAAGATGGTTCTTTGTACGATTAAAGTTACTTTTTCAGCAGCCTTATATGGAACGTAAACTCTATCAACAATTGACTCCCTTAGAGTCAATTGTTGATTGCTTAGAGGTTACGTGGAATGCTTATACGATTGATATAAAATCCGAGCAGGGGAGCCGTGTAAATTGTCAAAAGACTAAATTGCCCAGCCTCTCATAGCGTCACTTTCCAACAAAGACTCGCGTCCGTCCTCCGTCAAACCAGAATTTATTCCTGTGCAATATTCAACCCTTCCACATGCTTTCGCTCCATCTGATGTCTTGCTTTCCGATTTTCCACACTATCAAAGATTATGGAGAAATCATAATCCTCCGGATAGAGCTCTGTCGCAGCCACTTGTAGTTTTATTCGTTTATGATTGAGCCAAATCTTTTTATATGGTAGCTGTATTCGCAACACACCTTTTTCATTTGCAATCTCACATACAATACCTATCTTTTTATCTGGATATACCATAACACTATCTCCTAGATGAAACTTATCTGCTTGTGTTTGCTTGTTATGAATCTCTTTCTTTTTCTGTATCTGTGCATGTTTTTCATGCAGCAACTCTTCTTGTTTATCAAAAGACAAGGAAGTCTTTGCTTGTTCATTCCCATAAGCTGCTAGATAAGCACTTCTTAGCATACTGCCTGGCATTCCAAGTTTCTTTGCAATGTAGAAGGCACAGCTTTCGCCAGCTTCCCCGATTACAAGCTGATAGAGTGGTTTTAAACTTTCCTTATCAAATGTCATTCTAGCATTTACCACTCCTTCTTCTTGATCTGCATATTTTTTTACTTCTGGATAATGGGTGGTAACTAAATACAATGCTCCGCTTTTTTTCAGTTCTTCTAAAATTGCGATTGCAATACCCATCCCTTCGGTTGGATCGGTTCCTGAGCCAAGTTCATCCAAAACAACCAGACTATCCTTATCCGCCTTATGCAAGATATCGAGTACATTCATGATGTGAGAAGAAAACGTGGAAAGATTTTCAGAAATATTCTGTCCATCTCCAATATCACATAAAAATGCATTATTCATACAGATCTCTGCTTTTTCACAAGATACATGCAATCCACACTGTGCCATCATACAATTTAGCGCAACCGTTTTTATGGCAACGGTTTTTCCACCAGTATTTGGTCCCGTAATAATAATTCCATTTATCCCCTGCCCCATTTCAAAATTAAGAGGTACATTTTGTGTCTTATCCATCAAAGGATGCCTTCCATTTACCAAACAGATTCTTCGTTGTGTGTTGATTGTAGGTTCTACTCCATCGTATTCCATACTTAGTTTTCCTTTTGCAAATATGAAATCAAGTTTTTCTATTGTCCTATTATTCGTATCAATCACTTCGGATGTATCTGCCAGCATGCCGGATAAGGAATATAAGATTCTCATTTCTTCGTTTTCTTCTTCGAGTTTAAGATTTTGTAGTTCTTCATAATACTTTGCAACGGATTGAGGCTCTATAAAAAGCGTACTGCCCGTAGAAGATTTCCCAATCACAAAACCACTAACCCGATTCTTATATTCTGTTTTGACTGGAAGGCATATATGCCCATTTCTCATGGTAGTAAAACTATCTGCCATATACTCTTTATTTGCTCGCATGACAGAATCTGCTTTTTCACGCATTTTTTGTTCCGCTTGTTCCATTGCGCTTCGTAAAGACTTTAGTGTCTTTGAAGCAAAATCATCGACTCTTCCATTTCTTATTTTTACATCGAATTCTTCCCTTACCGCTTCCATAGAATCGAGATTCTCTTCATAATATGGAAGTCCTAGTTCATACTGCTTGCATCGCTTTAAATAATCTTTTAGTCGAGCAACTGCAGTTAATTGAAAGGCTACACATTCTAATTGTTCTGCTGTAAGACAACCGCCCTTATTCGCAATTTCAATCAACTCATCCAAGCCATGCATCGATGTAAGGGGTGGATTTCCTGCTTTATCTAAAAGAATTCTTGCTTCGCTAGTTTCTCTCAATTTTGCACATAATTTTGTTTCTGACAGATATGGTGTTAAAGACTCAATTTTTTCTTTCGCCTTATCTGTAAATGACAGTTCTATCATTTTTTCTTTTATTAATCTAAAATCTAGTGTTTCTTCTATATTTTTCATTCCTTAATCTCCTATTTAAAATCGTTACCATCTTTGAAAATCAAAAAAAGACCCTGAAAGTTCCTGCCTCTTTGGCATACTACTTCCTTGGTCTTAAACATGCAGACTATATCCTTTTTGGGATAAAAAAATAGCATGACTTAACAGCCATGCTTTCAATAGTCTACTATAGTACGGACGTCTATTTGAAGTGTATGAAGCATTTCGTAAGGCAGATACATCGGCATTAACAGCCGACAAAAGGGTACGACAATAACAATTGCCCTCACGCAACCATCGCTCCCTTTACAACTATTTAGTTAGCTGCAATCTCCATTACCGGACTCAACATACATTTACCTCTTTTTTATAATAATATAATTATATTATCTTATTCCATTTGCTTTGTCAACAATAGTTATGCCCAAAACATCCCATTGTTATAACTTGTAAATGGTTTGAATTTGATCAAAATCATTCCGAAAGATATGACCTTTCATCCCCATTCGCATAGCACCTTCAATATTATCTTTTCTATCATCAATAAAAAGACACTCATTTGCTGTTAAGTCGTATTTATCCAAAAAACACTCATATATCCTTGCATCTGGCTTGATCATATGGATATCCGAAGATACTACGATTCCATCAAAATAATCGAGTTTATGGAAGTTAGGGAAATAATCATAAAATGCATTACAAGCATTGGATAAGACATAAATCTTATATCCTTGATCCTTCACATATTGAACGAATTCTTTTGCTCCTTTAATTGGTGTCATACACACCGTCCATCCATCCACGCATTGCTTCAGTCTATCATGAAGCCTTTTTGGAACACGTTTACTAACACCATCATATCGTTCTTCATTCTTGATTTCGCCCAAATCGCCTTTTATCCACTCCGGTCCATTAAAAAGTTCGTTCAATATGATTGCTTTGTCCTCATCTGTCTCAAAGAAAAGATCCAACGGAATCGTTGGATTATAATCCAGTAATACATTCCCCATATCCAATACAATATTTTTAATCATAATACCCTCTTTTCATCTTAACCGCTCAACGCAATCTTCCTTTTTATTATACCACGCTTTTCACTACATTCAATGAAAAACCTTCCTATCCCAAATATCAAAAAAAATCCGGTTAGGAAGAGTTTCCTTCCTAACCGGATGATTATGTTATTTTATCCTAATGTCATAAATGCATATTTTGCAATAAAGATCAAAGCAACAATTGCAGTTAATGGTTTAATATCTTTTGCTTTTCCTGTAAATAATTTCATCACACAATATGTGATCAATCCCATAGCAATACCATTTGCGATCGAGTAAGTAAATGGCATAAATACGATGGTACAAAATGCAGGAAGTGCATTGGTCATATCACTAAAATCTACATCTTTAATATTGCTAATCATAAGAATTCCTACAAAGATTAATGCTGGAGCGGTTGCTGCACCAGGAACAATTCCTACGATCGGAGCAAATATAATCGCTGCAATGAAAAGAAGTGCGGTAACAAAACTTGTCAATCCGGTACGTCCGCCTTCTGCAATACCTGCACTGGATTCAACAACCGTTGTTACGGTAGAAGTTCCAAGCATTGCTCCTGCTGCTGTTGAAATTGCATCTGCCATAAGTGCTTGTTTCATGTTGATAACTTCACCATTTTCATCGAGCATGCCAGACTGTTTGGCAGCTCCAAATAATGTTCCGATGGAGTCAAACATATTAACCAATGAAAAACTAATTACTAAAAGTGTTACAGTAAAAATGGTTTCTAATAAACTTTTTCCGCTAAACATTCCCGCAAAATCCATCTTCATGAAGGATACTTCTGCAAAATCGGCAAATTTTTGTCCAATATTAAAATCAATACTAGAAACACTTGTTACTCCTAGAGGAATACCAATTAATGTGGAAACTACGATTCCAATAAGGATAGAACCCTTTACTTTACGAGCATGCAGCACTCCCATAACCATAAGTCCAATAATTGCCACCAAAGCCCCAAGTATTGCGTTAAGGTTTGCACCCTCCGTTCTCCACTGTGCAAAATCAACCATGCTAACAAGAGTTGCATTATTACCAACGATGATTCCACCATTTTTCAAGCCTATAATTGTAATAAACAAACCGATTCCCGGTGTAATTGCTTTTATAACTGCATCCGGTATCGCTCGAATAATTGCTTCTCTAAGACCAACTGCTGTAATTACAATGAATAAAATTCCTGAAATAAATACTACTACCAATGCCTGTCCATAAGTATATCCCATTCCCAATACAACTGTATATGCAAAAAATGCATTTAATCCCATTCCTGGGGCCTGAGCTAACGGCAATTTTGCATACATTGATACCAAAATCGTTCCTATAAATGCACCAAAACATGTACCAATGAATACACCATTTGAAATTTTAGTTGCCATTTCTGCATTTCCCATAATAACATATGGGTCTGCTAATATTTGTGGGTTTAATATTAGTATATATGCAACTGTGATAAATGTAGTAATACCTGCTAAAACCTCAGTTTTTACTGTTGTATCATATTCACTTAGTTTAAAATACCGACTCAAAAAGCCCTTTTTTTTCTTGTTGTCCATAAATAACCTCCATTGTCTTGTGTAATATGTTGCGTCATGTGTTAATGTTATCACAATGTTTAGTATTTTTCAACAACTTTATAAAAATATTTTTTAGTTCTAATAATTATTTTTGTCTATTTTAGTTTGTTTCCCAACTTACTTTCCCCTTTTTTATTGCAGATAGCTTAAACTCTTGAAATTATTTGATTTTAAGATTTTAAGCATTGTTTATAACATATATGACATAAAAATAAGGAAACCTCAAAATTACAGGTTTCCTCTAAAAAACGTGAGCATGAGATGGGACCCGGACAAAATCCAGCACATATACAGTAGGTGTTTTTCCCATTTTCTATACTTGAATTTCATCAATTCTTTCTAACCTTGTAGGCCATTCGTTTGACGTTCCATGTTTTCTACAACAATATCACAAATGTCTCCCAAAGAAGCACAATACTCTAGTACTTTCCATGGTGTATTGGTGTGAAAATGGATTTTAATCATATCCTCATCACCGACTGCAAGCAAACAGTCACCTTCAATATTGTTTGTAATATACTCGTTAATTGCATCTTCCGAAAGATCATGTCCTTCGATTAATAATTGGGTATCAAATTTGTATTCAAGCATACTTTACTCTCCAGTTCCTTCTATTCTATAAATTCTATTTAATTATACTTTTCCTAATATAGGAAGTCAATTCGCTCTACCCTACTGCCTGATAATTGTATTATAAATGACAAGCACTTTTGGTTTTCCACAATTAGTCGCTTTTGAAATAATATTGTTTAATCGTCCAAATATGAACAACCTGTTTTCAATATCAGTTTCTGCAGCCTGACCCATTCCGGGTATAATTTCAAGAGCTGATTTCAACGTCATAGGATGTTGCACACGTGTTTTTATGTAGTAAAAAAAATTGCTAACACTTGTATAAGGACTAGCAATCTTTTTTCAATTAAGCGCGAGACGGGACTCGAACAAATCCCCGCACACAAAAATACTGATAAATAGGAGGTTTGCGGCTTCTGTTATTTATCTGCACACATTCTTGCACACATGGGATGTGTGCTTTTTATTTCTTGAATAGTATCTATATTGGTTTGTTATTATTTACAAATGCGAATTAATAATATCTTCTATTAGTATCCATCTGCTTTATAAACATAATGGGAAGCCACATTAACTTCTCAATTTGCTCTTAAAGAGTTTTTGTAAAATAATAGCGTTTTCCTGTTACAGGATATTCTTCAAGTACAAACACTTCCTTATATCCATGTTTTTTGTAAAATATAGGTGCCTGAAAACTAAATGTATCTAAAAAAACATACTTACATCCTCGTTCCTTTGCTGTTTCTTCTGCCTGATTTAAAATTTGACTGCCAATATTCTTCCCCCGTAGTTCTTCGCTTACCCACATAAATTCCACAGACAACCAATTGCCATGTGTATCACCAATCAGTCCCGCAAGTATTTTTCCTGTATCGTCTTGAAAATAAACACCTAAATCTTTTGAATTTTTATCTTCTATTCGTGCTAAGTTGTATTCCAATAGTCCCTGAAAAATAATTTCTTTATCTTGTTCTTTAATGCTATCAGTAATTTCAAAATTCATTTATATTCTCCTAATCCGCCTTATAGGCACACATAAATTCTTGTTTATTTATTTGTGTATTATATAAATAATTTGTATTTCGCTTTGCCTTTATAATGACTGCTTAATAATCATAATGGGAAGTTTACTATTTGAAAGAATATGTAAAAATTCAATTATACATAGGACGTTTTCATCAAACCTTTCTATAAGAGTTTAGCTAGAAATAGATAACTAAAGCGAATTAAATCAAACTATCATTTCTAATATTATATATTGCTAAATATAGGAAGTCAACCTAACTGAGAAAAGTGTATTATCTACACTTTATTCGCTTTATTCAAAAGTGTGCACCTTTTAAATGTATATGATAACGTTTACTCGTATCCCTCTTCGAGTAAACGGTTATCATGTCATTTTTTTCGATATCATTGAATGAATAATAGCATATTAAAATTGTATTCGAGACGAAAAGGAGAAAATAAAACAAACAGCCCCAAACAAAATTTAATTTTGTTTCAAGAGGCGATTTCAGTTCACTGATAAAACCTTATTGCCGGTAAATCGGCGGTCTGTAAGAAGAAAAGAAGAGAGAACGAAGTTCTCTTGACTCAAGACGTATCTGTAGTTGAACTTTATAGAACAAACCACTGTTTTTGAGATTGTAATCAAAAATGGCAATTGTCATTCGAAATATGATAACCAGAAGGCGGAACGTGCACTATTGAAAGAAAAGCGGAATAAGGATTCTAAGGCAATGTTAAGTTATCAAGAACGTATTACCATACATAAGATTTATGCTTGGAGTACGTTTCAGGATTATCAGAAACATGCCTGTTACTTTGTCAAATGGTGTAAAGAACATTATGGATGCCGGATGCTTTCCGAATGCCGGCCGTATGTAGACAATGGCTTAAGGAAAGGACTGTGCTAGCACCTCATTCGCAGAAGCTGGAAGCGTGTGCACTAGCGAAGGTTTTTGACTGTACGACAGAGGATTTTATCAAAACAGCAATAAGACATAGGTCTGGCATCACAAGGAGCCGGAAAGCAGCAAAACGGGATAAGAATTTCTCTGAAACAAAGAATAAGGAATTCATAGAATTCTGTAAAGCCACCGGATTGCGTAAGAAAGAATTGAAATGCTTAAGAGGTACACAATTAGTCTTAAAAAACGGAATTTATTACATAGCTGTCACCAATGGAGCAAAAGGTGGAAGATACCGTGAATCCCCTATCATTTCAAATGTTGATGCAATTGTAAATCGAATGAAGGAAGCCGGAAACGGTAAGGTGTGGTCATATGTTCCTGACATGGATGTTCATTCTTATCGTAGTGACTATTGTACGAAAATCTATAGCACATTAGCAAGACCAATAGATAAGATTCCAAAGAACGAACGCTACTATTGTAGGAGCGACTTAAAAGGTGTCTGCTATGATAAGCGTGCTATGTAATTTCAAGCAGATGCCTTGGTCATAACCGAATCAATATCATAGCAGAACACTATTTACGCTAACTCATGCCCGCAGGATCTGCGGGCATATTTTAGAATATAGCTTCGTTTTTAAATCATCGGTCATATTGTTCTCTGAAACACGAAACAAAGTGTTTTAAAGCAATTAACAGGAGGTCACCTTATTATGCTTGATGTATTATCTATCTTGCAGGAAGCTTATGAATGTGGTATCTTGGATGCAACAGAAGTCGCAATAAAAATAAATATGACCAAAGAAAACTTTGTAAAAGAGCACCATCCGTATTCCATCAGCTCCAGAAAGGATGGACGCTTCATAACCACCATAAGGAAAGAGGACGAAAAAAGACAGCAGATAGCCGCACCATCGTATATAGAACTCATTAGTAAGCTTTATGATTATTACAATGACCGTAAAAGTGATTATACTATCAGCGATTTATACGAGATGTGGATAGAAAAAAGAGAAAGACAGTCAGTAGAAGGTGTTATCGATATTAAGACTGTGAAACGAGATGAACAACATTGGCGTAAGTATTATGCTGATAATAAACTTGTTGCAATTCCTTTCAAGAAAATAACCACCAAAATGCTAAATGATTTTCTGAGTGATTCCATTACCACATTTAAGCTTTCTCGAAAAATAACATGAAAACAATCTTAAATGCAGTCTTTCAGATTGCAATGGATAAGGAGATTTTATCGGTAAATTCACTGCTCAATTCGCATACAGACGTAAAGTTCCGCTCGATTCAAAAGAAAAAGGATGGTTCCAGGCTCTATCTTGAAAAAGAAATGGACATTCTCAAAGAGTTTCTCTATCAGCAATGAACGATGGAAGTTTATACGATTTTGATGGATTTCCAAATCGGTACAAGGATAGGTGAACTGGTTGTCCTTAAACAAGAAGATATGACGGATGATGAAGTCTACATTCATAAGATGGAGATTGTCGACGAGGAACGAAACGACGGAGTATATATCCGTAAAAGCTATAAGGTTGCGGAATATGTGAAACATGATATTTCCTCTGGCTACCGGACGATTCCTTTAACAAAAAAGGCAAAAATCATTCTTGAAGAAGTAAAAAACTTTCACCTAGCAGTGAATATCTATTTACACAAGCGAACGGTGAAAGAATGACGAGCAGAAGCTTTAATTACTGGCTGAAGAAGTATTGTAGAGATGCCGGAGTTCCGTTTAAGCGCAGTCATTGTATCCGAAGAACCTTTGCCAGTCGGTTGTATGCACAAGGCATTATAGCACTTCCCGTACGTAAAAGGATGTTGCACACATCCTACACACATGTTTTTGAAGTAACAAAAAATCGCTAACCCTTGATTTATAAGGATTAGCGACTGTTTTTAGTTAAGCGCGAGACGGGACTCGAACCCGCGGCCCCGACCTTGGCAAGGTCGTGCTCCACCACTGAGCCACTCGCGCATAATCGGCAACTTCGTTACCGAACAAATAATATGATAACATAATAGCATGTACCTGTCAATAATATTTTTAATTAATTAAAACAAGCTTCTAATTCTTCTACATCTGCTTGCAATGTAATATTGCAATAACGAATTCCATCGTTTAAGTTAAGCTGTGTCCCATCCATAAGACGAACAACTGGGCGTAGTATGTGTCCTGTATTCTCGACTATGATACCCTTTCTTCCATCGGACAACACAATTTCCATACCTTTTGGATAAATTGGAACACATTTTAGAAATGCATCGACTACCGTTTTATCAAACATAGAACCATAACCAGCCATCAGATACTCTGCTGCTTCTGATAACGCATATGGCTTTTTATAAGGGCGTTTTGCTGTCAAGGCATCATATACATCTGCAACATGAATAATCTTTGCAAATAATAATATCTGAGGAGAACGTAAACCACTTGGGTAACCGCTTCCATCCTCATTTTCATGATGATACAAGACACCTACTTTTGTTCTTGCTGATATATCCCAACGATCTTTTAACAGATTATATGATAAAATCGGATGTTCCTTCATAACTTTATATTCTTCATCTGTTAATTTTGCGGGTTTATTTAGTATTTCATCCGGTATTTGCAATTTTCCCAAATCATGAAAAATTGCAGCTGCACACAAATCTATCAGGTCTTTTTGTTTCAAAGACATTCCCATGCCAATTACAGTACACAAAACTGCAACATTTACAGAATGCCGGAAGGTATAATCATCAAAAGTACGCAAATCCACTAAATCAAGTGATAATGTCTTGCTGTTGATAATTTGGTCTACAATACACTTAGCTACTTCCAAACTCTCATCGATGTTGCACTCGCGTAAACTCTTAACTCCTCGATTACGCAGTTCTACACTTATTGTTTCTTCTATATCAATTCCCTTTGAAATCTCATCATCGATATAGAGTCCCTGAAATCCACGAATTGTTAGTTTCTCAATAAAGTCTGTCGTCATTATACTTGCAGCACCTAATAGCACTCGATCTGCTTCATCATAAACTGACTTAGCAAGAATCATACCCGGCTCTACTTTTTCTATTGTAACATAGCGCATTAAACAAATTCCCCCACTAGTAGTTTAAATATTTTGTCATTTATCCTATTATAATATGTCAGTCAATAGAATTCAATCCAAAAGCTTACTTTTGAAACATAATTGATACTAAATACTCATTATTTTTAAATGTTTGTTCACAAATATTGTCAATTTTTTTTATTTCACTATAATACCAAAGTTCTTCTGCTGCCAAATACATATTTGCAAGTGCAATTCCCACATCGATATTTTTCATTGCCTTCAATGGATCAAAAGGGGTTTTTGATTTCTTACAAAATAGATGGATTCGGTTTTCATAAACGACAAACCGCCATGGCTGGCTATTAAATGAAGATGGTGCTAGTCTTCCTGCATTTAATATTTTTTTCATATCATCACTTACTGTTGTCTTAAAACTGCAAACCTCTGTAATTGAAAGACGATATGCACGTTTCGATTCACGATAAATACTTTTATCTGTTTTTCCAAATGCAAGCATAACTAAAGGCTCAAAACCTTGTATTTTGTGAATTGGAAGTTTATGATATTTCATAAAACTACTTCCAAGCCCTTTTGTCATGATGTAGAGCATAACTTGTTGCATTAAAAAACCTGCGTTTAACTGATATCCTTCTACCGGCAAAGCAGATATAACTAAATAATACGGAATACTTTTATCTTCCGTATTCTCTATGATTTCAAATTGAACTTGTTGATTTTCATCCAACATTTCTAGATGATTCGTAAAATTCAAAATATTATCTAATATTTTTTTATCGACGGTTTCCATTCGAAAATGCCGAATAGTCCTTCTTAAATACATCCCTTCATATAAGTTCATCTTCCGACCACCATTCACCAAAATAAAAAAACCGCATACACTTAGCATACCCAATTAAGTTAAGTGTATCACAGTTTTCTCCATTTTGTTTCACAATTTTATTACGATTTCAAAAATTTTTTTGTAAGTTTTGACAAAGTCAGTGACGAAACCCTTCTAATATAAGTTTTCTAGCTTCGCAAATATCTTCCTTGCTTGGTTCTTTAACACCTTCCAATCGGTATGGAATTCCAAGTTCTTGATACTTTGCAATTCCCATGGTGTGATAAGGAAGAAGTTCTAGTTCTTTTATATTTTTATATAATGATAAAACCTTACCCAATTCGATCAGGCTATTCTTTTCTAGCGTAATTCCAGGAATTAAGACATGGCGGATACGCACGGGAACTTGTTGCTTATCAAGAAAGGATAAAAAATCAAACACTGCTTTATTATCTTGTCCGGTTAATTCTATATGTTCTGCTTTTCTTGCATGCTTTACATCAAGAAGTACATAATCCGTAACTTTGGCAAGTTTCTTGAATTCCTCTTCTCTATCATTGGAAAATGTAATGCCTGAAGTATCCAAACAAGTATGAATACCTGCCGCTTTTGCCTTTTGAAACAATTCAATCAAAAAATCAAGTTGAAGAAGCGGCTCTCCACCCGTTGCTGTAATTCCACCATTTTTATAATATACTTCTTGTTTCTTATAGCCGGCTATTATTTCATCGGCAGTCATATTGGTACCGCCTTGCATCGTCCACGTATCCGGATTATGACAATATTTGCAGCGCATTGGACAGCCTTGGAAGAATACGACATAACGAATACCCGGACCATCAAGTGTACCAAAAGTTTCAATTGAATGTATTCTTCCTTGAATCATATCTTACATTCCTTTATGAAACGTTCTACTAATTACTTCGTCTTGTTGTTCTTTGGTTAATTTATGAAAGTTAACTGCATATCCAGATACACGTACCGTAAGCTGCGGATACTTTTCAGGATGTGCCTGTGCATCTAATAATGTTTCTTTGGTAAATACATTTACATTTAAGTGATGTCCGCCATTTTCAACATAACCATCTAACATTGCAACTAAATTATCAATCTGTGTATTATTCATATCGTTCTCCATTCCTGCGCATGTCTTTTGCGCATTTTCTCCTATTTATTCTCTTCACCAAATAGAATGGTAGGTACATTACAAGCACAATCTGGCTCCATAGAAAGTTCCAAATCTCCCATTATAATTAAGTCATCCTTGCCCAGTGCTCCAGGAACAATAGAGAATGTATTTGATATACCATCTTGTGCATCACCAAACGGAAGTTTGGATACTGAACTCAAGGAAGCAATTGCTCCTTTTTTATCACGTCCATGCATCGGATTTGCACCTGGTGCGAATGGTTGTCCAGCTTTTCTTCCATCTGGTGTAGATCCTGTATTTTCACCATAAACTACATTTGATGTAATCGTCAAAATCGAAGTCGTAGGAATACCACCACGATAGGTATGATTGGATTGAATATAATGCATAAACGTGTGTACTAATTCTGCAGCAATATTATCTACACGATCATCATCATTTCCATATTGAGGATAGTCACCTTCTATTAAAAAATCTACAACGATACCTTTCTCGTCACGAATCGGCTTAACCTTTGCGTATTTTATTGCAGAAAGAGAATCTGCTACAACAGAAAGTCCTGCAATTCCGGTTGCAAACCAACGTGTTACTTTTTTATCGTGTAATGCCATCTGAATCTTTTCATAACAGTATTTGTCATGCATATAGTGAATGACATTTAATGTATTTACATATACCTCAGCTAGCCATTTCATCATATCATTATATTTATCCACGACTTCCTCATAATCTAAATACTCAGAGGTAATTGGACGATATTTAGGACCTACCTGCTTTTTGCTGATTTCATCCACTCCGCCATTAATTGCATAAAGCAAGCACTTTGCAAGGTTTGCTCTTGCTCCAAAAAGCTGCATTTCTTTACCAACTCTCATGGAAGATACGCAACATGCTATCGCGTAGTCATCACCATGAGTTACACGCATTAAATCGTCATTTTCATACTGTATGGAGGAGGATTCAATTGAAATTTTTGCACAGTAACGTTTGAAATTTCTTGGTAACTGTGTTGACCAAAGCACCGTTAAGTTTGGCTCTGGTGCCGCACCTAAATTAGTTAAGGTATGCAGGTAACGGAATGACATCTTTGTAACCATTGACCTGCCATCAATGCCAACCCCTCCGATGGATTCTGTAACCCAGGTAGGATCTCCGGAAAAGAGTGCATTGTACTCTGGCGTACGGGCAAATTTAACCAAACGCAATTTCATAATAAAATGATCAATAAATTCCTGAATCTGCTCTTCATTAAACGTCCCATTATTCAAATCACGCTCTGCATAAATATCGATAAAGGTGGATGTCCTTCCTAGTGACATGGCTGCACCATTTTGCTCTTTAATCGCCGCCAAATATCCAAAGTATAACCATTGAATCGCTTCCTTTGTATTCGCTGCAGGCCTCCCGATATCAAAACCATAGATGTTTCCTAATACCTTTAATTCTTGTAAGGCACGAATCTGTTCGGACAACTCTTCCCGTTCACGGATAACATCCGAATACATTACTGTCCTTGTCGTATCCTTTTGTTCTATCTTATCTTCAATCAACCGATCCACTCCATACAAAGCGATACGACGATAATCTCCGATAATACGCCCTCTTCCATATGCATCCGGAAGTCCTGTAATAATATGGCTGGAACGGCATGCTCTCATTTCTTCAGTATATACATCAAACACTCCTGCATTGTGTGTTTTCCGATGTGTAGCAAAAAAGTCTACTATTTCAGGGTCTACTTCATATCCGTTATCCTTGCAAGCCTTTTCTGCCATACGTATACCACCATAGGGCTGAAGAGAACGTTTAAAAGGTTTGTCGGTTTGAAATCCCACAATTGTTTCTTTGTCTTTATCTAAATATCCTGCTTCATGGGAGGAAATGGTAGAAATTGTCTTGGTGTCCATATCTAGTACACCGCCAGCTTCCATTTCTTTTTTTGATAGTTCCATAACCTGTTCCCACAGCTTCATCGTGTTTTCAGTTGCACCAACTAAAAACGCTTCATCTCCTTCATAAGGAGTGTAGTTTTTTTGGATAAAATCTCTGACATTGATTTCTTTGTTCCAAATGCCTGTTTTAAATTCATTCCATTCTGTCTTCATATTTTTTCTCCAATCTGACTACTAACTTTTCCTTTGTAATCGTCTATAGCATACTGAAAAGCCGTTTTATTGTCAAGCGGTTTATAGCAGGATATTGCTTATTGATTTTTTATATCATTTATTTAAAATAGGATATTCCAGATTCAAATAGATACTGATTCTGATTTCCTGTAATATTAATTGCAACTCCATTTCCGATTCGTTCGGAGTGTGCCATCTTTCCAAGTACACGACCATCCGGACTCGTAATTCCCTCTATTGATAAAAATGATCCATTCGGATTGAACATTTCATCCATTGTTGGATTACCATTTAAATCTACATACTGCGTTGCTATCTGTCCATTTTCAAATAAACGCTTCATAGTTTCCTCGTTTGCTACAAATCGTCCTTCTCCATGAGAAACTGGGATGGAATGCACATCACCCACCTGTACTTTTCTTAACCATGGGGATTGATTACTTACCACTTTGGTTTGTACAATCTTTGATATATGTCTTCCAATTATATTTGTGGTAAGCGTTGGAAAATCTTCTTCGCATGGTATGATTTCACCAAATGGAACCAAACCAAGTTTAATCAATGCCTGAAATCCATTGCAGATACCTAACATAAGTCCATCTCTATTTTTCAGTAAATCATTTACTGCTTCCACTAAATAAGGATTGCGGAAGATAGAAGCAATAAATTTTGCGGATCCATCTGGTTCATCACCGGCAGAAAATCCACCTGGCAGCATTACGATATTACTTGTTTTTATTTGCTTTGCATATGCTGCAACGGATTCTTTAATATCATTTGCGGACTGATTTCGAAAAACCAGAGAGGTTACTTCACCGCCTGCTTTTTCAAATGCACGAATACTGTCATATTCACAGTTAGTACCAGGGAAAATTGGTATAAATATCTTTGGCCTTGCTTGTTCTTTATTGCAAATATAGATACTCTCAACTTGGTGAAGTTTTGTTTCAAGTATTTTCGTATCTTCACTTGCATTTGTTGGATATACGCTCTCCAATGTTGCTGACCAAGCTTTGATTGCTTCTTCTAAAGAAATACTCTCATTTCCATATTCAAATTTACCTGAATCTATTACTTCACCGATTGTCACACAATCTTCAATCACCTTACTAATCTTAAATACATCTTCTGGCTTAACTTCCACTATTATCGTACCATAATCGGAAGTAAAATATTTTGCAACTTCCAATTCAGTCGATAATCGTACGCCTAGCATGTTCCCAAATGCCATCTTGCTTACTGCTTCCGCAAGTCCGCCATAACCGATTGCATATGCAGCGCTAAATGTATTTGATCTATTTAACTCATAAATTGTATGATAAAGCGCTAATAAATACTCATAATCTGGCAAATCATATGCGTCTTTTTTGATTGGGAATGCTAATAATATATTTCCTGCTTTTTTTAATTCTGGCGTTATTACATCTTCTATCTTTCCAGTGTCAACTGCAAAAGAACACAGAGTTGGTGGAACATCAATGTCCTGGAAGGTACCAGACATACTGTCTTTACCACCAATGGAAGCAAGTCCTAACTTAATCTGTGCTTCGTAAGCACCTAAAAGTGCAGCCATTGGCTCTCCAAAACGTGCTTTATCCTTGCCTAATCGTTTGAAATATTCCTGGAAGGTAAAGCGGATTTTTCGGTAATCACCACCAGATGCTACAATTTTAGCAACTGAAGAGATAATTGCGTAAACTGCTCCATGATAAGGACTCCAACTTGATAAATATGGGTCCAGTCCATAACTCATCATGGTAACGGTATCACAGTTCCCCTTTAGTAACGGTAGTTTTGCAATCATGGTCTGAGTTGGTGTTAACTGATGCATTCCACCATAAGGCATGGTAACAGTCCCTGCCCCAATGGAACTATCAAACAATTCAACTAGGCCCTTTTGAGAGCAAACATTTAGATCTTTTAATGTCTTTAGCCAATTTTCCCTCATGCTACCTGTAACCGAATGATTCCAGATAGATTTTTCTTTATTTGGACTAGTTACAAATACATCGTTCTCTTGATGAGCTCCATTGGTATCCAGGAAACTTCTCTTTATATTAACAATTGTTTTTCCTCTCCAGTTCATAACAAGGCGAGGTTCTTTCGTAACTTCGGCTACAACAACAGCCTCCAAATTTTCCTGTGCTGCAAACTCTAACATTGCCTTCACGTCTTTGGTATCTACCACGACTGCCATTCTCTCTTGTGATTCAGAAATGGCAAGTTCCGTTCCATCGAGCCCCGCATATTTTTTAGGAACCAAATCAAGATTTATAATAAGACCGTCTGCTAACTCGCCGATGGCAACTGACACTCCACCTGCCCCAAAATCATTGCATTTTTTTATTAGGGAACTTACTTCGATTCTACGGAATAAGCGCTGAATTTTTCGCTCCGTTGGAGCATTTCCTTTTTGCACTTCGGCGCCACATACATGAATGGATTCACTGGTATGTGCCTTGGACGAACCCGTTGCACCACCACAACCATCGCGTCCAGTACGTCCACCAATTAAAATAATTTGATCTCCTGGTAAGGAATCTTCACGAATTACATTTTTTCTTGGTGCTGCACCCATCACAGCTCCAATTTCCATTCTTTTCGCTACATAATTTGGATGATATACTTCATTCACCAATCCAGTTGCCAAACCTATTTGATTGCCATAAGAGCTATAACCACTTGCCGCTCCTTTTACGATTTTCTTTTGTGGAAGTTTTCCTTCCAGTGTTTTGTCAAGCGATACGGTCGGATCTGCTGCACCTGTTACGCGCATTGCCTGATAAACATAACCGCGTCCAGATAATGGATCACGTATTGCACCACCAAGACAAGTAGCTGCTCCACCAAATGGTTCTATTTCCGTTGGATGATTGTGTGTTTCATTCTTGAAAAATACTAGCCACTCTTCTTTAATTCCATCGATTTCAACTGGAACCACAATAGAACAGGCATTAATTTCATCGGATTTTTCAAGATCTGCAAGCTTTCCTTCTGCCTTCAATTTTTTCATAGCAATCAAAGCAAGATTCATTAAAGATGGATAGTCACCTTTCTCATCTTGTCCAAGTTGTGCTCTTGCTTCCTTATATGCTAGATAACTCTTCTTCATCGGTTCTTTATAAAATCCATCTTCAAACTCTACATCCTTTATTTCTGTTAGAAACGTGGTATGTCTGCAATGATCAGACCAGTATGTGTCTAACATACGGATTTCTGTCATGGAAGGATCTCTTTTTTCTTCGTTCATAAAATATTGTTTTATGCTGATAAAATCATCTAAACTCATTGCTAAATTTAGAGACTCAAAAAGAGTTAACAACTTAGCATCTCCCATTGTCTTGAATCCATCTAAAATGCTAACATCTGCAGGCTCATCAAAATTCTCGATTAGCGTATCTAGCTTACCTTCACTCGTAATGTTCGAATCAACTGGGTTTACGCAGTAAGATTTAATTTTATCAAGTTCTTTCTTCGAAAGATCTCCTTTAAATACATAAGTTGTGGCAGATTGAACGAAAGCTCTCTCATCCTCTTTTAGTAATTTGATGCATTGATTAGCAGAATCTGCTCTCTGATCGAATTGTCCTGGTAAATACGCAACCGTAAAGATATGATCTTCTTTGGATTGTTCAAAATTTTCCTCGTATAAATAATCTAACGTTGGTTCAGAAAAGACAATCCCTTTCGCCCTTTCAAATGTTTCCTCTGAAATATTTTCTATATCATATCGCACTAGTATCCGAACACTTTCAAGTGTTTGTATTCCTAAATAAGTTTGAATCTCATGTCTTAATTCCTTTGCACGAACCGCATAAGGGAACTTCTTTTCTACATAAATTCTTCTAATCTCACTCATAAACAGCCTCCATAATTAAAAAAATGGTATCATTATCGTTATAATAATGATACCATAAGTTTTTTTATAATTAAAATTAATATAAATAATGATGTTTATAAGTCAAGATAATTATAAACAAATTCATCCTTCTCTTATTATAAACAATTTTCCGAAATATTTACACAAATCTAATCATAAAATACAATTTATTTATTTTAGCCTAATGTAACGGTACCAAATGCGATATCGCTCCAATTTTTATCATATACTTTGATGGCATATTTAGCATATAAATCTTCATAGACACTATTGAATGCTGTATCTTCTGCTTCTGTTATCGCATCTGTCACTGCTGTATCGTATTTTGAAGAATCATCATTATTAACCATACGGAATACATAATAACCGTCTTCTGCTTCTACGATTTCAGATACATCACCGTTTTGCATCGCAACGATATTCTTCATAATATCTTTGCTGAACGTTTCATCATCTGCAGTCAAAATGCTTGTCTTATAAGATACAACTGCATCTTCGTCTTTAGAATCAACTACTGTACTCCAGTCATCGCTGTCTTTTGCTTTATCTAATACGGTTTCTAATTCACTGTAAACACTCGTCTTATCTTCTACCGCTTTCGTTTCGCCAGCATCATTTGTTGTAGTTGTTGGTGCAAAGAAATATTGTACACTATAACCACGGTAGGTATCGTACTCAACACCCGCTTTGATTTCGTCATCATTGATATCTAAGCTTTCAACGGTATCCGTTTTGTATCGTGCTACAACTAATTCTTCCATTGCTTTCTCTGTCAATAAATCTTTCGTTAAACCTAACTTACTTGCTTTTTTTGCCGTAAGGTCTTTGATTTCTTGGGCTGCAGTTTTTGCTGCTTCTGTTTTTTCATCATCCGTTGCTTCATATCCCTTTGCTACTGCCTCGGTATAAATAATACGGTTATATAAATAGTTATCTACCGTCTGACCTTTCAATGTATCCTGAGTTGTTGTTCCATCTCCATTATCCATGTTCCAGTAATCCTGAGCATAACCAAGCTGGGAGTAAAGACCGGCCATCTGGCTTCCAATACCTTCTGCCTGATAAATATCATACATCATATCTTGTTTGGATAATTTATCGCCATCTACTGACATTAAATATTTTGGTGCTAGCCCTTCCCATGCAACGATACCAACTATAGCTACTACCAGTAAAATAATTAAGCCGGCACCGATTCTCTTACCCAAACCGCCTGCTGGTATATAACTGCTTGTCTTCTTATTTGATTTTATCTTTCCATTTATTGCTTTCTTTCCGCTATTCACGTTTCCATCCTCCATTTTTATCATTCTGGAATTTCGAATGCGCCCTCTAAATCTTCTTTACTTGGCACTGCATTCTTATCGTATGTAGTGGTTCCTATTTCAATCGGATCCCATACTTTTTCCTGAATGGTTATTTCATATTCTTCTTTTATTTTTTCATAGGCTTTTGAAAAAGCATCTTCCCAAGCATCTTCTACCGCACGATTAATCGTATCCTGATAACTTTCCTTGGAATCCTTATCTACCATTTTTATGATATAATAGCCATCTTCTTCTTCCACAATTGAATTTGCTATTTCTCCATTTGAAAGAGCCAATGCAGCTTTTTCAAAATCGGTTCCAAAGATTTCATCTCCCTTAATAAAGGTAACTTCCGAAGTCTCCATACCCTCCACGGTGTCATCCTCCATTAATAAATCCGAAAATTCTGCTCCTTGCTTTGCCTTTGCCAAAAGCTTGGCAGCCTTTTCATAGGCGGCTTGTTTCTCTTTGTTTGAATACGCAATCATGTTACTATCTTGTGAAAATGTAACCGTTGGAACATAAAGATATAAAACATCATACTCCTTATAATCTTCCTCGTATATGGTAGAAGTTGCAGTTGCTTCGTCTACTTCCAAAGTATCCCGAAAATCCTTTTCGTATGCATTTGCAATCGAAAGTTTAGTCAGTATTTCCATCAGACGTTCCTTTGTAATTCCCATGACAAGTTTCTGCTTATCTGTCCAACCTTCCATCGTGGTTTCGACTCTTTTTAAAGTTTCTTGTGTCTCATCCTTAGAAAGTGCATAGCCAGCTTCCATAGCCTTTTGATAGAAGATATCATTTCTGATTGCAAGTTCCATCGTTTCTGTTTTCGCTAACTCACGATTGGTTGTCCCCGTCTCATCTTTTGTTTCCCAATAACTTTCACCAAAAAAAGCCTGATACTTTTCTTCATTTGCGTTACCATCCGCCTCTGATTGGTAAATGTAGTACATCATTTCATCCATATGAATCTTCGAATCATTTACCACTGTAACAACTGGTGTATCATTCTTTGCCTTTTTTGAACACGCTGTTAATAAGAAAAGAAGAAGCATACTTAAAGCAAACACTATTCTTCTTTTATATTTCACCAATACCCTCCTTAATTTTTCAATAAACTCACCCTATTATTTTAACTGATATTCACTATAAGTCAAGGTCTTAGGGTAAAGTTCACAGTATATTCATATTGTCAAATAATTTGACTTATGGTACATTATATTAGTAATACTTATAAATTAATCAAATAAAATAAGGAGGAACATTACATGGATATCAATCTAGAGTTATATAAGGTATTTTATCATGTTGCGAAAACACTTAGTTTCTCGGATGCTTCTAGAGAATTGTTTATTTCCCAATCAGCAGTCAGTCAATCGATTAAAACCCTGGAAAAGCGGTTAAACCAAACCCTTTTTATCCGAAGCACAAAAAAAGTACAGCTCACAAAAGAAGGTGATTTGTTATTTAAACATATCGAACCCGCAATCAATTTAATTCTTCGTGGTGAAACACAATTATTAGATGCTTCCTCTCTAAAAGGTGGTCAGCTTCGTATTGGTGCAAGTGATACAATCTGCAGGTATTTTCTGGTACCCTATTTAAAGCAATTTCATCAGATGTATCCAGGTGTGCATATCAAAGTTACCAATGGCACTTCCGTTCAATGTGTTGATTTGCTTGAATCCAATCAAGTAGACCTTATTATAACGAATTCTCCCAACAAAAAACTATCAAATATTCGTAATGTCTATGATATCAAAGAATTCGGAGATGTTTTCATTGCAAGGAAAGAGGCTTTTCCTGAATTAGAAGAAAAGGTTCTCACCTATGAAGAGCTTACAACTTATCCCATTTTAATGTTGGAAGCCCATGCTACCACCAGCATTTTTTTACATCAACTATTTTTAAAACATCAATTAGAATTAGCTCCTTCGGTTGAACTAAGTAGCAACGATCTATTAATCGATTTAGCAAGAATAGGTCTTGGAATTGCATTTGTGCCAGACTTTTGTAACCATGAATCAAATGAAGATTTAATTGTTCTGAAAATAAAAGAGCCACTTCCAAAGCGAAAATTAGTCGTTGCTTACAATGACCAATTCCCACTCTGGCAAGTGGCTGAAGAATTTTTAAATATGTTAACGCAGAATTCTATACAACCGTAAAGATTGCAATTGCCGTTTTTTCATGTCCCTTATCATCTTTGATGGTATAGGTTACGGTATATTTTCCATCTACAAGCTCAGATATTTTCACCTGTATCATACTGGAAATGTCTGAGCTATTGTTATATGCTTTCACATCGATTAGTGCTTGATAGGTTCCCATATAGGTATTTGACGAGATGGTCTTATCTTTGACACCTTCAAACGAAAGGAAATTTGTAATCGTATAAGTTGCCGTCTGCTTTGTAATATTATGGCATTTATCCTTTACCAAATAACTTACCTTATATTGTGTATCACTTTCCTTTGTAATGGTTACCTTTACAGAAGAACCTGTTACGGTAGAATAGTTATCTGAAACCGTTACATTTTCCATTGCAAAATTACGATTCACCACCGTATCATTTGAAATCTCTTTATCCGCGATTCCTGTTAATACTGGTGCCTCTAAATCCACATAAACTTTTTTGATCTTTTTAGCCGTTTTTCCATTTGGTGCAGTCACTTTGTAAGTAGCTATGTAAATTTCTAAATCGTCCTTAATTTTATCTTCTGTCAGTGTTACTTTTACGCTGCCCGCCGCAAGCTCTTTTCCATGCCATACTGCTGTAACTCCATTAAGAAGAGTTGCTTCATCTGGAGTTTCTTCTCCATTTAGGTAAAGGTTATAAGCTCCTGTTATCTTTGGATTCACATTATCTTGAACCGTATATACCGCTTCACTTGTCACCTTTTTCTTCAAGCCATCGGTTACTTTGTAAGTAACATAATATTTTCCTTCAACGGATGTATTTATTTTACTTACCTTTTTCCCCTGATACTTAATTGAAGTTTTAATGGAGCTGCTAATATAGACATTCGTTGAAGATACCGCAGATACTCCGGCTAAAAGGTTAACGGACTGTCCATATTCAAGTGTTTTATTCTTCACGCCCTTTATTACTGGCTGGTTTGATATGTATGGATTATTTTTACTCCAAATATCCGTTGGATCATAACCCATTTTGTTTGTGGTACTTATCTTAATTGATTCTGGCTTTCCGAGTGGTCCTGGATCTTTGGAATCATAGATTGTAACCGTAGTTCCAACTGGACAATTATCATAAATCCATTTTGCATCTTTTACATTTAGTCGAACACATCCATGGGAACAAACGGAGCCTAGCTTGTTAAACTGAGCATTTGCCAAAGTTGATGGGTCTTTTTCGTAATACCATACCGAATGGAATAATACTCCCTTATTAATTCGAGTGCTATACTGTCCCCAAACATCTCCCATAAGAAGTCTCCAACGGTATTTTTCTGGTGTTTTAAATGTTCCTATTGGTGTATCCCATCCTGGTGAACAAAGCATCGCTTTCACAGGAATGTTATATTTTCCGTCTTCATCTTTTTCATAAATAGTAACAACGCATTGTTTGCGGTTTACCTTTATTAAATAAGGATACGAAGTTTCTGCTTCCGTTGTTGGTGTAATTAAAATAAATATACCCAAAATTAATGCCACGCATAGTATCCTAACCCTATTTTTCATACAAATTCTCCTTAAAATAAATTATGTCAATTTTTCCTTACTATATAATACCAATATGTCCATTATGTGTCAATTTTAATTGTATAGCATAAAATAGTAAAGAACACTCAATATACAATTTATTCAAAAGAAGGAGAGAATATGTCCCATTTTATTAATTTTTTTCATCGATTCGGTCTTCTCGCCATGTTCTTATGCATTTTATTAGAATATGGATGTTTTCCAGTATCCAGTGAAATTGTTCTTCCTTTATCTGGATGCATGGCATCCATGCAAAGGATCCCCTTTATTCTTATGCTCCTAGCAAGTGTTTTTGCCGGGTTAATTGGTACCAGTTTTTGTTTCTTCGTCGGACGAATCGGTGGTACTCGCGCACTAAACCGCATTTCGAATCGCTTTCCAAAAACAAAAAAGCCCCTAAGGGCTTCTTTTCAAACCTTTGAAAAGTATGGAGTATGGGCCGTTGGGATAGGTAGAGTCATCCCAATCTGTCGTACATATATTGCCTTTGTTGCCGGCGTTTCCAGCCAATCTTATCTTAAATTTGCTATGGCATCTATGGTCGGAATCTCCGTATGGAATACTTTACTTATTGGTTTGGGTTATCTATTAAAAGATAACTGGTATTTAGTTGTCAATTTTTATGATCAGTATAAGCACATACTAATGCTTGCCATTATATTTATTCTATCGCTTTACTTGATCCAATTACTTCTTAAGAAAAAATAATTACAGATAACTTACGTCTTCTAAAAAGAGTCCTCTAGCCTCTGCAGTTGGGCCAGCATTTTCACGGTTCAAACTCGTGAGAATTGTTTCCATTTTACTCGGTGCTATATTACCACGTCCTACTTCTATCAACGTACCAATAATAATACGCGCCATGTGTGGCCAGAAATCATCTGCTTTTATCGTTATGATGATTTCTTTTACATCTCCAGAAACTTCTAATTCAAAAATTTCACGTTCGGTTGATTTTTTCATACGCTTGTTATCAGAAAAGCTTTTAAAATCATGTTTTCCAATTAATACTTGTGCTGCTTCCTTCATTGCCTTTACATCAAGCGAATCAAAGCTATAGTAATTGTATTTTCTTTCAAAAACCGAAGCAACTTCACCTAATGAAATCTTATACTTATAGGTAAATGATTTTGCATTAAAGCAACTGTGAAAACGGTCCGGTACCTCCCATACTTCTAACACTGCAATATCTCTTGGAAGATAACGATTCAAATAATGTTTAATTTCGAAAAGCTTCTTCGTTGAATTCGTTTTAAAGTTTGCTATTTGACCATAGGCATGTACTCCAGCTTCCGTTCTGGCTGCTCCAATTAATTCAATCTCTTCGTCCTCCATTTTACAAAGGACATCTTCTACCTTGTCTTGAATGGTAATGCTTTTATCGATGTTTGGCTGTTTTTGCCAACCATCATATCTAGAACCATCATATTCTAATAATAATTTTATATTTCTCATAGTACTCCTATTCTTACTGCCTTTTGTATTTTCTTTTATTGTACACTGTAAATGGGCACAAATCAATCATATAGGTCAATTTACCCCCTATTACACTCGTTCCATGTAACAGGGGGGTAACCATATTTATAAATTTTGTATAATTCCCATAAATATGAGGAGCGTTCCTGCAAACACACCGCTTTTCTTCGCATCAAATATATTTTTTAATTTACTTTTTTGAGTTAAATATTTTCCTATCCACAAAAAAAGAATTTGCATCAAACCAACACTCAGAGGCATCCAAAGCAGAGAAACATTCAAGGTTGCAGCTGCAATTCCGATACTTAGAGAATCAGCAGAAAGTGCTACCCCAAGTAAAAAAGCTTCTAATAGATTTATATCCATTGAATGATCTAAGTCACATAAGGTCTCTTCACTTCCAAATAGAGCATTTTTGATAAACAGACAGCCAACTAAAATAAGTATAGCCGTTCCAATACTCTCAGATACAATGATTGGAAAGTATTCTAGCATTTTTTGACCAGCAAAAATTGCAAACCCCATAACTACTGCATTGATGACACCAATCATAATTCTTGGCATCATCCCCATCCTGATTCCTTTCATTTCATATGAAAAACCAATTCCAAGCGCATCTATGCTTAATGATATTGACATCAAAATCATCCGAAATAACATTTGATAACCAGCCTTTTATTTTTACATTATTCATTTTCATCCCCCTTGGTGCATAAATTGTAATTAATCCATAGGAGGATATATTTATGTTAAATCAGGAAAACATTCATACGCTCCATCTTCGAGAAGCTTTTGAACTATTTTCAACCAATCAAAATACTGGTCTTAGCAGTGAAGAAGCCAAACTTCGCCTATCTACATACGGATATAATCAGCTGGAAAAGAAAAAAAGCACGCCACTTATCATACGCTTTTTTAAGCAGTTTGCAGATTTTATGATCATCATTTTAATTTTTGCTGCTATTATCTCCTTTTCTATTTCCTTTTTACAGGGGGAGACCGATTATATTGATCCAATCATCATATTTGCGATTATTATCCTCAATGCAATTATTGGAACAATACAAGAAGCAAAGGCTGAAAAATCATTAGAAGCATTAGAAAAACTGGCAAGTCCTACTGCTAAAGTACTTCGGGATGGTATTGTTAAAGTTATACCTTCTGAACTCTTGGTACCAGGTGATATTGTTTTGTTAGAAACTGGTGATTTTGTTCCTGCCGATTTAAGGCTGATTGAATCCTTTCAATTAAAAACAGATGAGTCTTCATTAACTGGAGAATCTGCCTCCGTTTCAAAAGGTTCTGATTTTGTACTATCCTCAGATACACCTCTGGCTGAGCGAAAAAACCTTTGTTTTTCCAGCTCCATGGTTACCTTAGGGCATGGAATGGGTATTGTTGTTAAAACTGGAATGCATACAGAAGTTGGGACGATAGCAAAGCTGATTGCGGAAGTAGATACCCCTCTTACCCCTCTACAAAAACGTTTAGCATCACTTGGTAAAACACTTGGCATTCTTGCTCTTTTAATTTGTAGTGCAATCTTCTTGCTTGGAATCTTTCAGGGCAGACCAATATTAGATATGTTCATGACGAGTGTAAGTCTTGCCGTTGCCTCAATTCCAGAAGGACTTCCTATCGTTGTGACAATTATGCTTTCTCTTGGTGTTCAGACCCTGGCAAAAAAAAATACTATTGTGAGGCGTCTCGCCTCTGTCGAAACGTTAGGGAGTGCTACCGTTATATGTTCTGATAAAACCGGAACGCTAACTCAAAATAAAATGACGGTGACTCAGCTTTGCTCCATAAATGGAATTGAACCTCTTAATAGTGAATTTGCGAAGTACATCCTTCAATTTGCGAGCTTATGTTGTGATAGCCGTGTGCAGTATGAAAATGGAAAGAAAGAAGTCTTTGGTGACTCCACTGAAAATGCAATTGTTTTAGCCGCTGACGCTTTAGGAATTGATAAATCGAAGCTTGATTTAAATCACAAACGACTCAATGAAATTCCGTTTGATTCCAATCGTAAACGTATGTCAACGGCATATAAAGATGGAAGCGATTATATTCAGGTAACCAAAGGTGCATTTGACTTCTTACTTCCTTGCTGTACTCATATCTATAGAAATGGTAAGCCTGTTTTAATTTCTCAAAATGATCAGCTACAATTAAAGAATCTAAATCAGAAACTAACGAATAAAGCACTACGGGTTATCGCAGTCGCAACTAGGACAATAACCAACCCAAAACGGATTGATGAAAACTCCCTCACATTTCTTGGATTAATCGGTATGATTGATCCTCCGCGTCCAGAGGTTTATGATGCAATTCAAACCTGCAGTGAGGCAGGTATTGTACCAATTATGATAACCGGAGATCATATTGCAACTGCTACTGCAATCGGAAAAGAATTAGGAATTATAACAAACGAAAAGGAAGCAACCACCGGAAACAGTATCGATAACCTATC
Source organism: Acetivibrio sp. (assembly GCA_041739345.1). Taxonomy (GTDB): domain Bacteria; phylum Bacillota; class Clostridia; order Lachnospirales; family Lachnospiraceae; genus DIGJ01. The sequence continues at coordinate 58,730 of JBGSNZ010000019.1, read as the reverse complement.
TGATGATGAACTAAAAGAAGCGGTATTAGATTATCATATCTATGCCCGCGTCTCTCCAAAGCACAAGGTTCGTATTGTAAGAGCACTGCAAGGTCTTGGGCATATTGTAGCCATGACGGGTGACGGAGTAAACGATGCGCCTGCTTTAAATGCAGCTGATATCGGTTGTGCTATGGGCCAATCTGGCACCGATGTTGCAAAAAACGCATCCGACATGATTCTTACCGATGATAATTTTGCAACCATTGTTACTGCAGTCCGTGAAGGAAGAGGTATCTATGATAATATAAAGAAATCAGTTCACTTCCTTTTATCAAGTAATATTGGCGAACTTTTAACCATTTTTGCTGCAATTTTGTGTAAACTTCCAACCCCACTGCTTGCAATTCATCTATTGTGGATTAATCTAATTACAGATTCCTTACCAGCCATTTCATTAGGAGTAGAACCTCCAGACAAAGATATTATGAAACGTCCACCACAAACACCGGATCAGTCTATGTTTGCAAATGGCCTTGGGCTTAAAATAGTAGCAGAAGGTCTTCTCATCGGTGCCTTGGCTTTATGCGCCTTTCTTTTGGGCTACCATCACTTAGAAGGCGGTGGTCTGGAACTTGGTCGAACCATGTGTTTTACTGTTTTAAGCTTGTCACAGCTTTTCCACTCCTTTAATATGAGAAGTAGCCGATCCATAAAGGAAATTGGAATTTTTAGTAATCCACAGCTCTTTGCATCCTTCCTAATTTGCTTTATTTTACAAACAAGTGTTATCACCATCAAACCGCTTCGTATAATTTTTCATGTATCCTCACTCACTTTCTTCCAATGGTTAATCGTAATTGCTCTATCCTTTAGTCCGATTCTTGTTGTCGAATTGCAGAAAAAGAGTTATAATAGAAAAAAATAACCAAAAAGCGGGTGATTATTATCGATAGTTCTAGTATATCAAAGCGTAAATTAAGACCGTTTGATGCCGCAAATCATGATGATTTTTCTATGTATAACAAGCTTCCATATTACCGTGACATTGATCTTTGCACGCAGGAGATGATTACTTTTGTAACTGGAAATGTAATTAAATATTTTCAGTATAACGTACAGGATACTTTTGCGTTATCTGGAATTGATAATCTTGCGATTCTTAAGATTAGAGAATATCAAAAACGCGAAAGTGAACGCTTGGAACCTTTCCGTGAAAAGGATTTGATAGTCGAAGAACTTACAGTTACAGAAGAAAACGGCGAAAATATTTACATAGACACAATTGAAAAAGAATATCCGGAGGAAACCGCTGCTGAAAAGAAGCGTTCGGATTATTTAAATATTGATTTTGAATAAAAGGATGTATTAATGCCATTGCCATTAATACATCCTTTTATATCCATTTTTTTCATTGTTTTTTAATATCTCTAGGCTTCATATAGTGTTTCATATTTCTCTTTTAGATAGGTTACATAATAATGTGGATTAAACTCCTCACCTGTCATCTCAAACAAAATCTGATTTGTATTCTTTGATTTTCCAAACTTATGAATGGTTTCTTTTAAAAATTCCTGGATTGGTTTTAGGTTTCCTTCTTCCAAATAAGTCTCAAATGGCATTACTTTTTTCATATGGTAGTAAATTTGTGCCCCAATTGCACTTCCAAGTGCATAGGATGGAAAATATCCAAAATCACCACAAGACCAGTGCACATCCTGTAAGGCTCCTTCTTTATCATTTTTTGGTGTCACCCCTAAATACTCTTTGTATTTTTCGTTCCAGACACGAGGAATATCCTCAACTGTAATTTTCTCCGCTAACAACAGCTTTTCAACTTCATAACGAATCAGCACATGCAATGAATAAGTTAATTCATCTGCTTCTGTTCGGATTAATCCACATTCAGGCTTATTGATTGCCTTAATAAACTGTGCTAGGGAAACTCCGTTTAGCTGCTCCTGAAAGGTTTCTACTAGCCTTTGATAAATTGGCTTCCAGAAAGCTTCGCTTCTTCCAATTATATTTTCATAAAAACGAGACTGGGATTCATGAACTCCCATAGAAGTTCCTTCTCCTGCAAGTGTCTGCGTCAGCGAATCGTCAATTTGCATTTCATAGATTGCATGTCCACTCTCATGAATGACTGAGAAAATAGCACTTTCAAGGTTATTCTCATAGTAATGATTGGTAATACGAACATCTTTGTTATGAAAATTAGTTGTAAAGGGATGTGCACTCTCCTTAATTACACCTTTTTCAAAATCAAATCCAATATAACCGGCAAGAAAATCACAAAATTGCTTCTGCTTGTCCACATCATACGATTTAAAATTAAAAGAGTTATCTACATTTTTCGCTTTTTCAGTAATCGTTTTAATAAACGGTACTAGCTCTTGTTTTAATACATCAAAAAATTCATCTAAGCTTTTTTCATTGAATCCAGGTTCATAATCACTAAGTAAAATGTCATAAGGAGTCTTACCATCGTCCTTCTTTCGATACGCAGCAAATTTTTTTTTATAGGAAAGAATCTTTTCAAGTGTAGGAACAAACACATTAAAATCTTCGTTTTGTTTAGCCTTCGTCCATATATTTATTGAAAGCGCTGTCAATTCAGAATATTCACGGTATTCCTTTGACGGAATGGTTTCAAGCCTTTCATATAATAGTTCTAATTCATGAAAAATGATTCTCTCTCTTTCATCTAATGTTTCTTTTTGTGCTTCGATTTGTTTCATTATTGCCTTTACATTGTCATTGATATAGGCATTAAAATATAGGTCCGAAAGCACGCCAACCATTTTTGAGGTATTCTCATCGGCTTCTTCTGGTGCCTCTGTTGCTCCATCCCATTCGATCAAAGTCAAAGCCATGGTTAATGCCTGACCCTTTTGCAAATAATTTTCTTCTAGTTCTTTAAATAACTGATTCATAATTTTCCCCATTCCCTCGAGTGCCTTCTACTCTTATTTTAAATATTCTTTGTAAATTTTAATTACTTCTGCCATTGCCCGTTTACCTGGTGCACCAATGGTGTTTCTCTTTTCCACACAAGTCTCTAAGCTGATTGCCTCATATATATCTTCCTTAAATACAGGCGAAACTGCTTGATACTCAGTAAGTGGAAGTTCATCAAGTGAACAGTTTTTATCAATACATAAAAGTACCAGTTGTCCAATGATTCCATGCGCATCACGGAATGGAACTCCATGATTAACCAGATAATCTGCTGCATCCGTAGCATTGGTAAATCCATTTTTAGCACTTTTAGCCATCGTTTCTTTGTTAAATTTCATTGTATCTAACATGCCTGTAAATAACGCAATGCATCCTTTTGTTGTATCCATCGCATCAAAAGCAAGTTCTTTGTCTTCTTGCATATCCTTGTTATAAGCTAAAGGTATGCCCTTCATAGTAGTAAGAAGTGACATCAAGGCACCATACACACGACCCGTTTTACCACGAACTAGCTCCGCTATATCCGGATTTTTTTTCTGTGGCATGATACTAGAGCCTGTACTGTAAGAATCATCAATATCTACAAATTGATATTCATTGGAATTCCAGATAATGACTTCTTCAGAAAATCGGCTTAAATGCATCATAATCGTAGCCATAGCACTTAAATATTCAATTAAATAATCGCGATCTGCTACGGAATCCATACTATTTAGTGTCGGGCCATCAAAATCAAGCAGCTGAGCTGTGTATGCACGGTCTAATGGATACGTGGTTCCCGCTAAAGCACCAGATCCAATCGGAGACAAATTCATACGTTTATAGATATCTTCCAACCTGGAAACATCTCTTTTAAACATTTCAAAGTAGGCTCCCATATGATGTGCCAGCGTAATGGGTTGTGCCTTTTGTAAGTGTGTAAATCCCGGCATAAAGGTATCTGTATTTTCTTCCATAATTCGTAAAAGAACAGAAAGTAAATGTTTTAATAATTCTTTTGTTTCTTTGACTTCATTTCTAGTATAAAGCTTCATATCAAGCGCAACTTGATCATTTCTACTTCTTCCAGTATGAAGTTTTTTGCCAGCATCTCCGACGCGTGAAATAAGGTGAGCTTCAACAAAGCTATGAATGTCTTCATAAGTTCCATCAATCACAAGTAAACCATTTTCGATTTCTTCCAAAATACCGGAAAGGCCAGCTAAAATGGTGTCTTTTTCTTCTTCGGTCAGAATGCCTTGTTTACATAACATCGTAACATGTGCCATACTGCCTTCGATATCCTGACGATAAAATCTTTGATCAAAAGAAATTGATGCATTAAAATTGTGTACTAGCTGATTGGTTTCTTTCGTAAAACGACCGCCCCATAGCTTCATATGTTCGTCCTCTTTTCTTCTCTTTTATTTATCAAACATTATCCATGAAAAGTTTGTTTTTGTCTAGTCTCTTTCCCTGATTTCTTCTAAAAGACTTTGATGTAATCTGGTTGTATTGAAAATTTTATGCATCTTTTTTCAGCCAATTTCCTTTCCATGCATACAGTAAAGCACAAATAATCCCAGTAATCCAGCTGACCGGATATCCCCACAAAACGGTATCTAACGTTGGGAATAGCGGACGCATAATAAATATCCAAAGCATACGCACACCACAAAGATTAACAATCATGATTACCATAGATGCAAAGCTCTTACCAGCTCCCCGAATTGCTCCGGTTAATATATTTACGACTGCTATGACTACATAAAATGGCATTAGGATATTCATCATAATCATGCCATTTTTTACTACAGATGCTTCTTCTGTAAAAATACTAATTACCTTTTCACCAAAGGTATATAACAAAAAGGATACAATTCCTACATAAACTGTGGATAGTACCAACGTTACCCATAACCCTTTTTTTACCCTGTCATATTTTTGTGCTCCGATATTTTGTCCTACAAAGGTCATAACTGCCATACTAAAGCTAATAACTGGAAGCATAATAAACCCATCCACCTTTACAAACGAGCTGCAACCTGCCATTGCTTTATCCCCGAAACTATTGATGTTTGACTGTACAATTACATTTGATAAAGAAATAATGGAACTTTGAAGTCCGGCAGGCACACCAAATGTGATTATTCGTTTTGCCATCCGACCATCAATTCTTACTTTCTTCCAATGTAAACTATAAGGTCCTATACATTTTGTAAGTTTCCGTAAAATAAGAAACATTGAAATAGCCTGAGAGATAATGGTAGCAATTCCAACTCCAGCAACTCCAAACTGTAATACAATTACAAACAGTAAATCCAGTAAGATATTGGTTACGGATGCAATACAAAGATAGTAAAGCGGACTCTTTGAATTTCCAACCGCTCGTAATATTCCTGCGCACATATTATAAACTAAGTTAAATATGGATCCCAAGAAGAAAATACGAAGGTAAAGTGTTGAATTTGGCATTACATTCTCTGGTGTTCCCATAAAGCGAAGGATAGCACCCGATGTAAAATATCCAACCAGCGATAGTAAGATTCCACCTATAAAACTTAAGGCAATTGCTGTGTGTACCGCCCATTCCATTTTTTCAAACTTCTTTGCCCCAAAATACTGTGCTATAATAACTCCGGCACCCGTGGCAATTCCACTAAACATGCCAATTAATAAGTTAATGAGTGAATTGCTAGATCCAACCGCTGCAAGAGCTGCTGTACCAACATAACGTCCAACAACAATAGAATCCACTGTATTATAAAGCTGTTGAAATATATTTCCTATCAATAGTGGAATAGAAAAGAGCAATACTTGTTTCCATATGTTACCTTCAGTCATTAAAATTCCAGACGTTTTATCGTTTGCCATGCTCTTCTCCCTTATTCCAATTTATTGTTTGTTATTTATCATACTCTATACCCTGATACTTTGTCAAAACTACGCCTCCTTTTGGATTCACCTACGAGACATTCTTAAATTGCGCCATATATAGGTTATAATATTGGCCTTTCATTGCTAATAATTCTTTGGCATTCCCTTCTTCCACAATTCCTCCATTATCTATGACAAAAATGCGATCTGCCTTTTGAATTGTAGAAAGACGATGGGCAATAACAAAGGAAGTTCTTCCCTTTAAAAGCATTTCAATTCCCTGTTGTACCAACAATTCCGTCTTGGTATCGATGCTAGAGGTTGCTTCGTCTAAAATAAGTATTTTTGGCATAGATACCATGGTTCTTGCAAACGCAATCAGCTGTCTTTGCCCAATGGAAAGTCCGGCTCCCCGTTCTTTTAACTGTGTATCATAGCCGTTTTCCATCTGCATAATGAAGGAATGTGCATTGACAGCTTTTGCTGCACTTATGATTTCATCCTTCGTTGCATCCAGTCTACCATAGCGGATATTATCCTCCACCGTACCGGAAAACAGGAAGTTATCCTGCGTCATCACACCCATTTGATTTCTCAAACTTTCCATCGAAATATCCTGCAGATCATAACCGTCTACGTAAATGTGACCTTTTTGAATGTCATAGAATCGGCTAATCAGATTTACTATCGTGCTCTTTCCTGCTCCGGTCGGTCCAACAAGAGCAATTGTTTCTCCTGGTTTTACTGAAAAACTAACTTCACTTAATACCTTAGTTTCTGCACTGGTACCTTCATCATAGGAAAAAGAAACCTTATCAAACGTAATGAAACCTTCTACTTCTGGCAGTTCAATCACATCGCTTCGATCCACAATATCCGGTTTGGTATCCAAAATTTCAAAGATACGCTCTGCTCCTGAAAGATTGTTTATTAACTGGTTATAAAAATTGCTGACATTTAGTACTGGGGACCAAAACATCCAAATATAATTACCAAATGCTACCAAAATACCAACAGATACCTGATTGATTCCTAGAACTACAATCCCAACATAGAATAAAACCATGGTTCCCAGTCCCCAGCAAAAATCAATAACGGGGCCAATCATATCAGCAAAAACAACGGCTTTCTGAAATGATTTTTCATGCTGTCTTACCAAATCAGAAAATGTTTCCTTCGTCTCTTGTTCTGCTGTCAAGCTTTTCACTACACGGATTCCAGACAAATTTTCATGAACAAATGCATTTAAATTGGATCCTTTTTTTCTAAAAATTTGCCATTCTTTTTCCGAGCGTTTCTTAACAAACCAGATACCTGCTATCATAATCGGAAGACTACTTAGTGCTGCTGCTGCAAGTCTTGCATCCTTTACAAACATAATAACTACGACGGCACAAATCGTTACAAAATCTGGAATTAATGTTGTTACACTATCGGAAAGTACTTTCTTTAATGAATTTACGTCTCCAATAATACGAGCCAAAATCTTACCAGTTGGTCTACTGTCAAAGAACTGAAACGATAACGTCTGAATATGTTCATACAATTCCTTGCGGATATCCAATAAAATTTTATTGGATACCACTGCCATAATATACATTCGAAGCTTTACCAGTAAGACAAAAAACAGATTGATGGACGCTCCAAATAGGGCAAGCTTCAAAAGCCCCATTACATCTTTGTTTGCAATATATACATCAATTGCCCGTTCAATCAACAGTGGATTGATTACCGAAATCCCAATGGTTACTACCATGATTAGCAGTACCCATATTATTGGGAAAATATATTTTAATAAATAGGAAAACAAGCGAGTCAGCGTATCCATCCTTGACGCTGTTGTTGTTTTTTCATCTTTACGAAATGTATCGATACTCATTATGCATTCACCTCCAAAAACTCACCGTACTGCGCCATGTAGGTCTCAAAATACAGTCCTTTTTTCTTTAAAAGGAATTCATGAGTACCTCGTTCTGCTATTCTCCCATTCTCCAAAAATAGAATCTCATTCGCATGACGGACTGCCGAAATACGGTGTGCTATAATCACCTTTGTTACATCTTTTAATTCATTTAATTCCTTTTGAATCATGAGTTCAGTTTCCATATCAAGTGCAGAAGTAGAATCATCTAATACAAGAATCGGTGCTTTTTTTGCGACTGCTCTTGCAATACTAATTCGTTGCTTTTGCCCACCAGACAAGCCTACACCTCTCTCACCAATAATGGTATCATAACGATCTTCCATTCCTTCAATAAACTCTCTTGCTTGCGCAAACTGCGCTGCATGCAAAATGCCATCTTCTGTTATAAGCTCACGTTTTCCCATCTTGATATTTTCTTTAATTGTATCAGAAAATAAGAATACATCTTGCATTACAATGGATGCACTTTCTCTTACCTGTTTTAAAGACATCTGCCTGATATCAATGCCATCCAATTTAATACAGCCCAATTTATTATCTCCAGTTGGCTCATCAACATCATAGAATCGCTGCATCAGATGGATGATGGAGGACTTGCCGGCACCAGTTGCTCCCATAATGCCTATGGTCTCCCCAGCTGGTAAATGAAAACTGATACCATCCAAAATCTTTGTATTTTCCAACGTTAATGATACATTTTCAAAAGTTATATCACCATTTACTTTTTCCAAAATCCTTGGATTTTCCACTTCTTTTACCAAAGATTTCTCACCATAAATCTTTTTAATCTTTTTCAGGGATGCAACTGCTGATGAAAAATCATTTGCAAGCCAACCAATCATCTCCATGGGCCAAACAATATTTCTTGAGTATTCCGTAAAGGCAACTAAAACTCCAAGTGTTATTTCTCCATTCATAACGAGGATACCGCCAAGGATTACTACCGTAAAGGGTAGCAGCTTTGTAACAAACTGAAAAAATGGCTGATATTTCACCAATACTTTTGATTGTTTTATGTTTAAATCATAGTAGCGGCTATTATGCTGCATAAATTTCTTAATCTCATGTTTTTCTTTTGCAAACGCCTTTACGGTTCTTACTCCTGCTAAATTTTCCTCTGCAATTGTATTTAATACTGCATTTTCTTCACTGATTTCTTCATAGATTTTATTAAGCTTTTTTTCCATGATGATAGCAAATATTCCGATGATTGGCATTGCTATACAAGGTATTATTGATAATTTCGGACTTAACCGAAACATACAAAATAAAACGATTGAGACATGAATGATTACCTCAATAATAAGCATTCCAACAAATCCCAGTGCACTCCATATGTTATCAATATCTTCTTTCAAACGTGCCATTAATTCTCCGGTATTGGTATTATCAAAATACGATGTTGGCAATCCTTGAATATGACAAAATAAGTCATACCTCATTTCCCTTCCAACCTTCGCACTGATTACATCAAAGATATACTCCTTCAAATATCCAAATATTGCCCTTCCAATTCCTATAAGCAAGATAGCAAGTAGTAAATTCTTCAATAATGCTATTTTACCATCTAAAATAACGTCATCTACTAAATGCTCACTAATAACCGGATATAGCATATCAAGTACAACTGCAATAATCATTGCAACAATTGCAATTGCATAGGCATACCAATGTTTTAGTATATAGCTGCTAATTTTCTTCAAGTCTTCCTCTCCCTTCTGTTATCCCCTCAAAACGTCCCGTAGCTCCACGATTTATAAAAAAATATGCAAAAAAACCGTGGCAAGATATACCACGGTTTCAAAACTTACTTATTTAATCCATTGCATCGATAAATAATTCGTTCTTCTATAACGTTATTGAGGTAATCTTACATGTGCCAATTATTAAATTGTTATTTTCATTCTTAAAGTATCTTCCTGCGTTAATCATTTTTAATTACCTCTCTTTCTTTGTTTTTTGGATGACCTTATAAGTCAATCACTTTTGCCATTATATTCCATCAATATTTGTTTGTCAATCTATTTATAAAAAAAGTATAAACAAATTTAATTATTGATTAATTATTTCTATTCCTCTGACAATTTTTCTAAAATTTGTTCGCATATTTTTCCTTCATTATTGACTGTTTCATCTTCATCAATACCTTCATAGATTAAATATTCACTAACTAAATCATCAATTTCTAAAACTGCCTCATTATCCAGACTTTTTGTTACATCAAATGCAATACCTGCTTTTTTCATTACTTCAATTTCTACGGTTGTAAATTCAATCTTCATTTAATTTTCTCCTTTTTATCCTAAATAGGCTTTTAATAATTCCATTGTGTTTTTTACTCCATCCACATGACTTCTCTCATATCCATGAGATGCATATACTCCAGGTCCTATCAGTCCATGTTTTACATCATGTCCAGAAATCAATGCAACATCTGCATCCGAACCATAATGTGGATATACATCCACAGCAAAATCAAGTTCTTTATCTTTTGCAGCTTTGATAAGTCCTGTGACTACGTCATAACTATAGGGTCCTCGACTATCCTTTGCACAAATAGAAACTTTTGTTTCATCACAGGTAAGTCCTTTCCCAACACAACCCATATCTACGGAGATAACTTCGGTCACACCACTTGGAATGGAAGCAGCTCCTCCATGCCCAACTTCTTCATAAACAGTAATATGCTGATAAATCTTACGTGCTGGTGTTATATTTTCTTCTTTTAAGTATTTAGCATATCCAAGCAAAATGCCTACGCTCAACTTGTCATCTAGAAAACGACTCTTAATAAAACCACTCTTCGTAATTGTTGTTCTTGGGTCAAAACATACAAAATCACCTGCCATGATACCAAGTGCCTCGGTCTCCTCTTTTGTTTTTACCAACTCATCAATTACGACTTCCATTTCTTTGTAGGCACGACTTGTCTTGTCATAGTCACCATTTACATGAATGGATGCATCCTCTAATTGGAACGTTCCTTCAAAAACTCCATCAAATTTTGTGATAATACGACAGTTTTCAGCTTCTGCATTATTTGCATTCATACCCCCAATTGGTGATAATTTAAGTCTTCCATTTCCTTTTATTTCGGTAACCATAGCTCCAAGTGTGTCAATGTGCGCTTCTAAAAACACAGCATTATCTGCATCTTTCCCACCAATCTCAACCACTACTCCACCTTTGGTAGTAAGAATCGGCTTATATCCAAGTTTTTCATATGCATTCATGACATAGTCTGCTGCATTTTTTGTGTAACCGGATGGGCTATCTATTTCCAATATTTTTTTTGCTTCTTCTAAGATATATTCCATTTCCGTCATTATTAATCCCTTTCTTTCCTTGTTTTATTTATATATCATAAACTATTCTTTTTTTTATCTGGATCACCTTTTTTACCACAAATATGAAATAAACCCTGTGGAAGTGCAAACCCAAATATAATTCCAAGCACAATGGCTCCAGCAACTAAAAATGTCTCCACGCCTTTCACGGACGCCATAGTTATATCCTTTGTAATCAGGTAATATGCAGTATAATAAATTCCTGCACCCGGTACTAGTGGAAAGATACCGGTTACTAAAAATATCGTTGCAGGTATTTTGCGAATTACAGACAAACACCTTGATAATATTGTCAAAGCGAATGTTGCAATGAGTGATGCCACTGCGATATTCACTCCATGTCTAGAAAGTAAATAATAGGTTATCCATCCAAAGGCACCCGTTATTGCACAGGATAAATACTGTTCTTTTGGTGCAAAAAACAAAATTGCAAAGGAAAGCGTTGCTAGCATTGCAACAATAATCTGAATCAAACTTTGAAAGAGTATCATATATGTATGCCTCCCATTAGCATCTGAAATATCTGAATTCCGGCACCTACACCAACTGCAATACAAACAGCTGTTAAAACTGCATCAACTAAATGAATTTCACCAGATAAATAATCACCATTAAAGAATTCTCGTATTGATGTTGTAAACACCACTCCTGGCACTAATGGAATAATCGAGCCGATTACTACACTGTCAAATGTTATCATTGGAAAAATTCTTACTATGGTTGCACTTCCAAATGTTACAATTGCGCTTCCGATAATACTTGTTATAAATTTTGACATCTTCTTTTTTATCGCCATGTTTAAAAACACTTGTAAAATAAGGCCAAATAAAAACGCAACGATACTATCCGTTACCTTTCCACCAAATAGATAGCAAAAGCAGGCGCTACCCATTCCACAAGCAGCGATTAGTAATTTAGGATTCATCTGCTCTGGTTCTTTGCATTTTTCTAATCGTTCATTTGCCTGTTCTATGGAACAGCTTCCTTCACAAATTTCTCTTGAAATTTGATTTAACATTGCTATTTTCCCTAGATTTACTCCACCTAATGGCACATGACGCACCGAACTATAAAAGTCTTCTTTATTTTCATTTATCGTGGCAAATATTCCATTCGAAATAACGTATACATTATATTCTGTAATTCCAAACGTCTCCATAATTCGGGTAACTGTTTCCTGCACTCGAAAGATTTCAGCCCCATTTTTTAGTAGTAACTCACCTGCTAAAATGGCAATATTCAATATTTTTTGACTCTCTGACATTTTACTGCCCTTTCTTTTGTAGCTTATATAACCACACTTACACATTATACAAAAAGGTATCCAGTTTTTCAATGGATACCTTTCATAAACAATGCTATCTAAGTTCTGCGATTCGGCTAACTGCAACATAGATTTCTGAAATCTTGTACCAGGTTGGGAAGTCTACGATTCCATTACTTGGAAGTCCAAACGTATCCTGAAATATCTTAACTGCATTCTCCGTTCCTGGTCCAAATACGCCGTCTTCTGAAACCTTTGGAATCAATGGATAACCATTTGAAATCACATTAAGCTGAGCTTGCATCTGCTTAATCTTAGGACTTGTCATACCTTGCGATAAATTGAAACCCGGCCAGGAGGACGGAACACCTGCAACCTCATTTGTACTGTTAATATACATATCGCTACCATAATAATATTTAATGATCTCGCTTGCCGTGTAGCCGTCATCTGCCAAATATTTAGAACCCCATTGGGTCAACTAAGTGGTAATAGCGTATCTACTTTGATTATTTTATTTTTATTCAATTAATTTGTATAATTTTTATTTTTCTTTCCATCCTATAATTAGGAAAGGATGTGAAAACATGGATAAAAAGGAAAAATACAATTTCGGAAATATATATGAAGATGTTGATATAACAGAAGATGACTTACCACAGGATTCAAAAGAAAAAAATGCTTCCGTGGAGCCATTGCCTGAATCTACAAGACCTAGAAAAGACGGACCTGGCGGAGAATAAAACTTAAATTACTAAAGGTACCGGTTGTATGCCGGTACCCTTTTTCATAACGTACTCTTTTCCCACCTAAATAATGACCACTTTTTCTACATACTTGTTAACTTTTTTTACAACTAACATATACTAAACTTGTCAAGCCATTACTTGATTTTTCTTGCTTGGTTTGTAATTCATCAAAGGACTCTATCATTTTTCCAAATTTTACAAACCCATAATTTCTACAATCAAAGTCAGGGTATCGTTTGATAATCATATTTCCTAAATTACCCATAAACATCCATCCATCATCATCTGATTGTTGTTCCAGTAAAGTTATGATAGTACTCTTGATATTTTCCATACTAGTAATTGGCTCTGCATCTTTGTTTAAAACAAATTTTTCTTCATTTGCTTTATTATCCACTTCATCCCCAGGTTTTTTATAAAAGCGTCCCTTTGTACTTTGCGCATCGCTTTTGTATAATACATCCAGTGTTTTAAACTGTTCACAAGCTTTTACAAAGGAAGAAGGCGTTTTACTTTCACCCATACCGATTACTCTTTTACCAGATTCCCGCAGTCTAACAGCAAGTCTTGTAAAATCACTATCTGAGGTCGCAATTATAAAACCATCCACATTATTCTCATATAAAATATCCATAGCGTCTATTATCATTGCTGAGTCAGAGGAATTTTTTCCTGTTGTATAATTGTATTGCTGTATTGGCGATAGGGAATTATCTAATAAGCAGTTTTTCCATGTACTTTTTGATAAATCCGTCCAGTCTCCATATATTCTTCTAATACTGGCAATACCATATGCTTCTGTTTCTCTTACAATAATTTCAATATACTTTGGAGATATATTATCTGCGTCTATCAGCAGAGCAAATTTATTTTCTTTATTCAAAATATAGCCCTCCTATTCATTCGAATCGTTTCTTACATTATAATTCATCCATTGAGAACTATCAATATTTTTTAGGTACAAGGTTTATACAAAACCTTTTTTTATCAGATACAGCACACTATTTCTTCTCAACTACCCGCAAATTAAGCTCCTTCATAAATTTCACAGTTCCAGCCTCAACCATATGCCTTTTCTTTTCTTCTTCCACTTCTTCGATTGGAACTGCCTTTTCTAACTCTTCAAAATAAATAAAACACTGAAATGTCAGCTTCAAAATGTCACCCCCTGTATAATCTATGATAACCTGCCTGTACTTATTGACATCTGATGTCAGATCTTCCAGCCAACATTATAGTATTTTTATCCCTTCTCCTTAATACTCTTAATTAAGGAGCTGATGTAATGAATAATACAAACAACAATCTAAAAACCGCTGCTCTCTACATTCGCGTATCTACGGATAAGCAAGAAGAACTTTCTCCTGAATCGCAAAAAGATAAGTTGCTGGAATATGCGGCACAAAATGGATATCTCACACCAAAGGAATTTATTTTTTGGGAAATCGGGATATCGGGAAGAAAAGCGGATAAGCGTCCCGAATTTCAGCGGATGATTGGGATTGCAAAAGATAAGAGCCATCCATTTGATGCCATTCTAGTTTGGAAGTACAGCCGGTTTGCAAGAAATCAGGAAGAATCCATTGTTTATAAATCAATGCTAAAAAAAGATAAGGTAGATGTTATTAGCGTGTCAGAATACATATCCGATGATGTATTTGGTAAACTGATTGAACGAATCATCGAATGGATGGATGAATACTACTCCATCCGACTATCTGGTGATGTTTTCCGTGGGATGCATAAAAAAGCAGAGTTGGGAGGTTATCAGGCAAGTCCTGCTCTTGGATATAAGATAGCAGTAAAAGGGGAACCTCCTGTAATTGATACGCCAAGTGCTGAAATTGTAAAATCGATTTTTCGTATGTATGTGGAGGAACGTATGCCAATCTATGCCATTGCCGTACACCTAAATGAAATGGGGCTTACCACGAAATCCGGTAGTCGCTTTCAAAAGCGAAGCGTTGAGTACATCCTTAAAAATATTCACTACTGCGGATATGCCAGATGGAATGTCACAAACAACTCCACAAAACAGGTAAAGGATGAACGGGAATGGATCATAGCAAAGGGAAACTTTGAGCCGATTATATCCGAAAAATTATATAATGCTGCTAAGGTACGAATGGAAAATGAGTATCATCCCCGTAAATCAAAACCCGTATATAATCAAAGTCACTGGCTGAGTGGCATGGTAAAGTGCTCTGCCTGCGGACGCTCTCTATCAATTGGAATTAATATGAAAAGAAACACTGGCAAGAAGTATTATTATCTGCAATGCTATGGGTACCACAAAGGACTTTGTACCGTTTCCCATCACGTAAGCCTGTCGAAAATCGAGCCGATTATTCTGGATGCCATTAAGTATGCCTATGAGACAGGGGACTTCGAATATGAAATTGTAAAAAAGCATCCCGAAACCGTACCAGATAGGGAACTCATATTCTTACAAATAAAGAAAATTGAAGAAAAAGAAGATCGAAGCAAACAAGCTTATATAGATGGCGTTGATTCCCTGAATGAGTATAAAACAAATAAGACAATATTACAAAAAGAGCGCAATCGACTCTCTGATATGCTAAAGGAAGCGGAAATTATTCATAAGAAGGAAGATTCAAAAAATGTTTTACAAGATAGGATCAAAGACGTTTATTCGGTACTTAAGTCTGACCAATTTTCGAATGATGAAAAAGCAAATGCTATCCGCAAAATCATATATAAAATTGTCTTCCAGAAAGAAATTAACCGGATAGATGTATATTTCCTGTATTTATAATGACTAATTCAAAGAAACTCCTGAATTTTGATCCCTCTAAAGTAGAAATGGTAAATAACCAAAACTACTTTGGCGGGATTTTTTATGCCTAAATCACCATTCTCATCTGAACAAAGAATAAAAGCTTGTAAAGATTATTTATCTGGAATTAGAAGCGCAATTGATATAACAATAGCTAATCTTTCATTTTTATTTATTACGCAAAAATCCATCATACACAGCTTTAGCGTTTCTTGGAAGATTGAATTTAAAAAGTCTACTTTTTTATCAGATAATGTGAGATTTTCCCGCATATCATCCTCAAAAGTAAGACGAGAAAACAAGGAAATCGTGACGCATCTGTCTGGTATCGAATCAAAGGTTACTAATAAATCATTTCCTTTCAATTCCTGACAGAACACTGTCATACAAGCATTCAAGGTAGATTCAACTATACTTGGATTCAAGTTGATTTTTAGATTTTTATCCAATTTACTTTCTTTCTTAGATACTTCTTTATTTGATTGAATATATTTCAAAAAATCTTTTTCAAATTTTTCTCCATTATATTCTTTTTTTTCTCCTGTCACTGCAGTTGTAAAGTTATCAAAAATAATTTCCTCAAACTCATTAAATTCATCACTTAAACCATTTTTAACACACCTATTATATTTATGAATTGATTTTCCAAATACACCTAGTATATGGCAACTGTTTTTTGAATTATCCATGATAGTTTGTATGCTCTTGAAAATATTTTGATATGCTTCGTTCTTTTTTTGAAGTGCAATTTTATACTCATCATTCTCTTCTTGTAAGATATAATAGTCCAAGGCTTTATACAAAACAAATTTGAATTCTTCTTCTAGCTTCCATGGTTTTGTGATATATTTGAAAATATCCACCTGATTTATTGTTGTTAAAATCTGCTGCATCTGAGTGTAACCAGATAGAACGATACCCACCGTTCTCGGCCATCTATCCTTTACTATTCTTAGCAAATGGAGACCATCCATTTCTGGCATTCTCATATCTGTAACAATAACTGCAATTTTTTCACACTCCATAATTTTAAGTGCTTCTTTACCTGAGGAAGCAAAATGACAGCTATATTCCTCATCAATGAGACCTCTTTTTAAGGAACTTAGAATATTTACTTCATCATCTACAAAAAGAACAGAATAGTTTTCATACATAATATCGCCTCTCTTTCTATGATACAAATTCCACAAGGCTTGCTTCAAAATCATTTTTAGTGATACTTAGGAAATCAAACGTAGACTCATCAAAGCATTCCGTGCATTCATTTCCAAGCATCTCCATGGCATACTTTGAAACAATATGTACGGCACATACAATCTCCTTATTAACAACCTTTTCATCCATAGGGTTTTGAGAATAGAGAGCCGTTTCCACAATCGCAAATGGGAATTCCCACCATTCTAACAGATACCCTCCTGCTTCATTATGAGTTACAGTGAATGCTTCTGCTTCTAAGCGTGTAATGTCTACCTTATCATCTCTTGCTTTTAAAAGAAGGTTTAAGTATTCCTTATAAAAATACTTCAAAAAGAAAATCTTCCCAATATTATGTAAAAGTCCTGCTGAGGAATATGTATCCG
Source organism: Acetivibrio sp. (assembly GCA_041739345.1). Taxonomy (GTDB): domain Bacteria; phylum Bacillota; class Clostridia; order Lachnospirales; family Lachnospiraceae; genus DIGJ01. Next base: position 41,273 of record JBGSNZ010000019.1, on the reverse strand, counting down.
GAACTCTTTTCTTAAGATGTTTCTCATATAAAAAAGCTAATAACTTATTGGAAAGGAAGGAATGTTTCCATATATTTTTTATCATATTTTTCGCTGCACTATTCTCGCTCATTGTATCAATAATTGAAATAGAGGTAATTAAATTTTTTGTATTTTGTAATCCAATATAAGATACTGCTTGCTTTACTGACCCTGTTTTTGAACCATAAAAAGCAGAATTTGCTACATTTAAAATCTTTGCAGCAATTGAAATATCTTTTTCAATCTCATTTGATATTGCACTTATATCTGTATCATCGTTTATCAAGTTTATAATATGTTGATAATTTGCTTTAATGGTAGGAAGATTTTCAATATTATTTATAAAGTTCAAAAGGTTACTATTATTTAGTATATCTTCTGTTTCCAATAGTTGTGTGACAATCTGTATTAATTCGTCATTTTTCCACGGTTTAAATACATAAAGCCTTGCAATATTTTTTTGTAGTGCATGAAAAACAACTTTTTCATCTGAATAACCACTTAGTATGATTCTCACTGTTTTTGGATATAATTCTTTCACTTTACTTAATAAATCATATCCATCCATATATGGCATTTTCATATCGCTGATAACCATATTGAATTGTTGTTTTTCTAATATTTTTAATGCCTCTTCGCCACCTTCTGCAGTTACTATTTCATAATCAGTATCCATAAAAAGTCGAACTAATGCTTTTAATATCTGGACCTCATCATCTACAATTAATATATTTTTCACAGTAATCCTCCCATCTACCTATTCGGGAACATATTTAAACGTCCTTTTTTTCCATTGGTAATTTAACAATAAACTCGCTTCCCTCGCCAATGGTACTCACAACATTAAATATTCCATTATGCTTTTTCACTACTATATCATAAGAGATACTTAAACCAAGTCCTGTTCCTTGTCCAACTTCTTTTGTTGTAAAAAATGGATTGAATATTTTAGAAAGATTTTCTTTAGGTATGCCTGGCCCATCATCTTTAATATTAATACATGCATATTCTTGTTCCTTATATACTTTAATATAAACATGTCCCAAATCCGCTCTTTTTTGTTGCTTTATTGCTTGAATTGCATTTATAATAATATTCAAAAATACCTGACCAATTTGACTCCTATTGCAATAAACATCCGCAATTTCAGAACTACTAACGCTTACATCAACCACGTATTTTGCTTCATTTCGTACCATTAACAAAACCTGATCAAGTATTTCACCGAGTGCACAGCAATTCATTTCATTCTCTAAGCCTGTATGGGCAAAATTTCGAAGAGATCTTACAATTTCAGCAACCTTTTGAATTCCATCCTTCGAATCATGAATCAGACTATCTATATCCTCCATTATGAAACCTAATTTATTCTTTTTATAAGACTCTTGCATTAAGCTATATAAAGATTCATCTGCTGGATTGACAGACTCATACATGAGTTTTATAAAATCACGTATTTTGAAAAGATAATTTGATATTGTTTCTAAATTACTTCCAACATACGCAATCGGGTTATTAATTTCATGGGCAACTCCCGCCGCCAATTCCCCGATTGCAGCTAATTTTTCGGATTGAATTAAAAAAAACTGCATATCTTGCAATTGGGCATTCACATCTTTTAGTTCAATATTTTGCGATTTCGCTTTTTCATATAATTCATGCAGTTCCAAAAGGTTATTTCGTGTATTAGCCGCAGCACTTATGCGAGCCTTAAATTCCGTTTGCTGAATCGGCTTTTTCAAATAGTCATCGGCCCCAAAATCAAAGCATGAGCGAAAACTTTCATCATCTGTCATGGAAGTAAACATTAAAATTTGAACATCCTTATATTTCAAACAGCTTCGTATCTCCCTAAGTACCTCAATCCCACTAATTTCAGGCATTAAAATATCGAGTAGGATAATATCAATGGATTCTGTTTCTAAAATTTTCATAACAAGTTTAGGTTGCTGACATATCTGTACCAGATACTCTGGAAAAAATTTGTTAAGATAGCCTTCTGCAATCTTTAAATTTAATTTATCGTCATCCACTACTAGTATTTTCATTTTCTAATCCACCACCTTCAATTTATAATAACCTATTTTTTATATTTCATAATCTGTTGTTTGTTTCATAGGTATTTTTAATATAAATGAAGTTCCTTCTCCAAGTGTGCTATCCACCATAATCTGTCCATGATGTTTATTCACAATAATATCATATGATATACTAAGACCTAATCCTGTTCCAGATCCGACTGGCTTTGTTGTGAAAAATGGTTCAAAAATTTTTTTTGTAATTGTCTCAGGAATTCCGATTCCATCATCCGATATTTCACAGTATACATAATCTTTATCAGAATAGGTATGCACCGTAATGGTTCCTTGATTGCCTTTGCTCTTTATCGCATGGGCAGCATTTACAATCAAATTCAAAATAACTTGATTAATTTCACCAGAATAAGCTTTAATAATAGGAATATCACCCAGTTTTTCTAACACTTTTGCATGATACTTTATTTCATTATTTGCTATCGTTATGGTATCTTTAATTCCCTTGTTCATATCATAATCAACAAGTTGTCCATCAAAACACTGCCTTGAAAATCCGAGCAAACTATTTACTATTTTACTGATACGGCCAAGACCTTCTGCCGTTTCAGTCATAATATCCGATAAATTATCAAATATATATTCTAGTTTATTTACTTTCATAAATTCATTGACTTTTTGGCATTCTTCCCTTAATTCTTCCAATTTAAGACTTTCTGCATCCTGAATAATCCCTTTATTTAACTGATACATACCTTGAATTTTATACATATATTTGTTTAGTGTTTCTATATTACTTTGAATAAAGCCAAGCGGATTATTAATTTCATGCGCAATTCCTGCAGATAATTGCCCGATTCCCGCCATTTTTTCATTATGAATCAGTTGTAACTGCAGCTTATGGGCAGCTTCTATGCTTTCTTGATATTCTCTTGAACTAATATCAATACTTCGTTCCAAAAGCATTTTTTCGTCTTCAAAATCAAAATATGCTTCATTAATCAACTCAAATAATTTTTCAATCTCTTTATTGCAATTGTCCGTCAAATTTAAATTGGCCTTTTTAATCTGCCGTTGTAATAATGAATTATATTCTTTCATAGAATCACTCCTCTTTAATAAAAGTAACTGTCATTGTCTGATTGTGTAATTCACATAATGTATCCTTTCGGTAGGGAGCTATCTCCCCATACGAATAGAAACCAGTTATAGCCGTGTCTTTACCAACAATTTCACGTATTACTTCTATTTCTTCATCAATTCTTTGTTTAAAAATAACTTTTCTTCCAACACAACTGATTAATATCGCTAAATCAACATTTTCTACAGCAATCATATCCGCAGCAAGCTCGGCTGCTTTCATCGATCCATTTAAAAGGTTATTATAATTTGATCTCATAAGTTTACAATATGAATTCTCTGGAATATCCCCTGCAAAAATCAAGCTCTTATCTTCCTCATTTATTGAAAGAACCGATCTTACAATCCCTTCTTCTGCCTCTTTTAACCTGACACTCAAAGGGAATAACAGCCCACTTGCAGGAAGGTCAGCTGCTTTTTCACCTAGGTATTCCTTATATAAGTCCAAAGCCGGTTTATGATCCATTTCATAGAGAACGTTCTCTTTTGATTTCGTTACAATTCTCTCTATTCCAAACGTATCCCATCCACCAACAGAAGCGCTTCCAGTTTTCACCGGACCATAAAGAGCTGCAACTACAATTTGGTTTCTTTTAGCATAGTCATTACTAACAATATAAGTAGACTTAAATTGCGTTCCATCACCTGCTAAACCTCCCGTTATTGGAACATCACATTTTATAACTTCTCGCATTCCTTCTACTAATCGACTACCATTAAAATTTAGCCCCTCACATAATATAAATACATGCTTTAAATCATTTTGACCTAATTCCGAAATAATTTTTTTACCTAATTCAAACGAATCATTACTTGTATTACTAAGAATGGAATAGCTCTTAAAATTCAGTTTCGCTTTCATAAATTCAATCGCTGTCACATTAAGGCTGTCATTATTCGTACTATTGCCGTGTATTTCTCCAGCTGTTGAACATCCCATTAAATATGCATTTGGGTATTTATTCCGAATACAATCAATCAAGCTATTATCACACAAGAGCGTACCACTTCCAAATATTAAAACCCATTGTGCTGATTCCCCAAGCTTTTCTTCCCCATAAAATTGTCCTGAATAATATTCCAATTGATCAATTTTCATGTCATCACACTCTTTTCTCTGTTGTAAGATGATTTCTGATTAACACGATTAATTTTTAAATATGCTGCATAAATGTGCTTTCAATTTCATATGCCACATACTCATGGTCATAATGGTATCCAAGCTTTTGCGCTAATGCGACCGACCATGGATTCTGCGCATCCCAACTAGGATATAATCCCCTTTTCACACATTCAAGGATTAATTTTGCACCGCATACATATGCCAGTCCGTTTCTTCGAAACTCTCTTTTTGTATCAATTTCAATTTCAATCCCCTTTGAATAGCTCGAGTAAGAGGAGGCGCCAGAAATCACAACTCCATCCTTTACAATAACAACTCCAAGTCCCATTTTTTTGTAATGCGCATAATCGCGAAACGAAGAAACTAGATCCTGCATCCAGGCCGACTCTTTTGCCTGGTTATAAATAGTTTCATCTATCATTTGAATGGAGAATTTGCTGTCTAGTGATTGCACCACCTTCTGTAGCTTCTCCAAATCCCATATATTTTCTTCCTTTTTTATCGCATAACGTATTACTTTTTTTGCCTTATCCCCATAACACTTTTCAATCAAATCAGCCCATTCTTCATTCTGTGGCACCATAATCATAAAATTCTGGTTACATTGTCTTGGTTTATATAAAAGTAATTCTCTATTTGGCTTTCCTGTAAAAAAGCAGAAATCTCCCAGCATCGCCATTGCTGATTCTGGTTTTTCTGTATTTTCTGCAAAAACAGCCCCCATGCTCCCTTCAAGACATGACCATATCAAAGTCTCTTGCCAGCCTTCAAATAAGTTTTCAATAATTCCGGTATTTTCAATCTGAATTATGTTCATTCTACTCACCTTCCTTATTATTTAATCGATTTATTTGGACACCAATTCTTTCTATATTACCTATCATATCAGCTAAAGAAATAGATTACAAACCCTTTTTATAGGTGACCTTTCCAAAATACATATGTTATTACCATTGGGTCATCCAACCAGGGCACGTTACCTGCTTACCATCACAATACTGCGTCAAAATTGGCTGTGCCACATTTGGTCTCGAAAGAAAATTGTTAAATATAGTATCTACTGTTCTTGAAATATTGATAAAAATATTTCGTCCCGGTACCCATTTATGATCAAATGCGGTAGAACTCGTGATTGTAAAATTGTATCCTTTATTTCGATACCATTCTGTATATACACGGTTTAATGTAAACGATTGAATTGCCAATATATTGGCATATAAAGCAGCCTCCGGCCATGTCGCATAAATTTCACTGGAAGCAACATTTTTAACATAATCACGATACCTGACATAATAATTTTTAGCCGTTTTATCGGTCGGCGGACCATCATGTACAACTACAAATTCTGGAACAACTGCTTTACTTAATACGATTTCTCCCGTTTCGCGGATTGTTTTAATTTCATCCTCTGCAATTTTGGGTGGATAATCGCCGAATAAACGATGTGGTGGTATTACAAATCCTTCCTCTTCAGGTGGCCTATTTTCAGGCACCGGATCTAAGGAAACTGGTTGCAAAGCTGTAACATTGGGCAAAACCTGTGCTCCATTTACTGCAACAGAAATATATCCCGGTGCCTCAATTAATACCGTATATTCCGAATAAGGCTGTGTTTCAGAAGGTGCCATACTATAGTCAACAGAAGGTGCCGGCAGTTCAACTTCCTTTGTCCTTCCTATCGTATCTGTTGTTAACTGATCTACAACTTGGTTCGGCTGTCCTGTTACCGTAATCGTTACTTTAGCTCCCGGAACTGGCTTGTTATCCCGAAAAGATGTAACATTTACCTGAAAACCGCCAAAACTCTGCGTTTCTACCTGTGCAGGATATAGCTGTCTAAAATCCATAAAAAAACCCCTAGTCTATCTATCATTATTAGTATACGAGATAGATGAATTAGAGGTTCTTATTCTTATAAACAAAACTACATATTTAACAAATTAATCATACCCTGTTCTTGATTTTGCTTTGCCTGCTGAGCAAATGTTTTATATTCATTTAAAACTTCTTCTTTTTTCATATCCGAAACTGCTTTTCCTACATCTAAGTCTTCTACCTTACTAAAGGCTGAGGTAAGATTTTCGTTAGATAATTTATTATAGGCAATTGTACTATCCAAAGCATTGCTTGTAGCTCCGGTAGTTGAACGCTGTGAATTTACTTTTTTGATTGCATCATCAATTGTCGACACATCAAAGTTTCCACTTGTTACATCATAGTCTGCAATTCCAAGTGAATCTAGCGTAGCATTGGTATCCAAATCACCATTCAATAACTTTTTCGTATTAAATTCGGTATTTTGTGCAATCGATGTAATTCCCTGTTTTAATTGTTCCACTTCTTCTTGAATGGTTGCCTTGTCACTGTCTGTGTTCGCTGCATTACCTGCTTTAATAGTAAGTTCACGCATTCTTTGTAGACTATCTGATATATTTTGTAAGGCACCATCTGTAACATTTAGCATATCCTGTTTTGACTTAGCACCATCTGCAAGCACATCATTTTCCGTTGCCTGAGCTTTCATTCCTTCTACTATTGCAGCACCTGCTGCATTGTCTTTTGCACTGTTAATGCTCTTCATAGAAGAAAGTTTCGTATATGAGTCGCTTGTACTGTTTATTCCTGAAACTGCCATGCTATCACCATCCTTTGTAGGGCTAATTGACTATTCTTCTATTCTAATTATACATCGGAATGAATATTATGGCAATCAGAATTTAAAGTTACTTAAACTGGCATGGTTTCGAGCGCTTATCTATCGTAGCAAATTCATAGCCCTCCGCTTTTAATTCATCGATGATATTATGCAATGCTTCTGCTGTATTTTTATTTATGGAAGAGTCATGGAGCAGTATCACTGGTTCCTTATACTTTTTATAATCCTTTCGAATATTAGCTATAATTTTTTGTGTTGTAGGCTTACCAACCGAATCCTCGGCACTTACATTCCAATCAAAATAAGTATACCCGTCGTTTTCCATACAAACAATTATTTCATCACAAAATGGGGATATAAAGCAGTTTGCACTCCCCCAAGGAAAACGATAATAAGCTGGCTCAGTTCCTGTTACTTCGCAAATTCGATCTGCTGTTTTTCTTGCATCTTCAATATACGCATCCGCAGATGCATATATTTCTCTTACGCGATGTGTATAGGTATGTATTCCAATTAAATTTCCTTCCTCAACCATACGTCTTAATAAAGGTTCTTTATCCTCTGTAATTAATTCACCAATCATAAAAAATGTTGCATTTACCTCTTCCTCTTTTAATATATCCAGTATCTCTTCCGTCATCTTGGAAGGACCATCATCAAACGTTAGAAATGCTACTTTATGTACTGTATTTGTACTTTCAACCGAAACTGTGTCCTGTGAAAACAATCGGTCTTGATTCTTAATGCATCCTATAAAAGCAATCACTAAGAGTAACGTCACGGCTTTTCTCTTATTATCATACAAAAATACTGCATGGATTATTTTTTTTAACATAACAGCCTCCGTTATGCCTTTCAAATTATCCTATGCAGTATTCATAGATTGGTTCCTTATTTTATCGTAATCGGGTACACTCAAATCTCGCCTTGGTACGAAGACAATCTTTTAGCTCATTGAGCCTTTGTTCAATTGGTCCTTCGTCAATGACAACATCCACAGAAATCGCCATATTATTTATCAGTCTATTATTCAGTGAACCTTCGTATTCATCTAATAGTTTATATTTTCCGGTTGCACCCTTTGCATCCAAGAACTGAATTAAAATCTCATCCGGTTCTGCCTCTTTTCTTTCCTCACGAACGAGTTCAAATCGATATTTCTGCTTTACCTGTGGATATTTTTCGTGATCCACTTCACTTAAAAACATAGAAAGTGGTCTTACATACGTTAAAAATTCTCCATAAAGCTGTTTATAAACCACCATCTCTTCTTCTGTTTCAGAATCAATCGCAATGGTAATAATTTCATATAATCGATCTTTAAAATGACGGTAAACATCTCCAGTTAAAGGTCTTCTTGCTTGTTCCATACTATAGTAATACCTCCAAATCTCTATAATGTCTGAATTAAGTATATCACAATCGGAGTTGTAAATATAGATAAAATCGTGGTAATTGAAAAAATTTCAGCTATGTATTCCGAATCTTTGTCATATCGAATTGCAAACATCGTTCCCGTTGTTGCAGTAGGACATGCCATTGCAACTGCGATCGTTGATTTGATAAGAAATGGAATTGGCAATTTTGCCGTCAAGAGTACAAACAGTACGGGTAAAAGCAAAAGTTTAATCCACGCAATATAGTAAATTCGCTTCTTTTTTAATACAGAAAGTATATTTGCATCAGCGATAGCCATTCCGGCAACAATCATTGCAAGTGGGGTATTCATATTGGCTATCATCGAAAGTACATTATTCGCCACCGACGGAAGGCTTAACCTTCCAAAGAAAGCAAGTAGGCCCAATACCATTGCAGCAAACATCGGGGTTTTAAAAAATTCCCCACATTGCTTAAAATTACTATTTCCAGTAATCAGCATAAGCCCATGTGTCCAAACCATTATATTAAACACCAGCATAAAAGCAGAAAGATAAAACACACCCTCTGTTCCATAGACTGCCTGAACCAAAGGTATTCCGATAAAACCACAATTGGAATAAATACATCCAAATCGTTCTACACCCATTTCTTTACCACTGTTTTTACGTATCATAAGATTGGTTACTATAATCATCAATACGTAAGCTACTGCAGATAAAAGTATCGTAATCAAGAATCCTTGTAAGCGCTCCGTCGTATATTCTTGTTGGAAAGACTGAAAAATGAGTGCTGGGTTTACAACCATTAATAATAAATTCGAGAAGCTTTTACTACTTTTCTTATCCAGTAATTTACGTTTGTATATAATAACGGTAATCACCGCAATGCAAAGCATTGCGGTGACTTGTTCTAGTGTGAGTAATGCATAACTCATGTTCTATTTTACCTCTACAGTCCAGTGAAACTCATCTTTTATTTTTCCTAATTGAATTCCCGTCACCGTATCATAAAGCTTTTGACTGATTTCTCCGATTCCACCATCTTTTATCTGGATTACAGTATCTTCAAAACGAAGATGACCTACTGGTGAAATAACCGCTGCTGTTCCAGTTCCCCAAACCTCTTCCAAGGTACCATCATTTGCAGCTTCCAATAATTCATCTACAGATATCTTTCTTTCTTCTACTGATAATCCCCAATGTTTACATAATTGAATAACAGAATCTCTGGTAACACCAGGTAAGATACTTCCATTTAATTTTGGAGTTACTACGTTACCATTTATCTTGAAGAAAATATTCATTGCCCCAACTTCTTCAATATATTTTCTTTCCACACCATCAAGCCATAAAACCTGCGAATAACCATCATCATGTGCTTTTACTTGTGCCTTTAAGGAAGCTACATAATTACCACCTGTCTTCGCTTCTCCGATACCACCTTTTACTGCTCTTACATATTCATCTTCTATCCAAATCTTTACTGGATTTAATCCTTCTTTGTAATATGCTCCAACCGGTGACAGGATAACCATAAATAGGTATGTATCAGATGGCCTTACCCCAAGAAACTCATCCGTAGCAATAATAAATGGGCGGATATAAAGAGAAGTCCCTGGTTTTGTAGGAATCCAAGCTTCATCTTTTTTTACAACTGCCTCAATTGCCTGCAAGAAATCTTCTTCTGGAATCTGTGGAATACAGATTCTATCATTTGTACGGTTTGCTCGCTCAATATTTTTATCTGGACGGAATAATAATGTTTTCCCATCTTCCGTTTTGTATGCCTTTAGACCCTCGAACATTTCCTGTCCATAATGAAAAACCATAGCGGATGGCTCTAGCTGAATTTTCTGATATGGTACGACTCTTGGGTCAAACCAGCCTTTTCCCACTTTATAATTCATCATAAACATATGATCTGTAAAAACTGTTCCAAAATTCAAAGGATCTTCTGGTCCTGGAATTGGCTTTGGTGATTGTGTCTGTTCATATCTGATATCTAACATTTTATTTCCTTCCTCTCATTTATCAAACTGTATTTCTTGTATGATACTCTTACCATTTTTATTTTTCAAGTATTTTACGTTAATTTGCTAAATTTGTGAATTTTTCCTTTGTGAATTATTTTTTCTTTCTCACATATTTAACGAAGGTATATTCCAAATCGTAATACGTCTGCTCTTCTGATTCTCTTTCAATCATCCAGTCATCATTTACATCAAGACTTGGAAAATACGAATCGGCATTATACGCATAATCGATTAAAGTGACATGTGCAACATCACAATACGGAAGTAACTGTTCATAGATACTTTGTCCACCAATGACATAAACATCTTCTGTTTTGTATTCTTTGACTGCATCCAAAGCTTCTTCGATGCTATGAACAACGGTGGCATCTTGCATTTCACAGTCCTTTTTTGTAATTACAATATTTTTTCTATCTTTTAAAGGTTTCCCCTGTGGAAAGCTCTCCAATGTTTTTCTTCCCATAATAACTACTTTCCCAGTTGTTTCATTGCGAAAGAATCTCATATCTGCAGGTATACTTATCAAAAGCTTATTCTGATAACCAATTCCCCAGTTTTTATCGACGGCAACAATAATATTCATTTTAAAACCTCCTTTTTTACTGCCTAAACAGCAATTGGAATTCCTTTTATCTGTGGCCCGGTAACATAATTTTCTACCATTACATCCTCTCTTGTAAACTGGTAGAAGTCTTTAATTTCAGGATTTAGGCAAAACTTTGGCGCATCATACATTTGTCGTTCTATCAGTTCTTCAATCAATGGAATATGCCTGTCATAAATATGAGCATCTGCAATAACATGAACCAATTCACCTACCTGCATGTCACACGTCTGGGCTAGCATATGCACCAAAACTGCATACTGTACAACATTCCAGTTGTTTGCTGCGAGAATATCTTGTGAACGCTGATTTAGAATAGCATTTAACGTTAATTTATCCTCTCCCTTCTTTTGCGTGACATTAAACGTCATGCTATAGGCGCATGGATATAGTTTCATTTCATTTAAATCCTGATGAACATAGATATTCGTCATAATACGTCGGCTAAATGGATTATTTTTAAGGTCATAAATTACACGATCCACCTGATCCATTTCACCTTCCTTGTATTTGTGCTTTACTCCTAACTGATAACCATATGCTTTCCCAATGGAACCTGTCTCATCTGCCCATGCATCCCAGATATGGCTATGAAGATCTTGTATATTATTTGACTTTTGCTGCCAAATCCAAAGCATTTCATCGGTTGCACTTTTGAGTGCAGTCTTTCTTAGGGTTAGCAGCGGAAATTCCTTTGTCAGGTCATAGCGATTAACAACTCCGAATTTCTTAATGGTATAAGCTGGTGTTCCATCTTCCCATTTTGGTCTTACCTTTTCTCCCTCCGTGCTTGTACCATTCAAAAGAATATCTTTGCACGTATGAATAAAAATCTCATCTGCTAAACTCATTGCTTCCTCCATTCCTGCGCTTGCTTTATGCGCATTGTGAAAGATTAAAAAATCTTTCGGTTTTTCTTTTTATAATCCTAAGTATACTTCTTTTGGCACATATGCTTTCACAAAGATACCATCTTCGCGATATTCTTCCTCTAATAATTGTCCATATTTACGAATTACCTGCAGCTTTGCTGCTTCTTGATAGGAGAAGACTCTTTCTATATATACTTTTCTCTCCTGTAATACGTTTTCAAGGGTATCTAGCAATTCCTTCAGACCAGCACCCGTCTTTGCTGAGATTTTAACTGTCTTATCTGCATGAAAGTCCCTTATAATCTGTTCTACTTCCAATTTATCCTGTTTATTAAATGCAGTAATAATCAACTTATCTTTTACCCCTAGGTTATCAAGCGTTTCATATACAATATGCATCTGATTATATGCAGTTTCATTTGCACTATCCACCACATGAAGAATAATATCCGAATATTTTGCTTCTTCTAATGTACTTTTAAATGCGTCAATTAAATGATGTGGAAGCTTGCGGATAAAACCTACTGTATCTGTGATCAATATCTGTTGACCACTTTCTAGTACCAAATTTCTGGTTGTTGGATCGAGTGTGGCAAACAGCTTATCTTCTTCTAAGACTCCTGCATCTGTTAATGTATTTAAGAGGGTTGATTTTCCTGCATTTGTATATCCAACAATCGCAACTACAGGCACCGGATTTTTACTTCTTTGTTTTCTTGTAGTTTCTCTTGCTTGCTTTACATCCTCTAATTCCTTGTTTAGCTGGGAAATTCGGTCTTTAATGAGTCGACGATCCACTTCAAGTTTTTTCTCTCCAGGTCCTCTCGTACCGATACCACCACCTAGTCTTGATAATGATTTTCCAAGACCAATTAGACGAGAAGATCGATATTTAAGCTGTGCCAATTCAACCTGAATCTTACCTTCCCTTGTGGAAGCACGGTTTGCAAAGATATCCAATATCATAACCGTTCGGTCAATTACTTTGGTTTCAAGTTCTAATTCTAAGTTTTTGATCTGTGCTGGAGATAATTCATCGTCACATACGACTGTCGTTGCACCTAACTCATTTAATAATTCTTTTACTTCTGCAATTTTCCCTTTTCCAATATAAGTTCCTGGGTGAACTTTATCTCTGTTTTGAATCACTTTAGCAACGGTAACTGCTCCAGCAGTCTTTGCAAGCTCCTCTAACTCATCCAAAGATTCTTCCGTATCATCCTTAACTTGTAGCGCAACTGCTACTAAAATTATTTTTTCTTCCGTTTCCTTTATTTCATGCAATTCTGCCATTTTTATTCCTCCTATTGAACCCTTGTCTCTAGGAATTCATACTCTTTTTTCATTGTATCATCTTCTTCATAGTCTTTCATATAAGCACTGCATTTTTCAAATGCTTCCTTATACTGCGTGTTTTTTTCCAATGTCACAATCTGATTATAACGAAGCTCTTTTAAATAGCTCCCATCACTGTTTTTAATTGCTGATTCATATACATTAAGTGCAGACGCATAGTCACCGCTCTTTTCATAACAAACTGCCATGTGTAAGTTTACAAAATCATTTTCTGCTTCTCGGGCAGAATTATACGCTTCATAATACGATATTGACTTTTCGTATTTTTGACTATCTTCATAGATTCTTCCTAGATAAAATAAAGCTTCCGTTATTTCATTTTCAGATGCTACTTTCATACCTTCTTTGGCTTGGTTCAAGTCACCAAGAAAATAATTGATTTTTGCCTGATTGAACTGGTATTCATCTCCGTTTCCTTTGATGGAACGTCCTTCCTTCAACAGTTCCTCTTTTTTAGTTTCTTTTCCTAAAGCATCTAGTATAAAATACTCTTGAAACAAAAGAGAAAAATCCTCCTTTTTATCTTCTCTAAGAGTAAGTATTACGTCGTAAGCTTTCTCATATTCATCAAGTTCACATAAAGTATCCACCTGGTACTTCTTTATTTCTTCGTCCCAATTATCCAAATAGGAAATCGAAAGTGCCTCTTCCAAGTACTTCTCTGCTTTTTCATAATTTTGAATCTTATAATAAGCAACGCCCATTCCATAGCAGGCTTTTTTATTTAGAATTTGCTCTGATTTACTTTGTTTGTTTCCCTCAGTTTCTTCCAAAACTGCGTTCCCAAAACTTTCAATGGCTTCTTCCCATTTATTTTCATTAAAAGATGCTAGTCCCTCATCATATTGCTTCTTTGCTTCATTTTCCTTAGCGCATCCCGTCAAAAGAAATAGGCTAAATAAGACCATCAGGCATTTGCCACAAAATCGATTATGCCACATCGTATTATCTCCTAACTGTACCAAAACATTACCATTTATTATAGCGTTTCTCAAGTTACTGCGCAATAGCTTCCTCGAATCCGCTCGAAAATGCAAATGTTCCATCTTCATAAATCCACATTGCTTCTGTATCTGGAATACGTTCTATTAAGGCAAGTCCCTCTTCAAATGGCATGTTATAAACCGCTGTCGACAAGGCGTCTGCTATTCCTGAGTGCTTATTTAATATCGAAACGGATGCAAAATAAGTAGACGGCATTAAGGTATTCGGATCAATAATATGATGATATATTTTTCCATCTACCACATAATAACGTTGATAGTTACCACTGGTAACCAAAGATTGATCCTGTGCATTCAATTTTAACACATACGCATTTTCACTGTCTGTATCTGGATTTTGAATACCAAGCATCCATTTGCTTCCGTCTTCTTTTGTACCAATTGCAGAAATATTACCGCCCACACTAATCAGTAAATTATTCATACCTTCACTGGTTGCATAGTCTGTTAGCTTTTCCGTAGCATAACCTTTTCCAATCGAGCCAACATCTAGGCTCATATCCTTGTCTTCCAAATATACCGTGGATGCCTCTTCGTCTATCATTACCTTTGTTATATCCACATGTTTGTTTGCAGCCTTTAGTTCATCCATCGGTGGAAGCTTTGCATTTTCAGGGTCATCCAAACCCTCTGCTCGATATACATGCCAAATTGATAATACACTTCCAAATGCAATATTTACTTTGCCATCTGTTTCCTCATACATTTCTTTGCCCATGAGTAGTAAATCGATTATCTTTTTATCCACTTTCACTGGTGTAACTCCGGCATTATCATTTATTGTCTTTATATTATTCATATTTTCATAATTATTATAAATATCATAAAGTTGATGATATGTTTTAAGTTCTTCGTAGAGTTTCTTCGTTTGTTTGGAAAATTCATCCTGATTGTTTGCATAACCATCGATTACCGTCAATGTATCAAATAAATCCAAATACTGCGTACTAAATCGCGTAAGTCCGCTTGATTTTTGACATCCAACTAGTAAAATACATAGAAAGATTCCTCCAAATAATTTATATTTACAACGTTTCATGTTATTTTCACCTCAATAAGTCAAATTATATCTTTTGTAATGCTGGTAAAAGAACCCTCAGTAAAACGGAGGTTATCATTCCTGCAATTATTCCTGTTACCAATAAAATTGGCAAATAATACAGCCACGCCATATCGGTATAAATAATGGATATCGCAACAAACTGACCAATATTATGAAATAATGCTCCAGCCATACTATATAAAAAATAGCTTCCCTTTTCTTTCAATATATACATCAATACTACCATGACTACAATAGAAAACACGCCTCCAGTAAGACTTAAAAGTCCTGCTACCGCGCCTCTAGTCAATGCAGCAAATACACCTTTTAATATTGCAATCATAAGCGCATCCCGTTTATTAAGGAAAAATACAGCATACATAACAACAATATTAGACAGTCCAAATTTCACCCCAGGTATTGGAATTGGCATTGGAATCATACTTTCCACAATTGACAGAACAACTGCTGTCGCAAAAAGCATAGCCGTTAATACCAAATTCTTTGTTTTTGAATCTTCATTTTTCATTTTTTTACTTTCTACCCAATCATGTCCACATCATCTTTTGAATTTGCATTTGCTGGCACGATTTTTACAATTAATTTATTTGGTAAACAAGCTGCACTCTGTCCAACGAGATGAAGCTTTCCTGATTTTACGCAAATCTGATCCGGACAATCAGAATGTTCAAAGGCAATGGAACCATCCGCATACAAGTGAAAGGTGACATGATCCGATTCTGGAACTTTGAATGTTTCTTCTTTACCGGAATCTAATACTACCGTTTTTATTAATTTTGACTCATAATAAATTTCTGCCTTTGCCGGTAAATTTGCTACATAAAGCCGATAGCCTCCATACATAATTGTTGCTACTAAAAACACACAAATCACCACATAAATATCTCGTTTATTTACCCATTTCATATTTGCACCAACCTACTAGCTACTTCCACTTTTTCTCCAACTCAAGTAACTGTATCTTTCTTTCTATGCCGCCTGCATAGCCAACCAGAGAGCCATTTTTCCCAATTACACGGTGGCAAGGAATTATAATTGCAATTGGGTTGTTATGATTTGCCATACCAATTGCCCTGCTTGCCTTTTCATTCGCTATCCCTATGGCTATGTCTTGATAACATCTTGTTTCCCCATATGGTATCTTTAAAAGTTCATTCCAAACTTTTTTTTGAAATTCGGTACCTTCTGGATTTACAGATAATGAAAATGTCTTTCTCTTTCCCTCAAAATATTCATCCAGCTGCGAAAACGCCATATCAAGCTGTTCGCTTTTACCATACTTACTATCAAGTATGGTTTGTTCTCCAAATTCCAATAACTTGATTTCTTCATTCTTTATTTGGATTGTAATTAATCCTATTTTTGTCATTTTAGTATAATATTGATCTATCATTTCACAAATTTATCAATTGCATCTGCAAGATCATCTAATGCTTTTTTATCTCCGCTCTCAACCGCATCCACGATACAATGGTTGATGTGGTCCTGCAAAATAATTTTTCCGATATTATTGATGGCTGATTTTACTGCCGCAATCTGAATCAGAACCTCGCTGCAATCTCTCCCGTCTTCTACCATTCGCTTGGTTGCCTCCATATGCCCGATTACTCTTGACATACGGTTTAGTACCTTTTTAGTATCTTCATGAGGATGTTCATGTGTGTGTGGAAGATTATGCTCATGCTGGTATTCATGATCGTGTTCCTGATTATGATTATGTGGTTGTATTTGAGTTTCTGCTTCTTTCATCAGCTTTTCTTTTTCACTCATTTTATCCTCTCCATTTCATCTTTCTCCTATAACTATAGCTGATTTTACCTATTCTGTCATTAGAAAGTCAAAGATTTATTGGGTTTATTTATAGTTTTGCTTCGATATAATTCATTTTTCATCATCATTTCTCCATCTCTCCAGTGCATGCAACATGTAGCCTGCCACATCAATTCCATAGATTTCATTTAAGCTAGATAAATCAAAATCACAGGATTCATCATAGGCTTTGATTTTACCATCATTTAGTAACATTATTTTATCCGCGAATAAAAGTGCATGATTGATATCATGAAGGACTCCGATTACACACCTATTTTCCTTTTTCCCCCACTCTTTTATCTGTTCGAGTAATTCAATTTGATATTTTAAATCCAGATGGTTGGTCGGTTCATCCAGTAAAATTATTTCAGGATCCTGCGCTAAGACACGCGCAAAAAGTACTCGCTGTAATTGCCCTCCAGAAAGTTCAGTAATCAGACGGTTTTTTTGATCTAACATACCAACTTTCTCCAGGCATTCATACACAAATGCCTTTTCTTTCTTTTGATCCTTCTGAAAAATACCGCTTTTGCTATGTACATAGCGTCCCATTTTTACCGTTTCATAAACCGTATAAGAAAAATATATGCTTGTCAGTTGATTCATCACTGCTATTTTTTTAGCAATTTCCTTACGCCCTGCCTTTTTTAAATCCATTCCATTCATTTGTATCGTTCCAGTTGCAGGCAACAATCCAGAAATTGCACGAAGAAGTGTCGTTTTTCCGCAGCCATTTGGTCCCAAAATACAAAGTATTTCATTTTCTTTTACTGTAAATGAAATATCTTTTATGATCGGATTTGAATCATAGCCACAGCTTACGTGTTCTATATTAATCATGCGCTCTTCTCCTTTCTGCTTCTGAAAAAGATGTAGATAAAAAATGGTGCACCTACCAAAGCCGTAATGGAACCGATTGGAATTTCAGATGGAGATACCAACGTTCTTGCAAGTAAATCTGCAATTACCATAAAACTTCCTCCAAATAAAGCAGACATCGGAATTACATATTTGTGCTCACAACCAAACATTCGTCTCACAACATGTGGCCCAATCAAATCTACAAACCCAATGACACCAACAAAGGAAACTGCAGTTCCTGTGAGTACTGCAGTCATTCCAATCAGTAGCCATTTCGTTTTCTTTAATTCAATTCCCATCGCACTTGCCTGTTCTTCCCCAAAGGTTAATATATCTAATTCGTCTGTAAATTGCATAAAGAATAGTATGCAAACCAATACGATTGGAAACAAAACGAACACATAGCTCCATTCTTTTAAAGAAAAACTGCCTAACTGCCAAAGTGTAATTCGCTGTGAATATTCCTGTGAAGTGGATGCAAGTGTTGACATGATTGCATTGATAAATAGTGATACCACCATTCCGGTTAAAACAATCGTATAATTTGACATATTCCGGTCAAATTTTGAGGCAAGAAAAATGGATATAAATACAGTAACCAAGCCGAACGTAAGCCCCACAACCGGTAGCAAAAAGGTTCCAAGAATTCCAGAAGAAACACCGCCCATCATCACCAATATAGCACCCAGACCCGCACCCGAAGAAACCCCTAGTCCATAGGAGGATGCTAGGGGATTCTTTAGTACAGACTGCATTACCGTTCCGCTAACCGAAAGTGCAGCCCCAACCAAAAAAGCAAGTAGGACACGTGGCAAACGGATATTCAAAATGAGTCCGACATAAATTTCGTTTAAACTCTCCGGTAGAGGAAAATCCATCATTTGATTCATAAAAATTTCAATAATCTGCACCGGAGATATGAATACGCTGCCAATTCCGATTCCTAATATAAGCGAAAGGAAGGCAACACCTGCCATAATAAATACGTTCCTTTTTTTCTTCATATGTTTAATATAAGTCCGGGTAAACTGCTTTTGCCATTTCTTTTATCGCTTTTACAATATTTTCGTTTGGAAGGGAACTTGACATATTATCAATATAATAAACCTGACCTTCCTGTACAGCAGTTACCTTTTCAAACCCTTCTCTTCCCAGTATTTCCTCACAAGGATTTTCAATATAGTTCACATTCGTCAAAATAACATCTGGATTTGCATTGACCGCGGTTTCTGCTTCTACACTGATCCAGCTTGTCTGATCTTTAAATACATTGGTTGCACCAATTAATTCAATCATTTCATTTAAGAATACCCCAGAGCCAAAGCTATACATGGAAGGTGCTGCTGCAATTTCAAAGTACACTGATTTCTTTTCGGTAATTGTTTTTCCAATTGCAGCGATTTTATCGATTTCACTTTGCATCGTTGCTATAAGTTCGTCACTTTTAACCGTGTTTTGTGTTACTTTTCCAAGGAAATCTAAGTCCTCTTCAATTCCCTTTATACTATCACTTGTAGGAATGCAAATAATGCAAATTCCCAGCTCTTTTAAAGGTGCAAACGGATCTTGTCCATCAATTAAACTAATGTCTGACACAAATACAATACTTGGATTTAGTTCCGCCATCTTTTCTACGTCCGGATTCATTAAATCAAAGGTAGGTAACTCGCTTGAAACACCTTCTCTTCCCATCGAATTCGTATCGATTGCTACAAGTTTATCTGCCACTCCAAGGTCTACTAAAGTCTCTGTAATAGATGGTGCAAGAGAAATAATTGTTTCGATATTTTCAGGAACTGTAATTGCATTTCCGGCACGGTCTTCACTTGGCAATGCTGTCGTCTGGTCATCTTCTGTCTCAATTACGGTAGCCAATGTATCTGTATTTTTGGTATCTTCCTCTTTGCTGCCACATCCGGTAAAAGATAGTAAAAGTGTAAGTACCAATAGTAGGGATAAACATTTTTTATTCATAAACTTCATAAAAATCTCCTTAAATTATAGTATATTGTTTTAATTTATTAAAATCAACGAAATAACCTCTTCCAAAATCAGGCTGCCATTCATAAAAGTTTTTTTGATTTGGAAAGTAAAAATCCATAATCTGTGCAATGACTCCTCCATGCGTTATCACTGCTGCACTTTTATCTTGCTCATTTGTTAAAAGCTCTTCCAGTTGGTTTATTCCTGTTTTAATTCTATGTTTAAATTCAAGCTTACTTTCACCCATAGGGCAAGGTGTTATCTCAATATTTTGAATCCATGTTTGATAATCGTATCTTTCTTTCAATTCCTCATAGGACTTCATTTCAAAATCACCAAAATTAAATTCATTAAAAACTGGCATGCAAATGGGTGACGGATGACTATAAAGAATTTCCAACGTTTCCTTCGTTCTTTTCAGACCAGACACCACAAAAATGTCTGCTTTCGGATATGAAACTTTTTCTTTTAAACTCATTAGTTCATTTCTTCCCTCATTACAAAGTCCAATATCGGTCTGACCACAATATAATCTTTTTTTATTTGCCTCCGTTTTTCCGTGGCGTATCAGATATAATCTCATTTTATTTTACTTCCGATACCGCAAAAAATACGAACCACTTCATCGGCTTTGCTTGCTAAGTAAGAAAAGGTACGTCCACTTGCTTCTCTAAATGCTCGCATATCTTTATCCATTGGCACAATTCCGCAAGAATCATCTTCACAAATGAGGATTTTATCCTGCAAGTAGGATATATTCTCTTTAAAATAAAGCGTACTATCGATTCCTTTTTTCACCTGAGATAAAACAATGTGCTCCAAACCATAAATGACCGATTTATCCGTTGTCAGTTCGTTTTGCCCTTCCTTACAAATAAAAACATCCTGGTCATCTATCCTATAATGTTCTTTTGCATAAGAAAGCTTTCCCTGATAGGCTCCACCAATTACCAATATCATGTATTTCCCTCCTAAATGATTGCCATAGCAAATACTGCTGCTATCTCACTCATTGTTAAAATGTATCCAGACACATCACCTGATATGCCTTCCAGTTGTCGAAAAGCATGCATTGCCGATAGTAATGCAGCAATTAACAGAATAACTAGTATCCCTATGGTTTTAAAATCTCCCATTAAAAATGGTATCAGCATACTAAAAAAAAGATATCCTACCAAAAGTGGTGTCTGCCATTTTGCTTTCTCTTTTTGATAAAGCGTAAGGTAGCTGTTTTCTGATATGGGCTTTCCGTTTAAAACACAAATTCCGGTAAATGCTCTTGATACTACAGGAATAAGGAAAAATGCAACCACATGTTTACCTGCAATCAAAATACTATAAATACTGCAAAAGGATGCAAACATCCAAAGTAAAACAGCAATGACCGCAAACGCTCCCACATGGGAATCCTTTAGTATCTTTCGCTTTTCTTCTAAGCTTCTTCTCGAACCAATGGCATCGGATGTATCCATAAATCCATCTATATGTAAAAATCCACTGAAAATAGAAGGCAATACCATCAAAATCAACGTTTCCAGCATAATTGGTATAGAAAATCTTTGCAGAACATAATACACTCCATACCAGATTAGACCAATCAAAATTCCTGCCACCGGATAAAATGGAATTAGATACTTTGTTGCTTTCTCATCCCATACATCTGATTTACTTGGAAGTATCGTATACATACTGATGGACATATTAAACCCATTCCATAAGTGCTTCATATTCCTTACCTCCCTTATGTATAATTGGGTTTCCGTAAAAGATTTCTAAAACAATATCACAGTTTTTAGCACAAATCTTATCTAAATAAGCCAAGTTTTTTTGATACTGTTTCGTTTCAGCAAAAAAATCTTCCATATTAGAAAATATGTAATCCGAAACAATCACCACATTATCAAGCGTTAAAATTACTTCTTGCAATTCTTGACCTATTTTTTTTGCAATCCCATCTTTCATGATTCCTTCCTGAAACATTTCATTTGCAAGTAGTGCGGTCGTACTGTCAATTAAAAAAGAAGCCTTTTGATTGGTATATGTAAGTAGGCCATTTATATTTTTCGGCTGTTCTACTGTTTCAAACCCAAGACCCTCCCGTTCATTTACATGTCGCTTAATTCGATCTTTGTCTTCCAAATCAACCGGTTCCATCGTCGCTACATAATAAAGCGGTAAACCCTCTATTTTTTGTTTGACTGCCAGTTCCTGTGCATAGGTTGACTTTCCGTTTTTGCATCCGCCTGAAATAAAAATTTTCATTTTTCCTCATTTCTGCACTATGAAAACGCTTCTTGTGTTCGAATATCTTTTAGATAATCCGTATTAATCTTCGCCTCTTCAAATGTAGCCATATCTCTCACAATCATACATGCAGTTTCCATAATTTCAAACATAATAGGGCATCCGCTTCCTTCACCAAGCCGCATGTCAAGATGGAGCGGAGCGCTTAACGTTAATTCCTTTTGTGCCAATTGGAAACCTATCTCATGAGAGCAATGGGATGCAAACAGATACTCCCTGACCAGTGGATTTAATCTCACTGCGCAAAGCGCTGCCACAATCGAAATCAATCCATCAATAACAACTGGTGTCTGATGAAGGGCTGCTCCAAGGTAAGCTCCTGTCATTGCCGCTAAATCAAAACCACCCACCTTTTGCAGACAATCAATGGAATCCTCTCTTAACGGTTTGTTTATACAAAGAGCCTTTTGAATGACAGAAATCTTCTTTTGGTAAGCATCCTTTGTAAGACCAGCACCTTTTCCTACCACTTGATATACTTCCTCATTCGTAAGTCCTAACAGTGCAGCAAGAACAGCACTGCTTGTTGTCGTATTTCCAATTCCCATCTCTCCGATTCCAATGACCTTATATCCATCTTGCACTGCTTTTTCTGCAATTTCCAGTCCAATTGCAATTGCTTTCATTGCCTCATCCCTTGACATTGCTGCCTGATTTGCAATATTATAAGTTCCATTTCGAATCTTTCGCTTAATTAAGTCCTTATGCTCTACGAAATCATGAATTCCTACATCCGTCACGATTAATTCACTCTGATAGTGCTTTGCAATTACTGCTACTCCAGTCAGACCATCTAACATATTTCTTGTCTGTGAAGCTGTTATCGACTGTGGTCCAGATGCAATCCCCTCCGCTACTACTCCATTATCGGAAGAAAAAACAAGAACACAACGTTTATCTAGATGATTGATTCGTTTTCCCGTAATTGCAGAAATTCGCTCCGCTATTTGCTCCAATTCGCCCAAGCTTCCCGGTGGTTTTGCAAGTGTCTCCATATATTCTTTCGTATCTACTTGTGCATCTACATGAAGGGAAGGTATTCTATTTATTTTATGCATTAATTCTTTGTCGTTCACTGTTTCCACCTACCTTTTAAATTCCCAGCGCACTTACTCTTATCATTGCCTGTCACTCACAAAAAACGCACCTTGCGAGTTTCTCACAAAAAAAACCTTAGTCATGGACTAAGGTTTGTAATACGAAAAAATGCTTTTCTAATTTTGAAAAGCCAATCAAAACGTGATCCAAAACTTCATATCCTGTGAAGTAATATTGGTGTTTTGTTGGCAGGTCTTTCGGCTTAGACTTTTTATCATTTTACCCTTCCCAAGCAAATGCTCAGTGGCATAATTAAAATGACTTGTCAATACGGCAGCAGGACTGTCTGGGATTCTCACCCAGTTCCCTATTCTCATATAAATCGCACACTATGACTTATATGCACCAACAAACATCCCTATTTATTTAATAGGTATATCATATGCATTTTACATTGTTTTGTCAAACATTACTTTGAAACATAGGAAGATCCGGCGGTATTATTGTAAATACGGCAAACACTATTACAATCGCAATCATTAGGAAAATGGCTATACCTGCTGGAATCCCATTTGTTGTATGATGATATACATACAATCCCATACATTGTCCGATGATGAGAGCTATTAATAATATAAGAATATCTACCAAAACATATTCTATTCCAAATGCATTTGTGTAAAAATAAAATAGAAAAGGTACCATGAATAAGCTTGTAATAAGAGAAACAAGTGCACCGGTAAACCAGGAATTTTTATAAATATTATATTTTTCCTTATTAATAATATAATACAATCCCCACCATAAAATCATCGGAAGCACTACCATTTTAAGATGTTCCCATACACTTTCATTGGTAGGAGCAAACAATCCGACAATTGGATTTTCTCCCGTAATTTGATATAAAAAATGCAGGACAGATCCTATGGCAAAAAGCCACGGAATGCCTTTTAGTATAAAGCGTTCCGGTTTTGTAAGATTGCAAGAAAAAAACATGCATACACCTCCTTAAATCCTTTTAGCACTAGTATATGCATGTTTTTCTTTTTTTTATGTAATTATCTCATTGGTGTTAAGCTTCCACCATCACTGAGTGTAACGGTTTCTCCATTTAACCAAGAATTGGTACTGTTTGAAGAATCATAATAAATTGTGTTTCCATTGGAGATTATGTTGCTCAAGGATTCATCCTCATCTGTAATTGCAGTTACATAAGACGTTCCAGTAACATTCCATTTGCTTTCTTTATCTAAAGACACAATTACTTCTTTTGCTGTATTCTCCTCATTTATACTACCTGTTAGACTACTACTTTCTAATGCAAGCGTAAGTGTACTGATATCATCTACATAAATATCACCTTCTAAGGTCTGATCCTTTGCACTAAAAGTAAGATTTCCACCATTTTCCCCTTCGGTTCCCCATTCGCCATCATTTCCGGCAACCTTTAATAAAATTCCACTACCAAATACTAAATCGGTATTCGTTAAGTCAATTTCAGCATCTGTATTGGTAACAAAGAACATTGGTGCAGTACTATATACAGAAGAATCTTCAAGAATTTCTAGCGTGGAATCCTCTGCACTAAAAGAACCAACTCCAGAATCAGCATCTCCCGACATACTCTGATATACCATAACTCCTACGCTATCAATTCCTTCCGTCGTACGTCCAATTGCAGCCCCTTTTAAGGTACTGTTAATTACACTCGCTGCATTCATTCCTTCCACAACAGTTAAGGAAGATCCCTCTGCAGTGCCTTCTGAGTTCGTTACGGTAATATCGCCCGTAGAATAAATACATGGAGATCCCGTTCCTGATGTATTCAGTGTACTATCTGTAACGTTTACTGTTCCTTCTCCACGATCCGTTGCTGCTGCCGCACAATGGGCTCCAGCAGTATTAATTGTCACATTGTCTGCATTAATCGTTCCGGTATAGGTAGCATCCAATCCTCTTGCATGGTCACCGGTGGTTGTGATTGTTGAGTTTGAAATATTAACAACTGAGCCTTCTCCTGTTGAAAACACTGCATTTCCTCCAGATGTACTTGTTGTTATCGTTGCTTTATCAAGGGTTACCGTAGAACCTTCGTTAGCAAGCACTGCCGCATTCGCACCAAAAAAGTCGCTGGCTTCTTCCACGGTCATTTCACCGGATTCTTTATTTAGAACAGCATTGGTTAATGTCAAGTTTGCAGCGTTTGTAGCTTTTACACAGGACTCATTTTCTTTTGTTGCTGTAATTTCTTCGCCGTCTTTCGACTCCTGCGTTCCATCTACACTAAGTACTCCCGTCGTTTCAACGGAACTACCACTTTCCACATCGAATCCGCCTTCGCCATCTGGAGGTGTTCCATCTGGACTATCCACGCTTGCTTCGGTTTCCTCGGTTGTACTTGTATTACTTGAAGAACTGGATGTATCGGAAGAACACCCGGTAAATAGTAATGTCCCTGCCATAGCAATTAACATCAAATATGTAGTTACTTTTTTAAACATAAATTTTTTTATCATAAATTTGACTCCTTATCCTACTTTATTTTCTTAAAGAATACTAGAAAGTTGTGAAGGAAAGGTGTCTAAAGTATGATGAAACTGTTATTTTTTTACTTTTGATATCCGTTTGGATTTTGTGACTGCCATCTCCAGGAATCTTCGCACATCTTTTCAATTCCAAATTGTGCCTTCCAGGAAAGTTCGTTTAATGCTTTACCCGGATCACAGTAACAATTTGCAATGTCTCCTGCTCTTCTTGGTTTAATTGTATAATTAATCTTCTTGCCACACGCCTTTTCAAATGCATGAATTACTTCAAGCACACTATATCCATTTCCAGTTCCAAGGTTATAAATACTTACGCCTTCTTTGTCCTTTAGTTTTTCAATGGCTCTAACATGACCTACCGCTAAATCTACTACATGAATATAGTCTCTGACTCCGGTACCATCTTTTGTTTCATAGTCATTTCCAAAGACACCTAAGCATTCTAGCTTACCAACCGCTACCTTTGCAATATAAGGTACTAAATTGTTAGGAATCCCCTTGGGATCTTCTCCAAGCATACCGCTAACATGTGCACCAATCGGATTGAAGTAACGAAGTAATATTACATTCCATTCTGGATCAGATGTATGAATATCTGTTAGAATTTGTTCAAGCATAGACTTTGTCTGACCATATGGATTAGTAATTTCACCTTTTGGGCAATCCTCCGTAATTGGTATAAATTTAGGATTTCCATAAACGGTGGCAGAAGAACTAAATACGATATTTTTCACGTTATGTTTTCTCATAATTTCACATAATGCTAAAGTTCCACCTATATTATTTTCATAGTATTCAAGCGGCTTTGCTACTGATTCACCAACTGCTTTCAGTCCAGCAAAATGGATAACAGAATCTATTGTCTCGTTTGTAAAAATGCGGTCCATCGCTTCTTTATCACAAATATCTGCCTCATAAAAGGTCAGTTCTTTTCCTGTAATCTTTTTAACACGTGTTAAGGATTCCTCACTGGAATTGCTTAAATTGTCAACGACAACTACCTCATGTCCTGCTGTTAATAATTCAATCAACGTATGACTTCCTATATATCCTGCTCCCCCTGTTACTAAAATTGCCATATCATTATTCTCCTTTTCGTCCTTATACTTTTCCATTGCATAGAATCCTATACTTTTTTATTATATTCCTAAGTTTATTTATTTTAAAGTGTTTTTTACTCACAAGAAACCTGCTGTATCATAAAAGTGCCCATTTTCAAAAAGTTAAAACCTTTTGAAAATGAGCACATCTTTATCTTTTATCAATTAAGCACTCCTTTGTAAAGTGAAACGTTTATCTACAAGTTGGATAGAGCGAAGAAATTTCGTTATTTTCTCCACCCCAATCATATGGGTGTCGATATTCGCCGTTACAACAAGGACCTCCTCCTTCGCAAACTTCAAACTCTTCTCCCTGGAAATCAGAATGTTCAAACAGATTCCATTCCCCACAAATAACCTTAATTGATGATACCGTATTATTAAAACAATATTCGCTTAAGTGTGGTATAGGTTTTGTAATTTCAAGACATCTTCCTTGGAAATTCAAATGCTCAAACAGTAAAATTTTTGGTCTCATAATGTTTTCTCCTTATATTTGATTTCAATATATTATATGCAAGATTCGACATAAATTGACAAATATCAAAGACAAGCTTTTATTCTTTTTCTTAATCTAGTTAAACAAGATAATGCTGCATTAGTAATTCTTTTTTTACGAGTAAATGATTATCAAGGTCAACATCAACATACCATTTTACCAAGCGTAAACTTCTTTGCTCAATTTCAATCGCCGTAATACATCTTGGGTGCACACAACTTCCACTATTAAAGTAATAGCTTTCTAATTCACCAACCGGACATAATGCACGATGTGTATGTCCTCCAATCGTGAGCTGTTGCTTTTCTTCCGCCCATTGTTCTACTTTATTTGGATGTTTTGATTTGCTCAAATAGTTTTCAGTTGCAGTCAACGGATTGTTAATCCCCAATATTTCCAATGGCTTCCAAATATAACGAACCATCCATTTTGTTAGTCTCCAAAGCTGGTCATTTAATAACTCGCCCTGATGTCCATGCACCAAAAGTATAGTTCGCTGCGTTTCACAACAAGTAAGTTTTAAGACCAAGCTCTCCTTTACCTCAATTTTAGGAAACAAGGATAAATAACGATTTTCTGCCTCGTAATAATATTCACTCATATTTTTTTTCGTAAATTTTTTATTTTGCTTTTGTCTATCATGATTTCCATATATCATATAGAGCCTTCCTTCCCGATAAAATTGCGAAAGAAGCCAAAAGATATGGCTGTATAGTTGAATGATTTTTCGATAGTCCTTATTTTCCCAGAGCTCATCTCCATCTCCTAATTCAATATACGTATATCCATTTTTGTAATAATCTCTTAATGCTGTAAAATAGATCTTCTCATTCTCGGCAAAATTGTCATTCCACTCACCATTTCCTCTATGACAATCACTCATGATAACAATCTTTGTATTTTCATCTACTTCAAGTCGCTGCGAATCACGATATATATTTTTCATTTTTTGATCCATACTACGCTCAATCATATTATTTCACTCCTGCAAATATTACTTTAGTCATAAAGTGGTAAAGTATTGGAAGCCGTATCTTAATGTATTCAATTTTATCAAGTGTACAAATCTGTTTTCTTGTTAGATATCTAAAAAGTGCACAATAAATTCGATTCATAATCATTACAAATTTTGCAAACCATCCAGTTTGAGACGATGGTTGTTCGGAAAATGGATGTTCAAATTTGATTCGGACCGTGCTTCCACAAATACCCACATTACTGCGACTGTATCCAATCCTCAGCAATTCATTATAAAATATTTCACCCATTTCGCCATCAAAAAATGAAATATCAATTGTCATGGATAAACGGTTTGGAATTGCATATTCCCCTAATGAAAAGGAGGTAGTCCACCAACCTTTTTGTTCGCGACTTGCGAGCAGTTTCTTCCCCTTCCACAAATGTAAGCGTACATACAGTTCTTCATCATCCTTTGCACAGCGATAGGTATTTTCACCATTTGCAATAAAAACCCCTACCTCTGCTCCTGTATTGATCCCGTACTGTCCTTTGCAAAGCTCAATCATCCATTGTTTTTCCTCATATTCAAAAACAATCGGTTCACAATGAAATACCATACTAAATTCAGGTGACGTTTCACCAAAAAACTCACGATATCCAAATTTTCTTTGCCAGCAATCTTGTAATGAATAGAATATATTCTGTCTAGGATCATAAGCTAATCCAGCTGCCCTTAAC
Organism: Acetivibrio sp.; assembly: GCA_041739345.1. Taxonomy (GTDB): domain Bacteria; phylum Bacillota; class Clostridia; order Lachnospirales; family Lachnospiraceae; genus DIGJ01. The sequence goes on along the minus strand of JBGSNZ010000019.1, from coordinate 12,148 downwards.
AGGTCGTTAAAGCTGTTAACCTGTTCTTTTGAATGATATCTAGGTTGAAAATCTTTCATTCGTTTGCGAATAACCAAATAGCGAACAAGTAAAAGCACTGCAATACAACTTAATACGGTCAAAAGTAGGATATATTTAATTTCCATTGTTCCCTTCCTAATTTGTAAAACAATATCTACAAACTACCCTTTTTCTATCAAGATATGAAGGAAGTCGAAAAATGTACATTTGCAAAACAAAATAACGGCAATGAAGTTTCTAATCACTCCATTGCCGCTATTTACTATTTACAACAATACTATATTCTTTTAAATACCAATGGTTTTACTCGCCCCATTTTTCTTAGCAAGGACAATCATTTGTTCCATATATTCTTTTGGTGTAAACGCATTTCCAAACTGTTCAAGACCAACTTTTCGCACACCAAACTGCCTATACTTCAACAATTTGTAAATACATTTGTCCTTTATAATATTTGCGACATAAGGGACTGTTAATTCATGATGCAGACCCGGTGCCAGCACGGTACGTACTTCATACAGTTTGTTTTTTTCTAGCAAATACGTTAGATTTTTAAGAACCATTTCATTTGACATTCCTGTCAACTTTTTATGTTCCTCTTCCTCCACCGCTTTTACATCCAGCATGAATCCATCTGTTAGCTCCACAAATTCTTTACAATTTGATAAATCAATGCCACCATTGGTATCAACAAAGCAGGTAAGTTTTGTTTCTTTTTTAACTAATTTAAAAAGTTCAACCAAAAAAGGTATATTCAACGAACATTCTCCTCCACTTACCGTAATTCCATCTAAGAATGCTTCCGACTTTTTTATCAGCTGCACGAGTTCTTTGGGAGTATAATCCTTTGTCTTTGGAGAAGATAAATGCTTGCAAGTTTTGATACATGCATCACATCCAACGCATATCTTATCATTCCAGCATACTTGACCATCTTCCATCGTTAACGCTCCAACTGGGCAAGTTTTCACGCAGTCACCACAGTGAATACAGTGATGGATGGTTTCCGGATTATGACAGTATCCGCAATGAAAATTGCACCCTTGAAAAAAGATGACCATCCGATTACCAGGTCCATCAATGCAGGAAAATGAAATAATCTTATTAATCGACATCCCCATACCTGCGCTCTTTACGATCGAAAGCCTTTCCGTTATTTTTTGCACCTTTTGCAAAGATTGCTGCGTTGTTTAGGACTGCTTCACCACTTTCTAAACGTTCTACTTCCGAACGTTTTGCCAAATAGCCTGTTACTCGTACCACATCGCCGCCAACACCATAAGCCGAAAAATAATGAATTCCGTTATCAAATGCCCCTTTTACTATACGAACCAAAGCCTCTGGATGTTTTTGATACGTTTCTTCAAATACAAAGATATCTCCAATGCCATTAATAAAGTATTTGTGGAATGGAGCAGACTGTAAAATATGTTCCATTAAATCTGGTTCCTCTCCAACTGGAATACGGCATCCAGGTGAACATCCATCATCGGTATCCAGTCCTACTTGTGCATGTAAGAAGTGATTTCCATCAAAGCAGTTTACATATGGAGAATGATGCTCTTTCACAAGCTCACTTAACCTTTCAATGATTCTCAGTCCCAGTTTATTTGCTTCTTCTCCGTGTCCAAAGCGCTCCGCAATTTCCGTTTTATTAAGCAACGTATTTACAGCTTCTGCAAGACCTACCACTCCTAACATTCCCGCAAATAAATCTTGTGAAACAAAACCTTCTTTTACTAAAAAATTAGACGTAAAAAAGGTGCTTTCCTCCCGCACAAAACGGGAACGTTCATCAATTACACCAAGGGTTTCTCTTGCTCCCATTGGCAACTGATTTTCTAAAAAGTCTTCCACGCAAGTAGCTTTCTTTGCTAAATTACTAAGCACCAAACGCACCAAGGTATAACCACCGCCACCAATATTAAATCCATTGTAGCAACTAACGATTGCATATTTATCAGTTCCAAAGGCTTTTTTGTATTTTGTATGATCTGCAAAACTTGGCTTTGCAGTCTTTAATGCAACCGATGCACTCAGTTCCATAAATTCGTTTGATGTAACACCCTCTTCATATTTTAGTGTGATGTTTGGCATCGAGCACTGAAGTTCTTCGGTTGCCTTTAAGATCAGACGCCCTGCAACGGAATCGTTAGGTCCGATGTTTGCATGAACAAAGGAGTTCGTAAGTGTACGGTCTATATGTTGTAAAAATAACTTAATTGCAAGATAAGCTTCTGTTTCATCTTTAACAAAAGGCTGTAATAATGTATCGATATTACCTAGATAAACTGGAAAAGAAGTAATGGAAGGTACATGCTTGTAAAATATTAGCAATGCATTGGTCGCTTCCCAGATATTATTTGGTGGATCCAGCTCAAGAAATTTGCAACCTTCCGTCATAAGTTTTTGATAGTCTGGTACGATATATCTTGGGCGGTAAGGAATTTCTCCCTCAAACATGGTACAAATAATATTTTCTTTGATTAATTCTTCGGCTGTTTCACCATAATGTAACACTTTTTCACTGTTGCCGGCAACTGCTGCCAATTCAAGAATCTGCTGATGGTAAGTTAATGATTTATCTTTTACAATATCCAATACTTTACTCATAATTCGTCCCTCATTTCTTCGAATTTATCGATTAATTTTTTATATTGTTCTTTGGATATGCCAATACCGTTTCGATTAACACAAACAATGTCTGCTTCTTTTAATTGTTTCAAAACGCGGTGGACAGTTCTTGTGGAAATACAGAACAAGGTACTGATTTCCTCTTTACTTTTTTGAATAAAAACATTGTCATCACTCGATGTTTCATAGCAGTCAATCAGATATTTTGCGACTTGGTAATTTGCCGGATACACCCGGTGCTCACCGATTGTGAATGATCTCTCAAACATACTTTTGGAGACAAATTTTAGCACTTCGAGGATTAACCACTGGTCTTTATAAAACCAGTCAAGAAATATGTTTATCGGAATCACTAAAAACTCACAATCCGTTTTTGTCTTAAGATATGCCGAATAAATCGTACTTTCTGCAAGCAATTCCATAACTCCAATATACGAAATTGGTTCTGCAAAGTCAAAATTGTATACCGTACCATTTAGAAACTCATTTTGAACCTGCATCTGACCTTTACAACATAGCAAAATTTCCTTGATTTCCTGTTCTTTTTCTACCACAAAAAAGCCTTTTTTCACCTTCTTCACATGTGCACACTCAAAAACCTTTGCTGGCATATGTTCAAACAGTTCCAGATTTTTCTCATCTTTCAATGAGTTCATCCAATCTTCTTTATTCATATATTAGGCGCCTCCAAAATAAACTTGATGATCGTTCAACTTTATTTATATTTTTATTGTAATCTGGTAATGGATAAATCAAAACGACACATGTCGCTTTAATTCTATTGTAAAATAAAAAAATATTTCTTTCAATTGAAAACTTAATTGTTTTCTACGAAAAGAAATATTTTTACAAATTTATAATGCTAAAATAGCCAATACAAATGTTCCTTTGTGATTTCCATACCAAGTGAATTTTGCAAATGCATCGATACCACATTTCCCTCCACAACTTGACAAAATGGGACATTTCCCTTTTTCAAAGTATCGTTAATTAAGAAAGATTCCAGTGCCTTACCAATTCCACGACGCTTATATTCAGGTAAAACCTCAAGCAGTCCCATACTTCCTTCTAAATGCTGACCGATAAATCCCGCCAATTCTTCTCCAATATAAGCACCATACATATCGCCTTGCGCTATCAGAGTTTCGAAATATGAAATGTCATCCAATGTGTGATAGTGTTTCTTAACAAAAAGCGCATCTTTCTTTTCCAGTGGTCGGATAATCAATTCACCGTTAACTAAAAACTGCTCCTTCTTTGGATATACCGCCTGCACACAGTCAAGTACTTCATGAAATCCAAACCGTTCTTTCACGAAATCTACACAAAAGGACTGATGCACCGAAAAAAGTTCAGCCTTCTCTATCGTCTGTATCAAATGCTTTGCTATATCCTCATCCTCGGTCGATAACATATAAGCCCCACTTTTATGCTCGAATAAAAATACACCATTCGCACTTGCATAAAGAATATCTGCATGCTTTCGTCGAATTGGTTCCAACATTCCCATATGCAATAGAGGTTGTCTCTCTAAGTAAGCAATTGCCTTCGAAATTATTAACTTCTCATTCAGCTTTTGATAGATACCCCGCATCCAAGGTTCGCTTGAAGCTTCCACAACTGACTCTACCTCAAACCATTTTACTCCACTATTTTCGTCGGCTTTGATTTGAAGCATATCCCTTTCATCTGCCTCTAATAAATAGGTTATATTGACATGCAGATGAGAAGGGACATATTCACCACGCTTTTTATGCCCATCAACGGTAATGATTTCAAGCGAAAAAATTTGTTCAGACACTGGTAGAATATGTTCAATACCGGTTTCTTCCTTTGCTTCTTTTATCGCTACCTGTAGTAAATCCTCATCGCCATCGGCATGTCCTCCCGTCCAGGACCAAGCATTGTAAATATTATGAAAAATCATAAGTATTTTTGTACGTTCTTTGTTAACCAACCAGGAAGAAGCAGTAAAATGTGCCATTTTATTCCTTCGTAACAATATATTGTTCGAGGTTTCGATAAAATCTATCATAACCTCTTTATCTTTTTCCTCCTGCTCATTATAAGGTATATAACGCTTAATTTCTTCCAGCAATTTCATTTTGTTCCTCATCCCTGTGCCTGCTTCAACTGATTGCTAAATTATCTTAAATTCTGGTATCAATTAGATACCCTTTCGTCTTTACTTTTGCCTGGTTATAAATGTTGAGTGCGTTATCTTCTTTCTCAGAATCCAACCCCATATCTTCTTTCATTTTCTTTATTTCATCATGAATTAATCCATTATTTAAGATATCCGTTGAATCACTCGTCCCTTTTATTTCATCTAACGCTTGTTCGGTTAATGTTTGTCCAACTAATACTTTTTCAGTCTCATCCGTAAACATATTTGCATCATCAATCGACTCTATCATTTCTGTGACATCCTCTGGATTCTCACTTGATAAATCCGCACTCGTCGCCACCTGTAATAGTTGCTCCATCTTAAGTGCCATTTCAACCATCTCTGGTGACATAATTTCTTCCAGATTCTCTTTCTTTTCCTCAATTTCCTTTTCCAGTCGCTTCTTATCTGATTTTTTTAAACCTATTTCAATTTCTGATTGCAAATCAGTTAACTGTTTATCAATCTCCATAAGTTTGGTATCCTTATCATCCCTGGATAAACCCTTATTTTGATTAATTTTATTTCTTTGTAACTCTAGTTGATTACACGTAGATAAGATATCTTTTTTCCCATGAAAATTTGGTGTTGCTAAGTTTTGTATACTAATACTACTATGAATTGTTAATGAATTACTCATAAAAATCACCCCTTATTATTATATCGGATTTTTTTTTTAGGTATTAATAGGGATAGACAAATTCTTTTACTTATTGTAAGTTATATATGTAGCCCTTGCAAAATTAAACCAAAATAAAGGGTTAAATCTCGCCGACAATTGGAGGACGACTATGAAATATGAAGTGTTAATCTTTGATGCAGATGAAACGTTATTTGACTTTGAAAAATCAGAACGCTATGCACTTGAGCATGCAATGAAAGAGCTCGGAATCTCTTACGATGAATCTTATCATTTGCCAATCTATTCACAAATAAATGAAACCATCTGGAAAGAATTAGAGCGTGGTCAGATTACGCAAGATGCTTTAAAAGCAGAACGTTTTCGCCGATTTATCAATAAAATTGAGGAATCAACCGACGCATGTGATCTTTCTATTGCATACTTAAAACACTTAGCAGATGCTTCTTTTTTACTTGATGGTAGTTATGAATTAATGGAAGCTCTCAATCCATACTATCGCATGATTATTTTAACCAATGGCCTTACCAGCGTGCAAATGAAACGAATCAGAGCCTCTGTCTTGGCACCATTCTTTGAAGGAGTTATCATTTCAGAAGAAATCAATCTATCCAAACCGAATGCCGCTATTTTTGATTATGCTTTGGATTCCATAAAATATACCGATAAACAAAAAGTACTTATGATAGGTGATAGTCTGACCTCTGATATAAAAGGAGGTAATAATGCTGGCATTGACACTTGCTGGTATAATCCGAATCATAAAGAAAATACAAATGGTGCAAGCATTACCTATGAAGTATCCTCCTTTGAAGAATTGAAACAGCTTCTTGTATCGAAAAAATAAAAGATAGCTTATCTCGTTTTGCTCTCTATTGCATCGGAAACTTTTTTATTCACTGCCTTCGCATCATACGGCTTAGTTATAAAGCCATCCACTCCGATTTCCATAATTTGAAATGCATTTGTTTCATTTGAAGATAATAAAACTACCGCAATATTTTTATAGGAATCCTTATTTTTTATCTCGCTCAACACATCACATCCATTTATAATCGGAACCGTAGCATCAATGATAACCGCATCTATTTTATCTTCATATTTATGTAAATATTCCGTTGCTATTTTAGCATCTTCTGCCTGTATCACATTGAAATTTGATTTTAGGAGGCTACATAATACTGCCCTGCTAAATTCTTCTTCTTCGATAACAAGTATTGTAGACTTATCTGAATCTGCTTGGAATTGTTCTGTAAAAAACTCAACTCGTTCCTTACCATTCTTCTTTGCCAAGTATAGAGTCTGATCGGCTCTAGATAACATTGTATTAAAGTTTAATGCTAATTGCGGGTTATTACAAACAATTCCAATGCTACAGGATAAGGCTTCGTTTGTAACATTTGAAAAAATTGCACTGACTTTTTTTAGAACTAACTCCGCTTTACGTTTAATACTGTCAATATTTTTAATATTCTTTATCAATACAAGAAACTCGTCTCCACCAATTCGTCCTACGACAGCATTCTCATTGAACGTTTTCTTTAGTATTCCACCAACTTCTTTTAAAACATAATCTCCTTGCTTGTGACCTAGTGTATCATTGATTGCTTTGAAATTATCCAAATCAATCATTATAAGTGCATTGGGCTCCAACTTCTTTTTTTCATCAAGATATGCATGACAAATCTGCTCCGTATACTCTTTATTGAAAATTCCAGTCAGTTTATCCGTTTGAGACAGTGTTTGATAAATAATAGTTGTCTTCATATTATTGATATGCATATTGCGTATGTATGCAATGAATATCGCACTGACAACAAAACAGCATACCGTATTCGCGATATCATATTGTACAATTTGGGGATAATCTGCTTTTATAAAAAAAGTGACAACTCCAAAAATCACACAGGCCATAGATATCATGCCAAAGGAATGGATGGGTGGTTCAATATAAATCAAAGGTATGATAACTAATAATACATAAAACGTCACAGCCAAATCCTCTGGGCTAAAAACTGTTCCTGCAACAATTACTAAACCAAAGATTGCTGTAGCATATATGTAATATAATATTTTTGCATAATGATGACTTCTCTTTAATACCTTAAATGCTATAATTGTCATCATTGCAAAGAACAGGGTATATCCAATATAAAAACCCGATAAATAATTTAAAAATCCATACGCAAATGTGACGATAGCCAATAAAAAAGTAATACCGGTTGTAGCTACATATGCCGTCTTTACTGTTTTATAATTCAAATCATCAATCGTTTCCTTATTCATGCTATAAAAACAATGGTCAACATTTCCATATAATATTCGATTTAAAATTTTCTTATCCATTCTTTACCTATTCACCCATTCCTTATTACTATCATACGCACAGTTTTATTGAACGTTACCTGTTTCATATATATTACTAATTGTTATGCTTTAACAAGGAATGGTGATTCTTCTCCAATTTTCTACCAAACGATCCAATGAATATGTTGCATTTGCAGGACTTGTAGAAGGAAGTTCTATAATTTCCCTCCCTGTAAGCTCCTGATGATATGTTCGATAAAGTCTAGCTGCCGTTTTACCATTTGCATAGATTTGCTTTATGTCACTTGCCCTCAGAATCTGATTTAAGTCCATCGGCACCACATTTTGAATACTGCTATCACTTGAGCCAATGATTTCACAACTTTTTATGACATCCCAAATTGCAACCTGGCAGGATAATAGCATATTTATTTTCTCTTCTATTGTTTTTGGTAGTTCTCTTTCATATAGTAAAGCCAACAATTTCCAAAAACGATTCTGCGCATGCCCATAATAAAAGCCCTTTTCACGCGACTTTACGGAAGGAAGGCTTCCAAGAATCAATATCTTTGAATGTACATTATATACTGGTTCAAAGGTATGCGTTACTTTTTCAAAGTTTTGCATTCACTTCATCCTTGAGTGGTATGGAAGGAGCTGCACCCATGCGGGAAACCGCAATCGCTGATGCCATCGCTGCTTGTTTCATAATATCCTCTATTTTCTTATCTTCCAATAGGCCTGTAATAAAATAACCAGTAAACGTATCCCCTGCTGCCGTTGTGTCAACTGCTTTAACTGGGAAAATTGACTGCTTAACCTGAACCTTACCATCACTAAATACAGAGCCATCGTGTCCAAGAGTTAATACTACTTTGCAGTTTGGATATTTTTTATGGATTTCCAAAAGAATATCCTCCGGTTTCGTTTGACCACTAATTTGACCACCCTCGATTTCATTTAGTAAAAAGATGGATACTTTAGACAAATCACATTTTTTAAGCGCATCATCCAACGGTGAAGGATTCAGTACGATGCACATTCCTTGTGCATAAGCACGTTCTATAATATAATCCAAAAGATTAATCTCGTTTTGTAGGAGTAAAATATCTCCTTTTTCAAATGTTGCAATTACTTTATCGATATACTCTTTAGTCATAGCTCGATTCGCGCCACCAAATAACAGAATACAGTTTTGCGCATTTTTATCTAATTGAATAATAGCATGTCCGCTCTTACCGTCTACTTTTTCAATAAGACTAATGTCTACCTTATTTTCTTTTAACGTAGATAACAGCATATCGCCATCTTTTCCAACCATTCCTGCATGATAAACATTCGCACCAGCTTTTGCGAGAGCAATCGACTGATTCAATCCCTTACCACCACTAAATGTTTCCATTGATTTTGATGCTATGGTCTCTCCTGGCATAACGGCATGATCTACCTGATACACATAATCATAGTTTAAAGATCCAAAATTTAATACTTTCATCTTTATTCTCCTTCTTGACTTTTACTCTTTTCGTTTATAATTAATCTTATATTGTTATTTATTTGATCTGCGATTATACCAAACGGTTGTTTATTTCTTGAATACTTTCCATTAAATATTTTTCAAATAACTGCGTATTAACATCCATAAGGACATCAATTCCTGTCTCATCATTTGTCAATACCGTATCAAAATCACACACGGTCATTCCACGATTCAAATTCTCAGAGCAGTCAATTTCTACTTCCATACGCACTACGTTATAAATTTCTGGATGTAAAAGATACATAATTGTACTTGCATCATGAATGGATGCAATCGGCTTATCCTTATAATGCGGACAATTCAAATAAAAAGTTAACATTTCCCCACACATCTTTGAGATGCGTCCTTCTCGACTTTGTAAAAATGCTGCCTGTTCTCGGCTAAAACCACTTCTTACTGTGACATCCAATCCACACATCACAATGGAAAGTCCACTTTTATAAACAATGGATGCAGCCTCTGGGTCTGCCCAAATATTAAACTCACCTGTTTTTGTTACATTTCCGCCTTTGCTTGCACCACCCATCAAACAGATTAGTTCAATTTTTTCTTTTACTTCCGGATACATATGCAATAAAAGTGCAATGTTGGTTAGTGGGCCAGTTGGAACTAAGGTAACTTTTTCCTCACAGTTCATAATTAAATCCCGCATAAATATAACAGCATGTTCGTTTACTTCCGTTTTCTTATGTTCAGGCAATTCATAGGTTCCAAGTCCTTTTTTCCCATGTATATCACCTGCTGTCGAAAGTACGCGAAGCAGAGGTTGTCTTGCACCTCTTGCAACCGGAATATCCTCTCTTCCTAAGAATTCAGTTAGCGCTAATGCATTGTTTGTTACTACATCACTTGATAGGTTTCCTGCTACTGTAGTCATACCAAGTATATTTAATTTATCATCATTTGCAATAGCAAAAGTAATCGCAATTGCATCATCAATTCCAGGATCGCAGTCCAATATAATATTTCTCTTTTTCATTGCCTTCCTCCGATGTCTTTCTTCTAGTTTTAGAGTTTATCACAAATTTATCTCTATTATATTCTAATACATTATTAGATTTCTTTCAATAAAAACAGATGTTATTACATCAAAGGATGAAATAATATAATCTCAAACCTTAATCTAATTAACGATTTTAACAAACCATAAATAACAAAAAACGAGTGAATAGGCACTCGTTTTTCGTCATTGTATTATTCAATTTATTTAACGTCTGTTTTTTGTAACAGATAGATAAAAAATCTTATGAATGTATATATCACTAATATAGTTGCAACTAATGTTTCAAATAAAACTATAATATTTAAAAATGAAACTGTTTTCCCCATATTCGTCAAGCATACCATTGTCATTTTCATTGCAATTGCGCTAATGACAAAAGGAAAAGTAAAAGCAGCATAACTTGGATAAAATTTAAGTTTTAAGAATTTCGGCAAATTAATTAATACAATAATATATATGCAAGTTGCCATGATTGCCATAAATACAATAAAGGGTAACGACTTATTTTCAACAGACTGATTATAACCGGCTAGACAAAGACTTGTTGGTGCCGCATAGATACAAAAAAGTGGTTTTAAAGGTTCTGCTACTTTATTATATTTCACATAACGATAAGTAACTAAAACCAATAATATTAGCAATGAAACAAAACCAAACCAGAATATAAACGTCCCCAGTTCAAACATTTCATATGCGGGCGCTGTGATACTTGCTACTGCAATACCAACATATACAATATAATAACTTGCCACTATTTTCGTTATATCCAAATGAAATACAAATTGAACGGTAAAGTAAAACATTAATACAACGTGTAAAATAATTGCAAATAGCCAAATATATTTTGCAATTCCACCAATATATGGCTTACTATATACCGATAGTAGCATAAGTGCCATTGGAAACGTTCCTGCTACACTCGCCATAACTGGATTCTTAAAATCTTCTTTGATTAATCCTGGATACATAATTAATTTGATAAGCAATAAAACTCCTACTATTGCTGACACTACACCACATGTTAGTTGTAGTACCTTCGAATAGCTTAGTAGCAGATTACCAAGTGCTGCTATTCCTAACATAACTCCTGCAAGTGACAATGGAATTTTCTTTATAATGTGCTCCATCTGATTTCTCCTAAAACTATTGTATTTTTTTAATCTTTATCTATATCTTTTAAATTGTATTCTCTAACAACGATTTCTGCAACTTTACCTGCAACCAGTCCTGTAAAATGTATACACTGCTCTTTGTGTTCCGCTTTTGCCATATCAAATTCTTTGGTAAGTATTCTACAACAAAGCGCATTTTTTCCATTGGCCTCTTTGAACCAATCATGTAATTCTTTGGATAATTCTAAGTTTTTCTCAACTTTTGAATCTCCTTGTTTGGTACGACCAAAGAAAAGCCCGAGCGCCATTACTCCACCTGAAACTGCTCCGCATAAACATTTTGAGCGACCAATTCCAACTGGAAAACCTGATGCCATTGCAATGATTTCTTCTGGAATATCAAGATCAAAACCAGTACGAATTGCACTTACAACAGCTTCCGAACAAAAGAACCCTCCACGAAATAACTCTTCTGCATTGATGCGAATTTCATTTATACTAACTTCTTGTTTCATTTTCATTGGTACTTCCCCCTAAATTTGTAATCTTAAATATACTAATATATTAACATAGCAGATACTACCGGAATTTTTTTGGCTTGTTGTCACCCAGCCTCGTTTCCTTTTCATGTTCTAGGAGGCAACGGCCTCCTTGCTTTCTTCTTTTTCTTGCCTTGGGTTCAGCCACTCCGTTTTACTGAATTCCCAAGCTCTTGTTTTTCCTG
>JBGSNZ010000036.1:0-186343 GCA_041739345.1 Acetivibrio sp. | reverse complement strand
TCCAGCCATTCGTGAAGATGCGGAACTTTTGCAGGAAATGATAGAAGATCTTGCCGATACGTACCATTATAGCATCGATAAAGACGCTCGTATTGGTCACAAAACAAGGACCAGGAGTTTCTACGGATATAAAACCCATCTAAAAAATATGAAAAAAATAAGAGTAAAAATGGGAAAAATGAAGCCATTTTTACTCTTATTTTTTTATTAGGGATAATTATCTTTGCTGAGAGCAATAAAAAACAGTAGTTTTTCAGCAGCCTTATAAGGAATGTAAACTCTATCGAAAATTGACTCCGTTAAGAGTCGATTTTCGATGTTCAGAGGTTACGTGGAATGCTTATACGATTGATATAAAATCCCAGCAGGGGAGCCGTGCCAATTGTAGAAGACTAAAAAGCTCAGCCTTTTATGGCGTCACTTATCAAAAAAGACTCGCGTCCGTCCTTCATTAACCTAGAATTTAGATTACATGATACCGCTCTAGAACTTCTTCAATCACAGTACCTTTGATTTTCTTCAAAGCCTTTTTACTTGCAAGTCCAGCTAAGAATGGAAGCTTCATATCAATTGGCTTTTTACCATCCATCATTTTAACGGTGGAATCCAATAGGACACGAACATCATAGCAGGAACCAAAGACTTCTGGAACACCACGGTCTACATCTAGAAGAGTATATACCGCTTCCATTGCAGTTCGAACGGAGTATTCCGTAGTAAATACAGTATCACGTACTGTATCTGCAAACTGGCCGAGGAAAGCAAAATTTACACAGCCTTTCGGTACAACATTTGGACGGTCACCTTTTGCTCTTGGCATGAAAAATGCTGTAATATAAGGCATCATGCATGGAATAGTATGTGCAGATTTTGTTGCCATATCGTGAATCTCAGATTCAGGAACACCCATATGATAGAGCCATTCTTCGGTGATCTCGATTCCAGTACATTCTTTCATTGGTTTCTTTATATAATCGCCAGGGACATCTGTAAAGAGTCCATAAACCCAGACAACAAGCTGATCTTTTGGTTGATCTTTAAAATGTGGCTGACGATTCAATGTATAACTTAATAACCAGCTAGAGTCTTTCGCGGTAATAATACCACCAGTAACGACTTTGCCACTGAATGGATCACGCTTACAGATCTTTTCAATGTATTTTGGAATACGATCATCAAGAGTTGTAACGGTAGCAGATTCCCAGTTGGTAGATTTGGTATCGGTACAGAATTTATCAGGATGTCCAAAGGATGGATCCTGTGCTGCAATATTTCTCCAAAGATCCCAACAACCACCGTGTTCTGTTTTGAATTGTGGTGCATGATTATCATCACCAAGCGTTGAATTTTCAGTACAGCTACCATTGGTTACAAATACTAAATCATCTTCGATTAAATCAATTTTTTCTTCTTTTCCATTATGAAGGCATACAATTTGTTTTGCTACTTTCTTATCTTTTTTAATATCAAAGACAACATTGGTTACCTTTGTATCGTATTGGAAGTGAACACCACGTTCTTCCAAATATTTTACCATTGGAAGGATAAGAGAATCATATTGATTGTACTTTGTAAATTTTAGTGCTTTAAAATCAGGCAATCCGCCAATATGATGAATAAAACGCTGGATGTATAATTTCATTTCCAAAGCGCTGTGCCAGTTTTCAAATGCAAACATGGTGCGCCAGTAGAGCCAAAAGTTGGAAGAGAATACTTCATCGGTAAAGATTTCGTCGATTCTCTTGTCATAAAGGTCTTCATCCTTCATAAAGAACAATTTCATGATTTCCATGGATGCTTTATCAGAAAGACCAAATTTACCATCGGTATGAGCATCTTTTCCGCGATTTACGGTAGCTCTCATCAAGGAATAGTTTGGATCGTGCTTATTGAGCCAATAGTATTCATCAAGTACGGAAGCACCATCCGTTTCGATAGATGGAATGGATCGAAATAAATCCCATAGACATTCAAAGTGATTCTCCATTTCACGACCACCACGGACTACATAACCTTTTTGTGGATCATTAATGCCATCGCAGGCACCACCTGGAAGTTTTAATTCTTCTAAAATATGAATATGCTCACCTTTCATTTGTCCATCACGAACAAGGAAACATGCAGCAGCTAAAGATGCAAGTCCAGAGCCAACTAAATAAGCTGATTTTCTATCTACGTTTGCCGGTTTTTCTGGACGGGCAAACGCTTCATAATTGCCATTACTATAATACATATAGAACACCTCCGAAATTATTTTGTATCTAAAGGATAGTCTTTCTAAAAAAAGAATTCCATAGACAAAAAAAGTATCATGCCGAAAGTTTCGACATGATACAGTTATTGTAGAAAGTTTAGACAAAAGGGAGCCTTTGTCTAATTACAGGAATCCGTTCTGTATATATTGAGTGCCTTTACAATATCTCCGTGAATCAAAATGCTCAGTCGCTCTATGATTAGGGAGGGCGCTTCTTTCATACCAGATTCAATCCAGTCAAGCATTAAACCAACAAATGCAAATTTATAAAAATTAGCGATAAAGTTTTTATATTCATCACGAATTGACATTCCCTTAGCCATTTCGTTTATGACACCAATTAGTAAAGTATAGGTTTCATTGCCTAGAAATCGTTCCAAATAAGTCCTTGAAATAGAGTGGTAAATATTATTTACTAGTGCCTTATTATTCTCTACATATTCAAATATTTGCAAGAATCCAACTTGCCAGGTATTATAGGTTTTATTCCCGTCGAGAGCTTTGGTAGATTCACTTAAAAACATCCATTCTATTAAATCGTAGATATCCTGAAAGTGATAATAAAACGTCTGGCGATTCACTTCACAGTCTTCTACAATATCAATGACTGTGATTTTATCCAGAGGTTTTAGCACAAGTAATTTTTTAAGTGAGGCAACGAGAGCCTTTTTTGTTGTCTGTGACATAATTGAACCTCCTAGTAGTATTGCTAGAATAATAATACCACTATTTAAGTTCATTTTCTATGGGTACTTTACGATTATTTCATCTGAATTTTGTTTGTCAGCAAACGTAATTTTATATTTTTCTCTTATAATGCAAAGTAGTAATGCCGCTATTTATATAGCAACCATCAAGATATAGGCGAATACGTGGATTATCTTCTTGAAAAAGTGGACGGCCTTTGCCTAAAAGTATGGGTATGTTACCAATAATATACTCATCCACTAAGTTTGCTTTGATAAAGGGATCAATGGTTATTCCGCCACCAAAGAGGAAAATATTTTTACCGTCTTGTTTCATTTCCTCAAGAATTGGCTTAGTAATATCATCATGTATAAAATGGATGTTACCATAATCTTCTTTATGATTAGGAGTTGCAACATAGACTTTTTTGTCTTCAAATGCTTCATGAAATTTTTGCTCAAAACAACTGTGACCCATAACTACGGTATCAACATCTCTTACAAAATTTTCATAAGACCATTGTTCCTTCGTATCAAGGGAACGGTTCCCATCTCCATATATCCAATCAAATCCACCGCTACTGTCGCAAATGAATCCATCTAAGCTCATTGCTAGATTTAGTATGATTTTTCGACTCATAATACAATCCTTTCTTTATTGATTCGTTTTACTGTATAACAATTGTTTCTCTTTTGTAGTATATCCATATCGTACACAATATACTGAAAAACAATGGGAAATGTAATACCAAACTACATTAGAAATTTAGATAGAAAAAAGAAATAAGATGACATATAATAGAGGCAAAGCGTTTAAAAGAGATTTGGAGTGTACAATTAATGAATACAAAGAAAATGGAATATGATTTAAATATGAAGTTTAGTTTAATTCAGAGTTTTTACTGGATGGCATTTTGCAGTTCGAATGGGTTTGCATCGGTGTTTTTACTGTCTAAGGATTTTGACAATCGTGAGGTTGGCGTGGTGCTTGCATTGGCCAATATCTTTGCCGTTTTCCTGCAACCCATGGTTGCATCGTTTGCAGATTCTTCCAAGCGTGTTACCTTAAAACAGATAGTTTGCATCATTTCGTTTATTGCATTGAGTTTTTCAGCCGTACTTATTTTTATCCCCAATACATTTATTATTATCGCGTCTACATTTGTTCTTATTTTAACATCAATCTTTATTATGCAGCCGTTGATAAATGGGCTGGTATTTGAGTTTATAAACAATGGAATTTTTGTTAATTTTGGTATAACAAGGGGAATTGGTTCGGTAGCTTATGCATTAATTTCTTATCTTTTAGGTATTTTAGTAGAACGTTTAGGACCAGTTGCAATTCCATATGTTTCATTGCTTCTAATTTTAGGAGTGTTTATTTGTCTTTTAACGGTAAAGGATTCGAGAAAGCTTTCTGTTACAAAAGAGGAAAAAATGAAAAAAACGGATAAAAAGAATAAAATTGATAATAAAAAAGTGATAGATTTTATAAGGAATTACAAGCGTTTCCTTGGTTATCTTCTAGGTATATTATTGATTTTCACCTATCACACAATGTTCAATAATTATCTGATTCACATTGTAACACGCGTTGGAGGAACAAGTAAATCGATGGGACTTGCCATCTTTATTGCAGCGGTATTGGAACTTCCGGTTATGGGATTCTTTGCAATTGCGGTGAAAAAAACAGGCATTCGAAAATTATTAATTGTGTCCGCTTTCTTCTTTGTATTGAAAGCGATTGGAGCGTTGATTGCAACAAATATGGGGATGCTGTATGTAGATCAGATGTTACAAATTTTTGCCTATGCCATAATGATTCCGGCATCTGTCTATTATATAAATATCGTGATGAAAGAAAAAGACCGTGTTAAGGGACAGGCATATACAACGAGTGCCATGACAGCAGGTGCAGTGATTGGAAACTTATTGGGAGGAACGTTGATTGATGTGTATGGTGTGTTTTCAATGTTATTAATAAGTGTTGTGTTTGCGATGGCAGGTTTTGTTTGTATTTTATTCTTTACAGAAAAAGAGGGTGATTTGGCGTATGAAAAAGCATGATTTTTATATCGGAAAAGCGTTTGATACATATGAATATTTTGGTGCTCATATTGATGAAGCGGGCACGATGTTTCGTACGTATGCTAAAAGTGCAAAGCACGTGTGGTTAATGGGTGATTTTAACGGTTGGAAGGAAGAAGAAATGACACAAGAGGAACAAAGTGGTATCTTTTCTATTTTTGTTCCAAAGGCAAAAGAGGGAATGCTATATAAATATAAAATTCATGGACAAGATGATACTTATGTTGAACACGGTGATCCTTTTGGCTTTTCTATGGAACTTCGACCCAAAAATGCAAGCCAGATTGTGAATTTATCCTATCAATTCAGCGATGAAAAGTGGATGGAATATCGTGATAAAAATTACAATCGTCCACTTAATATTTATGAGGTGCATTTAGGCTCATGGAAGACAAATGAAGCCAATGAACACGGTTGGTATACTTATACGCAGATGAAAGAACTACTGATTCCATATATTAAAGAAAATGGATACACGCACATAGAATTTTTACCACTTAGTGAGCATCCGGCAGATTGCTCCTGGGGATATCAAAACACCGGATTTTTTAGCCCAACTTCGAGGTATGGGACGCCGATGGAATTGATGGAGCTGGTAAACGCTTGCCATAAAGCTGAAATTGGTGTAATTATGGATTTTGTTCCGGTACATTTTGCGGTAGATGATTATGCGCTTAAGCGATATGATGGAACTGCACTTTTTGAATATCCGGAAAAAGACATTGGGCTTAGTGAATGGGGGAGTCTTAACTTTAACTTTGCACGAGGAGAGGTACGAAGTTTTCTTCAATCAGCAGCAAATTACTGGCTTACAAGATATCACTTTGACGGTATCCGAATGGATGCGGTGAGCCGAGCGATTTACTGGATGGGAGATAAGAGTCGGGGCGTCAATGAGTGGGGAATTGAATTTATTCGAGTTATGAATGACGGGTTACATAATCTGCATCCTACGGCAATGCTCATAGCAGAAGATTCTACAGATTATGAGAAAGTTTGTGCTCCTATTGAATATGATGGGCTTGGTTTTGATTATAAATGGGACATGGGATGGATGAATGACACGCTTGCATATTTTAAACTTCCACCGGAAAATAGAAGTAAAAATTATCATAAACTGACATTTTCCATGTATTATTTTTATAAAGAATTATATTTACTTGCTTTGTCTCATGATGAGGTTGTACATGGTAAGGCAACTATTATTCAGAAAATGTGGGGAACATACGAAGAAAAATTTCCACAGGCAAGAGCCTTTTATCTATATATGTATACACATCCAGGGAAAAAGCTTAATTTCATGGGGAATGAGTTTGCTCAGTTTCGTGAATGGGATGAAACGAGAGGTCAGGATTTTGATATGTTAGAATATCCACTTCATGATGCATTTCATCATTATATGAGAGAGCTTCATCATATTTATTGTACGCAGCCTTCCTTATATAGTGAAGAATATGATAGTGATTATTTTAAATGGCTTGAAGTACATGGTGAAGAAAAGTGCATTTATGCATATCGAAGGGGAACCAAAAAGGATTGCTTCATGATGGTTTTTAATTTTTTGAATCAAGATGTGAAAAACTATACCATCGCAGTGGAAGCGGACGGAATATTGACGGAAGTATTAAATACCGATTGGGAACCATTTGGCGGAGTGACGTTAAAGAAGGATGTTCTTTCTTTGAAAACAGTGAATAGTAAATCAAATAAGCCATATATTATGCTTGATATCAATAAGTTTTCAGGAAGAATGTTTCATTTTAAACGTAAATAGGAGGGTTTTATGTTAACAATCAATCATTTATCGAAAACATATAAGGGGAATAAAGCAGCAGTATCAGACCTGAGCCTGGAAATTAAAGCAGGAGATATTTATGGGTTTATCGGACACAATGGTGCGGGTAAAACGACAACAATAAAAGCGATCGTTGGAATCATTGATTTTGAAGAAGGAGAGATTTTGCTGGATGGCAAGTCCATTCGTACGGATGCGAGGGCTTGCAAATCTATGCTTGCTTATATTCCTGACAATCCAGATTTATATGAGCATCTTACCGGTATCCAGTATTTAAATTTCATTGGCGATATTTTTGGTGTAGGGAAAGAAGTAAGAGAACAAAGAATCAAAGAATATGCAGATGAGTTTGAAATTACCAGTAATTTAGGTGATTTGATTTCTTCCTATTCTCATGGTATGAAGCAAAAGCTTGCTATCATATCGGCACTTTTGCACCAACCAAAATTATTAGTCCTGGATGAACCATTTGTTGGTCTTGATCCAAAGGCAGCTTTGACACTCAAAAACAGGATGCATCAAATGTGTAATCAGGGTAGTGCAATTTTCTTTTCAACCCATGTGTTGGATGTAGCAGAAAAATTGTGTAATAAGATAGCAATCATCAAAAATGGAAAACTAGTTTACGCCGGAGTAATGGAAGAGTTGACCAAGGATAATTCTTTGGAAGAGGTATTTATGGAGGTTGTAAGTCATGCTTAAAGACTTAAAGCTAATACTAAAAGTACAGCTGCTTCGTATTTTTGGTATCAATGAAATACTGCATTCACGTGATAAAAAGAAGAAGGGTACTGCAATACTTATGGCATTTTGCTTCCTAATTGTAGGGGCTACGCTGATTATGTATATTGGAATGGTAGCATATTCTTTAAAAATGATTGGTATGACGGAATTGATACCGTCTTACATGCTTGCCATTACGAGTGTGGTTATCTTGATGTTTACTATATTTAAAACCAATGGTATGTTGTTTGGTGCAAATGATTATGAGCTATTAAGTGCACTTCCAATTTCACCAAAAACTATCGTTGCAAGTCAATTTTTAACCATGTATGTAAGCAATTTAGTGTTTAGTGCGTTGACCATGATTCCCAGTGCGTTTGTTTATGTGAATTTTGTAAAGGTATCTCCTTGGTTTTATGTCATGCTGATTTTCAGTGTATTTTTAATTCCATTGATACCAATGACTGTGGCGGCTATGATTGGAGCGATAATTACTGCACTTGCATCGAGAATGAAACATAAGAATTTGATTTCGATTGTATTTACTATGACTGCAACACTAGGCATTATTGCGTTGTCATTTGGAAGTAGTAATTTGAAAGTACAAGATTATGCAAATCTTTCACTCGTTTTAACAAAGCAGTTGCAAAAAATGTATCCCCTAACTTCGATTTATTCCAAAGCAATGGTTCAAAATAGTGGAGTTGCTTTCTTTATCTTTGCTGTTTTGTCAATTGGCATTTTCTTTGTATTTGTAAAACTGACAGCATGGAAGTATGTGGAACTAAATAGCGCTTTAAAAGCGCACATGACTAAAAATAATTATCAACTGACAAAACTTTCCACAAAGTCACCTTTAAAAGCACTCTATGAAAAAGAAAGAAAACGCTTTTTTTCATCTTCAATTTATGTTTTAAATGCAGGAATTGGATACATTATGATGCTTGCGATGGGGATTTCTATATTATTTATGGGAGTAGAGCGTCTAGAAACAATGCTTAATATACCAGGATTTGGAAAGATTATTACGCCATTATCTCCACTGATTATTGCCACAATGGCTAGTATTAATTCAACTACTGCATCTGCAATTTCATTAGAAGGAAAACAGTGGGATATATTGTTATCGCTTCCGATTGCGCCCAAAACAATATTTGACAGTAAAATACTCGTAAATTTAACCTTATCAATTCCATCTGCTGTGCTTACTTCGCTTATGTTTGCATTTGCCCTCCCGTTTAAAGGAATGGAATTAATTTGGCTGTTTGTAACACCAATCGTTTATTGTTTATTTTCAGCAATCGCAGGGCTCTCCATCAACTTAAAGATACCGAATTTTACATGGGATAGTGAAGTTACTGTGATTAAGCAAAGTGCAGCAACGTTTATCTTTATAATGGCGGGGATGGTTAGTGTAGCAATTCCAATTGCATTGTTCTTTCTTTTAAGTGCAGTTTCTGCAAACTGGATTTTTGCGCTGACTACCATAATATTAGGTACCATAACTTTGCTTCTCTATTATCATAATTTAAAAATTGATTTAAGGAAAATTGCATAAAAAATAAAAGCACAGAAGGAAGACGAGAAATGGACGTAACGAAAATATTAAATGATATTAAAAATGGGACGCTGACGGTCGCAGAAGGTGAAAAACTGCTAAAAAATCTTCCTTACGAGGATTTAGGATATGCAAAACTTGACCATCATAGAAAACTTCGTACAAATGTTGGAGAAGTAATTTTTTGCAGCGGAAAGGCAGACGAACATCTATTAGGAATCTATCGCTCCTTCTATGAACGCGGAGAAGACATTATGGGAACGAGAGGGACAAAGGAACAATATGATTTGTTAAAGAAGGAGATTCCATCGGTTACATTTGATCCAATTTCACGCATACTAAAGATTCAGAAAAACCAAAAAGAAGGAATTGGAAATATAGTCATCTGTACAGCTGGGACCGCAGACATTCCAGTAGCAGAAGAAGCGGCACAAACAGCAGAATTCTTTGGGGCTAAGGTAACTCGGATTTACGATGTTGGTGTTGCTGGGATTCATCGATTGTTATCCCAGTTAGAGAATATTCAAGCGGCAAATTGCATTGTTGCAGTTGCGGGTATGGAAGGTGCACTTGGAAGTGTCGTTGCTGGACTTGTTGACATGCCAGTAATTGCAGTACCAACTTCAGTAGGGTATGGTGCAAATTTTGGAGGAGTGTCTGCTCTTTTAACGATGATAAATTCCTGTGCAAATGGGATTGCAGTGGTCAACATTGATAATGGTTACGGGGCAGCTTATATTGCAACACAAATTAATCGATTGGCGGTAGAAAAGAATGAATAAGACATTATATTTGGAATGTTACTCCGGAATTAGCGGAGATATGACGGTGGGTGCCTTGTTAGACCTTGGTGCCGATCAAAATAAGTTAAAAGAACTATTAAATAAATTACCGTTTGATGGTTACCAGCTAAAGATGGAACGATGCAAAAAATGTGGAATTGATAGTTTTTCATTTGATGTAATCTTAGAAGATGGACATACTCATCATCATAAGGAGAATGATCATTCTTCTCATATGCATCGAAATCTATATGATATTAACAAAATATTGGATACTATAGCGGATGAAAAGGTGAAGAAATTATCCAAAAGGATGTTTGAGATTGTTGCAAGAGCAGAGGCAAAGGCACATCATCTTCCAATCGAAGAAGTACACTTTCATGAAGTAGGAGCGATCGATTCCATCGTGGATATTGTTTGTGTTGCTTTTTGCATATGTGATTTAGGGATAGAAGAAGTTGTTGTTTCCGCCTTATATGAAGGCGAGGGACATGTTAAATGTCAACATGGTATTCTTCCAGTACCGGTACCCGCAACCTTGAATATTGCATCTGAATATGGATTAACCTTAAAGATAACGGATAATCAAGGAGAAATGGTTACTCCAACTGGAGCGGCGATTGCAGCTGCACTGAAAACCAAAGAAACCTTGCCAGAGAATGTAACAATCTTGGCCGTTGGAATCGGAGCTGGAAAGAAGGAGTTTAAAAGGGCAAATATTCTACGTGCCATGCTTTTTGAAAGAAAAGCATGTGGTGATGATGAAACATTTGAACATCTATCGGATTCTATTTGGATGTTACAGACAAATATAGACGATTGTACCGGAGAAGCGCTTTCTTATACGATGGAGAAACTTTTTGAAGTAGGGGCAAAGGATGTATACTATACTCCTATTTACATGAAGAAAAACCGTCCTGCCTATTTGCTTTCTGTGATTTGTGGAGAAGAGAATGTAAAAAAATGTGAAGATATAGTTTTTGCAAATACGACAACCATTGGTATTCGAAGATATCCAATGGAACGTACGACGCTTAAGAGAGAGCTTCGAAGTGTTGAAACTACCTACGGAACAGCCAAGGTAAAAGTTTGTGAGGGAAATCATGGTGTGAAATTGTATCCGGAGTATGAGAGCATAAAAGAACTATGTGTTGAAACTGGGTTCGACTACCAGACGGTTTATCATGAAGTAGTGGAATGTGCAAAGAAAAACTAAAATGACAAAGATGTGCAAATCATGAACAATCAGATAATACAGGAGGAAGAAAATAGATGACCTACGTAGCAAGTAAGGAACGTTATGACAGGATGATTTATCAAAGATGTGGCAATAGTGGGGTTAAACTTC
Organism: Acetivibrio sp.; assembly: GCA_041739345.1. Classification (GTDB taxonomy): domain Bacteria; phylum Bacillota; class Clostridia; order Lachnospirales; family Lachnospiraceae; genus DIGJ01. The sequence continues at coordinate 175,109 of JBGSNZ010000036.1, read as the reverse complement.
CATTGGTGTCGTTGGGATTATGGCATAATTTTGGATCCAATGCATCGTATGATTCCATGAAGGAATTATGTGTTACGGCATTTAATCAGGGTATCACACACTTTGATTTAGCAAACAATTATGGACCAGTTGCAGGAAGTGCCGAAACTAACTTAGGGCGTATTCTGAAAAATGAAATGCTCGCATATCGGGATGAACTATTAATTAGTACAAAGGCTGGGTATGACATGTGGGAAGGACCTTATGGAAACTTTGGCAGTAGGAAGCACTTACTTTCTAGTCTTGATCAAAGTTTAAAACGCCTTGGACTAGATTATGTAGATATCTTTTATCATCACAGAATGGATCTAGAAACTCCGCTTGAAGAATCCATGATGGCACTTGATCAGGCGGTAAAGAGCGGTAAAGCACTATATGCAGGTATTTCAAATTATGACAAGGAACATACAATAGAGGCTATGAAGATTTTAAAAGAACTTCGGTGCCCATTTATTATAAATCAAAGGAGATATTCCATTTTTGACCGTCACATTGAAGAAGATGGTTTAAAATCTTATGCAGCAAAGAACGGCTGTGGTATTATTGCATTTAGCCCTCTTGCACAAGGATTGTTAACGGATAAATACCTTCATGGTATCCCATCCGACAGTCGAATTGCAAAGGATGGTAGATTCTTAAAGGAAAATAATCTGACACCAGAACGAATCAAAGAAATCGAAGGGCTTAATGCGATTGCAAAAGAGCGAGGACAAACGCTCGCACAGATGGCGCTAAGTTGGGTACTGCGTGATGGTGAGGTTACGAGTGTTTTAATTGGAGCATCAAAGCCATCACAGATAATGGAGAACTTAGAAATAATAGATAAACTAGCCTTTAGCAAAGAAGAACTAAAACAAATTGATTCATATTCCATAGAAATGAGTGTGTAAGAAAAGATGAAAGTAATAGCATTTGAAGTTAGAGAAGATGAAAAGAAAGACTTTTTAGAACAGGCGGAGCGCTTTCACATGGAGATTACGTACTGTAGCGAAGCCTTGACCTTGGAAAATTTTGATCAAATTAGAGGATATGATGGAATCACCATATTGGGTCGAAGCAGTATAGGCTCTGAAATTTTAGATGCGATGAAAGCATATGGCGTGAAATTTTTAGCAACCAGAACAATAGGGTTTAATCATATTGATGTAGATTATGCAAAGAAGATAGGGATTCGTATCAGTAATTCACAGTATGCACCAAATGGTGTTGCAGAGTATACGGTTATGTTGTTACTCATGTCATTAAGACATTATAAGCAGGCTCTTTTTCGTGGAAATGTCAATGACTATTCATTACAAGGTTTGCAAGGAAGAGAACTTAGGAATCTAACGGTTGGTATTATAGGAACTGGAAAAATAGGAGAATCGGTAGTTCGTAACCTTCAAGGGTTTGGATGTAAGATTATTGCATACGATGCTTATAAAAAAGAGAATGTCAAAGAAATGGCAACCTATGTTTCGCTAGAAGAATTATATGAGAAAAGTGATGTGATTTCATTGCACACACCGCTACTTGACAGTACGTACCATATGATTAATAGAGATTCTCTCGCAAAAATGAAGCAAGGAGTCACTATTATTAACTGTGCCAGAGGAGAGCTCATGTCGATACCGGATGTAATTGATGCAGTAGAATCGGAAAAAATAGGAGCCCTTGGTCTTGATGTTTTCGAGAAAGAAGAAGGCATTTATCATCATGACCTTAGATCCGATATTATTTCAAACAAGGATATGGCTTACCTTCGCCAGTTTCCAAATGTTACCATGACACAGCATATGGCTTTTTATACCGATGCAGCAGTTGCTAGTATGGTGGAAGGTGCTTTATTAGCAATGAAGGACTTTTACGACTTGGGTGAAAGCTCATATGAGGTTTTTGTGTAACAATTGATTTCTTAATTTTCTTGTGGTATGATGTACACCGTAATGGATAAATTAGGTTATACTGATCCACAAAATTAGGTGGACAGTCAGATTCAAAGGATAGGAAGGGATATTATGATTAAGATTGATATTGTATCTGGATTTTTAGGTGCCGGAAAAACTACATTAATCAAAAAGCTTTTAAAAGAAGCGTTAAATGGACAAAAAGTTGTATTAATAGAAAATGAATTCGGAGAAATCGGAATTGACGGTGGATTCTTAAAAGAAGCCGGTATTGAAATTCGTGAAATGAATTCGGGATGCATTTGTTGTTCTCTTGTTGGAGATTTTGGTGAGTCTTTAAAAGAAGTAATAGAAAAATATCAGCCAGAGCGCATATTAATTGAGCCATCCGGAGTTGGTAAGCTTTCTGATGTCACAAAGGCGGTTGAAGGTGTTCGTGAAACAGGAAGTACACTAAATAGTGCAGTAGCAGTTGTAGATGCGATAAAGTGTAAAATGTTTGTGAAAAATTTTGGTGAATTTTTTATTAATCAGATTGAACATGCAGGTACCATTATTCTAAGCCGTACGGACAAGCTGTCAGAAGAAAAAATTAATGCTTGTGTAGAATTAATTCGTAAATATAATGAAACTGCTACCGTTATTACGACTCCATGGGAACAGTTAGATGGTGCAACTGTGCTTGAAGCGATTGAAAAGACGAATAAATTGGAAAAAGAAATGTTAGAAGAAATGGAACACGGACATCATCATGAGCACGATGAAGAGTGTGGATGCGGACACCATCATGAGCACGACGAAGAGTGTGGATGCGGACATCATCATGAACACGATGAAGAGTGTGGATGTGCTCACCATCATGAAGAGGAGCATGAACATCATCATGAACACGGCGAAGAGTGTGGATGTGGACATCATCATGAAGAGGAGCATGAACACCATCATGACCACGAACATGATCATCACCATGCCGATGAAGTATTTGGAAGCTGGGGCTTTGAAGCACCAATATCTTATGCGGAAGATGAGTTAAAGAGTAAATTAGTCCGTTTGGAAGATGAAGAAACTTACGGTATTGTACTTCGTGCCAAGGGTATGGTTAAGTCAAAAAACAACGATGATTGGATTTACTTTGACTATGTTCCAGGAGAAATGGAACTTAGAGTAGGTAAACCGGATTATACAGGAAAGGTTTGCGTCATTGGTTCTAAGTTAAAAGAAGAAGCTTTGGAACAGTTATTCAAACATGAAGTATAGGCTTAATATTTAGAAATGAGGTGGCAAAATGGAAACAATGCCAGTTTACTTAATAAATGGTTTTTTAGAGAGTGGAAAGACTACCTTTTTGAATCAAACAATTGATGAAGATTACTTTAGCGTTGAGGGTACTACGTTACTCATTGTTTGTGAAGACGGACTAGTAGAATACGATTCCAAACTATTAGAAAAAAATCGTACTATTATTGAAATGATAGAAGACCAAGAAGAATTTACAGTTGCCAAATTGATTGAGCTTGAAAACAAATATCAGCCCGAACGTATTCTTATTGAATATAATGGCATGTGGAATACAAAGGACATGAAACTTCCTGGATATTGGGAAATTCAGCAGCAGATTTCGTTTATTGATGCATCTACATTTACTACTTATTTTGCAAATATGAAATCATTGTTAGCTGAAATGATTCGAAAATCAGACATGATTATTTTCAATCGTTGTCAGGGAATAGAAGACCTTCCAGTATATCGAAGATCCCTTAAAGCTGTAAATCAAAGAGCACAAGTTGTTTTTGAGGATGCAGATGAGGATACGGTTGACGTAATAACGGAAGAAGATTTGCCATACGATGTAAAAGCTCCAATCATTGAAATTGGAGAGGAAGAGTTCGGCATCTGGTATATTGATGCACTTGAAAACACCGATCGCTATGCTGGAAAGAAAGTACAGTTTAAAGGTATGGTGTTGAAACCAGGTGGCTTCCCAAAGAATTATTTTGTACCAGGGAGAATGGCAATGACTTGTTGTGCTGATGATATTGCATTTCTTGGATTTGTATGTAAGACAAGGCAGGCTAGACATCTTGAGAATAAGCAATGGGTGAAAGTAACCGCAGAAGTAAAAAATGAGTTTTGGACGGATTACAATGGAAAAGGTCCTGTACTCTATGCAATTGAGATAGAGGAAACAGAACCCGCCAAAGAAGAAGTACTGAATATTGTATAACTAAGTCCATGAATTGAAATAATTTCAAAAAAGTAACTGATAAAATTCTTGTTCGGTTATGATTTTGATAGGGTACCCTTCGTCGATGAGGCGGAGGGCCTTTTTTTGTTTTTTTGTAATTCCGGTTAACAAATCGCAGTATTCGCCATTTCCGAGTATCAAAATATCGGTAAAGGTATTTAATTTGTCCGTATTAAAACCACCAAGATTTGCAATTACCTGCATTGCTTCCTTGCGCGAAAAACGGTCAAGTGCACCAGTAATTACACAGTTTTTTTGATAAAGAAGATGTGTAGTATCAAAAGATTTTATATCAGTTGAAATCATATCAGCTTTTATGCGTTTTGATAGTGTGTTCCAGTTTGAAATAAAAATGTCATAATCGTGATACGTATTTATAATTGTCTGTTTCATTGCCTCGAATACCTGAAAATTCATTTGACAGTCCGCCATGGCGCGATGTGCATTGGATGTATCAAACTTGTAGTAAGATGCCATGTCTTTTAAACGATGGTGTACAAGCTCCGGCAGCAGCTTTTGAGAGATAGGTAAGGTATCAATATAAGGATTTGCAAAAGGTGTAAATGAATTTTCTGTAAATGCTTTTGATAGAAAGGTGATATCAAACAAGACAGCATGACCGATAATTATATCTTCACCGATAAATGCTTTTAATTCCTTTGCAATTTGAGGAAAAGTTGATGCACCGATTAGCATTTCATTGGAGATTCCGGTTAGATTTTGTATCCGATCTATAATTTGGATTGGACAGTGAATCATCTTCTGAAAATACTCGGTTTCGTTCTTGTTTTTTACTTTTAATGCTGCAATTTCTATAATAAAATCTTCCTCTATATTAAGACCTGTGGTTTCCAAATCGATCACCGTATAAGTATCTGGGAATGCTAATGTTTCCTTTGATTTAATGTATAATTCCATGTTATGCCCTCCTAGCTTGTACAGTTTGACACAAATGAAGAATAAATACAAGTGTCCACAGTTAACCTTGCATTTTTAACCGGGATGGACTATCATATTTGTTACAGATGTAAACTATTGGAGGTTATGATGTCAGCATTTTTGGAAAATATAGAAACATTTTACGGGACAGGAATAAAGAATGAATTAGGACAGACTTTGGAAGAGTTTCTGGAGGAATATAATCCTTTAAAATATGAAAATCCATGTAATACATCCGATATTATTGTGATTCGTGCGGATGGTCCAGTTAAGTGCGTAGAGGAAGGTCTAAAAGTACTAATGATTAAGAGACGTAATCATCCTAGCATAGGATTCTATGCTTTACCGGGTGGATTTGTTGAAATTAATGAAGACTTAATTGACGGAGCAAAACGGGAACTTACCGAAGAAACGGGGTTAAAAGATATTCCAATTGAACAAATGTATGCTTGGGGAGAAGTTTGGAGAGACCCAAGAACCCGAATTATTACAACATCATATCTTGCTATCGTAGATGATAGTGTAGCAAAGATAAAGGCTGGGGATGATGCAGCCGATGCACAGTGGATGGATATTTCATTTAAGCAGATTGAAAGTAATGTGTGCGGTAAGACAAATGGAAAACGAATTCGTGATACTTACGAACTGAGATTATCAAATGAAGAGCATAATCTTAACTTTATTAGTAAGGTTGGTGTAACATATAACAATACTGGAATATTAAAGGAAACGTCTTATGAAGTAATAGAAAATAGCAAAACGGCTTTTGATCATCCAAGAATGATTGTGCAGGCACTTTTGCACATAAAAGAAAATTTGTAAGGAGAAAATCAGATGGAGAAACAAAAAGAAACAAGACCAAAAGGTCAGAGAATTTTAGCTATGATAGGAGTCGTATTTTTGGTTGCCATTTATGTCGTGACTTTAATTTCTGCTATCTTTACTACCCCCGCTACAAAAGGGCTGTTTATGGCTTGTATTTTTTCAACGGTAGCAATACCAGTAATGCTTTATGGATATATATTGATTTATCGTGCACTAAAGAGCAAGAATAAAGATATAAATAAGTAAAGTCAGTCAATTAGTACAATAAAATGAAGAGGCCAGCGCATAGGGGGAAATTAGAAACTATGCGCTAACCTCTTCAACAGGGGAGGATAAGTATTTATAATTTTTCATTGGTATGATTATAGTATTATCTTCCTTATTTTTTTTATACAATATCAATGAAAAAAATAAAAAATTATTGAAAACTTGGTCTATTATATGATATACTGTTAAACGGACCATAAAAAGGGAGGTTTATTATGAGTTTATTAAGTGACTGGAGAGAATACGCATATTCTCGCGAAATGACAAACACAAAAGCCGGAGAAAAATTCTGGGCGGAGTATTTTATAATTGAAAAAGGTATTTACGAAGAAATCCTTGCAGATGCTGAAAACGTAGTAAGTGGAACGGTTGAAGAACTTGCAAAGAAATATAATACCGAATTAAGTATCATGGTAGGATTTTTAGATGGAATTAATGATAGTTTGAAAACCCAAAATGCAATTGAAGAGATGGATAAAGATACAGTTGTATCTTTAGATATTGATAAAGAAAAACTTTATTATAACATGGTAGAGGCAAAAGCTGAATGGTTATATGAATTAGAAATTTGGGACAGCCTCTTAGCACCTGAGAAAAGAAAAGAACTTTACAAAGAACAAAAAAAATCAGGCACTATCGTGAAGGATAAGAAAGTGAATCGTAATGATCCATGTCCATGCGGAAGTGGAAAGAAATATAAAAAATGCTGTGGAGCCAACTAGGCCACAGCATTTTTTTCATATGTACGTATATTATCTTTCCGGGTGCTCTTGACAATAAATTAAGTAATTCGTGTAATTACGAACTTCTTTGGCCTTGTCGCCATCTAATTTTTGATATAAATCAAAGAATTCTACAATATCTTTATCCAGTACCTCTCCTCCAACAGGAAGATATGCATCGGAAATCCCTAACAAGTAATCACATGAAACATCAAAATATTTAGAGAGAGCAATTAATTTGTCAAAAGATGGTTCATTTCGTTGAGACTCATAATTCGATATAGCAGTAGGCTTCAAGCCAAGAATATTAGCTAATTCACTTTGTGTCAGTTTATGCTTTTGTCTTAATTGCTTTAAACGCACATTAAAGTTCATATGGCTCGCTCCTTTTATTCACATACCGTATAGTTTCAACTTATTATATACGCATGTTTTGCAATATGTCAAGTATAGGACACAGAATATTCACAGCCAGGGGGGACCTTGTTGACAAATCACATTATGTGAAATAGAATAAATATAACTAATTATATGCGAACTAAACTAGGGGTAATCATATGGAATTTAGCAAATTGCAAGAATTGAAAGAGACTGTATTCAACAACGCATATTGTATGTTTTGGATTATTAATCGCAAGGGCATTATTATAAGATGGAACGAAATGGCAAGGAAAGAGCTTGGGTACTCTGAAGCAGATGAAAATGTTTCAATTATGGCAATTTTTCGAAGGGAGTTTCGAATGACTCCCGAAGGAATGGAATATATAAATAAAGATAAGAATGGGTTTGTATATCGAAAGAATGAAACTTGTTTTCCGGTGGAAATGAAAGTGTTCTCTAGTCAGGAGGATGACAAAGATTATGAAATCATAAGTGCAGTCAATATATCGGAAAGAGTAGCTGCATATCGCCAGGTAGAAAAAGCGAAAGAAGAAGCAGAACGAGCGTTACAGATTCGTAACGATTTTGTTTCTATTGTAACACATGAACTTCGAACACCAGTCAATGGAATCAAAGGAATTACATCTGCATTTCGTGATACAAAACTTACGCAAGAACAAAAGAGTCTCTTAAGAATTATTGAACGGTGTTGTGGAAATATGTCAACAATAATCAATGATTTACTTGATTTTTCAAAACTTGAATCCGGAAAGTTTTCTCTTGAAGAACGAAAATTTCGCTTTCGTGAATTTATGGATCGAACCATTGAAGCGTCACTTCCAATTATTAATGAGAAGGGGCTTACACTTCGTGTTAGCATTACACCAAGCGTGCCTGACTATTTAATTGGTGATGAACTTCGATTAACTCAAATTATTAATAACTTATTATCGAATAGTATAAAGTTTACCAATGTGGGACAAATAAGCATTGAAGTAAATATGACCGAAGAACATGATAATGGTGAGGTTGAGTTATTTTTCATGGTGATGGATACTGGTATTGGAATTGAAAAACAGGATATGGATAAACTGTTCAAGGACTTTTCTCAGGTCGATGCTTCCATAACCAGAAAATATGGTGGAACAGGCCTTGGGCTTAGTATTACGAAACAATTGGTAGAGCTTATGAAAGGAAATATTTTCGTTCAAAGTGAACGTGGAAAGGGAAGTACTTTTTCCTTTTTTGTCCGATTACGGCGTGCTGATGATGAGGATGCAGGGCTTCATGAAGTGGTATCAGGTAGTTTTATTTATGAAGATTCAAGAAAAAAAAATATATCGAATTTATCTTCTGAAGAGGCGTTACAATTACATTTTTCAGAAGACGGAACCAATATGTATGATGTGAATCTAGTTTTCTCATTTGGGAGTGAAGAAAATCAAAAAGAAATCGGCAAGAACATGGAGAAATTAAATCTTTGTATCGAAATGAATAATTGGGAAAAAGCGGAACAATTTGCAAAGACAGTTAAGATACTAGTGGGAAATGATATTGAAGATTTGAAGCGAACAGTATTTCGACTTGAATTGGCAATTCGAAAGGAGGATTTGGAAAGGTCAAAAGAGTTATATAATACACTCGAACAGTTACTAGGGGATAAATTTAAGTATAAGTAGCGGAGGATAAGGGATGGAATACCAGGGAGTATGTAATGAAGCGGAGAATATCCTGATTGTGGATGATATAACAACAAATCTCGCAATATTGACCGAGATGATAAAAAAGGCAGGATATACGCCAAGAGCAGTTACTAGTGTAAAACAAGCTATAAATGCCATTAATAATAAACTACCACAACTTATATTACTAGACATAACTATGCCGGATATGGATGGATATGAGTTTTGTGAGCTATTAAAAAAGGATGTAAAAACAAGAGAAATTCCAATTATCTTTATTTCTGCAATGAATGATAAAGAAGATAAAATTAAAGGTTTTAAGTTGGGGGCAGTTGATTTTATTGAAAAACCTTTTGAATTAGAAGAAGTAACACTTCGCATTAATAATCATTTGCGGATTTACAGAATGCAACAGGAATTGGAAGGATATAATCAAAAACTTCATAAAATGGTGAACGATCAAATTAAAAAGATAGCAGAAGAAGAAAAACATTTCATTTTTTCTTTGGCAAAGTTATCGGAATCAAAAGAGGATCCAGCTGGAAAACATATTAAAAATGTGGCAAGAAATTGTAAGTTACTAGCTATGAGTCTTCAGTTATGCCCTCGGTTTGAAAAAGAAATTAGTAATCATTTTATTGAAACAATAGAAATTGCTGCACCGCTTCATGATATGGGCAAACTTTCCGTTCGGGATAATATTTTATTAAAACCAGGAAAACTAAATAATGATGAACTGGAAGCGGTAAAGACGCATACAACAATAGGTGCAGATATGCTAACAGAGTTATATGAGGTGAATGAACATAATGAATTTCTAAAAATGGCAATTGATATTGCGAGAGCTCATCATGAGCGTTGGGATGGTTTGGGATATCCTGATCGTTTATCAGGAAATGAAATACCGCTTGCGGCAAGAATTATGGCAGTGGTAGATGTTTACGATGCACTGACGAGTAAACGTTGCTACAAAGAACCGTTTAGCCATGAGGAAAGCACAGCAATTATCAATGCAGAATCTGGACGTAGCTTTGATCCGGAAATAATTGCAGTATTTAATAAAATTCAAAATAAGTTAAAGAAAAGTGAAAGAGACGATAATGAAATATTTAAATAGGTTTATTCTTGTATTTATTTTATGTATTCTTCTAGTAATATGTACTTCGTGTCAAAGTATGGAAAAGGATACATTTCGCAAGGTCGAAAGTTTTAGAGCTTCATCAAAAACGGTAGGTGAAAGTCAAACAGTACAAAGTGCAACACCAACACCAACGCCAACACCAACACCAACGCCAACACCAGAACCTACGCTAAATCCAAAGGCAGAGAGAGAGCCAGTAAAAGTAAAAGGTATTTATGTGACTGGTCCAAAAGCGGGGTCTTCTGGGATGGATGATTTGATTTCCCTTGTGGAAGAGACGAAACTGAATGCTATGGTTATTGATGTTAAAAATGATTCTGGTGAGATTACATATAATATAAATAATAGTACCGTAAAAAAAATTGGCGCGAAGAAAAAATATGTCTCTGATATGCCGAAACTAATTGATACTTTAAAAAGCAAGGATATTTACCTCATCGCCCGTATTGTTGCTTTTAAAGATCCTATATTAGCGGAAGGTAAGCCAGAATTAGCATTAAAGAAAAAAGACGGTTCTATATTTCGTGATAAAAGTGGTTTAGCATGGGTAAATCCATATAAGACAGAAGTATGGGATTACTTACTGGAAATATCACGAGAAGCAGTAGAGCTGGGATTTGATGAAATTCAGTTCGATTATATTCGATTTTCCACCGACAGTTCCATGAAGGAAGTTGACTTTGGGGAAGATGCAAAGAACAAATCCAAAGAAGAAGTTATTACGGAATTTACAAAGTATATGAATGATAACTTGTCAGATCTTGGAGTCTATGTATCTGCGGATGTATATGGTATTGTAATTAATAGTGATGTAGATCAAAAGATTGTGGGGCAGGACTATAAAGAAATGGCTGAAAACTTAGATTATATTTGTCCTATGATTTATCCTTCTCATTATGCAGATGGCAGTTACGGAGTAAAACATCCAGATCTGGATCCTTATACGATTGTAAAAGAAGCATTAAGTGAGTCAGTAACTGTATTAGAAGATACAAAAGCAGCCACGGTTCGACCATGGCTGCAAGATTTTACGGCTAGTTGGCTTTCCAATCACCAGACATATGATAAGAACCAAATCAAAGAACAGATTCAAGCGGTAGAAGATGCCGGTTACGAAGAGTGGATTCTTTGGAATGGAAGCAATCACTATACCCGATTGGATTAAACTAAATACGACCAATATTTTTAAATATAGTTTGGCTTACATCTACCTTGTTCATAGTATAAAGATGGATGCCGTCAACCTGATGAGTGAGTAGGTCTTCGATTTGCATGGTAGCAAATTCAAGACCTGCTTTTTTCATGTCCTCTGGTCGATCTGCATACTTTGACACTAGGTGGGAAAGCTTTGTTGGAACGGCGGAACCGGATAACTCAACAATTCTTTGAATCTGTGAAGCAGAAGTAATCGGCATAATTCCTGCTGAAATTGGGGTTGTTATACCAGCTTTTCTTGCTTTTTCTAAAAAATTATAAAACATACCATTATCAAAAAACAATTGCGTAATCAAAAAATCAACGCCAGTATCCACTTTATTTCTAAGATTTATGATATCTGCATCCGAAGACAAAGCTTGTGGATGTGTTTCCGGATAGCAGGCAGCACCTATCGAACCAAATGGATTTTTGTTGATATGAGAAATCAGGTCGCAGGCGTGTGTAAAGACACGTTGATTGAATTCTTCTTTTGACATTCCACTCGGAATATCTCCACGAAGTGCAAGAATATTTTTGACTTTACGTGCTTTTAATTCATCTAAAAAGATTTGTAAGGAAGATTCATCAAGTTCTGCACACGTTAAGTGAGCAACAGCTTTTACATTCAACGTATTTTGAATATAAGATGCAATTTCGATGGTCTTTTTACTGGTACTTCCTCCTGCACCATAGGTCACACTGATAAAATCAGGGTTTAGCTCTTTTAGGGAATCAAGCGCGGTATAAATTAAATCAATGTCACTGTCTTTCTTTGGAGGAAAAACCTCCAAAGAAAAAACAGGTTCTTGTTTTTGGTACAATTGCTTTATCATAATAATCCTCTATTCTTGGGTATGTCTTTTGCAGAGGTCTTTTACTCTACAGTTACTGATTTTGCTAAATTTCTAGGTTGGTCAACATTTAACCCACGTGTAACGGCAGTATAATATGCAAGATACTGAAGCACAACTGCTGTACCAAATGGTGTGAATAAGTCATCCATTCTAGGTAGCATAATGTGATGGTCGCAAAGAGAAGCATCAACCTGCACATCTGCATTTGTAATCAAAATAACCTTTGCTCCACGAGAACGAACCTCGCGGATATTCGAAATCATCTTTCCATAAACATGTTTTTGTGTTGCTAAAGCAACTACGGGAACATTATCTGTAATCAAGGAAATGGTACCGTGCTTTAATTCACCTGCTGCATACGCTTCGGAATGAATATAACTAATTTCTTTTAATTTAATGGAACCTTCACAGCAAAGAGAATAATCAACACCACGGCCAATAAAGAAAAGGTCAGTAGCTTCTTTTAAGCGCTTGCTGATTGGTTCGATTTCTGTATCATAGGCTAAGAGTTCCTCTACGGTAGAGACTGTGTTTTCCAAAGTCTGCATATACTCTTTGACTTCTTCTTTTGATAAGGTTCCTCTTACCATGGAAAACCGGAATGCAACTAAATACATAACAGCAAGTTGTACGGTGTAGGCTTTTGTACTGGCAACTGCAATTTCCGGGCCAGCATGGGTATATAATAAATAATCACTTTCTCTGGCAATTGAAGAGCCTTTTACATTAACGATGGATAACGTCTTTGCTCCTTTTTCTTTTGCAAGACGTACAGCAGCCAATGTGTCCGCTGTTTCGCCAGATTGTGATAACGTAATTACTAAAGTTTTTTCGTCGATAATCGGGTCTGCATAACGAAATTCGGAAGCAATATCAACGGTAACCGGTACTCGCACTAATTTTTCAATCAGATTTTTTCCGACCATACCTGCATGCATTGCTGTTCCACAGGCAGTAATTACAATATGATTAAGGTTGGTAAACAAAGAATCGGGAACACCATCTTCTTCAAAGGATGGAAGACCATCCACGATACGAGGCATAATCGTGTTACGAAGAGCTTCTGGCTGATCGTGAATTTCTTTTAGCATGAAATAGTCATAGCCACCTTTTCTAGCTGCTGCAACATCCCAGTTCACATGAAGCATTTTAGGTTCTACCACTTGATGCTCTAAATTAGTTACGGTAATCTCATCGTGTGTTAATCTTGCAATGTGATGTTCTGGCAATACGAAGTAATCTTTGGAGTATTTTATTAAAGCAACCATATCAGATGCAATAATAGAACCATCTTTTGTGCATGTTGCAACCAAAGGGCTACCATTACGGATTGCATAGATAACACCCGGTTGATCATGAAAAATGATACAAAAGGCATAGGCGCCTTCTAATTTTGAAACGGCATCCTTAATTGCTTTTACTGGGTTTCCATCATAACAAGAATCAATCACCATTGCAGCAATTTCCGTATCCGTTTGTGAGATTGGATAAATACCTTGTGTAGCAAATTCTTTTTGCAACGTCTGATAATTTTCAATGATTCCATTATGAATTAAGGTTACCTTGCCAAAGGTATGTGGATGTGAGTTTACATCGCTAACTCCACCGTGAGTAGCCCAGCGGGTATGACCGATTCCACAAGTAGTTGTTTTTTTGCCGATTGTTTCTACTTTTTCAGCGAGGTTTGAAACCTTTCCAATGGTCTTGATTGTTTCAACTCCATCCTCGGTAAAAAAAGAAATGCCAGCGCTGTCATAACCGCGGTACTCTAATTCTTGTAAGCCTTCCACCAAGTTTTTTTTGACATCCATAATACCTGTAAATCCAATAATTCCACACATAATGTAGTCTCCTTTATTAAGTTTTTTAATTCTTTGACTATGTTGCTTTTGTGTTGCAGTTACCTGCTGCTTTGGCAACATATGTGCGTTCAAAGTAACGCAGAAGAGCATCCGCCGAACTTTCGATATTCTCTTCTCCTCGTCGACCTTTCACTTTACGACCCAATAAAGGTACATGGCGCTAATTCTATCACAAACGTGAAAACATTTCTGTTTTTGTGGCTTTGAATCCTGGGCTGATTCCTATTCTCCTTTCCTTATAATAAGATTATGCAGCTGCACTCACAATGTGAGAATACAACTGCATAAGATGGTAACATATATCGGTTTTGTTTGTCAAGATTTCTACTTCTGATTTGCTTTTTCCACTTCCTGCATTTTCAATGCACGAACTTTTGTAGATAAGCCAAAGAGGGTGATAAAACCTTCTGCATCATGATGATCAAATAATTCGCCAGTAGTAAAACTTGCTAAAGATTCATTGTATAGAGAATATGGAGAGGTGGTTCCCGCTTTGATGATATTGCCTTTGTAAAGTTTAAAACAAACTTCTCCGGTTACATAAGTTTGCGTTGTTTCAATGAATGCTTGGATTGCTTCACGAAGAGGAGTAAACCATTTACCTTCATATACGATATCAGCAAATTTATTACCCATTTCTTTTTTCATCGTATAGGTGTCACGGTCTAAGATTAATTCTTCTAGTTGTTGGTGTGCTTCCATTAATATAGTGCCACCAGGAGTTTCATATACACCGCGAGATTTCATTCCAACGACACGGTTTTCTACGATATCGATGATACCAACACCGTGTTTTCCACCAAGTGTATTTAATTCTTTGATAATTTCTGAAACTTGCATGGATTTACCATTTAATTTCGTTGGTACTCCTTTTTCAAATGTCATAGTAACGGTTTCATCTTTATCTGGAGCCTTCTGCGGAGACACGCCAAGTACTAATAAATGATCATAATTTGGCTCTTTGGATGGATCTTCTAATTCGAGACCTTCATGGCTGATGTGCCATAAGTTACGGTCACGGCTGTAGCTTGAATTAGCAGAAAATGGAAGGTTGATGCCATGTGCATTACAGTAAGCAATTTCATCTTCACGAGACTGCATGGTCCATTTATCATTTCTCCATGCTGCGATGATCTTGAGATCAGGAGCCAATGCTTTGATTCCAAGTTCAAAACGAATCTGGTCATTTCCTTTACCGGTTGCACCATGACAGATAGCAGTAGCACCCTCTTTTCTTGCAATTTCTACTAAGCGCTTTGCAATAACTGGACGAGCCATAGAAGTTCCTAATAAATATTTATTTTCATAAATCGCATTTGCCTGTACGCAAGGAACTACATATTCATCACAAAATTCATCAATTACATTTTCGATGTATAGTTTCGTGGCTCCTGACAATTTTGCTCGTTCTTCTAAGCCATCAAGTTCTTCTTCCTGGCCACAATCGATGCAGCAACAGATTACTTCGTAATCAAAATTTTCTTTTAACCAAGGGATAATTGCGGTTGTATCAAGACCACCGGAATAAGCAAGTATAACTTTTTCTTTCATAATAAATACCTCCGTATATTTTATAATTTATTATTGTTCTTTTGTTTTAAATAAATATACATCATAAATGTATAATATGCAAGTATTATTTATAAAAAATTAAAAAAACCATTGATTTATGTGAATATTGGATGTATAATCATACAAACGAAACAAAGAAAGGTGTGATTGAATCATGATTAAAGCAGGTATAATAGGATCAACCGGATATGCTGGTCAGGAAATTGTAAGGTTGTTACTCGGACACGAAGAAGTTGAAATCAAGTGGTACGGATCACAAAGCTATATTAATAAGAAGTATTACCAGGTATTTGGAAATGTATTTAGGCTGGTTGAAAATATTTGTGAAGCAGATGACATTATGAAATTAGCGGATGAAGTAGATGTAATCTTTATGGCAACGCCACAAGGATTTTGTGCATCTGTGATTACAGAGGAAATTTTATCAAAAGTAAAGGTAATTGATTTGAGTGCTGACTTTCGTATCAAAGACATTTCTACCTATGAAGAGTGGTATGAAATCAAGCATAAGAGTCCACAGTTTATTGAAGAAGCAGTGTATGGTCTTTGTGAAATCAATCGTGAGGCAGTAAAAGGTGCAAGATTAGTTGCAAACCCTGGCTGTTATCCTACTTGCTCTTTCTTATCGATCTATCCACTGGCAAAAGAAGGTGTAATTGATATGAACACCTTGATTATAGATGCGAAGTCAGGTACATCTGGAGCAGGAAGGGGAGCAAAGATTAACAATCTCTACTGCGAAGTAAACGAAAATATCAAAGCATATGGAGTAGCAAATCACAGACACACACCTGAAATTGAAGAACAGTTGTCCTATGCAAGCAATTCACCGGTTATCCTAAACTTTACACCGCATTTAGTACCGATGAACCGAGGCATATTAGTGACTGCATATGCAAGCTTAAATAAAGTTTACTCCTATGAGGAAATAAAGGCAATGTATAATAAATATTATAACGAAGAATATTTTGTACGAGTATTAGATCAGGATGTAACACCAGAAACCAGATGGGTGGAAGGAAGTAATTTCGTTGATGTCAATTTTAAAATTGACGAGCGAACCGGCCGTATTATCATGATGGGTGCTATGGATAATTTAGTAAAAGGTGCAGCGGGGCAAGCGGTACAAAATATGAATCTGATGTTTGGATTTGAAGAAACAAAAGGATTAAAACAAGTCCCAATGTTTCCATAATTAGAAAACAAGAGATATATACGAAAGATACTTATATTTGCATAACATGTATTGTTAAAAAATAGTTTGAAATAATAATGGAGGAAATGCTATGAAAATAATAGATGGCGGAGTAACAAGTGCAAAAGGATTTATGGCAGCAGGAGCCGAAGCGGGAATAAAATACTCAAATCGAATGGATATGGCACTTGTTTATTCCAAGGTGAAAGCAGTTGTGGCAGGAACATTCACTACAAATGTAGTAAAAGCAGCACCCGTTCTTTGGGATAAAGAGATTGTTGAGAAGGAAGATTATGCACAGGCAGTTGTACTAAATAGTGGAATAGCAAATGCTTGTACAAGTGAAGCTGGTAAGAAAATAAACGAAGAAATGGCGCAGGAGGTAGCGAATGCTCTTCAAATTTCACCGAAATCAGTATTAACAGCTTCCACTGGAGTAATCGGTATGCAGATTCCTATGGATAAGGTGAAAATCGGGGTCGAAAAACTAGTTCCAGCACTTTCCGAATCAATAGAGAATGGTACGATGGCAGCACAGGCAATCATGACAACGGATACCATTAAGAAAGAATGTGCCGCACAATTTGAATTAGATGGTAAGATAATTACCTTAGGTGGTATGAGTAAGGGATCTGGTATGATTCATCCAAATATGGCTACGATGTTAGGTGTAGTAACAACGGATTTAAAAATTTCAAAAAAAATGTTGCAAAAGGCAATTCGTATGGATGTAAAAGATTCGTTTAATATGATTTCAGTTGACCGTGATACTTCAACCAATGATACCTTTTTGTTACTTGCAAATGGGCTTGCTGATAATAAAGAAATTACAGAAGAGGGAGAAGCCTTTGATATATTCTGTCAGGCATTATCTATGGTAACCAAGACGCTTGCCAAGACAATGGCAAAAGATGGTGAAGGTGCTTCTAAATTGTTTGAAACCACCGTCATTCATGCGAAGACGAAAGAAGAAGCTGTCATTCTTGCAAAATCAGTCATAACCTCTAATTTAGTGAAGACAGCCGTATATGGCAATGATGCAAATTGGGGAAGAATTATATGTGCACTTGGGTATTCTGGAGTTATGTTTGATCCTGAAATTGTTGACTTATTTATAGAAAGCAATGGAGTGAAACTAAAGCTATTTGAAAAGGGAATGGCGACGAATTATAGTGAGAAGGAAGCAACCAAGATTTTATCGGGGGAAGAAGTTACGGCTCTTGTAGATATGAAAATGGGAGAGGAAACTGCAACAGCCTGGGGATGTGACCTGACCTATGATTATGTAAAAATCAATGGAGACTATCGTTCCTAATGAATGATTTGATAAGCGCAAAGAGCAGCGCAGAAATGAGGATAAAATATGGACGAATATATGGAACAAATAATGACCAAGGCGCACACACTGATTGAGGCATTACCTTATATTAGAGAGTTTAAAGATAAAATTGTGGTAGTTAAGTATGGTGGTAGCGCTATGTTAAGCAAAGAAAGACAAGAAAGTGTTATCCGTGATGTAGCTCTTCTTAAATTGGTGGGAATGCGCCCAGTCATCGTACATGGTGGAGGCAAAGAAATAAGTGGATGGCTTAATAAAATTGGTAAAGAAGCACAGTTTTGCAACGGATTTCGAGTTACAGATGCAGAAACGATGGAAGTTGTGGAAATGGTTTTAAATCGTGTGAATAAAACATTAGTCCAAATGTTCGAAAAGGTAGGCGTAAAGGCAGTTGGTATCAGTGGAAAAGATGGTGGGCTTCTAACTGTTGATAAAAAGAATATTGACGGAGAAGATATTGGATTTGTTGGAGATATCAAGATGGTGAATTCTGATATTATCAATACATTACTTGATCATGATTTTATTCCTGTAATTGCCCCCATTGGAAGCGATGATGAATTTGAAACCTATAATATTAATGCAGATGATGCTGCCTGTGCAATTGCACGTGCTATTAAAGCGGAGAAACTTGCATTTTTAACTGATACAGAGGGTGTATATATGGATCCGAATGATAAAAATACGTTAATAGCAAAAATGACAATCAATGAAGCAGATGGTTATATTAAAGCGGGATATATTGGTGGTGGAATGCTACCAAAACTACAAAATTGCATTGATGCAGTAAAGGATGGTGTGAGCCGTGTCCATATTTTAGATGGACGCATTCAAAACTGTCTATTACTTGAATTCTTTACGCAAAAGGGTATTGGAACGGCAATACTTGATAATAAACGTTATTCAAACGAAGATTAGGAGGAATCATTATGAATGAATACATACAAAAAGCAGAAGAAAGCCTCATTCATGCCTACAACCGATTTCAGATTGTATTAGAAAAAGGAGAAGGTACCTACCTTTATGATATCAATGGTAAAAAGTATTTGGATTTTACATCTGGTATTGCAGTGTTTGCTCTTGGGTATGGAAATAAAGAGTATAATGATGCTCTAAAAGAACAGATTGATAAATTGATTCATACCTCCAATTTGTTTTATACGGTTCCAATGGCTGAGGCTTCTGTTAAAGTAATAAAAGCATCCGGTATGGAAAAGGTATTTTTTACAAATAGCGGAGCGGAAGCAATAGAAGGTGCGATTAAAATTGCAAGAAAGTATACGTATTTAAAGGGTCAGAAAAATCGCTATGAGATTATATCTATGGAACATTCTTTTCATGGTAGAAGCACTGGTGCACTTGCTTTAACAGGAAAGAAAGCATACCGTGAACCGTTTGAGCCATTGATACCAGGAGTTAAGTTTGCGAATTTCAACGATCTTGAAAGTGTAAAAGCATTGGTGAATGAAAATACCTGCGCTATTATAATGGAACCAGTGCAAGGAGAAGGCGGAATTTTTCCGGCGACTTTGGAATTTGTGCAAGGAATTCGAAAACTATGTGATGAAAATGATATCATTCTTATTTTTGATGAAATTCAATGTGGAATGGGACGATGTGGAAGCATGTATACCTTCCAGGATTTCGGAGTAGAGCCGGATGTTTTAACAACGGCAAAGGCGCTTGGATGTGGAATCCCTGTTGGCGCTTTTCTTACAAACAGTAAAGTATCAGGGGTTTTACAAGCAGGTGATCATGGGACTACTTATGGTGGTAATCCACTTGTTTGTGCAGCAGTTAGTAAGGTATTCGACCTGTTTGAGCAAGAAAGAATTGTTGAGCATGTAAAAGAAGTAACACCTTATCTTGAAGAAAAACTGGATAGTCTGGTGGAAAAATATGAATTTATCAAAGAACGTAGAGGAAAAGGATTTATGCAGGGATTGGAATTTACGGTTCCGGTTGCTGAAATCATTAACAAAGTAATGGATGCAGGGGTCATTTTAATTAGCGCAGGACCCAATGTAATCCGCTTTGTACCTCCGCTCATAATTGACAAAGATCAAATTGATGAAATGATAGTGATACTGAATCAAACTCTAAAGCTTATATAAAACGAAGAGAGCAAGCCCTTAAATAAATCTCAGGTAGACTTCTAGCGAAGAATTCCTGGGATTTTTTATCTGAAGGTATAAAGTTAAGCTGAAAGGCCAATTTTCCACTGTATACTAATACTTATAATCCAATTTTATTTCTGCCATTCTCTTTTGCATGATACAATTTTTTGTCTACTAATTTTATGATTTTATCAACTGTATTCACACCATTTTCTTTGTAAACGGTTTGCAAACCTAGGCTACAAGTTATTTTTATATGATGGGAGTTGATACAAAAGTCTCTGTTCTCCACAGCGATTCGTATTTTATTTGCTATTTTGATTGCGCTAGATTTGTAGATTTCAGGAAGGCAGATAAGAAATTCATCACCTCCATAACGCGCCACCCATCCGTTGTTTTTCCGAACATGATGAAGGAATATTTTGGCAACTTCTTTTAGTAGATTATCACCTGCAATATGACCATATTTATCATTAATATTTTTAAAATAGTCGATATCAATATAAATCAAGGATACAGGATCGCTATTTTCAAATGCTTGGTTTAAATCAATTGGAAGTTGGGTATCAATATATCTACGGTTATAAACATTGGTCAGGGAATCTGTAATAAGAAGCTTTTGGATATGGTGATACATAATTTCATGCATCACAGGTGGTGATTTGATTCCATCATCACACTGTATGAGTTGCAAATAGCATAAATGGTTGGCAACAGATACTGGAATGGTAATAGTTGGGGATAATGTATTATCCTCCTCATTAATAGAAAATGTAGCATCGTAACAGCCAGAACACAAAATAGGAGTTCCGTTTGCTAACTCAGAGTATTCACTGTCGTATAATATTTTTTTCGATTCTGCATCTGAAATACGAACGACAGAATAAAATCTTAGAAGCATCTGCAAGGATGCAATCAGCTGGTTTAAGTTTTCAAAATTCATATTAATCTGTTCCTTTATCAAAAGACTCATTCTTTGAAAAGAATAATAGTTTCTTTAAGTAGCTTCTTTGGTAATGTTCTTTTACTCTCTTGTTGAAAGTATTTATAGATGAAATCTGAGGCTTTGTATGTTTGAAAATATTTACATCCAATAATATTCGACGTTTTTTTGTATAAATAGAAGATATGACATATTTAGAACTATTATAACATACAATATTTTACTATTACAATAATAACGACATATATTTATTGACTAATTATCTCAGACAATTACATATTATATAAATTGGAGGTGATTATATTGAATGAAAAATTTGTTCGTGATAGAATTACACAGCTCAGGTTACAAAAGGGAGTATCTGAATATAAGATGAGCTATGATTTAGGACATAGCAGAGGTTATATATACAACATTTCATCGGGTAAATCACTTCCACCATTAACTGAGCTATTTGGAATTTGTGAATATTTTAGTATAAGCCCAGTTGAATTTTTTGATGAACAATTTACAAATCCTGGATTAATTCATAAAGCGGTGGAAGGGTTGAAAAACCTGGATGACAGTGATGTACTTTTGATTCTAAGTTATATCAATCGATTACAAGTAAAGTAAATCAAACTTACTACTCAAATTTCATAAACTTTGTTATGAAAAAGATTAAGACAGCCAAAATCTGGTTATAATGTGAGTAAAAAAGGAGAGCTTTATGTGGGGCTATATACTTGCATTCGTTTCGGGTGCTTTAATGAGTATTCAAGGCATATTTAATTCAGAAGTCACCAAAGATACCAGCATATGGATTGCGGCAGGATTTGTTCAGTTAACAGCGCTGATTGTATGCGTCATAGCATGGTTTGTAACAGGCCGAGAGAGTAACGTAGGAGCACTTTTTCACGTCAGTCAAAAATATATGCTGCTTGGTGGTGTAATGGGAGCGTTCATTACTTACACAGTGATACAAAGTGTAAGTAGTTTAGGACCTGCGAGGTCAGTCATGTTTATTTTGATTGCGCAATTGGTGATAGCCTTCCTAATCGAAAGTTTCGGACTGTTTGGCGTGGAAAAAGTAGATTTTGAATGGAGAAAAATTATAGGTTTAGCGGTTATTATCGCTGGTGTTATTACATTTAAGTGGAGTAAATAAATTACTATTTGCCTATTGTAAAGCGTGGACTAATTGTGTAGAATTATCTTATATCTTACTCAGCTTAGGTATAGAGGGCAAATTATACCAAAGGAGTACAAGATTTGAATAAGAAAATTATGATATTGGGAGCCGCTTTGTTTTTATGTTTATCCGGAATCCTATATTTTGTTGCACAAAATCATACTAAAAACGATTGGCAAAGTGCTGATAGCATAGAAACGGAGACTGCATTTTCTGAAACTACGTCGGATACGATGGAAGAAGCAATAGAAGAAGAGAAAATGAAAGTATATGTTTGTGGTGCAGTAGTCTCACCTGGAGTATATGAAGTTTCAATGGATGATAGGTTAGATGATTTAATAAACTTGTGCGGTGGATTTTGCGAAGATGCTGATTTAAATGATGTAAATTTAGCAGCATGTTTAACGGATGGTGAAAAGATTTATATTATGACAAAAGAAGAAGCAAAGAAAGCTACGAAGGAAACAGTTGAAGAATCCGATGGACTAGTGAATATCAATACCGCAACGCTAGAGGAATTAATGACGTTACCGGGAATCGGAAAGTCAAAAGCAGAATGGATTATTGCGTATCGAGAGCAGACTGCAAGGTTTGAGTCAATCGAAGATATTATGAAGATTGATGGAATCAAAGAGGGCGTATTTAAAAAGGTAAAAGACTTTATTAAAATATAAGGGGTAGAAAGGCAGGATGAATCCGTGGCGAAGAGAGTGCTTGTTGTAGATGATGAAAAATTAATTGTAAAAGGAATCCGTTTTAGCTTAGAGCAAGACGGAATGGAAGTAGATTGTGCCTATGATGGAGAAGAAGCATTGGAGATGGCAAAGCAAAAGGAGTACGATGTAATTCTTTTAGATGTCATGCTTCCAAAGCTAACGGGATTCGAAGTTTGTCAACAAATTCGAGAATTTTCCGATGTGCCGGTAATCATGCTGACGGCCAAAGGTGATGATATGGATAAAATATTGGGTCTTGAGTATGGAGCTGATGATTACATTACAAAACCTTTTAATATATTAGAAGTAAAAGCAAGAATAAAAGCAATCATGCGCCGCACAGGAAGTAAACAGGCAAAAGCAGAGCCATCCAAGGTTGTAGAAGTGGGTGATCTGAAAGTCGATTGTGAGAGCAGACGTGTTTTTATTGCAAGTAAAGAGGTAAACTTGACAGCAAAGGAGTTTGATTTGCTGGAACTTTTGATGTTCAACTCCAATAAAGTATACAGTCGAGAGAATTTGCTTAATTTAGTATGGGGATATGACTATCCAGGTGATGTCAGAACCGTAGACGTACACATTCGTCGCTTGAGAGAAAAGATCGAAAGTAATCCAAGCGAACCAAATTATATACATACGAAATGGGGAGTTGGTTATTATTTCCAAAAATAATAAAATAGTTGTCTTTTTTCATAGCATGCGGCTTCAAGTATTTGTTGTAATGCTTGTTCTTGGAATATTGCCAGTTTATGTATTTTCTATCGTACTTCTAAATACGTATCAAAACGAGGCAATCTCCAATCGAGTCACAGAGCTTCAAGAAAGAAGTGGAATTATATCGAATTTATTGATCTCTTCCGGGTATTTTTCTGGAAACGATGTGAAAGACATCACGGATGTGAATGCAGAAATTTTGCAGGTGGCGGAGGGATATCATGGAAGAATCGTTATCGTAGATAACAATTTAAATATTTTAAAAGATACCTATGGTCTAGAAGAAGGAAAGACAATTATATCGGAACAGGTAATTTCATGTTCTAGAGGAACAGACAGCAAATATGTGGATAATGAAAACGAGTATGTGGAACTTGTAAACCCAATTGTAAATAGTAAAACAAAAGAAAATATGGGTATCATTATCATGAGTTTTTCAACAAAAAATGTATTTGCGGTATATGATGTTGTACAACAGAAGATGAATGTTTTGTGTATCGTGATCTTTATTGTTGTCATGTTGTTTTCTTATCTATATTCGATTATTGTATCTAAGCCACTTGCAAAGATGACGAGTGCAATTGATCATGCAACGGACGGATATCTGGAAGAAAAAGTTTCAATTCGTGGTTACAAAGAGGTGCAAAAGATTGCAGATTCATTTAATCACCTTTTAACGAGGCTACAGACACTGGAAAAATCCAGACAGGAATTTGTATCCAATGTGTCACATGAGCTAAAGACACCAATCACTTCGATGAAAGTTTTATCGGATTCTTTACTTACGCAAGATGGTGTTCCTGCAGAACTTTATCGAGAATTCATGGTGGATATTGCTGAGGAAATCGATCGGGAAGATAAGATTATCAATGATTTGTTATCTCTTGTAAAATTGGATAAGACTTCAGGAGAATTAAATATATCACAGATAAATATCAACGACTTATTAGAGCAGATATTAAAGCGCTTGCGTCCAATTGCAGAAAAAAGGAATATTGAGCTCGTGTATGAGAGTTTTCGTCCGGTAATGGCAGATGTGGATGAAGTGAAGCTATCATTAGCCATTAGTAACCTGATTGAAAATGCCATAAAATATAATTTCGATGATGGATGGGTGCGGGTATCTTTAAATGCAGACCACAAATTCTTCTATATTTCGGTTGCAGATTCAGGCGTTGGAATCCCAGAAGAATTTCAGGACCAAGTATTTGAGCGTTTCTATCGCATAGATAAGGCAAGATCAAGGGAAACAGGTGGTACAGGTCTTGGACTTTCAATTACAAAGAGCGCAGTATTAATGCATCGTGGAGCCATTAAGATTCATAGCAAAGAAAACGAAGGTACGACATTCACGGTTCGTATTCCACTCAATTTCATAGCGTAAGGAAAAGGAGATTGATTATGAAAAAGATACGTTTATTAGTATCCTTATTCTTATTAGCAATTCTTTTGATGGGATGCAAAGAGGCTGGAACAAAGGAAGAAAGTTCAGCTGAGGATTCGGATTATTATATTTACTATTTAGATAATAAGGAAACACAGGTTGTAAGGGAGGCATATACGCCGACTGGAAACACAATGGAAGAACAAATAGAGGAGTATGCAAAAGCGCTAAGACAGAATAAACCTACTAAACTTACATCCAAGAAAGCATTGCCAGATTATGTGACAATGACGCCTTCTAAGGATGTGGAAAATGAACAGCTTACTCTTAATTTTGACAGCAATTACTTGAATTTAAAGGGAGCTTCTGAAGTCTTATGTAGGGCGGCAATCGTAAAAACATTTTGTCAAATTGAAGGAATTCAATATGTACAGTTTGTAATAGATGGACAGCCTCTAAAGAATAGTTATGATTTGCCAATTGGATTTATGCAGGCGGAAGATTTTATCGATAATACCGGTGGCGAGACTAAATACGAACAGAATGCAACTGTTATCCTTTATTTTGCAGATGCAAGCGGAAAAAAACTGATAGACACGAGAGTGAAGATTAAATACGATGGAACCATCCCACTCGAACAGCTTGTATTAAACCAATTGATTAAAGGACCAAATAGTATCGAAGGTGTAAAAACGAATGAAATCCTTCGAACCGTACCAGAAGAAACGGAACTTAATAAAGTGACAGTAAAAGACGGTGTTTGTTACGTGGATTTAAGCAGTGAATTCCTAAAAGGAGCAGAAGGAGTCTCAACCAATGCGACCATTTATTCTGTGGTTAATTCTCTAACTGAGCTCTCGGAGGTTAGCAAAGTGCAATTTACGATTGATGGTGTGCCAGTCGCCTCATTTGGAGATGGAATACAGCTAGATGCTCCGCTTGAGAGAAATCTTGATATTGTAACAAAAAGTGAATAAGGAGGAGTCAATATTAAGCCAAAACGTCCTTTGATTTGGATTTGTATACTCCTTTTAATTACAAGTTCGATGGCGTCAATTCCGAAAAGTTCCCTGGATTCGGAATTTGACACCGAACAAACAGGAAAAATAACGGGTAGGATAGATAATATTATTTGTAAAGAGGGAAAGATGACGATTACCCTATCCGAAGTATCCTTTCAAAAAGATGGAGAAACAAATCAGTATAGTCTAAATAAAATTCTTGTATACACGAAGGAACAGGATGTGTATCTTGGAAATCGTATCCTTGTAAAAGGAATCTTATCAAAATTTCAACCACCCTCAAATCCGGGTGAATTCAATTCTTATTATTATTACAACAGCAAAGGAATCAGCTATCGCATGATAGAAGGAAAAGTTACTGTCCTAGATGCGAAAAAAGACTGGTTAAAAGTATTTCTTCAAATGGGTAGAACAAGCATTGAGAAGGTTTACAAAACATGGCTTTTTGAGGATCAGGCAGCAACGCTAATGGCAATGTTTTTGGGAGATAAAACGGAACTTTCAAATGACATAAAGCGAGAGTATCAAAAAAATGGGATGGGACATCTTTTGGCAATTTCGGGGCTACATGTATCTTTGATAGCAATGGGAATTTATCAATTCTTATTAAAAATCTTTAAGCAAAAGAAGGTAGCCGCATTAACAGCAATGACTACTGCGGTACTATATGGTATTATGACGGGATTTAGTATTTCAACGAATCGAGCGGTTATTATGATACTGATTAGTTTTGTTGGAATCTTAATTGGACGAACTTATGATATGCTTTCATCAACGGCTTTAAGTGCAAGTATCATTTTAGCATTTCATCCGCTTGAACTTCGTAATTCGGGATTTTTATTATCGTTTGGATCAATTCTTGGGATTGCTTTAATTTATCCATTGCTATGCGAAAGTTTTCTTTCTATTTTTGATAATCAAAAGAAAGATGCAAAAAGTGTAAAGTGTTCAACGTCTGAAAATCAATGTGTAATAAAAAAATGTCTCAAAGGCATTTATTCTTCGCTTCTTATGAGCATATCCATTCAACTTCTAACATTTCCTATTCTTTTAAATAGTTTTTATGAATATCCGTTGTATGGTGTTTTAGTGAATTTAGTGGTGATACCGCTTATGTCAGTGTTAGCAGCACTATCTGTGGCTGCGGGAATCCTAGGGATGATTTGGATTAAATTAGCAGTAATTTTCGCGGGAGGTATTTTCGTAATTTTGGGATTGTACGAAAAAATAGCATGCCTTTTTCTTAAATTTCCGTATGCAACCATAATTATGGGTAAGCCACAAACAAGCTTCTTTATACTGTATTATGCGATTTTAGCGTTTACGCTTCTATTGTGGTACTTCACGAAAAAGAAAAGAGTGTGGATGCTTTTATTCTTGCTTGTTGTAATACCAATATTGCCAAAGAATCCTGGAATGAAGGTAACTTTTCTGGACGTGGGTCAGGGAGATAGTATTTATATTGAAACAAAAGATGAGCTAAAGATTTTGGTAGATGGAGGTAGCAGTACGAAAACTAAGGTGGGACAATATGTATTGGAACCATTTTTAAAATCACAGGGATGCGAAAGACTGGATTATGTTTTTATTACGCATCTTGATGAAGATCATTACAATGGTGTGGTTGAACTTCTTGAATTCACCGATTTTGGCGGTGTTGAAATTGATACCGTTGTTTTGGGTGCGGGTATTGAAAAGGATGAAGCTTATTATGAATTAGTTGATCTTCTAACACAACATTGCATTAAGTTAAAATACATAAAAAGAAATGAAGGTTTCAAAAGAGGACAATTTTATCTACATTGTATCAATCCATCCGGTTCTAAAGAAATTGTTGATAAAAATGATAATTCGATTGGCTTGGAAGTAAGTTATGACGAATTTTCTATGGTGTTGACCGGTGATATGGAAGGAAGTGAAACCGACGCCATACCATACTTGGAGAACGATAAATATCAAATTTTGAAAGTTGGGCATCATGGGTCGAAATCATCTAGTAATCTTGCATTCTTAGAACATATAAAACCAACCTATTCTTTTATCTCCTGCGGATTAAAAAACCGGTATGGACATCCCCATAAAGAAACATTAGAAAAGTTAGAAAGTGTAAAATCGGTTGTTTTCATCTCAAGTGAAGTAGGGTCTGTATGTGTACAAACGAATGGGAAGAAGTTTGTAATTGATAAATTCAAACATTCCTCATAAAATTGTAAACCTTCATTATGAACTGAATTTATTTATAAATATTTGTATCAACAAATAAGTTGATTTCCAACAATTATGGAATTATATCTCTAAAACTTGAGTTCAATGTGTAAAAATTCATATATATTTATATTTTATGAGTAAAAATATGTTATTAACTTAACGCTTTAAAAATTGTATTTATAAAAAATGCACAAAAATAGTTCGAAAATAGCGAATTTACACTTTACTTTTTAATATTTGAGTGGTAATATTAGGGAAAAGAACAGTGAAAATGTATTATAACATAAAGAATGGAATTAAAAACATGAAATAATGCATAACTGTACAGAAATCTTTGTAAAAAAGAAGATGAGTCTTAAGACATCAATGATTAAAGGAGGACAATGTAATGAGAAAAAAAATCATTTCTATTATTCTTGTAGCCGCTATGGTTGTAACTGGAGTGAATGTTTCTGGTTTAGACGGAATTTTCACAATACCAGCTAAGGCAGCAGAGAAAACAGAATGGAATGCAAGCCCTGGAATATTTCAGGTTAACAGAGAGGATGCGAGGGCGACCTTTTACAACTATGATACAGTTGAGAAAGCAAAAGCAGCGGATAAAGCAAAATCAAGTTATTATAAGCTATTAAATGGGGATGACTGGAAGTTTAGCTGGGCTGTAAAACCAGCTGACCGTATCGCCACAAAAGATACAAATTTTAATACAACAACTTATGATGATAGTTCATGGGATAACATTACAGTGCCTAAGGATTGGCAAACATATGTAAATAAAGACGGATCATGGAAATATGATCCTGTTATTTATTCAAACCAGAATTATCCATGGATGGCAGCAGAAGGTAAAAATTATTCTGCTTATACCGTAGGTGACGCACCACAAACCTGTAATCCAGTGGGTACTTATCGTAAAACTTTTACGATCGATCAAACATGGGCAGGACGCCAAGTATTTGTTGATTTTGAAGGAGTAGGATCCGCAATGTATGTTTGGGTGAATGGCCAGTACATTGGATACGGTGAAGATAGTTTTACAACGGATGAATTTAATATTACAAAAGCGCTTGATTTTTCAGCAGGTAATAAAAATGTCATTACAGTTGAAGTCTATCGTTGGTCAGATGGTAGTTATATAGAAAATCAGGACATGATTCGTGCATGTGGTATTTTCCGAGATGTATATCTGACAACGAAGGATAGTGTTGAAATTCGTGACTTTACTGTTGTTACTGACTTAGATAGTTCCTATGTTGATGCAGATTTAAATATTGAGGCAGAACTTCGAAATCTTGCTGCAACAGAAACCGAAGGCCTTAGCGTTGATGCAAACTTGTATGATGCGGATGGTAAATTGGTTACAACAACACCATTAACAGGACAAGTTGGTACTTTTACAGATAAAAAAGCGACTGTTTCGTTAAGTCAAAAAATAAGCAATCCAAAAAAATGGACAGCAGAGCATCCAAATCTTTATAATTTGGTGTTGGAACTTAAGAAAAATGGTAAAACCATTGAGTCAACACAGATGGAAGTTGGATTTCGAGAAGTTGAACTGACCGAAGCAGGTACTTCCAGTGCTAGACTTCGTGTCAATGGACAGGTAGTAACGCTTACTGGTGTGAATCGCCATGAAAACGATCCAGACACGGGACATTATTTGACTGAAGCAGATATGCGTGAAGAGATAGAATTGATGAAGTCTCTCAACGTGAATTCAGTTAGAGCATCACATTATCCAAATGATCCTACTTTCTATCGCTTATGCGATGAATATGGTTTGTATGTAATGGATGAAGCTAATGTGGAATCACATAATGGTAGAAGCCAGTATAGTGTTCCTGGAAGTCTTCCAGGATATGTAGAGGCAGCAAAAGACAGAGCAATCAGTATGCTAGAGAGAGATAAAAACTATCCATGTATTATTATGTGGTCACCGGGTAATGAAACAGGAGCAGGTGATTCACTACAGGCAGAAATTAATTATTTTCAGAATAATGATGATACAAGAGTAGTGCATTACCAAGGTTGGAATGATAATGCAGGAGTTGATGTATATTCTGAAATGTATCCTTCCATTGGAAAATTAAAAACGACAACAGGAAAACCTTATATCATGTGCGAATATGCACATGCAATGGGTAACAGTGCAGGCGGATTAAAAGAATACTGGGAACAAATCCGCGCAAATGGAATCCTACAGGGTGGATTTATTTGGGATTGGGTTGACCAGTCTTACAATACTCCACTATTATCAGAAGATGGAACATGGGATGGCAAAAGCACCTACTGGGGTTATGATGGAGATTGGAACACAGGTAATTATTCTACTTGGAAATCTGGAAACAAAGATTTCTGTGTAAATGGTATCATTTCACCAGATAGAACCTTACAGCCAGAAGCTTATGAAGTAAAGAGAATTTATCAGGCACTTCAGATGAGTCTAAAAGATTTAGACAGTAAAACCATCACAATAAATAATGAATTTATTGATACGAATGCTAATGAGTATAAAATGAAATGGTCTCTTTTGAAAGATGGAGAAACGGTTCAGAATGGATCCATGGAGCTTGATATTCCTGCAATGAGTTCAAAAGACGTTGAAATACCATTTACGGTACCAACGACTGTAAAAGCTGGGGAAGAATATTTCCTTAATGTTTCCTTTGTTATAAAAACAGACGATCAGGTTACATGGGCTGATGCTGGATATGCAATTGCAGAGGGACAATTCGAATTGAATTATACAGCAGAAGGAGAACTTCCTACAGTTACGGATATCGCATCGAAAGATTATATTAAACTTTCAAACACAAATGTAACGGTAGAAGCAGGTAAGACAAAAACTGTAACTGCCGAAATTGTAGAAGGAAGTAAAGGAACTTCTGTTTTTGAAAGTGGAGAAGTGACAGAAACGGAAACTGCATTGACAATTGCAAAAGATGCGTGGTCAGCAAAATTTGATAAAGCAACAGGTGAAATGACTTCATTTAAATCAAATGGAAAAGAAATGATTGCAGAATCTATTGAACCTAATTACTGGAGAGCTTATACAGATAATGACGTGAAAGAAGCAGTTGATGCAAAATGGCAGAATGCAAACACAGATACAACAATTGATGATGTGTCAATCGTTACTAAGAAGGATGTGGTTTATGTCACTGCTACTAGAACATTAACAAAGTGCTCGGATTCAAAAGACAGCATGACATACACCATTTATCCAACAGGAGATATTTTTGTTAAGAGTACACTCGTTCCTTCCACAAATATGACAAACCTTTTAAGAGTTGGTAATAGACTTCAACTGTCAGAAGGTCTTGAGAATATGACATGGTATGGTCGTGGTGAATCAGATAGTTATAGCGATAGAAAAGCTGGATACGATGTTGGTATATGGAATAGTACCGTATCCGACCAGTTCACAAACTTTGTATATCCTCAGGAAACTGGTAACAAGACGGATGTACGATGGATGGCACTGACAGATGACAATGGAGATGGACTCTTAATTGATGCAACAGATAGAGACCTTGAAATGAGTGCATTACATTGTACACAGGAAGCATTACAA
Source organism: Acetivibrio sp. (assembly GCA_041739345.1). Lineage (GTDB taxonomy): Bacteria > Bacillota > Clostridia > Lachnospirales > Lachnospiraceae > DIGJ01. Next base: position 143,114 of record JBGSNZ010000036.1, on the reverse strand, counting down.
GCAGCAAATCATCCATATCAAATAGAAAAAACAAAGAATACAGTTGTAACAATTGACTATGCTCAGATGGGACTCGGAACAGCAAGCTGCGGACAGGCTACCTTATCTAAGTACTTGCTTCCTACAAATAAAACTTATACCTATTCTTATCATTTTAAAACTATTTCCGGTGAGTCACGGAATCGACTGATGGAAATAAGCAAGGTGGCATTTGAAGATGATGCAAATTTACTCGCTTCTATTAAAATTGGAGATGTAGAACTTCCTAAATTTAATAATGATATTACAAAATACGCATACAATGCATCTTCACCAGATGGAAGTGTACCACAGGTAACTGCTACAGCGGTTTCCGAAGATGTAACGCTTAAGATTACACAGGCAACTGAGTTCCCAGGAACTGCAACAGTTGTTGCAACCGCAACGAATGGTTATAGTAGAACGTATACCATTGAATTGAAAAATTCAGGTACGATTATGCTATCTAATCTAGGATATGATTTAACAAAGAGTATTCTTACTTCGTATGGTGGAATCCATACAAATGAAGACAATGGTGGAACGGCTCTCGATTTATATGTTGACGGAACAAGGACAACCTTTGAAAGTGGATATGGTGTAAATGCAGATTCGAAATTATCTTTCAATGTCGCAGATTTAAATGTAGAGCGCTTGCAAGGCTATGTTGGAATTGATGCTCACAAGAATAAAACCCAGGATGGAGCTTATGCCATAATTTATGTAGATGGTAAGGAAGTGTATCGCTCTAAATTAATGAAGGCAAATGAGAATGCACAGTATTTTGATGTTGATGTAACTGGAGCAAAAGAAATTGTGCTTTATGCAGACAAGAACATTAAAGATGGACACGATGAAGTGAGCTGGTGTGACACTAAATTAATTATGACTGGATTCTATGAAAAAGAAACAGCCCTTGAATTAGCAGATACAGCAACCACTAAATTGGATTCAAAAAATAAGATTCTTTATAATGTAGCAAAAGGAACAACAAAGGCAGAATTAAAAGCAATGTTTAAACCGGTTGAGGGTGGAACCATTACGATGCTTGATCCATACAATGCAGAGCAAACATCGGAGGATGCACCAGTAGCAACGGGATATCTGGTAACACTTACCGTAGACGGAACTTTAAAGGATACCTTAAAATTAGCAGTCAATGGTGATGTTGATGGATTCTCGGATGGTAAACTTGACATAGTAGATGTAAACAAGCTATGTAATGTAGTAGCAGGAAATGATACATTTGATAAACTGAATACTTACGCAGCTGACATGAATCAAGATAGTGTAGTAGATGTAAAAGATATTGCAGCATTAAGGGCAGCAGTAAATGCCACTCAAATTATAGGAGCGACAGAGAATTTAACATTATCATTATCTACAGCAGATACTACAGGTAACGCTGACGGTAAGGTAACAGTTACTGGTGCAATTGCTCAGACTTCTGTAGCAGATAATTCTGCAATGGCAGCAGGTTCCTTTATTTTGAATTATGATACATCGGCTTTTATAGCTGGTAATATTTCACTTGCAGCGGGTGTAGAAGGAACCATTTCTACAAAAGCAGTGGCAAACGGACAAATTAAAGTTGTATATGAATTGACAAAGGCGATAGCAAAAAATGCAGATTTATTTACAGCAGAATTTTCATTAAAATCAGATGTAGTTAAAAAATCATATGATTTTACGGCTTCTACTATTGCCGTAGTAGCAGGTAATCAGACAGTAATTCCTGCAACAAGCACAGTTGGAAGCGTAATACCGGACGGAGCTAGTGCAGCCGTGAAGGTAACAGGAATTGCAATTAATGGGCTACCAACAGGGGTCAATGTTGGAGACACGTTTACATTGACAGCAGCAACTGTACCAGCAAACGCAACAGAGCAAGGGGTAACATGGAGTTCAAGCGATGCAAGTGTTGCAAGAGTATCCAGTACTGGTAAAGTTACAATTCTTTCCAATGGAACAGCAACTATTTTTGCAACAAGTACGGAAGTGGGTTCTGTAGTAGCAGGGACACTTGCCATAGCACCAGTATGTACCGTATTGGGATTAGACTACTCTTATTTGACGGGTGTAGTAAATGGAACGAATGTTTTTGGAACACCAACTGTAGCGACGGCTTCTTGTGGAGCAATTAATTTCACATCTGCAATTTCAGGGTGGGGAAATGTTCATATTAATGAGGCAGATTTAACCACTACTCAGTCAAATGTTGCAATCAGTATGAAGATTGGCGATGTACAGACATCATTTGCGAAGGGCTTGAGTGCCAATACAAATGCGACTTTTACATACGATTTGACAGGATTAAATGCAAAACGTTTCCAGGCATGGGTTGGAATTGATTTTCTAAAGAGTGCACCAAAAACAACGAGAGACGGAGTTAACTTTATTATCTATAAAGATAGCATTACACCTGAAAATAAACTTTATGAAACAGGAACTATTTTACAGCCGGACAATGCAAAATTTGTAGATATTGATGTCAGTGCTGCAACTAGCCTCTTTATTTATGTTGACCAAATTGGATCAATGAGTGACGATTGTATTGATATTGCAGATGCGAAACTATACACAGGTTCTTATGCTCAAAAGCAATCAACTTATTTTAAATGCTTAAGTACAGTATCCTTAGAAAGCATTAAGGGAGTCAGTGCAGCTCAAATCAGCTGGAAATCAGCAGATGAAACAATAGCAACAGTAGCTGGTGGAGTAGTAACAGGTGTAGCAGAAGGTGAGACTTTAATTACAGCATCTTGCGGTGATACAAGGGCGACCTTTAAGGTAACAGTAACCAAGAGTGGAGAAACGATACCAGATGCAGATTATTCATCACCGGTTGTTGTTGCACCACCTACACCAAGCGCGAGCCCTAAACCTACTGAAACGCCGGAAGAAGTAACCCTTCCAGCAAAAAATGAAGTAGTAAAAAAAGGAACAGTAACTTATAAAGTAACAAAGTCATCTGAAACAAGTGGTAAAGTTACTTATGTTAAAGTTAAAAAATCAGAAACTACTAAAATAGTGATTCCAACTACTGTAAAAATAGACGGAATTACCTTTAAGGTAACAGCAATTGCTGATAATGCACTGAAAGGAAACACGAAAGTTAAGAAGGCTACGATTGGAACGAATATTACAACAATCGGACAAAAAGCGTTTGCGGGTGCAAAAAATCTTGAAATAATTGTAATTAACTCAAAAAATATCACAAAGATTGGTAAAAATGCATTTAAAGGAATATCGAGTGATGCAGTAATTAGAGTGCCTGAAAAGCAATATAAAAAATATGTGAAATTATTGAAGGCAAGTGGAATTGCTGATACAGTAAAAATTGTAAAGATTAAATCATAATCAATACATAAACTAGATTTAAATAGAAAAAGCGTCCGATTTTGGATGCTTTTTTTATAAGAAAGAAAAGGATTCAAAAATTAATCATTTTTGGGGAAATTCATACTTGATTATTTATTAAATTCCTTGTACAATAGTGAATGGACTTAGGTTAGAATTGAGGTGTAGATATGCAGCTTATAAAAGAACATATTAAAAATAATCAATTTAAACCTGCATATTTATTGTATGGCACTGAGGATTATTTGAAAAAACTATATCAGGACAAACTAAAAGAAGCCATTCTTAGTGAAAGCGATGAAATGAACTTTTCTTACTTTGAAGGAAAAGGCATGGAAGACAATGAAATCATTGATATTGCGCAAACACTTCCTTTTTTTAGTGAAAAACGAATGGTTTTAGTTAAGAATAGTGGATACTTTAAAAATCAAAGTAAGATACCTGACTATATAAGGGAGTTTCCAGATACAACGGTAGTTGTATTCGTAGAATCCGAAATAGATAAACGCAGTAAGTTGTTTAAAGCTGTAAAAGAAATTGGCTATGTTTGCGAAATGAATGGAATGGACGAAAAGAATTTAAAGCTTTGGGTTGCATCCCTTCTACAAAAGGAACGCAAAAAGATTACGGAACAAACGATTTCTTACTTTATTAATAAATCAGGCACTGATATGAAAAACTTGGAAAATGAGGTTGAAAAACTAGTCTGTTTTTCCTATGATCGTGAAGTAATTACAATCGAGGATATTGATGCAGTCAGCACGACACAGATTACCGGAAAGATTTTTCAAATGATTGATGCAATTGGATTCCACAAGCAAGCGCAGGCCCTTAATCTATACTATGATTTATTATCGCTAAGGGAAAAACCAATGTCCATTCTGTATTTGCTTACAAGGCACTTTAATTTATTGCTTCAAGTAAAAGAATTAGTAAAAAAGCAACAAGCAGGAGCTTCATTAGCCGCAAAGGTTGGTATTCCACCTTTTGCAGTAAATAAGTATATCACCCAGAGTAAAAATTTCAAACGAAGTCAATTAGTTAGTGTATTACAAAACTGTGCAGATATCGAAGAGCAGGTAAAAACCGGTCGATTAGCAGACACTATGGGTGTTGAATTATTAATAGTTACTTACAGTCGTGCCTAGTGCTCAGATTGATTATAAGTATACATTGAACTGAAGTTCATTAGAACTAAAGTTCATTAGAACTAAAGTTCATTAGGACCAAAGTTTATTTGGAGAGTTACTCAAGAGGCCGAAGAGGGAGCACTCGAAATGCTCTAGGGTGTAACAGCCGCGAGGGTTCAACTCCCTCACTCTCCGTTTTCAATGGATTATTATAGATTCTTTGAAACAAAAAAATAAAAAGATGAAAAACTTATTGACAGATAAGAACCTTTCATCTAAAATAAGAGAGTATGTTTGCATCGAACCGAATCGTGTCTCCGATTTAGGTGCAACAAAATTTATGAACATTTATATTAATTGGAGGTGTACAGATTGGCAAATATAAAATCTGCAAAGAAGAGAATCTTAGTTAATGAGACTAAGGCTGCAAGAAATAAATCTATTAGATCAGCGGTTAAAACTGCTGTTAAGAAAGTAGATGCTGCTATCGCTGCTGCTGATAAAGCTGCTGCTGATGTTACTTTAAGAGCTGCTATCACAGAAATTGAGAAAGCAACCAGTAAGGGTGTTTATCATAAAAACACAGCTTCTAGAAAAGTATCTCGTTTAACATTAGCTGTTAACAAACTTGCTTAAATTATAGAATTAAATACATTTAAATAACAAAAGAGAAGAAGCAATTGTGGGTGTGACAATTGCTTCTTCTCTTTTTCTTTTGATTTTAATACAAGGACAACCAGTTTTATTCATTGAAATTTTTGAAAGCTGTTTTTTGCTTCAATTTCATTTGATCAGATTAGAATAGTCCGAATCATATTTGGGAAAATTGATAATAACTTTATTAAATGCCACTAAAGTGGAAGATGGGAGAAAATATGATTCGGACTGATTTGGCGCTTGAAGCAAGAGAGAGTTTTCCAGAGGATGATGTTGAAATTAAGGGTGTTATTTTAAAAGAGGAAGAAAAAAATGGAATCAAAATTACAACATTAGAAATAAAAGATGAACGAGCTGCGAAGGCAATGAATAAACCGGTGGGCATGTATATAACGATTGAAGTAAATGAATTGGAACAAGATATGCCGCAACTTGAGGCAGTGGTTAGTCATTATATAGAAGAACTTGCTGGTGGTGTTAAAAATAAACATATTATGGTAGCTGGACTTGGAAATAGAGAGGTTACGCCAGATGCGTTAGGACCCAAAGTTGTGGATTCATTAATTGCCACAAGACATCTGATCCGGGAGTTTGGAAAGGATTTTAAGGACCAATATAAAATGGAAACGTTAAGTGCAATTGCTCCGGGAGTTATGGCTCAGACTGGTATGGAATCTTCGGAAATACTACAAGGAATCTCGAAAGAGACAAAACCAGATTGTTTGATTGTAATTGATGCTTTGGCAGCAAGAAGTACCAAACGATTGAATCGAACCATCCAGATTACCAATACCGGTATCAGTCCTGGAGCTGGAGTGGGAAACAATCGTAAAGCGTTAAACAAAGATAGTCTTGGAATTAAAGTCATCGCCCTAGGAGTTCCTACAGTTGTAGATGCGCTTACAATTGTTGAAGACCGCATGCGAGAGGTGCTTACCAAACAAGGATTTTCAGAGGATGAATCTGAACACTTTATTCTTGAACTTAATAGTGAAACAATGAGAAATATGTTTGTCACACCCAAAGATATTGATGAATCGGTGAATCTTATGAGCCAGGTGATTGCAAATTCTTTTAATCAGTTAGTTTATCCTGTTACGAGTAATGGATGAATTGAAACATAAATTCTTCTGGATAGGAATAAAATCATAGAAGAGGAGAAGGCATATGAAACTTACCAATGTAACAAAATTTGTTTTTATCATAATTTGGACAGGTATCTTTTTTGGAGCGGCCTGCCTGATTGTAAAAGGTGGAAATGTTCTAGATCTTGAAGTTGGAACGTATGTAAAAGAACAATGGAGCCTTGATTTTATTCGCCAGAACGCAACGCTTTATGAATATAACTCCTATCCATTTGTAAGCGGAGCACTCAAAAACTGGAACCTGCTTGATGCCATTGAAAGTGAAGCAGCGGCAGTTTCAACTTCTGTGGAGCTTCAAGAAGGAGATGCAACACTTAACTATTCAATAATCAATGAAAATTCTGACTTTCCAATTATTACTGGTGAAAGCTATTACGAAGATAACGCTGAGGCGGAAGAAGATGTAGAAGTAATTGCAAAAACGAACCAAAGCAAAATAAAAGAGCTTAAAAAAAACCTTGATCCGGAATATTTGCTAAGTAATTTCTACGTGGTGGATGGCACTACATCAGCAGATACCAGTATTTTTGATGTTAAGAAAATGATAAACGAAGACTTTTCTATACAAAAAAGCGATGATCCTCAGATACTTATTTATCATACGCATGGGGGATCGGAAAGTTTTGTTGATAGCCAAGAAGGAAATAAGGATGAATCCGTAATTGGGGTAGGTGCTTGCTTGAAAGAAATTCTAGAAGAACAATATGGATATAACGTAATTCATGATGAGACAGCATATGATATTGTGGATGGTGTTACAGATCGAAACAAAGCTTACAATCAGGCTGCCGTTGGTGTTAAGAACAATCTGGAAAAATATCCAAGCATAAAAGTAATTATAGATATACATCGTGATGGAGTTTCTGGAATTGAAAAGAAGCTTACCACAATAAATGGAAAAAAGACGGCTAAGATTATGTTGTTTAATGGGCTAAGTCGGAATAAAACGGGACCGATTGATTATTTGGAAAATCCAAATCTCGTTAATAATCTATCTTTTTCCCTACAGCTTAAGTTAAAAGCGATGGAAAAGTACCCTAATTTTACGACTCCGAACTATTTAAAAGGGTATCGATATAATATGCATCTTGCTAGCCGCTCCATATTGATTGAGCTTGGAAATCAAAATAATACGCTTCAAGAAGCAAAAAATGCAATGGAGCCTCTAGCTGACATCCTAAATCAAGTGCTTGAATGAAAGATAAAGCTATGATATACTCTTATGAGTATTATGAATGGAATAGGAGATAAGAATGTCAGGAATGAACCAAAGTAAAATTCGTAATTTTTGTATTATTGCGCATATTGACCATGGCAAATCAACCTTAGCCGATCGTATCATAGAAAAGACTGGATTGCTAACGAGTCGTGAGATGCAGGCACAGGTGCTTGATAATATGGATCTAGAACGGGAACGTGGAATTACGATTAAAGCACAAACTGTTCGTACCGTATATAAAGCAAAAGATGGTGAAGAATATGTATTTAATTTAATAGATACACCGGGTCATGTCGACTTTAACTATGAGGTTTCCAGAAGTCTTGCAGCTTGTGAGGGTGCGATTTTAGTTGTGGATGCGGCACAAGGAATTGAAGCTCAGACACTGGCAAATTGTTATCTGGCTCTGGACCATAACTTAGAAATTATGCCGGTAATTAATAAAATTGACTTACCAAGTGCAGAACCGGAACGTGTAAAAAATGAGATAGAAGATGTTATTGGGCTAGAAGCGCAAGATGCACCTTTGATTTCTGCCAAAAACGGTATTAATATAGAAGAAGTTTTAGAACAAATCGTTGCAAAGATACCAGCTCCTAAAGGAAAAGTAGAGGAACCATTAAAGGCTTTGGTTTTTGACTCTATCTATGATTCTTATAAGGGTGTTATTATTTTTTGTCGTGTTTTTGATGGAAGCGTCAAAAAAGGTACAAAGATGAAAATGATAGCAACTGGCGCAATGGAAGAAGTCGTGGAAGTAGGAACCTTTGGTGCTGGTCAGTTTATACCTTGTGAGGAATTAACTGCCGGAATGGTAGGTTATATTACTGCTAGTTTAAAGAATGTAAAAGACACACGTGTGGGTGATACGATAACAGATGCGGAAAATCCTTGTAAGGAAGCGCTACCTGGTTATAAAAAGGTAAATCCAATGGTTTACTGCGGGCTATACCCAGCGGATGGTGCTAAATATGGAGATTTACGCGATGCACTTGAAAAACTTCAATTAAATGATGCGTCTCTTCAGTTTGAGGCAGAAACCTCCGTCGCACTTGGATTTGGTTACCGATGTGGGTTCTTAGGCCTACTACACCTTGAAATCATACAGGAACGTTTGGAGAGAGAGTATAATCTTGATTTAGTAACGACCGCACCGAGTGTTATTTATAAGATATACAAGACAAATGGTGAAGTTATGGATCTTACCAATCCGAGTAATTTACCTGACCCTTCCGAAATTGAACATATGGAAGAACCAATGGTAAGTGCAGAAATTATGGTAACAACGGAATATGTTGGATCAATCATGGCACTTTGCCAGGAACGACGAGGGGTTTATCTTGGTATTGAATATATGGAACAAACCAGAGCTCTTCTTAAATATGATTTGCCATTAAATGAAATTATTTATGATTTCTTTGATGCATTGAAATCAAGGTCCAAAGGCTATGCGTCCTTTGATTATGAATTGAAGGGATATGAACCTGCCAATTTGGTAAAGCTTGATATTTTACTTAATAAAGAGACCTTGGATGCGTTGTCCTTTATTATTCATGCAGATACGGCCTATGAGCGTGGACGCAAGATGTGTGAAAAATTAAAGTTAGAAATACCTCGACAGTTATTTGAAATACCAATTCAGGCAGCAATTGGATCTAAGGTAATTGCAAGAGAAACGGTAAAAGCGATGCGTAAGGATGTATTGGCAAAATGTTATGGTGGAGATATTTCACGTAAGAGAAAACTATTGGAAAAGCAAAAAGAAGGCAAGAAGAGAATGCGTCAGGTTGGAAATGTAGAAATTCCACAGAAAGCATTCATGAGCGTGCTAAAACTGGATGATGAATAATGAATAAGAAAAAAGACCTTGAACTATATATCCATATTCCCTTTTGTATAAGAAAGTGTAAGTACTGTGATTTTATTTCGGGACCGGAAACGAAAGAGGTAATCGATACCTATTATCACAGCTTACTTACAGAAATCGAAAACTATGGTAATGGTAACTTCCCAATTTGGAATTACCAAGTAAAGACCATATTTATTGGAGGAGGCACCCCTTCCTCGATTGATTCTTCTTATATAAAAGGAATTATGGAAAAAATAAACAAGGTCTTTTTACTTGCGCCAAAGGATAAAATGGAAATCACAATAGAAGCTAATCCGGGAACGCTTTCAAAAGAAAAGCTTACTACTTATCGGTCGCTTGGAATCAATCGCTTAAGCCTTGGGCTTCAATCTGCTAATAACGAAGAATTAAAGTTACTTGGAAGAATTCATACCATGGAAGAATTCATGGAAAATTATGCGCTAGCTAGAGAATGTGGTTTTAATAATATCAACATAGATTTGATGTCAGCACTTCCAGGACAAACGATAGATTCCTGGAAAAATACACTTACTAAAGTTTTAGAATTAAAACCAGAACATATATCAGCCTATAGCCTAATCATAGAAGAGGGGACGCCATTTTATGATACGTATGAAAATCATGAAGAATTATTGCCAGATGAAGATACGGAGCGTGAAATGTATCGGCTAACCAAGCGAATGCTATATGAAAATGGTTATACAAGATATGAGATTTCAAACTATGCAAAAGAAGGCTATAGTTGTCAGCATAATCTAGGGTATTGGGAACGGACTCCATATTTGGGTCTGGGACTTTCAGCAGCTTCCTTGTTTGAAAATGAACGGTTTAAAAATCCTACCACACAAACTGGATACAACAATTATGTTGAAAAGAATAATACTGGACGAGAGATTGAGATTCTTAATGCGAAGACACAAATGGAAGAGTTTATGTTTTTGGGGTTTCGAAAAATGAAGGGCGTCTCGAAGATAGAATTTGACCAAAACTTTTCTATACCAATGAAAGAAGTTTACAAAGATGTAATCGAAGAGCTGGCAAAAGAAAAACTCTTAGAGGAAAGCCAAAATTATATCTATCTTACTGAAAGAGGAATTGATATTAGTAACTATGTACTTGCCAAATTCTTATTGGATGAAGAATAGAAGAACTTGCAGAAAAGGAAATGGAGAGTAAAGATGAATAAAAAAATAATTTTTTTTGATATTGATGGTACTATCTTAAGTGAAAAAAGTCAAAAAATATTGCCAAGTACCAGAAAAGCAATTAAGAAAGCCAGGGAAAATGGACATCTTGCAGTAATTAATACTGGTAGATGTGATTATCTGGTTGAAAAAGAGTTAAAAGAAGACATTGGTTTTGATGGATACTTATTAGGATGTGGAACTTCTATAAAATTTGAAGAAAAAGATTTGATGCATCAGATGCTTTCCCATGAAACAGCAATGGAAGTAATAAAAGAACTACGTAATTGCAAAATTGATGGAGTTCTAGAAGGTGAATGGGGCGATTACATAGATGATTACGAAAACATGCATACAGACCTTTTTAAAAAGTTTATCCGTGAAAAATCATTTATATTTAAGAAATGGGACGATCCCAATTTGATAATCGATAAATTATTTGTCTACACGGACAAAAATAGCAATTTAAGTTGTTTTATGAATAAGTTTATACATGTTTTTGATTTTATCGATCGTGAAAATGGATTTTGGGAAATTGTTCCGAAGGGATTTTCAAAGGCTAGTGGAATTCAGTATCTAATTGATTATCTGGGAATGGAAATTAGCGATACGGTTGCCATTGGCGACAGTAATAATGACATATCTATGCTCTCCTATGCGCATACTAGTATTGCGATGGGAAATTCATCGAAGGCTGTACTTGAAATGGCAAATTATATAACAACAGATGTGGATGAAGATGGAATAGAAAATGCATTAAAATGGTTGAATGTTATATAAATAGAATCTGAAAATCGATGGATATTGTATATCTGTACATCGATTTTCAGGTTCTTGCTTTTTGAGCAACGAAATAGTTTCGTAAGAATTTTAAAAAAATTTCAAAAGAATATTGACAAAGTATTTAAGAAGTGGTATTTTATGTCTAAAGATGTTAGCACTCCACAAAGATGAGTGCTAACAAAGAAAGAAGGGGTGCAGATGGAGTTAGATGAACGAAAACTTAAGATATTACAAGCGGTCGTTCGAAACTATTTAGAAACCGGTGAACCGGTAGGCTCCCGAACTATATCAAAATATACCGATTTGAATTTAAGTTCTGCAACCATTCGAAATGAAATGTCTGATTTAGAGGAACTGGGTTTTATCATCCAACCGCATACTTCAGCAGGACGCATCCCTACTGACAAAGGTTATCGCTTATATGTAGATAACATGATGGCAGAAAAAGTTCAAGAGATTGAGGAAATCAAAGATAAGCTTGACCAAAAGGCAGATAGAATCGAACTTCTTTTACAACAGGTAGCAAAGCTTTTGGCAGTCAATACAAACTATACTTCCATGGTTTCAAAACCAAAGTATAAACATAAAAAAGTGAAATTTGTTCAGCTTTCTGAAGTAGAGGAAGACCAGTTACTTGCTGTAATTGTTATAGAAGGAAACATTGTAAAAAATAAAATAATCAATATTAGTCTACCTTTGACAAAAGAAATAACTTTGAAATTAAATATTGTTTTAAATACATTTCTACAAGGACTTGATTTGACCGAAATCAATATGGCATTGATACAAAAGATGAAGGAACAAGCTGGTGAGTACTCTGATGTAATAGGAAATATTTTAGATGTCATTGCAGAAGCAATCAGTGAAGAAGATAACTTAGAAATTTACACCAGTGGAGCAACAAACATTTTAAAATATCCAGAATTGAGTGATGCAAATAAAGCAAGTGAGCTTCTTTATACGTTTGAAGAAAAGGAAGAACTTACAAAACTTATAAATGATACAAAGGATAATGAAGATAATCATAATCATGCAATTCAAGTATACATTGGAGACGAAGCGCCTCTACAGGTAATGAAAGATTGTTCTATGGTAACTGCGACTTATGAAATTGAGGAAGGCGTTTATGGAAAGATTGGAATTGTTGGACCAAAACGTATGGACTATGAAAAAGTTGTTGGTACTTTAAAAACCTTAATGGTTCAGTTAGATGAAATATTTAAAAACAAGATATAAGAAAGGCGGAAACAAAAAGGTGCTAGAAAACGAAACAGTAAAACAGGATGAAGACAATACTTTTGAAGAAAGCATAACAAAAGTAGAAGAGACAATTCCCGAAAATAAACAGGAAGAGAAAGAAGCATCCGTAGAAAAGAAAGACGATGCTGATCCTGAAAAAAAAGAGAAAAAGGGATTCAAAAAGAAGAAAGATAAAAAAGACGAGCAAATTGAAGAATTGAATGATAAGCTCATGAGAACAATGGCAGAATTTGATAATTTCCGGAAACGTACGGAAAAAGAAAAAGTACACATGTTTGAAATTGGTGCAAAAGACATCATAGAAAAGATTTTGCCAATCATTGATAACTTTGAACGCGGTATAGGTTCTGTGCCAGAAGATGAGAAAGATTCTGCGTTTGTTCAAGGAATAGAGCAGATTTACAAGCAGCTACTAACAACACTTGAATCTGCAGGAGTAACACCTATCGAAGCGATTGGAAAAGAATTTGATCCAAACCTACACAATGCAGTAATGCATGCAGAGGATGACAACTTTGGAGAAAATATCGTTTCTGAAGAATTACAAAGAGGTTATATGTATCGAGAATCGGTAGTAAGACACAGTATGGTAAAAGTAGTTAACTAATTAGACAGTATAAAATTTAGGAGGACTTTATTATGAGTAAAATAATCGGAATTGATTTAGGAACAACAAATTCATGCGTAGCAGTTATGGAAGGTGGCCAGCCAGTTGTCATCTCAAATACAGAAGGAGCAAGAACAACACCATCTGTTGTGGCATTTACAAAAAACGGGGAACGTCTCGTTGGTGAACCAGCAAAACGTCAGGCAGTAACAAACTCTGATAAGACTATTTCATCTATCAAAAGACATATGGGTACTGATTTTAAAGTAGGCATTGACGACAAGAAATATACACCACAGGAAATTTCTGCAATGGTTCTTCAAAAATTAAAAACAGATGCAGAAAGCTATCTTGGAGAAAAAGTCACAGAAGCAGTTATCACAGTACCTGCATATTTCAATGATGCACAACGTCAAGCAACCAAAGATGCTGGTAAGATCGCTGGTCTTGATGTAAAACGTATTATTAATGAGCCTACTGCTGCAGCATTAGCTTATGGTCTTGATAATGAACATGAACAAAAAATTATGGTATACGACTTAGGTGGTGGTACATTCGATGTTTCCGTTATCGAAATTGGAGATGGCGTTATCGAAGTTTTAGCAACATCTGGAGATAATAGACTTGGTGGAGATGATTTTGATGAAAAAATCACCCGCTACATGATTGATGAATTTAAAAAAGCAGAAGGTGTTGATTTATCTACTGATAAGATGGCACTTCAACGATTAAAAGAAGCTGCAGAAAAAGCGAAAAAGGAATTATCTTCTGCAACAACAACAAATATTAACCTTCCTTTCATTACAGCAACACAAGAAGGACCAAAACATTTCGACATGAACTTAACCAGAGCAAAATTTGATGAATTAACACATGATTTAGTTGAAAGAACCGTTGCTCCTGTTCAAAATGCATTAAGAGATGCTGGAATTTCATCATCTGAGTTAGGTCAGGTATTATTAGTTGGTGGTTCTACTCGTATCCCAGCAGTTCAGGATAAAGTAAAACAATTAACAGGAAAAGAACCATCCAAGAACTTAAACCCAGACGAATGTGTAGCTTTAGGAGCTTCTATCCAGGGTGGTAAATTAGCAGGAGATGCTGGCGCAGGTGATATTCTTTTACTTGATGTAACTCCACTTTCCTTATCTATTGAAACTATGGGTGGTGTTGCGACTCGATTAATCGAAAGAAATACAACAATTCCAACAAAGAAGAGCCAGATTTTTTCAACTGCTGCAGATAATCAGACCGCTGTTGATATCAATATCGTACAAGGTGAAAGACAGTTTGCGAAAGATAACAAATCTCTTGGACAATTCCGTTTGGATGGTATTCCACCAGCAAGAAGAGGCGTTCCACAGATCGAAGTAACATTTGATATTGATGCAAATGGTATTGTAAATGTATCTGCAAAAGATTTAGGAACAGGAAAAGAGCAACACGTTACAATTACAGCTGGATCTAACATGTCTGATTCTGATATTGACAAAGCGGTAAGAGAAGCTACTGAATTTGAAGCTCAGGATAAGAAACGTAAAGATGCAATTGATGCAAGAAACGATGCGGATTCTATGGTATTCCAGACAGAAAAAGCATTGCAGGAAGTTGGGGATAAATTAAGTGCAGATGAAAAAGCAGGAGTTGAAGCAGACCTTGCTCACTTAAAAGAATTAATCGAAAAATCCAATCCTGAAGTAATGTCAGATGGTGAAGTAGAAGATATCAAAGCTGCAAAAGAAAAATTAATGACAGATGCACAAGCTTTGTTCCAGAAGGTATATGAACAAGCACAGGGTCAAGGCGCTGGTCCAGATATGGGTAACATGGGCGGACAGGGTCAGCCGGCACCGGAAAGCTATGATAGTGATGTTGTGGATGGCGACTATCGCGAAGTATAAAAGTATTTGAACAAATAGATAAAATATCCCCCGCCATCGGCGGGGGAAATTGTGATATATAAGAAGATAAGTAAGACTGGAGAATCAAAACTATGGCTGAGAGTAAGAGAGATTATTACGAAGTGCTTGGAGTAGCGAGAACCGCTGCGGATGATGAAATTAAAAAAGCATATAGAGCATTAGCAAAAAAATACCATCCTGATATGAATCCGGGTGATGCAGAGGCAGAAAAGAAGTTTAAAGAGGCTTCCGAAGCGTATGCAGTATTAAGCGATGCAGATAAGAGAAGACAGTATGACCAGTTTGGTCATTCGGCATTTGAAAATGGCGGAGCCGGAGCTGGCGGCTTTGATTTCTCTGGTATGGATATGGGTGATATTTTTGGCGATATTTTTGGCGATTTATTCGGTGGTGGAAGCCGGAGTAGAAGACCAAACAATGGTCCAATGAAAGGTGCCAATGTTCGCGCATCTGTTCGAATTACGTTTGAAGAAGCTTGTTTTGGTGTAGAAAAACAACTGGAACTAAATTTAAAAGATGAATGTAATACCTGTCACGGAACCGGAGCAAAACAAGGAAGTTCTGCGGAAACTTGTTCAAAATGTGGAGGAAAAGGTCAAGTTGTATTTACGCAGCAGTCTTTATTTGGAATGGTTCGTAATGTACAAACTTGTCCAGATTGCCACGGAACTGGTAAAATTATTAAAGAGAAGTGCCCAGATTGCTATGGCACAGGTTACATTAACAATAAAAAGAAAATAACAATAACGATACCAGCTGGTATAGATAACGGTCAAAGCGTACGTATACGTGAAAAAGGTGAACCGGGATTAAATGGCGGACCTAGAGGTGATTTATTGGTTGAAGTAAATGTAAGTCGTCATCCAATATTACAACGTCAGGATTATGATATTTTTTCAACGGCACCAATTTCTTACGCGCAAGCAGTTCTTGGTGGGGATATTCGTATTACTACCATAGATGGAGATGTTGTATATACGGTAAAGGCAGGAACTCAAACAGATACAAAAGTACGGCTTCGAGGAAAAGGAGTTCCGACATTGCGTAATAAATCTGTACGGGGGGATCATTATGTTACTTTAGTAGTTCAGGTACCAACTGGTCTGAATTCAGAACAAAAAGAATTGTTAAAATCCTTTGATCAGGCAATGACGGGGCAACATATTAAGGAAGAGCCAAAAGAGGACATAAAAGAAGAAGTAGAGCATGGCAAGGGAAAGAAGAAATTTAAAGATAAATTGAATGAGTTTTTTGAATAGAAAAAGATACGGTAGCGGGGGATTTCGTTACCGTATTTTTACATATAATTGACAAAAAATGGGACAAATGTCCCTTTAATAGTTTGTGCATAAAGACTATAATAAATACTGATGGATGGAATATCTAGTCAAAATTAACAAAAAGAGGGAGATAAGAGACATGAAAAAGATATTTAAAAAGGCCTTAGCGATGTTAAGTGCAGTTGCGATTATCGCAACAAGTTCCAATATGACAGTGCTCGCAGAGGAAACAGCAAAAGCAACAGCAACAGGTGATGTGACAATTCAAGTACTAGCTACAAGTGATGTACATGGAAAATTTCTTCCATATGACTATGCATTAAATGCTGCATCAACAGGTGGAAGTTTGGCACAGATTTCAACAGTAGTAAATGAACTTCGTGGTAAAAATGCGAATACGGTTTTAATTGATGTAGGGGATGTAATACAAGGTAACTCAGCAGAACTATTCTTAAAGGATGATACTCATCCAATGATGGCTGCAATGAATTTAATGAAATATGATGTAGCAGTTGCGGGTAACCACGAATTTAATTATGGAATTCCAACACTACAAAAAATCGTGAAACAACAGAATGCCAAAGTATTGTTTGGTAATGTTTATACAAAAAAAGGTAAAAACCTTGCAGACGCTTATACTATCATCGAAAAAGATGGTGTTAAAATTGGTATTATCGGTATGGTAACACCAAACATCACAAGATGGGATAGCGAAAATTTAAAGAACTATAAAGTTACAGATCCTGTAGAAGAAACCAAAAAGGTAATTGCTGAAATCAAAGATAAAGTTGATGTTATTATTGCAGCAGAACATATGGGAGAAAGCAATGAATATGATGTTGCAGATTCCGGTGTTGAAGATCTTGCAAAAGCTTGTCCTGAAATCGACCTTATTATTGCAGCACATGAGCACAAAGGTGTTGAAGGTGTAGAGCACAGCGGAGTATTAACTGTTGAAAACAAGAGCGATGGTGCTACTGTTGCACAGATTAATATTACATTGAGCAAGAAGTCTGATGGAACATATGAAATCAAAGATAAGGCATCTAAACTTATTTCTACTGCAACTTATGCTGCAGATGAAGCACTTGTAAAAGGTTTAGATTCCTATAATACAAAAGCAATCAAAGATGCAAATCAGGTGATTGGTAAATTAAAGGGTGGTAATCTTGTAGATGCAGATGAAATTAAAGGCATTCCACAGTCTCAGATTGCTGAAAGTGCAATGATTAACTTAATCAATGAAGTACAGATGTACTATACAGGAGCAGATGTATCAGCAGCAGCAGCTTTCAATACAGCAGCTAATATGTATGCAGGTAGTATAAAAAAATGTGACACTGCATTAATTTATAAATATACAAATACATTATATAAAATGCAAATGACCGGATCACAGTTAAAGAAATTTATGGAATGGTCAGCAAGCTACTATAATACCTATAAAGCTGGAGACTTAACCCTTTCCTTTAATCCAGATGTACGAGGATATAATTACGATATGTTCACAGGTATTTCATATGATGTAAACGTATCAAAACCAGTAGGAAGTAGAATTGAAAATGTTAAAAAAGCGGATGGAACAAAATTAAAGAACGCAGATGTATTAGTGGTAGCAGTAAATAACTATCGTGCAAGTTCTCAGCTTTTAACATATGGACCAATCTTTAAAGAAGGCGAGAAGCTTCCTATCGTATTAGAAAAAGATGTGGCTGGTAATATTGGTGGTGTTCGTGAATTAATTGGTGATTACATTAAAAATGTAAAAGGTGGTGTAATTTCACCTTCTTTATCAAATAACTGGAAAGTTACAGGAACAAACTGGGACAAAGAAAAACATGCAGCAGTTGCTGATTTAGTATCTGCTGGACTTCTTGCCATTCCTGTATCAGCAGATGGAAGAACTCCAAACGTAAAAGCAGTTACAGAAGATAACTTTAAGAAAATTGCAACCGTATCAAAAGCTCAACAAAACCTCTACTTAGGTGGAACAACTGGAAACACTTCAACTATGAAAGTAGTTGGCGATACAAGTGCCGTTAAGAGCGTAACATATGCATCAAGCGACGACGCTGTTGTTACAGTAAGTACAGATGGAAAATTAGAAGCAAAAGCAACAGGAAAAGCTAAGATTACTTCAAATGTTGAATTAACAGATGGTAAAAAACTTACAGTTGAAACACCAATTGTTGTAAGCAAAGCAAGTGTTAAATTAAATGCAGTGAAGTCTTTAAAGAAAGGTGCAACAGCAACCTTCAATGTAGAAGTTGCTGGTTACAATGCATCTGATATTACTTGGACAACAAGTGATAAAGCAATTGTTAAACTTACAAAAACAAGCAGTAATGATGTAGTTACTGTAAGTGCAAAGAAAGCTGGAAAAGCGAAAGTAAGTGTAACTGTAGAAGGAATCACAAAGACAGTTAACGTAAAAGTTAAATAATACTTCTGTGAATTTATGAAAAAGGACTGACAAAATGTCAGTCCTTTTTTGTAGCAATATGGAAGTCTAGTTTAACGGTGGGGGACGGACGCGGGGGATTTGGGGAAGTCACGCAAGAAAGCGGTGGATATAGGTTTTCGAAATTCGAATGGAGCGCAGGACCTGTTCTTGACATCAACCCGCATAAACATTCGATAGAACCTCTAATCATTTAAAATAAGCTCTTATGGGAGCGTATTTTCAATAGAGTTTCTATCTCATATGCTAACATGATGCCAAGAACAGGTCCTGCGCTCCATTCGAATTAGGAAGGTTATGACCACCGCTTTATTGCTGATTTTGATAAACGGCCCCGCGTTTTTTTTACTTGCTTCTTTCTTCTTCCAATTGCTCATGCATTTTTTTGCATCTGTCGCACCATAATAGTTCGTAACTTTCATTGCTAATTACCCTTTGTTTGAAATGAGAAATATTTGTTATCCCTTCTTGGGCGCACCAATCTACACAAATTTGATAAGCTTCCCAATCAAGTTCATCCTCATCCCAAGTACAGCGAATATCTTCAATTCCTATTTTATATAGCGCAAATGCTCGTGTATGACCATCAGTAAAAATGATTTGTCCGTTTAATTTTTTAACTGGAACTGGATCATAATTATCGATATTTTTATAGTTTAACCATTCTGAAACTTTTTTTAGTTTCATCTTTGATATAAATAATTGAGAGGGTTGAATATCTAGTATTCCTATTTTAAATACATTTTGTATATTATTCACCTCCAGATAGTATTATATTTTTTAAGATTAGATTTCTTAAGATCAGATATATCTAATATATTCCATATTTTACTAAGAATCAATAAAATTTGCCTAAATAAAATCTGGTTTAACAGATATGGATGCGAGCCATAAAAAAGCTCTGACAAAAGTCAGAGCCAAAGTATCAATATTAATATCCGAAACAAGAGCGGATAAGAGCTGTTAAATCATGACAATTATAAAATCTGAAACACATAGACTTATCCTCCTTTGATTTATTTGTATTAGCTAAGTACAAAATGATTGTAACATTTTCGTAACATTTATGCCATAGGAGATAATTGGGGTTTATGTAATGTAGATGTATAGATAAAAAATGCGGGGAATTATCCCCGCAAATTAAAAATTACCAAGTTTTATTTTTAAAAGATTCACAATCAGTACATTCTACATTAGTTGGATTACTCTCGTGTGTACCAACTGAAATTTTTTCTAGCGCACAGAAGTCATCATTTTTTGCATGATTCTCGCAATTTTTAATTGTGCATTGAATGGATTCATTTTTTCCTTCTCTTAGCATAATAATATCTCCTTATTCTTTATTTATTTAGAGATAGTATTTGCAGATAGTTAAAAAATATTATAAAATTATTCTATCAAAATTTGCAAGATGTCATAATATTTATATACATTGCTTTGGGAGATTTATTTATGGCAAGTTTAAATCATAAATGGTGAACACTGATTGCGTTCACCATTTTTTAATACATTAATCTGCTCTTACTACTTAACTTAATGACATTGCCTCTAAAGTAGACATGCTAAATAACCAAAATCTACTTTGGAGGGATTTGTTTTTTCTGTCTACTTGGCAGTTGTATGCAATTATTAAAGTCAGTGTAGCAAATGTTATCTGAATATAATAAATAAATTACATTTTCATGTTTTTACATTCGGTAGCACATTTTTTACAGATTCCTGCGCATTCTTGACAATGCTGGTCTTTGAACATTTCACACTCCTGAGCGCATTTATCACATATTGTTGCACAAAGTTGACAATGTTGCATTGAAGATTGAGCGTTCATAGACATGAGAGTTGTTGACATTTGACACATCATAGCGCACTCGGTGAGTGTGCTAATGCATTTTATTCTTTTATCAACATCCGATTCATTTAGACACGCTTGAAAACATTCATAGCAGACTTGAGCGCATTGGTTACATGCATCAATACATGTTTGAGTTGTTACAGTAGAATTTGTTAATATTCCCATGATAATTACCTCCAATTATTTTATTTTACAAGCCTATTATGTGCAAAAGGAATAGATATATTTATAAATATTTAAATTTAAAAGAAAATGAGATTTTAAAGTGAACAAAGCTGATTATAACGAAGAAGATTTTAACTTAATTAAAAACGCAATAATGGAAGGAATAAAAGATAGAGGTTGTCCATTTGAAAATAGCGAAAAACCGAAATATAGCGGGGATGATGCCGATTTTTCGATGCTTAGAGGTTACGTGGAATGCCTATGCGACTGATATAAAATCCTAGCATGGGAGCCGTGTAAATTGTAGAAAGACTAAAATGCTCAGCTACTCATGGCGTCACTCCCCAACAAAGACTCGCGTCTGTTGTATGCTAGACAGAATTTACAAATGGAGTTGCTTAATACCATTATTGTATATTATAATGAGAGTTATGGAAAACTTTGTATGATTGGAAAGGAAATGAAAAAAATATGAAATGGATGAAAGTTTCATTAAATACAACAACAGAAGCAGTTGACTTGATCAGCAATTTATTTGATGAATTAGGGCTGGAGGGTATTCAGATAGAAGATAAAATACCTCTGAGCGATGAAGATAAGGCAGCTATGTATATTGATATATTACCAGAACTTGGACCAGACGATGGAAAGGCACTTGTTAGTTCCTATGTCGATTCAAAAACGAATATGAATCAGTTGGTGAAAGATATTAAAGCAGGTTTAGAAGAACTTTCTGTGTATGTAAATATTGGTGAAGGCACTGTAACCGTTGAAGAGACAGATGATGAAGATTGGATTAATAATTGGAAGGAATTCTTTAAGCCTTTTCGTGTAGCAGAGGATATTGTGATTAAACCAACATGGGAAGTACTTGAAGACAAAAAAGATGGAGATATTGTGATTGAGATAGATCCAGGTACTGCATTTGGAACAGGAACACATGAGACGACCAAGCTTTGTATCCAGGGTCTTCGAAAATATATCACGAATGAAACGAAAATGCTAGATGTTGGTTGTGGAAGTGGGATTTTATCCATCATTGGACTTAAATTAGGTGCCAAACATGCAGTTGCTACCGACATTGATCCTGCAGCATTAACTGCAACTTATGAGAATGTAGAGGTAAATCGAATTACAACGGATCAGTTTAGTGCATTTGCAGGAAATATTATTGCGGATGAAGGATTGCAAAGTGAAATCGGACTTAGTGCATATGATGTAGTCGTAGCCAATATTTTAGCAGATGTGATCATTCCATTATCAGCAGAAATCGGACAACATATGAAACCGGGAGCATTGTTTATTTCATCTGGTATTATCGATATGAAAAAAGAAGAAGTAAAAGAAGCAATTTTAAAAAATGGATTTAAAATAATTGAAGTTAACGAGATGGGTGACTGGGTATCTTTTGTAGCACAAAAGTAGAAAATTTGACTTTTTGTAGCAAAGATGCTATTATATCTTTTGCTGTGAAACGTTATCCAATTGCGATAACATAGAACGTGAGGAATTAAAATGCATTGCTTTTATATTGAAAAAGGACAGATTGAGAAAGATTGGATTCACATAACTGGTGATGATGTGAATCACATCAAGAATGTCCTTCGGATGAATGTAGGCGAAGAACTGGTTCTGTGCGATAAGGATGGCCGGTTTTATACTTGCTTAATTGAAGAAATAAGTGGACAGGAAATTCAAACGAAAATTGTGAAAAAGGAAGATGCAGTTACAGAGCTTCCTACTAAAATTTATCTTTTTCAAGGGCTACCTAAAAAAGATAAGATGGAATTAATTATACAAAAAGCAGTAGAGCTGGGTGTTTATGAAGTGATTCCGGTGGCTACGAAATATTGTGTTGTGAAACTTGAAGATAAAAAGAAAGAAAAGAAAAAACTCGAACGTTGGCAGGCGATTAGTGAAGCAGCGGCAAAACAGTCTGGGAGAGGAATTATTCCTACGATTGGCGAGGTGATGAGTTTTCAAGAAGCCATCAAAATGGCAGCAAGCCTAGAGGGCGGAATCATACCATATGAACTTTCTAAAGGAATGAAAGCTTCCAAAGATGCAATTGTAAAAGTATGCATGGGAAAGTCCATTGGTGTTTTTATCGGACCAGAGGGTGGCTTTTCAGAAGAAGAAATAAAGCTTGCTTTCGAAGCTGGAATACAGCCCATTACATTAGGAAAGCGGATTCTTAGAACAGAAACAGCTGGGCTTACAACATTAGCGTTGCTAATGTTTGAAATCGAGCGAAATAGTGAAGAATGAAAGGTGAATGTAAATGGAGCTTAGAGCTTATTTAGATAATAGTGCTACGACAAAACCTTTTGATGAAGTAAAAGAAATTATGATTCGTACCTTAGATATGGATTTTGGTAATCCATCTTCCCTTCATACAAAAGGGATGGAAGCAGAATGCTATATTAAGGAAGCAAGCAAAGTGGTTGCGCAGTCCCTTAAGGTCAAGGAAAAAGAAATTATATTTACATCTGGTGGAACCGAGTCCAATAACATGGCACTAATTGGAGCCGCCCTAGCGAATAAGAGAAATGGAAATCATATTATTACTACAAAGATTGAACATCCATCGGTTCACAACCCTCTTTTTTTGTTAGAGGAAAATGGATTTGAAGTAACCTATCTTGACGTGGATCGAAATGGTCATATTAACTTGCAGGAATTCTCCGATGCAATGAAAGATACGACAATTCTCGTTTCTATCATGCATGTGAACAATGAAATAGGAGCAGTACTTGATTTGGAGGGTATAGCACAGATAATAAAAGAAAAAAATCCAAATACCCTGTTTCATGTGGACGCGATTCAAGCATATGGAAAGTATCGAATCTATCCAAATAAAATGGGAATTGATATGTTGTCTGTTAGCGCACATAAGATTCATGGACCCAAAGGAATTGGCTTTCTCTATATAAAGGATAAAACAAAGATAAAACCGTTGATTTATGGTGGTGAACAGCAAAAAGGAATGCGTTCTGGGACAGAAAATGTCCATGGAATTGCAGGACTATCCGAAGCTGTGAAAAAAATTTATGAAAACCATGATGAAAAAATAGCGAAAATGTATGAGCTGAAAAAATACTTTGTAGAAGAAGTATTAAAAATAGATGGAACTTTTGTAAATGGAATGGACGGGATAAGATTAGAAGAAACAGCTCCTCATGTCATTAGTGTGAGTTTTTCAAAGGTGCGAAGTGAAGTATTGTTACATGCACTTGCGGACAAAGGGATCTGCGTTTCTGCGGGCTCAGCTTGTGCCTCAAATCATCCACAGATTAGTGGAACATTAAAGGCGATTGGTGTGAAGGAAGAGTTTCTCGATAGTACGATACGAGTTAGTTTGTCAGTAATGACTACAAAAGAGGAATTAGATATTGCGTTAGAAGCATTAAAAGAAATCTTGCCGATGCTTCGTCGTTTTACAAGACATTAATCACTATAGATAGAAAGAATGAGGAAAGAATATGTTTCAAGCATTTTTAATAAAATACGCTGAAATTGGAATCAAAGGAAAAAACCGTTATATCTTTGAAAATGCATTAAAAGATCAGATAAAATTTGCACTGAAAGATGTTGAGGGAGAATTTTTTGTTACAAAGGAACAAGGGAGAATCTATGTAGAGGCACAAGCTACCTTTGATTATGATGCGACCGTAGATGCACTCACAAGAGTGTTTGGTGTGGCACAGATCTGTCCTACAATGCTCGTAGAAGCTTGTGATTGGGACAGCATTTCCACTGCATGTAAATCTTATGTCGAGAAGGTATATGGCGATAGAGAGATTACGTTTAAAGTACAGGCGAAGCGTGCGGATAAAAACTATCCGCTAACATCACCAGAAATTTGTATAGAGATGGGTTCTTATTTATTAGATCACTTCCCAAATTTAAAAGTAGATGTTCATAATCCGGATGTATATATTAATGTTGAAGTCAGAAGCAAGGCTTATATTTACAGTCAGTCCATTAAAGGTCCAGGTGGAATGCCGGTAGGAAGCAATGGAAAAGCGATGCTTTTATTATCTGGTGGAATCGATAGCCCAGTAGCTGGGTATATGATAGCGAAGCGTGGCGTTACGATTGAAGCAACTTATTTTCATGCACCACCGTATACGAGCGAGCGAGCAAAACAAAAGGTAGTTGATCTTGCTAAATTGGTTTCAAGATATGCAGGACCAGTTAAATTGCATGTGGTAAATTTTACAGAAATTCAGCTCTATATTTATGAAAAATGTCCGCATGAAGAACTAACCATTATTATGCGACGATATATGATGCGCATTGCAGAACGTATCGCACAGGAAAATGGATGTTTAGGATTAATTACAGGAGAAAGTATTGGACAGGTTGCCAGCCAGACATTACAAAGCTTAGCATCGACAAATGAAGTGTGTACGTTGCCAGTTTATCGTCCGGTGATAGCATTTGATAAACAAGATATTATAGATATCGCAGAGAAAATTAATACGTATGAGACTTCGATACTGCCTTTTGAGGATTGTTGTACTATTTTTGTTGCAAAACATCCTGTGACAAAGCCTAATTTAAAGGTAATTCGTTGTTCTGAACGCAACTTAGAAGAAAAGATAGAAGAAATGGTTGAAGAAGCTATAAAGACGATAGAAACCATTGTATGTGAATAAATACAAACAAAAATTTTGTGATAATAAAAATGCAAGCATGTTCGTATGAACAATGCTTGCATAAGATTATACACTTCGTATTTTCTCTTATTTAACAATGTAAGGAGCTAAGATTTCAAGAATTTCCTCAGTCTTATCTTCACTATGGATACTTAAGTCGATTGGTTTTGATAAATCTAAAGAGAAGATGCCCATAATAGATTTTGCATCAATTACATATCTCCCAGAAACTAAATCAAAGTCGGTATCAAACTTTGTTACATCATTTACAAAAGATTTTACCTTATCAATAGAGTTTAGTGAAATTTTAACGGTTTTCATATTTCGTAATCCTCCTTGTTATTTGGTTTTCGAAGTAGCCGTTGTCCCTTGCTACTACTTTTATATGTTAACGTTTTGTCTTTTAAAAGTCAATGTACAAAGTAGATAAAAAACAATATGAAAATAGGGAAAAAAGTAGATTTTGCAATAGATAAAGAAAGGATGGATATCATGAAATCAGTTGCATTTTTAACATTGGGTTGTAAGGTTAATTCTTACGAAACCAATGGAATGGAAAGACTATTTCACGATTCAGGATATGAGTTAAGAGACTTTGCACAAAAAGCAGATGTTTATGTTATAAATACATGTACAGTTACAAATATGGCCGATCGAAAATCAAGACAGATGCTTCATAAAGCAAAGAAAATGAATCCTGAAGCAGTGATTGTTGCAGTAGGATGTTATGTTCAAGCTGCAAAGGAAGAAGTAGAAAAAGATGAATCGATAGATCTTATCATCGGAAATAATCAGAAAAATAAGATTGTAAAGATTGTTGAGGATTATCTTTTGAATCAAACCGATGTAACTTATGTAGAAGAAATGAAAGATTTTAATGAATTTGAAGAAATTACAATTGAGGATGCGGGAGATAAGACGAGAGCTTATATTAAGATTCAAGATGGTTGCAATCAATTTTGTTCCTATTGTATTATCCCTTTTGTAAGAGGCAGAATTCGAAGTCGTAAAGAAGAAGATATTTTAAATGAGATTACTGCTTTAGTGGAAAAAGGCTATAAAGAGGTTGTTCTCACCGGTATTCATTTGTCTTCTTATGGCGTTGATATACAAGGAGAAAGTGACTTTGTAAAACTAAAGGGTGAGCCTTTAGCAAGGCTGATTCAAAAGGTAAATAGGATCGAAGGCATAAAGCGGATACGCTTAGGCTCACTTGAACCTAGAATTATCACAGAAGAATTTGTAAAAGTATTGACTTCGGTTGATAAATTGTGTCCACATTTTCATTTATCTTTGCAAAGCGGTTGCAATGAAACCCTTGCACGTATGAATCGAAAATATACGTCTAGTGAATACTTAGAAAAGTGTAATATTCTAAGAAAATATTTTGTATTGCCAGCAATAACAACAGATATTATTGTAGGATTTCCTTCTGAAACGAATGAGGAATTTGAACAAACAAAAGAATTTGTCAAAAAAGTTGCGTTTTCGGATGTTCATATATTTAAGTACTCTATGCGAAAAGGAACGAAAGCAGCACAGATGGACGAGCAAATTGCAGATACAGTAAAAACTGCACGTAGCAACCGTTTGATTGTAATTGGTAAGCAGTTGAAAGATGAATATGAGCAGCAATTTATCGGAAACGAACAATGGGTTTTATTTGAAGAAAAAGTTACTCTATTAGAGATAGAAGACGGACAGGAAAAAGAATATTGGATTGGTCATAATGAACGATACATTAAGATTGCGTGTATGGTTAAAAATAAAGATGAAAATAAGCATAACTGTTTGGAAAAGGTGCTTTTAACGAAAAAAAGGGAAGATGGAATAATTCTTTCCACATTCATTTTTACGGATTAGACTTGTGTTTTTTATTGAATTATATTAAAATTGTAGTATCGTATTGAATTGTACTAAAAAAGGGAAGTAAGGATGTGAAAAAATGCAGGAAATAAATAATACACAATATTTTAAAGTGCAGAAAGAACAAGAGATAGAAGTGAAAGACATCATAGCATCTGTATATGAGGCGTTAACGGAAAAAGGATATAATCCGGTCAACCAGATTGTGGGTTATGTTATGTCCGGCGATCCAACCTATATTACCAGTCATAAGGGAGCTAGAAGCTTAATTATGAAAGCAGAACGTGATGAAATTATTGAGGAACTATTAGAAGATTATATTAATCGAAACCTAAAGTAGGAAGACAAGTTAGGAGTTAAGTATTGAGAATTATGGGATTGGATTATGGTTCTGTAACCATGGGCGTTGCAATTAGTGACCCATTGCTATTTACAGCACAGGGCATTGAAGTAATCCGTAGAAAAGAAGAAAATAAATTACGACAAACACTTCAACGAATTGAACAGTTAATTAAAGATTACGAAGTGGAGCGAATTGTACTTGGTTATCCTAAAAATATGAATAATAGTATTGGAGAACGCGCTCAAAAATCAGAAGAATTGAAAGAAACTTTGGAGAGACGAACAGGCCTTCCTGTTATTTTATGGGATGAGAGACTTACTACGGTTTCTGCAAACAATGCGATGATTGAGGGAAACGTAAGACGTGAAAAAAGAGCAAAAGTTGTTGATATGGTGGCAGCTACCTTTATACTACAAAGTTATTTAGATGGGTTGCAAAATGAGTAAAAAATAGATTGAAATAAAGTAAGCCGAGGGGCACGGGAGGTTATTATGGAAGACGGAAAGATAGTTTTTACGACAGAAGATGGCGAAGAAATCGCATTTTATATACTAGAAGAAACAACAATATCAGGGGTAAACTATTTATTAGTAACAGATTCAGATGAAGAAGAAGCGGAAGCACTCATTCTAAAAGAACAAAAGGCTGAGAATGAAGAAGAAACCGTTTATGATGTTGTGGAAGATGAAGAAGAATTGAAGGCTATTTCAAAAGTATTTGAAGAGCTTTTAGAAGATATTGATATAAATATGTAAACATGGAATGAATATGTGCGAGAATTTTCGTAGGTATTAAAATATACAAATTTAAAAGGGTGAACGGTATGACAAAGGATCAGAGCTATTTTAAGAAGATTTTAAAAGATCACGGTTTAAAATTAACAAATCAAAGGATTGCAGTACTGGAAATATTTAAAGAACATTCAGGAGTACATCTTTCGGTAGAAGAAATCTATGATTTTGTGAAAAAAGACTATCCAGAAATTGGATTAGCTACTGTATACCGCACCGTTCAGCTCTTATCGGAATTAGAATTAATTGACAAGCTTAATCTGGATGACGGATATGTTCGATATGAAATTGGAGCGATGGATGGAGAAAAGTCTCACCATCATCATCATTTGATATGCCTATGTTGTGGTGAAGTTTTTGCTTTTGGAGAGGATATGTTAGACTCCTTAGAAGAGCATATTGACCGAACTCAAGGCTTTAAAGTAGTTAACCATCAAGTGAAATTGTTTGGTTACTGCAAGAACTGTAGAGAGAATGAAAATTAAATGTATAGATTAATACACATTGAACAAAGAACGCACAAAATCCATACTTAAAAAATTTGGAGGTGCAATTATTTGAAAAAAGTGAAAGAATTAACAGATGCAGGTGTAAAAATTATCCCGTTAGGCGGGATGGAACAAATTGGAATGAATATCACAGCATTTGAATACGAAGATAGTATTATTGTTGTTGACTGTGGACTATCATTCCCAGAAGACGAAATGCTAGGAATTGATTTAGTAATTCCAGATGTCACTTATCTAAAAGATAATATTAGTAAGGTGAAAGGATTTATTATCACACATGGTCATGAGGATCATATTGGAGCATTACCATATGTAATGAAAGAACTTAGCGCTCCGATTTATGCAACAAAGCTTACCATGGGTATTATAGAAAATAAATTTAAAGAACATGATTTATTAAAGAAAACAAAAAGAAAAGTAATCAAATACGGACAGTCGATTAATTTGGGTGAATTTAGAATTGAGTTTATTCGAACCAATCATAGTATTGCAGATGCAGCAGCACTTGCGATTTATTCACCTGCTGGAATAATTGTTCATACTGGTGACTTTAAGATTGACTATACTCCAGTATATGGAGAGACAATTGACTTACAGCGATTTGCAGAATTAGGGAAAAAAGGTGTTTTGGCTCTGCTTTGTGATAGTACAAACGCTATGAAGCCGGGCTACACAATGTCGGAACGTACGGTTGGAAAAGCTTTTGACAATATATTTTCGGAAAGTATAACTAGTCGAATCATAGTTGCTACCTTTGCATCTAATGTAGACCGTGTACAGCAGATTATCAATTCTGCAGAAAAGTATGGTAGAAAAGTAGTGGTAGAAGGCCGTAGTATGGTAAATATCATCGGCACTGCGACGGAACTAGGGTATATCAATGCGAAAGAGACAACTCTTATCGATATTGAGCAGATGAAAAATTATAAAGATAATCAACTTGTAATTATAACGACGGGAAGCCAAGGAGAAGCAATGGCAGCATTATCCCGTATTGCAGCTTCGATTCATCGAAAGATATCTATTAAGCCAGGCGATACGGTAATCTTTAGTTCAACACCAATTCCTGGAAATGAAAAATCGGTTTCCAAGGTAATTAATGAGCTATCTATGAAAGGTGCAAAAGTTATATTCCAGGATACTCATGTTTCAGGACATGCATGTCAGGAAGAAATCAAGTTAATTTATGCGCTGACGAAACCGAAATACGCAGTACCAGTTCATGGAGAGTATCGATTCTTAAAGACACATGCAGAATTAGCAGAAGGTATGGGAATGAGTAAAGAAAATATTTTTATTCTTTCTTCTGGAGATGTACTAGAGCTAAAAGATGATTCTGCAAAAGTAGTTGGAAAAGTACCAGCAAGAGGTATCTTAGTGGATGGCCTTGGCGTTGGTGATGTTGGAAATATAGTTCTTCGGGACAGACAGCATTTATCTGAAAATGGATTGATTATTGTAGTTTTAACCCTTGAAAAATATAGTAATCAGATTTTATCTGGTCCAGATTTGGTTTCCAGGGGATTTGTATATGTAAGAGAATCTGAGAATTTGATGGATGAAGCAAAGGTAGTTGTAAATGATGCTTTAGATAAATGTTATGGCCGCAATATCACGGATTGGGCAAAAATTAAAAATGAAGTCAAAGATTCATTGAGTGATTATATTTGGAAAAAGACCAAACGTAACCCTATGATTCTTCCAATAATTATGGAAATTTAATCAAAAACTTCTGGGAGGGATGAACATGGCAGCAGTATCAAATCGTACAAAATCAATGCTTGGTACTCTTAAGGTTATTGTACAGGTGGTTTTTAATATTCTTATGTATACACTAATTATTTTGGTAGCAATACAACTGTGTACTGCTGTTTATCATTTCTCTTATCAAATTTTTGGTAGTGTGACGGTAGAAGACGCACCTGGAACGGATATGGCATTTGAAATTGAATCAGGAGAAGGTACAATGGAACTTGCGACTGATTTAGAAAGCAAAGGGCTTATTGCTGATAAGTATACATTTTATGTCCGGGCAAAGATTTCTACCGGTTCTAGAAAACCGATTCTTCCTGGGGCTTATAAGCTCAATACATCCATGGCGTATGATGAAATCATTAGTGTAATAACGAATGAAAGTATAACCCAGACGGAGTGAAAAGATGATTACAGATGAACGAATAGCGAGATATATAGAATCTTTGGAGGCAGAATTGCCTCCTTTGTTGCGAGAAATAGAAAAAGAAGCCCTTAAAGATCACGTACCGATTATCAAAAAACCAACCAGAAGTTTGCTTCGTTTTTTGATTCATCAAAATCATCCAAAGCAAATTTTAGAAGTTGGAGCGGCAATCGGATTCTCCTCACTTCTTATGAGTGAATACATTGATGAAGATGGAATGATTACTACCATTGAAAAGGTGCCAAAGCGTATAGAAGAGGCAAAGAACAACTTTAAGCGGGCTTCTAAAGAAAACGTTATTACACTTTTAGAGGGGGATGCTACGGATATTCTTTCAGCCCTTTCGTTGGAAGGAAAGAAGTATGATATGATATTTATGGATGCGGCAAAAGGTCAATATATTCATTTTATGTCAGATGTGCTTAATTTATTAGCGGAAGGCGGAACCTTGATTTCTGACAATGTTTTGCAAGATGGAGATATTGTAGAATCAAGATTTGCCGTTACCAGAAGAAACCGAACGATTCATTTTCGTATGAGGGAATATTTGTATTCCTTAACACATAATGAAGCATTGGATACAATTGTATTACCAATTGGCGATGGAGTTACCATTAGTAAAAAGCAAAGTAAGAGATAAGGAGTTTGAAATGAGAAAGAAACCGGAATTGTTGATACCATCTAGTAGCTTGGAAGTTTTGAAGGTAGCAGTCACCTATGGTGCAGATGCCATATATATTGGTGGTGATATGTATGGATTACGTGCAAAAGCAAAGAACTTTTCCTTAGAAGACATGAAAGAAGGGATTGATTTTGCGCATGAACACGGAAAAAAAGTTTATGTTACAGCGAATATTACAGCACATAACCAGGACTTAGAAGGAGTCGCTGCTTACTTTGAAGAATTAAAAAAAATCAAACCGGATGCACTTATTATTTCAGATCCAGGGGTATTTGATATTGCAAAAGAAATATGTCCAGAAATAGATTTTCATATTAGTACACAAGCAAACAATGTAAATTATCGAACCTATCGTTTTTGGCATCGCATGGGTGCTACGCGTGTCGTTTCAGCGCGAGAATTGACGATTAAAGAAATTGGTGAAATACGTGAGAATATTTCGGACGAATTAGAAATTGAAACCTTTGTACATGGCGCAATGTGTATCTCTTATTCTGGAAGGTGTCTGCTGAGCAATTATTTTACCGGAAGAGATGCAAACCAAGGCGCATGCACACATCCTTGCCGTTGGAAGTATTATATTACAGAGGAAAATCGTCCGGGTGAATACATGCCAATTGAGGAAAACGAACGTGGAACTTATATTTTCAACTCAAAGGATTTATGTATGATAGAGCATATACCGGATATTATCAATGCAGGAATTGACAGCTTGAAAATAGAAGGAAGAATGAAGACAGCATTATATGTAGCAGCTGTTGCAAGAACATATCGTCAGGCAATCGACGATTATTTTGAAGATCCAGCGTTATATGAAAAGAACCTTTCTCTATATAAAGAAGAAATTTCAAAGTGTACCTATAGACAATTTACAACCGGATTTTTCTACGGACCAACCACACATGAAACACAGATATATGATAACAATACGTATGTGAAAGAATATTCTTATTTAGGAATTATCAATGGACAGGACAAAGATGGACATTTTGAGTTAGAACAAAGGAATAAATTTACAGTTGGTGAAGAAATCGAAGTAATGAAACCAGACGGCCGAAATATTGTAGCTGCAGTTGCTCATATATTTGATGAAGATGGAAATGAAATAGAAAGCTGCCCACATCCAAAACAAAAGATTTATGTGGATTTAGGATGTACACTGGAACCTTTTGATTTATTAAGAAGAAAAGAATAGAAGTGGAAAGGCACGAAAAGAAGCACTCGGGCATAAACTGATAAAAAGCGTTTATGTTGGGGTGCTTTTTTGTTTAAATCATTTCCAAAACCACTAGGCACCAAGGAAGAACAGATATGTCTCCTCAAGTTAAAAGAAGGAAGTAAAGAAGCAAGGGAGATATTAATTGAACGTAATCTTCGTCTGGTAGCGCATATAGTTAAGAAATATAGCTCATTGGATAAAGATACGGATGATTTAATTTCGATTGGTACGATTGGTCTAATTAAAGCAATTGATAGCTTTGATATGGAGAAAGGAATTCGTCTTGCAACTTATGCATCACGTTGTATTGATAATGAACTCCTTATGTTACTTCGTAGCGGAAAAAAGCAGGGAAGAGAAGTTTACTTATATGAGCCGATTGGTGCGGACAAAGAGGGAAATGAAATTAATCTTTTGGACGTGATTGAAGCGCAAGAAGAAGACATTATAGCATTAATGGAACTCGAAGAAAATAGCAAAAAGTTATATCAGTTTATCGAGTCTGCTTTGGATGAACGAGAGAGAAGTGTTGTGTGTATGAGATATGGTCTGCATGGAAAAGACGAAATTACACAACGTGAAATTGCTGATAAGATGGGAATAAGCAGAAGCTATGTTTCTCGTATCGAAAAAAAAGCTATTTCTAAATTGAGGGCTTGTTATTGTCAAAAGAGCAATCATTTCGATATATTTTAGCTTTGCTTTGAAGATGATATTTCTTTGCACGTAGGTGATTGATTCTGTAATATATTAAATATGACATTGCTAAAGGAGTTTTTCGATATTAGCAAACAAAATGAAAAAATCTTTGAAGGGGTATCAATCATGAATACGCGATATAGGAATATGATTAACATAAAGACTGAAGTAGTACAAAAGAGGAAACCCTTCGAAAGATGTTTGCAAGAGAACTTTTCGACCACTCTGCAAAGAAAAACTCACGATGCTTGGAAAAGGAATGAATTAACAAAAAATGGGGAAAATGAGAAAAATTTAACAATTTAATTACTCTTTGAAACCAAACAGTTGCTTTTATAAAAAGGATTAGGAAAGCAAATGTAGAATGAATGGTAATCATTTACAATTGCGGACTAGTATTTTATAACAAATGCATAAAAGCTAAGATTAAATACCAATTATTATGTAAAAAATAAAGAAAATAAAAAATGTATTGTGTTAAAAGTTTAACGGTGCTATAATACCCCTTGTAATGAATTTACTTTATTAGGAGGATATTTAATATGATGCGTTTTACTTTACCAAGAGACATGTATTATGGAAAAGGTTCTTTGGAACAATTGAAAAATTTGGATGGAAAAAAAGCCATTTTAGTACTTGGTGGCGGATCTATGAAAAAATTCGGTTTTTTAGATAAAGCTTTAGCATACTTAAAAGAAGCCGGAATAGAGACTCAACTTTTTGAAAATGTAGAGCCAGATCCATCTGTTGAAACAGTAATGAAGGGTGCAGCTATGATGAGAGAATTCCAGCCAGATTGGATTATTTCTATGGGCGGTGGATCACCAATCGATGCTGCAAAAGCAATGTGGGTATTTTATGAATATCCAGAAACAACCTTTGAAGAAATTATTCAACCATTTTCATTCCCAACATTAAGACAGAAAGCTAAATTTTTGGCAATTCCTTCTACTTCTGGAACGGCAACCGAAGTAACTGCATTTTCTGTAATAACAGATTATGCGAAGGGAATCAAATATCCTTTAGCTGATTTTAATATTACTCCAGATATTGCTATCGTTGATCCAGATTTAGCAGAAACAATGCCTGCTCAATTAACAGCACATACTGGAATGGATGCATTAACACATGCGATTGAAGCTTATGTATCTACATTAAACGGTCCATTTACTGACCCACTTGCGATCAAAGCAATCCAGATGGTATTTGAATATTTGCCTGATTCTTATAAAGGTAATATGGATGCAAGAGAGCAAATGCATTATGCACAGTGTTTAGCTGGACAAGCATTCTCAAATGCTTTATTAGGTATTGTTCATTCAATGGCGCATAAAACTGGAGCTGCTTTCTCAACAGGACATATTCCTCATGGATGTGCGAACGCTATGTATTTACCATATGTAATTAAATTTAATGCAAAAAATGCGCAAGCTCGTTATGCAGATGTTGCAAGAAATGCTGGTATTACTGGAACAGATGCAGAATGTGTAACAAAACTTTGTGATAAGATTGATGAGTACAACAAGAAATTTGACATTCCTAAAACATTAAAAGAATTTGGAATTAATGAAGAAGAATTCAAAGAAAAAATTACTGCAATCTCTGAATTAGCAGTAGGAGATGCATGTACAGGATCAAATCCTAGAACAATTACACCAGCAGAAATGGAAAAATTATTTACCTGTATTTATTACGGAACCGAAGTAAATCTCTAATCAGAACAGTAAAAAGATAATCTATATAATAGAATACCCTTACACAAAGAGTGTAGTTCACTTGTGTAAGGGTTTTTTGCTATTTGGCTTCGAAAAATATGGAAAAATTATACAAAAATAGTTAGCTAGTCAAATTAATATTCTGAAAATTGACTTGCCTATAAATAGATGAAATGCTATAATAACTTTGAAAATCAAAGAAATAACGGATAAAACAAATGGAGGAATTAGGATGTTTAAAATCGTAAAGAAAGAACAATTGTCTGATAAGATTTATCTTTTAGACGTAGAAGCACCTAGAGTAGCAAAACATTGCTATCCAGGACAGTTCGTCATAGTAAAGATGGATGAAGAGGGGGAAAGAATTCCTTTAACAATTTGTGATTATGATAGAGAAAAACAAACGGTTACGATTGTATTCCAGACGGTAGGAGCCTCAACCGAAAAAATGAAGGACTTAGAAGTTGGTGATGCCTTCCGTGATTTTGTAGGTCCTCTTGGAAGAGCATCCGAGTTGATAGAAGAAGATTCAGAGGAATTAAAGAAAAAGAACATATTATTTGTAGCCGGCGGCGTTGGTACCGCACCAGTATATCCACAGGTTAAATGGATGAAACAAAATGGCTATAATGTTGATGTTATTATTGGAGCTAGAAATAAAAGCCTTATTATCTTAGAAGAAGAAATGAAGCAGTGGTCTGAGCATGTATATGTTGCTACAGATGACGGCTCTTATGGTTTTAAGGGTAATGTAAATGATAAAATTAAAGACTTGGTTAATAACGAAGGTAAACATTATGATTTAGTTATTGCAATTGGACCAATCATTATGATGAAATTTGTATGCCTCTTAACGAAAGAACTAGGAATCCCTACCGTTGTAAGCATGAATCCAATTATGGTTGATGGTACTGGTATGTGTGGGGCTTGCCGATTGACGGTAGGTGAAGAAGTGAAATTTGCCTGTGTAGATGGTCCTGAATTTGATGGACATTTGGTTGATTTTGATGAATCAATGAAGAGACAACTGATGTACAAGTCAGAAGAAGGCAGAGCTGTGTTACGTACACAAGAAGGTGATACCCATCATGGTGGTTGTGGAAATTGCGGAGGTGAAAAATAATGGAAGTTGATGTTTTGAAAAGAATTCCTGTAAGAGAACAGGAGCCAAAGGTACGTGCAGTAAACTTTAATGAAGTTTGTTTGGGATATAATGAAGAAGAAGCAATGGCAGAAGCTAGTCGATGCATTCAGTGTAAAAATGCAAAATGTATTACAGGATGCCCAGTATCCATTGATATCCCAGGATTTATTAAAGAAGTTGCAGCGGGTAACTTTGAAGAAGCATATTATGTGATAAATAAATATTCAGCACTACCAGCGGTATGTGGACGAGTATGTCCACAGGAATCTCAATGTGAATGCCGTTGCATCCGTGGAATTAAGGGCGATGCAGTATCCATCGGAAAGTTAGAACGTTTTGTTGCTGATTGGGCAAAAGAACATGAAATTAAACCAAAGGCTCCAGAAGCTGCCAATGGTAAGAAGGTTGCTGTCATTGGATCTGGTCCTGCAGGATTAACCTGTGCAGGGGATTTGGCTAAACTTGGCTACGAAGTAACGATATTCGAAGCACTACATGAAGCGGGTGGAGTTCTTTCCTATGGAATACCAGAGTTTCGTCTTCCAAAGAATGGTGTTGTACAGCCTGAAATTGATAATGTAAAAGCTTTAGGTGTTAAAATAGAGACCAATGTAGTTATTGGTAAAGCTACAACCATCGATGAGCTGATGGAAGAAGAAGGATTTGATGCTGTATTCGTTGGCTCTGGTGCAGGTTTGCCAATGTTTATGGGGATTCCAGGAGAAAATGCAAATGGTGTATTCTCAGCAAACGAATACTTAACTCGTTCGAATTTAATGAAAGCATTTAGTGATCAATATGATACACCAATCGCTGCTGGTAAAAAAGTTGCAGTTGTTGGAGGCGGTAATGTGGCAATGGATGCTGCAAGAACAGCCCTTCGTCTTGGTGCTGAGGTTCATATTGTTTATCGTAGAAGTGAAGAAGAGCTTCCAGCTCGAGTAGAAGAAGTGCACCATGCAAAAGAAGAAGGCATCATCTTTGATCTTTTAACAAATCCAACCAAAATACTAGTGGATGAAAACGGCTGGGTAAAAGGCATGAGTTGCATAAAAATGGAATTAGGAGAGGCGGATGAATCAGGAAGAAGGAGACCAGTTGAAGTTCCAAATTCAGAATTCGATTTAGAATTAGATACCGTTATTATGTCTCTAGGAACCAGCCCGAATCCACTAATTTCTTCCACTACAAAAGGACTTGAAATTAACAAACGTAAATGTATTATCGCAGAAGAAGAAAATGGAGCAACTTCAAAAACTGGCGTATATGCAGGTGGAGATGCTGTAACAGGTGCAGCTACCGTTATTTTAGCAATGGGAGCAGGAAAAGCAGCAGCAAAAGGTATTCACGAATTCTTAAGTAAATAAAGATGATTCCAATAATATAGTAATAAATTGATGGCGGTTTTCTTATTTTATAAACAAGAAAACCGCCTATTTTTTATTTTATTTAAAATACTTTTTTTATTGGTAAATTCCCTAAATAAAGTGTAAATTAATGTCGAAATATGTAGTATATAAAAATGTCCTAAGGAGAAAGTAGTATGAAAATTAAATGGAAAATTGTTTTAGCATCAATGTTAATTATTCTTACGTTAACGATATCAGTAACAGCATTTACTTATGTTGAAGTGAACCAACTGATCACGTCTGAAAGTAATGAGGAATTAAAGAATTATTCCAATATGGGGTCACAGTTAGTAGAAATAGCATATCCGGGTGATTGGAGTTTAAAGGAAGGTAAATTATATAAAGGAGATACTCTGCTGAATGAAAATTATGATATAATTGATCAGTTTACAAATGGTACACAAGTATTAGCAACTTTATTTGTAAATGACACCAGAGTTTCTACAAATGTTGTAGATGAAAAAGGAGACAGGCAGATAAATACCCAAGCCTCAGAACAGGTAGTTCAAACGGTTTTGAAAGAAGGAAAGGAGTATTCTGGCACAGCACAGATCCTTGGTAAATCAGCCCAGACTTATTACATACCGATAAAAGATACGAGTGGAACGGTAATCGGTATGTGGTTTGTAGGAATTTATACAAATGATGTAAGCAATCGTATTTTCGATACGATGCGTATGATTGCACTCCTAGCATCAATTATGCTTTTATTTGGATGCGTGACATCGTATTTCCTTGGAAACACAATCGCAAAAGGAATATCTATGATTAAGGAGCGCCTGAAACAAATGGAAATTGGTGATTTTAATTTTCATTTTGAAGAGACGTTGCTTAAAAGAAAAGATGAGGTTGGTGAAATTGCAAATTCATCAAGAAATATGCAGTTGAAAATTGCAGAAATTGTAAATGGAATACAGCTAGAATCGGAACGAGTCAAAGTGACAACCAATCACTCTGCAGCAAGTATGGAATTGGTAAATATGAACATAGAAGAAATAGCGGCAACAACGCAGCAGTTATCAGCGGGTATGCAAGAAACATCCGCTGCAACGCAAGAGATGAATGCATCCACGCATGAAATCGAAACCGAAGTATCCACTATGAAAGAAAAAGCATTAAATGGTGAAAATCTTGCAAAAGAAATAAAAGTTAGAGCTGGTAAATTAAAAGAAGAGACGGTTGTTTCACAGAAATATGCGATTGAACTATACAATGAAACCAATCTAAAATTAAAAGAATCCATTAAGAAAACGAGTGCAATAGAAGAAATCAAGAATTTATCTCAGACAATCTTAAGTATCACGTCTCAGACGAATCTGCTAGCTCTAAATGCTGCAATCGAAGCAGCAAGAGCCGGAGAAGCCGGAAAAGGTTTTGCTGTTGTTGCAGATGAAATACGAGTTCTGGCAGAAAATTCAAAAAATGCAGTTTCTAAAATAAATGATATTACATATCATGTATCAGAGGCGGTGGAGAGTGTTGTAGAAGATTCCAACACCTTATTACAATTTGTTGATACGCAGGTGATTAAGGATTATGAAATGCTTGTAAATACTAGTATCCAGTATGATAAGGATGCGGATGTGGTTCAAACTGTTGTAACAGAAATCAATGATGTTTCTGAACAATTGTATCAATTAATACAGCAGATGAGAATTGCAATCGATGAAATTACAACTGCTGCCGGAGAAGGAGCTGAAGGCTCCGGAGACATTGCTTCAAAGATATCCGATATTGCACTAAAAACCAATGAAGTATTAAAGCAAGAGCAGGAAAATCAAGTCAGTGCAAAAAAATTGGATGAAATGGTAGAATTTTTTAAATTATAAAGGAACAACATAGGGATAAGGTAAATTTAATAAGCCATAGACAATAAAAATGGGGTGATTTGTCACTCTGTTTTTATTGTCTATGGCTTAAAAATATACTACAGCACAAAAGTAGAAAGACCCTTTGGGGGAGGGTCTTTCTGGGGATAAATGAGTATATATAATGAGGATGGAGTAATATATAATTACGCTCCCCTTTGGAAAGGAGTATAATCTTTCAATTTGTTAATTTTGTTCAAGAAATCATTTTTTTGTTTAAGGTTCAAAAATGCGATAAGTGTTATTGACATTTGTTATATATAGAACTATACACCATGAAAATGGACTTGTCAACAATAAAAATACACAATATCATAAAAAAATACAAAATAGTTTAAAACGTGAATATTAAAAATGAAATAATACGAAAATATATATAATAATCACAATGTATGAAACTCGTGTAAAAAAATTAGAGTAAAATGACGAAGACTGTCAAACGAAGATTGTAGGAAAACGTCGAATTTATGATTGTAGCAACTAACTATTTTTTGAAAATCCAACGAACTGCTGACATTGCAACCCATGGAGAAAAGTTATTGAAAGAAGAATGAATTATTGTTACAATTTAGAGATAGAATGCGAGGGGATGTAAGAATGAAATTATTGCTAAAAAAATTTTGCAACCGTGAGATGATTTCTTACTTGATTGTGGGTGCAATTACTACACTAATCAATATTTTAGCATATCATATGCTTTGCAATGAATGGAGAATAGAAAACCTGATAGCGAATGTGATAGCATGGTCGGTTTCTGTGATTTTTGCTTTTGTAGCAAATGATTTGGTCGTTTTTTCTACGGGTGAGAAAAAGAATAGTTTATTAAAACGTGGGATACAATTTACTGGAGCTAGAGTTGTCTCGTTGTTGATTGATGAAGCAGGTATGTTTCTAATGGTAGACGTACTTTCTATGAATAATTTAGCATCCAAAGTATGTATGAATGTAATTGTGGTTATTTTAAATTACATTTTAAGTAAGTGGTTTATTTTTCGATAGACTATTCTAAATATAAATAGGTCATAGAAAATGAAAAGGAGTGGGGATTGAGATGGAAATAGAAAAAAAAATTCGAAATAAAATACCTTCCAAGCAATTTGGAGCAATACAAAAAAAAGGAAATAGAACAGGGTTATCTTTGTGAGAGTCCAGTGGTACGTATAAGAAAAAGTAATTCTGACTATATTCTTACATATAAATCAATGTTTGGGATTTCCAAGCAGATGGGTAAAGAAGCAAAAGTTTGCAATGAAGTAGAAGTATTATTAGATGAAAAGGGTTTTACACATCTAAAGGATAAGATTGATGGGCATTTGATTGAAAAAACAAGATATCTCCTACCGCTAACCGATAAATTGACAGCAGAGCTTGATATTTTTCATGGCTATCTAGAAGGACTAAAATTTGTGGAAGTTGAGTTTGATAGTGAAATAGAAGCAGGCAATTTTTGCCCCCCCGATTGGTTTGGTAAAGACGTTACATTTGACAAGCGTTATGCTAACAAGAATTTGGCTATGGTTGATTCTTTTTTAGATATGAAGTATAATGATTGAAATGTATAAGAAGACGTGTCATTGGGGGTGTGACATTCTTTAGTTTAATTTAGTAAGTTGGGAGAGTGTATATGCAAAAAACAATGCTAGTGAGTATAGCGACGCTTGGGGGTAGTGACACACTATTATCAGATCGATTTGTACAATTACTTTATGTTGGAATTGGTGTATTAATCATTCTTTTATTTTCCCTTTCTCTTGCTATTCATAAGAGAAAAAAAGCAGAGAAAATTGTTAAGCAAACAAAGGATGAATTAGAACAAAATTACGAAAGATTAGAAAATGCTTATGAAGAAATAAAAACTTCAAAAGAAGCACTTGATGATAAATATGAAGAACTGAAAAAAAGTGATGAGAAAAATCGTAGGATGGCATTCACGGATCATATTACAGGCCTACCAAACCGACTCGCATTTACCGAAATTCTAGATAGTGTAACAAAAACACTACGTAAAGATGAAGTGTTTGCACTGATGAGCATTGATATTGATAATTTTCGACTCATTAATGAAACTTTGGGTCATTCTTATGGTGATGAATTGTTGATTGATGCAACCGACCGTATTAAGCAGGTAATGGGTGAAAATGACTATCTCGCTTGCTTTGGTGGAGATGAGTTTGCAGTAATTACGCAAAACTTGGATGATACCGGAGACTACAATAAAAAGATAAAGAAGATTCAAAATGTGTTTTCTTATCCATTTATTCTAGCAACCAAAGAAGTTTTCCTGACCGTTAGCATCGGTATCTGTTTTGCGCCAAAGGATGGTAAAACAACACAAACCTTATTAAAAAATCTGGATTCTGCATTATATGCGGCTAAAAACAACGGAAAAAATACATACTGCTACTATAATGAAACCATTAATCAAGATCTAAAAGATAAAATCGAATTACAGTCTCAGCTTCGTAATGCAATTGAAAATGAAGAATTTGTAGTTTTCTATCAACCACAAATAGATTTAGTAAAAGAAACGATTATTGGTTTCGAGGCATTGGTAAGGTGGAACCATCCAACAAAAGGATTGGTTGCTCCAAACGATTTTATTCCGATTGCGGAAGAAACTGGGTTGATAATTCCAATCGGTAATTGGGTACTAATGGAAGCTTGTAAGCAGCTAAAAGAATGGGAAGAGCAAGGGTATAAAAATATCTCAGTTTCGGTCAATCTATCACCACGTCAGTTTAAAGATAGTGAATTAGTAGAAAAAATCGGACATGCCATTCAAATAAGCCAAATTGATCCACAAAAGTTAGAACTCGAAATCACTGAAACGATAGCACTTGAAAATATGGATTATTCCGTTCAAATAATTGAAGCCCTAAAGAAAACGGGAGTTAGTTTTGCACTCGATGATTTTGGAACGGGGTATTCATCTATGAATTATTTGAAACTACTTCCAGTAAATAATTTAAAGATTGATAAAAGCTTTTTAGATACTTTAATGGATAATAAAAGTGATCAGGCAATTGTTTCGACAATTATTATGTTAGCAAAGGCTTTAAATATTGATGTAATTGCAGAAGGTGTGGAAAGCGGAGGGCAGGAGGCCTTTTTAAAAGATGCTGCTTGTAGTCGTGCTCAGGGATTCTTGTATAGTGAACCAATTCCAAAAGAAGGAGTAGAAAATTTGCTAACACTTATGAAGAATGGCGGTAAATTGGATGAATTCTATTGGAACTAAATTTTTTTTGATAATAGAAACTGTTTTATATCTAAGCTTTTTAAGCTTGGATATAAACGGTTTTTTTGCGTTTTCTGCCTATATAAAATATCTTTCTATCACTCTTTTATTTGTTTTTGTTCTAGTAAAATCAATTCATATGAAGCGGTCCTTCCTAATACCGGTAGCACTAGGATTTTCAGTATTTGCAGACTACTTTTTATTGTTTACGTCTAGTTATATTCCAGGTCTTTTGGCATTTTTAGTAGTTCAGGTAATGTTATTTTTTAGAATACAAAAATTATTTAGCATTTCAATTATGTATCGTGTTGGTATGTTGATTTTTTTGTTTGTATTGGGAAGCGCGAGTTTCATAAGCTTACAATTAGAATTTGATGTAGTCACTGCTTTGGCTATGATTTACTTTTTGTGTTTTTTAAACAATGTTGTAACGGTAATTTTTACAATGAATATAAGCCAATATTGGAAAGATAAGATATGCTATTTTTTTTCCATTGGTTTAATTTTATTCTTTTTCTGTGATATCCACGTAGGAATCTATAATCTGACGAGTTATGTTTCGGATATAAGTAAGATTTTTAACAAATATTACGGTTGGTTTACGATTGCAATGTGGTTATTTTATTTACCAGGTCAGATGTTGATTGGGTTAAGTAACATTTTAGAAGTAAAAATTACTTGCAAGAGTACAAATAAGATGATATAATAAAAATTACAAAATATTACATTTTATAACAATATTTTACTCTATTTCTATTCTATTTTTCTTTATGCTTGTTTCTAAGCAAAAATTCAAACTTTTAATCTTTAAGGAGGAAATTTATGTTCAACGCATTTTGTGAGGATTTAATCACGCAAATTACTATTTTGATGGGAGAGGATTATGATATTCGAATAAACCATGTTGTTAAAAACAATGGGGTGAAACTAGATGGCATTGTAATCTTAAAAAAAGAAGAAAAGGCAGCACCAACCATTTACATTAACGAGTATTTTAACCAGTACCAAGAGGGTAGAAATATGGAGTCGATTGTAAAGGAGATAATTCAAATTACTATAGAGGAAGAGAAAAATTTCAAACGAACAATTATTCCGGAGAATCTATCGTTTGATTATATGAAAAATAAGATTATTTATCGCTTAGTAAATTATGAAAAAAACAAATCCGAATTGGAGAAAGTTCCTCATATTCGATACTTAGATCTAGCAATCACTTTTCACTGTCTAGTAAAGTGGGAAAAGGTCGAGATTGGCACGATTCGCATACATAAAGAGATGATGAATCAATGGGAGGTAGAAACAAAAGATCTTTGGGAGTTAGCAAAGAAAAACACCCCAAAATTATTTCCAATTCAAATTCGATCAATGAACGAGGTAATCGCCGATATTTTGAAACAGGAAGTAGGTTCCGTTCCATTAGATAGTAATTCTCTACAATCAGAAATGTATATCTTTACAAATAAAAGTGGAATTAACGGTGCTTCCGTTTTATTATACGAAAACGCTATTTCAAATTTTGCATGTTCTAATCAGTCTGATTTCTATATACTACCAAGTAGTATTCAT
Organism: Acetivibrio sp.; assembly: GCA_041739345.1. GTDB lineage: Bacteria > Bacillota > Clostridia > Lachnospirales > Lachnospiraceae > DIGJ01. The sequence goes on along the minus strand of JBGSNZ010000036.1, from coordinate 98,312 downwards.
GAAGTAATCTTAATCCCTTTTCAACAAAATTTTTCCCAAAATGAATTAAATAATATGGTAAATGATGTAAATAATACAGAAGTTTCAACGGAAGATATTTTATCGAATAGAGTATATATTTATCATCGTAATAAAAATGCCATAGAAATGTAAAAGGTAATAAATTCGACAAGAGACAATTACCATATTCACTATGAAGTTTAAGGCTTTATTTACTTTTTTTGTTTACTTTTATTGCTCAATATTATATAATTAGATTTGTGCCTAGTATCAGGCGGATGCAACTGTAGCTCAGTTGGATAGAGCACTGGCTTCCGACGCCAGGTGTCGCAGGTTCGAATCCCGTCAGTTGCGTTTGAAAACGAGGCCATGGTCTCGTTTTTTTTGTTAAATAAAAGTTGTTGCAAATGAGAAAAAGCATTGATTAAGGGAGACATACGATGAAGTTTAAATATAAAAAAATGATAGTAATGATTACAATGGGAACAATGCTGATTGGTTGCGTTATTTTCTCAACAGTAAGTCCCAATAAAGATAAAGCAACATCTACTAAAACAGTGGAAACTAAGGAGAACGAGCAAGTAGCACAAACTCCTACGCAAACTCCGAATGTGGAAACAACTGTGATTCAAAAAGACTTAAATTCTGAAGTTTCAAAGGTTGTTCAAAACTATTTAGTTGCAAGCGTTGCTTGTGATATGGATGCACTGGAAGATACTGTAAATGATATTAGTATGTTAAGTGAAGAAGAATTAAAGTTAAAATATGAATATGTTGAGGCTGTAAATAATATAGAATGTTATATGATACCAGGACCAAATGGAGACGGATATCTTGTTTATGCATACCGTGAACTTAAATTAAAAGATATCAATACTCTTGCACCTGGTCTTAGCCGTGTATATGTGAAAACTGGTGATAATGGGGAATACCGTGTATTCTTCGGTGCAGATACCGGTTTGGAAGACTTTATCAGTAAAACAGACCAATCGACAGAAGTTACAGAATTGGTTAATAAGGTTAACACAAAAATGGAAGAGGCAGTTAGTTCAGATAAAGATTTGAAAACATTCATTGAAAAAATTACTGTGTCAGAAAAAGCGAAAGCAAAAGCAGATTCAAAAGCAAAGTAATATAAAATTATTATAAAATGGGGGAATATTATGTGGTCAAGAAGTGAGTTGAAAAATAATGCAAAATTAGTACTAAAGAGAACCTATTGGTTGTCATTTGCAATTTGTTTGGTGGCAGGACTTTTAGCTGGAGTAAGCAGCTCATATAGTACCATGAATTCATTACGAATAAATTTTGATATTATTTTTCCGACATCTGTTCTTATTACGGTAGGTTTATTTAGTTTGTTATATTCAATTTTTATATCAAGCCCAATCAATGTAGGATTGAATAATTTTTTTCTGACAAGTAGAGAGTATGATGCTTCATTTGGTAAATTGTTTTCTGTTTTTTCTGGTAGTTCATACATAAATGTGGTTAAGATTTTGTTCCTTCAGGGGTTATATATCACCTTGTGGACTTTTCTTTTGATTATACCTGGAATCATTAAATCGTTTGAATATATCTTTATCCCTTATATTCTTGCGGAAAATCCAGAACTATCAAAGGATAGAGTGTTTGAAATTAGTAAGGCAATGACCAATGGAGATAAATTCAATATTTTTGTCCTACAACTTTCTTTTATAGGATGGGAATTCTTGGGATTACTTGGTTGCTTTGTTGGTATATACTTTGTAATACCATATGTAAATGCTACTTTTGCAGAATTATATGTGACAAAAAGAACAGAAGCACTTAAGTATGGATATGCAACGGAAAGCGAACTTTGTGGTTTCCATAGCGAAGAAATGTAATTAACTAAGATAAATGAGGGCAGGCATCCATCGGTGTCCTGTCCTTTGTTCGTATTACGGAAAATGTCGGATTATAGGAGATTATGGTGGAAGAAATAAGAATAAACAAATATTTAAGTGATGCAGGCCTATGCTCAAGAAGAGAGGCAGATCGTTTACTAGAATCGGGAAGAATTAAGGTAGATGGGCAGATTGCTGTTATGGGTATGAAGGTCACTCAAGATGCAAAGATAGAAATTGATAATAAATCAATTGCAAAGGAAGAACAGCAAATATTGATTGCCTTTAATAAACCAAAAGGTGTAGTATGTACTACAAGTAAAAAAGACAAAGATAATATTGTTGACTATATAAATTATCAGAAGCGTATTTATCCCATTGGACGGTTAGATAAAGATTCCGAAGGTCTAATCCTATTAACCAATCAAGGAGAACTGGTAGACAAAATCCTTCGTGGTAGTAATTACCATGAAAAGGAGTACATTGTAGAAGTGAATAAAAAAATTACAAAGGCCTTTCTTCAGGGTATGAAAGTAGGAGTCCCAATTTTAGAAACGGTGACAAGACCATGTGTAATAAAGCCAATGGATGATTATACGTTTCGCATTATTTTAACACAAGGACTCAATCGTCAGATTCGACGAATGTGTGAGTATTTTGGATATCGTGTTGAAAAATTGAAGAGAGTTCGCATTATGAATATTACATTAGGTAATTTGAAATCAGGGACATATCGTAATGTAACAAAAGAGGAAATAGAGGAACTAAAGCAGTTGATAAACTTTAAGAATTAAAAGTTGAGGAGAGGTTGAAAAAATGACTAACAAATTTGAACGCATGAAAGAGTTGGTAGATCTTCTTAATCAAGCGGGGAAAGCATATTATCAAGATGCTATTGAAATTATGAGTAACTTAGAATATGATGCATTATATGATGAGCTAGCTAAGTTAGAAAAAGAAGAAGATGTAATCTTATCAAACAGTCCCACCGTTCACGTTGGATATGAAATCTTAAGCGAACTTCCCAAAGAGAACCATTCTTCACCAATGTTATCATTAGATAAAACCAAGGACAGAGAGTCATTACGAGACTGGATAGAAGATAAAAAAGGAGTTCTATCCTGGAAACTTGATGGCTTAACCATTGTACTTACGTATGCTGGTGGAACTTTAATCAAGGCGGTAACCAGAGGAAATGGTGAAACTGGCGAAGTTATAACAAATAATGCAAGGGTATTTAAAAATATTCCAGCTAAAATTCCATTTCAAGGAGATTTGGTGCTTCGGGGCGAAGCAATTATCAAGTATTCAGATTTTGAGATTATCAATCAGGAAATTGACGAGGTGGATGCAAAATATAAGAATCCAAGGAACCTTTGCAGTGGTTCGGTAAGACAGTTAAATAATGAGATTACTGCAAATCGAAGAGTTCATTTTTATGCATTTACACTTGTTAGTGCGAATGATGTAGATTTTAAAAATTCTAGGCAGGAGCAAAGAAATTGGCTTGTAACACAAGGATTTAGTGTTGTCGATGGAAAGAGTGTAGATCGTGAAAATATGTTAGAAACAATTCAATGGTTTCAAGATCAGATTGAAAAAAATGACATTCCATCCGATGGACTTGTACTGACATTTGATGATATTTTGTATGGAAGTTCACTTGGAAGAACTTCAAAATTTCCTCGAGATTCGATTGCATTTAAATGGGCCGATGAACGAAAAGAAACCACTTTATTAGAGGTAGAGTGGAGTGCATCACGTACAGGACTTATCAATCCGGTAGCGATTTTTGAACCAGTCGAATTGGAAGGGACGACAGTAAGTCGTGCAAGTCTTCATAATATAAGCATTATGGAAGGTCTTGATCTTGGAATTGGGGATACGATTGAAGTATATAAAGCCAATATGATTATACCGCAGCTTGCAGATAATCTTACTAGAAGTAAAAAGATGACGATTCCAGATGATTGTCCGGTTTGCCATGAAAAGACACTCATTAAAAATGAGAATGGAGTAAAAGTGCTTTTTTGTCCAAATTTAAACTGTTTAGCAAAGCAAATTAAATCCTTTACTCATTTTGTTGCAAGAGATGCTATGAATATGGAAGGATTATCAGAGGCTACAATCGAAAAATTAATCAGCAAGGGATTGATAAAGGAACTAGCCGATTTGTATAAATTAAAGGCTTATAAGGAAGAAATAATAACAATGGAGGGATTTGGAGAAAAATCGTTTCAGAATTTACTTGATTCCATTGAAAAAGCAAGAACGATTACCATTGGTAAATTTATTTATAGTCTTGGAATTCCAAACATTGGCCTTTCCAATGCTAAATTGATTAGCAAAAGCTTAGATAATGATTTTGACAAAATTAGAAATGTAACAGAAGAATCATTGATAGGCATTCCAGGTATTGGTGACGTAATCGCAAAAGTTTTTGTAGCATACTTTAAAGAGGAACAGAACAATCGGATTGTGGATGATTTGTTAAAAGAGGTATCCTTTGAAACGGAGGATTCGGCAGAAGTACAGATTTTTAAAGAGTTCAATTTTGTTATCACAGGTTCAGTGGAACATTTTGAAAATAGAAATGAATTAAAGGATTTGATTGAAAGTAAAGGTGGTAAGGTTACAGGAAGTGTTACCTCAAAGACAAATTATTTAGTCAACAATGACAATCAATCGAATTCTTCAAAGAATAAAAAAGCAAAAGAATTAGGTGTCAAAATTATAACAGAAGAGGAATTTTTAAATATGCTAGAACAATAAAGAAAGGAAGAACGATTATGCCAATTAAAGTACACAATAATCTTCCGGCAAAAAGGATTTTAGAAGATGAAAACATTTTCGTAATGGACGAAAATAGAGCAGGATGCCAGGATATACGACCACTTGAAATCGCAATACTTAATTTAATGCCGTTGAAAGAGGAAGCTGAAGTCCAGCTACTGCGTAGTTTATCCAATACTCCATTGCAAGTAGATGTAACTTTTCTAACGACGGCTAGTTACGTCGGGAAAAACACAGCAACCAGTCATCTTGATAAGTTTTATCAAACGTATGAAGATGTAAAGCACCTAAGATTTGACGGATTAATTATAACCGGTGCTCCAGTTGAACAGATGGATTTTGAAGAAGTAGAATACTGGAGTGAGCTTGTGAAAATTATGGAATGGTCAAAAAAAAGTGTAACTTCAACACTTCATATTTGTTGGGGAGCGCAAGCAGGGCTTTATTATCATTACGGAGTAAGGAAGTTTCCGTTACCAGAAAAGATGTTTGGCGTTTTTAAACACAATGTTGATCACAGGAAATGTCCATTGGTTCGAGGATTTGATGATTATTTCTATGCTCCTCACTCTAGACATACTGGTGTTTCAAAAGAGGATATAGAAGCCTGTGAGAAACTAACTATTTTGGCAGAATCCGAAGAAGCTGGAGTTTTCATTGCTATAGCAGAGGAAGCCAAGCAAATTTTTATCTTAGGCCATCCAGAATATGACCGAATAACTCTGGATAAAGAATACAAGAGAGATGTTTCAAAAGGGCTCGATATTGACGTACCAAAGAATTATTATCCACAGGATGATCCGGAACAAATACCAATGATGAACTGGAGAGGACATGCAAATACGGTATACACGAATTGGCTAAATTATTATGTATATCAGATTACTCCATATATATTATAGACGAAATGGTAACAGCAAGTAGTTTGTAATAACGAATCGAATGTGTGCGATTTGTTATAATGGGAGAAATGAGTATGGCAATCATTATTGCGCTAACTGGGGTAGCGTTGATTGAATTTGGTTTGATTGGATTCTTGTATCAAAACTGTAAGAAACAAGACCAACTAACGAAACAATTACTTATAGAAAAAGAGAGGTATCGGGTTGCTTGTGAGATTTCAAATGATATCCTATTTGAATATGATATTAAAAAGGATTGTATGGATTTTGCAGAGAAGTATACCGAAAACTTTGGGAGACCTTCCTATCAGAAAAATTTTGCAAAGGTAGCAAAACATGAGACGTATGTAGAAAAAGAAGATTTGAGTGTTTTTTGCGAATTTATTTCAGCACTTCAAAAAGGAAAGTCACAGATTGAGTCAGAATTTAGAATGCAGGATAAAAATGGTGCATTTGTGTGGTGCCAAATAAGGGGTAAAACCATTTTTGATGCGAATTTTATTCCTGTCAAAGTGGTAGGAAAAATACTGAATATTGATATACAAAAAAGAGAGTTAGAAATACTTCAGAAAAAAGCAAGACTTGATCCACTTACGAATGCTTACAACAAATGCGTAACCAAAGACTTAATTGAACAAAAACTTTTGGAGAGCAGTTCAGAGGAGTCACATGCACTTATGATTATAGACATTGATGATTTTAAGAGTATCAATGATACATATGGACATATGCTTGGTGACAAGGTATTGGTTAATGTCATTTCTCATATTCGGCGAATGTTTCGCGATGAAGATATTGTTGGACGTATTGGTGGTGATGAATTTGTTGTGTTTATGAATCACGTAAATTCCAGAGAAGACATAGCAAACAAGGCAGTAAAGTTATTCACTGCCTTTCAGAATCACTATCGACAGTATGATGAGGATGTCGAGGTCACTGGTAGTATGGGTATTTCTGTCTATCCAAGGGATGGAATAAGCTATGATGAATTGCTTGAAAAGGCGGATAAAGCCTTATATTCCGTTAAAGCCAAGGGGAAAAACAGCTTTAATATTTATTCTAGTGAGGAATAACTAGTGAATACTTGATTTTAAATCTTTCAAAGTGATAACCCGTAATACATATAAAAGTAAAAGATAGCAGATGCCGAGAACTGCGCTTAGCAATAGAAGCAGTATTCCTTGGTTGATGCTATTTTTTTCTTGTAAAAAAATATATAATTTATCGAAGAAAAAGCCGCATAAAAGTAAAACCGCAGCTGGTTTTACAATCCAAGGAATCGGATTTAATTTAAGTGGTATAAAACGTTTTAATGAAAAATAGTCAAGTAATGCAATGAATAATTGGCTGACCAAGACACCTAAAAGGTAACCATAAAGTCCTTTTCTTGGAACTAAAAAGCACAGAAAGAAAATACGAATGCTAAGGCTTATGACCGTATTTAAAAAGGTAATGTGGGCTTTTCCAAGCCCATTTAGGACGCTGCTTAATGTGGTCGATAAGTAGAGAAATGGGCATAACCAGGATAATATAGCCATATAAGCACCAGCAGATACATTTTTAAAAAAGGTGAGTCCAAACGCATTACCGAAAATGAAAAACACACAGGTAGCATAAAGTCCAAGAAGGATACTATATTTTACAGATAGTTCCGATGTTTTCTTGATTTGATAGGTATTCTTGGAAGATTGTGCTTCCGAGATTGTTGGAAGGATTAAAAGTGCAAACGCATTGGTAATAGCAGTAGGAAAGAGGAGAAAAGGCATAGTCATTCCCGTTAAAATACCATAGGTACTGAGTGCTTCGCTTCCGCTTAGACCATATATTTTTAACATGAAAGGAATCATAATAGCTTCCATACTATGTAAGACACTAACAACTAACTTAGTACCAGTGAGGGGGACGGCTAATTTTAGAAGAGGGCGTATCGCATGTGTATTATCTTTAAAGGAAGGAAATGGATGCAAGTGATTATAAAACGAAAATATACAAAGAATATTTGCTCCAATTTCTCCGAGTACAATACCTAAAACTGCAAGTTCACTTGTTACTTTTGAATCCCCTTTACCTAGTAAGGATGCAATAAAAAAGACAGAAAAGATTCGTACGATCTGCTCAATCAGCTGAGATAAGGCTGGAACGCCAGTTTTTTTAACCCCCAAATAATAACCGTGGATGCAGGCGGTAATACCACAAAAAGGAAATACATAGGAAAGTACGCGAAGAGCTCCTGCACATCCGCTTTCCATCAAAATTCGGCTGGCAATAAAGTCACTATTTAAGTAAAGAAAAACGGATAGAAAACAAGCAATGGTTAGAGAAAGGAGACAGCCTTTTATTAGGATGCCTTTGCGGCACTCCTTCCTATTTGCTGTAAGCTGTGAAATAGCTGTTTGGATTCCTGCACCGTAAAGTGTAAACATAATTCCATATACAGGAAAAACAAGTTGGTAAAGACCAAGATTTTCTGCTGTCATCACGTTAGATAAGTATATTTTGTAGAAAAACCCCATAATTCGGGTAAGAAATCCAGCAAGAGTAAGAATTAAAGTGCCTTTTAAGAGGGATTGCTTGCTCATTAATAGCTCCTTTTATGTATTACAGTTCTCTTAAATCTATTCAATCAAAAAAAATAAAAGACGTATTCATAAAAAAAAGAAGCATTCTTTTGTAAAAAAAAGAAAATTTATTGACAGATTAAATAGCATATGATAGGATAAAACAAAAGACCAACTAAATTACTCGGAATTAAAAGAGTAGGAATTAAATTACTCGGGATTTTATGTTGAGAGGAGGTAACAATTGAAATTATCAACCAAAGGTAGATATGGACTTCGTGCAGTCTTAGATATCGCTCTTCATAGTCAAGAAGAGGCAGTTGCACTAAGCACAATCGCTGAGCGCCAGAGCATTTCGATTAGTTATTTGGAACAGCTGATTGCAAAATTAAAGAAGGATGGAATTGTCACTAGCACCAGAGGCGCAAAGGGCGGATATATTTTATCGAAAGACCCTTCCATGATTTCGGTTGGACAGATCCTTCGAGCATTAGAAGGTAATTTAGATCCAGTAGACTGTGCTGAGATTGTTGGTGGAGAATCTACTTGTATTGCTTCTGATATTTGTGTAACAAAATATGTATGGAAACGTATAAGTGATAGTATAAATAGTGCTGTCGACAACCTGATGCTTTCGGAGCTGGTAGAGGAAAGTAAAGCTCGCTCAAAAGAAGGAATAGATGGTAAGGCGAAGAATGATTCAATGTGTTAGTTAACGGGTATTTACAAAATAGGAGATGAAAGTTATGAATAAGAAGATTTATTTGGATAATGCAGCAACGACAAAAACAAGACCAGAAGTTGTAGAAGCAATGCTTCCATACTTTACAGAATTATACGGAAATCCATCCAGCGTGTATGAATTTGCATCTCAGAATAAAAAAACTGTAAATGAAGCAAGAGATACGATTGCAAAATCCCTACATGCACAGACTCAAGATATTTATTTTACAGCAGGTGGTAGCGAATCCGATAATTGGGCGTTAAAAGCTACGGCTGAAGCATACAAAGAAAAAGGAAATCATATCATAACATCAAAAATCGAGCATCATGCGATTCTTCACACGTGCGAGTGGCTAAAAAAGCAAGGATTTGAAATCAGTTATATTGATGTTGATGAAAATGGAATATTAAAGTTAGATGAATTAAAGAAGGCAATTCGTCCAACGACTATCTTAATTTCGATTATGTTTGCAAATAATGAAATTGGAACGATGCAACCAGTGAGAGAAATAGGTGAAATTGCAAAAGAACAAGATATTTTATTTCATACAGATGCAGTACAGGCATATGGACAGGTACCAATTGATGTGGAAGAGCTTCATATTGATATGCTGAGTGCAAGTGGACATAAGCTAAATGGACCAAAAGGTATTGGCTTCTTATATATTAGAAAAGGATTAAAACTTGCTTCCTTTGTACACGGTGGAGGTCAGGAAAGACATCGTAGAGCAGGAACTGAAAATGTACCAGGAATTGTTGGACTTGGAAAGGCAGCTTCGATTGCAATTGAAACGATGGAAGAACGTACGAAAGAAGAAATCCGTTTGCGAGATTTATTAATCGAACGTATTTTGAAAGAAGTGCCTTATACTAGATTAAATGGAGATAGAACAAAACGTCTTCCAAATAATGTAAATGTTAGTTTTCAATTTATTGAAGGAGAATCTCTTCTTATAATGCTTGACATGAAAAATATTTGTGGTTCTAGTGGATCGGCATGTACTTCCGGATCGCTTGATCCGTCACACGTATTATTAGCAATTGGACTACCTCATGAAATTGCACATGGCTCTCTTAGACTAACATTAAGCCATGAAACTACAGAGGAAGAAATTAATTATACCGTAGAAAATATTCGTGAAATTGTAGATAAACTAAGAAGTATGTCACCACTTTATGAAGATTATATTAAAAAGAATCATATTGAATTAGATTAATCAATATGAATCAGAAGAAAAATAAACTTAAAAACGATAAATTTTATGATAAGAGTCTAATCGATAGATTCTCTAGGAGGAACATTAATGTACAGTGAAAAAGTTATGGATCATTTTACGAATCCAAGAAATGTTGGAGAAATTGAAAATGCAAGTGGTGTAGGAACCGTGGGAAATGCAAAATGTGGAGATATTATGCGTATTTATCTTGATATTGATGACAATGGAATCATTAATGAATGTAAATTCAAAACCTTCGGATGTGGAGCAGCGGTTGCAACTAGCAGCATGGCAACAGAGCTTGTAAAAGGAAAAAACATTAGGGAAGCACTACAGATAACCAATAAAGCAGTTATGGAAGCACTCGATGGACTTCCACCAGTTAAGGTTCATTGTTCTTTGTTAGCAGAAGAAGCAATTCATGCAGCACTCTGGGATTATGCAGAGAAAAATGGAATTGTAATTGACGGCTTAGAAAAACCGAAGACGGATATTAGTGAAGCCGAAGAGGAAGAAGTATACTAAGAGTTGGAGGCTTTATGGAAAAGAAAAAAGTAGTCATTGGAATGTCAGGAGGCGTGGATTCTTCCGTTGCAGCTTATCTTTTAAAAGAAGAAGGCTATGATGTAATAGGAGTTACCATGCAAATATGGCAGGACGAAGACCAGTTTACACAGGAACAAAATGGTGGATGTTGCGGCTTGAGTGCAGTAGATGATGCAAGAAGAGTTGCACAGGATTTGCAAATTCCTTACTATGTTATGAATTTCAAACAAGAGTTCAAGGAAAATGTTATGGACTACTTTGTAAGTGAATATTTACAGGGTAGAACACCAAACCCTTGTATTGCCTGCAATCGATATGTGAAATGGGAATCCTTGCTAAAGCGTTCGCTTGATATTGGTGCAGAATATATCGCAACTGGTCATTATGCCAGAGTAGTAAAACTTGATAATGGAAGATTTGCACTCAAAAAATCAGCAACTGCTGCAAAAGATCAAACCTATGCATTGTATAACTTAACACAGTTTCAACTTTCACATACTCTCATGCCAGTTGGAGAATACACGAAGGATGAAATACGTGAAATTGCAGAAAAGATCAATCTTCGTGTTGCAAATAAACCAGATAGTCAGGAAATATGCTTTATTCCGGACAATGACTATGCTAAATTTATTACTGAAAATTCTGGAAAGAAAATAGAAGAAGGAAACTTCGTCACAACATCCGGTGAAATAATCGGAAGACATAAAGGGATTTCACATTATACCGTTGGTCAGAGAAAAGGATTAAATCTATCCCTTGGAAAGCCGGTATTTGTGGTAGAATTAAGACCAGATACAAATGAAGTAGTAATTGGAGATAATGAAGATGTATTTCATGACCGACTTTACGCAAATCATCTGAATTTTATGACAATCGAACAACTTGATGGACAGATGAAAGTCAATGCGAAAATACGCTACAATCATCAGGGAGCACCTGCGACAATCCACATGATATCCGATGATGTGTTAGAATGTGTCTTTGATGAGCCACAAAGGGCCATTACCCCAGGACAGGCTGTCGTGTTTTACGATGGAGATTATGTGCTTGGTGGAGGCACAATAATAGGGAAGACATTATAAAGCAGTATATAAGATTCAAACGAAAGACTAAGATGGAATCGTAGAAATTCGCTTTTTATAGTTTTAGCTCCACAAGCGAACGCGAACAAGAACAGTTGTAAAGAAGCTGGGATTAAGAAAGAATAAAATTAGGAGGTAAACGAATAATAAAGCATATTAGTATAAGGAAAAAACATCCTTTTGCTACATAGCATACAAAACGAATTGAAAAGGGACGGCTACACAAAAACTATTAATTTACGACGGAAAGAAGACCAAAGTAATGTGGAGGGGCATTCCCCGAACACATTGCTGCCTTACTTGGGCTTCCTGGAGTGCTTGTAAATTTAGTTTTTGTGTAGCCGTCCCTTTTCAATTTGTTCAATAACCTATATTACAAGCAAATGATTTTCCACCTACTGGTTGAGAAGATTGTATTATAATGCACGTTTTCCAGCAACCCCATCTTCAAACGTTGTATAGGCGGAAACCCCTAAATCAAGCAACAACTTTCTAGTTTCATGAAACTTATATCCATAGTACTCCGGTACATGACCGTCAGACCCAATAGATATCATGGTACCACCAAGTTCCAAATATCGTTTGATTACATCCGGTCCCGGATTCGGTTTTTCAAGTCCATGTTTAAAACCAGCAGTATTCACTTCCAACGCAATACCATGAGCTATGATAAAGGCTAAAATCTCATCGATGATAGATTTGTACGCCTTATAGGAAAATGTTGCTCCCTTGGAAGGGGCGTAGCGAATTGCATAATCTAAGTGACCAAGCACATTTATCTTTGGATAAGCCATAATGTTTTTTAATGTTGTTTCGAAGAACTTAGTAAGGCCTTCTTCTTCACTTCTATTTTCCCAATACGAAAAATGGTAAGGATCAAGATTTTCAACCAAATGTGTAGAGCCAATCACAAGATCAAAAGAGTATGCGTCAAGCAGTTGATTGATCTGGTAATTTACAGATTCAGTGGTTCTGAGTCCAAGCTCAATTCCCGTTCTGATTTTAATCTTGTTTTGATATGCCATTCTAAGAGTTGAGAGCTTTTCAAAATAATCAGAAGGTGAAAAGACAAAAGTAAGCCCTTCTTTATTCAAAGGAAAATCAAAATCCATATGGTCAGTCAAATAAAAAGTATCAAAGCCTAAAGAAATAGCTTTTTCTATCATAACTTCAACCGGAGTAGAAGAATCTGAAGAAAAAGAAGAATGTGTGTGACAATCGGTTTGAATCATGGTGTATTCTCCTTTAAATTAAAAAATACAATATTATAATACTTCGTGTAGATGTGAAATATCGGAACCAATGGTAAGGGAATAATTCGTATGATAAATAACAAAGCCTGGCTTACCACTGTTCGGTTTTTTTATATGCTTTCTTTGAATATAATCAATATCCACTTTATCAATATTTCTGCCTTTGGAATAATAGGCAGCCAACATGCCAGCTTCTTCAAATACGCGATCTGGAAGATCTTCTGCACCTTCTGTCTTTACTATAACATGAGAACCTGCCATGCCCTTTGCATGAAACCACCAATCATTTCCATTTGCAAATTTAAATGTGAGTTCTTCGTTTTGATAGTTGTTTTTTCCTACATAGATGTGAAAACCATCGGATGAGATATAGTGGAACGGTTTGCTAGTGATTTTGATTTTTTTTACTTTTCCTTTCACAGGAGTACTATGCTTTTTGATATATCCGCATTCAACTAATTCCTTTTTTACTTCAAGAAGATCATCTTCTTGTAACGCAATGTCTAGTGAGCTGCTGACCGATTCTAAATGTTCTAATTCATCCTGTGTTTCTTTGATTTGAATATTTAATGCTTCATACGTTCTTTTCAATTTACTATATTTATCAAAATATTTCTTTGCATTTTCAAGTGGAGTGATAGTATCATCCAAAGGAATTGTAATTTCTTCGTTGGTGTAATAATTTTCACAAACTAGTTGTTTTGAACCTGCTTCTAACTGATATCCATAGGCTGTAATTAGTTCGCCATAGACTTTATACATATCACGCTTTTCGGTATCTTTTAACTGCTTTAATTGCAAATCGTATTTTTTACTGGTTCGGTCAATCGAAGTGGATACAACACGCCTTAAATCGGAAGATTTTTGGCGAATGCGTGTTACAGTTTCTTTCATTGCATAGTAATTTTCTAAAAGTTTCGAGATACTTTCATATTCTTTATGAGCTAAATCTTCATAACAAGAAAGTATAAATACACTAAATTCGGTTGGATCACCATTTTTATAAATGATATTCGGAGTATAGGAGGCGGTTTTAATATCCTCAATTAATAATGTAAATGTGTGAAACAGATGAGTGCAAGCAATTTCTGTCAGCGAACTTACACTGGATTCCCCATCAAGTGAAGCCCGAACACATAATTCATTCGCAATCAGCGGGCTGATTCCGGTGAGCGAGGTGTAAATTGCTTTTGAGATGTTGGTTGGCTTTGAATAGACCACATCTCTAAATTCTTGCTCTGTAACTTCTAGTGGGTTTAACTTTTCCAGTGTCTTTGGAATAAAATAGTCTCTTCCTGGAAGTACTTCACGAACCGAACTTACTAGACCAGAAATATGCTTGATACTGTCAATAATTTTATATGAATCATCACAGAAAATAATATTACTGTGCTTACCCATGATTTCTACAATTAAGTACTTCGTGCATACGTCACCAAGTTCGTTGAGATGCTCAATTTCAAACTGTATAACACGTTCAAACTGCGGTTGTGAAATGGAAACTATTTTTGCACTATTTAAATGTTTGCGAAGAAGCATACAAAAATTTGGTGCAGTCATTGGACTGGTTTTATTATTTTCAGTCATATATATGAGAGGAAGGGAAGCACTTGCTGACAGCAAGAGCTTTCGCTGTTCTCTTTCTTTTTTTATTGTTAGTAAAAGCTCATCCGTTTCTGGCTGTGCTATTTTAGTTATTCTTCCTCCACAAATTGTCTGGTTTAATTCATGTACTAAATTTGCTATTACAATTCCGTCAAATGCCATTATATTCTCCTCTCTGGCGCTACTTGTCACGAACATTATACATTATAATATAGATATTTACAAAATATCTTTGGATATTTATAAAATATTAATTTCTGATAAATTGCAAGCCCAATTGATGTTGGAAAATTTGAGCAAACTATGTTAAAATATAAACTATAGGTTTTGAGGTAAATTGAGTATAGTAATTCTTTGTTTTACTGAAAGATAGGAGGATAATTTTAATGAGGATAATATTATCAGTTGATGATAGTGTGTCAACGCTGACATTAGTAAGGGAGACATTAAGGGAGGAATATAAAGTTTTTGTTGTTACCTCCGGAGAAGAGGCAATTGCTTTTTTAAAAAAACAAAAGCCAGATTTGATTTTACTTGACTTTTATATGATTGGATTAGATGGATTGGAAACGCTGGAAAAGATGAATGAAATTGAGGGTTTTGACATCCCGGTTGTTATGCTAACATCAATTTCAACAAAGCCTTTGGAAGAAACATGCAGGCAGTTGGGAGCCGTTGCATTTTTACCAAAACCATTTGATCCAGATATCCTGAAAAAAACCATAGCTAATGTTTTTGAAGGTTGACTTAGTAAGTAGATTCTTATATAATAAACAATGATTTTTTTATTTTATGAGCTGCGAAAGTAGCAGATGGGAGCAAAGTGTGAAAAAAGCATCACACTCCCCTGATTGAAAGGCGTGCAGAGCACGCAGATGGGAGCAATTAGAAGCGATGTTAAAAAGTATGACTGGCTTTGGAAGAAGCGAAATGGTTACAGCAGAACGTAAAATAATCGTGGAAATAAAGGCTGTGAATCACAGATATTGCGATATTACCATGAAGATGCCGAAGAAATTAAGTTTTTTTGAGGCGGGAATTCGTAATTTACTAAAGCAATATATTAGCCGCGGAAAAGTGGATGTATTTATTTTGTATGAAGATTATACAGAAAATAAAACTTGCGTTCGTTATAATCCGGATATTGCAAAAGAATATATGAATGCATTAAATCAGATGGCATCTGATTTTAATTTAGATAATGATGTAAAAGTTTCGTCACTTTCCAGATATTCCGATGTATTGGAATTAGAAGAACAAAAAGTGGATGAAGGCGAACTTTGGAGTGATATAGAAAAAGTAATGAAAGAAGCAGCACACAAGTTTGTGGAAGCTCGTATTACGGAAGGTACCCATTTAAAGCAGGATATGATTGCAAAGCTTGATGGTATGCTTGACTGTGTTTCTTTTGTTGAAGAACGTTCTCCAGAAATTGTAAAAGAATATAGGGCTCGCTTAACTGCAAAAGTAGAAGAACTCTTAGGTGACACGAAGTTAGATGAAAGTATATTAGCAACGGAAATTACAATATTTGCAGATAAAATTTGTGTGGATGAAGAAACGGTAAGACTTAGAAGCCACATAAAAAATGTGAAAGAAACATTAGAAGAAGCAGACAATGTTGGACGAAAGCTTGATTTCATTGCACAAGAGATGAACCGTGAGGCAAATACAATTTTGTCAAAAGCAAATGATTTAGAAGTATCGAACCGTGCAATTGATTTAAAGACAGAGATTGAAAAGGTTCGTGAACAAATTCAGAACATTGAGTAGGTGAAATCGGTGGGACATTTTATTAATATTGGTTTTGGAAATGTAGTTAATACAGAAAAAATAGTTGGAATAATAAGACCAGAAGCAGCACCAATCAAGCGAATGGTGCAGACTTCAAAGGATAATAGTACTGCGATCGATGCAACTTGTGGCAGGAAGACAAAAGCAGTTCTTGTGATGGAAAGTGGACAAATTGTATTATCAGCTTTGTTGCCGGAGACCATCGCAGGCAGAGCAAATGAAGCTATGGCATATAATGCCAAGGCAAATGAAGATAGAATAATTGATATCCGACTAAAGGGGGAAGAAAATGAATAAGCAAGGACTTTTAATCGTAATTTCCGGTTTTTCCGGTGCAGGGAAGGGAACCGTGGTAAAAGAACTTGTAGCAAAACATGATTTTAAAATTTCAGTTTCAGCGACAACTCGAAAGCCTAGAGCTTTAGAAGTACACGGACATGAATATTTCTTTTTGACAAGAGATGAATTTGAGAGTATGATAAAGGGTAGCCAGTTAATTGAGTGGGCAGAATATGTCGGAAATTATTATGGTACTCCAAAGGAGTATGTAATGAAAGAACTCGAGGCATCCAATAATGTAATTCTTGAAATAGAGATTCAGGGAGCTCTAAAAGTAAAAAAACAGTTCCCGGATGCTATTTTGCTGTTTATTGTTCCACCAAGTGCGCAGTGTTTGAAAAACCGTTTGGTAGGAAGAGGAACAGAAGACGCCCAAACTATCGAAAAGCGTATGGCAAGAGCATATGAAGAAGCGGTTTATATGAAAGACTATGATTACATTGTTATGAATGACCAGATTGACGATTGTGTTGAACAGGTTAATTCAATTGTGATAAATGAGAAAGCTCGCACTAAGAGGAATGAAGCTTTTCTTGAAGAAATGAAAAAAGAATTAATGGTATTTTCGAAAGGAGAATGATAATATGTTACATCCATCTTATACGGATTTAATGGCAATTGTAAATAGTGAGGTTGAGCCAGGCGAACAGAAAGTAGTTAATTCCAGATATTCTATCGTATTAGCAACTTCAAAACGTGCAAGACAGATTATTGAAGGAAGCGAACCTTTGGTTAAATCCAAATGTCCAAAACCATTGTCACAAGCAATTGATGAATTATATCAATCAAAAGTCAAAATCGTTGGAGACGACGAGGAAGAAGAATAACATAGATAATGAATAGTAACCACGAGAAACCTTGACGATTTGTTTCTTGTGGTTTTCTCATAAATAAAAAATGGGAGCATTTTAAAATGGAAGACAAGAAAAGTAGATTTTCTACATATAAAGAACTGTTAATTGATGCAATCATTATTTTAATGTGTGTGATTGTAATTCCTAGATTTGTAGTACAACGAACCATAGTAAGTGGATCTTCGATGGAAACAACACTTCATAATAATGATAACCTTTTGGTGGAAAAAGTTTCCTATATCGTTGGAAAGCCTGATCGGTTTGACGTAGTTGTATTTTATCCTTATGGAAAAGATGAAGGCGAGTATTATGTAAAACGTGTAATTGGTCTTCCAGGCGAAACATTACAGATTATTGGCGAAACCATATATATTAATGGTGAAGTATTAGAAGAAGATTATGGAAAGGATCCAATCGACTATCAAGGAATTGCAGGAGAACCTTTAACATTGGGGGACGATGAATATTTTGTGATGGGTGATAATCGTGAAGTGAGCTATGATAGCCGCTATCAGGAGGTTGGACCGATAAATGAAGATTTAATTGTTGGAAAAGCATTGGTACGGATATGGCCATTTGATTCTATTGGTAATTTTGAAACGTGATTGTAACATGCAAAAGAGGAGAAGCACATGATAGGCGATTTAAATTCGGTAACAGGAAGAACCTATATGAGTATTGAACGTGTCAGCCGAACGGTCTCGACGGCAAAGACACAAAGTAGCGGAGGGTTTACGCAAGTTTTAAATCAGGCATCAGCAAAAAAATATACCCAGACAGAATTAGATTCTATTTTTGAAAAGGCAGCAAATACCTATGATATTTCAGCTGAGTTATTAAAGGCAGTTGCCAAAGCGGAATCTGATTTTGATACAACATCTGTGTCAACGAGCGGTGCCCAGGGCGTAATGCAGCTTATGCCAGAAACGGCAAAAGAACTTGGGGTCTCAGATTCCTTTGATGCAGAACAAAATATTATGGGAGGAGCAAACTATCTTTCTAAGAAATTAGATGAATATGATGGGGATGTCTCTTTAGCACTTGCTGCCTATAATGCAGGCAGTGGAAATGTAAATAAATATGGTGGAATTCCTCCATTTACCGAAACACAAAATTATGTGAAGAAAATCTTAGGGTTTTTAGAAAACGGATATTAGAAGATAATAGGGGGAAGAATATGGCGAAGCTATACTTTCGACATGGAGCGATGGGAAGCTCAAAAACCGCAAATGCATTAATGGTTCAGTATAATTATATAGAGCGAGGAAAGGATGCACTACTAATAAAGCCAAAGTTAGATAGTCGTGATGGCAAGATAGTCCTTCGTTCCAGAATCGGATTGGAAAAACCATGTGAGTATATGGAAGATTTAGAACAGATGTCGGAGGAAGTAATTCAAAATTATTCTTGTATTATAGTGGATGAAGCACAGTTTCTATCCAAATCTCAGGTTGAATTTTTAGTTCATATTGTAGATGATTTTGAAGTACCAGTAATCTGCTATGGTCTACGTACTGATTTTAAGCATGATTTGTTTGAAGGTTCCATGTGGCTCATGGCATGGGCAGATAAAATTGAGGAAATTAAGACGGTTTGCTGGTGTGGTAGGGGAGCAAACTGTAATGCAAGACTAGTAGACGGAACAGTTATATATAATGGTGAACAAATTATGATGGGTGGAAATGAAAGTTATATTTCACTTTGCAGAAAACATTACAATGAAGGAAACACCGGTGGTCAATAAATGACTACCGGTGTTCCTTTTTGTATATTATCGTATAATTTCGCGGCTTTTTTAGGCGGCATATTCACACATCCATGAGAACCTCTTGTCTCATAAATTTTCTTTCCAAATTCTTTTCTCCAAGGAGCATCATGAAAACCAATATTTTTATTAAATGGCATCCAGTACCTAACCGGTGAACTATAATCCTGACCAACAAGCGTTGCATCATGTTCTTTGTATGTTATAGCATATATTCCAGGTGGTGTGGCATAATCTTTGCTTATATTTCCAGTAACTATTTTAGAATCGAGTACCTGCTTACCATCTACGAAGAGCCATAGGTGCTGCTTCTTTAGATTGACTTCTACATATGTAGTGCCAATGTCGTTTTTATTTCTGGATATAGCAGTTTGGGAATAAATAGGTTCTCTTGTTTCGCTTTCTCCATTTAGAACAAGCTGGTATAATTCTTCCACTTCTTTGGAACGATTGATAATCCAACCATAATCGCCACCACGTACCTGAATCGTCTTTCCGTCCTGGCGGATAAAATCACGGGTAGAAGAGAACGTAGTATAGTAGTATCCAAGATAATTCACATAATCAATGACTTTTTGCTGATTTAAAGCAACATTAAAGTTTTCATCAACCGTTACCCACTCATATAAAATGGAACGGTCTAAAACTTCGGTACGATCTCCAAAATCATAAGTAATGGTAGAACTCGTATATTTTAACAATGTTTCGAGTGCTGTTTGTACGGCTTCATCACTTGATAGAATGGTTGGATCGATGTAACAATGGGTGCCTTCCAAAGATAGTGTAGACTTGCTTTCACTAATTGCTGCATTGAGTGCAGACTGTACCTTGGTTAGGTCAAGCGTAGTGCCCCAATCCTCTGGACTAATATAATAGCCATTCTCACCATAAAGAATCTCTGCATTTTTTGGCTCTTTTACCACATCATCAAGAAAAAAGAGAAGACCATTTATACTATTTAATAATAATTTTTCATCATACTTACATGCTATCTGCATATCTAAATGCTTCTTTGTAAAAAAAGAAAAGGGCCAAAGAAAAGGATTTTGTTTGTCTTTTAATGCCTGAACTTGCCCATCAGACACATAATGATAATCGATGTCTGCGGCATGAATAGTATCATGTACACCATTACGGCCTTGAATGGTTATTTGGTATTTGGAAATTTCATTGTCAATATCAGCTTCCACTGCTTCCACCGTTTTACCAGAATAGTTAATGTTGTTGATAAACGATCCGGAATAAAAATGTGTACGGTAATGAAATGCAATAGATAGGTATATGATCAAAGCAACGATAGAAATCAAGGAAAAAATCCAAAGTAATATTTTTTTTCTGTGTATCATAACGTGCGTCTCCTTTAAAAATTTACAATATAATACTAACACACTTGAAAGTAAAATGACATCTTAAATTCTTACCAGTACAAAAATCAGAGAGCAAGCAAGTTTGACACACCTATGAAATTGACATATAATTAAGTATTAGAGCTTTTTGTTATTTATAAGTAAAACTTCTCTCGCAGAAGGATAAGGAAAAGGAGATTTGGATTCATGAAGTTTACGAAAATGCATGGATGTGGAAATGATTATGTTTATGTTAACAATTTTAAGGAAAAAGTAGATCATCCTGAAACGGTTGCAAAGTTTGTCAGTGATAGACATTTTGGAATTGGTTCGGATGGCTTGATTTTAATAAAGCCTTCTAAGGAGGCAGACATCAAAATGAGTATGTACAATGCGGATGGCTCAGAAGGTGAAATGTGTGGTAACGGAATCCGTTGTGTTGCAAAGTATGCCTTTGATTATGGAATTCTTAATAAAACTGCCATTACGGTTGAAACCAAGGCCGGAGTGAAAGTTTTAGATTTGCAAATTGAAGATGGAAAAGTAAAGACGGTTACCGTTGATATGGGTGAACCTATTACGAAGCCATCACTTGTACCGGTATTATCAGAGGATGAGATAATCATAGAAAAGCCGATCGAAATTATGGGTACGATATATCCAATTACTTGTGTTTCTATGGGAAATCCGCATGCAATTACATTTGTGGAAGATACAAGCACCATTAAAATTCAGGAAATTGGACCAAAATTTGAAAACCATGCATTATTTCCAAAGCGGATTAATACAGAATTTATACAGGTCATTGATCGAAAAACGATTAATATGAGAGTTTGGGAACGAGGAAGTGGAGAAACACTTGCTTGCGGAACAGGAGCGTGTGCCAGCGTTTATGCCTGTATTTTAAACGAAAAAACAGAGGATGAAGTTCTCGTTCATTTATTAGGAGGAGATTTATCCATTCGCTATGACAAAGGTACTAACCACATCTTCCTGACGGGTCCAGCAACTACTGTATTTGACGGTGAAATTGATATCAGTAATTTATAAAAAGTCGCAAACTTGCTATGCGTAGAAAACATGTGAAGGATAGGAGACAAAATGAAGTTAATTGATTTATTAAAAGAATTATCATATCAGATATTACAAGGAAATGAAGAATCCCAGATAGAAGAACTTATCTATGATTCTAGAAAAGCAAAACCAGGTAGCGTTTTCGTATGCGTGAGCGGTGCAGTGCGTGATGGACATGATTTTGCAAATGAAGTGGCAGATAAAGGTGTGACTGCATTGATTGTAGAAAGACCAGTTACGGTACCTGAACATGTGACAGTCATTCAAGTCGAAAATACAAGGCTTGCACTAGCGTGTATGGCAGCAGCCTTTTTTGGTCATCCCGCGAGAAAACTAAAAACAATTGGTATTACAGGAACGAAGGGGAAAACAACATCTACCTATATGGTTCGTTCCATATTAGAAAAATCAGGAATTAAGACAGGTCTGATTGGAACGATAGAGACAATTATCGGGAATGAACATATTCCCGCAAGCAATACCACACCAGAATCCTACATTGTTCAGGAAACCTTTAAAAAGATGGTAGATGCAGGCTGTCAGGCAGTCGTTATGGAAGTTTCTTCACAAGGATTAATGTTACATCGTGTTGCGGGATTTGTGTTTGACTATGGTATCTTTACGAACCTAGAGCCAGATCATATTGGACCAAATGAACACGAAAATATGGAGGATTATATCCATTGCAAGAGCATGCTATTTAAACAATGCAAGCAGGGAATTTTAAATAAAGATAGTGAATACTATGAGCAGGTAATCAAAGGTCATACCTGTGCAATTGAGACATACGGTTTTGCGAAAGATGCAACCTTACGTGCGGAACAGGTGGAGCTATTTAAAGAGCCAGGTTATTTAGGGGTATCTTATGATGTGAAGGGTATTATGGATTTTCATGCTACAGTAGATGTACCTGGAATATTCAGTGTTTACAATTCCTTGACGGCAATTGCAATCTGCAGACATTTTAATGTAGAAATTCCAATGATACAAAATGCTTTGAGCAAAGTGCAGGTAAAGGGCCGAATCGAAATGATTCCAGTATCGGATAAATATACTTTAATGATAGATTATGCACATAATGCGATGAGCTTAGAAAGCTTACTAGTAACACTTCGCGAATACAAGCCAAAGCGTTTGGTATGTTTGTTTGGATGTGGCGGAAATCGTTCCAAGCTACGCCGCTATGAAATGGGAGAAATTTCATCCAAGTTAGCTGATTTCACCGTTGTGACCTCTGATAATCCTAGAGATGAAGAACCACAGGCAATATTAGACGATATCGTTAGTGGTGTAAAAAAGGCAGATGGCGAATACGTTACAATCATTGATCGTAAGGAAGCGATTAAGTATTGTATTGATCATGCAATAGAAGGTGATGTTATAGTACTTGCTGGAAAAGGACATGAAGATTACCAGGAAATTAAAGGTAAAAAGTACCATATGGATGAGAGAGAACTGATTCAGGAAATATTGGAAGAAAGATAACGATTCGTGGGAGGGAAAATGAAACCAATTTGTATCAAAGAAATCGTAAAAGCAGTTGGAGGAACTTTACTTTGTGGAAACGAGTACGAAGATATCACTTCGGTTAGCACAAATTCAAAGGAAATCCTTCCAGGTGCCTTGTTTGTTCCTATTATAGGAGAGCGAGTGGATGCTCATAAATTTATTGATAGTGCTTTTTTATTGGGTGCAAAAGCTACCTTTACTTCCAAACACAAATCAGCAAATGACTGTGTTGGGGAGGGGTGTTATATCTATGTGGAAAATACACAGCGTGCACTTCAAAAGTTTGCAGCGTATTACCGTAGCCTCTTTACACTTCCCATTATTGGAATCACTGGAAGTGTAGGTAAAACAACGACAAAAGAAATGGTGGCAGCAGCACTGGAAACGAAATATCAGGTGTTAAAAACAGCTGGTAATATGAATAGTCAAATAGGACTTCCGCTCATGATGTTTGAAATTGAAGATACAACGCAAATTGCTGTCATTGAGATGGGAATGAGCGAAGAAGGGGAGATGATACGTCTTTCACAAATTGCAAAACCGGAGACTGTTATTATGACGAATATCGGGGTATCTCATATTGGACAGCTAGGAAGCAAAGAAAACATTCGAAATGAAAAGTTGAATATCGTTAATGAAATGATGGAAGGCGGACATCTTTATTTAAATAATGATGATGTCTTACTAAAAGAAATCGGAAGAAAGATTGATATAAAAGCTTCTGAACAAACAAAGAAAGTGCTTACAAAGGCTTCCTGCAGATACTATGGTTTGGATGAGGCAGCTGATGCTTATGCAAAGAATATTACTACGCATGGATACGAAACGGAGTTTACTTATGTTTGTGGAGAAGACCATGAGCTTATTACACTCTCTGTACTAGGGATTCATAATGTAGGAAACGCAATTGCAGCACTTATGGTTGCAAAGCAGTATGGAATAGAACCAAAGGTTGCAAAGCAAGGTCTAAAAGCATATGCACCAATCGCAATGCGTGGGCAGATATATGAAGCCAACAAAGTTACAATAATCGATGATACGTATAATGCAAGTCCAGATTCAATTAAAAGTGGAATCAATGTATTAATGGAGTTGCAGGATCTAAATCGAAGAATAGCAGTACTTGCTGACGTTTTGGAACTAGGAGAAGTATCCTATGATTGCCATTATGAGGTAGGCGAGTATATAGCAAGTAAAGGTGATTTGAAAAATAAAATCAATGTACTCATAACGATTGGAGAAGAGGCAAAAGCCATTGCCAAAGGAGCCAAAAGTATCGATCAGACAATGAGTATAAAGAGCTTTTTACAAAATGAAGATGCGATTTCATGCTTAAAAGATATGATAGTAGAAGGCGATGGGATCCTAATTAAAGGTTCAAGAGGTATGCACTTGGAGCAAGTTGTAAATGCCCTAAGGGAAACTTATGAGAAACAATAAAGTTAAATTGCAACAAAGAAGAAAAGGTTGAAAGAGACCGTTCAACCACAAGATTTGAGCCTTAGATGGCTAGGTTCAAACTTGATATGCGCAAAGAACAGCGCAGAAATGAGGTAAAAATGATTTTTGCAGATGTAATTGTCGATATCTCTCATGAGAATCTGGATAAAACATATCAATATATTGTGAAGCCCGAGCAAGAGGCATCTGCTGTCATTGGAGCACCGGTTATCATTCCATTTGGACGTGGTAATCGCAAAATAAAAGGGTATATTGTTGGATTATCGCAGACACCAGCTTGGGATATTGATAAAATGAAGGAGCTCGACGAGATCAGTGGAAATGGTATCGTAATAGAATCTCAACTCATTTATCTGGCATACTGGATGAAAGAAACCTATGGCTCCACAATGAACGATGCATTAAAGACGGTCATACCGGTTAAAACAACCATTAAAAATAAAGAAATGAAATATATCTGCCTATCGGTATCAAATGAGATTGCACAAGAAAAATTAACAGAGTTTGTAAAAAAGAATAACAAAGGAAGGGCAAGACTATTACAGTCGCTTCTTGAAAACCCGATTATTGAATCCGGTATTCTTAAGGATAAACTAAATATTTCGCAATCTACGATTAACAGTATGATTGGACTTGATTTAATTCGGCAGGAAACTCAGATTGTGTATCGTAATCCTATTAAAGATCAGATATTTGGCAAGAAAAAATGGGAATTGAATTTGGAACAGCTAAATATAGTGGATGGAATCATCAAAGACTATAAGGAAGGTGAACGAAAGACCTACTTAATCCATGGTGTTACCGGAAGCGGTAAGACAGAAGTATATATGGAGATTATTGAAGCTGTCTTAAATGAAGGTAAACAGGTAATTATGCTAATTCCGGAAATTTCACTTACCTATCAAATGGTGATGCGATTTTATAATCGATTTGGGGAACGGATTTCTATTTTGAACTCACGAATGTCCAAAGGAGAGCGTTACGATCAATATATGCGTGCAAAAAATGGAGAAATTGATATTATGATTGGACCACGGTCAGCACTTTTTACTCCATTTTTAAGTCTTGGCCTCATTATTATCGATGAAGAGCAGGAAGGAAGCTATAAAAGTGAGGGAAATCCAAAGTATCACGCTCGTGAGACTGCAATTGAACGCTCACGTATTGCAAATGCAAGTGTAATCCTTGGATCTGCAACACCAACCGTAGAAAGTTTCTATAAAGCGCAGACGGGTCAATATAAACTCTATACTCTTTTAAATCGTGCAAATAATGCGAACTTACCTTCGATTGAAGTTGTTGATCTTCGGGAAGAATTAAAGAAGAAAAACAAATCTATCTTTAGCGAACGTTTACGTGAACTTATAATGGACCGTCTTGAAAAGAAAGAGCAGATTATACTATTTATTAACAGAAGAGGCTATGCGGGATTTGTTTCTTGTCGTAGTTGCGGTCATGTGTTAAAATGTCCTCATTGCGATATTTCCTTAACTTCACATAACAATGGCAAACTGATATGCCATTATTGTGGCTATGAAGTACCAATGGTTAGCTTATGTCCCGAGTGTGGTTCTCCTTACATTGCAGCATTTGGAACTGGAACACAAAAGATAGAGGCAATGGTTAAGAAAGAATTTCCAATGGCTTCGGTTATTCGAATGGATACGGACACGACTTCGGGAAAAGAAGGGCATCAAAAAATACTCAAGGCGTTTGCGAATCATGAAGTAGATATTCTAGTAGGAACACAAATGATTGTCAAAGGACATGATTTTCCAGAAGTTACGTTAGTAGGAATTTTGGCAGCGGACCTATCATTATATGCCGGAAGCTATCTGGCGGCGGAGCGAACCTACGATTTACTAGCTCAGGCATCCGGTCGAGCTGGACGAGGGGAAAAGGCAGGTAATGTTGTAATACAAACATACAATCCGGATCACTATAGTATTCGTTATGCGGCAGCAAATAATTATGTTGCTTTTTATGAGGAAGAACTTTTATATCGTAAAATGCTAGATTATCCTCCAATTGGTCATATGGTTGCAATTTTATTATGTTGCGAATCGGAAGAAAAATTGGAAGCTACAAGTAAACTGTTCACAAACGTTATAAAGGAAAAGATTGAGGGAATATGTAATACTACGGTAATCGGACCTGCAAAAGCATCGGTTTCGAAGGCCAATGATATTTATCGACGAGTGATTTATTTGAAGGATAAAGAGGAACGAAATTTAATAGAAATCATAAAATTTTTAGAAGGTTATATCAAATATTCAGAGTACATGAAAGATATTACAATACAGTTTGATTATGACCCAATGAATAGTTATTAAGGAGGAAAAAGGAATGGCACTAAGAAATATCCGAGTTATGGGGGATCCGGTATTAGAAAAGAATGCAAAGCCGGTTCTTGAAATGAATGAAAAAACGCAGGTATTGATTGAAGATATGTTTGATACGATGTATGAGTCACAAGGTGTTGGACTAGCGGCTCCTCAGGTTGGTATCATGAGACGAATCGTGGTCATCGATGTCTCTCCAGAAGGAGATAATCCAGTTGTTTTAATTAATCCGGAAATTATAGAAACCAGCGGTAGCCAGACTGGTGGAGAAGGCTGTCTGAGTGTTCCGGGAAAAACTGGAATTGTAACAAGACCAAACTATGCAAAGGTAAAAGCCTTAAATGAAAAAATGGAAGAATTTACAATAGAAGGCGAAGAACTATTAGCAAGAGCGTTATGCCATGAAATTGATCATCTAAATGGAAAACTTTATGTAAGTTTAGTAGAGGGTGATCTTATGGATACGGAAAGCTATAATGAAGGAGACGATTAACGAATGAGAATTGTTTTTATGGGAACACCGGAATTTTCGGTACCAACACTAGATACGTTGATTCACAGCGAACATGAGATAATTGGAGTTGTAACGCAACCAGATAAGCCAAAGGGAAGAGGCAAAGAGGTTCAGTTTACAGCGGTTAAAGAAAAAGCACTCGAATTTAATATACCAGTATATCAGCCTAAAAGAGTTCGAGAAGAAAGCTTTCTTGAATTGCTTAGAGAACTAAACCCAGATGTAATTATCGTAATTGCTTTTGGACAAATTTTGCCGAAAGCACTTTTGGAAATAGCAAAGTATGGTTGTATGAATATTCACGCATCCCTACTTCCAAAACTTAGAGGAGCAGCTCCGATACAATGGGCAGTAATTAATGGAGAAGAAAAAAGTGGTATTACTACGATGCAGATGGATGTTGGGATTGACACGGGTGATATGCTATTAAAGAAAGAAATCATTTTGGATAAGAAAGAAACAGGTGGAAGTCTACATGATAAATTATCTGTTATAGGAGGAGACCTTATCTTGGAAACCCTTCAATTAGCAATTGATGGAAACTTAAATCCTCAAAAGCAAGAGGATAGTCTTTCTAATTACGCGAAGATGCTAGATAAAGAGTTAGGAAACATTGATTTTTCAAAACCTGCAATCGAAATTGAACGCTTGATTCGTGGCCTTAATCCATGGCCAAGTGCATACACGAGCTTCAATGGAAAGACACTCAAAATATGGGATGCAGATGTAGTGGATGGAAAAGAGGGCGCTGCTGGTGAAATCATTGAAGTAACAAAAGACAGTATTGTAATTCAAACAGGAAAAGATGCTCTTACAATTAAGGAACTGCAACTTGAAGGAAAGAAACGTATGACGATTGATGCGTTTCTACGCGGAAATACAGTAACGGTAGGAACTGTATTATAATCAATAATTCGTAGGAGGAATGAATATGTATTGGTTTTATGATTCAACATATATTTTAATTTTTATTGGTATCATATTAACACTTCTTGCTTCTGCAAGAGTAAAAACGACTTATGCTAAATATTCAAGAGTAAGAAGTAAAGGTGGTTACACAGGAGCACAGACCGCAGAACGCATTCTTCAAAATGCTGGTATTTATGATGTCAGTGTTGAACATGTCAGTGGAAATTTAACGGATCATTATGATCCAAAAAGCAAGGTGCTTCGATTATCAGATGCAGTTTATAGTAGTGCATCGGTAGCAGCAATTGGAGTTGCTGCACATGAGTGTGGGCATGCAATTCAGCACAATAAAGGTTACGCACCATTAGGAATTCGTAGTGCATTGGTACCCGTTGCAAATTTTGGATCAACCATCAGTTGGCCATTGATTTTAATTGGATTTTTTATTACTGGCAGTGGCAGTCTTTTAGTTGAGATTGGTATATTATTGTTCTCAGTAGCAGTGTTATTTCAATTGGTGACTCTTCCGGTCGAATTTAATGCTTCTAGCCGTGCGGTGAGAATCCTTAGCGAAAGTGGTATTTTATACGATGATGAAGTAAAAGGGGCAAAAAGTGTACTTCGTGCAGCAGCCCTTACTTATGTAGCAGCGGCAGCAGCTTCGATTTTACAGTTGCTTCGACTTGTATTACTATTTGGTGGAGGAAGAAGCCGTGACTAGAGAACTGGTATTGGAAATATTAATCGAGGTATTTGAGAATGGGGGGTACAGTAATGTTGCCATTCACAATACACTTACAAAATATCAGTTTATGGATAAACAAAACCGTGCATTTTTAACTCGCCTAAGTGAAGGTGTCATTGAACGATGCATTGAAATCGATTATGTCATTAACTGTTTTTCAAAAGTAAAAGTAAAAAAGATGAAGCCAGTGATTCGTAACATACTTCGAATGGGAACCTACCAAATTTTATTTATGGATCAAGTCCCTGATTCTGCTGCATGTAACGAATCGGTTAAATTAGCTACTAAAAAAGGCTTTGTCAATTTAAAAGGTTTTGTAAATGGGGTACTTAGAAATATAAGTCGCCAAAAGGAAAATCTAACTTTTCCCAAAGAAGGTAGCAAAGAATATCTAAGTGTTACTTATTCTATGCCAGAATGGATTCTTGACTTGTGGCTAGAAGAATATGACGAACACAAAGTAGAATCCATTTGCAAAGGAATTTTTGAAGATAAAAAAACTACAATTCGTGTGAATACGAGCAAAACTACGTCGGATGCATTGGTGAAAGTATTAAACAAAGAAGAAGTGACAGTTGAGAGTGGAACGTATTTGCCATATGCATTAAATATAAGTAATTACAATTATCTTGGTGCTTTAGATAGCTTCAAAGATGGATTATTTCAGGTACAGGATGAAAGTTCTATGATGATTGCGCAGTGCGCAGGAATCATAGAAGGACAAGTAATCCTTGATGTTTGTGCAGCTCCAGGTGGAAAAAGTACCCATGCTGCGCAGCTTTTAAATAATACCGGACAAGTAATTGCAAGGGATCTTACGGAATATAAGACTAGTTTAATCGAAGAAAATGTGAATCGACTTGGACTTAAGAATGTTACCGTACAATGTAAGGATGCACTGACAATAGATAAGGATAGTGTGGATTTGGCAGATGTCGTGATAGCCGACCTTCCCTGCACCGGACTTGGTGTTATGAAACGAAAAGGTGATATTAAATACAAAACGACGAGGGAAGATGTTTTTTCACTTGCGAAACTACAAAAGGATATTTTGTCGGTAGTTTCGAATTATGTTAAGCCAGGTGGAGTGCTCATCTATAGTACTTGTACCATCAACAAGTATGAGAATATGGAAAATGTGAATTTTATTCTAGAGAATTTTCCTTATGAGTTAGATACGCTTGTTCCATACCTTCCATCGAAGATGGAGATGGAAACATGCAAAGATGGCTACTTACAGTTACTTCCAGGAATTGATGGTACCGATGGATTTTTCCTCGCGCGTTTTCGGAAAAAGTTGTAGTTTTATATAGGAGAATAATGAAAAAAGAAGAAATTAAATCATTTAATTTAGAAGAACTAGGGCAGATTTTTGAAGCACTTGGAGAGAAAAAGTTTCGTAGCAAACAAGTTTATGAATGGCTGCATAAAAAAGGCGCCGTTTCATTTGATGAAATGACAAATGTATCGAAGGAACTTCGCGAAAAGTTAAATGAAGCATATGAAATTCGACCGGTTGTTATGGTAGATAAAGTTACTTCTCAAACAGATGAAACCAGCAAATTTTTGTTTGGTCTTTGGGATGGCAAAGTGATTGAAAGTGTACTTATGAAATATAAACATGGCAACAGTGTTTGTATTTCTTCACAGGTGGGCTGTCGAATGGGGTGCAATTTTTGTGCATCTACTCTTGGCGGTCTAGAGAGAAATCTAGAACCAGCAGAAATGCTCGCCCAAATTTATGAAATTCAAAGAATATCTGGTGAGCGTGTTTCCAATGTGGTTGTAATGGGAACGGGAGAACCATTTGATAACTTTGAGAATTTGTGTAAGTTTATCGAGATGCTATCGGATGAAAACGGACTTAATATCAGCCAACGAAACGTTACGGTATCAACTTGTGGAATCGTGCCAAAGATTTATGAATTAGCGGATAAAGATTACCAAATAACATTAGCCATATCGCTACATGCACCAAATGATAAAATTCGTAAGGAACTTATGCCAGTAGCAAATAAATATTCCATTGATGAAATAATGAAAGCTTGCCGTTATTATTTTGACAAGACAGGAAGAAGACTTACGTTTGAGTATAGTCTTTGTGAAGGTATCAATGATCGAGAAGAAAATGCGAAGGAATTAATTAGGGTTGTTAGGAACTTAAATTGTCATATTAATCTGATTCCAGTAAATCCGATAAAAGAGCGTAACTATAGACATACCGACATGTCCAATATACAAAAATTCAAATTAATACTTGAAAAAAATAGAATAAATGTTACTATTAGAAGAGAAATGGGTAGCGATATTGATGCTGCTTGTGGACAATTACGAAAAAAATATATGGATACTATAAACTGAGATGGGAGGGAGAATCAATGGAAAGTTTTGCAATTACAGATATTGGTGTAAAACGACAGATGAATCAAGATTACATATATTATG
Source organism: Acetivibrio sp. (assembly GCA_041739345.1). Classification (GTDB taxonomy): domain Bacteria; phylum Bacillota; class Clostridia; order Lachnospirales; family Lachnospiraceae; genus DIGJ01. Next base: position 66,668 of record JBGSNZ010000036.1, on the reverse strand, counting down.
TAGAGAATTCTATTGGTAGTTTCCCGAATCTGTTTATTGTTGCAGACGGAATGGGTGGACATAAAGCGGGTGATTATGCATCCAGAACATGTGTTGATTGTGTGGCTGATAGCATAAAAAATAGCCAACGAAAGACACCAATCAGTATTTTTGAAGAAGCCATTAACAATGCGAACAAACAGGTTTTGATGGATTCAAAATCCAATAGCGAATATGAAGGTATGGGAACCACCTTTGTTGCGGCAGTCATTTTTGACAATATTCTTTATGTCGCTAATATTGGTGACTCCAGATTATATATTATCAATGATAATGGAATAAAGCAGGTAACGCAGGACCATTCTTTGGTAGAAGAAATGATTCGAAACGGTGAAATTGAACGGAAAGAATCAAGACTTCATCCGAATAAAAATATAATTACAAGAGCACTTGGTACAAGCGAAGAGGTTGCAGCAGATTATTTTGAAGTAGAACTTAAAAAAGACGATGTTGTGCTACTTTGTTCGGATGGGCTGAGTAACATGATGGAAGATGAAGATATCATGTATGTGGTACGTAGGTACTCACAGTTAAGTATCGCAGGAAGCAAACTAGTAGAAAAAGCAAATGCATGTGGCGGAAAAGATAATATTTCAATTATTTTAATTCGTATATAAAGGAGAGGTGAAAATGGTAAAACCAGGTATGTTTATCGGGGATCGATATGAAATTATTAGCAAAATCGGAACCGGAGGAATGGCAGATGTATATAAGGCGAGATGTCATCGACTCAATCGTTTTGTTGCAATCAAAATACTAAAGCAAGAATATAGCGAGGATAAGAAGTTTGTTGATAAGTTCCGTGCAGAAGCGCAATCAGCAGCAGGTTTGTCACACCCAAATATTGTAAATGTATATGATGTAGGAGAAGATGAGGGGCTTTACTATATTGTAATGGAATTGGTAGAAGGAATAACGCTGAAAAATTTTATTGAGCGTAAGGAAAGATTAGAAATAAAAGAGGCTACCGGCATTGCAATTCAAATTGCACAAGGAATGGAAGCAGCACATGCAAATCACATTATTCATCGTGATATAAAACCTCAGAATATTATCATTTCAAGAGAAGGAAAAGTAAAGGTAACAGACTTTGGTATTGCAAAAGCAGCATCGTCAAATACCATTACTTCCAATGCGATGGGTTCTGTTCATTATATTTCTCCAGAACAGGCAAGAGGCGGCTATAGTGATGAAAAAAGCGATATTTATTCATTAGGCGTTACTCTTTATGAGATGTTAACAGGACAAGTTCCTTTTGTTGGGGACAATACAGTTTCAGTTGCACTATCTCATATTCAAGAAGAAGCAACCCCTGTGCGAACACTGAATCCAGCGATTACGCCAAGCTTAGATAAAATAGTACAAAAATGTATGCAGAAAAAACCGGAAAGAAGATATCTTACCGTTTCTGCATTAATAGAAGATTTGAAGAAATCAATTACGAATCCAGAAGGAGATTTTGTACAATTAGTGCCTACTCTTGTGGATGACTCACCAACGATTAATTTATCAGAAGACGAGGTTAGTTCGATTCGACGTGCGACCAAGCATACTGCTCCAATTATGGAGGGTTCTGACAAGGAATTGGATCTCGATGCTGAAGATGATGACAGTGAAAAAGACCTTGATCCAAAACTTGAAAAGATAGCAATTGTAGGTGGAGTAGTTGCGGCCATTATTATGGTTCTTATCATTATCTTCTTGATATCAAAATTAATACCATTCAAGGGTGGCTCTGCAGATACATCTCCATCCCCTTCACCTACTGCGACAGCAACAGGGGAACCGGTAGAAGAAGGTATTACTGTTCCTAAATTCATTGGCATGACACAAGAAGTTGCAGAAAATACAATTACTGAGATGGGATTAGTATCAAAAGTTACTGAAGAAGCTTCTGAACTATATGAAGAAGGTCTTGTTTGCGGTCAGAATCCAGCTCAAAATGCTTCAATTGAAGAAGGCGGTACCGTTGAAATCGTGGTGAGTACTGGACCAGATCAAACAGTAGTTTCTGTACCAGATGTAACAAATAAAACATTATCAGATGCGCAGTATGCAATGACGGTAGCTGGACTTAATGCACCAAATAGCGCTGAAGAATTTAATGATAGCATAGAAGCTGGTAAAGTAATTCGTACGGAACCAGCTGCAGGAACTTCCGTTGATCGTGATTCTAGTGTTAAGATTATTGTAAGTAAGGGAACCGAAACAAAAGTTGCTACTGTACCGGATTTAAGTGGCCTTACAGAGAAAAAAGCGCTAGCTAAACTAGTTGAAAAAGGTCTTAAAGGAGAAGTAAAAGAATACAAATACGATAGTTCGGTAAAACAAGGTAAAGTCATTTCACAGTCTCATAGTAGTGGCACACAGGTAGAGGAAGGTACAAAAGTTACATTTAGCGTAAGTTTAGGTGAAGAAGCAACCTATACCTATGAGGCATCCTTTAACATTACAGAGAACCCATTTACCTATGAGGAAGAATCCGGCACATTATCTGTAGTGCTTACTCAAGATGGTAAGAGTTGGGAAGTTTATTCGAGTGATGTTGATTACTACAGTTTCCCATTGCCTATTACGTTTGAAGGAAAAAGCGAATCAGTTGGAGAAATTTCACTTTACTGTGATGGCGAGAAATTTGGATCTACTCATTCTGTTTCCTTTACGAAGGTAAAACAATAATGCAAGGTAAAATTATTAAAGGAATTGCCGGTTTTTATTACGTTCATATACCTGGTATGGCAGTTTATGAATGTAAGGCAAAAGGTATTTTTAGAAATAGAAAAATTAAGCCTCTCGTTGGGGACAATGTAATGATCGACGTACTTGACGAGAATCAGAAAAAAGGTAATATCATGGAAATTACTGACCGGAAGAATCAATTGATTCGTCCGGCTGTTTCCAATATTGATCAAGCACTGATTATTTTTGCAGTAGCAAGACCAGAGCCAAATCTTAATTTATTAGATCGTTTTTTGCTTATGATGAATAAGCAGGATGTTGAAACAATTGTATGTTTTAACAAGATGGATACTGTTACACAAAAGGAATTAAACGTCCTAGCTGATATTTATACAAAGGGAAAGTATCAAGTCTTATTTACTAGTGCAGTAGAAGAAAAGGGAGTTGAAGAGTTACGCAGACTTCTAATTGATAAAACTACCGTTTTAGCGGGTCCTTCTGGTGTTGGAAAATCTTCCTTAATCAATCATTTAATTCCCGAAGCAAAAATGGAGACAGGTGAAATCAGTGTAAAAATAGAAAGAGGAAAGCATACAACAAGACACTCGGAACTCTTTTGCATGGAAGGCTCCACTTATATTATGGATACACCGGGATTTAGTTCCTTAAGTATTGAGGATATTGAGAAAGATGAATTAAAAAAATATTTTCCAGAGTTTTTAGATTATGAGGATTATTGCCGTTTTGGCGGATGTCTTCACATTAATGAACCAGATTGCGCTGTAAAACAGGCATTAGAGGAAGAAAAAATCAGCAAAATAAGATATAATAATTATGTTCAATTATACAAAGAGTTAAAAGAAACTAGAAAATACAAATAAGGAGAATACGATGTATAAATTAGCACCTTCATTATTAGCAGCAGACTTTTCAAATCTGGGAGAAGACGTTAGTAAGATAGATAAGGCTGGAGCAGAATATGTGCATATTGATGTAATGGATGGTATGTTTGTTCCAAGTATATCATTTGGAATGCCCGTAATAAAAGCAGTACGTGATAGGTCCGAACGATTTTTTGATGTTCATTTAATGATTGAAGAACCAATCCGTTATATTGATGATTTTGTCGAAGCAGGAGCAGACGGAATTACTGTGCATGCAGAAGCATGCAGACATCTTAGTCGTACGCTTCAATATATTAGAAGTAAAGGCGTGAAAGCTGCAGTAGCATTAAACCCGGCGACACCACTTTCTGCCATTCAATATGTTTTAGATGATGCGGACATGATTCTTATAATGACAGTAAATCCAGGCTTTGGAGGTCAAAAATTAATTGAAAGTTCTTATAAGAAAATTAAAGATTTAAAAACCATGTTAAAGACAGGCGGGTATAATGATATCGATATTCAAGTGGATGGCGGTATTAGCGCCGAAAACGCAACTCGCATCATGGAGGCAGGAGCAAATGTTTTGGTAGCGGGTACTTCTGTATTTCGAGGTGATATTGATACTAATGTAGCTTTGTTTAAGGAGGTTTTTGCGAATGCGACTGGAAAATCTAAAGGTCGGTAGAGGACTTGAGATTTATGTTACAAGAGCAGGTTATCGTTATCGATTAGTAAGCACTATTGAGAGCACTATGCAAGGCAAAGTATATATTACTTTAATTGCATCGGGTTCGAAGGTGTTTCGTTTTCTGGATACCGATGAAGTGGATATTATCTATCGTGATGAAACACATATACTCCAATGGGACAAGGTGAAGGGCACCATAGAAACAGTGGATAAAACTCCCATGCATTGCTTTGCCAGTAATAAAGAAGGAGTAAGTTTTAATCGACGAGAATCGTTTCGTGTGGATATTGGTGATGAGATTGTTTTGTACCGTTTTCACCATAAGGAAGCAATTGAAAAAGCAGAAGAATTAGAGATGGATGATTATGGAAATGAAGTGGGTACAGTCACTGTTGAAGAATTTGAAGGATTTCTAAAAGATGTCAGTGAAAACGGTTGCGGGTTTTATACCAATCAATTGTTAAACATAGGAGATGAAATTGGATTTCCGTTATTTACTTCATTTGGAAGTATGTACTTTAAGGGTGAAGTGGTAAGGCATATGGAACGCCGTAATGATAAATTCATGGAGTTTTATGGATGTACTTTCTTGCGATCAGATAAAAATTTAGGTAAATATCTGTTTGCTCTCCAAAGAGAGCGATTACAAAAACAACGGCAAGGAGACTAATAAAATAGCATTATGGATGAAAACTGCGTCTTAATAATAACTGGTGGAAAACTGAATCAATCTCTAATTAAAGAATTCTTGAATAATCATGTAGTTGAAAATATAATTTGTGTGGATGGTGCACTCACACTTTGCAACCAAATAAATCTTTCGATTGACTATTTGGTTGGCGACTATGATACGGTTTCACAAGATTTAATAAATGAGTACCGAAAAAGAGTAAAAACTGGGGAAATAAAAACGAAGATACTTTCATTTCAACCTGAAAAAGATGAAACAGATACGCAGATAGCAATTTCGCTTGCGCTACAATTAGGAGCAAAAGAAATATACCTGATGGGTGCAACGGGGACAAGGATGGATCATGTGCTAGCTAACATTCATCTATTAAAAAAACCCTTAGAAAAAAAGGTAGATGCGTACATTTTAGATGAGCATAATCTTATTTATCTTAAGGATTGCTCGTTTGAAGTAGAAAAGAACAAGGTGTATGGACCGTATTTTTCTTTGATTCCGTTTGGAGACAAAGTAAAGGCGGTAACATTATCTGGTTTTAAATATAATACAGACTCAATTGATTTCCTATTGGGAAATAGTCTTGGAGTAAGCAATGAACTTCTTATGGAGAATGGATATGTAACATTTGAGGAAGGAACGTTTATTGTTATTGAGGCAAATGATTAAGAAGGAGAATATATAACATGAAGTTAGGCATTGTAGGATTACCAAATGTTGGAAAAAGCACACTATTTAATTCTTTAACAAAGGCAGGTGCGGAATCTGCAAATTATCCATTCTGTACCATTGACCCCAATGTGGGTATCGTAACGGTACCAGATGAAAGATTGAAAAAATTGGGTGATTTATATCATTCAAAGAAGGTTACACCTGCAGTTATTGAATTTGTTGATATTGCCGGACTTGTAAAAGGAGCATCAAAAGGTGAGGGACTCGGAAATCAGTTTCTTTCAAATATACGTGAAGTTGATGCAATCGTACATGTTGTACGTTGTTTTGAAGATTCCAATGTTATACATGTGGAAGGAAATGTAAATCCGATTCGTGATATCGAGACGATCAATTTAGAACTCATTTTTTCTGATATTGAAATCTTAGAGCGTCGTATTTCTAAAGCATCGAAAGGAGCAAGAAATGATAAGGCTCTTGCAAAAGAAGTTGATTTGTTGGATCGAATAAAAGCACATTTAGAAGATGGTAAGCTTGCAAAGACATTCGAAACCGAAGATGAAGATGAAATAGAATGGTTAAATTCATACAATTTATTAACTGCGAAACCAGTTATCTACGCAGCGAATGTTTCAGAAGATGATTTGGCTGATGATGGAGCTAGTAATGAATTTGTTTCTAAGGTGCGTGAACATGCAAGGTCAGAAGAATGTGAAGCATTTGTAATCTGTGCACAGATAGAACAAGAAATTGCTGAACTAGATGATGAAGAAAAAGCTATGTTTCTCGAAGATCTTGGACTGAAAGAATCGGGATTGGAAAAATTAGTAAAAGCAAGTTACAGTCTACTTGGATTAATTAGTTATTTAACATCTGGCGAGGATGAAACAAGGGCATGGACTATAAAAAAAGGTACGAAGGCACCACAGGCAGCTGGTAAAATTCATACCGATTTTGAGCGAGGATTCATACGTGCAGAAGTTGTAAACTATCAGGATTTATTAGATTGTGGAAGCATCGCTGCAGCAAAAGAAAAAGGATTAGTTGGATTAGAGGGAAAAGAGTATATTGTGAAAGACGGAGATAATATATTGTTCCGTTTTAATGTTTAAACAGGGGGATAGCCTATGACAGGAGTTAATATAGAATTTCCGAATCTTGGAATTTCTCTTCATAATATCCAATCCGGATTTGATGTCTTTGGGTTTCGTATTGCATTTTATGGAGTAATCATAGCTGCGGGAATGATAATTGGTTATCTTGTGGCAGAATGGCAGGCAAGAAGAACGGGACAAAATCCAGATATGTATTTGGATTTTGCATTAATAGCAATTCCTGTTAGTGTTATATGCGCTAGAATATACTATGTTATTTTTAGCTGGGATTTATATCAAGAAAACTTGTTGCAAGTATTTAATACACGAAACGGTGGACTTGCAATATATGGCGGTGTAATTGGAGCATTTATAACTGCTTACATTTATGCTAAAGTAAAAAAAGTTAGTTTTGGTTTGCTAGCAGATACTGGATGTCTTGGTCTTATTACGGGACAAATTATAGGGCGTTGGGGCAATTTCTTTAATAGCGAAGCATTTGGTGGTTATGCAGGAAATAATCTTTTTGCAATGAAGCTTCCATGGAGTGTTGCAAAAAGTAATATGTCATTATCAGATGCATTAGCAATGGAAAAATATGTAGTGAATGATACGATATTAGTGCATCCAACCTTCCTTTATGAGTCAGTATGGAATCTAATGCTTTTGATTTTATTAGTATTTTATTCGAAACATAAGAAATTTGATGGAGAAATCATTCTGCTTTACTTAGCAGGATATGGAGTTGGAAGATTTTGGATTGAAAGTATGAGGACGGATCAGCTGTTATTATGGAATACAAATATTCCGGCTTCCATGGCGCTTTCTGCTTTACTTGTAACAGTATCCTTGGGAGTTATTATTTTTAAACGTAGAAAAGTAGTAAAGTAAAAAGTGGACTAATAAAAGACAAAGAATTAATTAAAACAGCCATAGAATTGATAAGGATTTTATCAATTCTATGGCTGTTTTAAAGTGAAAAACGAGAATTCCTGATAATAATGAAATAAGAAAAATTCTTAAAATGGTAACTTGATAAATAATGGAGGGAGTTTTATGCAATGGAGCTTGAACAAACTGCAGAAAATCTACAGAAACAGATGCAAAGATTTAAAATATAATTATCCATGCAAATGATCCTCTTATTTTAACACCCCTATATAAAGTATAAAAAAACACATGTAAAACCATATTTTGTAGTTTATACATGTGTTTTTATTTTGTTCATAATTTATTAAGAAAACATTAATTTTTTATGTGATTTTGGTTGCTAAATTCCCTAAAATAATGTATTATTGCTATATAAGTGGAGCAAAGTGGAGGAAAGTGGTTGAGAAGGACACGAAAGTGGGACAGCTTTTCCTTTACACATTTAAGATGATTTGAAGGCGGTGGAGATTATGTTCATGGGAGAATATGATCATTCAATTGATACAAAAGGTAGAATCATCGTGCCGGCTAAGTTTCGAGAGTCACTGGGAGAAGAATTTGTTGTGACGCAAGGCTTGGATGGGTGTTTATTTGTGTATCCCAATAGTGAGTGGGATAACTTTGTTACAGAACTTAAAAATTTACCAGGAAATAAAGAAGCCAGACAATTACAACGTTATTTTATGGCAGGAGCAGCAAATCTTGATGTGGACAAGCAGGGAAGAATTTTAATTCCATCCAAACTAAGAGAAGCTGCTGGACTAGAGAAAGATGTTGTATTTGTTGGGGTACTAAGCAAAATCGAAATATGGTCGAAGGAACGTTGGGAATCAAATAACAGTTTCGATAATATGGATGATATTGCAGAAAATATGTCTAGTTTCGGACTTAGTTTTTAAAGAAAAAAGGAGTGACTATGGAGTTTAAACATGTATCAGTACTCTTAGAGGAAACCATTGAAAATCTAAATATTAAGCCCGACGGAATCTATGTAGATGGCACTTTAGGTGGTGGCGGACATGCCTACGAGGTATGCAAGCAACTTGGAGTGAATGGTAGATTTATTGGGATTGATCAGGATGAAGCAGCAATTGAAGCAGCTGGAAAACGATTAGAAGAATTTGGGGATAAGGTAACCATTGTCAAAAATAATTACTGTAATTTCAAACAAGTATTGAAAGAACTTGGAATTTCTAAAGTTGACGGTATTGTTTTAGATCTTGGAGTATCTTCTTATCAGCTTGATAATGTTGACCGTGGATTCTCATATATGGGAGATGCACCACTTGACATGCGAATGGATCAAAGTCAGTCAAAAACAGCCAAAGAGATAGTAAATAATTACAGCCAAAAAGATTTATACCTTATGATTAAAGATTACGGAGAAGATAAATTTGCAAAGAATATAGCAAAGCATATCGTTTTATACCGACAAGATAAAGAAATAGAAACGACAGAAGAACTGACGAATATTATTCGGGGTGCAATTCCTATGAAAATCCAAAAAAATACGGGACATCCTGCAAAAAAAACATTTCAGGCAATTCGAATTGAGTTAAATCGAGAATTAGAAGTCTTAAATGATACATTGAATGATATGGTGGATTCACTGAATCAAGATGGGAGAATTTGCATTATTACGTTTCATTCTTTAGAAGACCGAATTGTAAAAACGATTTTTCGTAAGAATGAAAATCCTTGTACTTGCCCACCTAATTTTCCAGTGTGTGTATGCGGAAAGGTATCTAAGGGGAAGATGATATCCAAAAAACCAATTTTACCAAGTGATGAAGAAATGGAAATGAACTCAAGATCAAAAAGTGCAAAACTTAGGGTGTTCAATCGAGATTAAATTTGGAAAGAAGTGAGCGAAATGGCAGCAAGGAAGTATAGCTATATGGAATCTGTGCAAGGAAGCACGGCAAGAAAATTGGAATCCGCTCCATTAAGAGAAGAATATCAAAATTCTACACTTCATAGCATAGAACGTGTAGAAAGGCAGAAAAAGATTCATCCAATACAAAGCATTGATGTTTTTTCACTGCTCTTTATGACTGCAGCAGTAGCAGTTACACTCTATCTTTGTTTATCTTATGTCCAGGTACAATACAACATTACAAGCATGAGTAAGCAAATCGCAATAAAGGAAAGTGAAATTAACGATTTGAAGAATCAAAATAATGCAGCTTATAATCGGATTGATACATCCATCGATTTGAATTATGTTTATAATGTTGCTGTCAAAGAACTTGGTATGGTGCGTGCAGATCAAAGTCAGATTATGAAATATGCTAGTGTGAAAAGTGATTATGTAAGACAATATGGAAATATACCAGATGAAGAAAAAAGTACTTTGGAACGTGCAATTACGAAAAATTCGAAGTAAGATAATTCGTAGTTAAGGAGACACATCAAATGGAAAATCGTAAGAGAAAAAGTAAAACCGAGATAAAAAAATTTACTTCCAAAATGCAAGCAAGTCTATTGCTTGTATTTTGTATTATTATACTTACTTTTATTTTCTTAATAATACGTATGTTATATTTAACGAATGTTGATGGGGATCGCTATGAAAAGAGAGTTTTATCACAACAGACCTATGTTAGTAATGTAATTCCTTATAAAAGGGGAGATATTCTTGATCGTAATATGACAAAGCTTGCAATAAGTGAAAAAGTATATAATCTAATTCTGGACCCAGAAAACATTCTTCAAAAAGATGCTTATTTAGAACCAACGCTTAATGCATTAGAAACCTGTTTTGGAATTGAGAAAAGCACAGTTAGTCAGATATTGGATGAAAAATCAGAATCTCAGTATGTGCAGATGAAGGACTATAAGGGGCTTGATTATGAAAAAGTAGAAGCTTTCAATGCGATGACAGAAAAAGATGATAAAATAAAGGGCGTGTGGTTTGAGGAAGAGTATAAAAGAAGTTATCCGCTCAGCACAGTAGGATCAACTGTACTTGGATTTACTCAAAAAGTAGATAATAACGTTGGAAACTGGGGAATTGAAGAAGCTTTTAATGGCGAATTAAGCGGAACAAATGGTAGAGAGTATGGATACTTTAATGCGGATTTAAAGCTAGAACGTACGGTAAAGCCTGCAATCAATGGTAATACTATTATTTCAACAATTGATGCAAATGTGCAAAGTGCCGTTGAAAAAAAAGTTGCGAAATATATAAAAAATCCCGGTGCGGAAAATGTAGCTGTTGTGCTTATGAATCCCCAAAATGGTGAGATTTATGCAATGGTATCAAATGAAGCATTTGATTTAAATAATCCAAGAGATTTATCACAGTTTTATACGGATAAAGAAATTAAAGCAATGGACAATGAACAGATGGGTGCAGCGCTTAGCGCAATTTGGAGAAATTATTGTATTTCTGATGCATATGAACCAGGTTCGACTTTTAAGCCATTTACCATAGCTGCAGCACTTGATGAGAAGGTAGTCAGTGAAAAATCAACCTTTCAGTGTAATGGATATGCACAAATCGCTGACAAACGAATCGCTTGTAATGTACATGCTGGACATGGAAAAGTTACACTAAAAGAATCTTTAATGGTATCTTGTAACGCAGCACTAATGCAAATTGGAACAAAACTTGGGCCAGAAAAATTTGCTGCCTATACGAATTTGTTTGGCTTTGGGAAGAAAACAGGGATTGACTTACCAGGTGAAGCAAGTGGTATTATCTATGCACAAGATAAGTTAAATCCGGTTGAATTGGCTACCTGTAGTTTTGGACAATCAAATACGGTAACTATGGTTCAGATGGTTGCAGGTTTTTCTTCTTTAATTAATGGGGGAAATTACTATCAGCCACATATTGTAAAAGAAATCCAAAACGAAAATGGTGCAACGGTAGAAAAAATTGATTCAACAATGATGAAGAAGACAATTTCAGAAGGAACAAGTGATAAAATCCGTGAATACTTATTTGATACAGTGGAAGAAGGAACGGCTGCGCCAGCGAAAGTAGTAGGATATGAAATTGGTGGAAAAACAGGTACAGCAGAAAAGATACCTCGTGATAAGACAAATTACATTGTTTCTTTCATGGGATTTGCACCAGTTGACGATCCAGAAGTTGTAATCTATGTTGTAATTGACCAGCCACATGTAAAAGATCAGCCACATAGTAAATTTGCAACTGTATTTGCAAGTGAAGTTATGGATGAAGTACTTCCGTTTTTAGGTGTTTATAAAGATGTAACAAAAGATTCACAAAAGGAAAGCGAGTAAAATAATCATATATGAGATTTATATATAATAAGATTAAAGGATAAGAGCAAAAAGAGGATTATAATGATAAAAGCCAAAACCTATAGTCGAAGGAGCTTATGTTTTGTTGTTGTAATTATCTTTGCATTTGCAATTACACTTGCAGTTCGACTAGGTTATCTTATGATATGTAAAAGTGTTCATTATGGAGAATTAGCAAAGCAAGTACAAGAAAGAGAACGTTCTATTAAAGCAGAACGCGGAAAAATATACGACAGAAATGGTATAGAAATTGCAGGGAATAAACCAGTTTCAACAATTTCTGTTATACATAGTCAGATAACGGATAAAGAAAGAGTCATTGAAATACTTGTGAAAGAACTTGGACTTACAGAAGCAGCGGTACGAAAACGCGTGGAAAAGGTATCATCAATTGAACGAATAAAATCAAATGTTTCAAAAGAAGTATCTGACCGTATTCGTGAATATGATATGGATGGAGTCATGGTAGATGAAGATTATAAAAGATTCTACCCTTATGAAACATTAGCTTCTAAAGTGATAGGATTTACAGGAAGTGATAATCAGGGAATTATAGGGCTTGAAGTTAAATATGATTCCATTCTAAAGGGAATTGATGGAACGATTTTAACGCTGACAACAGCCAAAGGTGTAGAAATAGAAAATGCAGCGGAAAATCGCATTGAACCAATAGCTGGAAATAATCTACATATTAGTTTGGATGTCAATATCCAAAAGTATGCCGAGCAGGCAGCTCTTAAAGTAATGGAAGCAAAAGGCGCCAATAGTGTAAAATTAATCGTTATGAATCCACAAAATGGAGAAATCTATGCAATGGTCAATGTACCAGAGTTTGATTTAAATAATCCGTATCAGCTGAATACGGAAGTTACAGGGGTACTAACAGATAAGCAAAAGACAGAAGCACTAAACACTATGTGGAGAAATGCTTGCATAAGCGATACCTATGAACCGGGTTCTGCATTCAAGATTGTTACAGCAACGGCAGCGTTTGAAAAAGGTGTTGTAAAGCTGACAGATACCTTTTTTTGCCCAGGATATAAAAAGGTGGAAGATCGTACCATTCGTTGCCATAAGGCAGGTGGTCATGGCGCTGAGACTTTTATAGAAGGAATTCAAAATTCATGCAACCCTGTATTTATGGAAATTGGTGCAAGAGTCGGTGTCACAGATATGTATAAAACGTTTCGGAAATTAGGTCTGTTTGAAAAAACTGGAGTTGATTTACCTGGAGAAGCGACTTCCATTATGCACAAAGCAGAAAATGTGGGTGCAGTAGAACTTGCAACAGTATCCTTTGGTCAATCCTTTCAAATTACTCCACTGCAGCTTCTTCGTGCATCAAGTGCAGTAGTAAATGGTGGTTACTTGGTAACGCCACATTTGGGAGTTTCGGTTGAAAGTCAGGATGGTACCTTTATTCGAAAATTAACGTATAATGCGAAAGATAATGCCGTATCCAAAGATACGTCGGCGGTGATGAAAGAACTACTAGAATCCGTGGTTTCTGATGGAACTGGTCACAAGGCTTATGTTGCAGGATTTCGAATTGGTGGTAAGACTGCAACGAGTGAAAAGCTTCCTCGAAGCTCAAACAAATACATAGCTTCCTTTGTTGGTTTCGCACCAGCAGATAATCCAAGCCTAATGGCACTTGTTTTGATTGATGAGCCAGTAGGAATCTATTATGGCGGTACAATAGCAGCGCCAGTTATTGGAGAACTTTTTGAGAATATTTTGCCGTATGTAGGAGTACAGCCAGAATATGAAGAAGGGGAAGATACGACAACCTGGTCGCAAAATAGTGACTTGATTCTGTATTAAAAATGGCATATAATAAATAAGTTGTTGATTCAAATGAACTGTTTATTATTGACATACGAGGGGAAGACGAATGAACTTTGAAATCGTTATGCCGGTACTAATATCTTTTGCTATCAGCGTATTATTAAGCCCAATATTTATCCCTTTTTTAAAAAAGATTAAGTTCAGTCAATTTGTTCGGGATGATGGGCCACAGTCACATTTAAAGAAAACAGGTACTCCCACAATGGGGGGAGTCGTAATATTGATTAGTGTAGTCGTTACTTCTTTGCTGTATATTAATGAATGCAGAGAACTTATACCCGTATTGTTTTTAACACTTGGATTTGGGCTAATTGGATTGCTAGATGATTTTATTAAAATTGTCATGATGCGTTCCATGGGGTTAAGGCCATGGCAGAAGCTCTTAGCACAGATTTTTATTACCTTTGTATTTGGGTATTATTTACTTAATAATTTAGATTATGGTACATTAACACTGATTCCTTTTTTGAATGGAGCATATATCAATTTAGGTAAATGGTATTTACCTATTTTGTTTATTGCAGTAATTGGTACTGTAAATGGTGTTAATTTTACCGATGGATTGGATGGATTGGCTTCTAGTGTTACGATATTGGTGGCAACTTTTTTTTCGGTGGTTGCGATTGGAACTAAGAGCGGAATATCACCCATTACATGTGCAGTAGCAGGTAGTTTGCTTGGGTTTCTCATTTATAATGTGTATCCAGCCAGGGTATTTATGGGAGATACAGGATCTTTAGCATTAGGTGGATTTGTAGCTGCTTCGGCCTATATGCTCCGTATGCCTTTCTTCATTATTATAATAGGATTTATATATGTAATTGAAGTCTTATCTGTCATGATTCAGATAAGTTACTTTAATCTATCAGGAGGAAAACGTATTTTTAAAATGGCACCAATTCATCACCATCTAGAACTAAGTGGGTGGAAAGAAACACGAATTGTTGCAGTTTTTTCAATAATTACATCGCTGCTTTGCCTAGTTGGATTTATGGCGTTATAAGCAGTAAGGAGGTAGAAAATGGATTTAGTTGGTAAAAAAGTACTAGTTGTAGGAAGTGGAATAAGTGGAATTGCTGCAGTTAAATTATTATCGAATGAGGGTGCAGACATTATTCTACAGGATGGGAATGAAAGCTTATCAAAACAGAATATTAAAGATAAATTACCAAAGAATCTTATGATTCAGATTGTAGTTGGCGAGCTCCCTAGTAATCTTTTAAAAGAAATTGGATTAGTAGTTTTAAGCCCTGGGGTTCCAACGGACTTACCATATATTATAGAAATGAAAAATGCAGGTATTCCGATTTGGGGTGAGATAGAACTTGCGTATCAGTATAGCAAAGGGAAAATGGCCGCAATTACTGGAACAAATGGAAAAACAACAACAACAGCGTTAGTTGGTGAAATTATGAAAAACTACTACGTATCGGTATACGTTGTAGGCAATATAGGAATTCCTTATACAGATATGGTATTAAATACAAAGGGAAGCACAATTACCGTTGCGGAAATGAGTAGTTTTCAATTAGAAACTGTTCGTGAGTTTCGACCTGAAGTAAGTGCAATTCTAAATATTACTCCGGATCATTTAAATCGCCATCATACCATGGAAAAATATATAGAGGCAAAGAAACGGATTGCTATGAATCAGGGAATTCATGACACCTGTGTGCTTAATTATGAAGATCCAATTCTTCGTAAAATGGCACAAGATTTAAGACCTAAAGTCTTTTATTTTAGTAGTAAGCATGAATTAGAGGAAGGTATCTTTTTGGATAAAGAGGGTAACTTCATTTATCGCGAGAATAGAAAAGAAGAAATTGTTTGTAATATTAAAGATCTTAAGTTGTTAGGTATGCATAACTATGAAAATGTAATGGCTGCGATTGCTATTTCTGCACATATTGGGGTACCGATGGAATCAATTCGTGAAGCTGTTATGAAATTTACATCGGTAGAACACAGAATCGAATATGTTGATGAAGTAGGAGGCGTTATTTATTATAATGATTCCAAGGGAACCAATCCAGATGCTGCAATTAAAGGAATTCAAGCTATGATTGCGCCAACCGTTTTGATTGGTGGAGGATATGATAAGGGCTCTGATTATAAAGAATGGATCGATTCATTTGATGGTAAAGTAAAATATCTTGTGTTGCTAGGTGCAACACAAGAAAAAATTGCGATACAGGCAAAAGAGTGTGGATTTGAAAACATAATCATGGTAGACAGCTTAGAAGAAGCAGTTAAAGTAGCTCATGAAAAAGCGGTACCAGGCGATGCTGTTTTACTTTCACCAGCATGTGCAAGCTGGGGTATGTTTAAAAACTACGAAGAACGTGGTAGACAGTTTAAAGAATATGTAAAACAATTATAGTGACCGGAGAGTGGATAAATGGGTAGGGTAGAAAAACCATCACGCAAGGATAATTATGTAAGAGGTGGCTATTATGATTATAGCCTGTTATTCTTGACCCTGTTTTTAGTCGCTTTTGGACTGGTTATGATATACAGCACGAGTTCTTACACGGCACAGATTGCTAAAGGTGATTCGATGTATTATTTAAAGCGTCAAGGAGTCAGTGCCATATTAGGCGTAATAGGTATGCTTATTATATCAAAGATTGATTACCGGATTTTTCTAGCGAAACTTCCTGGATTAAAAATCAGGTTTGCAACTTTGATTTATTTTGTAGCAATTGCATTGCAAATCTATGTACTTATATTTGGTATGGAGATTAACTATAAAAAGCGGTGGATTAGCTTGGGAAAACTTGGTACCTTTCAGCCTTCCGATTTGTCAAAGGTAGCAGTAATCTTATTTGTATCGTATCTAATATATTTATCACCAAAAGCAATTAGCAAATTTTCTGGATTTATGAGAGTAGCAATTTACATATCACCATTGATTATTTTAATCGGTAAAGAAAATATGAGCACTGCTATTATTATATGTTTAATAATGGGTGGTATCTGTTTTGTAGCCAGTAAGAAAAAGGGATATTTTGTTATTGCTATTATGATAATGGTAGGTGCATTTGCTTTGTTTTTGCTATTTGGTGAAGCCTTTCGTTTGAATCGATTTGACATTTGGCTAAATGTAGAAACAAACGAGGATGCCTTTCAGATCTTACAGGGACTTTATGCAATTGCTTCTGGTGGCCTGACTGGCAAAGGACTCGGTGGAAGTATGCAAAAGCTTGGCTATGTTCCGGAAGCCCAAAATGATATGATTTTTTCTATCATTTGTGAAGAACTGGGATTGTTTGGAGCAGTAACCGTATTGATATTATTTGTGCTTTTAATATGGAGATTGTTCATTATTTCCATTAATTCACCTAATTTATTTGGTGGCTTAGTGTGCGCAGGTGTATTGATACACATTGCATCACAGGTAATCATTAATGTCGCGGTAGTTACTAATTCGATTCCATCTACTGGAATCCCGTTACCATTTATAAGCTATGGAGGAACTTCAGTAGCAGTACTTCTAGCGGAGATTGGATTGGTGCTTAGTGTGTCTAATCAAATTCGATACGAGAGGTAGCGACTTATGGAAAAAAATAAAAAAGGAAAACGAATCCTAATTTTAGTTCTTGTGTTAGGAGGCGTTATTTCGTTTTTTCACCTCTATAATCACATCAATACAGTAAATGTGAAGGGGTGCCAGTATTATTCTGAAGCAGAAATCAAATCGAGCCTATTAACTGGAATTGAAAGTAAAAATTCGATGCTTTTTTATTTAAAAGCAAGATATTTTGGATTAAAAGAATTACCATATATTGAGAAAGTTACAGTGAAACGTGTAAACAATCATGAAATTACCATTCGAGTATATGAAAAGTCATTGATTGCATGTGTCAAGTACATGAGTCAATATTTGTATTTTGATAAAGATGGAGTGATTCTTGGAACTACAGATGAAGCAATAGAAGGCATACCATGTATTTCAGGTCTAACCTTTACTGGATTTAAAATTTATGAACCGCTTCAAGTGGAAGAAAAAGAGATTTTTACGAGTATTTTAGATATTTCCCAGATAATCAGCCGTTATAAATTAACCATAGATAAGATTCATTTTAACAGTAAAAATGAAGTTTCATTAAGGGTTGATGATATTAAAATATATCTTGGAAAGCGTGAGTTCTACGATGAGCCGATTGCGGCTTTATCGGAGATTTTACCGACTGCTTTAAAACAGAATTTAAAGGGTAGTGTTAATATGGAAAATTATCAGACAGGAGATAATGTAATATTTCGATTGCAATCATAAAAAATAAGCAAAAACGTAAAATTAGGGTTGATTATTCTACTAAAAAACTATATTATAGATTATAACAATGTGTACCATTACCATATGTTGTGATGAATAGGAAATTTGGCCTACATAATGGATGATTAGTTACGAATATCAGTGATTTTAAATAAATATAAGCGAAGAATAAAGGAGGAATAACCTTGCTTGAAATAAGAACAAACGAATCAGATTCTACTGCAAAAATTCTTGTAATAGGAGTTGGCGGGGCAGGTAATAATGCAGTAAATCGAATGATAGAGGAAAATATAGCAGGTGTAGAATTTATTTGCGTAAATACGGACAAGCAACATTTGAAAAACTGTAAAGCACCTACATGCATTCAAATAGGAGAAAAACTTACAAAAGGCTTAGGTGCAGGAGCACAACCTGAAATTGGTGAGAAAGCAGCAGAAGAAAGCAGTGATGAATTAGTCGATATCATTAAAGGTTCCGATATGGTTTTTGTAACTTGTGGAATGGGCGGTGGTACTGGAACTGGTGCAGCACCAGTTGTAGCTCAAATTGCCAAGGATATGGGTATTTTAACGGTTGGTATCGTTACAAAGCCTTTTAAATTTGAAGCAAGAGCGAGAATGAATAATGCAATTGGCGGTATTGAAAAATTGAAAGAGCATGTAGATACCTTAATTGTTATTCCAAATGACCGTTTATTAGAAATTGTTGATCGTAGGACAACCATGCCTGATGCACTTCGTAAGGCGGATGAGGTATTACAGCAAGGAGTTCAGGGTATTACGGATTTAATTAATGTGCCAGGACTCATAAACCTTGACTTTGCAGATGTTCAGACTGTAATGAAGGACAAGGGTGTTGCTCATATTGGAATTGGTGTTGGAAGAGGGGATGATAAGTGTATTGATGCTGTTCAACAGGCTATTACAAGTCCTTTACTTGAAACTACCATTGCAGGAGCATCACATGTAATTATTAATATTTCGGGAGATATTAGCTTGATAGAAGCAAATGAAGCAGCTACTTTTGTTCAAGAATTAGCTGGTGAATCTGCAAATATTATTTTTGGTGCGATGTTTGATGAATCAACTCCAGATATCGCCTCCATTACTGTTATTGCAACTGGTCTTGAGTCGTCTGACACAGGTAGTACAGTGAAAACACCAAGCTTTTTGAGCCAACCAACACAGAAAACAAACTTTAACTATAATCCAACAAGATCAATGCAGATGGGACAACAGACAATGTCAAAACCTACAATACAGACGAGTGTTCCACAACAAAAGCAATCGACTGCCCAAAAAACAATGGCTGATTCGTTAGATTTAGAAGACCATGGCGGAATTAAGATTCCAGAATTTTTACAGAAGAATCGACATAAATAGAACATAAATACATGAGTGATTACAATTGGAAATTTGTAATCACTCTATTTTTTTGCCCTTAAATAGTACAAATTATAGAAAATGAATTTTAATGAAAAGGGAATTTGGAAGATTTATGGGGACAAATTTTAAGAATTTTCCTTTATAATTTGACAAGTTATGCAAAAGAAGTTAGCTATACTATATCTATCCTCATGATGGAGGTGAAGGTTGGGATACGTTGTATACATAGATATTTATTTTATATTAAATATATGCATTGATTACCTATTACTCCGTGTTTTGGGAATCCTTTTAAAAAAGAAAAAATGCAGATGCCGTCAATTATTTGCAAGCTTTTTGGGAGGAATCGGTGCCGTTTTAAAAGTATTCAAGATACCAATCCCTTCGATACTCATCGCGCTTTTGGTGATAATCATTACATTTCCGAGGATGAAAAAAACGGAAACAATAAAAATGACAGTATATTTTTATATACTAAACGTAATGGTTGGGGGGTGCATATATTTCTTGCAGGAACAAGGTATTGTAATGAAGCATATCTGGCAACTTTTGCTTTTTATATTCGTACTTACCTTATGCATAGAAAAAGGGGCAGATCGCTTCTTGATACAAACTAGAATTTTGAAGAATTTGTACTCGATTGACTTAAGGTTAGGAGAATTGAAAGTCACGGGTATTGCTTTGTTAGATACGGGGAATTGTTTATATGATCCTTTTTTTCATCGTCCGGTTATGATTGGGGAATACCGCGAAATGGAAAAAATATATGAAATGGTAGAAGCGCAAAAAGTCATTTGGATACCATATCATTCGTTGGGAAAGGAACATGGTTTGATACCGGCAATTAAAGTAGATGAATTAGTCATTCATAAAGAAAATAATACAATTTCAAAAAAAAATGTTCTGGTAGCGGTAGCGAGAGAAACACTATCAGTAAAAAGTCAATATCAATTTATATTACATGAGGATCATATGAAAGCATAAAAATAAATACGTAATCGAATAAAGAAGGGGAGCATTTCATGTTAATTAAAATTTCGATACCAAATAAATTCCAATTTCGGATTATTCCGGACTTTCGTCATGTTTTAGGAGATACAAAAGGGGATATTCATTACATTGGAGGTGCAGAGGTACTTCCAGCTCCACTAGAATCAGACAAAGAGTGGGAAATGATACAATTGTTAGGTACAACTCGTGATGACGAGGCAAAATCTGTATTAGTGGAACATAACCTTAGGTTGGTTGTCTACATAGCAAAGAAGTTTGATAATACTGGGATTGGAGTAGAAGATTTAATTTCGATCGGTACAATTGGGTTAATTAAAGCTATTCACACATTTAATCCAGATAAGAATATTAAACTAGCTACATATGCTTCACGCTGTATAGAAAATGAAATTTTAATGTATTTAAGACGAAATAATAAGACAAAAATGGAAGTCTCCATTGACGAACCCCTTAATGTTGACTGGGATGGAAATGAACTCCTATTATCTGATATACTCGGAACAGAAGAAGATGTTATTTATAAGAATTTAGAAGATGAAGTTGACAAGGCGTTGCTAAATAAGGCACTTGAAAAGCTTTCCGATCGAGAGCGAATCATCATTAAGCTGCGATTTGGATTAAATACCGTTGACGGAAATGAGCGTACACAAAAGGAAGTGGCTGATTATCTGGGGATTTCACAGTCATATATATCAAGGCTTGAAAAGAAAATTATTAAAAGACTGAAAAAAGAGATGATACGGCTTGAAGCTTAAAGCCTATGTATTCATTGATTGCAAGAGATGCACTTCACTTTATCGGGATAGAAATGAAGTCTTGATAGATGAAGTGTTTCTCTTATTTTTATTTTTAGTCCCCCAAAGGAGCTATCAATAACAGCATTTAAATTTATAAAATAATAAGATTTGCCAGATTGCTGCTATATATTATTTGTGTTAAAATAATTTAAAATGAACTTTGATGAAATGGAGAATAAATATGGCAATTATTAAGAGAATAAAAGGTGGCGGTTCAAACTGCTATTTAATTACGAATAAAGAAAAGGCAGTTTTAATTGACACAGGAATGAAAAATAGGAAAAAATCTATTTTAAAGGCGTGCGAAGAATATACGATTACTTTAATCGTATTAACCCATGGACATATAGATCATGTACAAAATGCAATGGAGCTTTCAAAGCAGCTAAATGCACCAATAGCAATAAATAAAAAAGACATCGCATTACTGAAGGATAATTTATGTAGGCCGATGAAAGCGGTAGGGATTCTAGGCAATATTGTACGCTTCTTTTCGATATTAAGTGCAAAAAATAAAAAAATTGACGAGTTTGAACCAAATGTATTTCTAGAAAATGGGGAAAGCCTTTTGAAATATGGTATTGATGCAACTGTGATAGAACTACCTGGCCATACGGAAGGCTCCATTGGTATAAAGGTTGGAAAAAAAGATTTAATAGTAGGGGATGCGCTTATGCACATATTTATCCCTTCAGTTTCTTTGCTGTTTGAAAATAGAGAAAAAATGCTTTTAAGCGCAAAAAAAATCCAAAATTATTCAGAGAAAAAAATTCACTTTGGACATGGAAATCCTGTTATGAATCGTAAATGGGTAAAATAGGAATTGGATTTGAATTTAAATAATTTCAAATTTCCTCAAATTAGTTAAATTCAAAACCAATATATTTTACTGTTTTTATCACAGTACAGTTTTAGTAAACAGTTAAGTAGTTTTTCATATTCTTTAAAGCTGATTTTTCAAGCCTTGAAACCTGTGCTTGTGAAATATGAATTTCTTCTGCAACTTCCATCTGTGTTTTACCTTCAAAATAGCGGAGTTTTATAATATTACTTTCACGTAAGGGAAGTCTTTTAATAGCTGAATTTAGAGATATTTCTTCTACCCAATTATCCTCGCGATTTTTTTTGTCACTTACTTGATCCATAATATACAACGTATCGCCACCTTCGGAATAAACCGGTTCGTATAAAGATAAAGGATGCTGGATTGCATCAAGAGCATAGACGATATCTTCTGGGTTCATTTCCAATGACTTTGCAATTTCTTCAATGGTTGGCTCTTTGTCCGACAGCTTCATCATAGCTTCTTTTGCATAAATTGCTTTATATGCAATATCTCGTAATGATCGGCTAACGCGAATACTATTGTTATCACGTAGATAACGACGTATTTCGCCAATTATCATTGGGACGGCGTATGTTGAAAACTTGACATTTTGTGTTACATCAAAATTATCTATTGCCTTCATTAGTCCAATACAGCCAATTTGAAACAAATCATCCACATTTTCATTGCTGTTTGAAAAACGTTGTATAATACTCAGTACGAGTCTTAAGTTACCTTTAATATAAAGTTCTCTAGCTTCTTTATTTCCTTCCATTACTTGATTAAAAAGTTCTTCTTTTTCTTTGTTCCCTAAAAGTGGTAATTTTGCTGTATTAACACCACAAATTTCAACTTTATACAGAGCCATTTTTGAACCTCCAAGAAATGAATAGTAAGTATCGGAATGTCTACATAGAGTAGGATTTACATATTCTGTTTATTTATACGAGTCAAATAATTGTAAAATTTTCCTTATTGAGATAATTTTGTAAATGAAAACGCATATATAAATTATAAGAAGAAATAAGGAGTAACATTTATGAGGCTGTGTGAATTGAGTTATAAAGAAGTTATTAATGTATGTGATGGGCAAAAATTAGGATATATACAAGATATCGAATTTGATGTGTGTACAGGGCAGATAAAAAAAGTTATCATTCCTGGTCCATGTAAAATTTGGGGTATTATGGGACGTGATCATGAGTATATTATTGATTACAATTGTATTTGCCAAATTGGACCCGATGTTGTGTTAGTTGAAGTGGAAGCTGAAAAATGTTTCAGCAAGTGTAAATAGATATTTCCTTGACCTTTTCTTCTAAATTCAATATAATAAAGCGTAGAGAATTTGGTTAGATTGAAGGAGGAGACACAGGATGAAATGTCCATTTTGTGCTGAAGAGAATACAAGAGTTATCGATTCAAGACCAGCAGATGATAATAATTCGATTCGTAGAAGACGACAATGTGATATATGCAGTAAGCGCTTTACAACATATGAGAAGGTAGAAGCAATTCCTCTGGTTGTAATTAAAAAAGATTTGATTCGTGAGCCATATGATCGTTCGAAAATTGAATCTGGCGTATTCCGATCTTGTCATAAGAGACCAATTTCAGTTGATCAGATCAATGGACTTGTTGATGAAGTAGAGACAGCTATCTTTAACCTCGAAGAAAAAGAAATTCCTAGTAGCCGTATTGGTTCCATAGTAATGGAAAAATTGAAGAAATTTGATCAGGTAGCATATGTACGTTTTGCTTCTGTTTATCGTGAATTTAAAGATGTGAATACGTTTATGGATGAAATTAAAAAGATATTAGACAAAGATAATTAGTAAAATACATATTGCACAAATGTTGTTAGTTTGTTATTATAATGTAGATAGTCTTTCCCTTTATGAGAAAGGAAACAAACATGTATAGTAAAACATATAGTGCAGCTGTTCATGGAATTGAAGGACAGATTGTAAATGTTGAGGCGGACGTTTGTGACGGACTGCCTCTTTTTGCTATGGTTGGATATTTAGGTGCTGAGGTAAAAGAAGCAAAAGAGAGAGTGAAAATTGCTCTTAAAAACTTTGGATATCGCTTACCACCGAAACATATTACCATCAACTTATCACCTGCGGACATGAGAAAAGAAGGTACCGCATTTGATTTATCGATTGCCATTGCCATTCTGGCAGCTCTTGGCGTTATTCCAGACGAAGAACTAAATAATACGCTATTTATGGGGGAATTATCCTTAGACGGAAAAATCTGTCCTGTAAATGGGATTCTTCCTGTCGTATATAAAGCGAGGGAAGAAGGATTTAAACAATGTATAGTACCAAAAGCGAATGCAAAAGAAGGTGCAGTTGTGGAAGGTATTGATGTATATGGAGCAGATACATTGCTAGAGATTGTAGATGATTTAAATAAAAAAAGAAAAATTCCGCTTACTGTGGTTGATACAAAAAAACTTTTTGCAGAAAATCTAGATGAAAGAGATTTTGATTTTAAAGATGTAATTGGACAGGAGAATCTAAAACGCGCTGTTGAAGTTTCAGTAAGTGGTATGCATCATTTGCTTATCATCGGACCACCGGGTGTTGGAAAAACAATGATTGCGAAACGCATTCCTAGTATCATGCCAGAATTATCATTTGAAGAAAGTATGGATATTACGAAGGTCTATAGTATTTCGGGATTATTAAAAAAAGAGGCGTATTTAGTTAATAAACGGCCATTTCGAGCACCGCATCATACCGTAACCGCAACAGCACTTATTGGTGGAGGGGTACATCCAAGACCAGGAGAAGTATCATTGGCAACTGGTGGAGTTTTGTTTCTAGATGAGCTAGCCGAATATTCAAAAAATACAGTAGAGCTTCTGCGCCAGCCATTGGAAGATAAAAGAATAACGATTACAAGACTCCAAGGAACTTATGAATATCCGGCAGACTTTATGATGGTTGGAGCAATGAATCCATGCAAATGTGGTTACTATCCAGATCGAAATCGATGTCATTGTTCGGAAAATGAAGTTAGGCGTTATCTTGAAAAACTTTCGGGTCCTTTGATTGATCGCATGGATATGTGTGCGGAAGCGGTATTAATTGAGTATGATAAGCTTGAAAGTAAAGAAAAGACAGAGAGTTCTGAGATTATTAAGCGAAGAGTTAAGAAAGCCCGAAAATTACAGTTTGATCGATATAAACAGGAAAAGGTATATTTTAATGGTGCATTGACACCAAAGATGGTTAAAAAATACTGTGAAATTAATAAAGAAGGTCAGGATATGATAGCTTCTTTATTTTCGGACAAACCATTAAGTGCAAGAGCTTATCATAAACTTTTAAAAGTTGCCAGAACAATTGCAGATTTAGATGAAAGTGAAAAAATTCAATCTAAACACTTAGCAGAAAGTATATTTTATCGTATGAATGATAAGAAGTATTGGTACTAGAGGAGATGGTAGATGGAAAATGAAAAATTTCAATATATAACTGAAGAAAATGAGGCTTATCCGGAAAAATTACGGCATATATATAAACCACCGAAAGCTTTATATGTAAGAGGTTGTCTTCCTGAAAAATCGAAACTAGGTATTGCGATAGTCGGAGCAAGGAATTGTTCTATTTATGGAAGAGAAACCGCTTTTTATTTTGCAAGGGAACTTGCAAAGAATGGAGTGGAAATCATTAGTGGACTTGCAAGAGGAATTGATGGTGCAGCACATAAAGGAGCTCTCGCTTGTGGCATGAAAACGTATGGAGTACTAGGATGTGGAATTGATGTGTGTTATCCTAGGGAGCATGCTAAGATTTATGAAGAAATGGAAAAGAAAGGAGGAATCATTTCGGAGTATGGATTAGGAGTAGCGCCACTTGCGGGATATTTTCCAATGCGTAACCGAATCATCAGTGGGTTATCAAATGGCATTCTGGTGGTAGAAGCCAGAGAAAGAAGTGGATCTTTGATAACGGTAGAATATGGATTAGAACAGGGAAAAGATATTTTCGTGTTGCCTGGTAGAATCTGCGATGAATTAAGTATAGGATGTAACCGTCTGTTAAAGGCAGGAGCAATTCCGGTTACAGAACCGTCTGATATTTTAGAGTATTATGGAGTGACACCTGATAAAAGTAGCGGCGCTTCGAAAAAAAATAATAATTTGCTTGAAAAGCAAGAGGAAATGGTGTATAGTAAGCTCTGTTTAGTACCCAAACATCTAAACCAGGTCGTAGTTGATTGTGAATTACCAATAGCAACTGTAATGCAAAGCCTGATTTTATTAGAAATAAAGGGATACATAAAGCAACCAATAAAAAGTTATTATATAAAGACATTGGAGTAGGAGAGTATAAATGCCTAACAATTTAGTTATCGTGGAGTCACCTGCAAAGGCGGCAACAATTAAGAAATTTTTGGGAAAAAACTATGAAGTAATGGCTTCGAATGGTCATGTGAGGGATCTTCCAAAGAGCCAGCTAGGGATTGATGTTAAGGGAAATTTTGAGCCAAAGTATATTACAATTCGAGGAAAAGGAGACTTGCTCGCAAAA
The DNA here is from genome assembly GCA_041739345.1 of Acetivibrio sp. Lineage (GTDB taxonomy): Bacteria > Bacillota > Clostridia > Lachnospirales > Lachnospiraceae > DIGJ01. The sequence goes on along the minus strand of JBGSNZ010000036.1, from coordinate 40,029 downwards.
CTTCGTAAAGAAGTGAAAAAAGCGGATAAAGTGTATCTCGCAACTGACCCTGACCGTGAGGGAGAAGCGATTTCTTGGCATTTGATGGAAGCACTTAAATTAGATGAAAAGAAAGCAAGTCGAATTACATTTAATGAAATTACCAAAAATGCAGTGAAATCTTCGATTAAACAAGCAAGGGAAATTGACATGGATTTAGTCGATGCGCAGCAAGCCAGAAGAGTCTTAGACCGTATGGTGGGATATAGTATCAGTCCACTACTTTGGGCAAAAGTAAAAAGAGGATTAAGTGCAGGACGTGTACAGTCAGTAGCTCTTCGTATTATATGCGATAGAGAAGAAGAAATTAATGCTTTTGTGCCAGATGAGTATTGGACAATGGAAGCAATTTTTAGCCTCCCAAATGAGAAAAAACCACTTACTGCCAAATTTTATGGTACAAAGAATGAACGTATGGAGATTAGCTCTGAGAGTGAATTAAATGAAATACTAAAAAACCTTAAAAATGCAAAATTTGAAGTGACGGATATAAAGAAGGGTGAACGTATTAAAAAAGCACCTGTTCCGTTTACAACGAGTACTTTGCAGCAGGAAGCTTCCAAACTGCTTAATTTTTCTACCCAAAAGACAATGCGTCTTGCGCAGCAGCTTTATGAGGGTATTAATATTAAAGGAATGGGAACGGTTGGTATTATAACGTATTTACGTACGGATTCCATTCGTATTTCAGAGGAAGCAGATATTCAGGTAAAAGAGTTTATACGTGATAATTACGGAGAAGAAAACATTTCAACCGAAGAGGTTGTAAAAAAATCTGATAAAAAGATTCAGGATGCGCATGAAGCTATTCGCCCAACTTATTCTGATTTAACGCCTGTTAAAATAAAGGAATCGTTAAGTAAAGATCAGTTTCGCTTATATCAATTGATATGGAAACGCTTTGTAGCCAGCCGAATGAAGCCTGCAAAATATGAAACAACATCCGTAAAGATTGATGGAAATGGATACCGTTTTACAGCTGCAGCTTCAAAGCTTATTTTCAATGGATTTATGACGGTTTATGCTATGGATGACGAGGATGATGAAAAAATCGTATTGGCAAAATCAATCGAAGTAGGAACGAAGCTTGATTTATCCGAATATAATAATAATCAGCACTTTACTCAGCCCCCTGCACATTTTACCGAAGCTTCATTGGTTAAGGCGTTAGAAGAACTGGGAATCGGAAGACCTAGTACGTATGCACCTACCATTACTACAATTTTGGCAAGGCGTTACATTGCAAAGGAAAATAAAAATCTCTATGTAACAGAAATAGGAGAAGCCGTAAATAAGATTATGGTGGAAGGATTTTCAAGTATTGTAGATGTGAACTTTACTGCGAATATGGAAAGTCTTTTAGATGCAGTGGAAGATGGAAAAGTTGTTTGGAAAACAGTTGTAGAAAACTTTTACCCAGATTTAGAAGATGCAGTAAATTCAGCTGAGGAAAAGCTAGAAAAGATAAATATAGAAGACGAAGTAACAGATGTTGTTTGCGAAGAATGTGGAAAAAATATGGTGATTAAGTATGGACCACATGGCAAATTCCTTGCATGCCCAGGATTCCCAAATTGTAGAAATACAAAACCGTATTTTGAAAAAATTGGAGTGGAGTGTCCACAGTGTGGAGGCGAAATTGTTATTCGTAAAACGAAAAAAGGTCGTAAGTATTATGGATGTATGAATAATCCAGAATGTGATTTTATGACATGGCAGAAACCATCGAAAGAGCGATGTCCAAATTGCAGTAAAGTGCTCCTTGAAAAAGGCGCAAAACTTGTATGCATAGATGAAAAATGTGGTTACGTAAAAAATATATAAACGATTGAAACAATTCTGTCGATAAGATTAAAAGTCTTATTTGTTCAGAATTGTTTTATTTAATGAAGAAATTCGTGAAAAAAAAAGGCAATTAGGCCAAAATCGGTTGCGTTTATATGAATATCATGGTAAACTTTAGTCAACTTTAGAAAAGTTGGAATGTATAATAAGAATGAGAGACAAGTTGAGTTTTAAAAAAGGAGGATTATAATGAGTGTGCAATTATTGGATAAGACTCGCAAGATTAACAAATTGCTTCATAATAACAACTCGCATAAGGTTGTTTTTAATGATATTTGTGAAGTGTTAAGTGAAATCTTAGAATCGAATATTTTAGTGATTAGCAAAAAGGGAAAAGTGCTGGGAATTAAAAACAGAAATGATATAAAAGAAATCAAGGAGCTTATCAAAGATAGTGTTGGGGGACATATCGATGAGATGCTAAATGAACGTTTACTTGGTATACTTTCTACCAAGGAAAATGTTAATCTGGCTACGTTGGGTTTTGAATTTGATGGTGTAAATGATTACCAAGCAATTATTACTCCAATAGATATTGCAGGGGAACGCTTGGGAACTTTATTTTTATATATGAATAAGGAACAATATACACTTGATGATATTATTCTAAGTGAATATGGTACAACTGTTGTTGGACTTGAGATGCTTCGTTCGGTAAATGAAGAAAGTGCAGAAGAAAATCGTAAGGTTCAAATTGTTCGTTCAGCAATCAGTACATTATCCTTTTCAGAGTTAGAGGCAATCACACATATCTTTAAAGAATTAGATGGAAGTGAGGGTATTTTAGTAGCAAGTAAAATTGCAGACCGTGTAGGAATTACAAGATCTGTTATTGTAAATGCACTTCGTAAATTTGAAAGTGCAGGTGTTATTGAATCTAGATCCTCTGGCATGAAAGGTACGTATATTAAAGTTATTAATGATGTTGTATTTGATGAACTAAAGAAACTAAATCGTAATTAGTAATAGGGACGATATCAGACAAAAGGATTTGTTGCATACATAGGTGTGCGTTCAAATCCTTTTTTTATTTTTATAGTGCTTACGACCTATAAAAATCGACGCGAATCTACAAGAATATACAAGTACTTGTATCATTCGAGTTTTTTTGGAAATATATCTTGTGTTTTTTTCGCAAAATGTCTATAATAGGGTATTGAAAGGAAGTGTAATCATGATTGGATCAAATGCTTATAATTATATCAATGTTTTAGACAAAGCCTCAGATGCAAGCTGGCTTCGTAACGAGGTTATCTCCAATAATATCTCCAATGTGGATACACCGAATTACAAAAGAAAAGATGTACAGTTTGAGTCTTACCTCAAGTCAGCAGTAGAAGGTGGGGACACGCTGGATAAAGATATTAATGACATGGATTTAGATACAATAGATCCAACAACATATACAGAGTTTTCTGGTCTTAGTTATCGATATGATGGAAACAATGTGGACATAGATACCGAGAGTGCAGAACTTGCAAAAAACCAGATTCGTTATTATACTTTGTTAGATTCTATGACACAAGAGTTTTCTAGAATAAAAGCTGTTCTAAGTAGATCTTAGTTAAATTGTAAGGAGGTAATCATATGTCCGTTTTTGGAGCTTTAAATACAAGTGCAAGTGGAATGACAGCGCAAAGACTTCGTACTGATATAATTTCACAGAATATTGCAAATGTAAACACAACAAGAGATGCAGATGGAAACGTTTATAAGAGAAAAACAGTTGTTTTTCAAGAAAAATCACCTTCTGCATTTAGTAATGCTTTAAATTCTGCGATGGGAACAACAACCAACAGCAGAGGTGTTAAGGTTTCGCAGATTATAGAAGATGAATCAGAAGGAAGAAAAGTATATGATCCTTCCCATCCGGATTCGGATGCAGATGGATATGTAACCTATCCCAATGTTAATACCGTAACGGAAATGACAAACTTAATAGATGCGAGCCGATCCTATGAAGCAAATGTAACGGCATTTAATGCTACAAAATCAATGGCATTAAAAGCATTGGAAGTTGGTAAGTAGGAGGTAATTTATGAGTAGTGTGAGTGCAATTGGAGGAATATATGACTCCAGTCTTTATAATAATACCATAGTTGGTACACAAGCAACCAAAGAAAATAATAATGCATCATTTGAATCATTGTTTGAATCAGCAAAGTCAATGATTAATGAAACAAACTCTTTGACAAATGCAGCAGAAGAAGAAGAAATTAATTACGCAATGGGCCTATCAACAAATACGCATGATCTCCAGGTAGCACAACAAAAAGCAAATATTTCATTACAATATACAGTTGCTGTAAGAAATAGTGTAATGGATGCATACAAAGAGATTATGAACTTGCAATTCTAAGTATTAAGTGATAGCTAAATCATAAGTGGGCAGGAGAAAGAGAGAATGCAAGAAAGACTGAAAAAAATACAGGATCAGCTTTTAGAGTTCTGGAATAAGTATACAAGCAAACAAAAGACAATCATGATTGGTGTGGTAGCTGCCATATTTTTTACGATTGTCTTATTAGCGTATTTCCTTTCGAAACCGAGGTATGAAACCACATTAGCAACCTTTGAAGACAATAAGCAGGCAACCGAGTTAGTTACCATTTTACAGGAAAATAGCATCGGATACAAACAATCGCGAGATGGAAAAACAATCTATGTTAAAGATGCGGACTATACGCAAGGCCTTAATCTTATGTCTACCAATAGCATCAATTCTGATGATTTTGGATGGGATTGGGCAACGACTAATAGTATGAGTACCACTGAAAAAGAAAAAAAGCAAAAGGTATTACTTGCAACGCAGAATGATTTGCGTAATTATATGATTAAACTTGATGGCGTAAATGAAGCAACGGTTATTATTAATCAGCCGGATGAAACCTATACGCTTTTTACGGAAGAAGAAGATACCTCTGTTAGCATTATGCTTGATTTGGAAAGTGAAATGACAAAAAAGCAGGCAGAAACAATTGCAAATTGGATATCCAATGCGGTAGGTAGTGAGAATGCAGATAGCGTTGTCATCATGGATACGGACCGAAACCTTCTTTATAGTAACGCAGAAGAGGGAACACTTGGTGGAGAAGTATCGGATGTTGAAGAATACAAGGAAAGACTGAAAAATCAGTTTGATGCGAACATTGAGACGATGATGATAAAGTATGGTTTTGATGAAGCGCAAATTGCATCGAATATCGTATTTAATTTTGATAAAGTCAGTGAACGTTATACAGAGTATACACCTGCAGAAGGACAAGAGCAGGGGGTATATGCTTCCAGCTATAGTTATGCATCCAAAGGGACTGCTGGTTCAGGCGGTGTACCAGGAACAGATTCTAACACGGAGGACACAGACTATATGCTAGAAGATAGTAGCAGTTCAGATAGCAGTGTGACTCTTGATAAAGCGGATTATTTACCAAACGAATTAGTTAAAAACTCTGAATATGAAACGGGCACGATTGAATACGATCAATCGTCAATAAGCGTTGTTTTAACCGATTATGTGGAATACAATGAAGCAAGATTAGAAGAAACTGGACAATTGGATGGAAGCTCATTTGATGATTTCATTGATCAAAATAATGTCCGTACCAAACAAACGATTGATGATCCTGAGATTATAACATTGATTTCAATGGCTACGGGTATTGCGGAAAGTAAAATATCTGTTGTTGCGTGGCAGCAACCTGTATTTAATGCAAAAGAAAAATCGAGCCTTGATGTAACAAATTACATTATGATAGTTTTAGCAGTTTTAATTGTTGCATTATTAATCTTTGTTGTATTTAAGGGAACTGCTCCAATGGAAGTAACGGAAATGGAACCAGAACTGTCTGTTGAACAACTTCTTGCAACGACAAAAGAAAACCAATCTCTGGACGACATTGAATTTAGCGATAAAACGGAAACGCGTCTTATGATTGAAAAATTTGTGGATGAGAATCCAGAGGCTGTAGCAAGCTTACTTAGAAATTGGCTACAAGACGATTGGGGGTATTAAAAATGGCTGAGGAATTAACCGGAGTGCAGAAGGCGGCAGTTTTACTGATTGCCTTAGGACCAGAAAAATCGGCTAATGTATTTAAACACCTAAAAGAAGATGAAATAGAAACGCTTACCCTTGAGATTGCTAATACTCGCAGTATTTCAACGACGATTAAGGATCAAGTACTAGATGAGTTTTACGAGATTTGTTTGGCACAACAATACATCGCAGAAGGTGGCGTTGGCTATGCAACTGATCTTTTACAAAAAGCATTAGGAGAAGAAAAAGCAAAAGAAGTTATTAGCAAACTGACAGCTTCCTTGCAAGTACGACCATTTGAATTTGTTCGTAAGACAGATGCGTCTCAGCTTCTCAATTTTATACAAGATGAGCATCCACAAACAATTGCTCTTATTTTATCATACCTTTCATCCAGTCAGGCTTCTCAAATTATTTCTGCCTTAACACCAGATAAGCAGACGGATGTCGCAAAACGTATTGCACAGATGGACCGAACTTCGCCAGATGTTATTAAAGAAGTAGAACGTGTACTTGAGCAGAAACTAGCATCCTTAGTAAATCAGGATTATACCATTGTTGGCGGTGTAGATTCCATTGTTGAAATATTAAATACGGTAGATCGTGGTACTGAAAAACATATTATGGAAACACTTGAAATTGAAGAACCAGAATTGGCAGATGAAATTCGTAGAAAAATGTTTGTATTTGAGGATATTTTATCCTTGGATGACAAGTCCATTCAAAGAGTATTACGTGAAGTTGATAATAATGAACTTGCAGTAGCATTGAAAGGCTCAAATGAGGAAGTTCAAAATACTATCTTTAATAACCTTTCAAAACGTCTGGCAACCATGATAAAAGAGGATATGGATTTTATGGGTCCTGTTCGTTTGAAAGATGTGGAAGAAGCGCAGCAAAAAATTGTTAATATTATACGTAAATTAGAAGACTCTGCAGAAATTGTCATTTCGAGAGGTGGAGGTGACGAAATTATTGTCTAATATTATTAAGTGGAATTATATTAATTTTGATGAAAACGGTAAGCATGTTATTGACTCTGATCATAGAAATAAGTTGTTTAGTACTTTAGCAGATGAAGCAGAACAAAAATTAATTGCCGGAATTCATATTGCATCACCTCAGGAAATTGCGGACAACTTTCTAAAAAGAGAAGAAGTACCAGATAAAGATGCAGAGTTTATAAGCGGCATGAACGTTATTAATTATGATAAGATAATGGAAGAAGAAAGAGAGCGAATTGCCGAAAAGGCGGATTCGCTTATTTCGAATGCTGAGGAAAAAGTAAAAATGCTGATTGATGAAGCAAACAGTCAAGTCGATTCCATCAAGGCAAGAGCCTTTGAAGAAGGAAAAGCAGAGGGCTTCGAAGCTGGATTTTTAGAAGGACAAGAATCACTTCTCCAAAAGGAAGCTGAAATTGGAATTAAGGAAAAAGATTTAATTGCAAGGCAAAATGAATTAGAAATTGGGTACCAAAATAAAGTTTTGGAGCTTGAACCGTTTTTTACAGAACTGACCATGTCGCTTATTGAGAAAATAACCGGTATAGTTGTCGAGAATAAAAAGGATGTTATTCTTTATTTAATAAAAAATGGGATGGAAGATGCGGGGCAAAACCAGCATTTTTTTATTCATGTATCAAGCGAAGATTTACCAGTAGTAAAACAAGCAAAAGAAAGTATAGAAGAAGAACTTTTGGATGGAGCGGTCATAGATATAGTGGAAGACGTAGCCTTAACAGCAAATCAGTGTATCATAGAAACAAATACAAAGATGATTGATTCTAGCCTTGATATTGTACTTCGTAATTTGATAGAAGATTTGAGAATATTATCAATAACAAAATAATTCGTTAAAGGTGGTGGGAAAATGGAATTTATACCATTTGAGTCAAATAAATATAGCAGTCTTTTGAATAAATCATTTTCCCAAAGTCTAGGTAAAGTTGTTAAAGTTGTCGGATTAACAATTGAATCCATTGGACCCATTGCAAAATTAAATGATTTATGTATGATATTTTCTGGTGATTTTGGTCAAAAAATAATGGCAGAAGTGATTGGATTTCGTGATGATCGTGTACTTTTAATGCCATACAGCAATGTGGAAGGGGTAGGTCTTGGAAGTCGTGTTGAAAATACAGGTGCACCACTCAAGGTTATGGTTGGTGATGAACTCTTAGGAAAGAGTATAGACGGACTTGGGATACCTTTAGACGATTCATTACTTCATTCCACCCAGGCTTATTCGGTTGTTGCAGAACCACCAGATCCAATGAAAAGGCAATTAATTGATGAAGTGTTGCCACTTGGAGTGAAAGCAGTAGATGGACTAATGACCATAGGTAAAGGTCAAAGAATTGGTATTTTTGCTGGTAGTGGAGTAGGAAAGAGTACTCTGATGGGTATGTTTGCCAGAAATACGAAAGCGGATATCAATGTAATCGCACTCATTGGAGAGCGTGGCAGGGAGGTACGAGAATTTATTGAACGCGATCTTGGAGAAGAAGGTCAAAAGCGTTCGGTAGTTGTTGTGGCAACCTCAGATAAACCTGCATTGATTCGTAAGAAAGCAGCGATGACAGCTACAGCAATCGCTGAATATTTTAGGGATCAGGGAAAAGATGTTCTACTTATGATGGATTCGTTGACCCGTTTTTCCATGGCACAAAGAGAAATCGGACTTGCGTCAGGAGAACCACCAGTTTCCAGAGGATATCCACCAAGTGTATATGCGGAGATGCCAAAGCTATTAGAACGTGCTGGAAATTCAGAAGTTGGATCTATTACAGGACTCTATACAGTATTGGTAGATGGCGACGATTTTAACGAACCAATAACGGATACAGCGAGAGGTATTTTGGATGGTCATATTATGCTCTCCAGGAAATTAGGACATAAAAATCACTATCCGGCAATTGATGTATTACAGAGTATATCCCGTGTTATGAGTTCAATTGCAACAAAGGAACACAAAGCGAGTGCGGGAAAGCTAAAGAATGTATTAGCAACCTTCACCGAAGCTGAAGATCTCATTAACATTGGTGCATATAAAAAAGGCTCCAATTCGGAAATTGATTATGCGATTGAAAAAATACGTGCGGTTAATGACTTTTTAATGCAACAAGTGGATGAAAGATTTACATTTGAAGAAGAAATAAATATGTTAAGTCAACTCTTTGAAGAAGAATAAGTTAAAAGGGAGGACCTATGGCAAAGTTTATATATAAAATGGAAAATATTCTTTCGATAAAGTTTAAGCTAGAAGAGCAAGCAAAAAGTGCATTCGGACAGGCTAAAATATTGCTTGATAAAGAAGAAGAAAAATTAAAACTTCTAAATGATCGCAAAGAAGAATACGAAGGAATATTGCGTGGAGAAATCAATGACGTACTCGATGTACGTGAAATTATTCGTTGCCAGGAGGCCATTGAAATTTTAAAATATGATATAAAAATTCAACAAGTCTGCGTAAACTCTGCGAAACAGCAGGTGGAATTAGCCAGAATAAAGCTGAATGAAGCTATGATAGATCGAAAAATACATGAAAAACTAAAAGAAACTGCGTTTGAAGAATTTAAGAAAGAAATAAATTCAGAAGAACAAAAAGAAGTTAACGAGCTCGTTAGTTTTACTTATGGAAAAAATCAAAGAAATGAGGGATAAGTATGGCGAAAAAGAAAAAAGAGGACGATATAAATAACATAGGAAATGAAGATGCAAAGAAAGAAGGATCTGGAAATAAAATTCTGAGCATACTGATTGCCCTTATAATAGTATTAATCTGGCTTGCGTTTTTTGCAGTGCTGATTAAAATGGACGTGGGTGGTTTCGGAAGTAATGTTCTTTCGCCAGTATTAAGTGATGTTCCGGTCATTAATCGTGTTTTGCCAGGGTATTCTTCTTATCAGGATTCTGCGGGAAATACATATAAAAATTTGGACCAGGCAATGGCTAAAATTCAGGAATTAGAAGATCAAATCGCTTCAATGAGCAGTACGGGTACTGCAAATAGTGACTACATCTTAGATTTGGAAACTGAAAATGCAAGATTGAAAGTGTTTGAGCAAGAACAAAAAGACTTCGAGCAAAGAGTAGCTGATTTTGAGGAACAGGTGGTCTTTAATGACAAGGCACCTGCCATCGATGAATACAAAACTTATTATGAACAGATAAGTCCTGAGAATGCTGCAGATATTTATCAAAAAGTTATTGAACAACTACAAGTAGATCAAAACATCATAGATCAGGCAGACCGATTTACCAATATGGAACCTGAAAGTGCGGCACAGATATTAGAGGTTATGACGGGCGATTTAGATATAGTATGTAAAATCCTAGAAAGCATGAAGCCAGAACAAAGTGCGGCAATTATTCAACAGATGTCAACGGAATATGCAGCTAAGATAACGAAAAAGTCTACTATTTTAGAGTAGATATCTTAGCTTGTCATAGATATATTTTAGAAGAAAGGAGGAAAAGATACATGACGACACAAAGCATGTTAACAAAAGCGGTTAACCTCTTTGGCAGCACCAATACTTCATCAGCAAAATCAAAAAGCAGTGAAAATTCGGATGTTTCGTTTGGAACCATTATGAGTCAAAATGCGAATGCAAAGAGAATGCATACCTCACAAAGTGACGTTAAAACATCTTTAAAGAAAGAAAGTGTGTCCACAAAATACAAAAACGATGATTCGTCAATGGATAAAACGAACCGAAATGCAGTTTTAAATCAATCACAAACTACAGATAGTGTAAGCAAATCAAAATCGGATGTAACCGCGGTAAAGGATACTCCAGATAATCTTCAAGTTACAAAAGAAGAAATACCACAAGAAGTAATTGCAGAAGCATTGAGCCAGATGCAATCGATGATTGTTAGTACAGTTACAGATGCTCTTGGCATTTCGGAAGATGAATTAAATTCATTTATGGAAGAACTTGATTTACAACCAGTAGATTTGCTAGAACCGGCAAATGTGATGCAGCTTATGATGAAGGCAAATGGGATAGAAGAACCGATGCAACTTTTGACCGATGAAAATATGTCCAATCAGTTAAAAGAACTGACAAGTGCATTGGATCAGTTAGAACTTCCGGAAGAATTTGGTGTTACTAAAGATGAGCTTATAACAGCGATGGAAAATATTCCAAAAGAAATGGATTTCGATAGAGTAATGAGTGGTGTCACGGAAGACATACAAGCGATGGCTGAAAACAAGGTAAAAGCAGAACCTAAAATATTAGTAGAAAAATCAACATCGGAAGAAACTGATTTACCGACTGCAACCATTGAGGCTGATAAGGTAACACAAACGACAGAAAAAGTAACAACCACTGTAACGAGTGAAGGCAGTACAGGTGATCAAAAAGAGAGCCGTGACAGTAAGTCACAAGAACAACAATCACCAGTAGAAACATTTGTGCAAAACCTAGGTGTGAAAGGCCAATCACAAAATATGACGGTTGAGGCAACCGCACAACGGGTTGAAACAATGCGAAATATTGTAGAACAAGTTGTTGAACAGATTAAGGTTCAGATTAAGCCGGCGGCAACTACGATGGAACTACAATTAAATCCTGAAAATCTAGGAAAGATAAACTTATCCGTTGCTTCAAAAGATGGTCAATTGACTGCAACAATTACCACCCAAACGGAAGTTGCAAGGGAAGCACTCGAAAGTCAGATTCAAAATTTAAGAGACAGCTTAAGTAATCAAGGCCTAAAAGTTGAAGCGGTTGAAGTAAATGTTTCAAGTTTTGGATTTGCCAATAACCAGGATAATCAAATGGGTAACGGCGAGGATCAGAAAAAAAATCAAAGCAATCGAAGAAAAATTGATTTAAGTGAGTTTGATGAATTTGCTGGTGATGTGACTGAGGAAGAAATTCTAGCAGCAAAGGTTATGAAACAAAATGGTGGTAATGTTGATTATTCAGTATAAGGAAAGGAGAAATACAGATGGCAGATACAAATACAACTGGCTTGGTAGCAAATGTAAAAGATGGAAAGCTTGTTAATAAAACTTCTTCATCTTCCTCCTCAAAAAAATCTGGAAGCGAAATGGGAAAAGACGAATTTTTACAACTTTTAGTAGCACAGATGAAATACCAAGATCCATTGGAACCGACGGACAATACACAATATGTTTCCCAGTTAGCTACATTCTCATCACTACAAGAGATGCAGAATCTAAACCAGACATCAGTTAACTCGCAAGCATTTAACATGGTTGGAAAAGAAGTTATTATGGAGACAACCACCTCATCAGGAAAGACATCTTATTTACAAGGAACGGTAGATTTTGTAACAATAAGTGGAAATAAGGCATATTTATCAATTGAGGATAAGCTGTATTCAGCCGAAGACTTGTACTCAGTTGTGGGTGATGACTATCTTATATCACAACAAGTACCTACAGTAACTAAGACAGAACTTACATATAATCACAATAATCCAAAAGATCAAACAGTTGAAATTACACTTGGTGAAGATGATTATGAAGCTACTATGGTAGTGGTAGTAATAAATAATAAGGCTGTTTCAAATGATGATTTAAGTTACGCGGATGGTAAGATTACAATTAGTAAGGATGCATTTAGTGACTTAGATGCAGGTACATATGAAGTGGGATTTGTATTTAATGATACTTTAAAAACTACGTACACAGATAAGGTTACAATTAAAGTAACAGGTGTTAAATCAGAAACCGCGAAAACTGCAGATAGTACAACGACTGCTTAGCAAGTGATTGGGGTGGATGTCAATGAATATTCAAAACGGTTTTGCTTCCATAGAGCAGATGGTAGAACAGATTGGAAATACACAGAATCAGGACTCTAGCACCAAGTTAAATACTTTGAAAACATCTGGTACCCTTTCTTTTCAAGAAGTTTTAGAAAAGACAAAAGATAGTGGTGTACAGGATGCTGTAGGTAGCTTGAGATTTTCCAAACATGCAAATCAAAGGCTTGAAAGTAGAAATATTGACCTGTCACAAAATCAATTGAATCGTCTTCAAAATGGAACGCAAAAGGCAAGAGAAAAAGGAATAAAGGAATCGCTAGTAATGATAGATAACTTAGCGTTTATCGTAAATGTAAAGAATAATACGGTGGTAACAGCAGTGAACGATGATGGTGATGGCGTATTTACCAACATTGATGGAGCTGTAATTAGTTAAACAAGTTTAAAACGCTGGACCTAATTGGAAGCGTAAGTCCTTGAATGATAGATAGGGCTAAGACTTGTATTCAGACTTTATAGGAGGTCATTTATTATGATGAGAGCATTATATTCTGGTGTATCAGGACTTAAAGTTCACCAGACAAAAATGGACGTTATCGGTAACAATATCGCTAACGTTAATACAGTAGGTTTTAAGTCAAGTTCGGCTACTTTTTCTGATGTATTTTATCAGACAACACAGAGTGCATCTGGTGCAAATGCAGAAACCGGTGCTGCTGGTCAAAATGCGATTCAGATTGGACTTGGTGCCGGACTCTCTGCAATAACAACAAATGTAGCAACCGCAGGTGGTTCTCAAAGAACAGACAATCCATTTGACTGTATGATAAGTGGAGGAGGATTCTTTATTGTAAATAGCGGTGGATCGGATTATTTTACAAAGAATGGATCGTTTCAGGTAGATGCTGCAGGTACTTTGTGTACTGCAGGTGGAGCGAATGTTATGGGATGGCAAGTTAATGATGATGGAAAAATTGAAAAGAAACAGGTTTCTAAGCTTCAAATTATGTCACCGGAAAACCTCTATGCGGAGCCAGTGGCAACGACAAAGGCGTATGTTTCTGGTAACATTGATAGTAATGATTCACAGCTTGCCACTGCCGGTGGTTATCCAGCACAAATTGCTTTTTATGATAATGTAGGAAATAGTTATACCGCAAAATTAGCCGTGAAGAACACGACAACAAATGGACAGTATACGGTAACTGTTACAGATATTGTAACCAAAGGTGATGCGAATAGTGAAACAAACGATAAATCTATTTTTGCGAGACAAAAAGCGGACAAAACATATGAACAAACTGATATCAAAACATTTACATTCGGAGGAGTTACATATACATCATCTGTAAATGCAACGACGGGTAAAGTTGATTTTACTACAGGTTCTCCTGCATCTACAACTTTAGCATTTAATGCATCCAATGGTTCTTACTTAGGTATCTATCCGACAGGAACTGCCTCAACTGCCACAACGGCAACTCTTGATTTAGTTACCGGTAATGCTTATACGCCAGCAGTAGGAAATCCGTTTTCTGCTACTGGTATTACGATCGATTTTTCATCTATTACACGGTATTCAACCAGTGCTAAATGTAATCTTGAGTCAACCAAAGGAGATACCGCTGGAACCGGCGCAGGCCTTCCAGTTGGTAATATGACAGGGGTAAGCATTGATACGTCGGGCAAGATTTATGGAACTTATAATAATGGTACAAACAAGCTATTGGGTCAGATTGCAGTAGCAACGTTTGCTAATCCATCGGGATTAGAAGCAGTTGGAGATACCTTGTTTGCACAGACAAAAAACTCAGGTGAATTTGATGGAGTTGGACAAGATCCATCCTCGAATGGTGGAAGTCTTACTACCGGAGTTTTGGAAATGTCAAATGTTGACTTATCGACTGAATTTACAAGTATGATTACAACACAAAGAGGTTTTCAGGCTAACTCAAGAATTATAACAACTTCAGATACCTTATTAGAAGAATTAATTAATTTGAAACGATAGTTAGTAAAGGGACTGCTGTAAAACATATGCATTTTACAACAGTCCCCTTCTTTACGTGAAGTATGATACTATAAGTTGTAATAAGTTGTAATAAAAACTCGAAAAATAGAACATATAGACTAATTTTGTCACAATATTCGAACTGTTCTTGTAAAAGGGGCTCGAATTGATTATAATGAAACAATAGTAAACTTGAAGGAGGTATGTTTTGTGATTGAACTAACAAGAATGAATGGTACAAAAATTACTTTAAATGCAGAGCTAATAGAGATAGTCGAAGAAACACCAGATACCGTAATTACACTAACTTCAGGTAAGAAAATTCTCGTAAAAGAGAGTAGACAAGATATTAAAAATTTAGTAATATTATACAAGAAAGAAATGTTTTTTGTCGAAAAATAACAGTAGGTGGTGGAAATTTTGGATTTAGCTTCAATTATAGGAATGGTAGTCTGCTTTGGATTAGTTATATTTGGTATAGTTTGGGGAAAGTCTTTTAGTATGATTATGAACTTTATAGATGTGCCTTCGGTTATTCTAACAATAGGTGGTACCTTATCATGTATGTTGATGCAGGCAAAAGATATTGGCTCATTTATAAATTCGTTTACATCTATTAGCTTAATTATGAAACCAATGCAAAATGATGAGGTGAAAACAATCCAAACCATCATTGATTTGTCGAATGTTGCAAGAAAAGAAGGACTTTTGGCATTAGAAGAAGCAGCAAATGGAATCGAAGATACTTTTTTGAAAAAAGGCGTTTTATTAATAGTAGATGGTACTGACCCTGAATTGGTCCGCAGTATTTTGGAAACAGAGCTTACCTGTATTGAAAGTAGACACGGTGATGTAATTGCCTTTTGGGAAGTAATGGCAGCTATGGGACCTGCCTGGGGTATGATTGGTACTTTGATTGGACTTATCAATATGTTGAAAAGTTTAAGTGATATGTCATCAGTAGGTCCAAACATGTCGACCGCTCTTGTTACGACATTCTATGGTTCCTTGATTGCAAACTGGATTTGTACGCCAGTAGCAAACAAATTGAAGTCAAACAATGCATCCGAGATTGTAATAAAAGAGGTTATGGTAGAAGGACTCTTATCCATTCAAGCAGGAGAAAACCCTCGTGTTATCGAAGAAAAATTAAAATCATTTTTAGCACCATCAAACCGCGGTGCAATTGGTGAGGGTGGTGAAGCTTAGTGGCTAGAAAGAAAAAAGAGCAAAGTGGTGGCGGTGGTGGATCGCCAGCATGGATGGCGACTTTTTCCGATCTTATGAACTTATTACTTTGTTTCTTCGTATTGCTCTTTGCATTTTCAAGCGTGGATGCAGAAAAGTTTGCTGAAATTTCAGCGTCGTTAAGTAATAGTTACAGTGTTTTTTCAGGAGGAGCACAAGCAATTGGTGATGGAAGGTTGATTTCACAGGGAGTTAGCCAATTATCTGACATAAGTGAATATTACAGTGAAATGGGAAGTGAAGGAAAAGACACTGGAGATGGAAAAAATCAAGGAGAAGCTGGAGATATTAGTTCCGATTCTCAAAGCGAAGCGATTGAGGAATACAAAGAACAGGTAGAAGAACAACAAAAAGAAAATATTGAAACTTTGTATGGAGAAGTTAGCCAAGCTACCCAGGCTCAGGGTTTGGAAGATTCTGTTGCAGTATCAATGGATTCTAATTATCAATTTGTTCAAATATCAATGAGTGGGGCTATATTATTTGATTCTGGACAAGCGATATTGCGAGTTAAGGCAGAACCTATTTTAGATAAAATTGGTACCATTCTTAAAGTTTATGATGAATATGAAATTAAGATTGAAGGTCATACGGATAATGTACCAATTAATAATAAAAATTATGATAGCAATATGTGGCTTTCGACAGCTCGAGCAACAAATGTGTTTGAATATCTAACAACGAAAAGAGGACTTAATCCTAAGACACTTGAATCATCCGGAAGAGGAGAATATGAACCAATTGCAAGTAATAACACATCAGAAGGGCGTGCAAAGAATCGTCGTGTCGAAATCAAAATATACAGTAATATACAACAATGATTAACAGGGGAGTGATTAGCTTATGAAAAAAAATATACTTACAATTGTAATTATGGCATTATGTTTGATTAACTTGGTAATGACAGCCGTTCTTATTTTTACGATTGTACCAACTGTAAAAAAAACCGATACATTAATATCACAGGTTGCCGCTGTTATTAAACTAGAATTAACTCAAGATGGTGAAGATACTTATAAAGTAGAGGATCTAGAAAATCATAAAATAGAAGAGGGTCTTACTAAAAACTTAAAAATTGATACAGATGGTGTAAGTCATTTTGCAGTACTTGACTATGTTACAGTTTCTATAAATAAAAATTCAGAAGATTATGATGCATTAAATGCAATTATTACCGATCAGGATTCGAAGATTATGGATATTGTAGGTACAACACTTACACAATATACTTACGATCAAGCAATTGCTGATCAAACCGATATTAAAGCAGATGTTTTAAAACAGCTTTGTATTCATTTTGGATCTTCAGATTTTATTGTAGATATATACTTTGGCAATTTTGTTTGTCAATAGTATTATTCATATAATAATTGGTAAAAAATACAACAAGTTGTCTTTTTAATTAAAAAAATTCAACATATAGTAATTAATGACTTTATCTTGACAAGGAAGTATGTTATGATAAGTTAAAGTGACTGTGAGGTGAGATGGAATGGGCGATGTCCTATCGCAAAACGAGATAGATAACTTACTTGCGGCCCTTAGTAGTGGAGAGCTTGATGCAGATGAGATGAAAGATACGGGTGCAAGGCAAGTAAAAAATTATGATTTTGCCCGACCTTCTAAATTCTCAAAAGAACATCTTCGAACACTTGAGATTATTTTTGAACATTATGGAAGACTATTATCAACACATCTACCAGCATATCTTAGAAAAAACATTCAAGTAGAAGTTATGAATTCGGAGGCTATTACATATTCTGAATTTTCCAATGCATTATCTAACCCGGTGCTTTTGGGTATCATTAATTTTTCCCCTTTAGAGGGAAATATCATAATGGAGGTTGCAGACAATTTAGGATACGCAATTGTAGACCGAATGCTTGGTGGAGGAGGAGTCCCACTTGAAAAAAGTAGGGATTTTACGGAAATTGAATTAATCATATTACAGAGAGTTATCAATACATGTACGAACTTATTAATTGAACCTTGGCAGAGTGTATTAAATCTTTCACCGAGGCTAGAGCGAATAGAAACTAATTCACAGTTTGCTCAGATTATCTCTCCAAGTGAAATGACTTCCATAATTACAATGAGTATAAAGATTGGTACAGTAGAAGGCTTGATGAATGTATGTATACCTTATGTATGCGTAGAGCCAGTTATTGATAAATTGAATACAAAATATTGGTATTCAACGATGCAAGTAAAAGATGATGGTATTTATAAGGAAGCGATCGAAGCAGCAATTTCCAAGGCGAAAATACCGATTAAAGCGGTACTTGGTAAAAGTGCAATATCGGTCAATGATTTTGTGAATATGCAAGTAGGCGATATTATTCGCTTAAATACAAAGGTGGAC
This sequence comes from Acetivibrio sp., assembly GCA_041739345.1. Taxonomy (GTDB): domain Bacteria; phylum Bacillota; class Clostridia; order Lachnospirales; family Lachnospiraceae; genus DIGJ01. Next base: position 21,736 of record JBGSNZ010000036.1, on the reverse strand, counting down.
GACGAAATGAATGTGTTTGTTGGAAATCTAAGAAAATTTACTGCATTGCCTGGAGCGTCTTCCGATGCATATGCAGTACGATTAACATCAGTAATTAGGGAGGAGTAGAAAATATGGATGGGATGCTATCTCAAGAAGAGATAAATGCACTCTTAAGTGGTATGGGAGATGATTCAAGTGATGATACGAACAGCGGATATCATGGCGAAACACTTACCCCTGCTGAGAAAGATGCAGTTGGAGAAATATCAAATATTTGTATGGGCACAGCAGCGACAACCTTATCTACTCTCTTAAATAATAAGGTAACTATAACAACGCCGCATGTCACTAATACTACATTAGATCAACTTTCTAATCAGTATGACAAACCTTGTGTCTTTGTTCAAATATCTTATGTTGATGGTTTAGATGGTAAGAATGTTTTGATTTTAAAGGAATCAGACGTTAAGGTTATTACCGATCTTATGATGGGTGGTGACGGGACGAATGTAGATGCGGAACTAACCGATTTGCATTTGAGTGCGATTAGTGAAGCAATGAATCAGATGATGGGCTCTGCTTCTACGTCATTATCTTCCATGCTAGAGAAAAAGGTGGATATCAGTCCTCCGATTGCCAGCTTAATTGATTTTAATGATTCGCTAGAAGGTGATTTATCTGCCTTTTTAGATGGAGAATTTGTGCAGGTATCGTTTAGAATGGAAATTGGTGATTTAATTGATAGCCAGATTATGCAACTATATCCTTTTGATTTTGCCAAGGAATTATATAAAAAGTTTTCAGGAAATGATAGCGACAGTGCTTCGATTGAGGAGGTCGCAGAACCAATTGCACCGGTTAGTAAACAACCTGTATCTAAATCACAACCAACTGCTAGTGCAACGCAGGATATGCAAATGCAGCAAGGACAACCAATGATGGGACAACCAATGATGGGACAGCCAATGATGGGACAGCCAATGATGCCATATGGTATGCCGATGGGTACAGATATCAACGTACAACCAGTTCAATTTCAAACTTTTAATGGAGCAATTAGTCCATTAACGCAACAAGAAAACATTGATTTGATTATGGATGTGCCTCTTGAGGTTACAGTAGAATTAGGAAGAACCAACAAGTCAATAAAAGAAATTCTTGAATTTTCACCTGGAACTATTATAGAATTGAATAAGTTGGCAGGCGAACCAATTGATGTTTTAGTAAATGGCAAATTTGTAGCAAAAGGCGAAGTAGTTGTTATCGAAGAAAGTTTTGGTATTCGAGTTACCGAAATTATTCGTTAATTAAAAGATAGGAGAGAGACTTATGGCAAAAAATATTTTAATATGTGATGATGCAGCTTTTATGAGGATGATGATTAAGGATATTTTAACAAAAAATGGGTATAACATTGTTGGAGAAGCAGAAAACGGTTTAAAAGCGGTTGAAAAGTATAATGAAACAAAACCGGACTTGGTGATGATGGACATCACAATGCCTGAAATGGATGGAATACAAGCTCTTAAGAAAATTAAAGAGGGCGATGCAAATGCAAATATTATTATGTGTTCTGCAATGGGACAGCAAGCAATGGTAATTGAATCCATTCAATCTGGAGCAAAAGATTTTATTGTAAAGCCTTTCCAGGCAGATAGAGTATTAGAAGCCGTTAAAAAAGCGGTGGGTTAAAAATGTATATTGCTACTGGAATATCTAGAATAGAAAGTTTAATCAATCTGTTTGGAGTTTTAATTATATTTTTATTAGTTTTGGTAGCTGCTTATTATACCAGCAAATGGATTGGTAAGGCAAAATTTTTACAACAAAACAATAACAATATTCAGGTAATTGAGACGTTTCGATTGAACCAGTCAAAATACATACAAATTGTAAAAATTGGTTCAAAATATGTTGCACTTGGAATATCCAAGGAGCATATAGAAGTTCTTACTGAACTAACAGAGGATGAAATTAACTTATCCATCCCGGAGCAAAATACGACAGACCTAAATGTTGATTTCAAAGATGTTTTAGCAAAGATAATGAAAAAGAAAAAATAAACAAATAGTTTGAATAATTAGTAAAGGTTGGTAATCATGAGCACACGAATTCAAAAATGGCAGAGAAGAGGTATTAATATTCTGGGGCTGCTGGTGTTGATGTGTTTATTAACCTTTATTTGTAATGTTCCGGTTTATGCATCTGAAGTGGGTAATGGTCAAACGCAGAAAACGGAAAATGCAGATAAAGAGGATAGTACAGATGACACGCAGACGAATGATGAAATACCGGTTCGTGAGCCAACAAATACAACGGATGAAAGCAATGATAATTTACAATTAAATATTTCTTCCAATGCAGGAAGTTCAAGTTTATCATCGACTTTACAGATTTTGTTGATGATTACAATCCTTTCTATAGCACCTTCTATTCTTCTAATGGTAACTTCATTTACTAGAATAATAATTGTGCTACATTTTGTTCGTTCTGCGCTAGGAACACAGACAACACCGCCTAACCAAATTTTGATTGGGCTTGCTTTGTTTATAACATTTTTTATCATGTCACCAGTAATTAAAGATGTAAATGAAAATGCAGTCAAACCCTTAACAGCGGGTACGATTACGCAAGAACAAGCGATTGATGCTGCGCTTGTACCAATTCGTGGTTTTATGTATCAACAGACGAATACAAAAGATATCAAATTATTTTTAGAAATTTCGGATATGACAGAAGAAGTCAAGAACGAAGATGACATTCCGACAACGGTACTAATCCCAGCATTTATGATTAGTGAATTAAGAAAAGCATTTACAATGGGATTTTTAATATATTTACCGTTTCTTGTAATTGATATGGTTGTTGCTTCCACCCTTATGTCAATGGGTATGATGATGCTACCACCAACAACAATTTCTATGCCATTTAAAATACTCTTGTTTATCATGGCAGACGGATGGAATTTGATTATTGGCGAAGTAGTAAAAACCTTTTATATTACTTAATAACAAAGGGGGAATTTAAATGACAGAAGGGCAAATTATTGATATTGCAAGAGAAACTATTTGGTTAATCATAAAGTGTTCAGCTCCAATGTTGGCGGTTTCGTTAATTGTAGGTTTAATTGTTAGTATTTTTCAAACAGTTACCTCCATTCAGGAACAGACGCTCACGTTCCTTCCAAAATTATTAGCTATATTTATAATGATAGTGCTGACTGGAAATTGGATGATGACAAATATAGCAAATTTTATGACAGTATTGGCGCAAAACTTTGGTCAATATTTGCAGTAGATAGAGGGATAGCGCATGAGCTTTACCGTTGAAAATTTAGAATTTTATCTGATGATAATCGTTCGAATGTCTGCCTTTGTATTTTCAGCACCATTTTTCAGCTTATCGAATGTACCAAGGAAAGTAAAGGCAGGATTTGCAGTTTTTCTAGGACTTATGATGGCAAGTTCGTTGGAATATACGCCACTTACTTACTCTGGGACCATAGGTTTTGCTATTTTGGTTACAAAGGAAGCAATTGTCGGTTTACTAATTGGTTATTCCGCAAATATCTGTTCCTATATTGTAAGCTTTTCAGGACAGATGATTGACATGGATATTGGGTTATCAATGGTTAACGTTTTGGATCCGGTATCAAAGATCCAAACAACGATTACAGGTAATTTATATTCGTATTTCGTTATGTTTTTATTAATGGCAACGAATATGCATTATTTTATATTAAGTGCATTATTTGATTCTTTTACACTCATACCAATTGGAAAAGCAGTAATTAATCCATCAATATATGAGATTATGGTCCAATATATAGTGGATTATTTTGTTATAGGATTCCGAATCGTATTACCAGTATTTGCAACTACACTTTTGCTTAATATTGTACTAGGTATTATGGCTAAAGTTGCTCCACAGATGAATATGTTTGTTATTGGTATGCAATTAAAAATAATTGTAGGTTTTGTAGTTCTTTTATTAATTATAGAAATGATGCCGCAGGTTTCGGACTTTATATTTACGGAGATGAAAACAATGATGAATCTTGCCATACGAGCGATGGCTCCAAAATAAGGTAGTTGATAAAATGTTAATGTTAAAATATAATCTTCAGTACTTTGCAGAGGAGGGACCTGGAGGAGAAAAAACAGAAGATGCTACTTCTAAAAAATTAGGAGATGCCCGAGGAGAAGGTCAGGTTGCAAAAAGTCAGGAACTTGTAATGGCATTGCAGCTGATAGGACTTTTTCTAACACTTAAGATTATGATTGGCTGGATTGGCAATGGGTTTCTTGAGACTTTCAGAGGAATTTATGGGATGATATCTACGCTATTATTAGAAGAATATAATTCAAAAATTATTCATTCTCTAATTATTCTTTGTATAAAAGAGTTCGCTATTATATCAATGCCAATATTTGTAATTGCATTCTTAGTTGCATTTTTCGGAAATTTGGTTCAAGTAAAATGGAAGCCTACGTTAAAACCTTTGAAGCCAAAATTTAATAAATTTAATCCGGTATCTGGGTTTAAACAATTATTATCAAAAGATAAAATCGTTCAATTAATAAAGCAAGTTGGAAAAATTCTCGTTATTACATATGTTGTGTATGATGCACTGAAAGATCAGTGGGGAATGCTTGTAAATCTGTACTCGCTACCTTTATATGATGCAATTGCTTTAATTGGAAGTACGGTGATTGAACTAGGATTAAAAATCAGTTATTTTTTCTTGGCAATAGCACTTTTTGATTATTGGTATCAAAAGCGTAAGTTTGCGAAAGAAATGAAAATGACCAAACAGGAAATAAAAGATGAATATAAACAATCGGAAGGCGATCCTCATATTAAAGGTAAGATACGTCAAAAAATGCGGGAAGCATCACAAAGGCGTATGATGAATGATGTACCGGATGCAGATGTTGTTATTACAAACCCAACTCACCTTGCAGTTGCAATAAAATATGACAGAGGAAATACAGAAGCTCCAATCGTAGTTGCAAAAGGAGCGGACTATATTGCACAAAAAATCAAGGCGATTGCAAAAGAAAGCAAAGTAGAGATTGTTGAAAATAAGCCGCTCGCTCGTATGCTATATTATAATGTGGAAATTGGAGATGAAATACCACCTGAATTATATCAGATGGTTGCGGAGGTCTTGGCTTATGTTTATGGTATCAAAGGAAAGCTATAAATTCTATTTTAATTTACGAAAGATAAGGAGGTTTGGTGTTATATGAAAAAAACGGATGCTGTATTAGGCTTATACCTGATGCTTGCTATTTTATTCTTTATTATTCCAATGCCAAGCCTACTATTAGATATTTTTTTGGCATTGAATATAGCTACTGCAATGATTATATTGTTTACAGCACTGTTTTCTAGAGAAGCGTTGCAGATGTCTAGTTTTCCAACGTTATTATTGTTTACTACGATTTTTAGAATTTCATTAAATATATCTTCAACAAAATTAATTTTAACAACAGGTGAACCAGGAAATGTTGTAACAACATTTGGTCAGTTTGTTGGTGGAGGTAATCTCGTTGTTGGAGGAATTGTATATATTATTTTAATTATAGTTCAGTTTATGGTAATTAATAAAGGTTCCGAACGTGTGTCTGAAGTAACTGCTCGTTTTACATTGGATGCAATGCCAGGTAAACAGATGGCAATTGATGCAGATCTTAATTCGGGGGCGATTACCGACCAGGAAGCAAGGGAACGTCGTCAAAAGATTCAAGATGAATCCAGTTTCTTTGGAGCAATGGATGGTGCTACAAAGTACGTAAAGGGAGACGCAACCGCAGGACTTATTATTACGGTTATTAACTTTGCCGGTGGACTTATACTGGGGATGATATATCAAGGACTTCCAATTTCAGAAGCGTTATCAAAATATGCAATTTTAACGATTGGAGATGGTCTGGTTAGCCAGATTCCTTCTTTGATGATTTCACTTGCAACTGGTATCTTGGTTACAAAGGTTTCTAAGGAAGCCGATATCGGAGATATATTGGTTAAACAGCTTTTTTCGATTCCAAAGGTTCTATATATGGTTGGAGCTGCCATGATTTCATTGGGAATTTTCACTACATTGAATCGTATTTTGTTTGTTGCATATGGAATTGCTTTTATTATGAGCGGAAGAATAATCGCAGGAAAGATAGAAGTGGAAGAAATCACCTCAGAAACAAACGAAGAAGAGGGAGCCGCGGAAGAAATACGACGGCCGGAGAATGTCACTTCTTTGTTGCAGGTTGATCCAATTGAACTTGAATTTGGATATGGTATTATTCCACTTGCTGATGTTAACCAAGGTGGAGACTTACTTGATCGAGTGGTTATGATTCGTAGACAAATTGCTTTGGAATTAGGTTGTGTTGTTCCAATGATTCGTTTGCGTGACAATATTCAGCTTAATCCAAATCAATATGTAATAAAAATTAAAGGTGTGCCAGTTAGTGATGGAGAAATCTTATTTGATCATTATATGGCGATGAATCCTGGATACGTAGAAGAAGAGATTACAGGTATTCCTACCTTCGAACCATCATTTCATTTACCAGCTATCTGGATAACAGACAGTCAGCGAGAGAGGGCAGAATCCTTGGGTTATACAGTAGTTGATCCTCCTTCCATTATTGCAACACATTTGACTGAAGTTGTTCGTTCACACTTAGATGAATTGATGACGCGCCAAGATATTCAGAACTTGATAAATAATGTAAAAGAAGCAAATGAAACACTTGTATCAGAGTTAGTACCAAAATTACTGAGTGTCGGAGAAATTCAAAAAGTATTGCAGAATTTATTAAGAGAAGGAATTTCTATACGAGACTTAATTTCCATTTTTGAAACTCTGGCAGACTATGCACCAACAACTAGAGATACCGATGTCTTAACCGAGTATTCAAGACAGAGTTTAAAGCGTGCGATATCTAGCAAATATTTTCCGTCCAATGAGACTACAAGTGTAGTGACGTTGGATCCAAAGATTGAACAGGAAATTATGGGGTCAGTAAAACAAACGGAGCAGGGGGCTTATCTTACTTTGGACCCTGATCGTACAAAGGGCATTATAAATTCTGTTCAGGAAGAAATCGCTAAATTGGAGAATTTGGGTAAAAATCCGATTGTAATAACATCACCAATAGTGAGGATGTATTTTAAAAAATTAACAACGGAATATTTTAGGGATTTAATAGTGATATCCTACAATGAGATAGAATCAAATGTTGAATTACAATCAGTAGGGATGGTGACAGTCTAATGATAATCAAGAAATTTCAAGCAGGTACGGAAACCGAAGCAATTATGCTTGCGAAAGAAGAGCTTGGTAAAGATGCTATTGTTATGAATATAAAGACCGTAAAGCCAAAGGGATTATATAAATTATTTAAAAAGGCTACGGTTGAAATTACAGCGGCAGTCGATGATAATGTAACTTATAATAACGGTGAACGTATCATAGCGGAGATTCAAAAATTAAAACAAAGTGAACCGCAAAGAGAAGTGATAAAAGAACCTGAGTGGTCAAAGGATATTTTGCCTGAGAATTCAAAAATAGAAACAAGACAGAGTGAATCGGCCATTGAACAAAAATTAAATGATTTACAACAGCTACTAGAAAAGCAAATGAAAATAAATAAAGTAGTAGAAAAAGATGATGATGTAGAAGAAAACGGTAAAAATATTGCATGCATTCAATTGATTTATAATCAGTTAATTGGCAATGAAGTGGATGAGAAATATGCAAATCAGATTATAGGAGAAATCGAACGAAATATAAAGAAAGATGCTTCGGTTGATAACGTACTATCTAGTATATACCAAAAGATCATTTTGAAAATTGGCCAGACAATCACAATAGAGGCTAAGGAAAATCAGCCAAGATACATCTTTTTTGTGGGACCAACTGGAGTTGGAAAGACTACGACGATTGCAAAAATAGCTTCTAGTTTAACGCTAAAGCAAAAAACAAAGGTTGCGTTAGTAACTTCTGATACCTATCGCATTGCTGCAGTAGAACAATTAAAAACCTATGCTAATATTTTAGGACTTCCGCTAAAAGTAGTTTACAATGAAGAGGAAATGAGAGAAGTTAAGAAAGAATTATCCTCATATGATATTGTATTGATTGACACAGCAGGAAGATCACATCAAAATGAAGAACAAAAGCAGGATATTGCAAATTTGATGAATGCGATACCAGAAGAAGAACGTGAAGTGTACTTAGTGTTAAGCGCTACAACAAAATATAAGGACTTAATAAAAATAGCAGAGTCATACAAAGAAATCATTCAATATAACTTGATTTTTACGAAATTAGATGAGACGGATTGTATCGGAAATATTTTCAATATTAAAATGCTGACAGGTGCGCCACTTTCATATACCACTTGGGGTCAAAATGTACCAGACGACATTGGTAAAATTAATGCGCAAAGCATTGCTAAGAAATTGTTAGGAGGCAATGATTGATGGATCAAGCAACGCAATTACGAAATATAATAAAATCGACAACCGTACAACCAAGATCTGTAGCTAGAGTTATCACTGTTACGAGTGGAAAAGGCGGGGTTGGAAAATCAAGCATTTCAGTTAATCTTGCCATTCAATTGCAAAAATTGGGTAAGAGGGTTGTTATTTTGGATGCAGACTTTGGATTGGCAAATATCGAAGTTATGCTTGGAATACGGCCGAAATATAATTTAGCTGATCTGATTTTCAAGGGAAGAAATTTAAGAGAGATTATTACAGCCGGACCAGAGGGAATCGGTTTTATTTCTGGTGGTTCTGGAATTCAGGAACTTACCAACCTTTCAAAGGATCAGCTAATCAAGCTCTCACAATCTTTGTATGAGCTTGATCAGTATGTAGATGTAATAATCATTGACACTGGTGCTGGAATAGCAGATTCTGTACTTGAGTTTGTTGCAGCCAGTAATGAAGTGTTATTAGTTGTAACGCCAGAACCGACTTCAATAACAGATGCGTATGCGTTATTAAAGACATTAAATAAAAAAACAGATTTTCTTGCAGGTGATGTAGAGATTAAAATGATTTCTAATCGAGTAGGATCGCCAAAAGAGGGAAAAGAAATATTTGATAAGTTAAATATTGTTGTAAATAAATTTTTGAATATCAAAGTGGAATTTTTAGGAACGATTCCACAGGATAATACTATTTCTAGAGCGGTAATACAGCAATACCCAGTTACACTTGGATATCCGAATGCACCGTCATCTAAGGCTATTATGGAACTTGCCCTAATGTTAAATAATAATACAATTATAGATCAACACAGCAAAAAGGGAATCTCACATTTATTCTCTACTTTAATTCGGGCCAAAAGATCTAAATAGGAAATGTGGAGGTGGGAAAGTGATTTCGACTATTGTGGTGCCAGGCGTAAAAATAGACTTGATTCGTTACAAAAATAGTCTGGAAGAAGAAGCAGATGAAAAACAGTACAATAGCAAAGTTTTGGATATAATGGATGATGAATTAGTTGAAATTGCTATGCCAATTGAAAGTGGCTTGATTGTGCCACTTGAAATAGGTGACAAATACCAATTTATTTTTTATACGGCGCGAGGATTATATCAATGCAGAGGTAAAATTATGGAACGATATAAAGAAGGCCGTTTATCCGTATTAGTTGTACGATTCGAAACCGATTTGGAAAAATTCCAGAGAAGACAATATTATAGACTGGAATACGCTATAGAAATTCAATATCGTATAATAAGTCTAGAAGAGTCTACTAATATAAAAAAATTAGAAGCAGAAATTTATAATTCAGAAGAAGAAAAAGAAAAATTGGATCAGTTCCTTCAAGAAGAACAGTCACAATGGATTCAGGCAACAATTATTGATATTAGTGGAGGAGGCTGTCGTTTTAACTCGCAAGTTGAACATCAGGTTGGTCAAAATACTAAGGTGCAACTTAGTTACACGTATCGAGGCAAAAAGTTGAGAGGGCTATATGATGCAAGGCTAATTTACTCTGAGCCGATTGAAAAGATGAAAGGATATTTTGAGCATAGAGTAGAATTTACTAATATTAGTGTTGTTGAAAGAGAAAATTTAATAAAATATATATTTGAGCAGGAAAGAAAGATACGTCGTCGCGAGAGAGGACTGAGCTAGATGAAAAAAAATATTTTAGTGGTTGATGATTCTGCACTTATGAGAAGGGTAATATCTGATATAATTAAGTCAGACGAAAGGATTCAAGTCGCTGATGTTGCGAATAATGGAATGGATGCATTGGACCTTATTGTTAGAAATAATGGAAAATACGATGCTATTTTGCTTGATATTAACATGCCAAAGATGTCTGGTCTTGAGCTTCTCGAACAAATGAATAAGCGTGGGATTAAGCATACCACAATCATGGTTAGCACTTTAGCAAAGCAAGGTGCAATAGAAACGATTCGTGCACTTGAACTTGGTGCTTTTGATTTCGTTACTAAGCCAGACTTATTTATGGAAGTTAAGAGCGAATCTTTTCATGATCAAATATTGAGAAGACTTTGGTGGGCGTTTGATTTTGATGATAGCAATGTTAAGGAGATACAAAAAAAAGAATTGTTTGAACAAAAATTGACATTACCTATTATATCTAAAAATGTTACTTTGTCCCATGAGGTAAGGAGAGGAAGTAAACTAGTAGCACTTGCTTGCTCAACTGGAGGACCGAAGGCTTTGCAGGATTTGATTCCAATGCTTCCTAAAAGACTGGATGCGCCTGTACTTTTAGTTCAACATATGCCAGTGGGATTTACCAATTCTTTAGCAACCCGATTAAATGAATTAAGTCAAATGAATGTAAAAGAAGCTGCAGACGGTGATATATTAGAAAATGGTACCGTCTACATAGCAAAGGGCGGAACGCAGATGCGTCTCGAAAAAGTAATTGGTGGAAAGTACAAAATTGTTTTAACCGACGAACCAGCAAGAGGTGGGTTAAAACCTTGTGCCGATATTATGTATGAATCATTATTGGACACTGATTTTGAAACAATCACCTGTGTTGTTTTAACGGGCATGGGCGGTGATGGAACAAAAGGAATAAAGCAACTAAAAGAACTCAAAAATATTTATGTCATAGCACAGGATCAAGCAACCAGTACTGTTTATGGTATGCCAAAAGTAGTTGCTGACGCTGGATTAACCGATGAAGTGTTGCCACTAAAGATGATTTCTGGAGCTATCACACAGAACGTGGGGGTGCGTTAAATGGACGTAAGTCAATACCTAGAGATTTTTATTGAAGAAACAAAAGAACATTTACAGAGTTTAAATGAGCAATTATTAATTCTGGAAAGTGAACCGGAAAATGAAAATACAATTAATGAGATTTTCCGTGCAGCCCATTCGTTAAAAGGTATGGCAGGAACAATGGGTTATAAGCGTATGCAAAAGTTGACGCATAATATGGAAAATGTATTTTCGGAAATACGAACTGGGAAAATGAAAGTAAAATCCGAATTGGTCGATGTTTTATTTCGAGGATTAGATGCTCTTGAATTTTATTTAGGGAATATTCAAGAATCAGCGGATGAAGGAACAGAAGACTATGATAGTATTATTGTTGATTTAAACAATATCCTTTCAGAAGGATTAGGACTATCAGTGGATTCTCCAAAAGAAGAAAACAAAGAAGTCGTTGAAATGAAGCAAGAACTTGCCGGTAGTGAAGACGTAATGAAATATAAGAATATTGTTCTACAAGAACATGAGATTCATGCTATTAGTAAGGCACAAGAGGAAGAAAATGTATTTGGTATTACTGTATACATTCAAGAAAGTTGTATTTTAAAAGCAGCAAGAGCTTTTCTTGTATTTAAAGCAATGGAAGAGCTTGGTGATGTTGTTGTATCTAGCCCATCCGTGCAGGATATCGAAGATGAAAGATTTGATTTAGATTTTAGCGTTATTTTACTTACCAAAGAATCAATGGAAAAAGTAAAAGCATCAATTTTAAATGTATCCGAAATAAGAGATGCAGCTGTTGGCTATTTTGAATCAACACAATTAAAAGAAACAGAAAAATCATTAGAAAATGCAATGAATGAAGTAGCAGCGACTGCAGCGGCTACGGCTGTAAAGCCTTCTAATGCAAAGGATACGACGAATGGACAACCTCAGAAGAAGACAGCTGCGAAACCAGTTGTAAATCGTTCTGTTCGTGTTGATATTGAAAAATTGGATGTCTTAATGAATCTAGTCAGTGAGTTGATTATTGCAAAGAATGGTTTAGTTTCCATTGGCAGTAACGAAGATACTTCAAAAGATAACGCAGCATTTAATGAGCAGATTGAATATCTAGAACGTGTAACAACAAATCTTCATGAATCAGTCATGAAAGTTCGAATGATGCCAATCGAAACGGTTGTAAATAAGTTCCCACGAATGATTCGTGACTTATCTAAAAAATTGGATAAGAAAATGGAATTATATATGACTGGTGAAGAAACAGAATTAGATCGTACGGTTATCGATGAAATTGGAGATCCATTACAACATTTGATTCGTAATGCAGCAGATCACGGTCTAGAAAGTAATGAAGAACGTATTCGACTTGGAAAACCAGAAGTTGGTTCTATTTTCCTTGATGCATATCAGGATGGAAACAACGTTGTGATTGAAGTTCGTGATAATGGTGCTGGTATTAATACTGAACGAGTAAAACAAAAGGCAATAGAAAAAGGAACCATTACTCCAGAGCAGGCAGATACAATGACGCAAAAGGATATTATCGATTTGCTATTCTTGCCAAGCTTCTCAACAGCAGAGCAGATTTCGGATGTGTCTGGTCGTGGTGTAGGTCTTGATGTTGTTAAAACGAACATTGAAAAACTGGGTGGAGATATTGAATGTAAGACAGTTTTAGGAGAAGGTAGTAGCTTTGTTATCCGACTTCCACTTACACTTGCAATTATTCAGGCCCTTATGGTTGAACTGGGTGAAGAAAAGTATGCAATTCCTCTTGGATCCATTCAGACAATTGAGGATGTACCATGTTCTGAAATTGAATATGTACAGACAAAAGAAGTGATTAACTTAAGAGGATCTGTTATCCCATTAATTCGCTTAGACGAAGTATTGGATGTGGAACCAAGAGACGAAGCACCAGAAAGCTTAACGGTGGTTATTGTTTCAAAAGGCGAAAAATTAGCAGGACTTGTTGTTGATAATTTGATTGGACAGTTAGAAATTGTTATTAAGTCCATTGGTAAATACATTAACAATAACAAAGTAATTAGTGGAGCAGCAATTCTTGGTGATGGTGAAGTTGCCTTGATTATTGATGCAAATACTTTAGTTTAAGGGGGTATTTAAGTGGCTGATATGAAAAAAAATGCTTCAGCAGGCGCAAAACAGTACATCTGTGTAAAATTGGGAACCGAACAATATGGAATCGATATCCAATATGTTGATAACATTGTAAGAATGCAAAAAATAACAAGGGTTCCAAAAGCACAGCGTTATTTTAAGGGTGTAATTAATCTTCGTGGTGAAATTGTTCCAGTTATGAGTCTTCGTTTAAAATTTGACTTAGAACCGGATGAATACAATAATGCAACAAGGATTATTATTATCAAATTAGAAGCACAGGCTGCAGTTGGACTTATTGTGGATGAAGTAAAAGAAGTAGTTACATTGGATGAAAGCTGTATTGAAAAACCTACATATAATGCATCTGATGGAAAAACACAATATTTAAGTGGAATAGGTAAACCGGGCGAAGGACTTATATCCTTACTCAATATTGCAGAGGTTATTATTGAGAAAGAGAATGCATAGATGGGGTGAACATTTTGTCAGATTTTAGTTATGATAATGTTGATAATCTGCAGTTCGATGTCTTAAAAGAAATTGGAAATATAGGAGCGGGTAATGCTACAACAGCATTATCCCAGCTCCTAAATTCCAAAATAGACATGAAAGTTCCAAATGTTGAATTATTGGGATTTCAAGAACTTCCAGATATGATTGGTGGAGCTGAAAATTTAATTGTAGGTATTTTACTTACTTTAGAAGGCGACACAGATGGTATGATGATGTTTATGTTGGAGAAAGAGTCTGCACACCACATCATTAATATTCTATTACAAAAAGACTTACAAAGTTTTGAAGAATTTTCTGAAATGGATTTGTCTGCTTTAAATGAAATAGGTAATATTATTGCAGGTGCATATCTATCTTCTATTTCTACATTAACAAACTTGACAATTATTTCTTCCGTTCCTTATATGGCAATTGATATGGCAGGAGCTATTTTGAGCGTACCTGCAATCGAATTTGGAAAGGTTGGAGATAAAGCTTTGGTAATTAAAACACAGATATCACAGGATAATAAGGAAGTAAACGGATATTTCGTTTTAATTCCAACAATGGACTCTTACATTAAGATGATGTCCTCCTTAGGACTATAAGGTGGTTAATAAATATGGGTAATATGATTAAAGTTGGTATGGCTGATTTTAATATTTGTCAATCACCAGATGCAATTACTACTTTAGGACTGGGTTCATGCGTTGGAGTAACACTGTATGATTCAGTAAGAAAAATTGCAGGGTTGGCACATATTATGTTGCCTGATAGCACATTGGTAAAGAATAATAGTAATATTGCAAAATTTGCAGATACGGGAATAGATGCTTGCATTGATAAGATGGTAAAAGCAGGTGCAAGTCGTCTAAGTTTAACTGCAAAGATAGCAGGTGGCGCGCAAATGTTTGCATTTGGAAGTAATAACGATATGTTGCGGATTGGGGAACGTAATGTGGAAGCGACCAAAAAGAAATTAAAAGAGCTTGGAATAAGGATTCTGGTGGAAGATACCGGTGCAAACTATGGTAGAACAATTGAATTTTATCCCGAAACAGGAGCTCTATTAATTAAAGCAGTTGGAAAAGAAATTAAAACAGTATAAGGATAGGTAATCAGCGTGCAAAAAAAATATTTTCCTGCAATTACAATGCTAACTGCAGGTGCAGTTACATGTATTGTTAGTATTGCCAATAATATGGACAAACTTCTTAGCTTGGAAATATTATTGGGAGTACTTATTGCGTTTTATATTATTGGTTTGATTGCAAGAGGAATCATTACTAAAGTCATTGAATTTGGCGGAATAAAAGAGGAAGAAGAATCCGATGTCGTAGTTGATGCGACAGAAGAGAACGATATATCACAAGAAGAAGATGCAAGGCCAGAAGATTAAAAAATCAATAAAATGGCGGTTGTAATGATTGAGTGATATAGTAGGAGGCATAGATGAACGAAGAGGGAAAAAACAAACTTTGGGTTGAATATACAAAAACGAAAACCCCTGCGATTCGTGAAAAATTAATAATTGAATATGCCGGACTTGTAAAAGTGGTAGCAGGACGACTCAGCATGTATCTAGGATATACGGTAGAATATGATGATTTAGTTGGTTATGGCACATTTGGATTAATTGATGCAATCGACAAATTTGATAATTTAAAAGGTGTCAAATTTGAAACCTATGCCAGCTTACGAATTCGTGGAGCCATTTTAGATCAAATTCGAAAAATGGATTGGATTCCTAGAACCTTACGACAAAAACAAAAAAAATTAGAGGCAGCTTATCAAAAATTAGAGTTAGAAAAAGGTAGTCTGGGAACAGATGAGGAAATTGCGAAAGAATTAGAAATTTCAGTTGAGGAGCTTATCAATTGGCAATCGCAAACAAAAGTTATAAGTTTGGTATCACTGGATGAGTTTATAGAGCAGGGAGCCGAAGTCAGGATGGAAGTATCCCCTGGAGCACATGCCCATTACGATCAGCCTGAGACTATAATGGAGAAAGAAGAACTGAAGCGTCAACTGGCAGAGGTGATTGGCACGCTGACGGATAACGAGAAAAAGGTTATTTTGTTTTATTATTATGAAGAATTAACTTTAAAAGAAATCAGCAAAGTTTTAGAGGTATCTGAATCTAGAGTTTCTCAGTTACATACGAAGGCACTTTTGAAGATGAAGAGTAGATTGGGTGGTAGTATAGCAGTATTTAATGGATAACAAGGGGATAATATAATGAAGAGTAATAATGGATTTTTTCAATTAATTCATAAAGAAGATGGAACTTATATAAAACTTTATCCGGCTTTAAATGGAGGGACACCGTTATCCTTTGATATGGTGTCAAGGTATTTAGCATTAAAGAAAATTAGTAACTATAATATAAAAGAGTTGGCAGATGCGATTACCTCACTGTATGAAGAAAAAGAAATGTGTTTGACACAGGAAAGCTGTTTGCCAGAAGACGAATACTTGGATCTGATTGTTGATGAATCAAGATTAAAAGCAATCGGTGTATTTTATCCACCTACTTCAAAAGGTAAATTGATGTCTCGTCAGGAAATTGTAAATACTTTAATACATTCGGGAATAAAATACGGTGTAGTAGAAAAGAGTATTGATTCTTTTATGGCTGATCGTAGTTACTGTGAAGAAATAGTATTAGCCGAGGCATTATTACCAGTACAGGGTAAAAATGCTACGATTACTTATAATTTTAAAACAGAAGGTTTTGGAAAACCGAAAACGAATGAAGATGGTTCGGTCGATTTTCATCAATTGGATATGATAAATAAGGTGAATGCAAATGATATACTTGCTGTCTTAGAACCGGTTGACTTTGGAAAACCGGGACTTGATATATTTGGAAATGTCCTTAAACCGCTTAAAGTAATTGCAAAAATATTGAGACATGGGGGTAATATCCATCTTTCAGAGGATAAAACCATAATGTATTCGGATGTATCAGGACATGTCACTTTAATTGAGGATAGAGTATTTGTATCAAATACATACGAAGTGCCAGCCGATGTCAGTGTAGCCTCCGGTGATATTGATTATGATGGAAATGTAATAGTGCGAGGAAATGTTGTAACTGGATTTACAGTTAGCGCAAAAGGCGATATTATAGTAAGTGGTGTTGTGGAAGGCGCAACTTTGATTGCGGGCGGGCAGATTATATTAAAACGTGGTATACAGGGAATGGGAAAGGGAAAACTTATTTCAAATGGCAATATAACTGCAAAGTTTATTGAGAATTGTGAGGTGGTTTCCGGGGGTGACATAACGACAGATGCGATCATGCACAGTCATGTCACTGCAAAAGGGGAATTACTGGTTACTGGTAAAAAAAGTATGATTACTGGCGGTGAAGTTAAGGCGGGAAAATCGATTACAGCAAAAACAATAGGTTCTTCCATGTGTACTCAGACAGTAGTGTGCATTGGTCTTGATGATAATATAGTAAAAGAACAAAAAGATTTAGAAAAAGAAATTGAAGATATTAAAGATGAGCAAAAGAAAATTGCGCAGATTTTAGCTCTGTTTAAAAAGAGAATGGAAAGTGGAATTGATTTAACTGTAGAACAAAAGAAACAATTACTTTTGGCAAAGCATGAATTTACAAAAATGCAGGAACCTCTATCAAAGAAGGAATCAAGATGTGCTTCATTGAAGGCAGAAATTGATAGCTTCCAAGGAGGAAGGATTAAATTTACTGGAAGTGTATACCCAGGGGTAAAGGTGATCATATCAACTGCGTCTATGTATGTAAAAGATGAAGTTTGTCACGGACAATTCATTCTTGATCGTGCGGATATTCGGATTATGGCAATCTAAGGAGGGGTTCTTATGCCAATACGACCTATCGATATACTTTCTATGCCAAATCGTTCTCAAGAAGCTTCACTGGTACACCAGGCAGAAAATAATAAATTATCACATGCACAGGAACAATTGGGCGCACAGTACAATTCGAATATAAAGCATGATAGACAGCAAACGGTAAAGCTTAATAAAAGCGAGAATAATGAATTTCGTTACAAGGATGGTAAGAAGAATGATTCGGAGTATTCGGGTCAACCAAGAAATAAAAAGAAGAAACAAGAAGATAATGAAAAAGAAATCAAATTGAGTAATTTTGATTTACGAATATAGAAAATCAGGGAGCAGATATGTTAGATATTTTTTTAGTTGTAGCAGGTGTTGGTTTAATTATATTAAGCTATATCGTTTCTGATAAAATGGATGCAAAAAATGAGAAAAAGGAACCGGAAACAGCAAAAGGTGATATTTGGACACCGAAGGATGAAAAACGAATCCGGGATAGAATAGAGGATATTGTTGCTGACCGTACCGAGGAAGCAATGATTAGAACAGATGACCAATTAAGCCAAATCTCAAATGAGAAAATTATGGCTGTAAGTGAATTTTCTGATCAAATCCTTGAAAAAATCAAACAAAACCATACAGAAGTTGTATTTTTATACGATATGCTAAATGAAAAAGACTCAGAAGTAAAGAAACTATTACAAGAGATTAATACAACCAAAATAAAGGCAGAAGCAGTCATAAGAAATACATCTGCTGAAGCACAAAACACAAAAATTCAAGAAAAGATAGTGATAGAAAGACCAAAGACGGCAATGGATATACTGGAACAGTCTGCAAAAGAAAAGAAATCAATTACGTCCAAAAAGTCAAAGGAAGAGACAGTGACGAAAACAGGACAGGCAGATAAAATTGTAAAAGTAATTGAAGATGTTGCTATGGTAAATCGAAACATGGAAGCTCAAGATAATAAAAATGCTCAGATACTTAGACTTTACGAAGAAGGAAATTCCATCATAGAAATTGCAAAAAATTTGGGACTAGGTCAAGGGGAAGTAAAACTTGTAATTGATTTATTCCTAGGAATAAAGAAATAAACATTGCAAAAGCAATAGATGGGAGCATATGAGAAACATGAAATTAAAGTTTTTTTTAAGAGGGCTTGGTATCGGGATATTAGTTACTGCCAGTATACTTACTATTTCTCATCGAGCACAGGATAAACAACAAACACTTACTAATGAGCAAATTGTTGAAAAGGCAGAAGAGCTAGGAATGATTTTACCAGACGAGTCAGCATCTGATGAACCAAGTGAATCGTTAGAACCGAGTGAAGCACCAGTATCAACACCAACGGTAGCACCGTCACCAACTGTTGAGCCGTCACCAACTGTTGAGCCATCACCATCGGTAAAACCATCACCAACTGTTGAACCATCGGCAACACCGAAAGCAACACCGACCGTGACACCAAAAAAGGAACCATCCTACGTATCGGTAACGATTGAAAAAGGGATGTGGTCTGAGGCAGTATCTCGTGCGCTGAAAGAAGCTGGAGTGGTAAAAAGTGCCGATGATTTTAATGAATATTTAACGGACAATGGTTATTCATCTTTGATTTCCGTAGGTACCTATAAAATAGAAAAAGGTGCTACTTATCAAGAAATTGCAGAAAAGATTACTGGGAAATAAGTAATTAAATAAATAAGAAAATTTTAGAAGGCAAGAAAATATTTTCTTGCCTTTTTTTATTAGTTGTGATATACTTTATCGGTACGTTAAAAAACACACTTATGTTGATTTTTGTATTGGTGCTGCGTAGTGATTTGCAGTCTTACAAAAAGAAGAAACATAAGGAAGCGATGAGATCCAAAAGGACTCATATCAACCATATGGAGGTAAAAAAATGAGCGTTATTTCAATGAAACAATTACTCGAAGCTGGTGTACATTTTGGTCACCAAACAAGAAGATGGAACCCTAAGATGGCTCCTTACATCTACACAGAAAGAAATGGTATCTATATCATTGACTTACAGAAATCTGTAGGTAAAGTAGACGATGCTTTCTATGCAATCAAAGATGTAGCAGCGAATGGTGGTACAATTCTTTTTGTTGGAACAAAGAAACAGGCTCAGGATTCTGTTAAATCAGAAGCTGAACGTTGCGGTATGTTCTATGTAAATGAAAGATGGTTAGGCGGTATGTTAACAAACTTCAAAACCATCCAGGGAAGAATCAATCGTTTAAAGAAAATCGAAAGAATGTCTGAAGATGGAACTTTCGATGTACTTCCTAAAAAAGAAGTTATCGCATTGAAAAAAGAATGGGAAAAATTAGAGAAAAACCTTGGTGGAATTAAAGAAATGAAGAAAGCTCCAGATGCAATCTTTATTGTAGACCCTAAGAAAGAAAGAATTTGTGTACAGGAAGCTCACACATTAGGTATTCCACTTATTGGTATTGCTGATACAAACTGTGATCCAGAAGAATTAGATTATGTAATTCCTGGTAATGACGATGCAATTCGTGCGGTTAAATTAATCGTAGCTAAAATGGCAGATGCTGTCATCGAAGCAAATCAAGGTGTTGATATGAGTACAGAAGAAGTTTCTCAGGAAGAAGCACCAGTCGAAGCATAGAATTGTAGAATCAATATTAACCAATGGAGGTATAAATCATGGCTATTACAGCGTCAATGGTAAAAGAATTAAGAGAAATATCCGGTGCAGGTATGATGGATTGTAAAAAAGCTCTGACTGAAACAGACGGAGATATGGATGCAGCGGTTGAATATTTAAGAAAAAATGGACAAGCTAAGGCTGAAAAGAAAGCTGGAAGAATTGCAGCTGAAGGTCTTTGCAGAGTTTTAGTTAAAAATGATAAAATAGCAGCAGTTGTTGAAGTTAATTCAGAAACAGACTTTGTTGCTAAAAATGCTGATTTCCAGGCTTTTGTTGCAGCTGTAGCTGAGCAAGCTATTGAAACAGATGCAGCAGATATCGATGCTTTTCTTGCAGAGCAGTGGAATGGTGATGCTGCTAAGACTGTAAAAGAAGCATTAGTAGAAAAAGTTGCTATTATCGGTGAAAATTTATCGATTCGTAGATTCGAAAAAGTTGTTGCTGATAATGGATGCGTTGTATCTTATCTTCACGGTGGCGGAAGAATCGGCGTTTTAGTTGAAGCGGATGCTGATGTAGTTAATGATGCTATTAAAGAAGGTTTAACAAATGTTGCAATGCAAATTGCTGCTTTAGCTCCTAAATATGTTTCTCAGGACGAAATTTCTGAAGAATACAAAGAGCATGAAAAAGAAATCCTTTTAGAGCAAGCTAAAAATGATCCTAAAAATGCTGGTAAATCAGATGATATTATTAGTAAAATGATTATTGGACGTCTTAACAAAGAACTAAAAGAAGTTTGTCTTTTAGATCAGGCTTATGTTAAAGATGGCGATTTAACAGTTGGAAAATATGTAGCACAACTCGCAAAAGAAAACAATGCGAATATTACAGTTAAGAGATTTGTTCGTTTTGAAACTGGTGAAGGAATCGAAAAGAAAGAAGAAGATTTCGCAGCAGAAGTTGCAAAGCAGATGGGTCAGTAATAGTTATACCAATCTTACAAATTAAATTAGGAATTCTACAAACCACTTATTACAATTGGTTTGTAGGATTTTTTTGCTTTATAATTAAGGTAATTAATTACATACATAGATAAATTATCCTGTATACTTTAATAATATAATTATTTATAATTGTATTATTAAAATTAGAATTTTGGAGGTATTTTGTTATGATTATGAAAGAGGAAAAAATATTAGATAAGATTTTAAGAGAAGTTCAAGACATTAAAGTTATGGTTCAAGAAAATATGAATGATATTGATTACTTAGTGAAAAAAGAAAGCGATCGGAATAACTCTACAGCGCCTTAATTGCAAATCGAAATGCAACCCTTCCGACTTCAATTAAGTTGTAATTCTATTATTAAAAAAATATTTACCAGGGGTTGCATCCTGGCTTACAAAAGATTGGTTCATCACCAGTCTTTTTGTTTGCTTAAAGTTAT
>JBGSNZ010000035.1:0-12323 GCA_041739345.1 Acetivibrio sp. | reverse complement strand
ATAACTTTAAGCAAACAAAAAGACTGGTGATGAACCAATCTTTTGTAAGCCAGGATGCAACCCCTGGTAAATATTTTTTTAATAATAGAATTACAACTTAATTGAAGTCGGAAGGGTTGCATTTCGATTTGCAATTAAGGCTTTAGGCTTTGATGCTTTTGAGGTTTTGAGGTTACGTGACTGGCTCCTTTCCTGCCGCCATTGTCTTTCCTATAACAAAAAAAGAAGACCAACATATGTCCGTCTTCAAAAGTTTGTAAGAGAAAATCTATACTTTTCTCTTAATCAGAGCCATTTTGCATTCCGAAATTTTCACTTCGGGATTATAAGAATACATCTTATTGGCTAAAAGAATTTCGATTACGAAGAGTATGCTCATATAATGCACTCTACAAACTGGAATTTTATAATTTCTTGTCAAAATATATAACTCCGATTAATTCAATCAAATTCCGAACTCCAAGATAAAACAATCCAAAAGTAATTACTCGTTGAAGTGTAAAGGTAATTTGGCTATCTACAAACAACGGAGCAAAAACCAACAATAAAATCAAAATACCATTAGCTATATTCGCAATATTATTTGCCTTTAATTGTATCAACCCCCAACGTTCATCTCCCCTATATTTCACCTGTTTTATAGCTTTCAGGATATACAGCCAAAGAGTCCCTCCTACGCCTAAAAGCAAAAAAATTAAGATGATAGCTTGTTCATTCATGTTATTTGTCCTCCCTACGCTCAAAAACTTCATCAATAGAAACTCCAAATTTCTCCGCAATCTTAAATGCTAATTCCAATGATGGAGTATATTTATATTTTTCTATTGATATAACTGCTTGTCGTGAAATTCCAACTTTCACTGCTAAATCTGCCTGCGTCCAATCTCTTTCAGCACGCAAGACTTTAATTCTATTCCATATCAAAGTCATGTCTTCCTTCTAAAATGTAATGAGTAGGTTACATTTATATTGTAATCTGTTCGTTACATTTTGTAAATAAGTAATCACAATATTTTTAATAAATATTTAAATAAGGAAAAACAACTTAATAGTAACACGAAATGCCATTTTGTAAATCCAGATGCAGTTTTGTAAATTGACAACCATATATTTGTAAACGAAACGCAGTTTTTGTAACCGAAAAGTCTAGTTTTGTAACCGAGAAGCCACTTTTGTAACCCAAGTGCCGTTTGATTTTAGGACTTTTTTGGTGTATGCATTAAAAGATAAACATTCCTTAAGATATTTTTGAATGTCCAATCTGTTTTCATTGGTTAAAAATTTTGACATGATATCCTCCATTTCTACCGCCAACTAAAAAAGGATATCTGAATATATAATTTTAAGCAAACAAAAAGACTGGTGATAAACCAATCTTTTGTAAGCCAGGATGCGCCGTCACCTTCTTTCGTCGAAACTCAAATCACAACAATTACATACTAATGGAGTTTCTTTTAATAAACTCATCCGTATTAGGCTCTTCTCCGTTGCTAGAAATACTCTCTTGTATAACCTTTTCACTCTCCGATTTATCATTCTGCTTATAGGCATAGTCAATGGCCGCCTTCATTTCACATTTTACTTCTGATACTGATACTCCATGTTTTTTTGCGATTTTTCGATATATACTTCTCATTTTCATGTTATTCACCACCTTTTACAATATTAAAAATCATATCAGACCTCATTATACAATTTTATATGTTGCAGGTCAACGAAAGTAGGACTTTGTACATTGTGAATATTCTTCAAGTAAAATGTACAATATTGTATATAAGGCGGTGATAACATATGTATGAAGAATATTTATCTGAACGAATTGCAAAACTAAGAACAATCAAAAAAGTTTCTGCTCGCGACATGAGTTTGTCTATTGGTCAAAACGAAAATTATATTAATCATATTGAAAATGGAAAGTCTATGCCTTCCATGCAAGCGTTCTTTTATATCTGTGAGTATTTTGAAATTTCTCCAAAGGAATTTTTTGATGACGAAATAAATAACCCCGTTTTAATACAATCTATTATAAATGATTTAACTACACTGGATGAGAAACAAATTTCTAATATCTCAGAAATAATAATAGGATTAAAAAAATAAGCGAGTGGCAAGTCACTCGCTTTATTTTCCTTGTAGATTTTTATTTGCAGGGAAATAAGCATTGTTATCTATAAACTAATTTGCTCAGCACAACCTCATCAATAGGACTGTAAAAGGACACTACTCCAAGATATGATTTTATCATAATATATATTCAAGTCATCCTCATCCATAGCAGTTAGCTTTTTTCTATCCATACAAATACTCAGTATCTCTATATCTATCCCATCCACGTGTTTTACCAGCTCTTCTTTGCTGCTTATGTATTGGTTTGTCTCATCAAAATATTTAGCTTGTAAAACAAAAAATGCTGACTTGTACAAATCCGATAAAATTTCAGGGCTATTTTCATAGAGAAAATTATGGCAACACGCATGGTACAGATTGCATACACCTATTTTTACAGCACGTTTAACATCCTCTTTGTCAATTAACGGCAACAAATAGTCTATGCTTCCGTAGATTGGCTGCGTATCATAATAGAATTGAAACAAATCAGATTTTTCCCAACCAATAATCTCTCTCTTACCAGAAATAAACCCGCAGGCTTTTTCCTTATAAGGCATTTGGGAAATTATCGTTCGATATTTTTTCAAATCCTGCACAATCAACTCATTCAAGATAACTACAATATCTATATCACTGCTGTCATTCGCTTCTTTGCGTTTATAGCTTCCTTGCAAACCAATAAAGGCAAGCCTATCTCCAAATTCATTTTTTATTTTTGATACAAGTTTATCTATCCACTCATCTATAAAGAAGTTCATCTTCTCACCTCGTAAATTTAAATTATTTCTAAGTAATCAAGTAAATTTTTTTGCATTCTAATATATTCTTTGGGCATTACATCCCCGATAGCCTTTTCTCCAATAAGCACATTTCCCTCTTTAGGGTGATAAGATAACTTATTCATTTTTCTCCTTCTCTCTGTTTCGATATTCAGTTGGTGTCATACCATATTTCTTTTTAAACTGTGCAGCAAAATATCCCATCTCCGTAAAGCCGCATCCATCTCCGATTTCTGAGATCTGGCAATCCTTCTCTGCCAGATTTTGCGCCGCTACAAGCAGACGATACTGATTGACATACCTAAGCGGTGTTATACCAACAATTTCTCGAAAACATCTCAGACACTCACTTTTGCTGACCGCTGCAGCTTCTGCAATATCTTCAAGAAGAATTGCCTCGAAATAATGATCCTGAATATATTTAAGCATTTGCTTCATGCGCTGCTCATTTCGATGTATCCTCTGCGGTATTGTAATGAATTCCTGCTGCTGATAATCACTTAGTTGTAGCAGAATCTCAGAAAGTTCGTTTCTCACTCTGAACTCATATCCATGTTTGTCTGCTGCAAGCTCAATCCAGGCGCGTCGTATCCTGTCAAGAATGTCCTTCTGCCAGTCAGTATTTCTGGAAAGTAATTGAACCGAAAACTCAACAGTATTGATTAACGGATGCAAATACTTCTCCCAATAAATACTATCCTCTATTCCACCAATCAGACGTGGATGAAAAACAATGGAATGAATTAGGGCACCCTGTTTTTCATCGGCAGCTCTGGCCGTGTGCAGTATATCGGCGTTCACAAACGCGCCATCCCCCTCTTTTAACAGGAACTGTCTTGCACCAACATACAGTTTAATTCGACCTTTTTCAACCATAATTAGTTCCAGCTCACTATGCCAATGCCAGGAAACAGACACGTCTGGAAAACCAACTGAATAGCAAGCTACCGGAAAGAATACAGAGCCATGTGCCTTGGTTTCTCTTTTTGTAACATCAATATAACTTATACTTGATGAAATAGGCATAGGAACTTCTCCTTTTGGCGTTTTTCTAATAGTATACAGTTATTATTTACTAATGTAAAGATAGATTTAGTGATATTATATTAGTAAAAGCGAGGGAACAAGATATGAAATCAATATATCGTAAATTTGGAAAGAGAATTGGGTTAATGATGGTAGGCATTATCGGAATGGGAGTATTTCTCTCTTTTCTGATAGAGGTAAACCTTGGCACCGACACTAGCTCCTTTATGAATCTTGCATTATCGGAGCGTTTCGGGATTTCCTTTGGAACCTGTATGGTACTTGCCAATATTCTCTTCTTCATCCCTGAGACTTTGCTTGAACCTAAGCTGATCAATATCGGAACGATAATGAACATGCTTCTAATCGGTTATATCAGTGATTCTTGTCATGTTCTATGGTCACGCTATTTGCCACAGATAATGTTTACAGTTCAGCCATACCAAACGATTACATTTCTTATGGCACTTCTTCCCTTTCTGCTATCGGTTGCTTTTTACATGAATGCCGATATGGGGCAAGCCCCATACGATGCCATACCGACCATTATCAGCCATCGTTCTCATCTTCCATACCTTGTAATAAGAATTATTTGGGATTTTAGCGCAATTTTTATTGGTATTCTAGCTGGGAAACATCTTTCAATTGCAACTGTTGTTATGGCACTTACAATCGGCCCCTCCGTTACTTTCATCGGGAACTTCATGAAATCTCTTTCTTGGAAAAATCAAAAACGTGATCAGAAAACGAACCATAAAAGTGAAGAAAGTGCTCTGATGTAATTTTATAGGCACTAGCAAATAGCCGCCCATAATTCTAGATTTCTGGGTAGAAAAAAATGTGCAGCGAGTAGCGGCGACTTTAATACCGGTACAACCGGTTAGATTATTAGAGTAACGATTAAATATAAATTTGTGAGCTGTAGTTCCTGCAAAAGTGTTCAGGGAATGGCACAGGCTGCAACAGAGAAGCACCTTCAGATTTTAGGTATTGCCAATGCTTTAAATCTTGATTTTATTCGTTTTGGCGTATACACTGAAGGTTATAGATGCAAAATGGAGGAATACAAATGCTTGATTACATATTCGTACAGTAGGCTTCTGATAACCGGGGTATCTCCGAACGTAGGATAGAAACTCTGTGCAAAAAACAGAATAGATGGTGCGATTCGCTTTGGTCATGCATGGGTGATTTGCCCTTGATGTAGAAGCCAATTTGATAAAAACCTGTGACTTGACTAATATAGAGCAACGACCTTTAAAATCACTCATAACAAAAAGCGGCGGTGGGGACAGCGTCGCTTTTTGTTATAGATGAAACTTTTTATAGTGATTTACCGACTAAAATTTACTGATTATATCAAATATCCCTAATTAATTATTGATATTTTAAATCCTTTTTGATGGTTCGGTTGTATATTTTAGTGTAAGACGTTTTGCAATGGAAAGTGGGTGGTTTATATTGAAGATTTCATCTTAATAAAAAGAATTCAAGCAGGAGATATGGAATCGTTTGACATGTTAGTTCGAAAATATTACCGTTCAATTTATAAGTTTTGCTATCGCCGATTAAACGGAGATGCGGATACTGCGGCAGATATCACACAAGAGGTTTTTTTGAAACTGCTGGAGAACATAGAGGCTGTCCGTATGCTGGGAAAGTTTCAAAACTATTTGCTTACAATTGCTGTTAATACCTGCAACAACTATTTTAAAAAGGCAAAACCTATATATACGGATTTAGAGGCATTGGAAATTGCTGATGTGGCAACTGATCCCATTGAAAAAAGCATAAGGGAAGAAAATCAGATTGCGGTAAGGCAGGCAATCAATCTGTTGCCGGATTATCAAAAAGAGGCTGTCATCTTGCGATTTTATTATGAATTGAAAATAAAAGAGATTGCTAATATTACAAAAGTCAGTATTCCGACTGTAAAATCCAGACTTCAACAAGGAATAAAAAAACTGCAACGATATTTAATAGACTTTAATGGAGGTGATTGGTATGAGTAAAAAGAAAAATGATTTACAGGAATGGTTATGTACTTATGATATACCGGAAGTGTCTGAAGATAGAATAGCGGCGACAATTGCTATGGGGAAAAGTTACATGGATAGTTCTGATTTTAATGAAAATGGTTTGAGAAATCTTTTATTAAGTCAACTACAATACCTTCCCCTTTCCTTTTGGGTAATTCAGACTTCTCTGCTTGCAGGGACAATAAGTTTGGTTTGTCTGTTGGGATATTTATCAGTTCCTTTCTATTATCCATTGACGGTTTTAGCAATTGTCATTCCTCTTATCGTTTTATTAGGAGTAACAGAAGTTTCAAAAAGCACTACTTACGATATGTGGGAAATTGAACAGTCAAGCAGATGCCAGTTAGTAAAGATTATGGCTTGCCGTATGCTGATTATTGGATTGTTTGACCTGTTTTTTGTCACCGTCATTTTAGTGTTGGTTAGCTATTATTCCCCATACTCTGTTTTAAGGGTAGTTCTGTATGGAATGGTACCCTTTAATATTTCCTGCTTTAGTTACCTATTCACAATAACCAAGGGAGGAAAAGCAGAAACCTCCTATCACCTGATTGTTTGTATGGTTTGCCTTGCAATTGTGTTCTCATTTATTTTAAGGCAGCAAATCTTATTTGAAACTGCAATGATTTTGGGTTGGACAGTTTCCTATGTAGCTTCTGTTCTGCTGCTAGGCAGCGCAATCCAAACATACTTAAAACACGAAAATCTGATAGGAGAATTAGCATGGAACTTACAATAAAAGACCTCTCAAAAAAATATGGCAGCAAAAAGGCTGTCTTAAATTTTAATGTAACGCTAACAAATGGCGTATATGGGTTGTTGGGCGCAAATGGAGCCGGAAAAACAACGCTAATGCGTATGATATGTGATGTGCAAACAGAAAGCAAAGGAGCAATTTTGCTCAACGGAAAAAACATTCATGACTTAGGCGAGCAGTATCGCAGTATTTTAGGCTATTTGCCACAGCATTTTGGGTACTATCCGAACTTCACCGCATACAAATTTCTGATGTATATTGGCGCCATTAAGGGGCTTCCTCATAAAAAAGCACATAAAAAGTCGCTGGAATTACTGGAAGAAATGAACTTACTGGAACAAAAAAATAAAAAGATTAAGACTTTTTCCGGTGGCATGAAGCAACGTTTAGGAATTGCCCAAGCGCTTCTAAGCGACCCCAAGGTCTTGATTCTGGATGAACCCACAGCAGGACTTGACCCCAAAGAACGTGTCCGATTTCGGAATTTAATCAGTACATTGGCAGAAAATCGCATTGTCATCCTGTCCACACATATTGTTTCAGACGTAGAATACATTGCGAAAGAAATACTGATTATGAAAAATGGTGAGCTTGTTCATCAGGGTTCTCCAGAAAAAATTTTAAATCCAATTCAAAATTTTGTTTGGGAGTGCGAAGTTTCACGGGAAGAAGCCTCCATGCTGAAAGGGGAACATATTACCGCCAATCTCAAGCACACAAATGGTGGGGAGCACCTTCGGATTATTTCAGACGAATCTCCTTGCAAAAATGCATGGAATGTTGAACCAACACTTGAGGACCTATACCTATACTATTTTGCGGAGGTATCTGAAAATGAATGATATGATAAAAGCGGAAAGACAGAAAATTATGTCAAGAAAGACTACAAAAATTCTTTTTATTGGGGGTATTCTTCTCATATTCACTTATTTTTTCTTGTTCCAGTTTCTTTATGATAGTGTGTTTTATGATTATAATGCCGGAAAAATAGATACCGCAAACGGCTTCGCTGCCATAGAGCAGAGAAAAGAGATTTCCGCTCTATTTGACGGAAAATTGACACAGAATACCCTTCTGGAAATGCAGCAAAAGATTGCAGATGCCAAAGTGGCTACGCAGGGGAAAGATGAAAATTCGGTCTTTTCTGCTATTCATGTCTATTGCGACCAAGCCGCAATATTAGAGCATGTGGTGAATGCTGATGGAAGTATGAAGTCACTTCATGAGGCATATCCAAATAGCCAGTCAATTACTTTGGGCTATTGTGCCGGATGGGATAAGATGTTATCCGCAATGGGAGGTGTATTGTCCCTGCTTATGTGTCTGATAGTCGTAATTGGACTTTCGCCTGTTTTTGCAGAGGAATATGCTTTCCATACTGACAGCGTAATTTGTGCATCACGTTACGGAAAAACAAAGCTGACAACGGCAAAAGTGATTGCGTCCTTGGAGGCTGTAATAGGAACATATACTGTTTATATCTTTCTCTATCTCCTTCTATATGGCGGTTTTTATAGACTAGACGGTTGGAACGTTAGTATACAATCCTCGCTGCATTACGCATCCTCAACCTATACAATAAATTTTTTACAGATGTTTCTTATCACAGTTGCGATGAACATACTGGGGATTATTGCATTGACAGGTATTACATTATTTTTATCAGCTAAAATGAAAAGCCCTGTTTCTGCATTGATTGCATCATGTATTGTGTGCTTTTTACCCGTCATCTTTGACTTTTCAGACAACCTGCCCATGCTACAAAAAGCACAGGAAATATGTCCAATTTTCATGTTGCACGCCAACGGAGTCTTTGCAAAGATGCAAACATATCTGGGCATTATTCAGCCCACCATGATGGGGGTATTTAATTTAGTTTTGATTACTGCTTTCTATACTTTGACCAAAAGCACATTTGAGCGGCATCAAGTTACCGGATAGCATGCTACAACGGTAATGATTTATAATTGATACTTATTCAGCAAATAAAAAGCTACTTTTTTTATAATTGCATTTTGACAACCTTGAAGGGTATCTTGGGTAGATATCTTTGCTTTATACAAATTGTAAAGCTATAATTTGTATGGGATAGGAAAGAAGGTGAAATGTTTGAAATTAACGATACATAAAGATCCCAATGCTTCTGAAACGGAAATTGCAATAACTTGTCCTAAAGTCGATGAACGACTTGAACAGCTTATAAAATACATCAAGCAGTATGCTTATACATTTCGTGCTAAAATAGACGGCGAGATGTGCTTAATTACAGCGGAAAAAATATATTATATCGATTCCGTTGATAGTAAAACCTTTTTATATTCTGCACAAAATGTATACATCAGTTCAGAGAGTTTGTCAGAACTAGAAAACAAACTGGTCGATTCCACCTTTATAAGAATCAGTAAAAACTGTATTTTAAACATTTCTTATTTAGAATCTGTACATCCGTTGTGGAATCACAGGCTTGAAGCACTTCTCTTAAGTGGTGAGAAATTAATTGTAACTCGGCATTATATTGAAAACTTAAAAGAAAAAATCAAAAGTTAGGAGGAAAGCAAAATGAATAAGATATGGAATACTCTTCTATTTAGAGCAACGTTAGCTTTTACGTTAGCTGTTATTTTTTCAGCACTTTATAATCTGGCGACTGGTCATCCACAAGGTGACTACCTGTTTTTGCTAGAGATACTTGGCCTTATTGTGTGTTTAGAAATTATTGACTATGCTTTGAGTTATGTATCATTTCACTCCAGAATCATATATCTATGCACAGAATTTGCCCTTATGTATATTTGCTTTCTGCTTTTCTCACTTTTAGGACATTGGTTCGGCTTTACTTTTATAAAGTTAATCATGTTTTCGAGCACATTTCTGGTAATGTTTTTATTGCTGCATCTATACTTTCATTTCCTGCTAAAAACAGAAGCAATCGACATAAATAATCATCTTATTAAAAGAAAAATGTAGTGAAGGAGGCATTTCTTATGTATTTTTTTGGTGATACATACTTTCAAGGTTTCATATTAAAAAATGTTTTTCAAATAGCTTTCATGGCGGTGATGATAACAGAATTAGTCATTCTAATTTTTACCACTTGGAATAATCATAAAAATTCCGAAAAGAAGACTATGAGTGACCGTGGTTCCATGCTGTTTATTATGATAGGCTTCTGGTTGGCAATATTAATTAATCCTATCTGTGTTAATATGTCCACATTTATGCTGCCTGTGTATTTCTTTTGGATTGGAGTTGTACTTACGATACTTGGGATATTCACTCGGATATATTCTGTGTGGACATTGAGAAAATTCTTTACTTTAAACGTTCAGGTTGCTACAGAACAGAATATAGTAAAAACCGGACCGTATAAATATATACGTCATCCTGCCTATTCTGGAAGCATCATAACACTTTTGGGGATTTCGATTTCATTCCGATCACCATTGGGTATTATTGCAACTGTAGTTATTATTGTAGTAGTATACGGCTATCGTATTAAAGTGGAAGAAAAAGCTTTGGAAACAAGCTTCGGTTCCTCTTATGAAGATTATGAAAGAAACTCTTGGAGATTATTTCCACACATTTGGTAACCTCAAAGCCTCGTTTTCCATCTGTCATTTCTCAAATAAGCCGATGTCATCTATATTTTTCCTTAAAAATCAGGGCAAAAATCGGGCATTTTTTAGCCTAATTTTTGCCCATTTTTTTCAAAACCACAAAATCTTGGGTCGTAGTGGTTTATTTATCGTTTTGTCCACAACGTGTTATCAGAATCACAGTCTCCCACTTGCCTTGAACGGTCAAAAAAGATGCTGCTTGAACCTAGTGGGACCTTGGAGGCAATCTATGTATTCAAATTAAATGCTTAATTATCAAAAAATTTACAAGCAATCTCCAGCCATTCATCCGGAAGATAGAGAGCAAGATAACCGTGGTTATAGCCTTGTGCTTTATATATTACACAATTAGGAACGTAGGATTGAAAAAGTTGTGCTGATTTTTTTACACATTTCATCTCCTTTTCACCATACCAATACATCACTTGTGCTTTGGTGTCTCTCAAACTTTCTTTAAGATGATAATACATGTATGTACGATATACGGAAACCATGGTTTCCTTCGGTAGTAATGGCATCTCCTGAATATAATAATCTCGCATCTCTTTTGGGTAAAGCATTTTTTCAGGAAGTATTTTGGGCATTAGTGCAAGCTGCCTTTTACAAGCTTTTTCACTGAATATAAATTTAAAGGTAAGTTTAAAGGTGAAAGTACAGAATTTAGCCATATTGGGTGTTGGATAACATACGCTGCCGTCGATAATTGCTTTTTCTACCAAATCCGATTTTCTGGATAAAAGCTCGATTACAATCTGACCACCGAGAGAAACGCCGCAAAGTGCAAAAAGTCTTCCATCACAATTCTCGTTAATGTAATCCATAAGTTTATCTACTGTAGCTTCCGTAGATACATAAGGAATCGCATATTCTTCTCCATGTCCATCCATTGTTGGAAGAATTACATAATACCGTTCAGACAATGCTCTTGCTTGGCGAAGATAATTCCACCATGCGTTACCTCCACCATGTATCAGCATAATATGTGGATTTTTTTTATCTCCAAATTCATGAAACTTCATTTTAGTTCTCCTCATCTTTTTGATTAAATGTAGAAATCATAGACAGTTTTCTTGCCTTCCGTTCTGTGCTTGACGACAGATTCATGTATTCCTTGAGAATGATCGATATTTTCTCAAGCATTTCCCTGTATTCGCCGTCGGTAGTATTGAGAATACAGGTGTTGAAGAAAATCATATCTCTTGCCACGTCTGCATCCTCTTGCGCTAAATAGGTCTGTACTTCTTGCATAAGTTCAATAAAATATCCTATTGCCAAATGAGATGCGGAATGAGCATCTGGAGTTATGGCTTTTTTATTTACCATGTAGACTTTTTCCATAGCGCCTCGTACACGGTTTTCTCTAACAATCGTTAATATTCCATGATCCTCCAAAAGCTTGGTGTGGCGGTATACTGTTGCCTTAGGGATATCCTGCATAGCTGTGCAGACATCACTTGCGGAAGCCTGACCATGCGATAAAATGTATTGAACAATGCGAAGCCTTGCAGGGTTTAATAGTAGTTTTGCAATATCCATGTTTATTCTCCTTTATGATACCATTATCATTATATATTATAGTCTTATTATTGAGAATGTAAATATTAAAATAAGCCACCTGACTGACAAAATCATTTTCAGATGGCTTATATAGGAAATATAAATTTTTATTCAAAAACACAAGCAAATTTTTCTGTTTCCTTACACTCTTAAAATTCGTTTCCACCTATGTCATCTATAAAATGCCCTCAAAAGCAGGGCTAAGAAAACATCATAACCATTGATTACAACACTTCCGGCATCTGCTTTCAGTAGGGTAGCCATAATTCGAATAATCGTTGTTTTTCCTGCTCCATTGGTGAGTAATCCGGACCATTTTACACCACCTGTCCGGATTTAGGAAACCGGTATTCCGGAAAAATGGAAACCTTGATTCCAGTAATGGAAACTGAGGATATTTTTTCTTTATAATGTATCTATGCACCAATGGTGTAAATAC
>JBGSNZ010000021.1:0-481304 GCA_041739345.1 Acetivibrio sp. | reverse complement strand
TCTCCAGATAGTATTCTGGCAACCACTGCGTCTTTCATTTCCTTAGGGTATTTATTATAACTCATATCTATCACCTGTCCTTCTCTGATACCTATCATATCAGTTTGAAAGGTGGGTGACAACTACCCTAACTCAGAGGGTGATAGAGAAATATTAATGAACTCTTATCACAAGCAACAACATCCAGCCCTCTGTCGTCATATAAGTGAAGCATAACATGACTTTGATTATCAAACAGGTACACCGATGAAACAAACTCTTGTAAACCTCCTAAATCACCATGTATAATTTCTTCAAACACTTTGGTTATTGGCAATGTGATTTTTTTTAAGTCCCAATAGAATAGTGTTTGAGTTATAGCGCCCTCATCAATCTCTTGGGAAGATTCTTCATGTGGTAAAATTGGTGCTATTTTTTCAGTAAAAAGCATTTTATAATTATTTTTTTCATCAGTATTTTGTGAGTACACTTCCCACACTAAAATGCTAGGGGATTGTATTCCTTTATTGTATACAGTAACAGCACGACATAAAGCATTTTCAAGATATTCTTTTCGTGGAGACATGTCTTTGTCATATACTTCTCCTACACCTATTTCAAAACGAATGCCATATGTGCAATTATAGAATATAGGATGTTGAATAGCGTTTAGTCCGAGTAATTTAAGTTCTTCCTGAATTTGTTCTTTAAGCAACCCATTTGCCCCCTAACATAAAACGAAGTATTTCTTTTTTACGGACAATTCGATAAAGAAGTTCCGCATCTTTTCTTTCAAAGTCTCGGATTAAAATATCAACCAATTCTATTCGCATACATATTCTCTCCTTCTAAAAATATAATCATATCGTAAATTTGTCACTCTTTGGATCAGAGTTTCATATATACTCAATATTTTCAGCTATTTTGCTACGTACTAAAACACGAAGGTAACCCAAGTCACATGAGACATAATACTTAAGTCGTTGAAAAAACTGAACTGCAAGCTTCATTGTTCTAATGGAAGGTAACTTCAGATTTTTTAGCCGCTCGTATATTTACATCTTTGAGCTTGACAATGTACGCATTAAAAAGTAAACCTTCAATTGCTTCATCCCAACCATCGGCACTATATACGTTCACTATAAGTCCAGATACAGGAACATTAACATTAGGATTTTCAAGCGATTCCTCATACTTGTAATGCAAAGCTTTAATTTCTGATACAACTCCATTGAGCATAAAAAGCGTTTTATAATCGGAGTCGTGCGCCTCATAGTAATAATCTATTGTCTCAACATAAACAGGTATATTATTACAAGCCCATTTTAACACAAGCCAGCT
Source organism: Acetivibrio sp. (assembly GCA_041739345.1). Classification (GTDB taxonomy): domain Bacteria; phylum Bacillota; class Clostridia; order Lachnospirales; family Lachnospiraceae; genus DIGJ01. The sequence goes on along the minus strand of JBGSNZ010000021.1, from coordinate 479,984 downwards.
AACAGTATCTCTGATCTTGAAAGGAGTACCACAACATTGCATTTGCCAATCATCGTATAAAACAATACATTGATTCAAAACATCCACCCCTTTCATCCATGAATTATATTAATAGTTTGTATTTTGTGTTGTCTTGATAATACCATTATAAATATAATGGGAAGTTGATTGTAAAGCTACAAATTGGAATTTTATCACCTATGTAATTATGTGAATTATCTCTTTCTAATAAGAATCATATTATCACCACAACTCACTCTACATTTCATTTTGTAAATATTTTTCACAACATAAAGTTGTTTTACAAAAGATTTCCTCAACCTCATCAACAAAATTTAAAACAAAACAATCTACGTCAATTGGTTCCATATCCTTTAATATCAAAAATAAATGCTCCTTTTCACTATTTTCTTTATATTCGTAATATTGCAATCTAACGTTAGCCTGATGGATGATAATATCCCTCAAAGCCCTTCCTTTTTCCGAGCCGCAAAGCAATCTAAAAGCGGAAACACCATCTTCTCCATTATCAATAAAATACTGTTTTAAATTCTCTAATAACAAATCATTGGATTTTATAACCCATTTGCTGAAATCATTAAAACTATCCGACCTCTTATTAAATATCAGGTCACTGTAGACTGCAGCTGCAACATCAAGTGCATTACGTGCAAACAATATCATACTTTCAATATAAAATAAAATCATTGTATTTCCCATGCCATACAAAGCTGGAAAGTCCATATTTTGAGTACTCTCAAATTCTACTTTTACTTTGTGATAATTATATTCCGCAAACAACATCAGCAATATTTTCTGATGCGCAGTCAATGTTTTATTATATAAGTAATCAAACTTCTTATCAACTTCTTCATCTCCTACATCTAGATATTTCATTCCGACAGATCTAAGTATATCTTTGGCAACATATGATTTTTTTATTTCACAATTTCCATCTATCATCCAATCATCATACATCATATTAAACTCGTCATTTAACAAATTAAAATCTCTATTCATACTCTATCTCCAATAATTATTTTTTATAATAAATTCCTATAATGCTCTCCACTACAAATTGAATTTTTTCTTTACTAACTTACATTACACAATAAATATAATGGGCAGTTCAGAATGTAAGATTATGACATTTATTCCTCTCTATGCTCTGCGAAATAAATGCCCCACTCCTTTAATTCATCAAGAAGATAATATACATTCTTTCCATCAACTTCATAACAAAAACTTTCGCCTGGAGTATCTTTGTTGAATGTATCCCATGCTGTAACAAGATTATCAGTTCTATTTATATTATGCTCTTCAAAGAAACCCTCATATTTTTCCATTATATGTGTCCATAATGTTATAACATTATATTTTCCGACCATTATTTCAGCTGTACTATCTTGTGAGCCAAAGCCAAAACTGCTTAATCCATCATTAATAAGAAGATCACCATAATTTTTAATAAGAGTAAGAGCTTCTTCTTGATTTAATCCATCAATATAATAGATATCCTTATGCATTGAGTCATAATCACATTTTCTAAGACGCTTTTCGTCACATTCGTTTGATGGTAACTCCAAAACAAAAAATAATAGTGAATTTTGAAAAAATATAAAATGCTGTAACACATCCCTTATTTTGTCTGCATTTACGTTTGCCCTCATGGTAAATTCATTTATTTCGTAATGTTCCTGAAGTTTCTTTGATTTGTACACTTTACATCCTTTAATCATTTTTAACATCAATTTGTATTCTCCTATGTATTACGAATCTGATATATCATAAATATAATGGGTAGTTCATTTTACTTCAATCGGAGATGATTGTGAACAAAATCGTAATTTGTCACATTAATTTACGTCAAACCTCCACCACTTCACAGTATATATGATTTTCATCCGGATAATTATAACCCTTATAACCATTTATCCAGCTCGTTTTCAACGTAGGCATATTTTTTTATTTTTGGGTGTTTGAAACGTCTACCGCAGGTCACGACCATATAAGGTGTTCTTAATGCACTCAAATCCTCCAGCGGGTTGCCCTCGGTTATCAAAAAATCGGCTGATTTACCCACTTCAATAGAACCAGTCACGGTTCCGATATTCGCAATCATAGCATTTCGCTTGGTTGCCGTATAAAGAGCAAAAGAATTGGAAACATTTACATACTTATGAAAATAGACCAGTTCGCGCCACATATCATAGTGCGTGACAAAAGGGCATCCAGAATCAGTGCCAAGGCCGACCGGGATATCGTTTGCAAGGGCCGTCTTCACACCGGAAATGATGCCATCCATGACCACTTTACCATTAAACTGTGTCACTTCAGAACTGTGGGAGATACTTTGGTTGAACAAGGCAATAGGAAGTGCCGGAGAAATCGTGCAGATGAGACTCGATTTTTTCGCCTTGAACAAGGACACAAGATTCTCGTCCAAAAAAGAACCGTGTTCAACTGTATCAACGCCATTTTCCAGTGCCACTAGAACCCCCTCAGGGCTCTCTGCATGAGCGGCAACCGGATAACCTGATTTATGCGCCACTTCACAGCAACCTTTCACATAATCTGGTGGCATTCGCAGCACACCCGGCTCTCCCTTAGTTTTGGCATCCAACACTCCGCCTGTGATCATCAGCTTGATCAGATCTGGATGGTCTTTTATAATTTGCTCTACATCATGGCAAGCTTCCTCCAAACTAGACGCTTCATATGCTAGAGAGCCGGCCATGTGACCTCCTGGTACAGATACAGCCATATTGGCCACCAACATGCGAGGTCCTACAGTTTTTCCGACAAGGATGCGGTCACGAATCTTGGTATCAACGTTAGTAATGCCTCCCACTGTACGAACCGTTGTTACCCCAGACATAAGTTGTGTTTTTGCGCTGTTTTTGCATATACCCACAAGAATGGCACGGGATAGAGCCGAACTCGTAAGCAATTTCACTAATTTGGTCGCATCTGTCTGTTTTTTTGTCGGTTTTCCGCTGGACGGCAGGTGAATATGAAGATTGATAAGCCCAGGCATCAAATAGCGTCCTTCCAAATCGATAACCTGATAGTTGATGGGTGTTTTGCTACTTCTTTCAATGGCTATAATTTTTCCGTCTTCCTCTATTATGGTCATTTGAGGAATTGGTTTCATTTGTTCGGAACCATCTAAAATTGTGCAGTTTATGTACGCAGTTTTCATATTTTCACCTCTTTTTATTATTTACCCCGGTAGTATTAAGTCTGACACTGTCCCAGTACCACGATGTTTATGCTAAAAACCATGGTTTCAAATATAATGGGAATTTCGTAATTGATAACGATTGCGAAGCAAATAGCCCCTGTAAATTGGTGTTTGTTGCTGAGCTTAGCCTTTAGAAACAAAGTGTTTGGGATATTCGTTCAAATTGTATATTTCCTTTTTTAGGAAATCTGGATAGATAATGACATTCTGAATTTCATCAATAGGCATCCACCCCAGAACCACATTGCAGTTATCTTTATGTGATACAAACTCATCACTATCAGGGATTGCTGAACCCTTAAATAATTCAATTAGATAATAAAAAGCAATGTTGTGAGCTTGCTTTCCATTCCATTCCCAAAAACATTCTTCGCTCCATAATAAGCGTTTACACAATATGTCTGCACCGGTTTCTTCTTTGTATTCACGGATAAGTCCATTCTCTAATGTTTCGCCAATTTTCACATGACCACCTGGCAAAGCAAATTCATTTCCACCACGGTCTCTCTGAACAAGAATTTTATTATCCTGAATTAAAACACCAACCGTTCTCAAGTCACAAATGTAATCTTCGCTTGCAAACAACCAATCTTTATCCATATCTTATCACCTCCACAACTTCTAATTTATCACTATATTACTGTAAAAGCTTTAGTTCGCAATTGCCACCAATTGTGAATCCCTATTTCTTAACGCGTCACATCTCTCAATACATATAATAAGAAGTTCGCGATTTATAACTATAGTGAAGTAATTCCCTCTCTGCAAATTTAATTTTGTAATAATATTACTTATTTGCAATATACAATATTCCAAGCATTAGAATAGCGAGAATTTCGACTATTAAGCCAATAATATTTACAATACTAATAAATTTTTCTTTAAAAATTTTCTTAATAAAATGCAGATTGCTATTCCAATGAATCCACCTAATGTATTTCCAATAATATCAGTTATATCACTAGCCCCGATAGCAAATGTGAATTGCAAAATTTCAAACAATAAACTAAGGCACAAACATGGCATTATCTTTTTAATAAATGACCAATTTTGTTTGAATATACCTATATAAACTCCTAGTGGAACAAATACCAGTATATTATAAATTATCTCGCTTAATTCTAATTTTCCATTAACTATCATTGATTCCTGAAACGGAATAAAATTGATATTTCTAATATGGCTTAAATCCTTTAAATTTGTTGTAAATTTGAATAATATTAACCATATTAATAAGAACATATATACTCCAAATATTACTAATGACAGATTTCTTTGTTGTTTTGTTTTAAACATATAATATAAATCTCCTTTACAAATGCGAATCTCTATTTCTTAATACGACCCATCTCTCAATAAATATAATGGGAAATTCATACTTACTTCTCCCTAACTAATTTTATAATAAAAAATAGTATTGAACCAAATACCAAAATTAAAAATACAGGTAGAAACCACACTGTCAATGATATTGCCTGGACCGAATTTATTGTTAAATACACGAAAACTGCTACCATTATTAATTTAACTGTATTTAACATATTTTTTAAAATCCGATATACACGTTCCTTATTTTCCTCTGTCACAGTAACGCCTGTGTTCCAAATTCCTGGAAAATTCTCAATTACTGTCAAGCTTAAGTACATCACCCAACCAATAATTGGAAGTATCAGCAATTCTCCCTTGCTTCCCATTCTATCAATCTTTCCCATTGCATTATAATGACCTGGAATCTGATTTGGAATACTACTCCAATTTAGAAATAAGTATACCAATACTCCCATCAGTAAAGTTAAGCATACCATTTCTACAAAAATATCATATTTATTCTTTTTCACCTTCATTATAAAAGCACCTCCGCCGTTTCGAATTTACATTTAGCGATTATGTAAATATTTTTGTCTGTTTCATTGTCTTGATAATAAATGTTAATAAACATAAGGGGGAAGCCAAATTCACTTCTCAGTTTGCTCACAATCTACTCGACAAACTGAATTTCAATCAATAACATTGCTTGTTGAAATCTAGCGGCAAGAAATAACATTGATTATCTGGAATTCCTAGTGATTTTGCATATTTAATCATTTCGTCCCATTTTTCTTTATCCACCGCATCGGTAGTGACTAATGCCAGTTATGCTCATCTTGTTCCTATTATCCCAAAAGTCTCACTATACAAATAAGCACCATCTAATACCATATTTATCTATTAAATCTGCCATTAGTAAACTGAATTCACATGGCGCAAGTGGCATCAAAATTTTAGCATCAGTTTTTAACACTTCATATGCTTTCCGCACCTTTTCTTCATTGCCATCTCCATAATGCAAACAAAACTGCATTATGTTTCCAGTAACCGATTCTTCACCAATAATGGAATATTCTGAATTTCGTTCTGCCACAGCTAAAATTTCCCCTTGAATATCAAGCTCTGAATGAAAAAAAGTTCCATCTTCGTTTAGATAACTGCTGATGAGAACAGCGTCAAAAGCCTCTTGATAAAATGCTACAGCCTCATCACTTTTTGTAACATATGCTTGCATCATTGATCTTTTCATAATAACCTCCTGAGTTCTTCATGTTATGCACTAAATTCATTTATTGCTTTTGAAGCAATTCAAATAATCGGTACTTCCCTTTTCTACTTTGATTTTAATAAATATAATGATAAGTTCGTGATTAATAACTACTGTGAATCAGTCAAAAAAATATTAATAATTTCAAGGTTATAGTTTAAGTTACAGTTTTCCATTGCTAAAGATGATAACATTTCATCTTCGCCATAATATTCCCATTTATTTGAAATACTGTTAAGGAACTCTATTCTTTTATTTCCTCTAAGTGGTTTAACCATTCTTAATTTAACTTCTGCCACTATAATATCATTAATTTTCCAGTATGGTTCAGTTTCAACATCTGCATATTCAATATAATCTTCATTAATACAAGCAAGAAGTTCATTAACTACCATTATAGCTTTTTCAGTTTCCGTAGTTTTGATGAATAGTCTAATAAACATTTTAACTCCTTATTATTTGTGATAGTCAACACCTAACATAACAGCTCCAAACAAATCTTAAATAATTATCAATTGTAAAACTTTTTAAACTTTTAACAATTCTATTTCTATCTACCAAATAAATATAATGGGAAGTATGTTTTCGTCGCAATATTGAAAAGAAGCGAACTAATCAAACTTTGTATAATGCTTATACTGAATAGTTGCTGTTAATCAAAAGCATTTGGGTGTCCTTCAAAAAATTCTTCTTTTAATTTCATATTATATTTGTCTTTATCAAAAATGAAAGTCGGCTTATCACCAATGTCTTCTATACGTTCCATTAATTCAATTGTCTTTAGCTGGTATCCATCTGACAAAATGCAAACTCTATCCACACTGCTGAGGTTTCCCAGCAAAATACCCCAGCCTTCAAACACTCCTGAACTATAATAAATATCAATTTCAGCCTTGTTTTCTATATATTCAATATACGAATCTCTTTCCGAATTAAGAAGTTCATGTATCATTTCCTCTGAGGTTTTGCTTTTGATAACCTCATAACAGTTCAGCATCTCTGCTTTCCATGCTTCGCTATATAAAGTCTCAAACATAATCATTTCATATGTTGTAGTTGGTACAATTTTTTCTGCCATCATAACAAAATAATCATCAATCGGATTATCTTCCTGTAAGTCCAGGCTATTATCGGCACTCAATGTCCCAACCTTTTCGCTTTCAAAAGAATTTGGATTGTTTTCTTTAGCAGGAGATTGATTACAACCACTTGTGAAAAGAAGAACAGAAATAAAGAAGAAAAAGCATAGGTTTTTTTTCATCCCTCAACCTCCTAATATAAATAATTTTTAGTTCATACTTTATAACAATACCGAATTACGTTCCCAACTTTTTATTTTTAGAAAATCTTTTAAATTCCTAATCGGGATATTTATTTCCATCGGCGAATTATTAGCAAATTTAGTCAACACTAATCCGTCCTTTGTTAAGTAAAATTCCTCGATTTTGGGTTTTTCATCTTTCGGCATATAGTTTCTTAAGGTATCTAATAATTGCTTACTTGCCTCACTTTGAGCGACTTCATTTGCATCAAAATAATTATCAAGGTACTCTTTCATCATTATCACACCTTTAATATCAATAAAGAAATCATCTTCATAAAGTATATTTTTTGCAAGTCTTTCATTTAACTTGATAATATCTTCCAAATACAATCTTTTCCCCGTTTTTAAATCTATTGTTACTGATATGGACTTATAAATATCTTTTTCATAATCATAATAAAGTGTTATCGGAATACTTAAAATATCATTGAATAATATTATTCCTGGAAATTCATATTCAGAGTATGGAGGCGTCGAAATACCCACACCTCTCATTGGTTCGCTAAAAAAGTCTACATTGAAAATCGCATCTTTTATTGTCTGATTAATCTTATTTTTCAGTTCAATATCCTCTATGCCCTCAATGTAAGGATAATCAAAATTAGTTATTTCAGGTAATGTAAGTTGTTCGCCATTAGAGCCCAATCCTCCGTCATGACTTTTTACTACCCATTTAACATATTCTTTCTGACTTAAATTCATCATATAAACTTCTATTGAATGATTATCTTTATTATCATTTTCCTCATTACTTAAATTATTTTGGCTTACTTCCATAGATTTATTTTCATTATTACCATTATTCGTTTTATCTTCTTTCTCTGTACAAGACATTAATGGTAATAAGATGGCACACATTATTATTAATACTTTAAAACGACTGACTTTCATTATAATACCCTCCATCAACATAGAGATAAGTTGTAATATATAGTGATTTTTTGTTCGTAGTCGCCACCAACTACGAATCTCTATTTCTTTACATGTCCCATCTCTCAATAAATATAATGGGAAGTTACACCAACTCAATACCTTTGAAGATATAGGAGTATTCAATGGCTTCGTTCACAATCATTAAATCTACCTCGTAGAAATAATTTTCTGGAAGGCTGTACTTACAAATACAATTCTTTAATGTCTTCACACCAGCTATTAATGATTGTTCCAGCATCCGAATACGCTTGAAGATGCATTATAACATGGGTAGTATTCAAAAGATATATAAACGAAACAATATCTCTTGCTGTTCTTTGCTTTTCAGTAATGGTATGTATTTCGTAGTTACATGATCATACTTTCTAAATCTTTGTACGACAGCAGTATGGAAACCAACTCCATGTACAATACCGTAACACAGGATACTGTAAGTTATCCTTTTAGACTAATTGCAAATATGTGCTATCATCAATCGCTCAGTAACGAATTGCCTTTAAATTATATATTCTTGTATATTTATTCCCTTCAGGTACCCTTTGATAATTATATACAAATGTACTCGTGTACATATTTTCGCGTATTATTCTTCCAATTTCAATACATACTCCTGCCGGAGCCGCCAAGAAAAGATGTATCTCGTCGTAATTGTAATAAATCCGATCCAGCTCAATCTTCAATGTTTTCTTTAACCTTTGAACATCAGCATAATAATTTAAGTATGATAACCGCGGATTATCTATTCCAATAGATAGAAGGTCAAACTCATCATTTATGGCTGTTTCAATGTCATCAATATCAATAGGTGCACTTACGCTAACTGATACTGCCAATATTTTTGAACCGTTTGCTTTCGAATTTAAAACAATATTTATGTTGTCATCTTGTTCATTATAAACCCATTTATCTTCATTTTCAAAATACTGGTATATATTAATATTCGGATTATCATTTTGAAGCAAATATCCAAAAGCTACGAGTAATGGAATCGCCGCGATTGGGAATATATGTACTGCGTTATTCGAATTCTTTATTATACTCTCATAGATATTGATAACATCATTCAAACATGCATTCCATTCTTCAGTCGATTTAGGTCTAATGTTTTGAATAGATGATCTATAAATCGCGGAATTTTCAATGTTAAAAGCTTTCATTATGGAATCATAATCCAATGAAACTCCATACAATTTAAAATCAACAATGATGCTTTTACTCGCTTCTGGCGTCTTCGTAAATTTTTCTCCATGCAGATAGTATTTACCATGTTTTGCTGGGGTAACTCTATAATCGTATGTCCATTTAGCAAGACTAACTTCCCAATTATAGAATTGAAAATGGCTTTGATCAGTTTCAGTATTTATTTCTCCAACGATGAATCCTGCAGGATAGTCTTTATCTTCAGCTCTTCCCTGTCTACAAGAACAAAATTCTGTTTTTATAGACGGATCATATACCACCGTAGCATCATGACAGTGACCACCTAAATATAAATCAATATCCATTGTCTTATACAGACTCTTTATGTGTGCTTCTACACAGTTATTAAAATCACTAATTCGATGATGTCCAATTGCAATCTTAATTGGCTTCGTCTTTACTATCGGTTCAGAAAGACATTCAAATAGGCTATTAAGCCCAACATGCAATTTACCTGATTCATTTTCTGAATCGTAACACATCCAAGCTGTATTAAGATGAATTATTGCAATATTGTCGTCCAAACTATCAGCAAAATGAATTTTATCTTTAGGATATTTTCGCCCAAGCACATTTTCATATGTGTCAAAAAAATCGTTTTGAGCCTTGTTTAGCTTGTCATAATATTCTCTTTCGTCTTCATCAAGCAATTCAATCTCCCAGACTTCCCTAATGATTTGTTCTCTTTCATCGGGTATGCTTCTATTCAAATCATGGTTTCCAGGAATCATAAAAACCTTGAGCAATGGAACATCCGTAACTGCAATAATCCTTTTGATCAGTGATTCAGCATATTGATATCCATTATTTTTATCACTTATATCACCTGTAATAATAATAAAATCAAACGGTCTCTGTCGATTAATATCTTGAATCTCTGCTATCAATGCTTCTCGCATAATAGTAGTTTTAATTCCTGAAGTTATCGAATGTAAATCTGATAAGTGTAGCCATCTATACCTCATTTATAAATCCCCCCATTCAAACATAATAAAGGCTTCAATAAAACAATTTTATCCCGTAAAACATTCCTACTTATCAAGTACTTCCATTTTTACTATTTTCCCGTCTAATACACTCCACACACCAATCTGCTCAGTACCAACAATCACAAAAAAGAGCCAAGTCGAATTTTGTTTTCTTTTTGAAATCTGTAACCAGTTTCTTCGATCTACCCAAGACGGATGAGGCACACTTTCATTATGTGTATGCCATTCTCCAATATAGGTTTTTGCAAATCCTGATTCTTTCCATAAATTATCCATTATTTCTTGATGCCCATAACCTGCACGTTTATACGTGTTCTTGGTGCACTTATCTTTCTTTTGAGGCTCTGTTATATTAGTAGCGATTACTTGTTTTTCTGCCGGATTTAGCTTTCCAACAATAATCCCACCGCTTTCAATTTCAAAGTTATAATTGTCTAAATAACAGGTCCATTTTTGATAAACAGCTTCATCTATAGAAAAAATCATCAAATTCTCACAATAATAGTCCACGTGATTTACTCCTTACTTCTGCGATTACATATGCTACAATTTTGGTTTGCAATGGCATCTATGGTAACACTACTTTTATTCTTATTTGCCGAATACCATTCCGATAAGCAAAATCCTTGTCCAAGCAATTCTTCAGATGCTCCTATCCAAGAAGACACTGTATTATTAGTCAAAGTACCGTTCAAAATACCAATAGACTGTCTTGTTGCTATCAACGCTGTCTGTTGAGAGTCCAAGCAACTATATGGAACAAAAGCCCCACTGCATCCGGATAGATTCATCTTGAAATTCTGTTCCGGAGCAACAAAACTACCTCTAAATTGAACTAAATCAGATGAAATCACATCTGTATATAGGCATTGCAAACATGATTTATTTTCAATATTTATTGAGATAACATGACCTCCGACACCATAGGGTTCATTAAAACAACATACAAATGGTACGTCAAGGTTATAATCATATAAAATTCTGTTTATCTCAAGGTTAATTGTCGGCTCTCCAAGTGCTGATATTATGAGATCATATTGTCCTAATCGCTTCTCATCCGAAATAAACTTTTGAGCACTTCTGTCTATATAATTCAATGAATCAATATCAACATAAGGGTACATCGCTTCTAGTTTATCCTTAACAAGATCCGCTTTATATCCATATTTTTTAGGGCTTATTGAATCAAAACCAAGCCAATGTCTATGTACATTCTCTGGCTGGAAAAGATCATTATCTAAAATATCAATATTCATAACTCCCGCTTGGCAAAGATTGTTAGCAATATAGCCCCCGATCGATCCACATCCAAGCAGAAGTACTCGCTTGTCTTTCAGCTTTGACATTGCACCGCCCCGCATAGTTAAATATTGAAAATCTATTCGTTCGACAAAAACGTTTTCTACTTTACATGTCTGGGTACATTCAATTTTTGAATACCTTGAGTTATTAAATTCAATACGGAATCCAAATAATATATCTCCCTCGTCAGCAGGATAAGCAAGGATTATATATCGCACATAGTGATTCACTTTCTTATCAAGAAACTTTTTAAATTGACGTTTTACAGATGAACTAGTATTCTCAACGATATACCTTCGAACCACTCTCCACTTAAATTGTTTTGACAATGGTATCATTTGGCTCCCTGCTCTAATCCTTATAACTAGACATGTTCTTTCGAAATCATCCTTATCCGGAGCAAGGCAAAAATTATTGCGAAGTATAACTTCCGCTTCTTCTTTTGTATTACCAATAATACTAATACCATGTGAAATGACAATCGGTATTTCAGCATATTTAATGTCCTTTGTATCAAGACAGGAGTATGCCATTTTATTTCGAATTGAAAGCCAATATGAGTCAAACTCTCTGCAAACCTCTTTATTATAAGTTTCACTTCCAGGATGTATATTTAAAATCTTTACCGCTTGATCAAAGCAATCAATCACCAACTGATCAGCCATATCTTGTTTGATTAATAGCGCACTGGAGTCAAAAAGGCATATCTTCCCCTCTGTTCCGACATGTGCACGAAATTTATTATTATCAACAACAAAAATATCCGGCATAGTTAGTGGGAAATCAGAGGAAAACGAGATTATCAATTCAACCTTTTCGCTATTTCCAAGTAGAATGTTTCCACTATACTCTGCAATATATTTCTTTTTGCAGTTATCAATTTGCTCGAAACATACATCGCGCCGAATATTAAGATATTTAATGATACCTGTTAAATCATCCTTTGTCATAGGCATCACTTAAGCTGATTCGGATGTACCGACCATGCTCTTGTCCACAGTAACAGGAAAATCTGCTCCAAATAAATTAACTAAAATTGAACATGCATCAGCCTTCTTTTCTTTTGTTTTTACATCATCAAGTTTTGTACTCATCGACACAACCTTCTGATAAAAACTCTCCATCTGCTTATCCGTCATCTTTTCAAACAAATTATTACCGGGTTCTACCGGCAAGGATGTAGCGATCACATGGTAGTACTTTTCGTCCTGACTATTCCATATTAATGTGAATACATTTTTAATGCTCTTTACCATATTATCAAGTGCTGAAAAATCGTCATACACGTTCTTTTGGGTTGACCAATCATACTGTTTGCTAACAGAAAACAAATGAAATGCTAGTACCGTAAGACTTATTCCCGTTGGCGCTTCATTCCCATTTGACGAGAATTGATGTGTCCTCCACTTTTTCATGTATCGAATCACTCTTCGAAATTGAGCAGCATCATCTCCACTATGTTTCCCTTTGATTGTCGCAATTAATCCTTGAGGATCTGTTAATTCCCATTTTTTGTTTTCTGTCGTAGAAAACTCTTTACCTTTGGCAATATACAGTTTCCCATCAACGTTATCCGCTGCATATACTGCGAAGTCTACATGAAAAACAGACTCACCGTCTTTTTGATATGTAACAGTGACGCAGGATCTACGTATCTCAACACTCTTTGTATGACCTGTCAAGGCATCCCTGACCCATTTTTTCGGCACAAGTGGGTCTGAATAATCATCTTTATTTATGTTAAACTTAATGCCAACATCAATATCATAATCTTCATCTTCGGGAATGATCCCAGTACCCATAGCATAACTTCCTTGATTAAAGTTTGTATATGCCGACGCATCCGTAGATATATTGTCTTTAAGCTTTTTCAACAAAATATCTCTTTTTTCTCGCAAAGTCGCATTCTCATCATCTAGTTTGATTTTGTCATGAAAATCAATAAATTCCTTTTGTAAATTAATCATTTTCTACACCTCGCTATTTTCTTATTAAAATAAAATTATTAGGTACATTTCCATATACTACAGCACATTTGAGCTTCACATTATTGCTATAATACCAATTTCAAGCTTAATGGCATTTTTCATACAATTCATAAAATACAACTTTTTTGCACATAAAAAGTACCACTATATTCCTATAGCAGTACCTACATTTTTTTCTAATAAATTAATCCACTTCCCCTTCATGCTCCCAAGACCCTTCATTTATAATCTGAGACAGAATACATTCTCTCTTTCGAGACCCTTATGAATATACTCTATTTAAATTATAACACTATCATTTTATAAATCAAAGGATTTCAGATAAAAAGCGACATAATTCTCATAATTTTCCTGATTTACTACATAGAAAAACAACAAAACAAAATGAACTTCAATCAAAGTAGCAGCCCCAAAGCATCTTCATATAATGAAATAATACAAATAAATATTAAGGGGTAATGCGAAATGGTTTCAAACTGTTTAAATGTTTCAGCAAGCGATACAAGCGCCTTGTCGATTGCAATAGACTCAAATAACGTCCCATATATCGCCTATCAAGATATTGGAAATGAAAACAGGTTAAGTGTAAGCAAATACGACGATTTAAGTTGGAAGCTTGTTGGGATTCCGGGGTTTTCTGCTGGTGAGGCGACCTATATCTCAATGGCTATAGACAGAAACGACATCCCGTATGTTGCATTTGTCGATGGGGCGAATGGCGGAAAAGCCACAGTGATGAAGTATACTGGAATTGACTGGGTGACCGTTGGAAACGCGGGCTTTTCAGCAGGCGCGGTGGGTTACACATCAATCGCCATAGATTCAAACAACATGCCTTATGTCGCATATGACGGTGACGGATCAATCTTCAAAGCTACGGTAATGATGTTTAACGGTGTAAGCTGGGTGACCGTCGGCAGCCCTGGGTTTTCGGCAGGTAACGCGCTATTCACGTCTATTGCCCTGGACAGTCATAATACGCCGTATGTTTCATATGAAGATGTCGCTTATAGTTACAAAGCAACCGTCATGAAGTATAATGGATCAAGCTGGGTGACCCTTGGTAGTCCTGGATTTTCAGAGGCCGGCGTTAACTATATTACAATGGACATAGACTTAAATAACACACCGTATGTCGCCTATCAAGAATCCGGAATTGGTGCCAAAGCGACCGTGATGAAGTTTAACGGCACAAGCTGGGTTCCTGTTGGAAATCCTGGATTTTCAGCGGGCGAGGTGTTCTTTACTTCCATTGCCATTGATTACAACAACATCCCGTATGTCGCATATCAGGACGCTGCAAACCGAATGAGAGTCACAGTAATGAAGTTTAATGGCACGAACTGGATAAACGTCGGAAATGCTGGTTTCTCACCAAGCAGCGCGTCGGACGTAACAATTGCACTAGACAATAACAACATCCCGTATATTGCCTATCATGATGTATCAAAAAATGTAATTGTAATGAAATTTACGGGGACAAACTGGGAAACGTTGGGATGTCCAATCGGCGGACAGCAACAGTCTGTTAACGAACTGATTTTACGCATATTGGCAGACGAAGCCAGTATCATACGCTGTTTGAGAATTTTTATTTGTGAAACCTTGCAGGAATTATCAGACGATAACTGTTTAAGCCTTGAAAGAAAAATGAACATCGCCAAGGAACTGCTAATTGCAACTGCCCAAAGGGAATCGTCACTGGCGGCAGTTATTGAAGCAGCATGTAAATGTAAAAGATAATAGTCTAAAATTCATCACAGCCTACAAAGTAGGAATCACAAGGTGTCCTGTGTGTTTCACATTATCGTTATGTACTTCGTAGAAAACAAGATACCAATTGATTCCAACTTTGAGGTTGCTCATTTATTTGATTTTATATTTTTCAAAAGCTTTTTCAGTATCCATATGAACATCTTTGAAAAACACAATTAACCAAATAATAAATGCCATAATAGCAACATACTGTGATATGAAAAACGAAAAAACGGCACCTATAACCATAATCACTGTCCAAATCAACATTGAATTTCTTTGGTCTTTACTCATCTTATTTGTATCGTATAATGAACGTTGCTCCTTCGTTAGTGAATTGAATCCACTAATCAAATATGCTGCTTTTTCTCCTAAAACAGTAAAAAAGATTGTTATTATACCAAAAATAACAGCAAGTCCTAAGCATGTATAATACCCTAGGTTCATATTATTAATCCTCCATAAATAGTTACCATATCTAAAATCGGTTTATTCATTGCTTGCATAATTAATGCATCTACATTACTTACTAACAAATTTTGATTTAACCCATTCAATAAATAGAGAAACTAAGAAGGATACAATATAACCTACAGCAAGATACAACCCCGCTTGTACGAGTATTGGTGGATATGTTTCATTATATAGTTTCGAAAACATAATTCGAGGAATAATTACACCCCCTAAGGTTATACCTATGCTTGGACCAATCGCAAATTTTAATGCTCGCTTTAACATTTGTTTCTCCTTTCCATAATCTCTCCAAACCTCAACTTCATTTAGAATAAATAATAAAGGTAATGATAAAAATAAATATTGCTACACACAAAGAAAATACGGCTACTTTTTTATTTCTCCTCCATTGCAATACTGCTTGCGTTACCATAAGAACACCTAATAATGGTTCAAAAATGTTTATTGCTTTTTCCCATATACCTAATAGCTGCAAAGATGCCAATATAATTACACTTACAGAACAAATACTCCCTAAAACAAATGATATCTTCTCATAAATTTGCATTTCACACCAAGCTCTATTAATCTTTTCCATTTAATTCCTCCTCAAATTCTATTTTTTCATTCAGATAATTCATTAATAATTTACTAAACAAGTTCCACCAAGGCTGTGGCAAAGCGATTTAGTGCAATTTGAATTTTCCTTTCTCTATTCTACTACTTCAAATTCCTATGGTAAACCTTTAATATTTAATTTCAAACTATTTTAAATGACCTACACACCTTTCGCAAAGTCTGTCTGTAGACAAAATATATAAAAGCAGAGATGGTAACAATTAATAAAAGGCAAATCACTAACCCCATTCGTTCACTGTTTGTAAACTGCCCGTCATTAAAATATAAAATCATTGTATAAAATGCGTAAATTATGACTGTCCCGATGAAAATAGGAGTGAAGAATACTTTAGAAATCTGTCTTTTTACCGTGTAGTGCAGATAGGAGCTGGAAGCTCCTAAATGTCGCAAATTATCATATACCTGCGCATTTATCAAAACGATAGTAATACTGCGGGTATATGCAATCACAATCACCGCTGCAAAACAGACAATTGCAATAAAGATAAATAACATCAGGTACACGGCATGTGTTTTTATATAATCAGCGCTATCTAACACACGAAATTGGGGCATATACTTCCAAAATAATCGAAAATTAGAAGCGTCACGTTTATTGCAATCAAGAAGTTCATAGCCATATTTTTCCTGATGATCTCTGTCCAAGAAGTAGGATTCACCCTTTTCTTCCGCCAGCATTTTTACCACAGGGTCATAGCCGTCATATACCATTACCTCTAAGCTGGAGCGATCTACTATTTCATAAAAAAGATGTTTTGCAAAAGGATATGTCTCTATGTCGTTGTCCACATTAAAGAATATTTGTGATTCAAGCCATTCGTTCGTTAAACCCTTGGTAATTTGGGTGTAATCGTTATCATCCAATACCTTACAGCCAAACAGCATAGAGTTTGTCAGTACATCCTCGGTTGGCGTAACATGCAGTACTTGCTTTGTGACTGGATTTGTAACCAAAGAAACCTCTTTCGTTGTTAGACTTCTATTGCTACCCTCGTCATCATAAACAGCCATAACGGTTCCTTGGTCAACATCAACCGTATCTCCCGTAAGCACATTGAACGAGCTTTCTGACAAAAACCTTTCACTGTGTTGTAATTCTCTATGTTCCGTGGTGTAGGTGGTACCTAAGCTATTCGCGCTTTCTACGTATTCCCATCCATTCACACCCAGCACAGCTAAAGGCTGTTCGGCGTAACTTGTAATTGTAACTCCTTCTTCTGCCGCCATTTGCCGGATATACATTTCAGTCAACATATCTTGATCTGCTCGGTAGTGAAAGGCATAATCAATGGTACGTGTATTAAAATCATTTGCAGCGCTTGTTCCCATCATGGGTATATAGAACGAAGCGAAATATGCTCCTGCTACAAGCACTGTGATGACCAGCATGTTACGAACTGTTTGACGACCCTGAAATTTCATCATGCTGGATGATATAATGTTTTTATATCGGTTCTTACCCTGTCGCCAGCCATTTACTACCGTGTGTAATAAAATCATATATAGGCCAATAAAAGCGGGCAGATAGCTAATGGATGTTAATCCCTCTGGCGGATACCAGCGTAGAACATTCACACAGAAAGAGGGAGTCAGATAACCCAACAGTACGCCACCTGCAAGCAGCACAATTCCAAATATTCCATATTTTTTCGGCACTTCTTTGATTGGCTCTGATTTGCGGGATTCATACACCACATCCATTACATTGGAGCGACCGATAAAGCGAGATAACATAAAAAGTTGCATGACAATGACAAACACAGAAAATACAAGCGCGAATAAGTACGCTTGTGCATCAAATACGAGTGACATTTCCTCCGTATCTATTAACACTAGCCGAAACACCCGCCAGATGAGCCACGCAAGAGGCGCGCCCAACATAGCACCAAGGGTGCACGAACCAAAAGAAATAAGAATAAGCTCTCGAATTAGTTGATTTTTTAATTGGTGGCGGGACGTGCCTAGTGCTATAAAAATGCCGGTTTCACGAGACTTATACCGTAAAAATAAACCGGAGGCATATGTTGTAAACACACCGCAGCCTATGACGGCCAGAACAAAAATCATCATTACCTGTTTGCGGGAATCACCTCCCTCTGGCAGCACGTTCAATACAGTAGGGGAGCGCATCATACAAACATAAGCTGTAATAAGTAATACAGAGAAAAAACAGCATCCGGCAAGTAATATGTACTGACTGCGGTTTTTCTGACGTAGGGCGGCGAATACCTGAGATAAGTTTTTCATTCTACACTTGCCCCCCCATATCACGAATAACATCCAGCAATTCATCTTGAAACTCAGTTCGGGATTTTTCCAGACGTGTTAGTTCGCAATATACAGTCCCATCTTGCAGAATAATTACTCTGTCACAAAATGATGCTGCAAAGGAATCGTGGGTTACCATAAAGATAGTTGCTTTAAGTGAATTCTGCGCCTGTAAAAAGGCATCGATAACTGCACGGGAAGATTTTGAATCCAGATTGCCAGTGGGTTCGTCTGCTAAGATAAGCAAGGGGTCATTGATGAGAGCTCGGGCAACGGCGGTGCGCTGCTTTTCACCGCCAGATATTTCAGCGGGATACTTATGTTTGATAGGTCCGATTCCAAACATGCAGCATAAACGGTCTGCGACAGCTTCCATACTTTTGTCCGCAGTTCCACTGATAATGCGTGGCAACATAATGTTATCCCACACGGTCAGGCCATCCAGCAACATAAAATCTTGAAATACAAAACCAAGCTCCTGGTTACGCACGGTAGCCAATTCGCTCTCGCTTAGTATAGCCAACTCGGTTTTTCCAAGACGGATATTGCCAGAATCGGCTGGGATATAACAGGAAATACAGTTTAGCAGTGTTGTTTTTCCAGAACCGGATGGTCCCATAACACCGACAAACTCCCCCTTGTTTACAACAAAAGAAACTTCTTTAAGTACTTCATAAGTTTTCTTACCTACCTGGTATGATTTTTTTAAATTTTCAACTGATAACATATAAAAACTCTCCTTACATTTAGTTTATAAGGAGAGTATAAAAGCAAATTTCCAACTTTTTTTCTACTGAATTCCTTGAATCATGAAAGTGGCGATAACTCGTGCACCATGCACCATATTTTCTATCTGAATCCCTCCGCCGTGATGTTCACATAAAACTTTGCAGATATATAGCCCCAAACCGAAATGACTGCTCCGGTCCTCGTCTCCCGTATAATATGGCTCAGTAGCACGATTAAGATTTTCAGGTGAAAAGCCGACTCCATCGTCTTGAACGGATACGGTAATGATACTGCCTTCTTCGTAAACATTTATATGCACTTCGCTTTTCGCATATCTAGCAGCATTGGACGTAAGGTTTTCCATAACTTCAAAAATCATATCCTTGTCCAGTGCTAGTGTAGTGTTTTCTATATTGCTTTTAAAGACGAGGTGTTTTCCTGCTTCCTCACAGATAAGTGTTACCATCTGTGAGGAAGATTTCAGAAACCCTGCTAAGTTGGTTTCTTTATAATCAGGGATAAGATCTTCCATCTTTTGCAGGCTGCTCATATTGTCAACGTATCGCTCCAATCTGCTAATATGTTTTTTCATGGTCACTGCCGTGTCTTGTATTCCTTGTTCTTTACTGTCATTTTGCAATATTTCTGCGTACCCCTTTAATACGGTCAAAGGGGTACGCAGGTCATGGGCGAACGCAGCGTTAAGCTGCTTGCGCTGTTCCATTTGCCGCCACATCTTCTGGTTGTTTGAAAGCAGGGTCGAGCGCATTTTCTCAAATGACTCCACAAGCTGCCCCATTTCATCCTTACATTGATAATACGCTATAAAATCCAAGTCAGAATCAGAAATTCTCTGGTGCGCTTCCCGTAAAATCGAAAGGGGCTTTTTCATTTTATTTCGATAGAATAATGCCGTGGCGGCACCAAGGCAAAGGATGGAATAAAAGGGAATACACAAGTAAGTTGCTATCTTCAGTGCAGATATTTTTGTACTATCTTCGTCAGTAAGTATTTCATCCTCTTTCCATATGCTTGTCGCTTCACCGTATACTTCCAGCTGTTCTCCTTCTGGTGTCAGCAAATAGTAAGGCTTTTCATCACTGGTATAAGTAGCACGAATATCCTCAATTATCCTTTGGCAAAGCGAAGAAGTAGTGATTATTAAGGCAAACGCTATAAACGCAAATATGACTACATACAAAATAAAACTTGTCCGAAAGGATAGATTATGAAAATATTTTTTTATCTTGTCCATTTATACCCACTTCCCCATACCGTTTCGATGTATGATTCACATCCGGCTTTTATAAATTTCGTGCGAATACGACGTATATGCTCCGATACAACACTACTATCACCTTCACTTCTATAATCCCAAACTCGCTCATATATTCGCTCCTTATCAAAAACCTGTCCTGGATTCTGTGACAGTAATTCAACAATATCAAATTCTTTTTTTACAAAGGGGATTGATTCTCCTTCAAAGTAAACACATCTCGCATAATAATCGATGGAAAGCCCGCTGTCAAATTTAATATGTGATTCAAAAGAATGACGCAGTTCCCGCCGTAAATGGGCAGCTACTCTTGCTTCTAGTTCTATAACGGAAAATGGTTTGACAATATAATCGTCGCCGCCAGATGCAAATCCTTTAACTTTATCGGTATCCTCAATCCTCGCAGTCAAAAACAAAATTGGACAGGAAATATAATCGCGGATACGTTGACAAACGGAAAATCCGTCCAACTCGGGCATATTGATGTCGAGTAATATAATATCTGGTTGTTGCTCTGCTTTCTTTATCGCATCTTTTCCGTTTGTGGCAATTAGAACGTTGTAGTTCCTATTTTCAAAAAAGCCTTTAAGCATGGTAACAATATCGGCTTCATCATCCACAATCAAGATTTTACGCTGCATTTCATCACCTCCTAGTCTATGAATTACAATGGTATTCTATAAATTCCAACTATTCTTCAACTTTAGGAAGGTTTTTATAACGTTCATCTATGTATCCAACATTGGCAGGTACCATTAATTTATATCCTTGTCCTTTCAATCTAACCCTTGTGGATTAGATTGATATTTCTCCCGAATACCAGCCTTTTGCCCAGTCCTCCAGGGAATCTGCAATCTTTTGGTATTCGTTTCTGATCGGGTAATAAATTATAACTTTACTTGTCCCATTTTCATCTGTTTGGAATCCGAATGGCTCCCCGCACCCATTGTATGCAAAGAAGATAATATTTTTGGAAATAGGATTTTGATTATCTAGAGCGACTTTCCTTATTTCGCTATTATATTTTTTCAACTTATCGAAAGACCATATTTCCTCACTGTACTCACTTTCTATGCCATTGGTTTGAGAGAGGAGGTCCGCAAGTTCAAATGGCATAACACTAGATTGAGAAGTACCTTCGTGAAATATAAAATTGATATTATTTTTCTTTCCAAGTTTTTCAAACAGATTAATCCAATTCATATTTTTCCCCATTTCTGCGCTGCTCTTTGCGCATAGCAAGTTTGTGTGCGCGCAGACACAAACTTGCTGAGCAAAAAGATTTATTTCACTCTTTTCTATCATTCTTGCTACCTTAATTTATAAATATGGTCGGGTGGCATTACGCACCATACAGCCATAAGGGAAGCAATGCTGAAATCCACTCGGATGCTTTTCGCCTTGTATCAAAACCGATGTATCCCTTGTAGCCGTATAAACAATCGATCTTCCATTGGTTATCTGCTGTTTGCTTTTCTTGAATTAAATATAATAATGAGGCGCTGTCCGGTTCGGATGTCAAACGCCTTCTTCCAAGGATATATGCTAAATCTGTTAGTGAAAGTGCGTAGCTTTGAGGAATCATAATGTCTGTAATATGTTGGCTGATAGGTTTTCCGTCGCTCAACCGCTGGTACATTTTATGACGAAGCATATAGCCTGTTCCTTGCTTAAGAAGATTTTCCACTTTCTGATCTTCGTACTTAACACACTCCAAATAGGTTACAAGCGCACGGACTGTTTTACCGATTCCGATATAACACGGCGTTTTTCCAAGACACCCACCATGTTTGCAGATACCCTTATGATGCCACGGTGTGGTTTGATTGCGCTCAAAAAGCTGATATTGTTCTATCCAACTTAAAGCTGCCTGTGCTTCTTTGCTGGAAGCAAGTCCAAGTCGGCAATAGGCTTCCAGCAGCATGGCATTGTAGCAAGGTACAATTTCTTTCACTCCACCTAAACATGAAAATCCTTCTGATGTGGCAATGTTTCGGTTGATGTAATCTATCATATTTTGGGTATAAGACAATCTCTCGACATGTGGAATTTCACTCAGCCCCATAATTCGAAACACAGCAAACAAAGGGTTATTCACAAAATCTCTAGTGAGCTTGGTGACCAGTTCCGATTCACTCAATAGGCGGGAAATTTCATTATCATCCAAAGGGTTGTTTTTTTCAAAAGCAATCCGTAATACTAATGCAGTATCCATTTTACACCTCCTTTACATAATTCTCTTACGCCATACCTCTACTATTTCACAGAATGCATGATTTTCATACGAATAATTATCCCTTAGCTTAACTTGCGTAGTAACTGCAACTAAATAATTAGATATCAACCCAAATTCATTCAAACTCGCATAATCAATAGCATTTTCAAAACCGGCTCCACAATTGGAAATCGCACTTATGCATGTATCCATTTCAACTAAATCATAACCACAAAATTCAAACGTTGCTATATCATGTACAATGTTCTCTTCCATTCTGTTTGCATCCACTCGGTCTACATCCGGTCTTACTATAATTAGTAAAATCTGTTCGGCTACCTCTTTGCCATTATATTTTTTTATTTCTTCCAGTTCTAATAATCCACAGTCAAAAGATACTATTTCCTTTGCATTTATCCTGTGCTTATTATATGCTCTTATATCCTCGTTATTTATACATCTATCTGCCTTAAAAAACCTTATTTTCCCATACATTTCACAATGCTGATATTCCCATTTAATAGCCATTTCAACCTCCCCTATCCTAAATCAATCTTTAACCTTATTGGTTTTGTACTAATGTTTTTTCCAATTCTTCGCTTGCAGGCGGTAACTCCATACCCTTTTCCCAGATCAAAATACCACCGTTTTTTGGTCCGATATAACAAGCAGTAATCTCGACTCCATCACCGTATGTTTGCTGATATGCATTATTTTCTGCCACATCTATGATGTAGTAATCATTATATAACCCATTCTCCATCGTTCGTTTTCCTTCAATGACAGAGCGATATGGCGTTTGATAATAAGTTCCGTCTTCGTTTGTCATGAATTTTATAAAATGCAAGTCACGGTCATCTGTTACATTGAGATGATAAACAATTCGACCATCTGACATCTGACAAACATCTGAGACTTCCAGTAGATCGGAAGCTACAGGAACTATTTTCCACTGAGTTAACCCCATAAACCCCCCAACTAGCAGAGCACAAATAGCCAAGGTAATAACAGTACCTTTTACAAAGGCTCTCATTTTATCCCTTTTCCAATTATTTGCTATTGCCCGGATTGGCTTTACTTCATCCGTTTTCAGTTGGGGACATTCAAAATTTTTGCTGATTTTACTTAGTTCCTCCTTACAAGTGGTACAATCAGTAAGGTGTTCTTCTACCATAACACGACTTTCTTCACTGCAAACATCATCGTGATATAGAGGCAATAAGTCTTTTATGATTTCGCAAGATATTTTCATTACAAATCCTCCTTGAGTTTTATTTTTGCACGATGATAGGTGACTCTTGCCCAACTCTCCGTTTTTTCAAAAAGCTCTCCAATTTGTGAAAATGACAATTCACCAAACATTCGCAGACTAAACACTTCTTTATAGGGTTCTTCTAATATGTGAAGCAGTTTATGTATTTCAAAAGCTGATTCACTGTTTATTAGTTCTTGCTCAAAATCTTTCGTATTTGGCTTTAATTCAATATCGTTACTATCAAAATATTTTTTCTCTTTTTCACAAAAAGAAAAGTATGTATTCTTTGCAATCTGGCACAACCAAACTCTCAGTTTACATTTGCCATTGAAGTTATCAATACTTTTTAATGCTTTAAAAAAAGTTTCCTGCGTTATATCCTCTGCAATAGTTTCATTTCTGGATAAAGATAATGCGTACCTATAAACATCCTCGAAATATTGGATGTATATGTCATGGAAATCGGTCACGTTCTCACCTCGCTTTCGTATATAAGACTGCCCAAACTCAAATTTGTTACAAAAATTCTATAAAAACTTAAGCGTGCCATTGCGACACGCTTACTAACCAATCCATAAATAATTTGATTTTCAAAACATATTGGGAAGGAGGTTTATCTTGTCACACTTTTAGTTTTCTTCATTTTGTCCAGTTCATTACAATCTCTACTTCAGTAGTATTTTCGTCAATTTGTTCTTTTGAAACTGCAAAATCTTCTCTAAGGTAAAATTTAACCGCACGAACATTCTTTTTATATACTTGCAATGACAATTCAGAGTGGTTCTCCTTGACATAATCAAGCAAAGCTTTTCCTACGCCCTTGGATTGGCAATGTGCATTAATAAATATTCCAGCAATGTAACTTTCCAACAATCCAATAAATCCCTGAATAATATTGTTATCTTCGTAAACGAATATGGTTGAATTGGGCTACATCTCTTTAACCATATCATAATTCCCCTGCCAGTAACTTTTGTTAATAAAATCATGAGCCTTCATGTTGGTTTCAAGCCATATGCTCATAACTGTATCTAATTCTTCATTTTTAAACTTTCTAATCATATTTTACACCATATAATGTTCCTTATTTTTCCAATTTAGATAACCTAATATTAAATCAACTGCCTTATAAAGATGCGATTTTTTTGTCAACTGCATGAAAAACATAACCTAACACAATGCATGCAACTCCAAAAAAGCACATTTTATACAATTCAAAATCCAAAAGTAAATAATTACCAAGCACACCTCCAATTGCAATTGCAAACATGAACAGTAATATTCTTAAAATCCTTTTCATTGCTTATCCTCCTCTGTTACCCCATAAAACAAATAAATATCATTCTAAATTTCGTCAAAAACCTTCTAATCAAAGTAAAATAATTGTTCAAACGTCTTATCCAATGCAATGCATAAAATAAGTGCTAGCTTCGCTGTTGGATTAAATTGCCCTGTTTCAATTGAACTAATTGTATTCCGAGATACGCCAACGATTTCAGCCAATCTACTTTGAGAAATATTCTTCTCTGATCGAACTTCTTTCAATCGATTTTTTAGTATCAATTCTTCTTTCATACTAATATCCCATACAAAACCGTATTAGTGCAATGATAGCCACACATATGGTTATAACGGAACACATTAAGTCTGATTTACATTTTGTTTTTATAAATCGATACAGGAAAGCTACAGAAGTTGAACCACACATTACAACAGCTAAATCCATTATTGGTAAATTTTGTTCACTTCTTATAAATGCAAATATAGCACTAAGAATCGCCATTGTAATTAATGCCCATTTTAGTGACTTATCCTTTTCGAATTCCTCTCGCTCATCCATTTTTTGAGAACGACTTCTTTCTAAAATCTCTTCTTTGTTCATAATCATATACTCCTTTGCCAAGTTTACTTGTTATTCATATCATAACGCCGCCAAGTTTACTTGTCAAGAATAATGTGAAATTTTTTTGAATGGCTCTCCTAATAATCATAACCGCACTCTTTTTCTTCATTTTAATTCTCCATACAATGGCGCATAACTAGACAACATTCGGAAAAACAAGTTCAATTTCAAATCCTTCACCATTCATTGATAATGGATTAATAATTACCTCGATGGATAGCAACTTTGCATATTTTTTTACAAAATATAATCCCATTCCCGTAGCACCCTGTCTATCTGGATGATTTCCAGTAAAGCCTTTATCAAACAAAAACGGTATATTTTCCTTAGGTGCGCCGTTTCCATTGTCTCGTATGATAAGATGTGTTTTTCTCTCTCCTTGACTATCTTTTAGCGTGCTAATATTAACGATCGCTTTGTCAGGCTTCGCATATTTAAAAGCATTGCTAAGAAGCTGTGCAATAATAAATGCAAGGACTTTTTTATCACTTATCACTTGAATAGGTAAAACATTCAATTGCAATTCAATGCTTTTTTCTTCTATTATAGCATTGAAATCTTCAATACACTCCTGCAAAAATTCATTTAAAACAATTTCATCAAATTTATAGTCAACATGGTCAGAATGAAGACGTGCATAATGCAATATCTTTTCTACATCATGATTGATGACATATCTCACATGCTCCATTCGCTTATAGACATATGGGGACATTTCATCTTTGTGATTACCCAAAACTAAGGTAGCAAGTGACAATGGCGTTTTGATCTCATGCGTCCATTCTTCTATAAACTCCCGATAGTTTTTTATCTCTAACTGTTTGTTTTTTGTGGACAAAATCTGTTCTCTCATTTGTTCAGAGGCAGTCCGAATAATAGGATGCCAAGATTTATCAACAGATGCTAATAGTAGCTCTTCTGTTTGTTCATCCATATCGGATAAAAACATTTCAAATAGTTTTTGTTGATTGCTTTGCATTTTACCACTAACGAAATACCCTATTAGAACAATCAAAAGCGTAAACAATATCATCATTACGATAAGGCTCTTAAAATTTTCTGGTGCAACTAGCCACACTACAAACATAAAGAATAAGTCGGTTACGCAAAACAATACAAACCATATTTTATTTAGTTTTCCATTGTATCCAAATTTCTTCATGTCTTACTTACCTCCAAACAATATCCCTGACCACGTACTGTTTGCACTATATTTTTTAATCCTATCTCATTTAAATTTTTTCTTAACCTAGTTATATTTACCTGTAGAATATTTTCATCTATATATTGATTGGTTCCCCAAATGAGAGTAAATAGTTCTTGCTTATTTGCCAGTTTGGGATGCCGTTCCATTAAAACCTGTAGTATCTTTCCCTCTGTTTCTGGCAAAACAATGTGCGAATTATTATATATCACATTATGGGTATCTATATCCAATGATATTTCACCTATTTGTATTACGTTTCTCATTTTCTCATAGGTCAAGAGCAAACGCTCTGCACGTGCAAGCAAACGTTCTTTAGGACAAGGTTTTGTAAGAAAGTCATCAGCACCAATTCCCAGTGCACTTAATTCGTCTGCCAAAGTATCGCGCGCCGTCAAAATAAGTATAGGAAACGCTGCTCTTGCTTTCAAATATTTACATAATTCAAATCCAGATTTACCAGGTAAATTTATATCCAACACCACTAAATCCGGTGTACTGTCAATTATCTCCTGCTCTGGTGCCTCAAAAGAAGAGATACTCGATACCGAGTACCCCTTCTTCAAAAAGGTGTTAACAATCTCTTCTCTTAAATAAATATCATCCTCAATTACTGTAATTTTGCTCAGGGATCGTCACCTCCTATTTGTCACACTGATTTTACATATTTCCTTGTTACCAATACGCTCTACTATAACAATATAAACTAATTCAACGATAATGAACAGAACAAAACCTATTCCTGCTATCAAAATCACTCTGCCGATTGATATTCCTACCGGTAATTTCATAAAGCTAGTGAACATTGCCCATATTGCAAAGACTGAACTACAGATTGACACACCAAAGACTAAAGCAAAGAACAACTGAATCTGTTTTTTTGCAGAACTGCAAAGAGCATTTACATTTGCTCCAAGCATAAACAAAGTAAGATAACGATGCTTATTGCTTCTAAGTTGCATAAGGAATTTTAATCCAATGACTGTATTTGCGATTAACACAAACAAAATTCCTAGATAAATAGTAAGGTAACTCGCAGCTACTGTGAAGAACAGATTTCTACCGATTCCACTAAGATAACTTTCGTAATCTAAGCCTTCCGCTGAAAGACTCTTTTCCATGGTCTGTATGGCCTGCATCAAACCCTCTTTTTTCACAAGCCCATTACGAAGTAAAAGATTCCAACAAAATGGCTCTCCACTGTCTGCAAACAAATTCTGATATAATTTATCCGAAACAATTAAAGCCGTATATAGTGTTATTTTTCGATCTGCAACAATATTATCAAAATATAGATTTGGCAATAATTCATAACGTTCATCATCTATTTCAACATAAGCACCTGTCTTTAATGCACCACTGAAAATATCTGTGAACTCTCGGCTATCTCTATCCGAAGTGTACAAAGCAACCTGATTCTTTTCCAAATGCAACGGTTCCTTGCCCATTGATTTTAAGAGATCATTATAACTATTCTCAGATATGAAATATGGATAATTCGAAGGACCACTTAAATTCTCTATTATATTATTCCTTAGACTTGTCTCATGTTGTGTTTCCAGTGCTTCCACTATTCCCCATACAAATTCGTGTGATTCTGTATCAAGATGATCAACATACATTGGATAATAGGTGCTAATTGCCGACTTATTCGCATGCATGCCAACAAACTCAGATATAGCCTCTTCACTGCAATCAACTGAGAAATCTACATTTCTGGCACTTCCAGAACCACGCACGGAGGCAATTCCAATGCCAAAGGATACACAAGATAAAGCCATCAGTATTAATAGTGATGAAATTGCCAATGCCTTGTATTCATAAAGCACATTTTCCTGGATCTGTCTGCCGGTAAATACAAATAAACCAGACTTTGATGGACTTTTTTTCTGAATATGCATTCCAATGATCACACCCATGCCACAATAAAGAAGAAATGTACCAACCCCACCAAAGATAAGTATTATTAAAACGATTTTTAAATTGAAGCTTCTCAACATCAAAATGCCTACTGTATACGCTATGAGCAAAAACAACACCCCAAATAGAAAACAGCACCAACTTTTTTTCTTTGAAATAGATACCTGCTTATCTGGCGAATCTGTTCGAAGCAATTGCATGGGTTCTTTCCGACTTAATTCAATGCATAAACATAACATTGCAATCATTTGAATAAATACAAATCCGAGCACGGTACTAAGTACTGCAGAAATGGAAAAAGAGATTTTATGTCCAATGATGCCAAGACCAACTAATTTAACGGTTGCTAAACTTATCCCTTCTGTAAGGAGCAAAGAAATTGGTAACCCAATCAAGATGGATACCAAGCTATTCCAAAGGGTTTCTGTCATAAGCATTGCAAAAAGCTTGCTGCGTTTCATCCCCAACATCAGATACAATCCAAATTCTTTTTTTCGATTATCCAATTGATAACGATATGCAAAGTAAACCAAGAAGAAAACAAAGAAGAGTGAAATTACATATACGGATGGAATCATCAACATCAGTTTGCTAACAGCATCGCTTTCTATCGTTTTCAAAAATCTCATAACATCTTGACTTTCCAAGGAAAGCAGCGTATAAAAGGCAACGATTGCAATAATAAGAGACCCAAAAAACAATCCATTATTCTTTCGACTTTTTGTTGCATTACGCCTAACTTGTTTAAAGAACATTTGCACTTCCTCCCCCCAACTGAGCGATAACTGTTACAATGCGTTCATAAAAGCTGTCGGTGGTTTCTGTTTCAATATTCTTTCTAAGCTCATGGAATAAATGGCCATCCTGAATAAAGAGAATGCGCGTACAATAACTTGCTACATTGGCATCATGCGTGACCATTACAATCGTTTTTTGTTTTTCTTTGTTGATACTTGATAATTTGTCCATGAGTATCTTTGAGTTCTTGCTATCAAGTGCTCCTGTAGGCTCGTCGGCTAAAACAATACTTGGGTTTGAAATAAGCGCCCTGGCAGCGGCTACTCTCTGTTTTTGCCCACCAGACAATTGCGATGGGAATTTGTCCAAAACACTTATAATATCCAATCGTTTCGCCAATTCTATCAATTCAGCTTCTCCTTGTTTACCCGTTATTCCATGAAGTGATAATGGAAGTAAAATATTTTCTTTTGCTGTTAAATTGTCCAACAGTTCAAACTCCTGAAACAAGTAACCTATTTCATTACCACGATAATCTGCTAATTTTCCACCTTTAAATGATGAAATATCCTTATTCTCCAGCATAATCTTTCCTGATGTCGGTTTTATCATGGTAGCGATACAATTTAGTAGTGTCGTTTTTCCAGAACCGCTAGCCCCCATAATTCCAAGAAATTCACCATTAAGTACATCAAAGCTAATTCCTTTCAGTGCTTCTGTCTTATTATCTCCTTTACCATATACTTTGGTAATACTTTCAACTTGTAAAACTTTATGTGAATTCATTCTATGACCTCCTACATTTTGTTGTTTTTAGTGTAGCAGACCATTCCGTGAAATAACACTTACAGAAGTTGTAAGGTATCTACTTGGCATTTAGAAGTGCTGCTTCAAAAAATATCATTAAGTCCGAAATATTGTAAAAGATAAAATCCGGATTAATCGCTTTCAAGTTTTCTATGTCTGCACTATTTGACCATGCAGCTGATAAACAGGATACACCAACCTCTCTACAAGCCATTATATCAGAAGGTGCATCCCCTATATAATAAAACTCTTCCTTCTTGATCGCGTATTTTTCAAGCAATTTTGAAATGGATTCCGCTTTATTAGGATGAGTTTCATCTCCTACCATGATATCACTAAAACAGTTCTCCAATTCCAGCTTTTTCAATGAAATATTACAGCTGATTTCTCCCTTTCCTGTAATCAATGGAACTATAATATTTTTCCCTTTCAAATACTCTATCAAGTCACATATTTGAGGAAAAGGTGTCCTACAGCTATCATGCATTTTCTCATAATAAAGATAGAAATCTCTCAGGGCTGACTGCCAATTGTCTTTTACAATCGCTTTAACCATTCCGGTTTCGTTTAGCCCAAACGTTTGAATAATCATATTATTAGTTATCTCATATTCCGTATAAGGTGACATTGCCTTTTTTAATATTTCAATACACATGGGAATTATATCTGCTATAGTTCCGTCAAAGTCGAATGCTACCATTTTAAACATTTTTTTGTTCTCCATTAATTTCTCGAATTACTCGGCACGGATTTCCAACTGCGACACAATTTTTAGGAATATCCTTTGTTACGACGCTGCCTGCACCTATAACACTACCATCTCCTATGTTGACCCCAGGCAAAATAATAACGCCCCCTCCAATCCAACATCCATCACCGATAGTAACCGAAAGTGCATATGTCCTACAAAAATACTCACCACTTTCTGGATTCCAATCCGGGGTTAATCGCTCACTTAACTCCACTGGGTGAGTTGCTGTATAAATTTGTACATTCGATGCAATTAATACATTATCACCAATGGTAATTTTATTACAATCTACAAAGGTACAATTCATATTCACAGACACATTACTACCCAAAAAAATATTGCAGCCATAATCACAAATAAATGGCGAGCCAACGGATACATTCGTACCTATATTACCGAATAGATTCTTTAAAACCTCTCGCTTTTCAGCCTTTTGGTCATAAGACAGGTTGTTATATTTTGCTAGTAATTCTCTTGCTTTCTTTTTGTACTCTAAAAAAATATTATCGTGGCAATTATAGTGTACTCCTTCTAAACATTTATCAAGTTCTGTTCTCACTCTTATCCTCCATTTCGATGCACAAACTTTAGTTCCTCTTTCACATATCTTTATGACAATAATATATAACATCTTGTTACACTGCTAGTAACAAGATGTTACATAATTTATAATCTTCTTGCCAGTGTTTCTATGAGAAATAATACCGGAACTTGCGTAGTGGCATTATATCCACCATTAACGCTAAGCATTTCCATATTATAAGAAATATTCCAATCTGAGATTTTGGCAATCGTAGAATTCGATTGATTGGTGATACTTAAAATATTGCAGTTACTGGTTTTACATCGATTAATCAAATCCACAACCTCTTTTGTTTCGCCTGAAACGGAGAGTGCAATGACTACGGTATTGCGAAGCATATCTTTTGTTATTGGATAGTAAGGATCTTCT
This sequence comes from Acetivibrio sp., assembly GCA_041739345.1. Classification (GTDB taxonomy): domain Bacteria; phylum Bacillota; class Clostridia; order Lachnospirales; family Lachnospiraceae; genus DIGJ01. The sequence goes on along the minus strand of JBGSNZ010000021.1, from coordinate 447,564 downwards.
AGCCCTATTGAAAATTTACCCAAATTCGAAAAATATCTTGCTCCATATCTTGCAAGTGTTCCAGAAGATCCCTGACCTACAAAAATCACTCGTTCTGCTCTTCTTATGAATTCGCTTCCCTGCTCTATTTTCTGCTCAAAAGAATTTGTATTTGTCCTACGGAAGTAATGTAACAGCTCGGATAAATCATTTTGTGGTGGCCTTTCTTGTATTTGATATAAATATTTATTCAGCCCCTTTTTGAATTCATTATATCCATCATAGTTCATCTTGCTACAGAATCTAAGGATTGTCGATGTTGACATGTGTGTTTTGTCAGCCAATTCTCTTATCGTCATATAAGGAATTTTGTCACCATTATCAACAATAAATTTATATAGCTTCACTTCTGTTTCATTGAATTTTTGTATATCGTCATAAGAAAACATTATATCATTTCCTTTCATTGATGAGATTTTCACATCTACCATTATATACCAATTTCAATTTAGTTCAAAATAATTCGTTTTCTTTTATTTAAAAACACACCCATCTTCTCTTTCAAATAAATACATTAACAAAAGGACACCTAACAATCATGTTAAATGTCCTTTGGCAATAAGTATTCAATTTTATCCAGCTTGTTCACACATCTATTGTGATATTTTATTTGTTCTAGTTGAATCAATTCCTATATTCTTATTCATCTTTTCAACTTTGCCAGAGCCAACCTTTTTTTCGTTTTGTAAGAAACCGCCTTTAGATTTCTTTTCTTCTAAAAGCTTTTTCATTCTTTCCATATCTTTCATCGACATTTTTGTTCCTCCACTAGTACTTACTTTCACTTATTTTTTGCCCAAGCCTTATTATACTATACTTTTCATTGTTTTCATAATTTTAAATCGTTTTTTCCAAAATTATACCTTTTTTGAATTGCTTGTGACCACCAGAAAGATTGTATACTTCTTTAAATCCATTGTTAAGCAATATATTCTGAGCTGCGTTCCCAGTAACCCCTTTGTTGCAATAAGTCACTGCCGTTATGTTAGGATTTAACTCTTTTATACCATCTCTTAATTTAGTATGAGGTATATTGACTGCAGTTTCAATATGATCTGATTCATATTGGGAAGTTGTTCTTGCATCGATAAGTTCATACTCTTTACCCGACTGAATCATTTCCTCAAGCTCATCTGGGGTAATCAGTTTTCTGCCTTTGTTGATGGCATTATCTAAAATCATTCCAGTATACATAACCGGATCTTTTGTAGTTGAAAAAGGTGGTGCATATGCCAGATCTAGATGGAATAAGTCTTCCACTTTCGCCTTATAAGTGATTGCTGTAACAAAAACATCGATTCTTTTATCTACACCTTCAAAACCTACAATCTGTGCGCCTAAAAGTCTTCCGGTTTCTTTATCTGCGATGCCCTTAATTACCATTTCCTCGCCACCCATATATTCTGGTTTGTTCGGCTTAATGTTATGACATACAGCTACATCGTATCCTTCCATCTTCGCTTCTCTTTCAGATAATCCGGTCAAAGCTACTGTCATACCAAATACCTTAAATATTCCGGTTCCAAGGATTCCACGAAATGTCAAATCGCCGCCGGTAATCGTATCTCCTGTAATTCTCCCGGTTTTATTTGCGGTTGATCCCATCGGACGATAGACTGGTTTTCCAGTCACTATATGGAACTGTTCCGCACAATCACCGCAAGCATATATGTCTGGCACATTCGTCATCATCTTTTCATTGACTCGAATCGCTTTTGTTATACCAAGCTCAATTCCTGCTTGAATGGCCAATTCGGTATTTGGACGTACTCCTACAGAAAGCAATACAAAATCGGCTTTGATTTCCCTGCCATCTTCTAATACAACTTTGTCCGCTTTAACCGCTGTTGCCGATACACCAGTAAATACCGTGACACCGTTTTTCTTAAGATGGTCCTCAACATAGATCGCTATCTCTTTGTCAAGTCCTGGAGTGACCTGTGGCAGCCGCTCTACCAAAGTAACATCTATGCCAAGACCTTTGAGGTTCTCACATACTTCAAGACCGATAAAACCAGTTCCAATAATCACAGCAGATTTCGGAGAAAACTCGTTGATATAGGCTTTTATTTGGTTCATGTCGGCAATATTTCGTAAAGTAAAAACATTTTCATGATCCGCACCCTTGATAGGAGGTATAACGGCCAAAGCACCGGTTGCTATCACAAGCTTATCGTAATTATCTTGAAAGATTGTGCCAGTAGTCATATTTTTTATGTCCAAGGTCTTATTATTATGATCAATGGCAAGTACTTCATGTTCTATAAAAATGTCAACATCATATTTACTTTTGAAAAATAACGGATCACGCGGTGTCAATTTTTCTGCATCTTCAACTTCACCACCAATATAATATGGCATTCCACACCCTGAATAAGAGATAAATCTGTCTTTATCATAGATTACAATCTCTGCATTTTCATCGTTTCTTCTTGCTTTTGCAGCTGCTGAGGTTCCTGCGGCTACTGCACCAATAATAATTATTCGCATCTGTTGCCCTCCTTCAAATGAACACAGAAACAGTTACTAGAATCCTAAATAAAACATATAAAACGCAATTACTAGAATTACACATCCCATTGCAATTTTTAACACTGCACTAAATCTTCCATATTTTTCACTACTAGTAAGTTTTTTAACAAATCCTATACTCGTTCCAGCGATTACCGCTAAAACAGCATGGCCTATGGAATATAAAAGTAACAGAAGCACTCCCCATAAAATACTTCCTTTACCAGCTACAATTGCCAAAAGTGCAATCAATACTGGGGTCGAACAAGGAGATGAGAATATTCCACCTAGAATGCCTGCAAGCAATGCTCCTACATACCCTTTTTTTGTATTTTTTGAGATTAAATAGGTAGATGGAATGAAATTATATATTTCCCATGTCTGTAGTGCCATCATTACCATTAAAATACCCAATGCAATATACCACCATTTTGCAGATGTTCCAATTAAGTCTCCCGCTAAGGAGGCCATGGTTCCAAGTATGGTAAATGTAATCGCTGTTCCAATCGCAAACGTTATGGACAACTTAAATGCTTTCTTTGTATCTTTTTGTCCGGTTCCACCTACAACTCCTATTACGAGAGGTATCGTTGATAAAGAACATGGAGTAACCGAGGTGAAAATACCTGCTACCAACGCTAATACTGGAGCCAGCCAAGTACTTTCTTTTATTAAAACTGAAATGGATTCGAGTAGTTCATTCATTTACTCCACCCCCATTTCAGCAAATATTTTTCTCATCTCTTCCTCCGTTATTCCTCCTTGATGTATAGTAAACAAATGCTCATTCGTATCGTTCGAACCATACATAGAAAATTCAATTTCCTGAGCGAGTTCTTCACTTGGTACAAAAGGGGTTCCATCTGCATTGTAAAATACTTGTGTTGGAATAAGCGATATCGGAAAATCCTTCGCGGCAGTCGTATTTTCCCATACATCAACAAAATGTACAATTGCCTTTTCATTCCATTCTTCATGCAATGTTTCCAAGACTGGTGCCATTGCTTTACAAGGTTTACAAGAATCCGAACCAAAATCAATGACAAAAGGAAGTCCATAGGATTTTATTTCATCCAAATCAACGGAGGATATCTCCAATGAAAGGCCTTCATCGGTACTATCCGCCGATTCTTCTTTCACATCTTCTTTCACAATATCCTGAGTGTTTTGATTGGTTTTATCAGTTTGAGTATTTTCTGTGTTTTGTATGATTGGCTTGTTATCTTCAGCCTTCTTGTATGCATAAATACCGACTACCACTACTACAATAAGAAATGGGATTACTATTTTTACCCATTTACCATTATTACTAATTCTCTTATTTTCTTTATTCACAACAATTTCCCCCATCTGTGCTCAATAATCATCCATCAATTCGGATCACAAAACGCTTTAAATTTTATTGCATCTTTCTCATATTGTTGTATCAAATTCCTCACATCATATCTATATTTATCGATATGATATATACTATATTATCTTTCATATCGATAAATGTCAATGAGTATTTGCTTACAAAAATTGATAAGCCACCTTTCGAACTGAGTTGTTCAGATTTAAGCCTATGGAAAATTATTATTTGCTTTTAGCCTTGACGTATTCAATGGCTTCCTTTCCAGTTATATGCTCGATGTCAATTGCAATAAGAATGGCGTGCTTACATTCGGTTATTTCCTTGTGTTTAGCTTCTTTTGGTTGATCTTTTGAATACTTTTCAACTAAAGCATGAAACGCTTCTAACCATTCATCACCTTCTACAATTCTTACTTTCCCAAAAGCAATAACACTACGGAAATACGTAGTATATTCTTCACTTACTATTGTATCTTCATCTATTACAGTAAAAGATACCTTTGGGTTTTTCGTAACAGCATCTACTTTATGTCCAGCTTTTGCTGAATGAAAATAGATTTTGTCATTGAAATAGACATAGCTAAGTGGAACTGCATACGGATAATCTTCATCGCCTAAACATGCCAAAACCCCATTGGTGCATCTATTCATTACTGCTGTGGTTTCTTCTATTGATAATAATTGCTTACCTCTTCTCATTTCTCTAAACACTATTATTTCCTCGCTTTCCTCGTATAATTTAATTGATGCTATACAAACAACTTTAATAAACATAATAAGCATAACATATCTTGTCCTAAGCCGCAGTAAATTTCAGCCCTAAAATCCCCACCAGTATAAAGCAAAGAAATACAATTCGCAAAATATTGACAGGCTCATTAAACAGCAAAATACCCAGTAATACTGCACCCAAAGCACCGATACCTGTCCAAATGGCATATGCTGTGCCCATTGGGAGTGTCTTAGTAGCAAGTGACAATAAATAAAAGCTGATTACCATTCCTCCCAATGTAATTAAAGATGGAACTAATTTCGTAAATCCATGAGAGTATTTAAGTGCCATTGCCCAAACAACTTCAAACATTCCTGCAATTATTAAATAAATCCAATCCATATGTGTTTTCACCTCCTTAACAAAAAATAAAGCCTGAAAGATATCATCTTGATATCTCCCAGGCTTTTATCCTTCCGTGACACAGCTATAATAGCTGCGAGTTTTCTCTTGGTCACAGACCAGTTATAACTGCGGAACCCTAGAAAACTTTATTATTTACTTTTAAAAGACAATATTCTTTAAAGCTGGTTATGATTATATCTGTTATTAATTGATAAATCAATATCAGCTGCTATTTTATTTATGATAAAACATCATTTTTTAGTGTTTCTATCATATTAACATTACAAATCTTTTTGCCTCCAATATAGTACGCCAATGCTACACACCCCATAATCATGCATGCAAATATAAAAAGAGGAACTATTGGCATATTGTCTAAAAATTCCATTGGGTCGATGTAACTTGCGGTGGTTGCAAATATAACAAAAGCAATCGTCAAAGGTAGCGTAAATAAAATAGGTTTACCGCCTATAATAAGAGCCTCCATGCATAATATCTTCTTAATTCCCTGCGGTGAAAGACCAATGGAAAGATAACGGGCAAATTCTCGTTTTCTCTGGTAGATATATCCCAATGTATTTGCGAATACACTGGCCAGACCTATGATAGCTAAAAGGCTACATAATCCACCCATAATAATCGTGTATCCTTTTTGGATTTCCTCATTATACTGTTCGTTTTCCACACGATTTTCTATTTCATATTTATAATTTTTGCCACTCAATATTTTCTCTATCTTTGTTTGAACAGACCCAATAGAATCATCGGTCACAGTTTGTATATTCATATAGGTTTCCTGCGATTCGAGACTCATATTTGCCAGCATACTCTGCCATGTACTTGCAGACATAACTTGAACTAACGCATAATTCGCATACTCTTCTCTAAGTACTGGCAATTGATCCGTATAGGCTAATATCGGTACTTTTACGGTATCATTGCTTCCGTTCGTATTTTGAAACAAGGAAAGAGTGAAGTCATCTTGCTCTTTTATATAAGGCACATATTCTTTATATCGGAAATTACTATTGATGCTGTCCCAGATACGGTTGATCGTAACCACTCCACGCTCTGTATCGCTAATATTCACTCCTATACTTTCACAATAGTTCTTAAAGCTCTTATCACCCATTATCACAATTGGCACTTTAACCTGGTATTTATCACCTTTCACAGCCACATCTGAGCCAGCGACTGCCAGAATGCTTCCTAGCGCCTGTAAATCTTCGCTAAACATGTCATCTGTCAGATATGTATAAGCAAGTGCCTTCTGATAAACAAAGCAACTCTCTACCTTGTCTAATGTATATAATCTCAATGTATTTATATTCAATGCATCTTGAACATTATTTGCATCTTGAACACCACTTGCATTTTGACCTTTTGCTGTCACCATGATATCCCATGCATCTTTGTATCTTTCGAAATAGGTATACTTTGTACTGATTCCTGACAAAGTCATAAAACAAAGAAAGATACTAAATGCAAAAAAAGAAAGCGTTAAAGAGACTGTTGCTGTACGAAGTGCCTTTCTTCTTACATATAACGATTTTCTTGCCAATTCTCCCTCAACTCCAAAGAGCAGGGAAATAAGACGAAATTTCTTCACTTCTTTTATGGCATTCTCTTCTTCACCCTTAATCACTTGTAACGGAGCCATCTTGCTTAACTTTCTTGCTGGCAGCCACGCGGAACATAACACGGTAAGAAGGGAAGCAATAAACGCAATCAAGAATAACCCAAAGTTGTAGGTAAAGACTACATTTTCTCCACGGTAGTTACCAGCGATTCCATTCGCAAACCGGATAACTCCTGCACATAAAATCGCTCCAATTCCTATACCAACGATGATTGGTAAAAGACATAAGCCGAATGCTTCCTGCAATAAACAAATTCTAATCTGACTTGGTGTTGCACCAATACTCTGTAAAATTCCTAACTGATGCAGTCTGGAATTCATAGATACCAAAAAAGCATTTCTAATAATCAGAATGAGAGAAATACATACGATAGCCATAACAAATACATAAAATGCCAGTAGCATAGGTGGTTGTTCATCATTTGGATCAAATATGAAATACTCAGACAAGAGCATTTCATGATACTGTATTTTTGATTCATCTACTTCTATCAATTTTGCAATCTTTGGTATATCATCATAGATACTTCTCATTTCATAAAAATATACGAAAGTTTTCATACCATTTTCTGTTTGTGATGTTATTACTTTTTTTACATTAGTAAAATTTTTGATGCTCTCAATCTTATTTTGTGAAATATTTTCGGTAATCCCTGCCTGCCAGTCACCCTCTTCTTTTACAATCTGATTTATATTATCGATCCAAGTATTATAGAAGATACTGGTAATAAGCGACAAGAATATTGCTGATATAAGTGCCGCCATCATAAGAGAAACACTCGTAATCTTATTATTTTTTATATAGCTGCTGGAATACTCTTTCCACATACACATTACCTCCTTCTCTTCTCATCGGAGATAATTCTACCGTCTAGTAGAGTGATGATGCGATCTGCTTCTAACGCAATCTGCTCATCATGGGTAATCATTATTATTGTTTGCTCAAGATTTTTGTTGGATAATTTTAACATGTCAATAATTTCTCTGGAGTTCTTATGATCCAGATTTCCAGTTGGTTCATCTGCCAAAAGTAGTGCAGGGCGATAAAGCAAAGAACGGGCAATAGCAGTTCTTTGCTGCTCCCCTCCTGATAACTGACTGGGAAGCGAATTTAACTTATCCTGAATTCCTAGTGATGTTATCACCTGTTCGAACAACTCTTTATCCGGCTTTTTTTTATCCAAAAGCAAAGGCATCAGAATATTTCGTTCCACTGTAAGTGTCGGAATCAGATTGTAAAATTGATAAATTAATCCTACTTTTCTGCGGCGAAAGATTGCTGCTGATGTAGGGTTAAGAGTTGATAAATCCGTATTTTCTACCAATACTTTACCTTCTGTAGGCTGATCAACGCCACCTAATAAATGCAGAAGCGTAGACTTTCCTGAACCAGATGACCCCACTATAGCTACAAACTCGCCCTTTTGAATGCTCAAATTCACATGGTCTAATGCTGCAACCTGATTATCTTTTGTCCCATATACTTTTGTAAGACCTTTACAACAAAGAATTTCCACGATAATTCCTCCTTATGAAATTGCCGCAAACGCTTCTGTTGACAGCATATCATTCCAAACAGTCCCATCGGAACGGTAGTATAATCTTTCAATCGAACCGTCTGTTTTTGTATAGTCTATAACAAAAACTTGCCCCGTTTCTATCAGCATCGGATAATTGTCACAAGGCAGTACATCGCCTGTTTTTGATTTATCCTTAAAATCGTTATATGCATTCTCCAAGCGCCAAAATTCCCGGTATGAATAATCTTTAAAGCCAGTCAGATCTTCTTTCCCAAAATACGATGCCTCATAATTTTTTCCACCAATTTCGATAGTATCCACTCTAGTCGGTTCAATATCTTTTGCTATCCAAGTTAAGTCCTCTGAATTCATGATATTACCGTAAGCTTCCTTTAACTGATTTGCCATGCAAGGAACATCGTTGGTAAAATTCATGGCGTCAAGCCCAGTATGCGCTTGACCATAAATCCCCATAATGGTTTCGTCACGTACATTGTCAAATTCACGAATAAAGTTCTCTGCCATCTTATTTTCGCGATACACATCATCCGAATTCTTATAATAATACTCCCCTTGCTCCATTGCTTCCTGCGCCAGCAAATACTGCTTCGAGTCTTTTAGGTTATTCTCTTCCAAATAGTTCAAATATCGTTTTCCAGTCGTATCGTACTGATGACCTACATCGGTACCGTGAAATATGGTTTCGGGACAATTACTTTTTACCTTCTTATAAAATTCCATCGTATAAGAATTATACGATGCACTACCTTTCCAATCATCATAGACCGAATCAAAAATTTCATCACTATCTGACTTCATCCAGACATTTAATAATTCTGCCGTATAATACGGAAGTTCAACAAATAAGTGTCGCATATTTTTATTTTCGTAGTAATCACACCACAGCTCAAATTCTTTATCCAATATTTTTTCTACACCATGTTCTTCTCCATATAGATAAATCTTCCCTGAGTGTTTTGATGAGGACACAGGCTTATTGACCGATGTAGAGTTATCGGAACAAGCAACCAATGCGATCAGCAAGACCAACGTCAATGCAAACAAAATGAATCTCCTATTTTTCATAGCTTCTCTCCTTACCTTTTATATAAATAATTGCACATAATCCATGCCAAAATTCCAACTGTTTCAGCGTTATAAAAGTTTTTCATATAATCGAAACCAATCTAAGTTATATTGACTCAAGCCTAAATCTACCGTATCAATATACTCAAATCCACATTTTTCATATAAACAGATGGCTGGCAAATTATTCTCATAAACATCGAGTCGAAGTGACTTAATGTTTAACTGATTACCAATGTTTGAAGTAAAATCAAGCATTGCTTGTCCAATACCTTGACCTAAATAATCCGGATGCACAACAAACGTATATATAACAAAGACATCCTCATAATCTAATTCCTTTCGCCATTTGACCGGCAAATAAGCCGGTTCTGGCTCATGACGTAAGATAATTGACCCTACAATCTTTCCGTTACAAACAGCTACATATAAGCACCTTTCACTGATACCATCTACCGCAGTTTCACGAATCGGATATACATCCTTTTTCCATCCTGGATAATTTGTTGTAGCAGATAAGTGATCATTTAAGCTATTATATAGTTGCTCTAACTCATCAATATCTGCTTCTTCTCCAAGTCGCATTGTTATATTCATTTTCAAATTACCTTTCTATGTAAAATAGCATTAAATAAAGAACGGCTACTATTGCTATTGATAGGATGGTTTTTACAATCAGTATCCCTATCCGTTTCTCTTTTTTTCCTTTATCTGTATCAACGGTGCCTATTTTCCCCGGTTTCATTGATTCTCCAATGAATTCTATTAAACCCATAATAATTAGTCTCCTTATTTAAATTTAGAAAGATAATATCTTTTCCTTTATCGTGCTAAAGTTTATTAGGTAAAATACCAATAACAATACTGTAGCTATTTCCTAATTCACTTTTATTTTCTTCAAAATCACGCTCTAAGATTGTAACTTTCTTCGCTCCAGCCATAATGAATACTTCTTGGAACGCTTTTGTTTCCACACCTGTTAATTCAAAGGGAATACATACAACAACCGTTGGCTTTAAGATTTTATTCTTCATTCCGGTAAGCACAAATTGAAACATCGATTTCATTACTGCAACGGTTTCTTCAAATTCAGCAACTACGTTTCTCTTAAAAGTGGAATAGACAGAAATCTCGCCCTTTGCAGATTTTTCTACTTCATCCATATATTTATATGCCTCTTTTCCTATTGCAATAATTCTATGCGCTGCATCTGTTGCGATAATTGCATAATCTGAATATGTTTTCATCGACCTTGAACTATATCCTCTTATTTCAACAGGAGAAAAATCTCCCTCTAATCTAGTAATTCCCATTTCTATTCCACCTCACCATTTTTATTGTACAATAAAATAATTCCCGAATAATAAAATCTCATCTTAAAGGATTATTTTATAAATATCTGCTTGTTCCCCTTCAAATTCAAAACTTCTTTCATATTCCCCACCATTTTTTGTAATAGTCATAATTGAAGGTTTATTATTTCGTTCAACAGACAAATGCAGTTCATTAAGTCCTGCCTTTTTTGCAACAATGAGAAGTTGTTTTAGCATTTCCGTGGCATATCCTTTTCGGCGCTCTGATGGTCTCACACTATATCCAGAATTCCCAAAATTTATAAGGAAATCATTCAATGTATGCCTTAAATCTATGATTCCAATAATTCTTTGTATATCATTATCTATAGCAAAGAAAGTGTCTGTCAATACCCATTCAGGATTTACGGTTTTCTCATCTGCATTGTTGGTTACTGCTTGTAGCCATTCTTCATAGGAATCCGTTTTATCCAAAAGTTCACTTCCATAGATAATCATTTCCTTATTATCAAAATGTTCCTGTCGATAATTCAATGCTTTTTCTTTAAGTTCTATCGTAGGTCTAATAAGTGAAATGTTCATATTTTGTTTCCCTCCATAATTTCAAATTTATCGTTTCTTTCTTCTATACCTTATTCAGATAATCTTTCTAACCTTTCATAACTCATTGTTCGAAACACCTGACAAAATTTTTGAAACCCCTCCTGTCCAATTATATAAATATTGGGCATATAGGACATCCTTTTTTTTGAATATGCAATACGTTCTAAACCATTATCTACAGATGTATGGTTACTTAAAACTACATCTACATTTTTAATTATAGCTTGATTAATAAAGTAATCCAAGGACTTTATGTATTTCTTTACTCCATTTTTTGTCCATGGCGGTGTTGTACCACCCCACAAAGCTGCCATATGAATTTTTCCATTTTCTTTTACAGGAAAAATATAACTTAAGCATCCTGGAGTATGCCCCGGCGTATCATAAACATATATCACTTTATCACCTAATATAATGGTATCTCCATCCCGCAAATAAATATCAATGTTATAATTCTTCCATGTTTCCGGTCTATCGGGTTTTGTTGGGTGTTCTAGCCAAAAAATATCATCCGTTTCAGAAAGGTATGTATCTACTTGATATTTATCAACAAACCACCTCCCACATCCTGTATGATCGACATGTCCATGCGTCAAAATAAGTTTTTTTATTGTATGGTTATTCCATCCTACATCTTTTATCGCATCTTCTATTGCATCAAAAGCCTCTTTAGCAGGCCAAATGGCGTCTATTACTATCAACCCGTCATTTGTCTTTAATACGAAACAATTTGTTTCTCTTTGAGCAACAATCAGCAAATCATCGAAAATCAAAGCATGGGTAAAAAAAGACATATCCTCCATTGCCTTGATCGTTTTCTCTGTTACAACTGGTTTATTTAATCTATTCATTTTCTATGCACTCCTCTGTACAATTTTATATTTTATAGTTGCACAGAGGTTAATCCATTTTTTGGATGTATTCTCAAAAGTATCTTCATTATCTACACCTTCTCTATTTTTTTCTTGGAATTTGTCATTTCACAAACATACTGCACATCCAATCAAAGAATTTTTCCTCTTCTTCAAATTGCGGATAATGTGCTGAGTTCTCAAATATTACCATTTCACGTATAGACGCTCCATTTAAACTATTGAGGTATTTTTCGGCAGCTTCTGGTGAAGTCATGCAATCGTATTTTCCCATTACAAAGTAAACCGGTACATCAAGCTCTGTCACTACATCAGAAATTGGTTTATCTAGTACTTCCCTAATTAATGCTTCTTGGTACTTGCCCGATGCCGTATAAAAACGAATTGTATCAAGCAGGTTATACTCGCTGCCCAAAAGAAAACCATTCAAATAATCTGCATCTTCATCAATATTTCTCGCTGCGAATCCGTATTTTCGCACATAATCCCGGGGTGCCATTATTTTACCTTGTGAAACCGAATTTTCTAACCCACTTAAATAGGTAACATCCTCCGCATTACTATCCAGTTTCGCAGCATTGATACATTTATGAAGCGAATCCAGCTCACTTTCAATCGTATTTGACATCTGTCCTATTCCTACATATGCCCGATACAATTCTGGCCTTTTAGCCGCTGCCAAAGTGGCGATGTAAGTTCCATAAGAATGCCCGATTAAAATTACTTGATCCTGATGTAAGTAATCCTCAATATATTCAGTAAGTGCGATTAAATCATCTGCATGGGTAGATGCATTCACACCCGAATAGTCTTTACCGAACTCATATGATTTTCCACTTCCACGTTGGTCATAATGAACAATCGTAAAGTTCTGCTCAAGCAAGTCCTGATATTTCCGAACATATGGTATTTCCGAACAACACGGACCACCGTGTACAAATACAATCACTGGATTATCACGGTTGTTGCCACGTATCATTACTTCAAGATCAACGTTATTTATCTTAACTTTTTGTAATTGGCTAATACTATTATCGCCCAAAATTTTTGGGGTCCATGTAGGGAAAAATAGCCCTATAACGACTAATGTTACCAAGATAATTGCAAACCACTTTATTACTCTTATTATAATCTTTTTAATCATATAGTTATCCAATATCTTTGTTCAATAATACCCTCATCATCCGCAACTTCATTTTCTAAGATTCCGCCATTATTTTGAATGCTTTTTGCAGAGCCAATATTATCTTTATCACATACCATTAAAACTTTTTCTATTCCAAGTTTTTTACATTCTAAAAGTGCAAGACCAATCATTTTGGTTGCAATACCTTTTCTTCTTTCGGATGGTCTCACCCCATCTCCAATATGTCCACCATTCATAAGTAAGAAATCATTTAGATAGTGACGAATATTAACAGCTCCAACAAACAGATTTCTTTCTTCATCCAAACAGAAAAAAGTAGAGTCTGGAACCCATCCTTCTTCCGGATCTTTGACTTCCAATTGATTCATATAATTCTCAAAATCAAGATAATCTACTTTTCTTATGGCATATGGAATTATTTCTTCATCCGCTTTATACCATTCTTCCATCATATCATTTAAGTGCTGACTATATTTTTCAGTAAGCTTCACCAATCTCAATTTCATTTCTAATCTCTCCCATCGCAAATTTAAATTTAACAACCATTGTCTACTCCTTAGGTAATCTGTTTTTCATGCAAATCATTTTCCTTTCCTCAACGCCAATATCATTTGCAATCACATCACACTTGGTCATTAACAGGAAATAGATATTTTTATTTTCTTCACTCAGGCATTCATAATTCGCTTGCCCTTTAGCAATTACTACATCGGCCTTATCATAGATTTCTTTGAATTCAGGGCTTGTTCTACTAAGGACAGTTCCTAGAGATCCATCCCCATTATCTATAACCTCTGCATATTCATCAATACCTACAAAATACGCATCTTCAGCTATAGAATCATTTACAACTGGTTTCCCGCGTACTCCGAATAGTAATTTACCATTAGGATTCAATTCTTTTATTTTCTTTAAAAGAATCTTGTCCATACAGATTTCTCCACAATTATCACCTAGATATAATAAAATCTTTGCATTTACAATATCTTCCATAAGTGTCTTTGAATCATTAATAGTCAATTCTAATTGATCCATTTTATCAAAATAATCATAAATATCCTCTAATAATGTATTGTGTATCGGATTGAAGTCTATGATATTGCCAACTATGGCATATCGCACTGCTAATTCAAACGGTTTTTCTGCTTGATAAATCTTCCTCTCAAACTCCGGTAACAATTGTAAAAACAAAGAATTGTAATAATTTCTGGTTTCTTTATATGGGTCTGGGTTATTCGTATATTTTTTTATCATATCGAAGATTTCGCCTATAATTTCAGGCGTTGTTGTATCAAAATTCATTTTGCTAAGGTAAGTAAAGACTTCTCTTAGCAACTCTTCCTTGTCTTCAATTTCGGTGATATTTGCCACTTTGATAACTTGATTAATAATACATGGCAAACATTTATCATGCATTTTCATAATTAGTCCTCTTCTGTTTTTATAATTACGCTAGTAAGTATTTTAAAAATTCTTTTTTCTTTTCGATATGAATTCCATGACCACACTCAAAACGTATTATTTTACTGTCCGCAATTAACTCATTTACTTTTTCTACATCCTCTTCACTCATCGCTGCCAATAAAATACCCTCATCGCTGATATTTGTTTTTGCTTTCATTATCACGGTTTCGCAACGAATTTTTTTAAGCATTTCTTCATGCGATATGTTTGCATGAAAGCTATCGTTATAAAAAGTTTCTCCAAAGTATGGATCGTATTGATTCATTCCTCGATAACCGCTAAGTGCTGACTTTGGCCAAAATGGAACCTTTAGGTCTTTAGCAGGGTATTTTTCACGATACTTTTTAGCCATTCCAATCATTTTGCGTTTAATTTTGTTCCTAGATTTCTCAGGAAAGAAATCCCATGCCTTCTGGTTTGAAAAATAATACAGAACAAAATCTTTTTCTTCACTTTGCTCATTGTAAAGATGGCAAATACTTGACAAATCAATATAATTAAAGGTTTTGAACCTTCGTTCTTCTTGCGAAGAAAATAATGGCGGATCTTCTAAATACAATTTTTCGCAAAAATCGGAATATGCGGCAATATAAGCCGCAATCAATCCTCCTGAGGAATGCCCTACTAAATATACGTTACGTTTCACTATTTTCTCAATGAAATTAACTATGGCTTCCCCTATCGCCTGAATATTATAATTTTCTTTATCATGAGAACTATAACCATGCCCATAACAGTCGACAGCGAAAATATGATATTTTCTTGATAGTGCTTTAAAAACATTGTCGTAACTGATACTGCTAACACCTTGCGCGTGAATAATGACCAAAGGTTGCAGATCATTTTTAATTTCGTAATAATGTAATATAATATTATCCGTCGTATAAATATTAGACAATATTCCTTGCATCGATAATACTCCATCCTTTCTTTTCTGATACATTTATCTGAGTATTTTTATGTAAAGATACTTATTTTAATTTCATACATCTGTATTGCACGGCAGACTATTTTGTCAATAGATTCGCCCATATAGCGTTCTTGCATTAATAGTATGTTCACGCACAAATGCTGTCTTACTTTGCGTATATCCGTCTCGATTATGTTCAAATGGCTTCCAAAGAGATAGCTTCAATTTTTCATATTCTTTTGCAATCTCGGAATGTTCATTCAGATAATCTCTGAAATACAACTCATCGTTGTCTCCATGCTTTCTAAGATGTAAATGAAACACCTTTTCAGCAAATCCATTCGGTGTATATCCTTTATTAAAATCAATCGAAGTTTCATTTTGCGCCATACAAATATAACCATCCTTTAGAAGCAAACTTTTTACCATCGCAAATTCACTCAAATTGGCTTCCACCAAAATATCAATAATTGGTTTTGCCCATATACCCTCTATTGAAGTGCTACCAATATGATGAATTTTCACTGTATGTGGCGGAACGAACATGAGATGGTCTTTTTCTTTCTGATACCAATCCACCCAATAAACTTGGTGCTGCGTTAATTGTATCGGAAATAGTTCCCACAATTCATCCAACGTCATTTCTGACAAAGGCTTACTCATAAAAGTGTCTCCTTTCAAACTCCTGTCATTTTTCCTCATTTAGCCTTTACTCAACTGCCATATTTGCAAGTTTCCTCAACATTGATTTACACTTCGAATCGCCTGTTCATAACTTTCTACTTTCGTTACAGTAAAGTACTTTCCAAACTCTTTCGTCCACATATCCATCTCTTCTTCAATATCAGGCACCTTTTGCATAATAAATACAACATATTTGCAATCGGAAGTTGCCATATTCGGCAACAGTTCAGAAAATCCCCAAGCTACATCTTCCTTATCATCTTCAAATCCATTTCTGGCATCAACCACGAAATTACTATGCGGATATTGCTTCAATAGAGTTGAAGCAAACCATGTTGGTCTTCTATAATTATCGTTTTGGGCAAATTTTTTCCATGTAAGAAGAACAACATTATCATTTTTAATATACCTTACATTACAAAACTCTGAATCAAACTCTATCGCCAACTTTGCGGCTTTTGAGGCATGTATTTGTGTTGTATCAAAAACAGGTAAATTCGTATCTTTTTGCCCAATTAACAGCCCAATTTCAGTGCAGCCCAGAATCACTCCCTGTGCACCCTTATTTGCAAGAGTGTCTATAATGCCACGATATTTTTCTTTCGACGTTTCTGAAATAATACCTAAACATAATTCATTATAAATCACATCATTTACTATCTCGATTCCCTGTTCATCCGGTATAAGAACTGTAATTCCCGCACGTTCTAACTTTTCCTTATAAAAGTCCTGTGTCATGGTGTATTTTGTTCCAAGCAGCGCTACATTTGTGATATTATGAAGTTTTAATTCATCTGCCGTTGCTTCTGCTATATGAACAATCGGAATACCTATCTGGATTTGGATTTGTGGGACTACTTTATGCATGGTGTTGGTACAAATCACAATAAAGTCTGCTCCAGCTTTTTCAAGATTTTTAGCCGCTTCGGATAAAATATCTGCACTTTTTTCCCAGTCACCCTTTGCCTGACATTCCTCTATTTCAGAAAAATCAACGCTGTACAGTAGCACTTTTGCTGAATGCAATCCGCCCAGCTCTTGCTTTACGATTTCATTTACGGTTTTATAATAGGTAACCGTGCTCTCCCAACTCATTCCACCAATCATACCTATTGTTTTCATTTTCATTTCCTCCTATCAAGTGTATTCCTTTTTAAGTTTAAAGCAAAAACTTTCGCATAATACAGTCATGTTCTCTTTCTTTAAAAACGGTATACCCAGCTCTTATATAAAGATTTTTTGCTTTCGTGTTGTGGTTCATTACCCCTAACCTCATTTCAGTGAGGCCCTGTGCTTTTGCTAAACTCTCCGCTACAAGCAAGGCTTGATAACCATATCCCTTTTTTCTATACATTTCATAAATTAAAAAATCACCAATAAAAGCCTCACCCGGAAAACCTTGTTTATCCTCATTTAAAAACCAAAGAATTCCGACTTTTTGTCCGTTTACAGCAATATTATACAAATACGTGTCCGGGGTACAAAATCCATTTTTGAATATGTCGTTATATTCCCATACAGCAAATTCATGCGCAGCCTGATTTGTATTATATCGCCCGCTTCGTATCAACTCGGTTTCATAATTGGTTATTGCCGAAAGAATATAGTCATTATAGTCTTCCAACGTCATTTTTTCCAAATTTATATTTTCCATTTTATTATTCCTTAATCCATGCTTATTTCTTGCTATTTTCTGTTCTTACTAAACTAAAGACCGTAGTAAATATGGAAATCAGCATAAGAATAATTATTTCTATCTCCGTCTACATAAACCGTAATTTTATCTCCAAAACAAAGTTTGGGTTTTTCCCATAATAAAGTGCTATTTCCTTTGTATTCTTTATCGTTAATTACATAAATAAAGGATACCCTATAAGGAGATTGATTCCCCCAATGGGTGTAAGTTAATTGCTTTATTTTTGTTACAATTCCCTGTACCTCTAGTCCATTTTCCTGTAATTTCTTTCGTTTAGTTTGCTGATACCAAGGGATAAAAAAGAATAAAATTCCAACTAGGAAAATGATAATTCCAAAAACAGGAAATACTATAGCTGGGTTTCCTATTGATTTTGGACTTGTTGGTAGTAATCCGATGGCATTTAAAAATCCAGCAATAATAAACACCGAACCTAGAATTAAAAATATGTAGCTCATAAGTTGCATGATAGAGTTTGGCTTTTTCAAAATAATACCTCCTGTTGTTCATAATATATCATTGTTATCCTCTTATCACGATTTAGACTTCACGTTATTAAAATTTGGAATTTTCATAGTTGTAAGGTATGCTCGTGCCAACAACTACATCTTCAATCTTATCAATAATCAACCAATCGTCCATATTCCCTTGGTGATCAAACAAAAGCGGCTCTTCCATTTCCTTGACACCATCAAATTCAACCAGACATAAGCATTTTTTGTGCCAGCGTTCTTTTTGCTTTTCAGTTAGATTTAATATATTTTGATTGTCGTTTAGTATTTTAACAATCTCATCCTCTGTTAATTTCACATAGTTTTGAACCGATTTTACTGTTGCAAAGGCAGCGATAAGCGCTGTTCCTTTTTCCATAAAGTAGACGGTTTCGCCCTCAAATACTCGACTATGCGGAATTTTACGACCTGCCGCACCTCTTACTACCATTGTTTTCGTTCCAGATAAAATTTTATCTAAAACATGTTCCCCTTTTTTACCTGTATTATCACAATATACTAGATGTACCATTTTTATTTTCTCCTTATATATACATAATTTGATTATTTCTTTTTAAAACTCATTCCAAACACCAGCCCCAAACACATTCCAATACTCAAGCCCATTATCATATTGTTAAATAATAATTGGCCAACTGCCATTCCAAGGCACATACCCATACACATGCCCAATGACATATAATTTTCTTCTGATTTGCATTTTTTATCTTCTGATGTTTCTTGTTCTTCTAAGTTATCCTGTTTCATATCTTCATTACTATTTTCCATATTTATTTTTCCTCCTCACATTAAAAAGTCAGACACTTCTATCTTTGCTAATAATCTCCCGTATATCCGTCGCTTTAACTTTTGCTTCGTTTAAATCCTAAATAGCGTGTACCTTGGAAAGTCAATTTCCCAACATCATGTTCTACAAGCATTCCATACTCCGTATCATGGATTTTAAATTCCATGCGGTCACCACTTCCTACTTCGAAGGTAGCATAATATGTTGTTGATGATGACGTATAGTCCATACTGTCTGATCCTGCATTGTGGTTATAATGATGCACATCTGTTCGCTTTGTCACCATTGTCGCATCAACCGTAAGAACGGGTGATTCATTATTACTTTTCCATTGTTTTGCACCCTGCATGGAACGAACAATAATAGTTCCAAATACAAAGACAAATCCTATCACTACTATTACGGGTACGATGGCAAACATTATTTGCCCGAACCCGCCAAAAGGTGAATATTCCATAATTTTGATTCCTCCATTAGCATTGATTTTCCCTACTTTGCTCTAAATAAAGTCCGTAGCGCTTTTGATTAATCGAACCGCATTTAAAAGTCCGTTTTCTTCTTGCATTTTTTTTGCCAAATCCTCAACACAATCATATATTTTGCTGTAATTATTCTTTAACTCATTGATTGCATTTATCAGTTTTTCTTCGCTCAATTCACTTGCCTTAATTGGCTTTACACTTACTTCCAATTTATATAAGCGGTCAGCAAAGGCAAATTGATCAAGGACATGCGGAACCGGAATGGTCGGAATACCATAAAGCATTGAGGAAGCTGATGTACCAAATCCACAGTGATGAATGACGCAGTAACCTTGTTTAAACAGCCAACTATGAGGAACAGAGCCAACACTTATCATTGTTTCAGGGAGCCTATAATCGGTTAAAGTCTTATTAAAGCCTTGAATAATTGCGCGCATTCCTGTCTTTTGGAATGCATTAACAAATATATCCAGTTTTTCTTTTTCCTTCTTGCTCTCAAAAGACATTGCGCCAAGCGAAAGGATAATGGGCTTATCCCCTGCACTTAAGAATGCTTTTAGATTTTCATCTGGTTGATAGTCGTTATTATTATTGTACCAATACCCTACTATCTTATTTTTTTCATCCCAATATGGATTTTGTTCTATGATATATCGGCTAATCGGAATCATATTAAGTGTTGAAGACATAACTTCGTCCATTGACTTAATCTTCGGCAGATTATATATCTTTCGAATCTGATTATAAGGCTTAACCATTTGCGGATTTATAAGTGCACTGAACACTTGATCACGTAAGGTTTTCTTCTTATTTATTTCGGGAATCATCTCTGTTTGCAAAGTAACGTTAACCGTTTTAATGTTTAGCACTTCTGCTTCAGTAGCTCCCATCTGACTATGTGAAACGATTACGAGGTCTTTGTTCTTGCAACTTTCGTAAATATCGTTTGAAGAATTTTTTATGATATTAAAAACAAACTTCATCGTTCTAAGCATACTGAACACTGGATTTTTTGTACGACCGCGAATTAAGGCGGCTTCGTATTCAATATCAATATCAGGCCCGATTGGTGTAAATTCAATCCCTGCACTTGTCACAAGATTATTCCAGCAAGGATGCGTACCAATCGTCACCTTATGTCCTTCTTTGATTAAAGCCTGCGCAAGATAGATATATGGCTGAACATCCCCTCTGGTTCCCATTGTAAAAATAACTATATTTTTCAAATCGATTCCCCCTCAAATTTGAATACCTGTATAATATATAAAGTATTTTCGGTTCAATTTCTTGGCTCAATTATTCTCTATTTCCCTTTTTCACCAAAAAGAAATCTTATTCCCAGTATTCTCCTAATAACTTCACAAGTAAACAAGGTCATAACAAATGTTCCTATTAAGGATATGCAATATGTAATAACAATAGAGTTCGTAATTTCACATAAATAGAATTGAAATACTACCAACCACCCAAAGTGAAATATATAAATCATAAAAGACCTAGATGACATATATCTGGTAAATACATTATTCTGATTAAAGTTACATCTGGCAAGTCCTAAAAAACCTAAAATTCCAAACCATGCCGCACATGGATAACAGATTGATACAACAATTCCTGTTTGATTCCCTTTCCATACAAATAAATAAGTTGAAATTATATCAAATACAAACATGCTAATAATGTAAATATATCGATACTTCGTCATTCTTTCCAAAACATCTTCTTCTGATAGAATATAGTATCCCAATAAAAACAGAGCAAGATCTCCGCCAATACTTTTACCTCCAAAATCCAAAATAGGAGTCATAATTAGTGGAAAAACCATTAATACTGGCAAAAGAAACGTCCTGAATTTTGAAAAAGAAAGTTTAGGTAATATCTTTTTCTGCAATTCAATCAGCAATAACGAGACCATTGAAATAATGAATAGAAACAGTATGAACCACAAATGTCCTGGAGTAAAAAAGCCTTCATATCCTGTCATATCCGAGATATTAGTAAAAAATACGTTGTAATGATTTAGAAAACTTTCGTTATAATTGTTGTGAAACTTATCCGCCATAAATGCCATAAATGCCACGACAGTAACGATTCCAGTTATTAATGGAATTAGCAATTTCTTGATTCGCTCCATTGCAAATTGTTTATAGTTTCTTTTATTCAGTGCATATCTAGCACTCATACCCGCTAATACAAATAACAGTGGCATAAACCATGGTGCTATAAAAATGACAAGTGACGACATTACCTTATTCTCGTACAACCAGATATAATTTCCTTCCCAACTATTCCAAGCCATTGCTGCATGAAAAGGAATTAATAACAAGATCCACAACCAACGTAAATTATCTATATAATATTTTCTTTCGCTCATCTTTTGCTCCTTTTCTCGTTATTTACTAAACATAAAGGGAAGTAAATTACTTCTCAATTTACTCATAAAAATTAACATCAACTTTATACTCATCTTCAATCAATATGTAATCGCAAACATATTTTTTACACATCTCTAAACAGATTTGATTATCCCTTAGCAATAATTCTTTATTATAATATCCATCTTCCAAACGTTCTTCGATTACACTGGCATATTTTTTTATATCATCAAAATGTTCTTCAATATACTTTGAAGACATTACTAAACATATAAATTTAATGTGCTTCAAATACTCCGGTTCAAAATAGGTCTTCCAATCATATGGAAAATAACAACCTTCGATTATCATATTCTGGTTATTCTCTATTGCAGTTTTAATCATTTCTTTTACTATTGGCCAAAGCAAATCTGTCATTTTATCGTCGTCATCTGGCGTAAGATCTGTTAGTCCACTTCGGATTAGCCCCATTTTCAGGTGATCCAATGACATACTTGGATAAT
This sequence comes from Acetivibrio sp., assembly GCA_041739345.1. Classification (GTDB taxonomy): domain Bacteria; phylum Bacillota; class Clostridia; order Lachnospirales; family Lachnospiraceae; genus DIGJ01. Next base: position 424,951 of record JBGSNZ010000021.1, on the reverse strand, counting down.
GATATTTCTCGATTAAGTGCTGTGACAATACAGTTTTTCCAGTATGCGTACTTCCACCTATAAGTATAATCATATCTTTTCCCCTTCAATTGACTTATATAACCTTAATATTTCCTACCTATCATTAGGTGGTGCATATTTTCTATATAATTGCCGCCATATTTTCAGATACAAAAAAGTACTGCTATTTTTTTATATAGCAATACCTTCTATATTTCAGATAAAATAATTCATTTTCTTTGCTCATACTCCCTATAACCCTTCTCTTTTGGTTTAGAATATATTCTCTCTTTCGAGTCCCTTATGAATATATTTCCAAAATGATTATAACACCTTCACCTATCTAAATCAAAATATATTTGAGCCTATAGAATATCATAAATAAAACCAGATATTGGTATATATATTTTCTCCATGAAATCTCCATAATTCAAAATTATAATAATTCTGTAATATATTTATTATTTTTGTAACATTTAGTTAATTAACATTTGGAGGTTTTATGACAAAAAGTATTAGAAAAATCATAATTTGTTTTATCATTGCGAGTGCACTCACAACAGCGAAAGGTATCATTTCCCATGCAGCAGAACCATCTCTTTCGAACAATACGGTGGAACAAGTAGAAGAAAAAACAGAATCAACGCAACCAACAACAACGAATCTATCGACTGCGCCAATTTTATCACGGATTTCTGTTACTTCATCAAAAAGATTAAAGTTAGTAAAATATGCATTAAAATTTAAAGGAAATCCATATATTTGGGGTGGAACAAGCTTAACAAAGGGAGCCGATTGTTCAGGTTTTACACAATCTGTGTTTAGAGACAATGATATTCGTATTCCAAGAACATCAAGAGAACAAGCAAAAAGTGGGAAAAAAATATCCATTAAAAATATCAAACATGGTGATTTAATATTTTATGATAGAAATGGCACCATTAATCATGTTGGTATCTACATAGGAAATGGAAAAATAATAAGTGCTAGTAGCCCCAAAACAGGGATACGAATAACGAATTACAAATATAGAAAGCCATATAAAGCAGTTCGTTATCTTAAATAAGAAAAAAACTGCCCAAAGTTGGCAGTTTTTTCTTATTTCTTTATTTTTGTATAAATATTTCATTTAACTTGTTAAATTGAATAACCAGCTTTCCATTTTTCAAAATTACGATGCCTTCTGGTTCTCTTGTCGCGTTGAGTGCTACCTGTTTGATATTTGTACCATCCAGGTTAAATGTAATATATTCACCGTTTAAGAGTAAATAATATTGTCCATTTCCAATTGCAAATCCCTGTATTGGTTTATTTGAAGTATTACTATCAAGACCAGTTACATGAATTTTTTCACGCCAATCACGTGTAGCCAATTCATTATTTACTAAATGAATTTTGTTAATGTCATATCCATCGCCTGATTTTGAGATAGCGATTGCTGTATTGGCGTCTTGCATTGCTAATACATTTGGATGAATCGTAGATGGTATCTCCCACTGATTAACGACCGTCAACGTAGTGAGGTCAATTTTTTGCAATGTGTAATTAACTTGTCCTACAATGTCCGCTATTTCATAAAGATAACCGTCCATATACGAAATTGCCTGACCATGACCAATGGTTAATTTTTTACTTATTTTAAGAAGTTTCCCTTTTTGATTGTATTTATAAATATAGCCATATTGTGTTTTATCGCCAGTAGAATAGGTTAAATAGAAATTATTATTAGAATCTACCGTAATACCCTGTAACCCTCTGGCTGATGCTTTCTTCACACCCGCAGGATCTCGGTATGGATAAAAAAGTGTTTTTACTTTTAAATCATTACCAAACGTAAGTGTGTGATTAGGGTTTGTTGCTGCTTGAAGGTGCAACGTAAATATCGAATTAAAACTTAGATGCATTATTAATGCAATCAAAACCAGTGTAAAAAGTCGAGTCTTTTTAATAAGCATTGGTTCTCCTATAGTGTAATTACCAGATGATTTGTTAACGTGAGTATCAGTTCTTACTATAATTTTACTGTACTCATTATATCAAAGTTTTGGCAGATAATCTAGTAAAACCAAGGATTTCCAGCACTTTTATAATACTTTGTTCCCGTTAGCCGTAAGTTTGAATTTCATTTTAAGCAGCTCCGCCGCTCTTCTACACATCAACATTCTCTCTAAAAAGATTTCAAAATAATCCAATACAGAACAAGTTTCTTCATCTAGGTCAATATCTAGATGAATCACACCTTTTTCTTTATTAACACATATTTTTGATTTTAATACCGCATAATTGACTCTGTCATGCTTATCAAAGTTTGCGATTTCCTTGTTCCGTACTCGATTTCTTCTGACATCTGATTTATCTGCAAGAATAATAGCCGCAGAAATAGGTGTAACCGCATTTCCAGAACTTTCATCATGGTTTCCAATTGCAGAAACAATGACTGCAATATCCTTTGCATCCATATGTAATTCCTTTAGTATTTGAAACGCCATAATAGCCCCACTGTGTGCATGGTCCCTTCTATTTACTGAATTCCCGATGTCATGCATAAGTCCCGCTATTTTGGCAAGCTCGATTTCCTTTTTTGAATAACCCAAATCATCAAGAATCTTACTTGCGACCTCAGCCACCTTAACTGCATGCGCTTTGGAGTGATCCGTATACCCTAGCACTCCTAATACATCATTTCCCATTTCAATATATGTATTAATTTCTTCATTTTTCAAAATATCTTCATAACAAATATTTGCCACTTTCATTTCTCCTATTTCTCTCGTATTTGTTTCAGAATAACCTTTTTCCCTTACTTCATACAATCAGCACTACGTAATATTTTAGTAAAGTACGTGTAAAAGCGAAAAATAGTCAGTTTATCCTAGATAAAAGATCATCTTACATTTTACGTATTTATTTCGTATTTATACAAATACTTAATATACAAGTTTAGTTTTAGATTAAATTTTTCATTAAGACGTATAACAAAATTGAAAGGAGCTAATGATTATGGCAAAAGCTGGTATGAGAAGACCTGATCCAAAAGAACCGCATGGTACGGAAAGCAACAAAAAAACACATTTTTCCAAAAATGAAGTAGAACCTGTTCCTGAAATACAAGGAAAAGCAAAAGCTGGTCATGAAAAAGCAAAACCAATGGTATAATGAATTTAGAAAAATCCCGCTTGAATAACAGCAGGATTTTTCTAAGACTTTCTTTTATTTTCCTCAACTCTAAATGCAACAATTTTCCTTATTAGAACAAATGGCATAGGCTTAGCAATCGGAAACTGAATGGAGCCTTTTCCACCTTTGTAGATTGCTAATTCTTCTTTGAATGCTTCAATGCCGGATGGAGCTGGATAAAATCCAATGTGATTTTTATAAGCGGCAAAATGAACCAAATTGCCATAAAGATAAAATGTAGGCATCTGATAGCTAATCTTCTCTTCTGCCTCTGGGGCCGCCTCCTTAATTACTTGTCTTATTTGTGTGAGTATTGATTGAATATCTTCAGGAAATTGAAGAATATAATCATCGATTGTAATAACTTCATTCTGTCTTGTTAGTTCCATTCTTTTATACCTTTCTTAAGTATCTTTTTACTATATTTTACATTGAAATGATAGGTAAATAAACTTTATTCAAAGTAAGAAATTTGATTTTTACCTTCCCGTTTTGAATGATACATAGCAATATCAGCATTTTTAAGAAGTTCTGCTGAGTAATCTCCATTTTTTGGATATTCTGCTACTCCGATACTTGCAGTAGGCCAAATATCCATACCATCTTTACTATACGGCTTCATTACTGCATCACTTATCTTTTGAACATAGTCTTTTACGTTCTCCTCATCAATTGGATGTTTAATAATAATACCCAGCTCATCCCCACCAAGTCTTCCAATAATGTCTTCCTCATGTACTACTTGCTTCAACCGTTTTGTAATTTCAATCAATACAGTATCCCCTGCAAAATGCCCTAAAGTATCGTTAATATTTTTAAAATCATCAATATCCATGAAGATAACAAATAATTTTTTATCGGATTTTTTAAAGAATTCAATATGCATATCTAATTCATCAATAAATGTTTTTCGGTTTAATACCGCCGTCAATCCATCAAAATACGCTAGATTCTTTAGCTCATTTTCCTTTTTTTTCAATTGAGCTAGATGCTTTTTCACACTTGTTTTATAAGAATAAATTAAGGATACTATGATAATTGCTGCTACGTAAGTGAAGATTGCTGGTACTGATGTTGGACCTTTACTATAGAATACAAAAATAATTGCCCCCCATAAACTGATTAAATTTAATCCGACAGATATATAATATCCTCTTTTATCGTCATATAGTACGATTGCAACGGACAGTAATATTTGTAGTTGTGTAATAATAGCTTTTATATCTGCGTCATTAATAATTATAAAAAATATTTTTCTATAAGCTACTGATGGTAGATGCTCTCTTAAGGTAAAAATCAAATAAAAATATAGTAAGCATCCCAATATTGTAATGAAGATTTTATTATTCAATTTTTGTTTTAAATAACTTACTACTTTTAGCATATCATCGCCCTCCTTCGTATCAGATCTTTAATTGCTTATAATAATTCATCGGTATTTTAATAAGCGGTTGCTCAAATATTGATTGATTACATATCTCATTTCGTGTATCGCATCTGCTAAAATATTTTTTTATTTTTATATAATTTTCAAAATTTATATTCCATTTTTTACCTATTGTTTGGTTTGTTTTATAATTTAATTTATTATATCATGGATATCTGCTGTTTTACAACAATTTAAGATATAAACGTCGTAATATCTTGTTTTTTGTATTAATTTGTTTTTTTTGTTAGAAATATATTGCAAATTATACAAATTATGCTATAATAGTATCAAGCTAACTAACACTCGCTAGGCAAGGAGGTTTAATGGATAAGAAAGAAGAAATTTTAAACGCAGTTGATCTTTTATTTGCAAATAAAGGCTACAATTTATCCATGTCTGACATTGCAAAAGACGTTGGTATAAAAGTCCCCTCGATCTATAGTCATTATACCGGAAAGGATGCAATTATTCTTCTGGTAGTTGAACGAGAAATCAACTACTTCTATGATTTTATCTTTGATGAAATGGAGAACATGAAAGATAATGCCTACGAAGAGAACTTAAAAATTATATTTTATTTAGTTATTACTTACTTTAAGCAATGGAACCGACTTCGCTTTTGGAGAAACATATCTCTGATACAGTATCCAGAGCTAAAAAAATCGTGTGGAGATTTGATTCGAGAGAAAGAAAAATTATTACATGAAAAACTACATAAAATATTTATAGAAGGGAAGAATGCAGGAAAAATTAATTGTATGAATCCAAAAGGAATGGTTTCCCTTTTCTTTGTATTAATAAAAGGTGCTATGGATATGATGATTGTCTACCAGAACACCGAATTAGATTTACAATCATTTTTTGACGAGGTATGGAATGAATATTGGTTTTCAATTAAAAAATGATTTTTGTAAATAAACCACTAGTAAATGTTTTTTCGAAAGGAGTATGCATATGAAATCAATCAAATTAAGGTTAATTATTATATTTACGCTAATCATTCTTATGGTTACTACCACTCTTGGTATTATAGCGATTAAAATTGTCAGTAACAATTTAATCAAAGATGCGCATGAGGATTTAAAAACCATTGCAGAAGCAAAGGCTGAATATGTTACAGCAAGCATTGAAGAAGAATTGAGCTATATGAAGGGTCTTGCAGAAAATCCCCTTATTCTTGACCAAAGTATTTCCAAGTCGCAGAGAGCTGCTTTTATGGAAAAAGAAGCTACCCGTGCTGGCTATCAAGGATATGTACTTGTAGACATGGAGGGAAATGCAGAAACTCTTGATAGTAAGGCAGAATCTCTTAATGTAAGTGACCGAGACTATTTTTTGAACGCTTCGAAAGGCGATGCAACCGTTTCTGACATTATTATCAGCAAGGTTACCGGCGAACCAGTGTTAATCGTCGCTGTACCAATCTATAAAAATGATGTTCAACAAGCCGTTCTTTATGGACGTAAATCTGGCTCCACCCTTAGTGAAATTGCATCAAAGGTTGTTTATGGAAAAACAGGCTATGGTTATATGGTAAATGATTCCAGCACGATGACGGGTCATCCAGATAATAGCTTAGTATTGGAGCAATTTAACATAGTTGAAGAAGCTAAGACTAACACCGAATATGAAGCGCTTTCTTCACTTTTTACCAAACATATGGCATTAAGAGAAATAGGAAGCGGTGACTATCCATTTCGTGGAACTAATCGAATTGTTGGCTTTGCTCCAATAAATAATACACCTTGGATTATAATCATTGGTGTAGAGGAAAAAGAGGTTCTTGCTCAAGTTGCAGCCATTCGAAACACCTTGATTTTTCTTATTATCGCTGCTGTTTTGGTAGGTGCTGCTATCACTCTATTCGTCAGTAGCAGTATTGCAAAACCAATTACATATGTTACCAAAACGATAGACAAACAGTCCCAACTTGATTTTACCATCACCGAAGACAAATTACTCAATAAATATTCCAGGAGAAAAGATGAAATCGGAAGTATGGTTGCCGCAATACAAATTATGCAAAATAACATACGTGATTTTATTGTAAAAGCTTCCGATTCTGCACAACAAGTAGCCGCTTCTGCCGAAGAACTTACCGCTACATCTGAACAGACGAATGCCTCTGCAGAAGAAATTGCGAAAGCAATTGAGGAAATTGCAAGTGGTGCTTCTGATCAGGCAAAAGACACCGAACTGGCTGCTTCCAACGTTGAAAATATGGGTACTCTGCTAGAAAAAGATAGTGAATATATTAAGGAACTGAACAATGCAGCATTGGAAATTGACCGTGAAAAAGAAGAAGGCTTTAAAATATTGAATGTTTTGATTCATGATTCCGAGGAAAGTAGTAAAGCGACTAAATCAGTTTACAATACCATTCTTAGTAATAATGAAAGTGCTAAAAAAATTGAGACTGCAAGTTCAATGATTCAAGACATTGCAAACCAAACCAATTTACTTGCTTTAAATGCTGCTATTGAGGCTGCCCGTGCTGGTGAAGCTGGCAAAGGATTTGCAGTTGTTGCGGATGAAATCAGAAATCTTGCGGAACAATCCAGGACTTTTACAAATGATATTAAGTTAGTCATCGAAGAATTAAAAAATAAATCAAAAGATGCGGTTGATACCATGGTTACAGTAACGGAAATCGTTAATTCTCAGGCTAAAAGTGTAAAAGAAACCGAAGAAAAATTCAATGGTATTGCTGGTGCGATTGATTCAGTAAAGGAAGTTATTGATAAGCTAAATACTTCTGCTGACATGATGATGCAGAATAAGAACGTTATTATTGACCTGACACAAAATCTATCTGCGATTGCAGAAGAAAATGCAGCTGGATCTGAAGAGGCCTCTGCCTCTATGCAAGAACAGGCAGCAACCGTTGAAGAAATTTCCAATTCGGCAGAAAGTCTAGCTGGAATTGCACAGGATCTGCAAATACAGATAAATCATTTTAAAGTATAATATAATCTTTTCACAACCAATTTCTCTCTCCTCTTAGATAAATTTGAATCGTAACACAAAGGACCCCGAATCCTCTCAATTTATGAGTGATTTGGGGTCCTTTGTGTTACGATTCAACGATCTGTAAATCCTAATTAATTTGTTTCTTCCATTGTACTATTGTGTCTTTACTTCTTTTTAGCAGTTGAAGTACCCGATAGATTTTCCATTAACGCTTTCACCTGTTTGTTTGTCATACCTGCGGAAGTCAGATATGATTTCGCACCTTTTTCCAGATTTGCTTTTGTTAATTTATCGGTACCTGCGATATACTTTAACATCGAAATTACATCAGCGGAAATTACCGTATACTGCTCAGTTCCTTTTTTCACACCGTAGTAATTTGCGTAGCTCTTCATATAATCTGCTACGATTTCACTCTTTGTAGCGCCCATTAAAGAACCTAAAAGTGCAGCATAAAATCCAGTTCTATCTTTTCCTTCGGTGCAGTGGAACAAATATGGTCCTTTATTTTCAGCCATATAAGTCATGCCTTTAATTACACTCGCCTTGAATTCATCACTAGTATAAGCAAGTCCCATATTGAGTGCTAGTACATTTCCATTCGTATAAAGTTTTTTATAGTATGGAGAATTGTAACCTTCTGCCGCAATATAGGAATCAATGTTTTCTTTAGAGTCTGCAAGATTTACAATTGTCTTAATTTTAGCAGCTTTTATCAGCTTATCTGCATATGCTGCTCGTCCGATTTCATTATTTACTGGACTTGAGCTACGATATACTATATTTTTAGCAATTTTACCCATTTTCATAGTTCTAAAGTTTGCAAATACAGAATCGGAAGAATAATCTTCGCGAATATTTGTTCTTTCTAGTTTACGAATCTCGTACTGCGTCAGATATCCTTTTTCCTCTGACATCATAATGGTTACTTTATCGCCAAGTTTAACATTCGCAATAGAAAATAGTTTTCCATAATTGATGCAGACTGCAATATTGGTATGTCCAGGATATGCACGTACTAATGGATATCCATTATCAACATAATAACCATCTAAGTAAGGAGCTTCTAAAACAAATCCGTTGTCAAAGATTACGGTTAACATATCTCCTTCTTCAAATCCTAGTTTATTGAAATTTTCAATTAAAATGTCGGTTGAAGTATGACCATATTTTTCAATTTCTTTCACGGTTCCTGTAACATTCTTTGAAGAATACTTCGAATCTACAGATAGACCTTCTTTTAGTTTTGCAATTTCAGCATCTGTCATTCCAATACGAACCAAATATTTTTGTACTGCAGCTGCAAGGTCAATATTTGATATATCGGTACCTTTTGCAGCACCACATACTATGGTTGTCATGGATGTAATAATATTACTTTGCGCAATCGCTTTATACTGGTCACTATTTTTTTCAACTTTATAGTAATTTTCATAAGTTGTCATATAGTCATCAACGATTTCATCGTAAGAAGCTCCCATAAGTGCTTCCAATACAGCACTTACAAAACCTGCTCTATCTTTTCCTTCGGTGCAGTGTACTAAGTATGGTGCTTTATTTTTGCTTAAGAAGCGAAGACCTTCTGCTAACTTTGTTCCAAACTCCTCACTAGACAAATCAACGCCCATATTCAGGGTCTTTACACTTCCTGCATCATATAATGATTTGTAATATGCGGAATCAAAATCGTCGGCTGCAACATATTTTTTGATTTCGGTTGCAGAGTCTGCAAGGTTTAATACGGTCTTTACGCCAACGGCTTTCGTCAATTCATTTGCATAAGAAGCACGGCCTAGCTCATTATTGATTGGGCTGCTACTTCTGTATAAAACACCTGAATTAATCCCTTTTGTCGAAATATTTCTAAAGTTTGCATAAATAGAATCGGTGGCATAATCACTTCTGTTGTTCGTGCGCACCAGCTGTCTTAATAAGTATTCGGAAAGATATCCTTCCTTTTCCTTAAGTGAAAAACTTACCGTATCTCCAACTGAAACTTTATAAGTGGTTGAAAAGTTACCCATATTAATCGCTACAATTAACAAGTTGTCCTCTTTCGAATCGCGGATAACCAAACTACCGGTATCTACATCACTATAAGATGTACAAAATGGGATTTCTAGGTTCGCATCCCCTACGCTTACCTTTAAAATATCCCCTAGTTCATAACCAGCATCATATAGTTCCTTTGGTTTAATATCCAAAGTAAGATTACCATATTTCTGGACCTCCGTAACTTTTCCAGTTACTGTTTTACTGTCTGCTGCCTTTGCGGTGTATGGTATTTGTAAAGATAAAACAACAACCAATATCACTGCAATGAAACGTTTCATTTCTTTCATACTACAATCCTCTCCTTTTGCTATAACGAATTTTTATTACAATAATAATTATAGCCCAAAGTAATATTTGTTCAATCACTATTTACTAGAATTTGCCATTTGTTATCATAATAGTATTTATTGGTTCTATTTTTTATTAGTGTTTATCTTTCGGTTCAATAACAGGATTTATCTAACATTGCTTATGTTATATCCTAACAGTTAACCATAACTCTGCTTTCGTGGCAGACAAAATATAAAATCTGATATTTCTTTGATATTTCACCAATCATATCGAGTGCCCTGCTCAATTTTTCTCCATCTAGATTTACAAATGGATCATCTAAAATAATAAAGGGTATTTCATTTTCAAATAAAGCATCGACTAATGCAAATCTAGTACAGATTCCTATCAAATCTTTATATCCAGTGCTAAAATAATCAATACTCTTTTGAGAACCATTTGCTGAAACATTAACATTCAGCTGCACATCCATTTGAGCTGCTCTTAAGGTACCATCATCCAACATCTTTATATATTGTTCAAAGCCTTGATTTATACCATTCATATAATGAGTTGAGAATTTCTCTTTCGCATTTTCCATACATTTCATAGTCTTATTTAATATTTCAAGTTGCTCTTCCCCTAAACTAAGTTCTTCATTGAGTTGTTCAATCTCTGCTTGAAGATCAGAGCATCTGTCTGCATCGTCACTTAAGACTCTGATTTGTTCACGCGCACTATTTTCCTCACTCGTTATTTCTTCAAGTTCTGCATATAATGTTTTTTCGTTATCCTGCAATTCTTTAAGATTTTGCTTTGGTTCCACTGTATCTTTTAATGTAGTAATATCATTTTCATTCTCAAATTGTTCTTTCTTAGTCGAAGATTCCTCTATTTCCTTTAATAAACGTAAATACTCTTTTCGTCGTTCCTTAAGAACATTTACATTTTTGCCCAGATTATCATTCGATTCATCAAAATACGTTTTAAGTAGTGTAAGCAGCTGGCTCCGCAGGTCTTCTAATTTATCACTTGTTATTTTATACTTAGAGAGTTTCTCATTGATTTTAACATATTCTATCCGTCGGCTCTTAACCTCTTTCCAAATATCCTCTTTTTGTTCGACAGATATAGATAAATTACTGCAATACGGTTCTAAATAAACATTAATACTCTCAACAATAGAATTCTGCTCATTTTTTATTGCAACATTATCCTGATTATGAATCTTTGTTACCAAATTATTAAATTCACTAATTTTGGATTTAATAATAGTTAAGGAAGAATAATAATTATCTGGATTAATTTCAATTGGGAACTTCAGCAAGAAATGATTTAGTTCTTCTTCATTAAAATTCTTTTGTTCTATCAAATCATCAATGAATCCCTGAATTTCTATATTGGTTTCACGTTGATTGTTCATGGCATTGTCAGTATTGGAAGAGTCACCCGGCTGCTGATTCTTTTTTCTTAATTTTGCCACTGCAAATAGTACTCCACCTAATACTAGAAGTCCGACTCCTAAAGGTAAAAATAGTATCAGAAATGCAGCACCAAGTATTACCATTATTATTGATGCAATAAGTATCTTATTCCCATGGCTTACCTTTTCATCTTTTGTCTGATTATTCGTTGCTTGAACATTTTTTAATATTTCAAGTTTGCTTTTTTCCGTTGTAATCTTACTCTTAAGTTCATTTAATTCTTGTATTTTATCAATGAAACGGTCAACTTGTGATTCATCTGCCTCACCTTTTTCAAAGAATAAATCCAGCTCGGCTTTTTTCTGCTTTTCTAGTTCGTTAAGCTCATTTGCATCTATTTTTATCTTATTCTCACGATATTTCGTAATCAGTTCTTCATAGTTGTTAATTTCCTTCTCTTCTGGAATTCCTTTTGTAAAATAAGCTTTCCCTGTTTCTTGTATCTTTTTTTCATAATCAGTCAATTCATAGGTCTTAAGTTCACCCTGCAACTGTAACAGGTCGGAACTGATTTCATCGCATTTTCTAAGCTCTTCATCCGTAGGTATCGATTCCTTGAAAAATGAATGCAACGGTGCAAAATCTTCTTGTAGTTTATCCTGCGTTTTGCAAAGTTCTTGGTATTGTTGCAACCTGACAACTTGTCCTTCATACTTACTTGCGGCTTCAATATTGCCCTTAATATTATGTAGTTTATCCTTTACATCTTTTTTATTTATAATTATTGATTCCAGCTTTTTCATCCAAGCTTCAACAGCTTCGCCTTTTGATAAACAGCTCTCTAGTGCGCTCTCATATGTTGTTATCTTGTTTCGAATAACATCCAATTTTCCTCTTGATCCAGTCTTTATATATTCCTTTTTACACTTGTCAAGTATCTTCATTGCTGAGTCATAATTATTAATATCATTGTCATCTTCAATTAGATTGCTCAATTTTGCATTAATACTATCATTTGTTTCTATCGCTATTCCATTCTGAGGAATATATGTACTCCTTGAGTACGCTACCCTGTCTAATTTGAAAATTTCTTCGCCTATATTTTCAGTGAAATCATTGGATACCAGTCCTGTACTTTGATTATATAAAACAAATGTATCATCTTTTTCTTTATCTTCGAAGAAACGTTCCATTTTGTATTTCTGACCATTCAATTCAAATATAATATAACCGCCAAATTTTCCACCCTGCCAAGGCTTGTACTTTCTGCGTTCTGCCTTGTCAAGATCTTTAGCACGCGTTACTTCCATCCCGTAAAACATTGCCCTTACAAATGCAGCGAATGTAGTTTTTCCCCAACCATTTAGCTCATTAATCGTGTTGAGGCCATCGTGAAATTTATAAGTGAATTCATGTAATTTACCAAAATTCTCTATATAACATTCTACTAATTGCATTACTCAATCTCCTCTCCAGCTAATGCTTTCAGTCCAGTTTCAATAACTTCCTTCTTCTCTTGTTCTGTATAATTTTGTTGCAGTACTAAGCGTATAAATTCTCCTTTTAAGGAAGCATCATACCGGTAATCCTCTATGTTTATAGCAAGTTTTGTTTGATCGTAGATTTTAAATGCATAGAATATATCACTATATTTCTTCATTAAGTAATTTATATTTCTTTCGGAATCTATGCTTACATTGCCTGTTAAAAGAATCTTTACTAAACTTTCTTTTGGTATACTATTGATATTCTCGCGAATAGCCACATCAACCTCATTTGTAGTTTCCATTCCAGAAACATCTACTGATATTTCATATATTACACGTCTAGAGAAGTTAATGAACTGATGTTCTGACTTTCCATTTTCAGTGTCTAACAAAACAAATCCTTTTTCACCACATTCGTCAAAACCTCTTCCTTCAAGGCAGCCACAATAGCAATAAATTCCCCTCTGATCAAGCTGGCTTTCTTTATATGAATGAATATGCCCCAGTGCTAAGTAATCAATATTTTTATTTTTCATTGCACCAAGATTAATTATCTCCGCTTTATCCTTAGCTAAATACTTCGATTCCTGTCCATGCATAAGTACAATGTTAATTTCATTCTTATTAAAAATTAAAGAACTATATATCGTATTACTATTATGTTCATCCAATTCCACTCCTGCAATAACAACATTATCATATTGATAACTGGTCCATTCATCAGAAAATAGCTTCAAATTTTCAGGTATTTCCTCCAGTCCATTCAGGAAACTATTAAAATCGTGATTTCCTTTTAAGTATAAGAAATCAATCGAAGGATTGTTAAATATGCAGTCTTTCACTACATTTCTCGTTTTTGCAGATACATTTTTTGTATCAAATAGATCTCCTGCAATCATTATCACTTTAACATCGTTTTCTTTTGCATAGTCAACCATTTTTGTAAAAGTTAAAAGTATTTCATTTTTTCTTTCCTTCGCCTGCTCGCTGGTCAAGTTGGTTTTCATTACTGCATCCAAATGCACATCACTACAATGTATTATTTTCATTATTTATTTCCTTTCTCAATCGTTTCACATCTATTTCAATACTCATATTCGAACTTTCCACCGATTAGTCTGATGATTCCTACAAAATCTTATATCCTAGTTATATATTTTACCATGTCATAAAACATATAACTAGGTAAAATCAAAAAATTAAATATGACTTATCCGATTGTGTTTCTTCGTTCAAATAAAATGGTATTCTGCCACTCACCAAATCTATCCTTTGCTATCTTTTCTCGATAACCAATTTCACGAAATCCGAATTTCTTATGTAGTTGAATACTTGATTTGTTTATGGTAAATATGGATGCGTATAAGCACCAATATCCGAATGACTCGCTTTCTTCACACAGTTTTTCCATCAGACTGCTGCCAACTCCCTGATTCTGAGCCTCTTTATCTACATAAATACTTACTTCAACAACACCTTTATAGACCTCTCGTGCAGAAGTTGCTCCAATTGCAGCCCATCCTAAGATAACACCTTCCTTCTCTGCAACAAATCTGCAATCCTTCAAATGTCCATTATCCCATTGCTCATAATTAGGACTTACTGTTTGAAAAGTAGATTTCCCCTCCTCAAGTGCCTGTTCGTAAATCCCTCGAACTGCTTCCCAATCTGTTTCCGTCATTTCACGTATTATCATTTTCCTTTTCCTCCAAAACATTATCACATGCTTCAATATACAATTTTAATGATTCAATTACCGTATCTCGTTTATCCTGTGGAATTGCATCCAATACCGTTTGAAATTTCTGATTCATATCAGTTTCTATTTTTTGAAAACGTTCGTATCCCTTATCAGTTAATTCCAGTTCCACCCATCTTCTGTCGGATTTTGATGGCTTTCTTAGTACCATTTCTCTCTTTACGAGATCTTCCACTGCTCTGCTGGCTACGCTTTTATCTACCTCTACAATCATTGCAATGTCTTTTAGTGAACTTCCCGGGCATCTCCCGATTTCTACTAAGATATGGCATTGAAGGGCGTTCACTTCGCAGCAAGAACAATCGTCGGTATTTATCATATTTAACTTTCTCTCTAAAAGTCTGGTATATTCTCTAAATTGATTTGACTGATTCACTTTATTTCTCCTTATCGCTTAATAAAAATATAATAATGTGTATAGTTGTTATTGTCAACTATTGTTTTCGGCAATTAATAACAAAATAAAACCGCAAACTTTATGCATGACAAAAGTTTGCGGTTTATAGGCACATTATTATTTTTGTTTTATATTTCTAGTAGTTCTTCACCTTTTAGTTCTTTCGTGCTCCACTTTATCAAAGCAACACTTCCATCTGCCACTTCTGCAATTTTATTAATCCATTTTACTTCATTACTTGCTTTTGCTTTTAGTAATCCGTTGGTTGTATTTGTTGCATACAACGAAGAATTGATTACCCACCATTTACTATGAATACCAGCGCGATTCAAATCTTCTTCTAATCGTTTTGCCTCAAAGAATGGTGTTGTTTCTGGCAATGTGACAATGATGACTTCTGTTTCCGCTGCATTACGAAGTCGTGGCAATAATTTTTTCACCGAATCAGGCGTATCTCCCATGGTCCTTTGAACTTCTTTATGATAACTTTGCGTCGAATCCAGTAACAGCAACGTGTGTCCCGTTGGAGCGGTATCGATTACGACCACTTCTTGATCTGCTCGGTCAACGATTTCTGCAAAAGCACGGAACACCGCAATTTCCTGTGTACATGGAGAACGTAAATCTTCCTCAATATATGCAATATCTTCCTCGCTCAAATGACTTTCGATGGCTTTACCTAACACTTTTTCTCTGTAATTTTGCAAAACTTCGTGCTCATCGATATGGCTCATGGTAATATTATCTTGTTCCGTCATAATATATTTTAGATGAGCGGCTGGATCCGTTGTAGTTAAATGAACCTTTACTCCCTTCGCAGCAAGTCTGAGTGCAATCGCAGCTGCTACGGTAGTTTTACCGACTCCGCCTTTTCCCATTGTAAAGATTACTTTTTTCTTTGACTGATAAATATCATCAATTACATTACTCAAAGAATATAGTTTTTCTATCTGTAATTGATCGTTTGATACGGTTTCTACATTCGAATTCAAAAATTTTCTTATATTTTCTAGCCCCATAACGTTATAAGCACGCAATGGAATGTAGTACTGCTGAAAATCTTCCAATAATTTTGGCATAGCATCCAATGCTTCTTGTTGTTTTTCAAAGACTGCTTCTGATAATTCATCATCAAAATCTTCTAAATATCCATTTATAATTAGCTCTTGATTTAAAACTCCAATGTCACGAAGTTCTGTGGATGCTCTCTCGGCTTCCCGTAAAGGCGCATTTTCTGGTCTTGTTACTAATAAAAGCGTTGTCATTTCTTTATTTGCAAGCATTTTTACTGCCAATTTGTATATTTCTTTTCGATCTTCCAGTCCAGAAAGCTGCCCTAAGCAAGATGCTCCATGTGTGTTATCTCGAATAAAATTACTCCAGGCAGAGGGAAGCTGTAACATTCTTAACGTATGTCCGGTTGGTGCTGTATCGAATATAATATAATCATATTTCATGGCAATATCTTTATCTGTGATATAAGTAGAAAATTCATTAAAGGCAGCAATTTCAACGGTACAAGAACCCGACAGCTGTTCTTCCATATTTTTTATCACTTCGTCTGGCAACTCTCCACGATAAGGGGCAACCACACTTTCCCGATACTCAGCCGCTGACTGAATTGGGTCTAAGTTTGCAACTACTAAACCAGGAACTTTATCAATCTCGACGCCTTTTCCATCCAAATCTGTTTCAAAGACATCCTGTAAATTCGATGCTGGATCTGTACTGACTAAAAGTACCTTTTTTCCATTATCGGCAAGACTTACCGCGGTCGCACAGGCGGTGGAGGTTTTTCCAACTCCACCTTTTCCTGTAAAAAATAAATATTTAGTGAGTTCAATTTCACTAGGATTAAAATATTTTCTCATTTACAGCAGCTCCCATCTAAACAATCGCAAGCAGCAACATCCTTCACTTCCATACATAAATAGTCTTCTGTTACACCTAGAAAACGGGCAATTTCTTCATTTGTTGGATACTCTTCCATTTTAACAATTTCATTATCCACGATGGTAATCGGTAATGCCTTTACACCTTTGGTTTTAACGATTTGATTTACAGTTCTATTTGTCATAAACGCCCTTGGGCTACTCGATAAGTTATAGCGAGTCACCTGCACGCCGTTTTGCGTTAAATGATTGAATACGGTTGAAATTCTTAATAGTTCAGGGTTAACAGAAACGCCGCAAAGACCAGTGGAACAACACATTGCTGGCTCATAGATATACATTTTTTTCATGGTTAATTCTCCTAATTTTTTTAGTTTACTTTTTGATGTTATTAAAAATTATTATCTGATCTGTACAACCAAACCTACAAACAATATCATCCGTATTCTATCATTCATTTTATCCTTAGCTCATTCCTTCTATCATTAACATGCCATTATTTTGTGTCTTCTTCTGGAAACCAGCTTACCGTTTTATTAGCAAATTTTACTAAGGTAAGCATGACTGGAACTTCAACCAAAACACCAACAATCGTTGCCAATGCTACCGGACTTTTCGCTCCAAATAAAGCAATTGCTACTGCAACGGATAATTCAAAGAAATTTGACGCGCCTATCATACCAGCCGGTGCAGCAATATTATGTGGAAGTTTTAATGCTTTACTTGCAAAGTAAGCAATAAAGAAAATTAAAAATGTCTGAATGATAAGTGGCACCGCAATCAACAAAATGTGCAATGGATTTTCAAGAATAATGGTTCCTTGGAAAGAAAAGATAATCACTAAAGTCAATAATAGACCAATAATGGTGACATTACTAAACTTAGGTATAAACGTTTCTTGAAAATAACTGAGTCCTTTTTTCTTTGTAACGATAATTCTAGTTGCAATTCCACCAATCAGTGGGATTACTACAAATAATACGACAGATAATATAAGCGTTGCCCAAGGTATGGTGACGCCTCCGACTCCTAATAAAAACGCTACAATTGGAGTAAATGCAACTAATATAATTAAATCATTGGTTGCTACCTGAACAACGGTATACGCAGGATTTCCTTTTGTTAAATGACTCCATACGAATACCATTGCGGTACAAGGAGCAGCTCCTAACAAAATGGCTCCTGATAAATAATCCTTTGCTAATTCTGGAGTTATCAGCCCTTTAAATACAACGTAAAAGAAAAAATAGGCAATACCAAACATGGTAAATGGTTTAATCAGCCAGTTGGTAATCCAGGTAACAAACAAACCTTTTGGATTTTTTCTCACGTTTTTGATACTTTGAAAATCGACTTTCATCATCATCGGATAGATCATTAACCAAATTAGGATTGCAATTGGTATGGACACATTCGCGTATTCATATTTACCTAAGAGGGATGGAATTGCCGGAATGAATTTACCAATTAATACGCCAACTACCATACATACAATAACCCATATCGTTAAATAGCGTTCAAAAAAACCTATCCCCTGTACTTTTTTATCGCTCATTTGCTTTACTCTCCTTTGCTTTTTTCTTTGCAATTGCACAAATCACATGCTTTGCACTTATTGTAGTTTTTACAGTCTTCTTCATAACCAGAAATCTCAGACAAATGGCCTTTTAAATACTCATAAAGATCCTTTTCCTGCGAAATAAATTTCTCACTCACCTTAAAGTACGCCCATTGTGCTATTTTATAGCTATCTAGTATGCCCGCTTTTTTCATGATTGATAAGTGCCTGGAAGCATTTGACTGTGTTAATCCTAAACATTCTTCGATTTCACATACGCACATATCATCTTTTATTATTTGAGCGAAAATACGTAACCTAGTTTCATCTGAAATTGCCTTTAGTATCTCTATCATATCATCACCTCCTTATATGCGTATATACGTATATACTCATATACTATGTATAATGAAAGCCATTTGTTACAATCTCCATTTTTTATAATGGCTATTCATTAAATGGCTTTCATTTTTCTCTCAATTCCTGCGCATTTTTTTTTGCGCATAGCAAGTTTGTGACTGTGACTTGTTCAGGCACAAATCTTGTGGTTGAATGATTTCTTTCAACCTTTATCCTCTGACTTTTTCTAAAATCTTAACGGCTTCTTCTGTCTTTAACACTTTTCCGTAGGATACCACTTTTCCATCAACAACAAGTGCAGGAGTCGTCATTACACCATACGCTGCAATCAAAGAAAAATCGGTTACATGCTCAATGGTAGTATCCATACCTAACTGCTCCAATGCTTTTTTTACATTGGCTTCCAAATCATTGCATTTTGCGCAACCAGATCCAAGAACTTTCACTGATTTGTCTTCGTTTATCGATTCACATGCATTCTCCATACTTTCTGCATTGCAATCGCATGCGCCTCCACAACAACAATTTTGTGCTTCTTCTTTTTCCTTTTCTTTTACTGTTTCCTTTTTAAATCCGAATAATCCCATAATATTTTCTCCTTATTTTTTATTTTATAGTTAGTTAAAAAACATTTGTAATGCATTAAAACTATAACCGATAATTATGATACCTACTGTTACAATGGTAAAAAATACGCCAAGTAACTTAGGTTTTACCGCTTTACGTAGCATAATCATAGATGGCAAGGATAAAGCCGTTACGCCCATCATAAAGCTTAATATGGTTCCAAGACCTACACCCTTTGAATAAAGTGCTTCTGCAATCGGTAGTGTTCCAAAGATATCTGCATACATAGGTACTCCAACGAGCGTTGCTAAAATAACAGAAAATGGATTATTGGAACCTAATATGCTTTGAATGATACTCTCTGGTATCCAGTTATGAATAAGTGCACCGATTCCAACACCAATGAATACATATAAAAATACTTTTTTAACCGTAGCAACAACTTGCTCTTTTGCATAGATGCATCGATCCCGTTTGGTAAGCTCAGGTGCATCTATATCAATACGATTTACACCTTTAATAAAGTCCTCTACATAATCTTCCATTTTTAATTTTTCGATTAACGTACCACCGATAACAGCAAGTATTAACCCAACAATTACATATGCAATCGCTACCTTTCCTCCAAAAATACTCATCAGTAAAATTAAGGAGCCTAAATCAACCAGTGGTGATGATATTAGAAAGGAAAAGGTGACGCCTAATGGTAATCCCGCACTCGAAAATCCAATAAACAAAGGAATTGACGAGCAACTGCAAAATGGGGTTATCGTACCTAATAAAGCTGATAGTATATTTGCTTTAATTCCATGAAAATTCCCCAATATTTTTTTGGTTCGTTCTGGCGGAAAATAACTTTGTATATAACTAATGATAAAGATTAAAATCGATAACAAAATAAAAATTTTCACTGTATCATATAAAAAGAACTGTAAGCTTCCTCCTATTCTGCTTTTTAGATCGAATCCAATCATAGTAAGTAAGTTTCCAAATAATTCATTGATCCATTTCATACCTAATATTTGATTTTGAAAAAATAACCATCCATCTTTTATTGCTTCCATTGTTTTCCTTCTTTCTTTTACATTTATACATATGAATCTATCTATATATTGCCTTTTAGAAAAGCCACCCGTTGATGGCCTTTTCATATTTACTTATTATTATCGTGTACAACAATCATCCTTGCTATTGTCTTGACTGTCACTTCGCTGTATCATTTCTTTGAGTAAATTTTCTGCCAATATACAGCCATCTTTATTTATCGAATAATGCATCCATTTACCATCCTTGCGCCCATTTACAATACCGGAATCACACAATATTTTCATGTGATGCGATAGAGTTGCCTGGCTGATATCGACTTCTTCTAATAGCTTACAGGCACATTTTTCACCCGCATTTAATTGATTTAATATTTCAATTCTGCGTTCATCGCAGAAAGCCTTAAATACCTTCACTTTATCTGAATTGTTCATTTCTCCCCCATTCCTGCGCATGTTTTTAGCGCAAAGCAAGATTGTGACTGTGACTTGTGCAAGCACAAATCTTGTAGTTGAACGATTTCTCAACCGTTACCCCTTTTATTTTAAAGAACTTAACGACTTTATAATAATAATATATGTTATATATCGATAAATGTCAATATGTTATTTTTTCTTTGATACAATCTTTTTTTCAAACTTTACTTTATTTCAATCTTTATTTCAATCTTTGATTTATTCTTTGATTCATTCTTAGATTCTTTCAAGACATATTTTTAGAACTATGCTATAATGATGGGATAATTATGTATTTTTAAGATTCGAATTTATAAATACAAATGAAAGGTTGATTATCATGGCGACATCCATTACCTATAGTAAACAAATTAGTATTGAAAATACGGAGCGTCTTCGTGACCTCTTAACAACCTTACCTCCATTTTGCAAAGAATACTTTCGCGGGATTGAGCCTAGGACCTCAGCGCGTACCCGAATTAATTATGCCTACGATCTACGATTATTCTTTCATTTTTTAATAGCTGCAAATCCTACGTTTAAAACTTACAATACCACGAAATTCACTCTAGATGATATTGAAAAGTTGGAATCCGTTGATATTGAAGAATATTTAGAACATTTAAAACTATATGAAGGTGCCGATGGAAAAATACATTCGAATGACGAACGAGGGCTTCAAAGAAAATTGTCATCCCTTCGCTCCTTCTACCACTACTTTAACAAACGAAAGCTTTTAAAGTCAAATCCCTCTATTTTAGTGGATATGCCAAAACTGCACGAGAAAGAAATCATTCGTTTGGATTATGACGAAATTGCAAATATGTTGGATTTAGTTGAGCATGGCGGCGATTGTTTAACTGGAATGAAAAAAGTGTATTATGATAAGAATAAAATTAGAAATCTTGCGATAATCACCTTATTTTTAGGTACCGGTATCCGTGTGTCAGAATGTGTTGGACTTGATATCGCAGACGTTGATTTTAAAAATAATCGTATTAAAATCGTTCGAAAAGGTGGCAAGGAAGATTTTGTTTACTTTGGAAGTGAGGTCGAAGACGCTTTAAGTAATTACATAGAAGTAAGCCGAAATGCCATAACCCCAAAGATTGGTCACGAAAATGCGCTATTTTTATCAATACAAAGAAGTCGCATGACACCGCGTGCAATGGAAAATCTAGTTACCGAATATGCAAGTCAGGTTACAACCTTAAAACATATAACACCACATAAGCTTCGTAGTACCTATGGTACCTCGCTATATCGTGAAACGGGTGATATTTACTTGGTTGCGGAAGTTCTAGGACATAACGATGTCAACACGACGAAAAAGCACTATGCAGCGCTTGATGAAGAACGAAAACGTATGGCTGCAAAGGTGGTAAAATTACGAGAGCCATAAACATGATTTACCCGCCGTAAAAAAACGAAAAATAACAGTAAGATATGATCCTGTAGTTGTTAAGGCTTATGTTCCGTAACCAGTAATAAAACACTCCTTAGCATCTGCTTCCACGGTTGCACATGTCATGTATCAGTAATATGTGAATGCATTAACTGACCGTAGTTTTCTTAGGTGTCTAAAGCTGGCAAAAATAATAAGACCGCTTGCTTTCAAATCAAAGATGTTGTAAACAAGTGGTCTTTTGAACTTTTCTTATAAAATTTCTTATGTTTTATTTTTAAATATTCAAATTTATGAATAATATTTTTTTGTATCCTCATGTAATTTTACTTTTCATCTCACTTTATATCCGACAAAGAGAAATCACCTCTCTTATATATAACTTTTGCAGAAAAATTCGGTATCTCATCGTATTGTGCCGAACAGATATTTTCAAAATAACATCCTGGATTAATATTTAAAGTAATTGATTTCTTTGAAATCCCAAATGAAATCTGTTCACCAAATTCAATCCTTGAATATTGATATCCATTTTGAATCCATGAGGATATATCTATTACATTTCCCACTTTTCTATCATCAATGAAAAATTGTAACGTGCCTTTGGTCTGATTATATGTAGCTGAAATTCTTTCCATAATCTGATTGATGCACTGATATCGGGTAAATTCCAATGCACTCAGTGTTCCATCATTTTGTGTTTTGACAAGGTATAATTGATCAATGCTGACTCCTGTACCAGTACCGGTATGCATTACTAACGCTATTTCTTTTTTTCCGTCATGATCATAGTCTGCATAACCCATCCTCGGCAGAATACCTGTTGGAGACGTGTATTCCCAGCGAAACAACTGATATTTATTATTGATACGAAGAATCACCGCATTACTCTGGGCAAACCCATATAGATACACTTTTTCTTTTGGTATTGCTGCCAGCAGAATGATAGATCCCCTATCTGCCTTTGAGATAGTATAGGAATTGACCTTTGTTTTTATCTTATTCAGTTCCTTAATATTCAGATTTTGATACCAATGTTCAATTTGTTGTATATTTTCTTCTTCGTTAGCATCAACATCCTCTACCAGCCAGATTCCTTTCTTTCCAAATGGCTGTGTCATTTGGATATCAACACTATCTCCATTTCGAAATGAATATGTAACAAAAGTACATGTTAAGTATTTCTTCTTAACAATACATGTCCCACCTGACAGGTTTAATAAATAGGGAGCTGCTGTTTCCGGAGAAAAAAGACTAGCATATACTCCTACCTTTTCTCTAACTGCATTTTGATTTAATGTATAAGACAAGCCCGAGTTAATGTAATTCAATTTATTTGTATAACAGACAAAATAGGTATTAATCGATTCTTCCAGCTCCTTTTTCGTGGTAATAGAATCATATTCCTTCATCTCTTCTGAAGAAACATAGTATAAACCATCTCTTTTGACCAGATTTAGACTTTCTATCCATGTGTATACATGTGGTTCTGAATTCATAGAATAATATATAATTTTTGCTTCATTTCCTTCAATATCAATATCAAAGTCAGTTTCCCATGGCCATGGGCTAGAATAACCAAATATAATCTCAGGATCATCTTTTATACTTTGTACATTTTTAACTTGAAAGAATCCTTTTTTATTATCAGGGTCAAATAGTTGATATAACGTATTACCATTACGGCTGCAATAAGCTGTCGCCCAATTCTCAACCGTTTGCTCTATTGATATATTATTTTTTAAATTATTGATGTCTGATGTTGTATTAGTTTTCTCTGTTACTTTCGCTTTGGCTATTTGCATCGTTTTCACATAAAGACTTGATTTATCCATCTCAATGTCAGGATATTTACAACATAAACATAGGCAGCCTATAAGAACAAGTGAAGTTATAATATTTTTTTTCACACTAACATCCCTCTTTCAATTTTATGTAAAATGAAATAATCTGCACATCTTAAACAGATGACCAAATTATTATACCATTATATAAAATTAAGAATATATTAATTATATTTAATTATTTGTTATACTATTATTATTGATTGACTTCCTTTCGACAAATAGTATACTTTCTTATGTGCATTATACTTTTTACATTTTTTCAAATCCCTTTTTTCACCTATGTGCAATAATAAAAAATTTCAAACCTTGACCTCTCTTTTGTTGTGTTTAATATGTTTGAATATATTGACAGTTTAGTTTATACTTTCATTAATGATTTATAGTAGAAATAAAATACAATGGAGGTGTGTAATGATGAGTAGAAGTACTATCGTTTTTTTAGTCCTCACAATTGCTCTATTCCTCAGCGGTTGCAACGTTCAGTCCGAAAAAAACGTGGAGGAAGTATCGAGTACGTTTAACACATTGAGTTCGTCAAGCATCGAGAAGGACAATATATCTGCATCTTCTAATATTTCAACTTCAGAGCCTGCGCCTTCTAGTTCACCTAAGTTCACATCAGAGAATATGAATCAATGTACGGACTTCACGGTTCAGGGTGGCAGAATATATTTTTCCAATAAATATGACAATGGGACACTTTATAGCATAAACATTGACGGCAGTGAAGAACTTAAGTTGAATGATGATTGGACACCACAGTTTTGTGTATCAGGTGATCAAATATATTATGAAAACGGTAGCGATGGCTCAAAACTATACGCTATAGCAACAGACGGCAACGACAGACGCAAGTTGTCTGATAATAAACTGGTATCTATCTTTTGGAGTGTATATGAAGGACGGATATATTTTAGTAACCATGATGACGCTGACAGTTTATACAGCATAAAAGTCGATGGCAGCGACCGAATAAAGTTGAGTTCCGATTCTTCATGTTATATGGATGTACATGGAGACCGGATTTACTATTATAAGTCAAGCGGTAATAAAGGTATCTACAGTATGAAAACGGATGGAAGCGAAAAAATAAAATTGTCCGATGACGAACCATTTCGTATTGTCGTAGCAGGTGATTGGATTTATTATCCAAATACAAAAGACAGCTACAAACTTTATGCCATGAGAACTGACGGTAGCGACAAACATAAGGTAAGCGACGACTATGCACCAAAAATGAGTGTAGTTAATAATCGGATTTATTACCAAAAAGGGGACGATTGGAGAATTTTCAGTGTTAATATAGATGGTAGTGATAAAAAATTATTGTCCGACGACCACGGGGATAGTTTTTTCGTGTGGGATGGCAGAATATACTATACGATAACCGGTGCAAAAATATATTCCATGAGCACAGACGATGGTAACAAGCAGCTACTAGTTGATTTATCCAGTAACGCTTATAAAGATGTGACCTATGAGGTGAGTGACCGTCTTCATAAGGATATGCCAGAATACCGTTTTGTAGCCAAGGGTATGACATTGGGTACGGAAGCTTCTGGGGTAGGTTTTGTGATGGGAATAAAAGTCTTTGACGAAAAAGAGCATCCCATCCTATCGGCAGATTTTTCGGAAACTTATGATGATGAGGTTCTTGGCAACCCCGTTTACAATGAGATGATGGACACGATGGGTTTACATATTGTGGATGTAAACTTCGATGGCTACAAGGATGTGATTATTTTGGAAGGCTTTTGCGGCGCCCATAGCAATACATGGTACAACTGTTGGCTGTGGGACCCGATAACATCTTCGTTTGTTGAATCTAAATCGTTTGCTGAGATTTGTAATCCGGCACTTAATCCGGAGGATAAATGCATTTACTCTGCTGGTGGCTCAGGCGCAGAATTTTGGGGCGGTTCTATTTATAAATATATAGATGGCGAATTTATAATGACAAACAACTTGGATGCCAATTCGAAAGGATTGACTGAGACAGAACTTCTAAACGGAAAAATGGTAGTTGTCCGTAAAGTGTCATATAACGCTGAGGATAAGTCTGAGGATGCTGAAATGCAATACTATAAAAAAAGTAAGCTTTGGCAACTGGATAATCCTCATTGGTATATGGTTGGGGGTCATAAGGCTGATAAATGGCTAGGAGGATAAATGTTGGTTCGGCTTATGTTAAAATCTATAAATACATTTTAGACGAACCGTTTTCTGTTTCCATTTACTTATTCTACTTTGGCTTCAATAATTTACAAAATTCAGAAATACTCCGTTAAAGGTTAGTTTATAAATTCAATTTAAACTACCATCTACGAAAGTTAATACATGGAGTATGACGCTGTGTAAAAATCTCCATCTTAAAACCATTGCCATGCTAGATTTTTGCCATGTCATATTTGGTTCAAAAAAGGACTGTTTCCAGTCCTCTTTCCTTGATAGAAAAATGTCATCTATAAAAAAACGTTTCCTATTTCACTATAAATAAATTTCGCTTAAGAATTTATGAGTCGTATCTAACCGTTGTTCACCATTGAGCGAAGGATTGAATATGATGAGTCAGATTTTCTCGTTAACATCATTGTTTTCATTTGTATGAATGCCTTTATTCTATATGGCAATCGGAAATATCACAATCTATACCAATTACAACAATAGCTGCTGGACCAATCGAGTTGCCTTTCTCTCCTGCACTCTCAATATCCACCTTAGTTAAGGTTACATTATGAATGGTTCCTCCCTCCACATACCCGAATAAACCTATGTATTTTGCTTTCTTATCGGTTGTCGTTAAGTTACTAATTGTAAAACCGTTTCCATCAAATTTACCAGTAAAGGGATGCTTCTCATTCCCAATGGCTTTCCACTCCTTTTTCAGTGTTATATCCTTGTTAAGCATATAATTATCAGAGAGAGAATACGCACCATGTCCAATTGCTCTTAAATCCTCCTCTGTTTCAATCAGGTAATACGTTTCGTTAAGTACACTTGCTGTTTTCATAAGGCCTGAATCTTCCTTTGAACTATTGTTAACTTTCACTTTTATTATTCCTCTATGATTATTGAGAGACAATGAGGGAGAATCCTTAAGATCACTTGCTTTTTTTGTAATGTATTGATTCCAGCCTTTCGGTAATGAAATTGAATTCTTTCCATCTACGATATTAAGTTGGAATTCACCAGGAGTAGGTTCTTCATTGAACTTAATCGTTCCAATCCCCTCATTATTATCAACATACAGTTGGGTAAGAAGTGCATTGAGCTTAACGCTTATGATGCCCTTATTTGTTTTTAACATATAGCTTCCTCTTTTAAGTTCAGAGTGTTCTAAGGAAATGATGCCTTCTTTATCCCTAACAGTCATTGGAGCATTGATTTCACATATGCTGAGATTACCTTCTATATCCTTAATACTAACATTACTATAAGCTTTATCTGGTATTTCAAGAGTAACAGAATCAAAATCTATTAAATCGTCCGGTGAGGTAATTTTCATAGGTTTGCCTTTTATATTAATTGTTACAATATTATTGTCATTACCACTCACATCAGCACTGGCTTTGTAACTCTTATTCGCTCCTCCTGTGTAACTTAAACGAAATGTGTTAGCATCCGTGGTTTTTAAATATACGGAAGCATCATTAATATTTATCTTGATCGTCGTTATCTTTTCACTATTTATTGACGCTAATTGTGTATTATCGGGATGAAGCTTAAGTTGAGTTTCTTTACTCATCTCCGACGCAGGTACGGAAGGTTGCGTCACATTTTGAAGTGGCGAGTTTTCATTTATCGTTGTGCTTGGAATCGCTGCCATTACAGTGGAACTCATTAGTGTGGAACATAAGAACAATGTTGCTGTTAATAGGATAGTAAATGCAGTAGTATATTTGGTTTTTGTTTTAAATGTCATAATTGAACTTAACCTTTCTTTTAATAATTTGGCATCCTTATTTAAGGAAAGCGAAATACCAGTTCCTCTTGAAATCCCATTGATTTTTACAGAGGCTAGTAAAGTATTGCCATATTGTCTCTTCCCATCAGCGTCCATCTTTTTGATGATAACTTCATCGCAGGAGAGTTCACAACTTTTATTTATTTCTTTACTCACAAAGTAAATGATAGGGTTAAACCAATGTAAACAGACTGCAATTTGTGTAATCCATTTATACATAATGTCCAAACGTTTGTAATGGATTAATTCATGCATAACTATATTACGTAATTCAAATTCCTTAATATCAGTATTCGGTAATACAATAAAAGGACGTATGATACCTAACAACATAGGAGATACAACCTTATTACTTGTATACATATTAAGCGTTGCCTTATTACCTACCTCATTGCATACATTCCTGAAAATCCCTAATACTTCGGGGTCTTTCACAACAACTTTGTTAGCTTTCATATAACGAATATAACTAATGTATACTATAATCTTGTATGTAAGTAAAATAAGTGCTATTCCAATCCATAACATCCATATTCTATCAATTATTATGTTCCAATAATTTGGAAGTCTTGATTTTGTATGGATTGTATTTTCAATCCCCTGCGCTACTGGCTTAATAGTGGGACTTTCATCGTTTATTGTAGGCGAATTTTGTACACTACTTGTTTTTTCTTGAACAATAATAGAATTGTCGGTATGTTGCAATTGTTTTTCCATAATTTCAACTCGTGGAGCATAGGGAACTAACATCCTAATAATTACAATAATCCAAATATAGTATTGCCAAGTTTTACTGACCTTGTTTTTTATTAAAGGCTTTAGAGCAAATAAAACAAGTGCTAACAACAGTCCAGAAATTGATAAAGAAAGATACCTTATAAACAGTTCATTCATTTCAATTTTTCGCCTCCATTCCAAAACTTATTTAGTTCTGCAAAATCGTCCAAGGTCAGATAATCCTGTTGCAGGAGGGAGGAAACAAGAGTTTTAGCATTTCCACTGTAGACTTTATCTAAGAAGGATTTCGTTTGCTCTGTCGTGTATTCACTTTCAGATACTAAAGCAATATACTCATTCAATCGACCTCTTTTCTTTACAATAAGCATATCTTTCTCTACGAGGCGAGAAAGAAATGTTAATACCGTATTCGTTTTCCAACTTTTATCTTGCTCATTAATTTTTGTTGTAATATCAGCAAATAAAGCAGAGCCCTTATTCGACCATATAATCCTCATAATTTCAAGTTCAGAATCAGAAATTTGTTGAACTTTACCCAAAAAATCACCTCCATTATACATACATATTGTAGTTGTAAAATCATATTAACACGCCGTAGGTGTAACGTCAAGAGGTGAATCCAACTAATTCCTCATAAGAACTCCCAAAGGGTTACTCCAAAAGGTTACTGTCCAGCACACTGACTTTCTTTTCTAAGAATAAAAAGAGCATATAAGAAAAAAGGTATAAATAATATTAATGTACCCATAATAGAGGCGAATGTAGCGGTACTGATTGTTGGTTTCCATCCTATCGTAATCTCATTTAGTGAAAATACTATATCGAATATTCCATGCATAAGCATCCCAAACCATATTGATTTCGTTCTTATTACGCATGCTGCAAAAAATGCACCAATTAAAAATGCATATATGATTTGATTTAAACACCCTAATAACGTCAATCGACCAATGATATAACTGTATATATGTAAAAATCCAAATAACAAACTAGATAAAAAAACCGATTGATAAATTCCTCTCTTCGAGTTGCCCCATCGTTGTAGCATAACAGGAAGTACTAAACCACGTGTCAATGCTTCCTCAAATAATCCAGTTGTTAAGTATACCACAACGAACAATAAAATCTTTATGGGATGAGCAGTATCAAACTTCATATTTGAATCAAAGATATTGGTTGATTGCAACAGTATTAAAATTATAATAGGCCAGTAAACCCATATTTTTTTCCAATATTTTGTCTCCTTGTATCCACAAATAATAGAATTGCCTAACTTTATAGATAATACCACTAATAATATACCAACTACAGTTTGTAAAATAATACCCTCTAGGAAACCGGCAATCTGTTCCGTCGCATATAGTAAAAACAGTCTATTTAGTGGTATACTACAAGTCAGTATGGTTCCTGCCAGCACAATCATAATCGAAAATAGTACTGGAGTTTTTAAAGATATATTTTTTAATTGTTTCATCAAAATCCTCCTTATAATAATGGTAACTTTACTTCAAAAATCGTTTCATTTATAGAGCTTTCTGCCAAAATAGAACCCTCATGTATTTCAACGATTCGTTTTACTATGGCAAGACCCAGACCAGAACTAGTATTTTCTGAAAGCGAAGTACGTGATTTATCTATTTTATAAAATTTTTCAAATATATATGGTAACTCTTCTTTTGGTATCTGATTTCCATAACTAATCACCTGCACCACTGCTACCTTGGATTCTTTTTGCAGTTTAATATCCACTTGTTTTCCCGAATTTCCGTATTTCAAGGCGTTACTTACAAGATTATCAAAGACTCTGGTTAACAAAAATGCATCCGCATTAATAAAAATCTTTTCTTCACAAAAGAACATTTGATATTCCATATCTGCGTCCTCAAACGCAGGTATAAACCCAATCAATATTTGTTCAATTAGTTCCTTTAAGCTGATTTTTGTTTTCTGTATGTTAAAATCCTTATCGCTTAATTTTGTGTAATCAAATAATTCATCAATCCGTATTTTTAAGTCCATGCCTTGATTGCGGGCTATCCCAGAATATTTTTTCAGAAGCTCCTCTTCCTTTAATTCTGTACTATTAATTAGCTCTAAATAGCCTAGTATGGAGGTCAATGGTGTGCGCAAATCATGTGAAATGTTCGTGATAAGGTCACTTTTCGTTTTCTCCAGGCGCCGTTCTTCTTCAATTGCATTCTTTAGTTGAACTGCCATTTCATTCACCGTCTGTGCCATTATACCTAATTCATCCTGGGATTTAACTGGTATATTGATATCTAAATTACCCTTTGAAATTTTCCTTAAATTATCGGTAATAGCCTCAAGGTACTCTACATTTTTTTTAATAATTAGGAGAAAAAATGTTATGATTAGTACAACACTTAATATAAGAAAAGAAAAAACAAATGCAAATAAGTGTTTAAAAAAGAACACTGCAAAATCATGATTTGCTGATCCAAGAATAAGTAGATAACATAGGAACAAGATAATTATGCCCGTTAAGGTAGCACTAATAAAAAGAGCGAGGACCAGCTCTAATTTAACTGAGTTTATTTTAATTCTTTTCAATTTTATACCCCACTCCCCATACAGTTTCAATAATCTTAGGTTGCTTAGGATTTTCTTCAATTTTTTCCCGTAGTCTCCATATATGTACCATTACCGTATTATTGGAATCATAATACTTCTCCTTCCAGACCTTTTCAAATATTTCTTCTGCGCTATATACCTTCCCAAAATTTTCTGCAAGCAAAAGTAATATATCGTATTCCGTTGGCGTTAAGTTGATTTCCTTATCGTTCACGGTTACCATATGATTGTTTCTATTTATGGTAACACCTTTCATATGAATCACGTTCTCATCCCGTTCACTATTTTGGGAGCTTAGATAGAAATTTCTTCTTAATTGTGCCTTAATTCTTGCGATCAGTTCCATCGGATTAAAAGGTTTAATCATATAATCATCAGCCCCAATACCAAGCCCCAGAATCTTATCCATATCCTGTGACTTAGCACTTAACATAATAATCGGTATATTCCGATTCTGCCGGATTCTTCGGCAGGTTTCGAGTCCATCTATTCCAGGCATCATAATATCTAGAACGACAAGATGGATGCTGTTTTCTTCCAGAATCTTTAATCCTTCAATGCCATTCATTGCTTTATATACACAATATCCTTCATTTGTCAGAAAAATTTCTATTAATTCAATGATTTCAACGGAATCATCGATAATCAATATATTATAGGTATTTATTTCCATCTTAATAACCATGCCTTTCCATATCCTGTTAGTTTTTTATTACTTTGAATGGAAGCTCAATGTTCGATGATACTATATTATTTCTTTGTACCTTTATCACAGGATGTTCATTTTCTGCTATCCTGTCAAAAGTAGAATCATCACTTCCAGCTATTGCAATTCTTATTTTATGTCCCTTTTTTATTAATACTGACGTAGCTTGCATTCCAATTTTAATCTCTGTCGTTTCACCTGGTATTAACAAAGCACCATCCTGTCTATTAAAGGAATGATTTGGTCCAAGTACCACATGAACTGGATTTTCCTTTGATATCTTTCTATGAATTCCTCTTAACTCTCCCTCCGTGAGATAAGTTACGGTACCATCTGGTGCTACATCTTCTAAATAAGTTATAAATGCCCCATCGGTTGCAGTGGAAGAGAGATTAAGGGTAACTACTGGTATTCCAGTAATTTCAACATCATTTTGGAATGCTTCACTCATATAGGTTAATAATTTTTTATCTTCATTCTGTCTATCTGAATATAATACTGGACCACCACCATAATTCGTCTGCCATCGATTCGTATTACCCGTTGTAGCGGTAAAGTCAATCTGATAGGTATCAAATCCGGTTATATCTTCTGGTTTATTTTCATTTAGTTTTCCATTGGAACCGAAGTACAATACCTTCGTGTCCATACCTTCAATCGGCCATTTATCAGAAGTTTTCCATTTGCCTTCTCCAAACGTATAGTATTTGATTGTTGAGTTTTGGATTGTTTTTGTATCATCTTTTATATATTGATCTAAAAATGTAATAACCTCATCTGCCTGTTCCTCTAAAAGCTTCTGCTGTAATATCTTCTTATCTGAAAGCGGATCCCAAAAACTGCTGCCTCCATGATTCCATGGACCTATTACAAGCGTCTGATTATTACTGTAGGTGAGATATCTTTCCAAAGCACCATTTACCGTTGCGGCATCCTGCCATCCAATACGGACATATAACGGTATCCTTGATTCTTCGATTTGTTTTTTATAGTTATAAGGCGCCATATCATTTGCTGTATAGTCACCAGATACGATATCGTCATAATAGGTTACTTTTTTTATACATTCATACACATCATAATTATTTTTATGACCAGCTATTGCTTGATTTAAAAGTTTACCATCTTTATCTTTATCCACAGGCAAAAGTCCATCTAGCATAATGTTTTCCAAACTATTATTGTCATCCTGTGCATTTCCATCACGAAACCGTTTCAAGAAGTTACTGCTAAATAAACCTCCTGGCAACGTGGTATTACTTACTGGGTTAAAATCCCCATAAAGAAGTGCTGCTGCTTTTAGTGCTGGATGTCTAAGACTTGCTGAGAGTTCAGCCGTATTTGACATATAGGATATGCCATAGGTACCAACTTTCCCATTCGACCAGGCTTGTTTTACTATCCAATCAAGAATCTGACCATAATCCTCTATCTCTTCTTTTGAAAATTCAATTTCTCTTTTACCAAAAGAAATACCCGAACCACGTGCTTGAACATAAACATAGGCATGATTTGTATTCAAAAATTTCTGAACAATAATTGGCATATCGTCTTTCATAATTCCTAGATTTACGAGTGCATTAGAAACAAAACTTAATTGATAACCGGTACTGTAGCGTGTACTTTCCATTACTGTTGGTATTTTTTCATCTTTTTTGAGATTCTCTGGAAGCGTAACCCTTACCCCAATCTTCGTCCCATCCTTCATGGTTACATATATAGATTGCATTTGCTTATAACCGGATGGAGTCACTAGCTCTTTTTGTGGAATGCAACCAGCAATGATAAATATTACAGCAAGTGTAACTGGAATTGCAAGAATACCATATAACATTCGTTTTAATTTTTTATTTTTCATTTAATCTCCTATCTGTCTGCTAAAGCAGACGCTCAAATCAGGATTGTGAAATTTTATTTTCACAAAAATACCTCCTAAAATTGAAAATTTATTTTTAATCTACTTTATATCAAAACATTGGATTCAAATTAAATTCTCACTTACAGATTTTTTACGAATTTCTTAATATTTTATGTTTTCATAGGCTTGTTATCTAATTATGGGGTTGCTTTTCATGATAGTAAACGATATCATATACTATGTATTTTATTTTGCCATTTAACTGTGAATCAAGTTTTGAACTTTATTTTTGTCCCTACTCTACTATATGTTATCTACAATAATGAACTTTATTTTTATAAAAATAAAGTTAAAAACAAAATAAAGTACATTTCTCTAAAAATGTACTTTATCACTCAATTCCTTATCCATCAAGGATTTCCTCTATTCAATTATAAAGTACATTATTTTTTAGTTATATATTTTATATTTATCAAATTTTGATCAAATAAATTCGAATTTACATGGGAGGAAAAAATGAATATTTATGGTACTATTTCCAAAGCATATGATTTATTGGATAAGACATACTTTTCAGAAAAAGGGAGAAATCCGAGAAATGTGATACAATCGATAATACCAAATTCTCCTATTAAAGTGCTGGATATGTGTTGCGGAACTTTGGCAAATACTTTTTCAATTGCAAAAGCGTCAGCTTCAATAGAGATTACAGGCGTTGATATTTCAAAAGAAATGTTAAATGTAGCAGAAAAAAAGTGTCAAGACGCAAAGCTACAAAATGTATATTTAAAATGCGAAGATGCGACAAATACAAAATTTAAAAATGAGACTTTTGATTATGTAGTTATAGGATTAGTACTCCATGAGAGTACGCCAAACCTTCGCAAAAAAATAATTAATGAAACATTTAGAGTTTTGAAAAAAGATGGAAAACTAATTATTTTAGAATGGGAACAACAAAACTCAATGATTAGAAAATTAAAATTCTTGCCGTTATATATAAGTGAAAGTATGGGATGTTTATCTTTTAACGAGTTTTACAAGTGTGATAAAGAAATTTATTTTAAAAACTTCAATTTTCATATGAAGAAAAAAATTAATTGTAATTATAGTGTGGTAATGGAATTTGAAAAAATGAATCAAACTAGAAATTATAACGAAGACTATGTATATTTTACTAACCAATAAATCGGAAACCTTTATTTTTGTTTGAATGAGCAGAGTTTTGTACTCTGCTCATTCTTCACATGGTGCAAATCAAAACAATCTTTTTCCATCTAAAATATCTATATCAAGCTCTTTCGCTATAGTGGTTTGCTTAAATGGATTTATTTTTTCTACTACACCGTCACGCTTAAAAAATGATCCTGTATTTTTGAACCAAAATGTTACATTTGCTTTTATGCATTGTTCACGGATATTGAGCACCCAATCATAATCACATTCACGAGCGTCTCGCCCCGTTTCGCCACCAACTGTAACATGGTCTACTCCATGAAGATACGGTGTTAAATCTATCGCTTCTAAAATTGGGGCGCAGGCTATAAAACGCCGCTTTATCGGATAGGATAAGAATAATGGAAGTCTATAATCTGCTAATTCTTGATTTTCGACAGTACATCCAATATTCACATTGTCATATCCTTCGCCCCAATCGGATGGAAGTGATACAAGGAAACGGTCAATTCGCTTTGTCAAAATCAAAAAATCTATGTCCGCTCTTTCCTTGATGATAGACCAAACTTCTTTACGCCATTCATCCGCTTCGGGAAGAAAAAAGTCCGTTGCAAAACAGGTCGCAAGAATTTTGTTTCCTTTAATGTTGTATTCGCCTTTTGCAGTTTTCCTTATAGGCCAATCAAATTTATCTGTTTTTTGTATTGTATATTGACCGTAGCGTTTCGCATGTGGCCCGTAAAAATAACAATTTGTGCAGCCATCACTTATTTTGTAGCAACCTGTCCATGGCTCCCAGTTCATAGGCATCCTCCCTTATTTGTTGGGTTTTACTACATGTGTCATTTACCAAAGCACGACGCATACTGCTTCACGACGTCAAATGGAAACATCGTGCGCTTGGCAACTTCTTCAGCCGACATGCCCTGACTAAAAAAGCGTTTGATAACGGTATTCATATCCTCTGCAATCTCCACAATATGCTTGTCCGGGTCATATACCCGAATGTCACGCTGCCCCCACGGATATTCCTTTATTTCATGTACCCATTGCAAGTCGGATATGCTTTTCATTTCGGCATACACTTTGTCTAAATCTTCTACTTCGAAATAAACTTGAAAGTTGTGTGACTGTTCTTTCACACTATCGTCTGATAATCCAACGAGTTCAGCATATCCTTGTTGCAGAGAAAAGCCCTCAAAGGTTACATGTACGCTAATATCCATTACGATGTTTTGATGAAGCACCTTTTCATAAAAATGCTTAGAAGCGGATATATCTTTAACCGCTAAAAGACAACCTTGATATTTCATTTTTATACCCATCCGCACGTTGCAAACGTGCACTCAAATCAATAGTTGAATATGCTTTTTTATTCAACCTTACTCCTTTGAGGAAATTGTATCGTATATCTCCATTCCGTCATAGTAAAAATCCGACATGGTTTTCAAATACTTTTGAGGCGTAACACCACTAATCGCTTTGAAATCTTTATCAAGATGAGCTTGGTCGAAATATCCGGCTTGTTGTGACAATGCTGCAAAAAAGCAAGGCGATGTTTGAATGTGCTTTAACACATAGTTAAAGCGAGTTAAACGTGCATAGCTTTTCATATTCATTCCGATTTGTGTAAGAAACAAGCGGTTTAGCTGTCGCTCGCTATAACCGGATTGTCGGGCGACTTCTTTCACTTGTACTTGTCCATGACTATCAGAAATCACTGCGGACGCTAATAACAAAGCGTTTGAAACAACGTGATTTTCCATACGCTTATATAAAATTTTATCGCAATTATTTACCAATTCTATTACGGTTTTAGACATAACAAAGGCTTGATGTAACGAATTGAAAAGCTCGTTGTCGATGTCCGCAAGCAAAAGGCGCTTGCCCGCAAATTCCGCTTGGTTCTGGCGTGTGATCTGATACAAACCATAGGGTGAAAGTTGAATAAGCAACAGGACTTTGTAACTATTTGGTTCCATCCCTAACAAAACAGGGGTTAGGGATGCTCCCCATAGTTCAGCATTTACAACGGTTCCATCGAAGGCAAGCGACAATGTTCCGCAAGCATTCGGCATAAGCGTATAGTGTGCCATGAACGTATCCCACTCTGGAAATACGATGTTGTAATATAGAATATATTTTCTCAGCCCTACATGTGAGGGAAACATATTGAATTGCTTGTCATTTTTGATAATCAAATTGTTTTCCCCCCTTGC
The DNA here is from genome assembly GCA_041739345.1 of Acetivibrio sp. Classification (GTDB taxonomy): domain Bacteria; phylum Bacillota; class Clostridia; order Lachnospirales; family Lachnospiraceae; genus DIGJ01. The sequence continues at coordinate 387,602 of JBGSNZ010000021.1, read as the reverse complement.
TTTTCAACGTAAAATTTCACAGGTAATAATTTTTTATTATATCATATATTTCTTTTTTACTCTACTGTTTTCAAGATTGGATTATCTTAAATTTTCCCGTTTTTTCTTTATACTGGGGCGAAAAAACGTCCGCCGCCGCTGTGCGGTTTATATGGAAAGAGCTTAAATTTATAGGTCATTCAAACAAATAATTTTACTACCTTTGCTTTCATAATAATGTAGCATTTCGTCAATTTTCCTTTTATCATAACTGGTAACGCAATCTGATAGAACATTAACGCCATAATTTGCTTTGCGTAAGTTATAACAGGTTGATTTAACACAAGCAACAGCATCTGCTCCTGCTATATAGAAATCACATATTTCATGTTTTTGAATAAAGTCAGTAAATTCTTCACAGCTTAATGCGTTTCCTTTGTATTTTGTAAAAACATTTTTTGATACTATGTTCAAGTCTGAGGCTAATTCAGCTCCATGTGTATTGGGTTTAAAAGTCCTCGTGCCGGCTGATAAATTTTCATGTCTTATATAAATAACATGAATACTATTATTGACTGCCCAATCAATCGCTTTATTGATATTGCCAATAACATCCTTGTAATTCTTTGTTATGTCATTTTGAATATCGATTATTACTAAGGCATTTTTGTGCATAGTGTTTCCTCCTGATAGGTAGATTGTTTGTTTGCTTTTTTATTATACCTTGTAATTGTTGACAACAGCATGGCAACAATCTATAATGATAACAAAAAAATTGGGAAGGCGGCTATCAGATGAAAGTTGACAGGCTTGTTAGCATTATTATGATACTCCTTGATAAAAAGCGTATAGGCGCACAGGAGTTAGCAGATATGTTTGAAGTTTCGCCCCGCACAATCTACCGCGACATAGACACTATCAACATGGCGGGTATTCCTGTTCGATCTACATCGGGAGTGGGCGGCGGCTTTGAAATCATGCAGAAATACAAGATTGATAGAAAGGTTTTTTCGACTGCCGACCTTTCCGCTATCTTGATGGGGCTTTCCAGTCTTTCCAACATGATACGAGGTGATGAACTGGTAAACGCCCTTGCGAAAGTCAAGAGTTTTATCCCTGCCGACAGAGCGAAGGACATTGAATTAAAAGCAAATCAAATATATATAGATTTAAGTCCGTGGATGGGCAACAGGAACATGCAACCATATTTAGAAATTATCAAAACAGCTTTACAGGAAAGCAGGCTACTATCATTTGAATATGCAGACCGCTACGGAAATAAAACCGTACGAACAGCCGAGCCGTATCAGCTTGTATTGAAAAGTAGTCATTGGTACTTACAAGGGTATTGCCATAAAAGAAATGATTTTCGCTTATTTAAACTATCCCGCATATCAAACTTACAAATACAAGAGGAATTTTTTACACCACGTGATTATCAAAAACCGCAGTTAGAGTTTGCTGATATTTTGGCAACTATGCAAACAAAAATCAAAATTCGTATTCATAAATCTGTCATGGACAGAGTACTTGATTATTGCACTTATGAACACGTTTCACCAGACGGTGATGAGCATTACATTGTTAGTTTTCCTTTCATAGAGAACGAATACTACTACAATATTCTTTTCAGTTTTGGGGATAAATGCGAGTGTTTAGAGCCGTTACATATCCGCACAGAAATGAAGCGTAGAATACATAATATAACTACCATATACGAACGTTAATACATGGAGTAAGACGAAAAAAACAAACGATTTAATTGTTTTAAGTTACGGAGAGTTTGCTCAAACACTTGCTTACAGACCAAATATACTATAATATTCCTCTTACAGTCTGCCAATCAATAAAGAACGTATAGCTATCCGCTGTAAATTTCAACACCACATATCCCGGATCATCAGGACCGTTAAAATGATTAGCTAATCCTTGATACCACATCTCCTTTTTCACAACTGGGTCAGTAATTATTTCCATTTTTCCCTTTAATGAAATGTGATATTCAGGCGAATTAAAACATACGCATGCATCTTGGCGAAACTGAATCCGTTCTGTACGAGTGCCATATCCTGTACAAAATGTAATACATTGAATACCATTCGCTTTGGACGGAGTAATAGTAGTTGTGTTTGGACGGTCATCCATATCCATTAAAGTCAATGCACAATATCCATCTTCGTTACATTGTCCTTGAATGATTTTTGCTGCTTTTTGAATAAGTTGTTCTTTCAAATCCATTTGATTACGCTCCTTTACAAATTCATCTTGTTTTTTTAAAGTCTATAAATGCAGGAAAAATTTACTTTTTTCTATCCGGAAGTTCCATATACATGGTATTGATAACCTCCGACATTAACGCTACTCGCCATCATTTTCTTCGTAGTTACATTCTCACACGCTGTAAATAATCTAAAATATAGATATATTTATCTCCTGCCTCCTATTTTGTAAATGATCCAATTTCAATCAGATTCCCCTCTGGTTCCGCAACATAGCATGTTCTCTGTCCCCAAGGCTCCGTCGTTGTTGTACACCTGCAGCCACTATTTTATCAAAAGTTTCGTCTTCCCCCTTTACGCTCTCATATATCGTAATAAATTTCTTTTCTGATAATATTTCATTGGTAATATACCTGCCATTATAAAATAACGCATAATTAGTCCAGGCAGCCGGTGCCTTTATCTGATCTTTAAACCTAGGTTGATTGTCCTTTTAGAAACCTCAAATTTATCAGCAAGTTCAGGGGCTAGTAAACCTGTTGTAAAAGAACCGAAAGAATTCCGATCAATCTGTCTATCTTCATATGAACTACTTGTATATATAGTAACAAAATAAACGTGACAGCTATGTGTCATGTTTATTTTATCATTTCTATTTAATTTTTAAAAACATTAGTTTTTGCATATTATAAAAAACCCTTCGTATATTCTCTCACATTGACTACTGCAAGATTAGGTTATTTGCCTTTTCTTTCTCTTCTGGACAATTCGGTTGCTTCGCATCTTCTGACTTCGGCAAGTTAAAATTCTTCTAAACTACTTGACAATGATTAAAGACAGATGTAGAATATGAAAAAGACAAATGTAGAATATGGAGGTATCTTTGTGAACACAATAAAAAAGCTTCCCGATGCGGAATTTGAAATTATGAAAGTGGTATGGGCGAATGATCTGCCCATTACTACCAGCATCATTATGGAGCAGTTAGGAAAAGAAAAAGCGTGGAAAGCGCAAACCATTCTCACGCTTATGATTCGGTTAGTCGAGCGCGGATTTCTTCGAACGGAAAAGAATGGAAAGGAACGCACATATTTCCCTCTGATTGGAAAAGAAGACTATTTGAAATTTGAAACAGGCGCTTTTATGGAACGCTTTCACGGCAATTCCTTTGCCAGCTTGGTTACGACGCTGTATGACGGCAAGAAAATCAAAAATAGCGACCTTGACGAACTGGCAAGGTTGCTGAAAGACAGGAGGGATTGATATGGAAGCATTCATAATAATGCTATTGCAATGCACATTGTCTATGTCAGTCATTACGCTTTTGTATGCGACGGTTTTGCCAATTCTTTCAAAGCGGTATGCTCCCAAATGGCGTTATATGGTCTGGCTAGTTATTTCAGCTGGTTGGCTTATCCCTTTCCGGCCTTTGATTGAACTCCCTTTTTTGCCCGCGCAAAGCACAAATAAGCCATTAATGCCTGTACAGTTCATTCCTGCTTCCCCGACAGCAAACAATACTGCGAAAGTATTGACTGGCATTCCTGAAACCGTAACAAATGCACCGCAATTTTTTTTATGGTCTATTGTCGTTTTTATTTGGTTAGCTGGCGTCATTTTCATGTTAGCTTATCACGTTTTGCGGCATAGACGTTTTATGAAAATTGTAGACCGTTGGAGTGAAACCGTAACTTCACCTGAGCTTTTGGATTTACTGGACTCTCTGAAACAAGAGCAAGGCATTAAAACCAAAATCGGGTATAAAACCTGTTCCAGCGTTTCAAGTCCTATGATGGTTGGATTCTTTCATCCGGTCATTTTAATGCCGCCTGTACAACTGTCAGGGAATGAATTAGCCCTTATTTTGCGGCACGAGCTAACACATCTCAAGCGGCGTGACCTGTGGTATAAAGTTATGATTTTAGCTGCTACCATTCTTCATTGGTTTAATCCTGTGGCTTATTTCATGGCAAGGGCTACTTCGCTACAGTGTGAAATTTCCTGTGACGCTCTTGTTCTGCAAAATGAAGATATGCAGACTCGCAAACAATATGGGGAAACGGTTATCGCGGTTATACGCAATGGCAGGACCTATCAAACTGCTCTATCAACTAATTTTTATGGAGGAAAACGAGGTATGAAAAATCGAATAACATCTATACTAGACAGCAAGCGTAAAAAAGCTTGTGTCGCTGTTCTTTTTATCGTGTTGGTCGGAATTATGCTCACAGGTGCAACGCTTGTATCTGCTGAAAATCAGTCCACTTCTATTCCGAACACGTCATTTAGCGAGGAAGAATACGAAAAGCTTCTTTCCTTGCGTTTTGATGGTTATGAAGATATGAGTGTGTCGGAATTTCAGCAAAAAATATGGACGGCAATCGATACCACGGAGTATATGCAATTATTAAACCGTTTTTTGCTAGATGATCAACTAGAGGAAATGAAAGATACAAATGAAATCGCAAATTTCATGTTCAACGTTGTAGCACCACTTACAGGGGAACAGTGGCAAGCACAAGGGGTTGACGACAGCGCCATGTCGAGCTACGAGAATGCCGACAACGCACAATTTGAATATAGCTGCACCCTTTCCATTTTGGACGCTGACCACTTAACTGTCGGGGAATATGGCCAGGCCCGAAAAGGGGTAATGAATGAGCTTATGCCTTTCTTTCAAGAGCGCACAAAGGAGGAATTACAGGATGAGCAGGGCATGAGGAAAATGTTTAATTCCAAGATAGAAAGCTTGAAAAAACAGTGGAGTTCACAAGCACTACAAATCGATATTGAATATTTTTTCATACCTTTGGAAGTGTATGAAAACTCTGATGATACAGGGAAAAATAATGATAATTATAACGAAGAACGTGACACACCTAATGCCACCGAAGATGACTACAATTCCCTTCTGGAATTGAAAACAGCGGATTACCAAAATCGGACAGTAGCTGACTTTAACTCTAATTTGCTCGACTGGGCAAACGAAGATTACGACCGAATGGAAAGAATAAATGTTGATATAGGCTGGGATGATTTTTCCGTTTCCCTGTCAACAGAAGAACTAACGTTTGTAACTCTTACAGTTCGCAATTCAGGCGCTGAAAATGGAGAATTGGTCGAGAGCCATTACACTGGAAAGCCTAAAAACGATCCCACCTTCAGCTTATCCCTTCCGGAAAAAACGTTGAAACAGGAAAGTCAAATTAATGCATGGTGTTCATTATATTATCAATACTCTTATCATATCTTTGATGAAACTGGTCTGACTGTTGGAGAGCGTGACCGCTGTGTTAGTGGAGTTGTTAGCGATATTCAAAAATATTGGGATACAACAAGCATTGACCAATTTTTGACTATGAGTGAACAGGATGTGCTTGCAAAGCTAAAAGACGTTGCGGCGCAGTACAGTAATGATTTAATTACCATATCCATCATTCCGGATCAAGTTAACTTTGATGTAATGAATGAACAAAGTAACAATGAGTAATTTTACTTTAAATACTAAGGCAGATACCTATCAAGTAGATATCTGCCTTTTTTGCACATTTATTATTCCGTCTCTCGCATTTCCTCAATTAGTGATTTCTGGTTCATTTTTCTTATACTTACATACGAAATTGCCATCGGAATGACAAAAACAATCACCATATAACAGAGCAGATATATCCAAGGAAATTGAAATTCAAGGTAACGAATCCCCTTGCTGATAAAAATTTGTACTACAAGATATCCCACTAAACTTCCTATTGTACTGGTACATATGATATTTATGAACGCTAAATACAAGCCTTCTCCTTGAATCATCTTTGATACTTGCTTTTGTGTCATGCCTAATGTACGAAGACATGCAAATTCACGTTTTCGCGCTGCTACATTGGAAATCAGTGTATTCGCTAAATTAATAATACTAAATGCAATCACAAAGCATGCCAGTGCCATAAATATTACGGTCATACTCGCATAATCATCTTTATGTCTTTCCATACTTTTCTTTAATGTTTCTAATGATAAGCTCGGATGATTCTGTTCCACTATATCTAGATGATTTTCTATAGAGGCTCCATACTTTTCATAATTTTCACTCGAAATGACTACTAGATTATTTAAATTAAATCCAGAGATCATCATATCTGTGATCATCTTGTCAGCACCAATAAACCATCCCGTATTAAAAACCATATGAAACGTTTCTAAATGATTATATATATCATTATTTAATTCTCCTGCAATTGTAAAGCTATCTTCGACATATCGTTCCCCGTTGAACCATCGAAGTTTTATGGAATCTCCAATTTTAAATTTCCATCCATAAATCTCCTTCATGATATTATTATTTATAATATATACTTCTTTCTTAGAAATCATCGTGTCATAATTTATATTAGGGTTTGTACAATAAGTACGAAGCGCTTCTATTTCTTCCTTCGAAATTCCAGTAATTAAATCATCCGATTTTTCTCCATTATAAGTATACGTAAGGTTAAGATTGCTTTTTATCATAACATCTTTCACACCGTCTATACTTTTAATCTCTTCAATTAAAGTATCATTGATTGGATTGGTTTGCTTAATTCCTGTATAACCATATTCATTTACACTAGCAGCGTTACTTGATAAATCAAACACATATTCACCGTATTCTAACCACCCTTGACTAGCAAATTTTACTTCATTCATTGAATATACAAATGTACTTGCCGCCATGAATGTAATTCCAGCTAAACAAAGAGAAATGATAGTAAATAAGGATTTTTTACGATTTCCATTCGCTGCAATTAAACTTAATGAAATCGCTGATAATTTTCGATGTAATTTTCTAGAAACATGTTTTTTCGTCTCGTAACCGCTTTGTTTCATTGCTTCAATAGGTGAAATATTAGATGCAATTTTCGCTGGTTTTACAATAGAGATTCGAACCGTTATAAAATCTGCTATAAAAATTGAAACAATAATGATTAAAACATGTATAAAATCAAATCCGTTTGGTCTTATTACATAAGCAAATAAAGCACCAATACAAATTCCAATTGTTGTACCAATTATTGATAAAATCGTACCTTCATAACGAACCATTTTTTTAATCTGTTTCTTCGTCATACCAATCGTACGTAGTTGTCCAAACTGTCGCGTTCTTTCAGTAATTGAGATATAGAAAATACTATAAATAACAATTACACTAACTATCAAAATTGCAATTCCACCCAATATGCTCCACCACAATTGAGCGAAATCATAATTCAAACTATCTGCAAATTGATCATTAGGATTTACATTCTTTTGTTCAATACCATACTGTGCTCCAATACTACGAATTCTTTCTAAGAATTCTTCTTTGCTTAATTGATTTGCTTTTAAAATTTGTGCTGCCATTTCATATGAAACGTTTTTAAGCTGATTTCCATTTTCCGAATAATCTTTAGATAAATATAATCCAAATACATTTAATTTCTTTTCATTTTCTAAAAATCCGGAAACTTCAAAAGTTTCTACACTTCCATCTAAAAACGAAATTTCAATCTGTTCACCTAATTTAACATCTTTCCCAAGAAAATCCATTAATTGTTTATCTACTATCACCTGATTAAATTTTGTCGGGTATTCCCCTTCCACAATCTCCACTCCAGACATGGAGTTTTCAATATTTTCAATATAAAAAGGCATTAAAATATAATTATCAATCTCAAAACTATTTCCTCTTTTTAAAACTGTAGAAGACGAAAATGCTTTATCATTTTTTAACTGCTGAATTTGTTCTACCGATATATTTTCAAAAATCACCTGAGATCCCTGTTCTAAAGAACGTTTATATTCTGTGTCAATAGCGTCATCTGCAAACGCCAGCCCAGCGAGAAGACCAACCGACAGAATAATCGTAATCAAGGTAAAGACATTTCTCATTTTAGATGCTTTTAAGCTTTGCTTTGCCAGTTTATAACTTACCTTTTTATTATTATTTTTCATAAATCTTACCGTCCTCAATTCGAATAATACGGTCGGCTAATTGTGCCGCTTCCAAATTATGTGTAATCATAACAATGGTTTGATTATATTCTTTCGCAGTTAATTTGAGCAATCCTAAAACCTCCTGCCCTGTTTTGCTATCTAAGTTTCCTGTTGGTTCGTCCGCTAAAATAATCGATGGCTTACTCGCTAATGCTCTTGCAATAGCAACTCTTTGTTGCTGTCCACCAGATAACATATTGGGATAAGATTTCACTTTCTTCTCTAAATGTAAAAACCTGATTATCTCCTCAATATATTTCTTATTTAACTGATTTCCATCAAGTTCGATTGGTAGAATAATATTTTCATATATATTTAACATCGAAACTAAATTATAATTTTGAAAAACAAAACCAATTTCTCTTCTTCGAAATACAGTTTGTTCTTCATCCGGCATTTTGGAAATCTCTTTTCCATCCACGACAATGGAACCCTCCGTAGGAATATCTAAGCCTCCTATTATATTGAGCAATGTAGATTTTCCACTACCTGAGCTACCTACAATCGAAAGAAATTCTCCTTTTTTTACTTCTAACGTAACACCATCCAAAGCCTTTACTAGGCTTTCTCCTGACCCATAATATTTTTTAATATTTTTTGTTTCTAAAATCTTCATTCAGATATCCTCGCTTTCTCATTTGCCTCATTATACAGATTAAATATAACAAAAACCTCACAAAATTGTAGTTAAATATCACAATTTTGAGAGATTTTCTTTTTGTAAATATATTTCGAAGGTAGAGCCTTCCTTGATTGTAGATTTTACTTTTATAAATCCATTCTCTTTTGTAATGATTTCTCTCGTGAGTGCAAGTCCAATTCCGACCCCTTCCATATAAGAGACGATAGGCGAACGATAAAAACGATGAAAGATTGCTCCTTGTTCCTCTTCCGAAATTCCGATTCCATTATCTTCAATGCTAATTAAAACATAAATATCACAATTTTTTACAGATACTTTTAAATAGCCTTGATCCTTCGCATATTTCACACCATTATCCAGTACATTAAAAAGTGCTTCTTCTGTCCACTTTGCATCAAAGTATGCAGATAAATTCTCTGGGCAGTTTACCAAAACTTCAATTTCCTTCCTTTCTGCCTTCTGGGAAATCTGTGCCAATGCATTTGCAAGCGTTGGCAATATCAATTGTTTTTTTGGTGATAATTGGATTACACCGTTTTCAAGTCGCGACATTTTCACCATGGAAGCCATTAAAAATTCAAGTTTATCTACTTGTCCATTACACAACTGCAAAAATTCTATCTGCTTTTCTTTGCTTACTTCCCTTTCAATTAAAATATTTTGATACATCTTAATATTTGCAATCGGTGTATTTACTTGATGTGAAATATCTCCTAGGAGGGATTTAAGAGAATCCTGTTCCCTTTGTGACTGTTCTACACTTTCCTGTACTATTTCATAAAGACGCTTTAGTTTGTAATTGATTTTATCTTCAATTCGCTCTTTCGAAGTCGATAAATTTACTACTTTCCCTTCTATGATTTCATCTATGGTATGTCCCATTTTAGACGTAAACTTTTGAATTCTTTTTTCATAAAAATATCGTACTACAGTAAAAGTAAGAATACAGGTAACAATAATTGCCACGATAACATCAACCAATTTTATCACCCATCCATGTATAACCCAAACCATAAACGGTCTTGATATACATATGTTCCTTATCTTCAATCTTGCTTCGAATGCGATTAATATTCACTGTCAGTGCATGCTCATCGACATAGTTACCCTGATTATCCCATAGCTTATCTAAAATCATTTGTCTAGTAACAACAGTTCCATGATTCATAATTAAAATGGATAGTAATTTATATTCCGTAGGCGTAAACATTACATTTTCCTGACCGATTTTTGCAACAAAGCGATTCAAATCCACCATCAGATATCCATCCTCATATATTTGAGTATTTTCATTAAATTCACTGCGTTTTAAAACAGCCTGGATCCTCTTTCGCAATAAAATATTACTGAACGGTTTTGTAATATAATCGTCTGCCCCAACTTCAAAGCCCTTAATCTCATCTTGTATTAAACCCCTTGCTGTCAAAAATATAACAGGAATCTCTTTAATTTTTTTAATATCACTGTATATGGAGAATCCATCTCCATCCGGTAAATTAACGTCTAAAATAGCCAAGTCAATATGATTTCCATTAACAATTGCCAATGCCTCACTACATCGTTCACTTTCGAAAACTTCATACCCCTCAGCTTCTAAATCAAAGCGTAAACCGCTACGCAATGATGAATCGTCTTCTAATAATAAAATACTTTTTTTCCTCATACTACAACCTTCCATAACTCAAATTCCTTGTTACTACCTCATTAAATATAAAAAACCTTCTATGATGATTTTATATGTAAGTTGAGTCTTCTTCATAATAATTTCCTTCACATATTGATTCTTTCACTATTGGAATATAAATATCTATAATCGATGATGGTGAATCCCAATAAAACCGTTTATCATATCTTTCGTAATGAAAGAATTTTTCATTTTTCACTTCAAGCTTGCTGCTTGGCAAAAGATTTTTATAAATTAAATTAATAGTATCTTTTATCGTTGCCATATTGCCAACATGCTGGCAAATCAGATATACATTTCTTGGTATCTCTTTTACTATAAATTGCTTTGGTAAATTGACCTGCTCAGGAATGGAACAATAATAAAAGAACTTTCCATCTTTTTTGTAGGTGAATGCATATTTTTTCCAATCTCCTAACTGATGTAAACCATCCTCGTTTAGATATTTATTAAATTGTATCCAAAGTTCTCTGCAGATAGGAATATTTCTATTTTGCCATTTCGTAATTTCAGTTTCTAATCCGCATACGGAAAAACTTCTTACTTCCCGTATTTTGTATTCCATTTATGTATTCTCCTTCCTATCTTTTTTGAATCTAGTACTGATCCAGTAATGGTCTCTTCATAAGTCTTAGTGAACGTTTAGCTTCTTCCACGAATAATGGTTCCCTTTTCTCTTCTATTACTGATTTTAAAAACTGTACAGTTTTTATCCAAGGGAATCCTGATAAACATTGAATTCCTTTCCAGTAAATGACTTCCTCATCTTTATATTTTTCAATTGTTTTGAGTATTACGTCAGCATATTCCGATTTTGCCACTTGTAAATTATAGAAAGCCATATAACCAATGGAATCAAATACCTCAGATATTTTTTCTTTGTCTTCACTTTCTAGAACTTCCATCATGACTGGCATAACACATGTGTTCATACGTCCTAGACTTCGAGTCATAAAATCACGTGCCAAAGGAAAATTTTTCTTTTTGGATGGTCTTTCTGGTAAAACTCTATGCTGGTTATTTCCTATTTTTCCAATAAACTTTATCATTTCCTTTGCTGTCAATTCCATCCCTTTTTCAAGAGCCGCTGCCATTTCTATCCTAACGTACAGCTTTTTCTCTCGTATTATTTTATCAAGTATAATTTTTGTTAGTTCAGGGTCGTTCATATCAAACTTAAAGGAGAGCATTTTTGCTGCAGCAGAACGAACATATGCTTCTTTGTCTTGTAATAGTTCAATTAACTCCTCTTTACTTTTCGTCCGGTATTCGCTGATATCAAAATCATCTATATATCCTCTTTTTCTCAGTTCCTCCGTATTACTCTTCATCTTTTGCCCTTTCATTCACACTATGTATTCCGACTTTAACCTTGAAAACAAAGTCAAGTCTACAACTCCTTGACCTTTCCAAACATGGCCTTGTCGGATAATTCCTTCTTCTACAAAACCATTTCTTCTTAAAACATTTAAAGACTTGTCATTTTCGGGCATAACGAACGCCTGAATCCGGTTTATGCCAATATTGTTAAAAAGGTACTCTGTCATTGCTTTCACTGTTTTCGTAGCAATCCCTTTACCCCAGAAGCATTCATTCAATCTATAACCTATGGTTATCATATTTACATTCCTGTCATACTCAAACATTTCCGCTACACCAACAATAAAATCGGGATTGGTATTTAGCGTAATACCAAGGAAAATACATTTTTTCTTGTTAAAATCTCGTTCAAAGTGCATTATCATATTGGAGACTGTTTCCTTATTCTTTTTAAGCATGCAAGGCGAATGCAAAAATAGCCTTTCGTTGCTGTATATTTCAAAAAGGCTTTCAATATCTGAAGGAACTATTTTCCTCAGTGTAATCTCGTTCGTTATAATATTGGGAAACTGATCAAATAGATTTCCACTCATTTAATTTACCTCCTGCGTATTATTAAATTTTATTTCGCATTGCCGTGATAATGAATTCTAATAAATATAATGGGCACTACAATCTTGCATAATTGGAATTGATCAATTAATCAATATCAAAATAACATAGCTCAAAATACCACCGATTGGAGCACCTATTGCTATTATATTCCTAACTTTATTACGATCTTTAAACATCACCCATAACATCTGATATAGACCTAACCCAATTACTCCTCCAAAAACATTTAAGATAATATCATCGATATCCCCAATTCCTAATCTAAAAATATATTGAATGCTTTCAACGATAGCACTAAACAAAAATACCCATAAAACAGTTTGTATCCTCTTTGCCTTATGATTGAATAAAGGAAAATAAATTCCAAGTGGAACGAATATCACTATGTTACCCAAGACATTACTAACTGCAAACGCTCTCATGACCTTGTCATCCCCAGCAATAAAGCCATAAATCGAATAAAATGGAATCAGATTAAGGGAGCGAATGGAATGCTTTGTCCGAATTAATATGGTAAGTAATAGAAATAAGTAGCATACAAAAATCAAGTATAAAAAAATGTCCAATATTCGATATCTTCTTTTCATAATTACCCCCATAACTTCTAATTTTCTCATTTCGCAGATTCGCAAAATCTATCTGTTTCTATAAAATCTCGTAAAACAAGCTCTTTTGTTTTTAGCATTAAAAAGTTCTCCTCTATAAATTTGAATCACATTATAATTTCGGAATCAAAATATTGTTCTTGAAAACGTATTTTCATCTCAATTTCTTCTTTAGAAAACACTTTCTCATCTGGTGCCACTACCCATTTTTCTTCGATATCATCTTTTCTATGAATGATAGCAATTATCCTTCCTGTAAATTCATTTACTGGCTCCTCAACCCCTAAAATATATGTATCCTGTTCTTCCCCATCTGGTGCCATAATTCCTTTTATATAACCATAATTGACTGGATAATACATATCTAGATGTTCAGGATGGTATGTTCCCATTGCTCTATCAACAGTTACCGTTACGATTTTTCCAATCATATCTTGCCTCCATAAATTCTCAGTTAGTCTACTGTACTTTCTCCTCATCTATAGAAAAACCAGATAATATCTATATTCTGCATAAGTGACAAACCTCTTGGATAAGAAATACTCAGTCAAAATGTTTATCAACTGTATCATAATACAAATTTTTAGAATTGTTGAAAGCAACAAGAAAATAAATAGCTACAATAAAAGACACAATAATACAGACTAGTGCTACTAATGGGTTTAACAACGACACAAATGCTAAAATATTGAAAATTACAAGAAGTTTCCATGCGGATTTAAGGCTATTTCCATCTAAATTAGAATTATTTTTTTCCTCCATATCGATTATACCCATAACTATATTATAGGAAATATATAGAGAAACAGCGGTGGCCGTGAAAGCAAGGACATAAGACAATATTCCTAATGACACAGAAATTCCACCCAAATCCAATAAATACAAAAAGGCAGTATATTGGGATTTATCGCTCTGTCTGCTCAGTCATAAACCCCCATCGAAAACCAAATTTATCTATAAATACAACCTCACACGAACTATAAGTGGTACTATGTATAGGATATATCGTTATACTACCTTCTTTTAAAATATTATATGCATTTTTAACCTCATCGCTTGTATCGAATGTAATAGTAAGTGATAATGAAGTACTTTTTGTCAAATCTACATCCATATTATCACACATCATGATTCTCTGATTTCCTATAAATAGTTCTGCATGATAAATATAATTTGCTTGCTCTGAATGCAATTCTCTATTCCAATCTCTTGCATCGGCATCAGAATATCTTAAAAGACATCCAACTCTTGCATTTAAAGCTTTTTGATATAAAGTTAAAGCTTCTTCACAACGTCCACTAAAATTAAAATTTGGTGTAATTAATATCATCCTTCGCCTCCATATATTCCTGTTTGTCGCTATATCCTATCCTTCAAATACATCTAATCCCAAAAAAGGAATCACCATTTTCTTTGAGATGAAGTTTCTAATCTATTTGTTCCAATTTAAATAATACAGGACGCACACCATCTGTACAACAAATCAATTTTGCTTTTGGATTTTTGTACCATGTATTGGTTAATTCTCGCCCTCCCATAAGTGAGCATATAGAAGGATACAAATCTATCCAAGCATAAGGGCAAAACCCTTCTGGCATTACTGCTCCACCCTGATATATAAACTCATTTCCAACTTCAAGTTCAGGACAATCGCCAGCTTCTTTTCCCTCTGTTAAAAATTCTTCTGCATACTCCTCATAGAATTCTTTTTTTAATACAGTTATTTTTACTTTCATAATTCCTCCGTTACAATTTCAAATTCATCTATATCCTTTTCTTTTTATAACCTACTAAATATAATAGGAAGTTCAGTTTTATATGTTAAGTTCAGAAAAATGTTATTCTGATCCTAATTGTAATAAACCATCTCTGATTAATGTTCCCAAACTATCAATCCCAGATAAAACACTGTTACTTCCAGTTATTATAGCCTGTGAAATTAAGAACCCAGCAATGATAATTGCTATCGCAATAATAATTTTTCCTATTAAATCTTGATACTCTTTCATTCTGTGTTCCTCCCCTCAAATTCAAATTTTTCTGTTTCTTTTATATTTTTATAACCTTTGTAAATATAATGGGAAGTTGGTTTGGCTGGCTGCCAGTTATTCTTTTTTGTTCCTATTATCCCAAAAGTCTCACTATACAAATAAGCACCATCTAATACCATATTTATCTATTAAATCTGTCATTAGTGAACTGAATTCACATGGCGCAAGTGGCATCAAAATTTTAGCATCCGTTTTTAACACTTCATATGCCTTCCGGACCTTTTCTTCGTTACCTTCTCCATAATGCAAACAAAACTGCATTACGTTGCCCGTAACTGTTTTTTCACCAATAATGGCATATTCTGAATTACGTTCTGCCACAGCTAAAATTTCGCCCTGAATATCAAGTTCTGAATGAAAGAATGTTCCATCTTCATTTGGATAACTGCTGATGAGAACAGCATCAAAAGCCTTTTGATAAAAAGCCACCGCCTCATCACTTCTTGTAACATATGCTTGCATCATTGATCTTTTCATAAATATCCTCCCTGTGTTTATAAATAATATTCAGTTCACAATCACCAATTGCCTCCAACTGCGTATCTCTATTCCATTTTATTTCGATAAATATGCAATACCATCTAATTGAAATAGAAGTCCGTCTTCTCCACCTTTATGTGCAAACTCTGTTTGGATAGACTTCCTAACAGGGTATTTTCCATTAAATCTCTCCTTAATCACTTTTTCCATTACTGGAATATTCCAAACATCTCTAAACAAACAATCCATCTGTACCACATCTTCTAGTTCCAATCCTACCATTTGTAGCCTTTTTTCCATTTGGTCAATTGCACCATTTATCTGAGCTTCGATTGACTGTCCAACATTTCCTACACAATAATTCAAAAAATAAAAATCTCCTGCTTTAATCATTCCCGAATGAGCCCAATCCTCATTCACATCAAATCTTTTTATCTCACTCACTTTTCTATCCTCCAATTTTCAGCTTTGTTTTCTCACAAAATATTGAAATCTTCCGATTTGAAATTGCTGTATAATCGTCCCTTCATTGCAGTAAATCGCAATACTTATATTCGTTTTGCAATCTCATTCATATGTCTACCATCTGTTCCACAACAACCACCAAAAATCTGAAATGGACTGATTTCACGAAGTTTCACCATATCTATAGCAATTTCAGTAGGTTCCGTTGTTTTTAAATCCTTGGAATTATCTAATTCAGCATATGATAGCGGTGAAGTATTGGCTTGAATCCCTCTAAATCTCTTATGAACCATTTCATTATTATTAAATGGTTGTAATAATGCTTCATATACTATTCTTGGATGAACACAATTGGTCATATAGCACGCCGGTTTGTTTGCTGTTAAGGAATCAATATATTTTATCGCATCTGATATTCTGGTTCCATCAATCAGACAACCATCCTTTTTTATTGTGAAACTGATTATATAAGGTGTCTTATATTTTTCTATTGTCAATGCCATGCCAGCGGCTTCTTCAACATTCGGAAATAGTGCTGCATATAGGAAATCAACTCCTGCCTCTGTAAAAAGTCGGACCTCCCACTCATGAAAATCCTTTGATGCTTCAAAATCTAATGCGTCTTTTCCTGTAAAAGCATCTCCCTTACAGCCTACAAGCCCCCCTATATACATTTCAATATTCTGCAATTGTTGCACTTCACGCAAAAATTTTACATTTTCTTGAATAAGGCTAGAATCAAATCTTGACCTTTCAACTCTCTCTTGGTTCGTTCGTCTTGTAGGCGTGGTTGCCAGAAATGGCACATGATATTTATCAGCAATTTGGGCATATTCACTCCAAAGTTCCTTAAGCGCTCTTCTTCCATTTTCTGTATATACCAAACCAGCCATAATAACATCTTCATCTAGAACCAAGTTATATTCTCTTTTTAACCTTTCCCCTAATGCACCCTCCATCAAAATACTTTTTCTATTCTTAACACAATCAATAAAATTCATATTAGAACCTCTTTTCCCATTTCCAAATTTCGTTTTCAGCTCTTGTCAAAAACCCCAAATCCCATTTTTATTCTAATCATTTTTATGCAAATTAAGATTGTTCCAAAGCCATAACCTAGCGGCGCTAAATACCATAGATTCTCATTGATGAATACGGTTCCTAAAAAACCAGTCAAACAAAGAGTACCACATACGAGAACGATAATCTTCATCATTGAATTCTTTTTATTATCACGATTGATCGCAAATCCGACAGATAGAAAAGCTAATCCCATGAAAAATCCCCAGGCTAAATAGTCGGTTGCCATTTCAACAGAAGGCCAGTAACCAATTCTAAAATAATTTGGTACATTTATATCATCCGCTATTAACTTTCTTGTTACTGTTATATTAATTATATGTGCAAGTCCCGTTAACGAACAAGTACAAGACATAAATACAAGCATTGCATTTCTATAAGCAGGCGCGATATTCATAAGATTTGCAAGCTCTATAAGAACAAATAGAATTACTGGTGCACCAATAATTGTGAATAGCTCCCATATTGTTAACGCTGTTTCTGTTTTGGTGATAAGAAACAGTGTTACTGCTATAAAATATAAAATACAAGTTACAATTCCTATATGTGGGATTCTTTTCTCCATCATTCTACCTCAGCAATTAAATTTTTTCTGTTACTTTTACTTTTTAACTGAACTACCGCATACAGTTGCGGCAAAACAAATAGTTAGCATAATCAAAAGTATACTTAAAATCTTCATAGTCATTTCTCCAAATCAATCATTAGTTTTTATTAACGGTTTGATATAAGGAAATCGAATACGGGTTACCATATTCATATTCGATTCCATTTTTCTTAGTTCCACTCCACGGCATACTGTCTACATAAATGCAAGCCCATGGTATTCTTTCATTCCCATGATACAGATAATAATTATACGTCGTGCCGTGAGTGATATAGGAATCCTCATAAATCATTCTCCCGGATTCATCATATTTTATTTCTCCAGAGGAACCCCATGTTCCATAAATCATTGCATTATGAGAGTAATCTACCGTATCCATCTTGCCATTTTTCGCATAACTTAGCCGAATTTCGGTCTTGTCAGTACCTTTGTATTCGGCTTGACTTTCTTTACTAAAGTTATTCTCGAGGTCAGCTTTTGAAAGTTTACATTCAATTTTATTCAGTTTTCCAGATTTGTCGTATGCGCAGACATTCTGGCTTTTTATTTCATCCGGTTCGTATATATCTCCAGCATACCCAATCCACTTACCTGACTTATCAAAACTAGCCATTTTATCATAAAGCCAAAATTTCTGTCCTCTAAACAACTCATCTCCAATAGTATCACGATACTGATTCATATCTTTGTATTCCGTAATCAGAGGGAATGGAACATTGGGACGATATCTATACGTAATTGTCGCAGCTTGCTTCCCATTGATATCATACAAACTTTGATTATATGTATTTTCTTTCGAATCAAAACTATAAGCAAGATAGCCAACCTTTTTCATATCATTCATATTCAAAGTCATACAGAACGTGACTTCATATCCAGGTATCATGTCTAAAGTGCTTACTATAAAGCACATTTTACTATCCTTATTATTTGTAAAAAATTTCACGATGCTTTTTCCATTGTAATTCGATACGCCGTCTGGTTTATCTTTTGACATGCCTCTCTCTTCGAGATAGTATTGAATAAATTCATCCTTCTTCTTTTTGGTCACATTGGAATCCAAGCATATCACATCTGGTAATTTTCCATCCTTTGTTAAAGGTTCGGATAGATTATCCTCATTATCAAAATAAGTGATAGCATCATAAAGTTTGTTGACTGGTATTGTCGCAGCAGTTGGAGTTGTCGTAGGAACAATCTCTTGATTTATTCCAGCTTCTTTTTGCTTCATTGAACATGATGTTAGTAACCCTGTCATAAAAAGGATAATAAATATCTTTTTTTTCATTTCGACTCCTTCACTTACCTTTTCTTTATTTTTCAAGTATCTGGCAAATTAACTCAGTATTATAAAAAGAAGTCATCTTTGTTACAAATGTCTTCTTATTCTTAACAATTTGACTTACATTAAAAGTCACTGATTTTGGATTTTCAGCTCCACTACAAATTCAAAATTGTCTCTGTATTACTGGCATTTTTTCTTCACAATTGCTAACAAATTCGATGCAATTAAGAAAGACTCCAATTTAACTCACCTACACAATATACGCAGAATCTACTAATTTTCAGACTTAATGTGCCCTTAAATCATTATTCCATATTGAATCTAATGGGGTATTATAGAATGCATACAGTATATAATAATTTTCTGTACGCTTAATCTCTTCGAGTTTTTTATTTATGCTTTCACAAGGATTGCCATAATGAAATTCATCTATAAAGTCAACAAACGAAGCGTCATTTACTTTAGTAAGAAATATGCCCTCCTCATTATTGTTTTCCCATTCTAAATTTTCTTTAGAGTGGATTAATAATGCTGAAAAATATTGCATTCCGTTTCCGTTTCCTATCAATTTTCCACATTCATCATCACTTGTTAAAATCTCATAATCTGCATTTAATTTTGAATTTTTTAATTCATTTGTATATTTTAGAAGGATGATATTATTACCAACTGGAATATATGCCATCCCAGTAATTATAAGAAAAATTAATGTAATAATACCTATGTATTTTAATCTCTTTTTCATTACTTTGCTCCTTTAAATTATAGCTTTAATATTTATCAAACTCGATAAATTCAAATTGAACAAAATCGCTGCGCGATGGCCTACCAAGGCTGTGGCAAAGCGATTTTTTGTTATCTAATATAAGAGGCATTAGAAAATATTTCTGATATTTAGTATTGTTAAGTTACCACACAAAACAACTTCATATAGAAAGCTACTGCCTATGAAAAGAATACCATTTAACAAGTGCCAAGACAAGCACTTTTATGATGCAAATGCACCTCCATGTAAGGTAGTAACCAAACAATTGTTATTACTTTTTACATGGAGGATTTTATTATGTACGAAAAATATTTATTAAAACTTGAAGAAGCAGGGAAAATTCGCAATCTTAGGGAGCGTTCTATTTTCTGCTATAAAAACTATGTTTCGTATTTTTTAAATTATGTTGGCAAGGAACCTGAATCCCTTACCTGTCAAGATGTTCGCGATTTTCTGCTTACGAAAAAGGATTCTGGCATCAAGGCTACTACTCTAAATTTATACAATTCTGCCATCCGATTCTTTTATCGCAACGTCTTACATATCCTTTGGGATGATATTGTGGTTCCACGGATGATTCAGGACCATCAACTCCCAAAGGTTCTTACTCTTGATGAAATAGAACGTCTTCTGGATGCGACGGATGATATCAAATACAAAGCGATGCTTTCTACCATGTATTCATCTGGATTACGTGTATCTGAGGTGATTCACTTGCATTATAATGACATATCCAGAACAAATATGCAGATTCATGTGAGAAATACCAAGAACCGTATGGATAGATATACCATTCTGTCTGAGCGCAACCTTTCATTGCTGACACAATACTGGTTTCATAAAGGGAAACCTTGCGAAATACTTTTTCCGAATAAATTCACTGGAGGCTATCTTACTGTAAGCACAATCGAGCAGGTTATGCGTAGATCTATTGCTATCGCTGAACTTGAAGGTAAATATACTCCCCATTCACTCCGTCATAGTTTTGCCACTCACCTGATGGAGAACGGAGTAGAACAGCGAAATATACAAGCATTACTCGGACATCGTGATCCAAAATCAACTGAGGTTTACCTTCATGTTAGCAATAAATCACTCATGGGCATTCAGAGTCCTTTTGATAGAAAGGATGAAGAACCTCATGAATAACTTAACTGTTCAAGACATCTTTCAGAAGTTCTATCCAGATTATCTTGATAAATATACACCATCCTTTCAGCAGCATAAAACAGCAACCAATATCATCAATTGTAAGACAGGAGCTTATGGTGCCAATATCAGTGTATGTGATGATTGTGGAAGTATCAAACTTCATTATAATTCATGTAGAAATCGATGCTGTCCCATGTGTCAATCACTTCCAAAAGAAAAGTGGATGGATTTAAGACGTGAAGATGTTCTTGACGCACCATATTTCCACGTTGTATTTACTGTACCAGAAGAACTTAATCCAGTCATTTACAGCAATCAGAAACTTTTGTATGATGCACTTTATCATTCTGTTTCTGGTACACTTGATGAACTTGCTTCTGACCCAAAATACCTTGGTGCCAAGATTGGATATATGTGCATCCTACATACATGGGGGTCTGAGATGAATTATCACCCACATATTCATGTCATAGTACTTGGCGGTGGTTTAGATTCCCAAAATGGCTGGAGGGACAATGGCTCTAAATTTTTCCTTCCTGTTCGAGTTCTTTCCAAAAAGTTTCGTGGAAAATATATGGAAGAACTGAAAGCCCTATGGGAAAATAGAAAATTGGAATTCCATGGTTCAGCATCAAAGTACAGAAATCACTACGCATTCAAGGAACTCATTAATTCCTGTTATGACAAGGAATGGATTCCTTACAGCAAAGAAACATTTAATGGTGCAGGGTCCGTTATACAGTACCTTGGAAAATACACTCACCGAATTGCAGTCAGTAATTATAGGCTTATCCAAGTGACAGATACTACAGTCACCTTTTCTGTAAAGGATTATAAGAATCAAGGACAATGGAAGGAATTGACGCTGTCTGGAATAGAGTTTATTCGTCGCTTCTTGATGCATGTTCCACCAAAGCACTTTGTCAGAATACGCCACTATGGGATTTTATCTTCACGTACAAAACATAAGAAACTGATATTGTGCAGAAATCTCCTCGGGTGCAAAAAATATATTTCCGAAATAAAAGATATGTCTGTACCAGAAATGTTGAAGCATCTTTGGAAGATAGATATCTGCGTCTGTAAAACATGCGGCGGTCATATGGGTGCCACTAAACAACATACATTTATACGAGATTAATCCACACATCTTCATACATTTTTAACCTCAGTTACTGAGGTCTATTGATCATGCAAAGAAATATGAAACAGCACTGTTTTATCTAGACTCTACACACCGAAAGTGTTATTATTTATGAAAAGAACAAAGATTGAATCCCCATAGTAACTGGCTAACCGGACGCTTACTTTGTTCAATTAGGACAAATCGAAAATGGTGTAAACGAAAGGGCAGTTACTGGTAAGCGAAAGCTTCTTTTTCGTTTACACCATCATCGATTCTATCCTAAAGAATTTGTCAACTTAATTGATTTAAATACTTATCCAATCAAATTCATTATGCATTTATACAAACAATTACATAATCTTCTATACTTAATAATTTAGAATTGCAATTGCACACTCTTTATGAACGAAACTATTTATTTTTTTGAGCATTTTCAAGATAATCTATAATATGTTTGCTGCGTTCTTGTTTGGCTACGTCTAATGCAGTTTCCTTTCCGTCAGTCCATTGTTCTTCATAATTAACATTAGCGCCATTTTCTATCAAAATCTTAACAATATCAAAATAGCCATTTTGAACAGCCTGTGTTAACAAGCTAGTGGTTTTTCCACCGCCGTTACTGTAAATACCTATAACATTAACATCTGCTCCTTTGTCAATCAAATACTTTACAACGTCCGCTCGATTAGAGTTTACTGCTCGGTCTAAGGGCGTCAGCACCCTTGCCTTTCCCCCGTTTACATCTGCGCCATGGTCCACTAAATATTGGATTGTAACAAGGTCTGCACTGCTCGCTGAATCTCCTAATACCGTCTTATCGAAGCTTTCGACATTGATATCGGCTCCTTTGTCAATGAGAAAATACTCAAGTACATTAATATTATCATTAGATGCGGCAGCTGTCATTGCACGAGATATCTGGTTTTCTGTTAAAGGATATTCATAGTCGATTATCAACTTAACAAGATCCAAATTTCCGTTTCCACAGGCAATTTCAATATCATTCGCTTGGGTTGTGTCATCGAAAGTTTGGAATTTGGCGCCACTCTTTAATAAAAAATCTACTATATTGATTCTATTATGTCTTATTGCTTTTGTGAGTGCAGTTTCTTCCCAAACTGTTTCATTTTGAAGTACAGGCGTTTCAAGATTTACATTTTTGCTAACCAGATATTCAACGGTTTCAAGTTTTCCATATGAACAAGCAATGGCCAAAAGTGTGTTCCCATTAAATTTTTCGTTTAGATCGACATTTTGGTCTGCAAAAATTTGTAGGGTCTTTGCATCACCAAAAGCAGCACACAGAAACATTACCATTTGTTTATTCGGTTCTTTTATCTTGCCAGAATTAACTATTGAGCGTATTTTGTCGGTGTCACATTGTATTGCTTCCACAATTTCAGGATCAATGCCATATGGGATTCCTTGCTGTGTTAAGCTATCAAAAACAACTTTTACAACAGATGCCTCACAAAAGCCCTCAGAAAATCCTTCTATCGCACACTCCATGGTTGTTGTTGTAATTTTTGCTCCGTGACTAATTAAGTAATTTACAGCAGTCAAATCGCCCATATCACGACATGCATAATCAAGTGCTGTATAACCTAGTTTACCGGTAAGATTAATATTTGTTCTTTTGTCGTTTAACAAAGTCTTATAATTTTCATTATCTGTGATATTAGCAAAATCAAGTCCAACTTCCTTATGAGCACCGACTGTATACATCAGTATTGAAATACCGTCACTATCGATAAAATTCGGATCGGCACCCTTTAAAAGTAAGTACTCTGGAATACATAATTGACTGTTTCTCATTGAATAATATAAGGGAGTTGCATCTGGTCCCAAAAGGATTGAAGCTTTGTTGACATCGGCACCATTGTCAACAGCTTCTTTTACACGTTCAAGATTACCTGATTCCAGTGCTCCTACTAAACCATCGTTGCTGCTATTGCATGAGGAAAACAGTCCCACAATAACAATGAGCAAAAGTAAAACAGTTAACTTTTTCATATAAACCCTCAATTCACTATTTTTTACAAAAATACAATAATACTTTTCAGACTATATAATAAATATAATGGGAAGTACGCGTTCATGTAACTCTCTCTTCTGAACATACTCCTACCATGAAATGTTATCAATCTAACTCCAAACGCTCATTGTTAAAGCGGCTATAGTGAAGAGTAATATAATCGTGGCCGTAATGATCGCATCCTTCCGTTTCCTTTTTTTCAATTCTGTTTTCCCCTCGCCGACTGCACGCGCCCGAATGAATCTACTGAACTCGTCCGATGTCATTCCGACAAACCCTTTCTTTTCCAATATAAAGCCAACACGCGTGGATAACATTAGGAAAAACAAATTTTTAGTTTCATACACCTTCGCAACCTGTGGGTAATCGATCTTGATATCTGAGCCATTATTAATGTTGTGAGAAATGAAACGGTCCTCATAAAAGCTCGTGACTGATTCAACTGGGTTATTGTAAAGCTGTAAGGACTGCTGATACATATTTGTTGCAGTGGATCGCACTGCCCTTAATGGAAACAAAAGAAAAATTATAACAAATGACGCACCTAACAGACACATAAAATATTCCTTGCTCATCAATCCACCAATAAAAAATATTAGACCATAAAAAGAAAAAATTATTGTCAATAAACTGTGTGGAGTAGTGCTCCTGACAACCTCAATAAAATTTTGCTTTGTATTTGTAGATTTATTGGTAAACAGAGGAGTCATACCATCTACTTTCTGAGAAAGCTGAATATTACTATCTCCGTCTATTCCATCTATGCAATTCATATCTTGTCCTATAATAGATTGTTCATCTATTTTATGTAATGGTTCCATGTTACTTTGTTTTTCTTGTTGAGCTTTTGAAATACTGTTCATATTAAGATCTACAGATTCTTTCATCCTATTTAATAAACCCATTTGTTAATCCCTCCATTTGTATTTTAAATTTCCAACTAGAATCTTATTCTTAAAAATTTTTGCAAATTTGCCATTTGGCATTGGTTCAATTAATAAAAGCAGCAAATTTTAGTAGTACTACATCTATAAAATAAAGTCCATTCTATTATTAGCATTATAATGGAAGTTTAACTACTTCATGTTTTCTATCACCGAGTCTCTGATGGTTTACGTAATTCAATAACAAAATCATTATGAGCTTGGACAAATGCCTTTTGACATTCTTTACCTTTTTTAGATCTATGGTCTATCCCTCTGAATTGAAAATGTATCTCACTATTTCTTCGTTCATATTTAGCAATAATTTCAGATGCTTTAAGTTCGGTCACTTTATCCTGCAAAAGCGAATGCACTGTTTTAGCTTCATTTACACTTAGCCTATTTGCCCCACCCCAATAGTCTTTTTGCTCTCTTTGTATTCCATCTTTTTCCCCACCACAAATAGGGCAAATATCATAGTCATCAGGATACTCAAAAGAATACTTCTCACAGACAGGGCAAATTGTATTTATGTTATTCATAACTACTTCACCACCTAATTTATTCATTTGTTTTACATTAGAAAACTATTGCGAGCTCTTCATCTTTCCCCATATATTCGCTTATAAATATAATTGAAACGTACTCAACTTGTTTGAATATTTATAACCTATTCCCAATAAGAGTTAATGATTGGAAGAATAAGATCATGTTTATCGTCACAGTCGACTAAATAATCAATAAAAAGTTGTTCTACTTGCGAATCATTTTTCAAGGTACACAAAGCTTTATAAGCCTGCTTTTTTAAGCTACACTTTGGTAATTGATTTGCGCAAGTGATGGCAACTTGTTTCCATCTTATATCATTCTTATTCTTCAGTATGAACAAAATTGTTTTCAGTTTTTGTTGATTTTCTTCATCTAGATTAGCCAGACAACTTGCTATATAATTATCTGTAATATCGTTGGGCAATCCGGCTACTATTATGTCTGCATATTCCATAATAGACGGATAATTTTTGGCTGAATCCAAATATTCCTTTTCCCATACCCGTTGATTGATTGTTCCTGATGTGATATCTATAGAATGCTTATATTCATTATGATTTTTAGTTGATGGCAAATATTTATCAGAAATATCTTTCGCATTGATTTTAATTGATGCAAAATATAATGTATCAGGAATCATTCCACTACTTGTCTGACAATAGCCACATCCCGTAAACGGAATAATAACAATGCAATTCAAAGGTTTGCCCAGAATAGAAGCGGCACACGCCTTGTGATGTCCATCAATAATGAAATTAATAAATTCTCCAAATTGATACACGACAGCGCGAGGATTATCCCCTGAGTTATTGAATACTTCAATGTAATGTTTTACACGTTCTGCGTTATAGCAATCTGTACTTTGAGTTGGATACAAATAAACAGGCTGACCTGAAACATATGCATAAACAACATCAGGCAATAGTATTCCTGATGTTGACAAATTGTCTGTTGGTTCATTCGTAACATTCCAGAAGAATGCCCCGTTACCATCCGTTGGGAAACAGAATGCATCTGCAATGATGTATAATCCACTTTCTAACAATGTTAATAGTGGTTTCAAAGCTTCCACAGACGAGTCTAATGAAATAAATGCGCCATTTATAATATTACGAATATCATTAAGTTCCGTACAGTTTGCATTTTCAATTCCATAGCCGGTTGCTAGAATGCTACTGCAAGTGGGACAACCTGGAGAATTAATTTGTACAAGCGGAGTCTTATTTAATGTTATTTGAGATAAATAACGATTTCCGTAATATGAATCAGCCTTAACCGTTGTATTGGTTGATAATATCCCTTTACCATTTACATAAACTAATCTTGCCGAGTTAATGGTAGGAATTTCAGATATATCTATATCCACATTCAGATTTTTTACCATTAATTTATTTTTGAATATCAACTAAATTCCCCTTTCGTAAGATGATAGTAAATCTAAAACTAGATAAGTCAAATTATGTAGTAAATATAATGAGAAGTTGAGATGCTATGCGTATTGCATAGAAATAAAACTCACTTTTTTCAGAATCAAGAATATTAACAAACGACATGTACCAAGTTAAAGATACTTCGCCAAATCAATTGTTCCTCGTTCAGCTTCTCTAAGCACTATATGTAGCTTGCTTTGAAACGGAATATCTGCTGTTTTTAATATAGAAACTACGTATTCCAATATAACCTGTTTTTCTTTGTTAAGTCGCGAGAAACCAGCTCCAAGCAATGGCATATAAACATTTTGTCCATTTGCTTCTTTGTCTACGAATTTCAATATCTCGACCACTGTTTTATGTAGCATCTCTATATCACACTCAGACTTTAAAGCTGAGTCAACATCTGTTTGAGCGACACAGAAATAATAGTTAGCACCTTTTTGAACTTTAACTACTGTCCCAATAGGGTATGCAAATTTTTTACCTGGTTTATCGATTGTATGATCATATGCAACGTTATTTAATGACAATGAAATTTGCCTGTCAAGCTCATCTAAATTTCCTGCAAAGCAGTTTTTAATAAACTGTCCTACAACTGATTGCTCATTCAAAATTTCATCGTTAACTACTGTGTCAAAAAAACGATTGAATGGGATAACTACTACACCTTGTTTTGAAAACAAGTCGTCATATTCGACAACAACAATTCGATCGTTCCCAAGCTTAATAGAAACATTGCTACAAAAATAACAAACAATCAAAGCTAGAATATATGATGTTATAAAAATTACAACAACAAGAATAATTCGATACAATAATTTATCTATCATTTTTTCATATCCGATAATACCAATAATCGTTATAACTGCTGAAAACAAGCTTAGATAAATAGATGTCTTCGATAATGCCTGTTTAGCACTATGATATAATCTTCTCATCACTTCATTCCTCCTAATGATAGTGCTTGTCTGAACAGAACATTATCAAATATAACAAGGAATACGTTGATGTCATGTTCTTGTATAAAGTCTCGAATAGCACATAATGCAACTTGAATGGCTTCTGTTTTTGGATAACCATAAGCTCCACTTGAAATCAGTGGAAATGCAATGCTATTACAACCATTTTTTACAGCACAAAATAACGAGTTTGTGTAAGCATTGTGTAATAACTGCTCCTCTCCATGCTTACCATCATAATAAATGGGGCCCGCCGTATGGATTACATATTTTGCATTCAGATTGAATCCCTGAGTTAAAACTGCTTCTCCTGTTTTTATAGGTGCTAAGTTATCGCATGCTGCTTGAAGAGTTCTTACTCCTGCTGCTTTAAAAATAGCCCCACAAACTCCGCTTCCCATTTTTAAATTTGTATTGGCAGCATTAACAATGGCATCAACATCCATTGTTGTTATATCTTTTTGTATAATACTTAGTGGCATTAGTAGCACTCCTTATCCTTACGCATTCAATTTATATAGTTCTTTCTGAATATTGAAATTTCTATACACTTTTCCAGATTTATAGTATTTATAACACATATAGCCTGCAGTATCTTCATCATGCGTTGACATAATTATTTGTGTTGTTTCAAACTCATTACATAATATTTCGGTCAATGAAGCAATATTAATATCATCTAAAGATTGACACGGATCATCTATCATAAATACATCAAGGACATTATCTTTTATTTTTCTAAAAGCAAGTATTAATGCTATGTTCAAAACAGCTTTCTGACCTGAACTAAATTTATTCAAAATATCATGAGCTTTATTATCGCCTGTTGTTGTAAGTTTAAATTGAGTTAATTGATCTGCTTTTTCTCCTGTGTTACAAAATATACCTAGATTATTTTGATGAGTCTGAAGGAGTTTTCCGCTATAGATATAAAGTGGAATTTCAATATATTTTGCTAAATCTTCAAGATAAGTATTTTTTGCTTTTGTAATTCTACCAAGAATAGTATTAATTTTATATTTCTTCGTCAAACAATGATTTAATTCTTTCGATTTTTTCATCCACAATTCTTTATTTGTAGAATTTTGGTATAATTGTTTCTTTTTTATCAACCACTCCAAATGTCTTATCTTTGAATCTAACTTATTTTCAATTCCATTTGGCATATTTTCTATATCTAATATAAACGATGGATATTTGTTATAGAAATCCTCTTTATAACTATCTTTTTCTTCATGCATATTCATTTTTTCTAAATATAATTTCTCTTCATTAAGAATTATATCTAATAATTCATTGGTATATTTTTTTATACTTGAATTGTCTAACTCATTAATTTTATCAACAAACCATTCTGATCCAATTAATGAATCCAGTATTTTAATAAACTTATCTATACCTTCCGTTTCATTTTGTAATTTCGTAATACTAATAAATATTTCTTCTTCGTATGCAGTATTTATGAATAAGTTCTCAAGAACCTTATTTTTTTTAGTCAGTCTGCTATTTATACTATTATTCAAGTTAATAATATTTTCATTAAGCATTTTTTCTATTAGTGTAAATTTTGACTCATAATTTTCAATTCTTATAATTAATTTTTCACCATTAAATTCCGTTCCACAAATAGGACAAGTATCACTAAATACTTTCTCTGTTACCATCGGAGATTTTAATAAATCTCCACGTACCTCTTGGACTACTTGAAACATTTTTTCTTCTTCTCCAGAAATAGCTTCGATGCTTAATTTATCTTCTTTTAGTCTTTTGATTTCATTAATAAAATCCGGTTCAAAATAATCAGCTGACAACTGAACATTTAACAAACCATTTTTCATAACCTCCTTATAATAATTATGAGCTTTACACCTTGACAAGTATAATCTTTGTTCCTCTCTAAAATACTTACTAATTATTGCTCTTTCTATTTTTTCTTTAGCTTTAGTACAAACATCTAATTGATCGATTCTCGCCTTAATCAAGTATAATTCTGAATGAATAGAAATTTCTTTGATTTGATTTATTGTTGATATGTAATCCACTAAATTTTCATTATTATCATAATTTAACTTATCCCATATATATTTAGAGTCTTGAAAAACAACCGTTGGCTCTGGCTTTTCTCCTATACTTGCATTTTCAATTATTGCAATGCTTGCTTTCAAATCTGGAATTTCAATTTTCAATTGTTTAATCTGTATATCCAATGCAGTCAATTCATCACTGAGAAGTTTTGTATAATTTTCTTCTTGCCTGTCAATAAACATATTTACAAAATTAACTCTATCTGTGTTGCTTTTGAATACCAAATTATTACTCTGTTCTTGTTGGATGTAATTAAAATCAACCCATTCTGAAAGCTTGTTTATACAAAACAACTTTTGAATTTCGTTGTTCGTTGTAGGTATCAATTTACCGGATGCTAGCTCTTGCTTAAACTTTTGATAATTAAACAGTTCACAGATTAGAAATACCTCATATCCTTTCCACTCATTTAGACACTCTACTTCTGTGCAAGCTTCTGCTTTTTTATTATATCTAATCACAGTTGCCTTGTTTCCTTCTATATCCACAAATTCAATCGCAATCAGACTCTCTTTTCCCAGCTCATTTACCGCAATATGTTCACTATAATTCCGTGTTTTGTCTTTTACCACAAAGATGTCAATTTTACCCATTATCACAAACTCAATTGCCTGAAATAATGTTGTCTTTCCATAACCATTAGGTCCAGACAGCATTGTATAACTAGCTAATTGTTCTTCTGCATTCTGAAACGAAATTTCTACAATAGGAATTTTATATGCGAATGGCTTGAAATTATTAATGAATAATTTATTAATATACCACTTATTCTTCAAAATAGGCACCTGCTTTCTCAAGTTCTTTATTAATTTCTTTCTGATCTGAAGTAGGTAAATTAACTAGGGATAACACGTTATCAATAAATTCATTATTCTTTACGTTATCTGAAGAGTTTAGTTCAGAATAAAGTGTTTCATTAATTTCATTCAAATTTTCAGATATGTAACTAGCGATATTCTTATTAAATTTCTCAACTTTTATCAGTGTCATAAATGGAAGTTTAATAAAAAGTTTAGATATTATGGAATATACTTTAGCATTATTTATTATCTCTTCGTCAGATACTGTTCTTTCTTTGGTAACTACTTTGTAATCGCGAAAAAGATTTGAAGACATTATCATATCATCTAAATATTGCTTAGGACTATTTTCTTGTATTAAGTTCTTTAAAACTTCTTCTTCTTCTTTTGCATAAAAGAAAACTAACTTTTGACAATATAAATTGTTCTCTTCTACTCGCATTATTGCATTTCTAGTGCTTTCTTCAAATTTTTCATATTCAAACACCGAAATATATACCATATTGGCTCTGTTGGCTTTATTTACATTTTCATTTCTATACGTCATTTCATCCAAAATCTGAAGAATATGCTTTATATCTAGATTATTAGAATAATCAAATATATACATTTCTTCATTGTACCTATTTACATAAATTTCAATAGTATTTTTATCACTATCAAAAATATTGTTTTCTAGTTTTTCAAATTTGAAATCTTCTATCAATTTTTGCAGTATAATTCTCAATTTAATTTCCCCTTATAATTTTGAATCTAAAATAAATTCAACTGGCAGGCAATCTTTAATTTTTGGTACATAATTTTCTTTATTCTTTATATATTTTTCATAATCGCTAATAATTTTAAGATCTTCATGCAAAAGCTTTCTTTCAAAATATTTAGATGTAATCGTATCATAATCTCTATATATGCATTCATGATCCCTAAAGTTTACAAGTATATTAAAAAGAATGTCATCGTCATCATTTGGATCAGCTATTAGCGCTGAAATAAATGCTTCATTGGCTATTATATGTTTCTTTTCATTAGAGCAGTTCACGTTTTCATTAAATTTGTTCCTATTGCACAGTGAAACAATATATTTTATTTTTGTATCAGTCATATTGTCTGTTAACTTTTTCAATATGTTGCCGTTATATTTTGGCAATTCCAAGCTAATGTCCTCAAGCAAACTATTGAAATCAATTTCTAATAATTCCCTCAGAACACAGTAGTCTTTCTCTTCACAATTTGTTCCATCTTTTTTACATTTTGTACATTTTGAAGCTATAATTTTATCCATTTCGATTTTTTTTTCATATAACGCTTTTTCATAAATATATTTTTCTTTCTGTTGACATTGAAATATTTCTTCTATATTTTTGTATGTGATTATAAGATCATCTGTTTTCTTATTCTTAATTTTCATCAACTTGTTATAGACGAAGCTGTACATATAATCCACTATATCATTTTCTGATACAATAGTGCTTTTTGTTATATAGGTGCATAATTCTTCAACTATTTTTTTTGTATTTCCAAATACTTCTTCAATCTTTTCCTCATTCATTTTCAATGAAGTCCTAAATTTCTTTTCCATTTCAGTATCAAAAACCAATTTATCTTTTAAATCTTTATAATAAATTTTAAATTGTATTTTGAAATCAACCTCATCAATTTTTTTAAATTCAAAACCATTCAATCGTAATAACTTCCTTAAATAATAACGAATATGAGGTAAATCTGAATAACAAGGAGCAAGTTTCAGATTTGACTTCCAATATTGTGGTATATTTACATTAGTATTAAGTAATTTCATTTCATCCATAAATGTATTTGTAATGCTTTCAATAAAAATATCTTGAATTTTATCTAACTCTACATTTAAATCAGTGACTTTATTTTCACTATAAACAACATTCCATATACAAGTATCATTTTCATTCAAGCAAAACTGCGCTATGAAATTTTGTAATACTTCTTTATATTCCGAACTCTCTAAAGTTTTTTTCACCTGACATATTTCTAGTATTCTATCATTTTCTAATACTATGAAATCTTCTAGCCATTCAATTTTGAGCTGTAATTCATCCGGATTCTTTCTATTTTTATAATATTCTAGAATTGTTTCTATAAAATGTAAGGTTGCAATCTGCGCCTGATAATGATATCCCTGCCAACTCGGTACAGCATTTCTATTTTCATTATATAAAGCTTCAAAATACTTCATTTTCTCCCTCTCTTTTGTTGACATTATAATTCAATTGTCTCTGTAGTTATCCAATAAATTTTCTATATCCTCATACAGTTCTTTTATTTGTTGAATCTCCAGTCAAAAAATTCATTGTATGATGTTGATAATCCACATACTAAATCAAACCCATTACCTAAAATTAAAATTTGCATTTAAATATCCTTCTCTCACTTGCTTTTTCCTTAAATTATAATGAGATTCTTTACATCGAATATATATACTTCCATCTTCCCATTATTGCTATAATATCCATTTCAAACTTACTAACCTTTTCATACATTTTCCACATTTTTTGCACACAAAAAGTACCACTATATTCCTATAGCCGTACCTACACTTTTTTCTAATAAATTTATCCAATTCCCCTTCATACTCCCAAAACCCTTCTGTTATAATCACAATCCAAGCCAACCCAGACTACATTCTCTCTTTCGAGCCCCTTATAAATATAATCTCCCTATATTGTACCACTTTCCTTCCATTACGCAAAGGTTTTCAGTCAAAAAATGACAAAATAATCCAAATGCTGGCCCTCGATTCTCCCACTCCTCATAAACAAAGAAAATGCCTAATGCAACTACTAATAATCACATTAAGCATTTTCAATTAAACGTCATAAAAATCGATCTTCTATCTATTTCTCTTCCCCATTCAACAAAGGCAAAACATCATTATTAAAAAATTCTTTCGTCGTTTTTGGCGATACGCTATAAATCTCCGGATTATCGTCAATTTGGACCGAGACCCCTTTTTGACAATTCCCTAGACAAAATACAGCCTTTAATTCTATCTGATCACCCAAAGACTTTTCTTCGATTAATTCTTGTAGATCTGTAATGATATTATAGGAGCCTTTTAGATGACATGCACTTCCAATACATATGCCAATTTGCATACTTTACCTCATTTCCGCGCTGCTTTTTGCGCATAACAAGTTTGTGGATGCAGCGCAACACAAGCTTGCTGAGCGAAAGAATTGGTAAATTCTTTCACTCTACCTCCTCCAGCGTGAGCTAGTTTTCCTCATGTTGATAATGAACATGTAATAATTCATGGGTGCGATGTTTTAGTAATCCGCCATAAAGCGCCATCATAAGTGGATTTTCTTCGCTTCGTTTGATTTGGGATACTTTATCTGCTTTATACATACCTTTCGCACGTTGATTCTTTTCTGGCTGATGTCCAAATGGTTGACCTGCACCACAGATACATCCTCCAGGACAAGCCATAACTTCTACGAAATCAAAGTGTTCTTCTCCGTTTTGAATTTTCTCAATCAGTGTTTCTGCATTTGCAAGACCACTCACTACGGCTATTCTAAGAACGGTATCATTGAGAGGAAGTTCCGCAATCTTAATACCTTCCATGCCACGAACCCCTGTAAACTCAAGCTCTTTTAATGTTTTCTGACTCTTATCTTCAACTACTCTTCTAAGAGCAGCTTCCGTTACTCCACCGGTAACACCAAAGATTACGCCAGCGCCTGAATATAATGAAAATGGCGTATCCGGTGCTTCTGGCTCAAGTTCGTTGAACTGGATACCAATCTCTTTAATCATTCGTACTAATTCAGTAGTCGTTATAACATAATCGACATCCGGTGTATCATTACGAACGAATTCGTCTCTTGCCGCTTCCGCTTTTTTGGCCGTACATGGCATGATAGCTACCGAAATCGTTTCTTTTCCTTCGGATTGATCCAATGATTTAAAATGTTCTTTTATTACCGCACCGAACATCTGCATTGGGGATTTGCAGGTAGAAACATAAGGCATTAAATCAGGATGCTTTGATTCTGCATATTTTACCCATGCAGGGCAACAAGAAGTGAATAATGGATAGTTTGTTGGGTTTTGTGCTTCTGCCTCTAATTTCTTAATGAGCTCTTTCGATTCTTCCATAATCGTTAAATCTGCACCAACCGAAGTATCAAAAATTGCATCAAAACCTAATCTTCTCATTGCAGCAACAATTTTTCCGATCACATCTTCACCCGGATTTAAACCAAATTCTTCGCCAAGTGCAACTCGAACCGCAGGAGCAATTTGAGCGACCACATGTTTTTTGTCATTGTATAATGCTTTCCAAACATGTTTTAAATCACTTTTCACCGTGATAGCCCCAGTAGGACATACCGCTGCGCATTGTCCACAGTTTACGCAGTTAGTCTCGGAAAGATTTCGATTAAAAGCTGGCGTTACTACCATTTTAGCACCGCGGTTGGCAAAGTCAATGGCTCCAACATTTTGTACTTCATTACACATACGAACACAGTCACCACATAAAATACATTTGCTTGGATCGCGAATAATGGCTTTTGATGAATCATCGATGTGTGTTTTATCCACTGTATTATTAAAACGAACGTCCATGATACCAAAACGTTTCGCTAATTCTTGAAGACGGCATTTTCCGTTCTTTTCACATACCGTACAATCTCTGCAATGAGCTGCTAGTAAAAGCTCTAGAATCATTTTTCTATGCTGATGAAGTTTTGGAGTATTTGTTTTTACCTCCATTTTATCTTTTGGTGGAGTCGAACAAGACGCAAGGATACCGCCCCATTGGTCTTCTACTACACACATTCTACAGGCTCCATAGATAGATAAGTCAGAATAGTAGCAGAAAGTAGGAAGGTCAATGCCCGCCTTTCGAACCAGGGCGAGAATGTTTTGTTCCTCATCAAATTCTACTCTGTTACCATCTATAACCATATATTTTGACATTGTTTTTTCTCCTTTCCGTTCCTATTATTGTATTGCCTTGAAATTACAGCTATCTTTACATGCACCACATTTGATACATTTTGTCTGGTCAATGACGTGAGCTTCTTTCACACTTCCTGAAATCGCTCCAACTGGGCATATGCGAGCACATTTTGTACAACCTTTACAAAGTGCTGGGTCAATCGTAATTTGAACCAATGCTTTACATTGTCCAGCAGGGCATGTTTTGTCAACAACATGTGCAATATATTCATCTCTAAAATATTTCAATGTACTAACAACAGGTGAAGCAGCCGTTTTACCAAGACCACATAGCGCAGTCGCTGAGATTGTTTCCGCTAATTCTTCTAACAATTCAATATGCTCTAGTGTACCGCGTCCTTCTACGATATCGTTTAGTAGCTCTAGCATTCTCTTTGTGCCTTCTCTACATGGCACACATTTACCACAAGATTCGTTTTGTGTAAAGTTCATGAAGAAACGTGCAACTTCTACCATACAACTTTTATCATTCATAACAACAAGACCGCCAGAACCAATCATAGCTCCAACTTTTTTTAACGAATCAAAATCTAATTCAAGATCCAAATGGTCTTCTGTAGCACTTATGCATAGACATCCTCCACTCGGTCCACCGATTTGAACTGCTTTAAATTCTCCGCCTTGTACACCACCACCGATATCAAAGATGATCTTGCGAAGGGTTGTTCCCATTGGCACTTCAATTAAGCCAGTATTATTTACATTACCAGTTAATGCAAATGCTTTTGTTCCGTGATTGTTTTCTGGACCCATTGTTTTATACCACGCCGCACCGTTTGTAATAATGCTTGGAACATTACAGAAGGTTTCAACATTATTTAATACCGTTGGTTTTTCAAATAACCCTTTTTCAACGGTTCTAGGTGGTTTTACTCTTGGCATACCACGATTACCTTCAATGGACGCGGTAAGTGCACTACCTTCACCACATACAAAGGCTCCAGCTCCTTGGCTAATCTTTAAGTCAAAATCAAAGCCAGAATTTAATATATTTTCACCCAATAGCCCCATTTCCATAGCTTGTTCGATTGCAGTTTCTAGTCTTGAGACAGCCAAAGGATATTCCGCTCTAACATAGATATAACCGTGGTGTGCTTTTGTTGCAATACCTGCAATAATCATACCTTCCATTAATCTATGAGGATCACCTTCCATCATACTACGATCCATAAATGCTCCTGGATCACCTTCATCACCATTACAGACAACATATTTTGTTTCTTCTGTTTGGCGAAGAACTTGTGCCCATTTTCTACCAGTTGGGAAGCCACCGCCTCCACGTCCACGTAAACTAGATTCGGTTATTTCATCTACGATTTGTTGTGAATCCATATCAAATAAAGCTTTTGCAGTAGCTTCATAGCCACCCACAGCAATATACTCTTTAATTGATTCTGCATTGATTTGACCACAATGCTCTAAGGCTAGACGAGTTTGTTGTTTGTAAAATGGTATTTCATCCTGTTTTTGATACGGTTTAGAATTTTTATCATGATAAATTAAGCGATCGATTACTTGGTCGCTAAGAATACTTTTTTCGATAATTTCTTCACAATCTTCAACCTTTACTTTTATGTATAACCAACCCATTGGTTCGATACGAAGGAGCGGTCCCATTTCACAAAAACCATGACAACCACTTTTTTTAATACCTACTGTATCATGAGGTTCATGCTCTAAACTTAAGGAACATTCAAGTCCCTTTTCTTTCATTAATTCTTCTAATCTATTATAAATATCTAATGCACCGCCTGCAACACAACCTGTCCCACCACAAATAAGGATCTTTTTATACTGGCTATCTAAAGATTGCTTATATTTTTGTTGCATAAGTGTTAGATCTTCTCTTGTATTAATTCTCATGAGCAGATTCCTCCTGTAACTGAACAATTAACTCTTTTGCTTTAGTAGGTGTCATAGCTGCGTAAACTTTGTCATTCACAGTACAAACCGGTGCTAATCCACAAGCCCCAAGACAAGATACTGTTTCAACTGTAAACAGCATATCTTCTGTAGTTGGTGCTTCTTCGGATACCATAAGTATTTTTCGAAATTCCTCTAAGATGGGAATTGATTTTCTAACATGGCAAGCCGTACCATCACATACTTTGATAACATATTTTCCTTTTGGTTCTAGGGAAAAATTTTCGTAGAAAGTGGCTACGCCATAAACTTTTGCTTCGCTTATTTTTAACTCTTTTGCTATATAACATAATACTTCTTCTGGAAGATAGCGATATACTTTTTGAATATCTTGCATTACTGCGATTACTGAAGTTTTTATATAATTATGGTTTTGCAGTATTTTGTCTATCTTTGCGATTTCTTCTTGCTGTAACATGTGAGTTCTCCTTCCTAATAAATCATACATTTCATTTTAATCATTGATAAATATTTGACAAAAAAATCATAGCATTTTTTTTGGTATTTAGCAAGAACATTGTTAAATAAATATCAAAAAAATTATAAAAAATACTATATTAGGTTTACAGCAAAGCATACTATCACATCATAAACCTTTAAAATATTCTTTTTATAATACTTCAAATACCTTTATGCATGTTTTCGCTTTAATAATATCTTATCGCAGAAAACACAGATTACTATTGTAATCGCTATATCCGGCAGTGTATTTCCAACTACAATGTCTTTATTCATTAATATCCGATAAACCACAAAACCTAGAAACCAGATGATAAGATTTTTACTATTTATTGCTGATTTACTATATTCTTTTTTAAGTATGAAATAGTCCGCAATCAGTATTGCTATCATAGGTGCAAAGACCGATCCAATTAGGTAAAGAAAATTTGTTATATCGTCCATCGGATAAATAATTGCTGCTGCAATTCCAATCAAAGATACTATAATAGCCGCCCATTTTCCATTTATCTTCTTGGTAATTGACTCTGCTGATATACCAGCTGAATATGCGTCTAAGAATGTGGTAGTAACTGTTGATAGAATGATTATCAACAGCCCCGCAATACCAAGGCCTGCCTTAATCATGATTTTCCCAATATCATATTCACCCGTAAAAATAGCGGCTCCCATTCCAATTGCGTACATCCAACAGCTTACCATCCCATAAACAACAGCACTAACCAGCGTAGCTTTATATGGTTTTTGTGCTTCTCTTGTATAATCACTAATTAAAGTCAGCCAGGAAATTGGCATGGCTACAGCCAGTTCTACTGCTGCCCCGAAGCTAAGCGTATCATCCGGTACAAAATTTACTGCCTCCTTAAAGAAAATAAATTTTGATAAAACAAGACTCAGTATAAATAGTGCCCCTATAGCTATCGTATACAGTTTACCAAGATTTGAAACACCAACTATGATCCACACGATAATCAATGCTCCAATTACCAGGCACCAAACCCATGCGTCCGTATTTATAATTCCATTCGCTGCAAGGGATGCATCGTATATCATTATAGCCGTCCAGCCTGCAAGCTGTAATACATTCAAAATGGCGAACAGATAGCTTCCTTTATATCCAAAACTCATCTTTACTGTTTCCATCGAACTTTTTTTTGTTTTGGCTCCAATTAATCCTGCTAAGAATAATATGATACAGCCAATGATATGTCCTATGACATTGGCCAACATGCCTTTTGCAAATCCAAGTGGTGCAAAATAGGTTCCCGTTAATATCTCCGCCATTGAAATTGCTGCTCCAAACCATATTAACCCATTACTAAATACCGAAGTCCTCTTATCCTTCATCCTGGCACCTCCTAATATTCGCCATTTATGGCAAAAGCATGATTCATAGGTCCACTGCCATATCCAAGGTCAAGCATGTCACCAAGCGCACCGGATATATAAGATTTTGCTTTTTCTACGGATGTATTAAGATTATAGCCTTTTGCCAGGTTTGATGCGATTGCACTGGATAATGTACATCCTGTTCCATGGGTATTCGGATTGTCAATTCGTTTTCCAATAAACCACTGATAGCTACCATTGTTGTATAATAAATCATTTGCATCA
Source organism: Acetivibrio sp. (assembly GCA_041739345.1). Lineage (GTDB taxonomy): Bacteria > Bacillota > Clostridia > Lachnospirales > Lachnospiraceae > DIGJ01. The sequence continues at coordinate 347,738 of JBGSNZ010000021.1, read as the reverse complement.
TTTAACCGATGTCCTCCTTTGCAAAGAACGGCACAATGATACGTCTCGCTAATCTGTTTTGCCGCGGTAATCATATCCTCCGAAGTTTTTATTTCCATACCGGATAATATTTCCGTTTCCGGAATATTCGGTGTTAGAACAGTTGCAAGTGGAAGCAGATTCTCCTTTAGTGCATCAATAGCATCTATATTGATCAATCTTGACCCACTTGTCGCAACCATAACCGGATCCATAACGATATTCTTTGCTTTAAACTTAATTAATTTTTCTGCAATAACTGTAATTAATGGAAGCGATGAAACCATTCCGATTTTTATTGCATCTGGATAGATATCCGTAAATACAGCTTCTAATTGAGCTGCTAAAAATTCAGGTGAAACGTCCATTATACCTGTTACGCCGGTTGTATTTTGTGCAGTCAAAGCAGTGATCGCACTCATAGCATATATTCCATTCGCTGTCATTGTCTTGATATCTGCCTGGATGCCGGCGCCTCCGCAAGAATCACTCCCTGCAATTGTTAATGCTGTCTTCATATTTACCTCTCTTTCTTTACTCGCATCATTTTTGTTAAGCGACAAAAGGTGGTGCCCCCAATCTGCCGCATTCTATCATGTTACTTTGTATGTACCATAATTGTTGTTAATTCATTTAATTCTTTTGTTGCCTGCTCGATATCTGGTTGAGCAAATATTGCACTAATTACAGCAACACCGCATATTCCTGTATTCGATAACAACATTACATTATTTTTACTAATACCACCGATAGCAATAACTGGAATATCAACGGCTTCACAGATAGCTTTTAGTGTAGTATGGCTTACTTTATCTGCATCCGATTTCGAACCAGTCTGAAACACTGCCCCTACACCAAGATAATCCGCTCCTCTTTGCTGTGCCAGAATTGCCTGTTCCACCGTTTGAACGGATACTCCCACAATTTTATTAGGTCCTAGTTTCGTTCTTACACTTGCCGATTCCATATCCTTTTGACCAACATGCACACCATCTGCATCGATAGCAATCGCAATATCCACATTATCATTTATAACAAATGGAACTTGATATTTTCTACAAAGTTCCTTAATTTCTTTCGCCATCGTCAGGAAGGTATCTTGATCCAACACTTTTTCTCTAAGCTGTACAAAGGTAGCTCCGCCTTTTAATGCCTTCTCAACCTGATTATATAATGTATCGCCGTTCAACCAGGCACGGTCTGTAACAGCATATAATAGTAAATCTTCTTTATCGCTATTCATAATTCCTCTCATTCCAGTGCACCTCTTTTATAATAAATCGCTACTTTCCTATGAAATTTATTTTGGAGTTCTTTTAGTGTAAAGATGTTTTTACTTCCCACTTCGCTCCGTTATCCAATGTTTCCCCATTCATATGAAAAATCGCATCGATTATTCGATTCCGATAGGTAGAATTCCCTTCATGAGGAATCATATTTTCCCATCCAATTTCACCTGCCAGTCCCATTGTACAGACCGCTGCCGCCGCTGCTTCTAATTCATTACCTGAATTTGCAACCAAAAACGCGGTCAGCATACCGGATAACTGACAGCCTGTTCCCGTAATTTTTCCCATTTCCGGACGTCCATTCCGAATAATATAACACGTTTTACTATCCGCAACTAAATCAATTGAACCAGTAATAACGATAATACTTTCTGTTTTTCTCGAAAAATCCATAGCAAATGCAATTGCATTATCTAGTGTTTCTTCTGTTACCGCATCTGCAACATCTGCATCTACGCCTTTTGTACTGCCGCTTCCAAGAGCCAACGTTTTAATTTCTGAGATGTTTCCTCTTATTACATCAAACTTAATTTCCTTCATAAGATTGACCGCAGTCTGCGTACGAAGCTTACTTGCACCGGATCCTACCGGATCTAGCACTAATTTATGCTTTAGTTCATTTGCCTTTTTTCCTGCCAGAAACATTGATGGGATTGTACTTTTATTTAAAGTGCCAATATTAATATTTAATCCCCCACAAATAGATGTAATCTCCTCGACCTCGTCTGTATCATCTGACATTATTGGGCTTCCTCCACATGCTAATAATACGTTCGCTACATCATTGACCGTTACATAGTTCGTAATGTTATGTATCAGTGGTACCTTCTTACGAACATTTTCAATACAGTTTGAAAACATAAACTACTCCTTTCTTTTAGTAAATCAAAAGGATAATTGACAACAAAAAAAGTGCATACACCAATAAAGTATATACACAGAATATGATTCTTTCCATATATCCCTACGTTGGCATTATCCAAATCAGGTTACGGGTTAAAGCACACAGCTTACTCTCAGCCCACTTAAGTGAGCACCCCTTTTTCGTTACAAAAGTGATTATACTATTAATGTTATGAAAACGCAAGCAAATTTGGACGTGCAGCGGAACATGGCTTTCTATGCATTTAATTTCAATTTACCAGCCGCCATATTTGCTCTGAATATATCCCGTACTGACCGAAATTCTACTTCTCCCTTCATTTGATCTTTCGGAAAAACATAGGTATGTACAGGCGTAATCAAAATATAAAAAGCATGCTTTGTTTCCTGTACACCGCCTATGTGTTCAAATGCAACATCTACGGAGCCATTCTCTGTTTTTGCATGAATACCGCTTTCATTCATCACAATATGCTGTTTGAAAGGTTTTATCCTTCCATTTTTATAAAAACTATACAGTTTATATTTTACAAGTACAAAATTAACAATAAAGAAAAACAGGATACCCACAAAACCAAGTCCAATACCTATAAGCGAAGCATAGATGAATACAGTTCCGCTGTTTAACTGTGTGAGTGTTACCATGATCGTTATTACAATAAAAACTATTATACTCATTGTAAATGTTTTTCTTTTCATACTGTAAAAATTATATCTTTCATTATCTTTTTTCCCAACCTGGAAGGTTTTATTATAATTCATATTAACTCTACCTATACAAATTTAGTCAGTACCCATCATAATTCATCGTTATTCTAGTATTATAAATGAGCCTGCGATAAAGGCATTCAAATTTAATTACTATTTATTTTATAATTGAGATAATGCGATGATTATAAATCACCGCATTATCTTAATTATAGCTAACTTACTTTTAATAAACATTTTGATACATGTTCTGTTATATAGCAGTTACAAAATCAGGTTTTTATACTTTAAGATTAAAAATATGACTAGAATTATATTTCCATTTTAAATTCATAATCCTTGCCAGGTAGTATAGCATTTACAACAATTCCGATAATAGCTGCAGATGCAAGACCGCCAAACTGAAGTGTTACATCACCAAGAGGAATCTGAATCGGATATGAATTAAATCCGAGTCCACAAACTAGAATAAGCGCCATTATAATAATATTTCTCATATTAGTAAAGTCAATCTTATTTTCAACAATTGTACGTATTCCTGTAGCTGAAATCATACCATACAAAACGATTGAAATACCACCAATGATTGACCACGGAATTGTATTAATAAATGCATCAAAAATTGATACAAATGAAAGCACTACTGCCAAACATGCTGCTATTAACATAACCTTTGGATCATAAACCTTTGTTAAAGCAACAACACCAGTATTTTCTGAGTACGTCGTGTTAGCAGGACCGCCGATTAAACCTGCCATTGTTGTTCCGACACCATCACCAAGTAACGTTCTCGTAAGACCAGGATCAGCAATAAAGTTCTTTCCGCAAGTAGCACCGATAGCTGCTATATCACCGATATGCTCAACGATAGCTGCTATCGATACAACTACAAATGTTACGATTGCAGATATTTCAAACTTCGGTAAAAAGAACGGTGGTATGCCTAAAATAGATGCATTCGAAAGGCTCGAAAAATTAATCCAGCTTAAGCCAAGGAATTCAGGATTGATTAATGTTATAATACATCCGATTATATATGAGCCTACAATACCGCATAAAATAGGAATCAGTTTAAGCATTCCCTTACCAAATAGATTAACGCATATAACCACTGCTATTGCTATAACAGCAAGATACCAGTTTCCAGAAGCACTGCTTACAGCCGTAGGCGCTAAGATAAGTCCGATTAAGATAATGATAGGACCAGTTACTACAGGCGGAAACAGCTTCATGATTTTTTTAGGACCGAATATTGCGAATAATGCTGCAAGTACAACATAGACGAGTCCAGCACATACAACACCACCCGTTGCATAAGGCAGTAATTTTGGATCTCCGTTTGCAACAGATGCAAATGCACCTAAGAATGCAAAAGATGAACCAAGGAAAATAGGAATTTTTCTTTTTGTAATAAAGAAGAACCAACATGTTGCAATACCTGCCGCAAATAGCGTAACAGATACACTAAGCCCTGTAAGAAGGGGTACAAGTACCGTTGCACCAAACATAGCAAAAACATGTTGGAGACCGAGCACCATCATTTTTCCGGTACCTAATTCTTTAAAGCCATCATAGATACCATCAACTTTTTTCTCCATAAATTAACTTGTACGAAGCCCTCCGTATAACGGATGCTTCTATACGCTCCTTTCCTTAATCCCTAATAAATTTACTAGTGTCTTTGGAATAAAGCTCCATAAATAACAAACCTAATTTTAATAACATACTCTGTCTTATCTTCGTCCCTTTTCCTGTATTGCCTTTAAAATATCTTCCGAAGTGATAGGCATTTTGTAGAAACGTACACCAATTGCATTATAAATAGCATTCGCAATACATGGAGCGCCTGGAACCATAAGAGGTTCGCCTACGCCACGTGCGCCATAAGGTCCTGTTGGTTCTGCATGTTCAACATACTTCGCAATCAATATCGGAACATCGTCTGCCGTAGGAATCTTATAATCTACAAAACTCTTATTAAGTACCTTACCATCCTTAAGTTTGAGTTCCTCGAATAATGCTGTACCCAATGCCTGAACCATAGCTCCTTCACTTTGTGCTTCAAAAAGAATAGGATTCACTACTTTTCCTGCATCGAAACAAGATACCATCTTGATTACCTTACATGCACCTGTATCTGTATCTATTTCTATCTCGCAGCCATTCATTCCCATTGTCCAAAAGGCTGCAGGATGATGTTTTGCAACACCAGTCTTTTTATCGGTATTTATATTGTTTTCAAGTGTAAATGACCCTACGCCGATTGCAGGACCGCCGTAGCCGCTGCCGTCATCAAATGATACTCCGAGTGCAAAATCTGAGATTGGAAGCTTTCTTTCCGGATAAATCTTATGTACAACATATCCATCTCTGAATTCAAGATCTCTTTTCACTGCACCCATTTTTATCTGAGCAAGGTCAAGTACCTTATCTACCAAATCCTCAGCAGCTAACTTAACTGCATTTCCTGCACAATACGTGGTACGACTTGCAACTGTCTGCCATTCATAAGGTGTAACATCGGTATCTCCTGAGCAGAAGGTAATCTTGTCGGGTGATACCGAAAGAACTTCTGCTGCTATCTGAGGCAGTACAGTAGATGCACCTTGCCCGATTTCCTGCGCACTACTTAGTAAGTAGAAAGTACCATCTTCATTCATACGCAGTATAGCTGAAGAACCTGCATTTGAAGGCATGGAAGGTGATTTCCAGCCAGCCGCAATACCCTTTGCACGAATCTTATGATCTCCTGCTGGTTCACAAGGCTTATCATACTCAATTTCCTTTACAACCTCATCGATACAGTCCTGGAGACCTGCAACTTCTAACTTTTCACCCATACCTGTAAATCCGCCGGGCCTTATTCCATTTAATCTTCTTATTTCTAGCGGTGAAAGGCCAACCTTCTGTGCTATCATATCCATATTTTGCTCAATTGCAAAATGGATTTCGCACATACCAAAACCACGATATGGACCTCCCACTGGATGATTCGTATATACGCAGTAACTATCCGTCCAGACATTATCAATATCATAAGGTCCAGCAGAAGCCCATCCGCCAGCCTTTGTAATATTAACACCGTATTCTGTATAAGCACCTCCATCCCATATAAATTCATTATGAAGAGCTGTAATCTTACCATCCTTACGAACGCCGGCTTTAATCTTAGCATGCATTCCCTGACGAACATACGCATTTACGAATTCATCTTCACGAGAATAGGTCAGCTTAACGGGACGTCCCTGGCAATGCTTTGCTAGTGGAATAACGATTCCTTCAAGAGTAGTTCCAGCCTTTGAACCAAAACCTCCGCCTACCGTAGGTGCAATTACTTGTATTTTATTTAATGGCATTGCAAATGCAACAGAAAGAGCCTGACGTACTGCATAAGGTGACTGGCAGCTCGCCCAAACAGTAAGCTTTCCATTGGCATCCTGTTTTGCTATTGCTGCATGAGGCTCCAATGGAACATGCTGTACATGTGGAATATAAAAAGTATTTTCTAATATGTAATCTGCCTCAGCGAAAGCCTTCTGGGCATCGCCTTTTCTAAGAACATAGTGATGTGAAATATTCGTACCTTTTTCCGGATAGAATATAGGTGCTACTTTATAAGTATGAAGATCCGGATGAATAATAGGTGCATCCGGTTTCATGCCGTCAACCGCATTCGTAACTGCAGGAAGTTCTTCATATTCAACCTTTACCAGATCACAAGCCTGCCTTGCAATTTCTACGGTTTCTGCAGCAACTGCTGCAACTGCTTCTCCCATATATTTGGCTGTATCACCAACCTTTGCCATAAAATATCTGTCTTCCAGATAAAGTCCAGCTCGATTTGGGTACTCTTCGCCTGTAATAACACATTTAACTCCTGGTAGCTTTTCTGCATCTGATGTATCAATGGAAAGAATCCTTGCATGTGCATATGGACTTCTTACACATTGTGCATACAGCATTCGAGCGAGACGTATATCATCAACATATTCCGCTGCACCTGTTACTTTCATAATAGCATCTTTACGCTCATATGACTTACCAACATGCTTTAATTCCATTACTGTCCTCCTCCCCTTAAAACTACAGCTGTCTCTTCAATCGCTTCAATAATACGAACATACCCTGTACATCTACAAAGATTTCCGACAATAGCCGTCTTAATTTCATCACGTGTAGGATTCGGATTTTCCTGTAATAAAGCGGTTCCTGACATAATGAAACCAGGTGTGCAAAAACCACACTGTAATGCACTATGCTTTATAAACTGTTTTTGTATTTCGCTTAATTCTCCTTCCTTAGAAAGGCCTTCAATTGTTGTAATGTGCATACCGTCAAGTTCCGGAGCCAATACCATGCATGCATTAACAGGCTTACCATCCGTAATAACAGTACACGCACCGCATTCACCAGCACCGCAACCTTCTTTTGTACCGGTAAGGCACAGGTCATCACGTAATACATTTAACATTGTCCTGTTTGCATCAACATAAAGTTCAATAGGTTCTTCGTTTACAAAAAAGTTTACTTTATATTTCACTAGGCAATCCCTCCTTATATTAACTGCTCAAGGCTACGTCTTACCGTAACTTCCACTACATCAAAACGGTATTCTTTTGATGCTCTGATATCACTGATAGGAGAAATCTCCGTGCAGGCAGATTTTGCTGCCTCTTCAATTAACTCAGTGGTCAGTTTTTTCCCATTTAGCAAGCTTTCCGTCTTTGGAAGTCTTAAAGGAGTAGGTGCCACTGCACCAAACGCCATCCTGTAACTATCACCAATCTTAAGTACTGTGCCGCAGATAGTGGACAAATCTACTTCCTTACGACGTGAAATCTTTGTAAAAACACCTTTTGTTCCTTCAACATAAGCTACCTTGATACCAGTAACAATTTCATCCGGCTTTAACACGGTCTTTCTTACAAACGTAATAAATTCAATGATTGAAATTTCACGTTTGCCATCTTTTCCAACGATGCATACTTTTGCGTCACAAGCATATAGCGGCGTTCCCGTATCACATAAAGGTGATGCATTTACAATATTGCCTACCAAAGTCGCACGGTTACGAATTTGTTTGCTTCCTACTGAATGAGCTGCTTTCGCAAGAAATGGATAAAATTGTTTAACATCTTCATTGTCACCGATTTCATTCATTGTTACACATGCACCAATAAACAGTCCCTCATCTTTATTGAACGTAATCTTGTTAAGACCCGGAATACGCTTAATATCAATAACATACTCCGGTGCGATAAGACGTTCGCGAAGCTGGATTACGATATCGGTTCCCCCATTTAGCAAAACAGAACATCCTTCATGCTCACAACGAAGTGCAATCGCTTCTTCTATTGTTTCCGGCCTCAAGTATTCAAATTCTTTCATTGGCTCCCCCCTAACTTTTTTGACCCTTGCTCATTATAGAATCAATCGTTGTATTACGTATAAAATCCTGCTTATAAAGGAAAAAGTGGAAATCATCAACATCCTCCTGCGTCTTTAGGACACTGTAATCGTCCAAAGCACTAAAGAAAATATTTGCAAGATCATATATACGGTTCATTGCTCCGTTATATTTCTTTTCAATCATATTGATTGATGAAAGATTGAGCTGTGCGCCATCCCTTTTTATATGCATTGTTTTAAAACGTTCTACAACAAAATTATCAACACCCTTTTTAAATAATTTTTGTAGGGCTTCCGGCTGTTCTTCCAGTGGTGCAAGTTTTACAAATACCGTTTTGCTATGCACCGTCTTAGCATCTACCGTATATTTTAGTTGTTCATCGTTTAATGGAACATCAAGAATATGGTCCGAAGCCTCTATAAATGCTTTGCAAAATTCATCAGAAAATTTTTGTACACGTCTTTCACGTATGCTAGAAAGCAAAAATATAAGAATAACGATTCCTGCGATCAACAGCATTGGTAATATCTTATCCATATTAAACCTCTTTACTAAAAAGGCTACCGGCCAGGATATTTTTAGTTCCTAGAGGCAGCCCTTGTTTTAAAGTCATACTTTTATATTATATTATAATGCTTTACATCTAAGCTTTACGTCCAAGCTTTAGACATCTTCAAATCCATCAAATGCAACAATTCTAGAAATACAACTTTCACCATCAACAAGCTTCCATGGAAAACAGCCGATTACAAGACGTTTGTTACTGAGTTTATCAATGTCCCCGCCAAGGCACTCTGCATGAATTGCTTCATAAGGCTTACAAAACAGCTCAATATGCATTGCCTGGTAACGATCTGGCCAAGGATACATTTCATTGAGGCTCTTATTATATCGTTCCTGGAATAATTTATCGCACTTATCAGCCTCCATCGGCTCCCAGTCACGAATCTTTGTATTCATAGGGTGGTCTGCACTACCACAGTCAACACCAAGCCAACGGAGTTTCTTATCACGAACCCATTGTATAAAATCGAGGCTAGGACCAGGATGACGGAGCATATAACGTTTCTCATCTGCACCTGGCTGATCCCATCCATATTTGTGGTAACCGGTGTTGATGATAACAATATCACCTTCCTTAACTTCAACTCGTTTCTCAATGTCTGCTGGAGTATATATACCAAAATCCTCCGCTTGATCTGACAAATCTACAACTACACCAGGATGACAGAGTTTGGTAAGTTCAAGTGATGCCATATCACGTCCTGCGGTATCAAAATGAAGTGGACCATCAAGATGTGTACCTACATGGTTACTGTGGGTTATTAATTGACCATTAGCGCCATTAGGAGAAAGACGCTTGAAAAACTTCATTTGAAGAGGTTCATAGGTAGGCCAAGGGGGTGTATTGATGCCAATCGGAATTGAAAGTTCATACATTGTAATGTCTGACCATTTACTCATAATAAATACCTCCATATATTATATTATTTATTTTTGCAATTTAGACTTGTTTCACAAAATTTGTCCATAAATTTTCTATGACCACTTATTGGCACATGCAACTAATGCTTTCTTGAAACACTCTTCTGGTGGATGAACAATACCTGCTCCAACCTGACCTACACCTGCATTTTTATGTGCAATACCTGTATTAATAATAGGACGAATACCTGTTTCAATAACCTTCATCATATCAATGGCGGTAGGACCACCACGAAAATTAAGTGCTGGAATCTTATAAGCCGAACCCTCACCAACCGTTATTTCGTACATCTGCTTTGTATAATTCATAGCGTCAGATACTTGACCACCAACGAATTGAACAATAGCTGGTGCTGCAGCCATACAAAAACCACCAATTCCTGTCGTCTCAGTAATACAAGAATCTCCTAAGTCAAGAGCCGCATCTTCATCTGTAAATCCAGGGAATAAGAGCCCTTCAACCACTTCTGCAGGAGCTGTAAACCATGCATCCTTTCCAAGTCCTGCGATACGGATACCGAAATCTGTACCATTTCGGCACATTGTTGCAAGTACGGTACAGTACTCAATGTCAAGAATCGAATCCATCGTACACTTACAAGCTGGCATTGAGATGTTAAGGAATGTATGATCATTATTATTGATAAAATTTAGTGCGGCAATCTTTTCCTCATTTGGAAGATCTGCCTCTAATATAGCAGGTGTAAGTTCACGGAATAAAAGTGATGTACCTGCTTTATTTCGATTGTGTCCTTCGTCACCCATCTGTAAGATCTGAGCTATCATCGTCTTTATATCAATTTCACCTTTTATTTCCATACCTGCTTTTAATACAGGGTACAGCACTTTTTCCATCCAACGAAGTCTTGTTAGAACTTCTTCATCAAAGGCACCGAAACGTAACACCTTTCCAAGTCCTTCATTTAAAGTACAGTAAGCACGATTTTTGAACGTCTTGTTCTCAAGAATCCATACAGGCATTGAATATGTTACAACGCCTGCCATCGGTCCTACTGTGTTATGCATATTACATGGATCAAATGATATTTTGCCTGAAGCAGCAAGACTTTCGGCTTCTTCAAGATTTTCGGCAAGTCCTTCATATACTAGACCGCCCAATACAGCTCCCTTTTGAGGGCCACACATACGCTCCCAGGTAATCGGTGGACCAGCATGAAGGATCGTCTCCTTTGTCATACCCGGAATAACTTCACCTGCAATACCGAGCCCGATTAATGTAGGCGAAGATGTAAGAATTCTTTGATATGCCTCATTATTTGCTTCCTCAATTTTGGCAAGAAGTTCGGGATTTTTAAGTTTTCGTAAGTTTAAAGCTGCCTCTTTGTCTCCGCCCGCTATAGGTTTCCAATCTATTTGAACTGCTGGTTTACTCTGCTTTTTTAAATCCTGATAAAAAGATTCAATTCCAAAGTTAACAACTTGCAGCTCTTTTTGGAACAATTCATTTACTTTGCTCATCGCATTCCCCTCCTTACTGCATATTGGTGAGCACACGCTCTACGAAACGAGTTGCCTGTGCATTTGACGGAAATACTACTGCACCTGCATCTGACAACTGTTTCTGTGTCCTGCTCAGACACTGTGGATCGCCTTCTGTACCGCAAACAGCAGCAACTACAAGAAGATGTCGTCCATCTGTCTGCGCAGTTAACTTTGCTGCCAAAATAGCGTCAGCTAAATCTTTGGCCGGATTCTCATGTGAACCATATCCGATAACACAATCAACCATAATGATTGCACATTCAGTATCCTTAGCGTCTACGATAACACGTTCCGCACGTAAGGATGGATCAATCATAGGATGAGGTCTTCCTACCGTAAATTCATCATCACCAAAATCAAGGAAAGTATGTTCTCGACTCTTTCCATTTCTTGCATCATCCAACTTGTCTTCCGGTTGTAACGGAATATTGCTGTAAATATGTACTAGTTTCGCAGTCATAAGTTTCATTGCTTCATCACATAACGTACCACCAGTATAAAATCCTCGTACATATTTTTGGTTCTTTGCCATCTTTAAAGCATTTTCTTTTGCCAAAGCTTCCGCTTTTTCATCACCCATCGAAAACTCTGCAAAATCCTTTATAACCTTCCCCTGTGAAAGAGCAACAGCCTTGTGGGCAGCATCCTCAAGGGATACGGCAGCCGTTAGACCAAAAGATTCAATTTCTTTACGATCTCCACCTATAAAACATACTACGACAGGTTTTCCTGCCTTCGAGGCAAGCTCAAGCATTTCTGTTGCAATATCTTTTGCTGGTGGTTTACTTATTAAAGTAATAATTTTGGTCTGAGCATCGTGAATCAAAGCATCAAGACCAAGTTTGAACATAAGGCCGCCTATTTCTTTCTTTAAATCACGTCCACCGGTACCAAGTACCTGAGAAACACCGCCGCCCAACTGGTCAATGATTGAAGATACTTCCTGTGTACCTGTACCCGAAGCAGCAACAATACCTATATCACCTGGCCTTACAACATTAGCAAATGCAAGGGGAACATGATTTATAATAGCGGTACCGCAGTCAGGTCCCATAACAAGAAGTTCCTTTTTATACGCACACTCTTTTAGTTCGCGTTCTTCTTCTATCGTAACATTATCCGAGAAAAGCATTACATTAATATTTCTATCTAGGCAACCCTGGGCTACGTCTTTCGCATGCTTTCCAGGAACCGAAATAACTGCAATATTTAAATCTGGATTGATTTTTATTGCACCTTCTAAAGTAGGTGGATAATAATCAGACTCTCTTGATTCCGACTTCTTATTAAGAAGTTCATCCACCTTTTTCGAAGCAGCCTCAAATGCTGCTTCATCCTGGCATTCAACCGCTACAAAGAAATCATTTGCGGTAACTGTTTCGAATTCAGGTGTTACAAGCCCAATATTTTGCGCTATCTCACGGTTAAGGTCAGTTCCCATCCCTACGAGTGCTTCGCTAATACCATCCATTTTTTTTATATCTTTACTAATAAGCATCAATGTAACTGAATCATAATAAGATTTTTTTCTAATCTCAATCTTAACCAAAATATTCTCCTCCATTTAAATTGACAATTGCTAGGACGACCCCTGTTAGCATATCAGTACCTGAAGTAGAACCAAAGTTTTGAATACATTCTCCGCATTTTCTAACTGTTTTAGCATTCGAATCCGAATATAATGCACACATAAGCTTCGTCATTTCATCTGAAAGTAGACCCATTCCACATTGTTTCAAAAAAGCCCCACTTATTGTATTGGTATGTTCGGATGCTCTATTTCCCATGGCATTTATAACTTTATAAGATTCTTCACAGCTATTCCCTTTTGCTTTTGAATCAGCAAGATATGCTGACATGTATCCGATAAGCATATCATCCGATGAAGGCGTAAGTCCGATTCCGCATCCAGCAAGTCTACCTGCCTGCACTCCTGCTTGTAAGCTACCTTCTTTAATAGCTACATTTAGCCCCGGCAGTCTTTCGCTTACTAAATCAGCATATGGATTACTATACTTTCTCGTAACAAGGGTGCTTAAGTCATTCTCACACCCTTTATCTCTTATCAGTTCTTTCAGAATCTCCACTTTTATACCCAAATTTTGAGGTACCAATAAACCTTCCTTTTTATTAAATGAAAGGTCACGTTTTATGCTGTCTTTCAGATTTATTAATATATCTGCTTTCGGAATACAAATTCTGTCACCAGAAGCAATAACCTCCATGCCCTCTCTTATACCTGCCTGTGTAAATGAAATTTCACTTAAAATTCTACACGACATTGGAAATAAACAGTGGCTGGCGGCTAGCAAAGAAAAGAATATATCATCCCCTATAATATTGACCGCTGTAGCAAATGCCGAATGTACCTCCAGGTTTTTCCCATTTAGCAAAAGTGCAGCCTGAATCCGCTGACATATTTCAACCGATTTTAACTCTTTCATTTCAATTCTCCATATTCCAAAAAGCCTAAGCCTTTTGGAATATGTAACCATACTGAGGAGCCTCAACGGTTTCTTTATATAATATAGCTTTTTCTCGAACAACGCCGACGGTTGCATCCAGCTCCATACCTGACTCAATCCCCTCATCAAAGCCAATCTGACCGGTTACTCGAACGCCATTTTCGAATTCAACAATCCCGAAGTTTAACCAAGGGCACATATAGCCTTCTGGAAGATTATAAACTCTAGTCCAGGTTAAAAGCTTGCATCTACCTTCCAGTGGAAGCGTCTCAAACTCGCGGCCATCGCAGTCAGGATTCTGACAAACGATGTAACGAGGATGATGGAGCTTTCCGCATTTTATGCATTTATAAGCATACATTTGTTCCATTTTTATATCCTCCTCACTTTGTTGTCAAAACTGTTGATACGACATTATTACCAAATCCGCCGAAGTTAACTGCCAAACCTGTCTTAGCGTCTGCAATCTGTCTTTCTCCAGCTTCACCGCGAAGCTGACGAACGAGCTCAACGACCTGTGATACACCGGTTGCACCAAGAGGATGCCCCTTAGCTTTGAGTCCACCCGATGTATTTATAGGTTTCTTACCTGTAAGTGTTGTTTCCCCGTTACGCGCTGCAATATGACCTTCCCCACGTTTGAAGAAACCTACTTCCTCTGACTCAGCAATTTCAAGAATCTGAAATGCATCATGTAATTCGGCGACATCTATGTCCTCTGGTCCAACATTTGCCATTTCATATGCCATCTTAGCACTCAGTCTTACTGCTAATAAATCCGATGGAACTTCACGATTAGCAACAACATGCGTATCGGTAGCAGAACCGATACCTGCAATCTTTACAAACCTCTTGTCTGCAAATCCTAGTTCATCTTTTTTGTCCTCTGCAACAAGTAAAACTGCAGCGGCACCATCAGATACCGGACACACATCATACTGACGAAGTGGATCTGCAACGATAGGATTTGTAGCATTTATATATGCCTTATTCGTAATACGCTCCAATACAACGGGAGCCTGTATATGCGCACAAGGATTCTTACATGCATTTGCATGGTTCTTTACGGAAACAATGGATAAGTCTTTGCTTTCAACACCGTATTTATCCATGCAGAGTCTTGTATACATACCTGCAAATGCTGGAAGGGTGAGACCATATTTATATTCGCCTTCTGGTTGAAGCATTGTAGCAACGAAGTCAGTACCTTCCCAACCTGTAACTGCACGCATGCCTTCTGCACCAATTACGAGTACACAATCACACATACCTGATGCAATAGCCATAAACCCTAACTTAATAGCTGATGCACCTGATGCTGGTCCATTCTCAATTGTCTCTGCCATGGCAGGACGTATATTCAGTGTATCAACTACTGCTGATGCAACACCGCTGATACGGCTTACCATACCGGCACCCATTGTACCAACAAATACTTGGTTAATCACATTTTTTCTACCTGTTTTTGCGCCTGCATCATCCATTGCTTCAAGTGCAGCATCACAAATCATGTCGATAAAAGGATCATTCGACTTACCAAACTTGGTATGTCCAATACCTACAATACCTACACTACGCATAATATTCTCCTCTCTTATCAGACACTAATTTTAGTCGGCTTGCGTAATATCTTATTCGCTTCGACAACCTCCTCAAATGCTGGACGAATACCAACGTTTTTGTTTGCTTTGTGCTTTTCCCATAACGCACGTGTAAGAACATATGTAGGTACTCCGCCTAATTCATGAGGACACTCTGGACGAGACTCTAATTCATACTCTATCATCCAGCGCTTGAATCCATTAGGGCTTTCAGCTACGATCCAGACTTCATCCTGATTCATAAAATCAAAATGATATTCCATCTTAGCTGCGAAAAGCTGAGCGCCAACACGAGCACCGCGCTTCAACGTCATTGTATGGTATGACATACCAACTTTTTCATTTACAAGACGTCCATTAACAATACCTGCAATTTCACCATTAACAGCACCTACAAAGCAATATTCATCCTGTACTCTGTAACGGTACATTCCAAGAAGTTCTGCATAGATACGTGATGCAACAATGTCATAAAAATCCTTTGGCTGTTTCATTAAGGGCTCAATCGTTTCCATCAATAAAGGAATCTCATCATAAGTTACTTCACGAACTAGCATATCCTCACCTGTCGTAAGCGGAATAACCTTTGCCTCATAAGGTTTAATTCCAATTGTTGGGGGTCTTAATTTCCCTTCCATCTCATCAATTATGATACCCATACTAATTTCCTCCTTAATTATATAGTTTTTTAGTCACTCCAAATAGTAGCGAGTCACCATCGGTTCCCCCATTTATATTAAATAAAACGGGCTCCCTTTATAAATGAATTATAAGTGGGAGCCCGTTTTATTTCAACTTGTTTCTGGAAATAATTAGCAATTCTAAATTATTTGATAATTCTTGAATATTCTAAAAAATTCCGCCTGTGCAAATTTAAAAACACTATCTTCATATTCAAGATAAGCCTGCAGTAATACCATTCCTTTCTCTGTCAGAAGCGTCCTACCATCCCTTTTTCCGCCCTGCCTTCTATGTATGATTGTATAACCAAGTTCAAATTCCAGTTTATTTAAAACCTTCCATGCCTTTGCATAGGACATTGACATTAGTTCACATGCCTTACTGACTGACATTGTTTCAGAAATCAGATACAAAAGTAACTTGGTACGGTTATCAAAAAACACAGTCTCTTTTTCTATACTAAGTCCCACCGAAGCCTGTAAAAGTGAATGGTTATGCTTTTCAAGAAGTTTCTGTAGCTGTTCGTAATCATGAATGTCTTGAACCACACCTTCATCCTCTACCTCAACTCGAACATGATGTTCGCTTAATAAATGAATGGCACCTTCAAACCCTTCTTCTCCTATATAATTCACAATATTTGGAATAACTAAAGTTGATATAAGTACTGGAAAACCTGCTTTTTCCTTATAAACGGGGAAAGTAACGTTTCCGCCCGTATCAAGTAGTTTTTTAAGAGTTTCAGGTGAAAACATCGGTGAATTGACCGGTGCAACCACAACATGACTGCATTTATCTTTAAGATAACCTAGACCTATTTTTAAAGACTCAAACATAGTTGCATCTTCACAATTTTCATTTTTTATAAATATAACACCATAATCGGATAGTTCATGCCTTACTTCATCTTCTTGTGTCCCGGTAATCACAACGATGGGAAATACCCCTGCCTGCTGGAATGAAAGAACAATTCTTTTAATTACAGGAATAGAACCAAGCTTAAGCATTGGCTTGGCTCTCGTTATACTCGCCGCAATTATAATTCCCCCAAAATTACTTTTTTTCATGCATCAACCTCGTAAATAACTGTTTTTCCATCCATCCTGTGTGCATAAATATATTCTCTCACGTTCTCATGAAAGGGATGCCTATCATAAACTGCAACCGCATCCATATCCTTAAAGGTGCAAGTAAGTGCAAGGTCATAACTTCTCTGCCCGTTATGCCAGATATCTGCACCTGTTTCCATTGATAAAATTTCCGGTATAACGCCTTCCATGCTGTGTAGTTTTTCAATGACTGTAGGCAAACACTCCTTTGGATCACGAAATTTAAATAAAACAATGTACTTAAGCATTTTCTTTCCTCCCAAAAAATATGATCAGTTATACCATATAATTGATGTGTTAAAATCTTCCCTATTACAAATAGTCTTTTGTGTGGTATAGATTTGAAGCGTAGAAAATATTTATATAATTTATACAAAGATTGCCTATCATTGCTTCTCTAATTATACATATTTTACTAAATATTGTCAATTTTTATCAATTGAATAAATAAATGAAGGAATCTTTTTGTTTGGTTCATATATAGTATATCTTTTTCTTTTCTGGTATTACTTTATTTGGTTTTTATATCCTTATTTAGTAACACTTTCTTGCATTGTCTGCATCTTCCTTTATTCCCAAGAAACATACATAGTAATATACCCCCACTGTCATGTAAAATTAAAGAAATACATCCTAGATACTGAATCATTCAACACACTGAAGGAGGTTTCTATGAAACGAGTTAAGAAGATATTTGTTATAACACTTTGTTTTCTATTGTCATTCCCCACAGCTGTGGCAAGCGCTGCAGATTACACTGTAATAGAAAGCGACTCTCTTTATTCGCTTAGTAAGTTATTTAACACTAGCGTCAAAACCTTACGCAAGAGTAACAACTTGGATGGAGATACTCTTATACCCGGGGATATAATTTATGTTCCAGCACATGTATATAAAGTAAAAAGCGGCGACACCTTGTACAAGGTAGCAAATAAGTTTAAGATACCCCTATCAAAATTAAAAAAAGCAAATAGAACTACAGGAAATTCAATTATACCCGGCGAAAAATTAAACATTCCGGGCGTGAAAGCATATAGAAAATCAGATGCAGTCATCCCCTACTCCAATGCTGAAATTGACTTATTGGCAAAACTCATTGAGGCCGAAGCTGGAGGTGAATCCCTACAAGCTAAAATAGCAGTTGGCGCAGTTGTAGTAAATCGTGTTCAAAACGGAGAATGGGCTTCCACAATCAGTGGTGTAATCAATCAGAGATTTGGTGAATATTGGCAATTTACTCCGGTAAAAATCGGAACAATAAAGAATACTCCTTCTGCTGCATCAAAAAGAGCCGCATGGACTGCCATGTTTGGTAGTGATCCAAGCAAAAATGCGATTTTCTATTTTGATGAAAGCTCAAAGAATCAGTGGTTGTGGTCTAAGACGCAAACAGCTCGGCTTGATCACTTGATATTTACAAAATAATTAAAAAATGTTTGTGCTAAAAATATATTTATATAGGAATTAACTTATGACAATAAAAGACATTTAAAAAGTGATTCGATCGGCTATCGGAGTCACCTTTTAAATGTCCTTTTTACTGGTTGATGTTGTTTAACACATTACTTTCAAAAACCATCTTCGTATAATTTCATTTTACTATTTTCATTTTTTACTATATATATATAGTAAAATACAGAAAGTATAATAGCGAAAATTGTGGCAATCGGTGAAGCAAACCCTATCTGCAACATGGTTACTCCAGGTATTTTACTTATAAAATATGAGAAAGGAATGCGTACAAAAAATGCTGCCAGCATCCCTTGTGTCATGACAAACATGGTCTTACCGCAACCATTGAAATATCCCATGAAGCAGAACAAAATACAAACCAGTACACAATCTATTGCATATGATTTCATATACTCCGCACATGCGGCAATCACCTGTTCGTTTTTAGAAAAGACTCCAGCAAGAATACCTCCATGCCAAAAAGAAACTACAAACATGACCACTCCAAACAAAAGAGAAGTTCCCATTGCATAATACATTGTTTTCTTTGCTCGATCGGGTTTTCCAGCCCCGATATTTTGTGCAACAAATGCGGAAACAGAAGACATATAAGCCATAGGAATTAGCATAATAAATACTACAACTTTCTCACTGACTCCAATTGCTGCAGAAGCTGTAAGCCCTAATGAATTTATTATCGACGTTATTATCAAAAAAGAAATATTGGTTAGAGCATCCTGTAGTGAAATAGGAAATCCAAGCTTAACTATTCTTTTTAATTCTTTTTTATGGAAGTGAATGTACTTTCTTGAAAATCTAAAAGGCAGACCTTGTTTTCTAATAATTGCAAATGAGCAAACAACACTTACTGCTTGTGCAAAAACAGTTGCTATGGAAGCACCTGCCGCATCTAGTTTAAATATGCCTATCAGCACATAATCTCCAGCTATATTAGTTATGCATGCAATTCCTACAATTATCAATGGCATTTTTGAATTCCCACAGCCTCTAAATATAGCACTAATAACATTATAAGCAATAATTAATATAATACCTAACGAACAAATTAATACATACTGTACTGTTTTTTCAAATGCTTCTGCTGGTGCATTGACTGCCTGTGCAATATGCCTAGACATTATCATCATCAAAGCAGTAACTACTACTGCAACTACTGCAAACAGACTTATCGCAGCACCTACAGTCCTTGCTGCTTCTTCCATCTTTTTTTCACCAATCTTTTGTCCAATCATAATTGTGATTCCCATGGATAATCCTGTAATTATCCCTGTCACTGTCTGCATAATCTGGCTACCAGTTGCCACTGCCGATACGCTAGATGCATCCCCGAACTGCCCCACAACCATTAAATCCACAGCACCATATAAGCCCTGCAAAAGAATTGTTAACATAATTGGAACGGTAAATTTAAACAGCGGCATAAGTATTTTTCCCTCTGTAAAATTATTTGTACTTTTCATAATTTCTCCTAAAATAGTATATTAATAGATTTTCAACTTAATTAAGCTGCAATTGCAAAAAAAATGCCAGATAAAATACCGGGCTATCCCGACATCTTATCCAGCATGTAATTTCAATTACAAACCCTCCGATGAACAAAAGAATTGTATCAACTAGTTTACTATTTGTCAATATGTTTTCCAATGATTTCAGCCGTTTTCTCTTAGTACTCCAGCTTCTAAATAATAAATACTTACCTTAAAAACCTATATTTTAATAGCTTAAGGTTTTAAAGGTAAGTAGATTTATTACCTATTAATTTAATTTTCGAACTTTATTAACTCTCTCCAAATCTCAATTTCTTTCTTTGCTACTTCAATTGATTCGGAACCATGTACTGCATTTCTTTGTACCGTTTCTCCAAACATAAAGCGTATTGATCCAGGTTGCGCTTTTAAAGGATTTGTCGATCCATTGATTTCCCTTACAATACTAACTACATTTTCACCTTCAAGTATTAAGACCATTACTTCAGAAGATGACATGAAATCAATAAGCGCATCATAAAACTCTTTTCCTTTATGATCTTCATAGTGTTTCGATAATACTTCTTTCGTAGGCAAAACTCTGTGCGCATGAATAATTTCCAAGTGATTATCCTCATAAATAGAAATAATTTTACCTACTAACTTTTTAGCAACAGCTTCTGGTTTAATAATAACAAGTGTTTTTTCCATACAAATCACAGTCCTTTCGAATATTTTTTCGCTTAATACTCTTTTATTATAATGTATAATTTCACTTTATTGTAAAATATTTTCTGATTTTTAAAATTAAATATTTTATATTATAAAGAGATAAAGTTGAAAATTTCATAAGCTATCTTTTTACTATGCACAATGTAACTTCCATGACCCTCTGCATCTAATATTTTTAGTTTACTATTCTTAATCGAATCTGCAATAAACGTTGTATGTTCTTGTGCTATCATATCTTTTTTTCCGGCCAAAACTAAGGTTTTTACGCTTATTTTATTTAATTCTTTTACTGAAATGTTTGGTTCTGTAAGCATCATTTTAAACTTTGGATCCTTATGAAAAAAATATAGTATTTGAAAGAGATAATACCATCTTTTTTTAAGACCTCTTGGATTTAGATTTGCCCCACTAATTATAAGTGAATCAAATAATTGTGGATACTGGCTTGCTAAAAGAAGCCCTAGAATCCCACCATCACTAAATCCATAAAAAATAGGTTTTTCAATTTGTTTTAATTTAATAAATTCATATATATCATTCGCCATTTCCAAGTAATGATATTCATTTACAGGTGAGCTTTTTCCATGGCCACGTAGATCAATGGCATAAACCGTAAATTTCTTTTTAAGAATTTCTATTGCTTCTTTAAATATTTCATGATTTTCTCCGTTACCATGAATCATAATCAAAGGAGTTCCTATTCCCATTTTCTCATAGTAAAGATTAATATTATTTTTAGAGTTACTATTCATAATTGCTCCAAACTGCCGCTTTTACGGCACTCAAAATAAGGGAGTGTGCTAGCATTTTTCGATTTCACATTTACGCCCTCTGCCACAAATCTTTCTTTGCTTCATATTCTTCATTGAGCCATGCAACAACCTGATTTTTTCCATCCTCGCTAAATTCAAATTCTTTACTTATTTTTTTCTCCTCTGACGTCTTAACAAAGCACAAGGGTTCTGGCCATATATGTACTAGTATTTTCAACTCTGGCTTCTCTCCTACTTTTTCCAACCGATAACGCATTCCCTTCATACTTCCAGAGTAGACTTCTTTTTTTAATATATTTAAAGACATAAAATGATCTTTATCAAACATTTGCATTTTCTCAATCCTCTCATTCGATTATAATACTTATTAAACTCATTTATTGAAACTCAGTGAATCTTATTGAAGCAGTATTGAAGCACTTTTGAATCACTTTTTGAAGCTCTTTTGAAGCACTTTCGATGCTCTTTCAAAGCTCTTTTGGTTGTAATATTAATTATAGACTAGAGTTACAAAATATCAAGAACAGAAAAAACAAACCAAACATAAAGCTTTTAAAATCTTTACCCTTGGTTTGTTTATAATTATTATGTCTAATTCAATATAGAAATTAGATTTTCCATTTCTGTTTTTGCCGTTTTTCCAACCATGAAATCATATCGGAATAACATATAACCATCAACCATTCCAGTATTTCTACCATATAATACCTGGCGCTTTAAGACTGTATTTGACTGTGACCATTCAATATCTCCATAAGTATTAACAGCTGTTTTTTCTGAAATACCCGCACGATAAACAGCCAAACCTACATAAAGATTAACGGTGTCACTTGTTTTTAACTTGATCCAATTATTTAACACAGTCTTGTAAGGTGCTGTCTTGTGATCAAAGGACCAATATATCTGAGGGCAAATATAATCTACATAATTAGAAGATGACATCCATGTTGCGATATCTACATAGTAACTAGATTTAGAAAGTAGATTACTTATGTTTCCTGCCGGACTAATACCAAATACACAATCATTATCTATTTGATGAATGGCCTTATATGTTTTCTTGACAAGGTTATTTACATTACCTCGTCGCCATTCAACAATCGTTTTTGCTGTTGAACCGGAAGCTTCACACTCACTTACATAAGCTTTATATTCCGTGGCATCAAAGTTTGAAGTGTACTTCGTACCTAAATTAGGGTAAAAATAATCATCAAAATGAATACCATCTACATCATAATTTTTTACAACTTCTTTTACACCTTTTACAATGAGGTCTTGTACTTCTGTAATTGCTGGATTATAATATATATTTTTCCCATAGGTGAGTACATTTCTCTTGGTAGCAGAGTTTTCACGCCAAATCCTCGCTGGATTATCCGTAGACAAGGTTGTGATATCCGTATTACCTAAAGTTATGCGATATGGATTAATCCACGCATGAAATTCTAGATTTCTTGAATGAGCCGAATCTATCATATATTCCAAAGGATCATAGGATAACGCTTTTCCTTGCTCTCCAGATGCATAATAGGACCAAGGAAAATAATCCGATTTATACATCGCATCACCAAAAGGTCGAATTTGCACTACAACTGCATTCATATTCATAGAAACACAATTATCAAACATCGCATCAATATATGCTTTAAATTCTGCTTCTGTATAATTCTTTGATTTAATAAACTCTAAATACGAAATCCATGCAGCTCGAAACTCCATTGTAATTTGAATTATGCTAACTTCTTTATTTCCTGCATTATCCTCTACTAAAATAGAGTATTTACCCGCTGCACCGACTTCAAAATCAGTAAGGTTAGCAATCTCATTTCCACTTTCAGCCCATTTTTCAGATTCAGTGGTGTAACTTCCTTTTAAATATTTTGCACTTTTAATACCAGAATTATCATCCGTAGCTTTAAGCACTACGGCTGCTTTCTGATTCATAACCGAATAGGTTGCACTAACGGTTGGCTTAGTCTTATCAATATTCTTAACTACGACTGAGGAAACCATTTCATTGCCTGCCTTATCACAGAAATAAATACTATATGTACCACTTTTAGTCGCCTTAAATTTAGAAACACCGGTATTTGTAACTGATATCACCGTACCATCGTTCAAAAAATCAGATGCAACTTTTTCGCCATAAAGGTATTTTACCAATTGTACCCCTGATAAATCATCTGCTGACTTTATTGTAACTGTTACATTCTTATTGGTATATTTCTCAGTGCTTAAGGATATGGAAGCAACTGGAGCAGTCTTATCAATATTTGAAATTATAACTTTTTTCTTTATCTGATTACCCGCTTTATCTTTTGCATAAAAAGTATAAGTAGCATTTTTCTTTACCGTCACAGACACGGTGTTCTTGGAGTCTAATTTTAATACTTTGCCAGAATTTTTAAAGTAACTAATTTTTTTTGCCCCGCTCGCCCATTTTACTGATTTAATTGAGGACTTATCGGTTACCTTAATTGTAATCTTTACTGATTTATTGGTGTATTCCGTTATATTCAACGTTTCAGTAATCTTTGGTGGAGTTTTATCTTTCGTAGCTGCAAAAGACAATGAAGTATCAAACAGTATAGATAAACATATCATGGCTATCCATACAAACCATTTATTTTTCTTTAATTTTCCCATTCTTTTCCCCTCTTCTTTACGTAATCAATGTTTGGTCTTCTATCGCCCAGTAGGATAAGCATCAAATAAGGCGACCGCTGAATCATAGATTGATTGCGCTGCAAAATCCTGAAAATCAGGATCTGTAAGTTTTTTATAATCACCTACATTGGATAAAAATCCTAGTTCAATTAAAATAGATGGGACCGTATTCTTCTTTATAACGACAAAACCAGCTGATTTTACGCCACGCTTACCCATACCCAAATCATCGATTAAATGATTATAAAAAAGTGTTGCCATTTTTTGACTCGTTAGGGATCCCATTTTACTGTTATTATCTTTTGAATAGAAAACTTCAAGACCACTTGCTGTTGCTGTTGCTGAATTCATATGCAAACTAACAAAAACATCTGCACCAATTTCACTTGCAAAAGCAGCTCTTTGATCTAAAGTAATAAATGTGTCATTATGCCTTGTCCAATATGCTTTGATATCGGAATCCTTACCATCAAAATATTCTTTTGCTAGTTCATAGATAATGGTTAAGTTAAGATCTTTTTCTTTGGTACCTTTACTGGATGTTCCATTATCTTTTCCACCATGACCTGCATCAAGCACGATTATTTTATCGTAAATACTACTTGGATTTGCAATATTCACACCGACATAATCGCCACAATTATTAAGTTTAAATCCTTTTAAAGAATTCGTATGCACCGTAATCGCTGTATTCCCTGCGTTCGTTACCGTTACATCAATATTTTTAACTACTGTGTTGCTGTATTTAATTTGATTTGTATTAAAATCGTCTGTATAATCACCGGAAAGATAAATAATAAACTTATTTTCATAATAACGGTCTTCCGTTTTTATTGAATCGTAATCAAGTCCTTCTGGCATTGCAAATTTTAATTGAAATCCACTCTTATCAATATCTACATTTGCATTCTCACAAAGTACTAATTTAAATACCTTTCCTGAATTAGAAGTATAATAATTACATTCTGTTTCTTTATTTACATTGATAACAATTGTGTTATTTTCGCCTTTTAATGTTATCCCTTTAAAATAATAACTATCCGTTATACTTTTTAAAAGTTCTTCAATATTACTATTTACATTGCTAATGGTTAATTGAATATTTTCACTATCCACTTGCATTTCTGCAATTTCAAGTTTTTCATTTCCTGTCAGCGTAAGAATATCTGTTTTATCTGTGCATGAAGCTTCCAGCGAAACTAAACTTGCTTGTCCATCCATACTCTCAGAAAAGTTCTGCGCTAAATATACTTTTTTACCGGTGGTAATTAGGGACGTCTTTGTTGAAGCATTCCACTTGTATTCATAGCCCAAATTTGTGGCTACGAAATGGCCTGGAACCATTATATAATTCTTTTTTGTTTCTTGGTTGTATATAACTCTAGCGGCGGTTCCCATTGTTTTCGTTTTTCCATTTACAAGCGCTTTTTTACTATTAATTGTCATGACAATCGTTGTTCCATTTTGAGCAATTGTTAATGTTCTCGTTGCTTTATCATAGGCATAATCTGCTCCAAGTTTAGATTTAAAAACTGCACTCGCTCTTAAAAGAGCTGTACTATCTAGAACAACACTTGGCATCCCAGTTAATTTAATATTTTCTCCATCAAAATTTACTTTTCCTTGTGCTCCTTTATATACAGTCCAAACCCCATCGTATTTTATTACAAATGGTCTCTTCATTTCTGAGGTTTTGCTTGTAGAATTCCAATTATAAGAATACCCCAAAGCATCTGCAACAAAACGAGCAGGAACATATATCTTGGTTTTTCCAGCTTCAACTAATTTTATCTTCATAGGTGCAACATCACAAGTTACTTTCTTACCATTTATGTATGCTGTTTTACTATTTAGTGTCATAATAAGTGTAATATCATTTTGAGTAATTACCAATTGATTGGTCGTACCATCAATCTGATAAGCTGCACCAAGCGCTGTGCTAAAAACATCTTTTGCAGGCAACATACAAGTGTCATTAATCAAAAGGCCTGGAGTGCCACCTAAGTTGATTTTGTTACCATCCAAAGAAACTTTCGCCTGAGCACTCGTATAGGAATAGTTTTTTCCACCATATCTTATTTTTAAAGTAGCTGCATTTATTTTTGTACTCGGTAAAATACAGGCAAACAATATCATAAAAATACCTATTATTAAATTTACCTTTTTATATGAAAATATCTTAGAATTTCTGATGTTTTGCATTCTTTTCTCCCCTTTATTCCTTCTAATTTCGCTATCATAATCGTATCCGTAAAAAGTGTTAAAAATGTGTCATATTTTATGAAATATTGTCACTTTAATACGATTAAACTCTTATTTGAAAAGTCATAAAAGGTAGATAATGGGAGAAATGGGATCATGTAGTCGTATTCATCAGGAAATCTCTTTATAGTGCGGTACAATAATATGTTGACCAATGAATACATTATCATCTATATGATTACTTTTTTTTATTTCACTTATTAAGTCATTAATATTGTTATAATCGGTAGTATAATACTGACTTGCAATACTCCAAATAGTATCGCCTTCTTCCACTTGCACAGTTGCAACGCATTTTTCACGATAAATACCATCGGATGCTTTTGCTGGCTTTATACTAAAACATATAAAAATAATAACTGTACTCATAAAAAATGTAACAAGCGCAATATAAATTCTTTTGTGATTCATAATAAAACCTCCTACATATCAATCGAACATTTGTTTTATATTTGAATTATATCGAACATACATTCTTTTGTCAATAGTTAAATCGAATTTATGTTCGGAATATTTGTTTGTTTTTACGAACGTTCGTTTGACATTGGCTTCTTTACTATGGTATAATCGGTAATAGAAAACAACAAGGAGGCTTCCAAAATATGAGTTATGGTAAAATTAGCATTAAACAAAAAGAAATTTTGGAATATATAAAGAACGAAATTATTAATAAGGGATATCCACCTGCTGTTCGGGAAATTTGTGAAGCCGTTCATTTAAGATCTACCTCTTCTGTTCATTCTCATTTAGAAACACTTGAGAAAAATGGGTACATACGAAGAGATCCTACAAAGCCTCGTGCAATCGAAATTGTTGATGATAATTTTAATATGTCAAGACGTGAAATGGTTAATATTCCAATTGTAGGCACAGTAACTGCTGGTCAGCCGATTCTTGCTGTTGAAAATATCGAAGGATACTTTCCTCTCCTATCCGAAGATGTTCCTCGCGGCGAAGCTTTCATGTTGCATGTAAAAGGTGAAAGTATGATTAATGCTGGTATTTTGGATGGAGATCGTATCATTGTAGAACGCCAATCCACTGCTAGAAATGGAGAAATGATAGTTGCTTTGATTGATGATTCTGTTACCGTTAAAACATTTTATAAAGAAAATGGACATTTTCGCCTTCAGCCCGAAAATGATAGCATGGATCCGATTATTGTAAATGATCTTCAAATTTTAGGAAAAGTAAAAGGCTTGTATCGCAAATATCAATAGTTCAAATCAGAAAATGCCCATAATCAAACAATTTTGTCTGATTACGGGCATCTTTTATATCCTATCCATTCTATATTCTATAAACTTTCTATGCTAATACGTTTTCCGTCTCTCCATATTCTCTCTAAGTCATAGAATAGACGATCTTCTTTGGAAAATACATGAACAATAATATCATTATAATCCATTAAAATCCAACTTGAATTACGACTTCCTTCGATTGCTCTTGGTTCATATCCTAGTTTTGATAAAGACTCTTCCACACTATCAGCAAGTGCCTGTACCTGAGAAGTGTTCGTACCGTTTGCAATAATTAAATAATCTGCAATTATCGAAATATCTTTTATTTCGATAATCTGTACATCCTCTCCTTTTTTGTTTTCAAGTGCTTCATATGCAATTTTAGCCATATCCATTGATTGTTTCATCGCTTAATTACCCCTTTCTACTTGATCTTTATAATAATTATAAGCATTTATTGTCATTCTATCAATTTCATTTTTACCATTATTTTGAGACTCCAGGTATGTTAACGTATTTTTTAAAGTCAGATAAATTGCTTTATCTAAATCTTCAAACACAGTTTCTCGTATTTCTAAAAGTCCCGGAATATCTTTTCTTCCCGGTTCCATGTAATCTGCAATAAAAACTATTTTTTCCAACAAACTCATTACTGGCCGCCCCGTTGTGTGATAGGTAATTGCCATTATAATATCTTCATCACTAATTCCAAATCTCGTTTTTGCATAAAAAGCACCCAGTTTACCATGTAATAAAAATGGCTGTCTTTTTTCTGTTTCTGATACTTCAATGCCAAATTCGAGGCAGCGACGATAGATTTCCTCATCCGAAAGGCATTTTGCACAGTCATGGAGTAATCCGGCAAGCCTTGCTCTCTTCATATCTTCACCATATCTCATACTAAGACAGGCTGCGGTGTCAGAAACACCCAATGTATGAAGGTAGCGCTTTTTTGGTAATTCTTTTTCTAATATTTCCTGTAATTCTTCCAAGTCGAATGGACTTTCCATTCTTTCGTTTTCCAGCGCATGATATAAATGATGTTCTTTAATATAGTCATATACTGTTTCTGGCATTTGGTTCCTAACCTCTTTACCTGTGCGTAGATGCAGTAATATTTCATGAGATGAAATATTTACTGGTTCCATATCAATGAAATCTATATTTGCCTTAAACTTAACTTTTAGTTCTTCACGACACTGATAATCTTCCCTCTTTGTATTTGGGTATCTAGGCGCACATAGGATACGGGAAAGATCAAATATTTTTTGCGTTTCATGCCAATCCTCAATATAATGTAAGGAATCAGCTCCTATAATAAAGCAAAGTTCATACTCGGGATACTTTGTTTTTAAGGTTTCCAATGTATCTGAGGTATATGAATATCCTTCTCGTTCCATTTCAATTTCAGAAAACACAAAAAATGGATAAGGCTCAATCGCCAATTTTACCATATCCATTCGTTCTTTATCTTGCGCAATTTTCCGATTTCTTTTATGTGGCGGTTTTTTACTAGGAAGAAACAACACTTTTTCTAGGGAAAATTGTTCGTACGCTGCCTTCGCGATTGCTAGGTGTCCATTATGAATTGGGTTAAAGGTGCCACCCATAATTCCAATTTTGTTCATAATGTTTCAATCCTTTCTTAAGGAAGTAAAATTTTCTTTTTATTCTTCGATTCGCGATACAATACTATTTTCTTCCCGATAACCTGAACTACTTGTGAGCGCGTTCTCTCGCTCATCATGGAAGCCATTTCTTTGGGATCATCCATACAGTTTTTTAATACGCCAATTTTAACTAATTCTCTTGCTTCTAACGCTTCATCCACTGCAGCTACTATTTCTGGTGTTAAACTTGCTTTTCCAATTTGAAAAATTGGATCCATGTTCATTGCCAGCCCTTTTAAATATGCTCTTTGTTTACTTGTCATACGCACTCCTATCTGCGGTTAAACGCATACAAACCTTTTTACTTTATTTATAATAATCAAATTCAAGACCATATAACCTTACGGTATCGCCTTCTTCAATTCCAAGTTCTTCTAATTCTTCTAATATTCCATTATTCTTGAGGAATTTCTGGAAGAAATCAAATCCTTTTTCCGAATCTAAATTGGTATAACCAAGCATACGTTCAATCCTAGGTCCTTCGACTACATAAATACCATCTTCATCTTTTTCAACGGTATATGGCTCATCTTTAAACATCATCTGCTCTGGGAAGTATTCTCTTTCAAAGATAATAGGCGTATCATCCAGATTATTAAGCATTTCTTTCACTGCATAAAGAATTTCTTTTACACCTTTTCCGCTAACGGCAGAAATCGGAAATACTTTCATTCCCTTTGGTTCAAATTCTTCTTTTAATAATGTTATTACAGTTTCTTCTTCTGAACCATAAAATACATCACATTTATTTGCAGCAATTACCTGCGGCTTATTAGCAAGTTCAGGGTTATATCGAACTAATTCTTCATTGATTGCATTGATATCTTGAAGTGGGTCTCTTCCCTCTGTCGATGCAGCATCTACAATATGAATAATAACCTTCGTACGTTCGATATGCTTCAAAAACTCATGTCCTAGTCCGATTCCTTCGGAAGCTCCTTCAATAAGTCCTGGAATATCTGCGATTACAAACCCATCGGTTCCTTCTAGGTCAACTACACCAAGATTAGGATTAAGGGTTGTAAAGTGATAATTTGCTATCTTTGGCTTTGCATTCGTAACACGAGAAAGAAACGTTGATTTACCAACATTTGGAAATCCAACCAATCCAACATCCGCAATTACTTTTAGTTCTAATGTTACACTTAATTCTTTCGATGACTTACCTGGCTGCGCATACTTTGGAACCTGCATCGTTGCAGTTGCATAATGCTGGTTTCCTTTTCCACCACGTCCACCTTTAAGTATAACTTCTCTTTTATTTTCGTGAGACATATCGGCAATTACTTTGCCCGTCTCTGTATCTTTGATGATAGTTCCTTCTGGAACTTTGATTACTAAGTCTTTTCCATCTGCGCCATGGCAATTACGCTTACTACCTGACTCTCCATCCTCTGCACAGTATTTTCTTACATGACGAAACTCATTGAGTGTATTTATTCCTGCATCCACTTGAAATATAAGGTCTCCACCTCGTCCGCCATCACCACCATCTGGTCCTCCTGCAGCAACAAATAATTCGCGTCGAAAACTAACATGTCCATCTCCGCCCTTACCGGAACGGATGTATATTTTTGCACTATCTGCAAACATTTTCTAACTCCAATCTAATAAAGAAACAGCTCCAATAGCAAAGCCATTGGAGCTTACAAATCGTTACAAATTATTTTGCTTCAACTGGGTAAATACTAGCTTGTTTCTTGTCTCTACCCTTTCTTTCGAATCTCAACACACCATCTACTAAAGCAAATAATGTATCATCTCCGCCACGTCCAACGTTAACACCTGGATGAATCTTAGTTCCACGTTGTCTGTAAAGAATGTTTCCAGCTAAAACAAACTGTCCATCAGCTCTTTTTGCTCCTAATCGTTTGGATTCGGAATCTCTACCATTCTTAGTAGAACCAACTCCCTTTTTATGAGCAAAAAATTGAAGGTTCATATTTAACATAGTCTTACACCTCCTCGAGTATAAGTTATTGACATAATTTTATATAGTCTTTTCCGTAATCAGATTCAATCCCTTGTAATCCAAGTAATAATGAATCTAATAACAGACGGGTTTCTTTGCTTTGCTTAGAAACCATTTCAAATTCTATGAGTCCGCTTACTTCATCTGTATTTAATTCAAATACATCCTTTGTAAACGTTTCAATTGAATTTAATGTATTTATAACCAATACAGAAACTGCTGCACAGACAATATCCTTGCCATATTCATCAAATCCTGCATGTCCTTTTACACAAAGTCCATTATAAATACCTGTTTGATTCTTTTTAACCGTTATCTCGATCATAATTATGCATTGATTTTTTCAATCTTAACTTGAGTATACTGTTGTCTATGACCGTTTTTCTTGTGATATCCAGATTTTCTCTTATATCTGTAAACAATAACTTTTTTTGCTTTACCGTCTTTAACTACGGTTGCAGAAACAGTCGCTCCAGCTACAGTTGGGTTTCCAACTTTAACTTCGCCGTTGTTTACAACAAGAACTTGATCAAATGTTACAGTTTCTCCAGCTTCAAATCCGAGCTTTTCAACTTTAATGACATCGCCTTCGGCTACCGTATACTGTTTACCACCTGTTGCAATAATTGCGTACATATGGCACCTCCTTATCATTACTCGCCAGTTATGGTGTTGTAAAATACAAACTTATAATGGAAACAGTTTTTGTTTCCCATACCTCACTGTGCGGCACACAAAACTATTTAATCATACAAATGAATACTTGTCAAGTAATTTTAAGGAAAATAAAATAAGTTCCTTCTAATTATCAACCATGACATTATAAATATTCAATGATTGATTAGATAGAAGGAACTTTATTTAACGATCAGTCTTTTTTTGCATAATGTATATGACGTACGTCATATTTATTCTTTTCTAATTCTTTGACAACCTTTCCAAAATCATCGGAGTCAATTCGTAAGAAAAATTCCTGAATACCCATAACTTCGGTATCCACATTCAAAATATTCTTAATGCTTCCACCTGATTTTGCAATGATATCACAAATTTTAGCAAACACACCTTTGTAATCATGGCAAAAAATTGTAAGTGTGTTGTAATTCGCACCAAAAAGCTTTTGGTAATATTTAAAAATCGCCTGCTGTGTAATAATTCCTTCTAACGTCCCTTTATCATCCGTAACTGGAATAAAGCGGACTTTTGATTCAATAAATAAAGCGGCAGCTTCTTCAATACGCAGTTCTTTATTTACGGTTTCAATTTTACTCTTCATTAGTTCTTTTACTTTTAATGCAAAATACTCTTCTTTCGAACAAGTATACTCTTTAAAGTAACTTTCATACGTATGTTGCTTTGATAAAACACCAATGAATTTTGTACCTTCGACAACTGGCATGGATAACAACCGATACTCATCGATAATTTTCATTGCATCTCCAATGGTATCATCAATTGATATACATTTTACGTCCTTCAAAGGCATCATAATAACCTTAACGCGCATATTTATGCACCTCCATATAGTAGGAATCGGTAAATTTTACCTATTTAAATTATACTATTTTTTACCTGCTCATGCAATGGTTTTCGAACCTTTTTTCGTGTAATTTCAACAAGTCCGATTGGTGTCATATCAACTAGAACGGTCTTTACTAAATCTTTCTTTAATATGTTGCTAAACAATCGAAGTAATTCGTCTTTACTCTCTTTTGATGCTAAATCAATAAAATCAACGATAATAATTCCAGATAGATTTCTTAAACGAATCTGCTTTGCGATTTCGATCGCAGCTTCTATATTTACCTTACGAAAGGTTTCCTGAACATTACGTTTTCCTTTGATTGCTTTTCCCGTATTAACATCAATTACGGTAAGTGCTTCCGTTGGTTCAATGACCAGCGTTCCGCCAGATTTTAGCCAAACCTTATTTTGTAATGCTTTTTGAATTTTCGTTTCAATCCCGTACAAATGATTCAAACGAATGCCAGCATCTTCATAGAGCCTAAGTTTTTTCATGTCTTCTGGTTGATAACAGTTTAGATATTCCTCTATTTCTTTGTAAATTTCAGCATCATCCGTTATAATTTCTTCCAGATTTTCAGAAACACCATCTCTTATATTACATAAATACCCTTTCGGAGCATGATAAATACACGAAAAACGGCTCTTATGAATTCCAAATCCCATAATATTTTCATATAAAGCAATGAATAATTTGATTTCCGTTTCAATCCATTCGGATAATGCACCTTCGCAGTTTGTCCGCGCAATCAGACCATAATTATCGTTTTTATACTTACTTAAAACATCCTTCAAGCGTTCTCTTTCATCTTCCGATGATATTTTAGTAGAGACACCAATTTTACTATTACCATAAGTTAATACAACATATTTTCCTGTAAAGCTGAAATTTGTCGTTGCATATGGAGCCTTAGTCTTTACATTTTCCTTCGTAATCTGCATCACTATCGTATCACCTACGTTAATTTTTGCATTTTTCTTTTGATTCGCAAATACCGGTACGTCATTATCATCGATTGGAAGATAACACATAGTTCCATCTTCCACTTCTACAAATGCAGCATTGATATTTTTTATAATATTTTTGACTTTACCAAGATAAATATTACCAAGTACATTTTCTTCCTCAATTTTTTCAAGAAATACCTGGACCATTTCGTTCTCTTCAAAGGTAGATGTAATGATTTTATCATCTTTACGTGTAATAATTAATTTTTCACTCATGAACTATTCTCCTAATTGATTTAATGTCACAAGCTTACGAGCAATTTCGCTTCCATTTAAATTCACTTCACCCTTTGGTGCATTTTCATCCGTATACATTTCCATTCGGTGAATTTGATAAGCATAAGAATTATATTCGAATCCGATGTACTTACAAAATTCTTCCATTAAAAAATCAGGTTTAATATTATGAACACTTCCGCAAGTTAATTGTAGATAAACTTTAGTTCCATTTTCATACCCCTGCGCCACTGTCTTATCGAAAACATGTCCTATTTTTTGTTCAAACTCATTGAGTTCAAATGCAAAGTGATAGATGTATTTTTTAAGATCAATATCTTGCTCACTCTTTTTTGTCTTTTTTGTTACTAAGATTGTATCCTGATTTGCAAACTCTGCAAATCTTTCCTTAAAATTTTCCGGATAATTATACCCATCTTTATAAGAAACTAAATAATCGGCTGCTGCTAATAAGGACATGGAGGTTTTGCTTTCCTCTGTCAATCTATTTATGCTAACTACTTGGATTTCTGAGGACATCGTATTGTTTAAACTCGTTTTAATCTGTTCTAAATCATCACATTGTTCTAACTGCATATCCATATATTCACTGTCACTTGTATTTCCTACGCCAAGCGGAGAAGCAAACGAAATCAGCTGATGTGGGCTATATCCTTGTGAATAGGATACTGGGATCTCACTTCTACGAATTGCCTTTTGAAAATAACGCATAACATCTAAGTGCCCTATGAATTTGAGGGAACCCGTTTTATAAAATTTTAATCTTACTTTTATCATATGCTCTCCTTTAATTACCCCTGACTTCCATGCAAACGCCACCACCAAAGGATGCTGCACCACAACCGGCACACTTTTGTCTGCAATTTGGTGTAATAGTCTCATTCTTTGCCGCTTCATATTCGTTCCATAGAAAATGCTTGCTCACACCTATATCAATGTAATCCCATGGCAAAATTTCACTTTCTGATCGTTCTCTGTTTGTGTAGAACATCATGTCGATTCCATTTTTATCAAATGCTTGTAACCATTTATCGTAATCAAAATACTCCGACCAAGCATCAAACATACACCCACTTTGATATGCATCTAAGATTGCTGGACACAGTTTTCGATCACCTCTTGCAAACACGCCTTCTAGCGTCGTTACTTCTACTTCATGCCAATTATATTTAATACTCTTATAGTTTAACTGTTCTTTCATTTTTCCATTTAAGAAACGCTGCTTTTCAAGAAATTCTTCCCCTGTATTCATTCTTGTCCACTGGAATGGTGTAAAAGGTTTTGGTACAAAAAAGGATGTACTGGATACAATCTGTACTTTCCCATTTCTTTGATCTTTTGGAATGGTATAATATTCTTTTGCTATCTCATTCGATAAAATAGCGATTCCTTCAATATCATCATAATTTTCAGTCGGAAGCCCTAACATAAAGTATAGTTTAACACGGTTCCAACCACTTTCAAAAGCATCCATTGCACCTTGCAAAATAACCTCTTCTGTAAGCCCTTTATTAATAACATCTCGAAGTCTTTGAGAACCCGCTTCCGGCGCGAAAGTCAAACTACTCTTTTTAATATCCTGAACCTTACTCATAACATCAAGGGCAAAGGCATCAATTCGAAGTGATGGAAGGGATATATTAACCCCTTTCTCACGAAACTCATCAATTAAGTAGTATACAATCCCCTGCAGATCTGAATAATCACTAGAGCTCAAGGAACTTAATGAAATTTCTTCATGCCCCGTTGATTTTAACATCTTGCTGGCACGGTCTTTTAAGAATTCAATATCACGCTCACGGATTGGGCGATACAACATACCTGCCTGACAAAAACGGCAACCTCTAATACAACCTCGCTGAATTTCTAAGACCACTCGATCCTGTGTCACTTTAACCAATGGAACCAATGGTTTTTCAGGATAAAAGGTATTGCTTAGTTCCATCATCACTTGTTTTTTAATAGAATCCTGCGCATGCTCGTTGTTCTTTTTAAATTCTTTAATGGTACCATCCTCATGATAGGTGACATCATAAAAAGAAGGCACGTAAAGCCCCTCAATTTGCGCCGCATGTTCTAAAAATTCTTTTCGGCTAGCACCACGATTTTTACATTCTTTATAAGCATCAAGCAGTTGATCGTAAACCGTTTCCCCTTCTCCAATATAAAAAATATCAAAGAAATCAGCGATCGGTTCTGGATTGTAAGAGCAAGGTCCACCACCGATAACAATAGGGTCATCTTCCCCTCGTTCTGCTGCAATCAAAGGGATTCCTGATAAATCTAATATTTGCAAAATATTGGTATAACACATTTCATATTGTAATGTAATACCCAAAAAATCAAAGTTCTTAATTGGTTCCTGCGTTTCTAAAGAAAAAAGAGGAATCTTTTCTTCTCGGAGGACCTTATCCATATCAACCCACGGAGAGTATACTCTCTCACAATACACATCTTCTCTTTGATTAAACATATCATAAAGAATCTGAATGCCTAAGTGAGACATTCCGATTTCATATACATCAGGAAAGCACATACAAAAACGAACGGCTACCTCTTTGGGATTTTTAACAACCATATTTACTTCGTTTCCAATGTATCTTGCAGGTTTTTCTATTTTTAATAAAATTTCATCCGAAAGTGCTAATTTTCTCATTAAACTCCTATCTGCCTTTATGGCATCTTTCATTTACTTGTTTTCTTCTGCAAATGAATTGTACCATAGGATACATTCATCTTCAAGCCTATAAATGTCCTCAAAAGACTCAATTCTCTTAAGGATTCCAGACGAATGCAACCAATTTTTTGTTTCTGATATTTGATTTAATGTAAAAAATAGTAAAAATATCAAAACGCAAACCAGTAATCTTACTTGTAAACCATTCATCTTATTCGGCTTATTTTCCATACTATCATCCTTTTTTCTATCTTTATAGGAGTATATTAAGACTTGTCAAAAATATTCATTATTTCTTGTAATCCATATTCCACTATGTTACGATTATTTCAGTAAAATAATTAGGAGGTATCATTATGGGATGGTGTCCAAAATGCAGATTGGAATATAGAAAAGGCATTACCGTCTGTGCAGATTGTGGAACAGAATTAGTCGATCACTTAGAGGAAGAAAAGAAATTTCAAGAGATAATGTCCTGCGAAAGTGAAGAATTAGCTGATAAATTCTTGGAGTTTTTGACCTATTCAAATCTTACATCTGGTATAAAAGAATATCAGGAAAAAACAGAGGATTATTTGGTTAAGGTAGCACTCGAAGATGGAAAAGCAGCAAAGAAATTATTTCAGGCTTTCTATTTGACTGAAATGAATGAAACCCCAGCATTGGAATCCGAAGATTCCAATTTACAGGAGGAAGATTTCTTGGAATCGGAAGAAGATACTGAAAACCTCCAATCGAAATCTAAAAATAACTCTAAAAATTTAAAGGAATCTTCTAATATTTATGTAAAACGAGAAGAAAAATACAACGACCTTGTTTCTAGTGCTAAAATTTTCTATGTATTTGGTGTACTTGGACTTATCTATGTAGGAATTAATGCAGCTGGTATCTTGACCTTTGTCAATGGCGCATTTTCTTATACTGTATACACCGTAATGTTTGTTGCTTGTCTTGTCGTTGGTTATACCACCCAGCAAAGTGCTAAAAAGACCAAATCTCAAATTGCAGAAGAAGAAGACTTAACAACCAAAGTAAATCAATGGTTAAAAAACAATATTACTGAAGAATCCTTCACTTCCATGGATGAAGAAGGTGCCTCCGATGAAGTAAATTACTTAAATCGTACCAATTATATAAAAGAACTTTTAATCAAACAATTTGATGGCGTAGATGATTCGTATGCCGATCAAATTATTGAAGATTTTTATAATGAAAACTTCTAATAAAGATTGAAATAAAGATTAAAAGCACATAAGGAACCGTAACAATTATTCAAGTTTTATGTTAATTTTCTGTTATAGCAAATTCTTATGGGTTCAAATTGAATTTGTCCAATTAATTTAATCTTATTTTAATGAAACAAAATCAAAAAAGTTTCGCAATATTGAAAAGTATATCCCAATTTGCATATCGGGGCACAAATAGCATGTGCTCTAACCGAATTTATACGATTGTTTTAATAAGACAATAATGAAAAACGAGTGACCTAATCACTCGTTTTTTCATTGCTTATGGCTTATTAAAATTGATAATCGTATTGAGGTTAGAGCACATGCTATTTGTGCCCCGATATGCAAATTGAGCAAAAGCTTCGAATTCTGCCAACTCCTTTTACATTTTCTACAAATCCACCCGAAACAACTCTTCTACTTCTTCTTTCGAAAGTCTGTTTATAAACACTTCTTTCGCATCGATAATTGCATCGGATAGTTCTCTCTTTTTCTTTTGAAGTTTATAAATCTTTTCTTCAATGGTCCCCTTTGTAAGTAGCTTAATAACATGAACCGTATTTACCTGGCCAATTCGGTATACACGATCCGTTGCCTGTTCTTCCACCGCTGGATTCCACCATGGATCATAATGAATCACCGTATCTGCTCCAGTTAAATTAATTCCGGTTCCTCCCGCTTTTAAAGAAATTAAAAAGACTTCCTTCTCGCCTTGATTAAAGCGTCCTACCATATCCATTCGATCTACTGGCTTACTACTTCCATCTAAATAAAAGTACGTAATGGATTCAAAATCTAGCCTTTTTGCTATGATTTGAAGCATGGAAGTAAACTGGGAGAAAATAAGTACTCGATGCCCATTGTCAAGAATTCCCGGTAATTGTTCCATTAATAATTCTAACTTACCGCTTTCTCCGCTATAATTTTCTATAAATGTAGAGGGATGGCAGCAGATTTGTCGCAGTCTTGTAAGCGCAGATAAAATCTGAAAATTACTCTTTTCATACCCATTTTTTTTAATTGTTTGCGATAGTTCTTCTTTAATGTTATTGATATAAGACATATAAATGGCTGTCTGCTTTTCCGTCATTTCCGTCAAAAGCTTTGTTTCTATTTTTTCTGGCAATTCCTTTAATACGTCTTTTTTCATGCGTCGAAGAACAAATGGATTAATTTTTCGGATTAACTCTTCTAAAATAGCCTTATTTTCATCCCGAATAATCGGTTTTTCATATTTTTCTACAAACTTAGTATGACTTTGTAAAAAACCTGGTAATACAAAATCAAAAATAGACCAAAGTTCGGTTAATGAGTTTTCTATCGGGGTTCCCGTTAGCGCAAATTTGTGCTTCGCAGTAATTTTCTTGACAGCCTTCGCATTCTGAGAGGAAGGATTTTTAATAAATTGTGCTTCATCAATAAACATCGTGTGAATTTCAATTTCTTTATAATGTTCACAATCTCTGCGCATAAGTGGGTAAGATGTAATAATTACGTCGAATTCTGGATTTCGTGCTATTAATTCCTGTCGGCTTTCTGGAGTACCACTCACTACGACCGTACGAATCATTGGAGCAAAGTTTGAAAATTCATCCTGCCAGTTGTAAACAAGTGACGTTGGGCAGACAATCAAATGCTTCTCCTTTGGAAAGGATGCCATATAAACAATGGACTCTAACGTCTTTCCAAGCCCCATATCATCTGCCAAAATACCTCCAAGATTGTGTTCCGCTAACATTCGAAGCCAGGAAAAGCCCTTTTTCTGATAGTTTCTAAGCGTTGCATCAATCATTTTTGGCACTCGATAATTTCGTTTTTTATCATCCATAATTTCCGTAACCAGTGTCTTAAACTCTTTGTCACTTTCAAACAGCACTTCTTTTTGCTTGATATAATCCTCCAAATAAATGGCTGCATATTTCGGAAGTAAGAATCCATCTTCTCCCTGTGACTTGTAGCTCAAATGGAAATTGTCCATAATCTGTGTGGTAATCTTTGCTTCATCCGTTTCTAAGTTAATAAATGTGCCATTTTTCAAACGATGAAACCGTTTCTTTAATTGAAGAGAATGAAATACTTCTTTTAATTCATCTTGTGGAATTGTTTCAAATGACATATTCATTTCAATTAAATCAAGATTCTGATTCATCTTTACTGTAGTATGAAGAGAACCAGTCGATTGAACGGAAATCAATTTAAATGCGTCCGAATAATATACCTCATGCTCCTTTGCTAGTTCCTGCATTCCCTCTGCAATAAAATGATAGATTTGATCTTCATCCTTTAGTAAAAATGACTCCTTGTATGGAAGAAAACCATATTCTTCAATTTCATCTAAAACCAGCTGCTCTTTTAATTTTTTTCGAATGATAATGAATCCGCATGGGACTTTGCTTTTCAAAGGATTCAACTGATGTTCCCCGTACTCAAAATTAGCTTTTAGCTCAATCGCATTTTTCACCCGGTCAAAATATAATGACACTTTTAATTCTTCATCGATATATTGTTCCTTCATAAAATCCGGAATATTAATTTTCATCGTTTCCGTAATATTAGGAAGAACAATATCTAAGAATCGCTGTTTATCATCTCCAGCAAATTCAAGTGCTTCTTTTTCATTGCCCAGTGAATTATAAAAAGGCAAATAATTTTGCAAAAAACTTTTTCTAGGATGATACAGTACATTTTCGCACAAAATCAAACTACCATCATCCACAACTGGAATAATCTGGTAGTCTCTTTCATAGTCTAAAATAACCTTATCCTCTTTTGCACTGATATGAAAATTGATTTCTGGATCATCGTTAGAAAAATGTATATTTTCATATATTTTATCGTTTAAAGTGAGCGTAAACTTATCCTCACCAAGGGCATCTAATAGCTTATATAACATTTTTTTTGTAAAAATCATGTCTGATTTTTGAAATATATTTGAATAATATACTCGACCAAGTGATTCTTGAATTTCGTATATTTCCATTAAGTAATCCAAGATTTTCTGCGATTTTTTACTGAATCGGCTTTCACCAAAAATATATTTAAATTCTTTTCCAAGTGTTATGTTTTCTTTATTATAATAATCCGTTATAAATTTTTTTAAATTTTGAATTTTATAAAAACGCTTATCTCCAGCTTGCAAAGAAACAAATGCTTTTCCCGTATTTCCCTTTAATAAGGATGGTATCGATATCATAACCTTGATTTCATAGGTCTCACCAAATACTTGATGAAAACTTTGACGATTAAAATATTCTAATATATCAAAGATTTTTTTGCGTTCCGGCGTATCTATATTTTCTTCGGTTCGTTCCATATAATCTTCTATAAATAAAAGTGTGGCTATGATATGTTTACAAGGACTTTTCTTTTTTATATAATCTGGACAATTACAAGAACAGGTAAAGGTATCGTTGAGCTGTACCATTACTGAGTAATCATTTTTTCCATGTACGGTAGCGTGATATACTTTATTTACTTTTGACCAAGTAACATTAGAAACCGCATTTTCACGGAAATATCTTGCGCCTCGATAATACTTCACATCATCTTTCGCAAGCTTACGAATTTCGTCCTTGGATAGTTTCATTTCCATCACCGCCTTTGTATACTTATTTCTTTCGCACCTATCATTGTACCACATTTTGTAAAAATAAACAAAGGCTATCAATACTTTTTCAAAAAAGTATTGACAAATTATTTTAAGTCGCATATGATAACTGTAATCTAAAAAACAAGAAACCGTTGAAAAAGACGAGTACTACTATTCACCCATTTCCAGAGAGCGACCATACGCTGAGAAGTCGCAATGAAGTATAGTAAGAATGGACTTTTGAGGGCAGACTGAAAGGTAATTTTTACCGAGTAGTTTCTGATGGGATCTCAACCCATTACCAATGAGCTTATGTGTTAGCATAAGACTGAGTGGATATACTACGTATATCATATTAGGGTGGCACCGCAGGTTAATCTCTTGTCCCTTTGCATATTGCAGGGATGGGAGTTTTTTTTATACCTAAAATCACTACAACTCGCGTTTTCTTCGTTTTTTTGAATAAACTATCTAATAATTAGGAGGATTTATTATGAAAAAACTAACTCGTATTACCATGGTAACTTTATTAACCGCCGCTCTTTTAACAGGCTGTTCCAATTCCGGTGCTTCTTCCGATACGAACAAGACAACCGATACTGGAAAAACATTAAAAATCGGAATTGCTCAAATTGCACCTCATGCATCCTTAGATAACTGCCGTGAAGGCTTTATTAAGGGCCTTGCCGATGCAGGATTTGTTGACGGCGATAACATTACCATTGATTACAAAAATGCAGAAGGTGAACCTTCGAATGCCGCTATGATTACAGATACCTTTGTTTCTAAAAAATATAATATGATTTGCGCGATTGCAACGCCAACTGCAATGGCCGCTTATAATTCAACGGTGGGAACAGATATTCCAGTTGTTTTTACAGCCGTTTCCGATCCAGTTTCTGCAGAACTTGTAAAATCGCTGGAGTCTCCAGAAACAAATTGTACTGGAACCAGTGATGCTCTTCCTCTAGAACAACAGATGCAATTAATTCGTGCGATGATGCCTGATGCAAAAACAATTGGAATTCTTTATACCACCAGTGAAGTAAACTCTCTCACTCACTTAGAAAAATTCAAAGAACTCGCTCCAACTTATGGATTTACCATTGAAGCAGTCGGAGTGAATGCTTCTTCGGATATTCCACTTGCAATGGATACACTCCTAACAAAATGTGATGTAATAAACAACTTTACTGATAATAATGTAGTAAATAACTTAGACACTGTACTTGCAAAGGCAAATGATGCTGGTATTCCAGTGTATGGCTCCGAACAAGAACAAGTAAAAAAAGGCTGTGTAGCGGCTCAAAATATTGATTATTATGAACTTGGTGTTACAACGGGAAAGATGGCTGCAAACGTATTAAATGGAGAAGACATTAGCAAAATGCCAGTCGAAGTCATCTCTGCTTGTACTCCTGTTGCAAATCAAGAAGCATTGGATCGTTTTTCTCTTAGC
Source organism: Acetivibrio sp. (assembly GCA_041739345.1). Classification (GTDB taxonomy): domain Bacteria; phylum Bacillota; class Clostridia; order Lachnospirales; family Lachnospiraceae; genus DIGJ01. The sequence goes on along the minus strand of JBGSNZ010000021.1, from coordinate 304,608 downwards.
ATTCCAGATGAATATAAAGACAGCGTGACTTACCTTACCGCTGAATAATTACATGACTATGTGAAAACAATACCAAGAAGAAAAACAAGAAGGGCAATATTATGATCGAGTTTCTTACAACCTTTATATCAATTTTTCCAAATATCTTAGAGCAGGGATTCATTTACGGAATCCTTGCTTTGGGTATCTATATCACTTATCGCATTTTGGATTTTCCGGACCTATCCGTAGATGGTACTCTTCCGCTTGGATCTGCGATAACTGCCATGCTCATCTTTCAAGGAGTAAACCCATGGCTTGCCATCCTGCTAGCTTTTTTGACTGGATGTTTTGCTGGATTTTTAACTGGTATCTTCCATGTCGTATTTAAAATTAAAGACTTATTAGCAGGAATCATCACGATGACCGGTCTTTACTCCATCAATTTAATGATTGCGGGTGGAAAACCCATTTTACCGATTACAAACGAGAACACAATATTTAACAGTGGTATCTTTCAAAATTTCAGTGCTCTTTTCATTATTTTTATTTGTATTGTAGTAATTAAACTATTGCTTGACTGGTACTTTAAAACGCAATCCGGATTACTGCTTCGTGCCGTTGGCGATAATCATACCGTCGTAACAATGCTTGCAAAAGATCAGGGCAAGGTAAAAATATTAGGACTTATGTTATGTAATGGTCTTGCTGCAACGGCAGGCTCCATCTTATGCCAACAACAGAGAAGCTTCGATGTAAACGCAGGTACTGGTATGCTTGTTATGGGATTGGCCTCTGTTATCATCGGCATGTCTATCTTTTCACACGTTTCCTTTATAAAGGGTACTACAATGGTAATTTTTGGATCTATCATTTATAAAGCATGTCTTGCCATTGCATTAATACTTGACTTCAATCCAAATAATTTAAAACTTTTGATGGCAAGTATTTTCCTTATCGCACTGGTATCAAAAGATTTATTAAGGAAGGGAGGCCGTAAAAATGCTTAACTTAGAACACATTGATAAGACCTTTTTTCGTGGTACTGTAAATGAAACACCTATTTTCACAGATTTTAACTTAACCGTAGAAAAAGATCAGTTTATCTCCGTCATCGGTAGCAATGGCTCTGGTAAAAGTACTTTATTAAACATCATCTGCGGTTCTCTTCCTATTGATAATGGATGTATGCTGATAAACAATCAGGACATCACGAAAATGAAAGATTTTAAGCGTTCCGAATTTATAGCACGTGTTTATCAAGACCCAGCGAAAGGCTCTTGTGCATCTTTTTCTATTTTAGAAAATATGGCACTTGCAGATAACAAAGGGAAACCTTTTCTGTTTAAGAAAGCGGTAAACAAAGATCGCATTGATTTTTATCGCACACAATTGGAAAAGCTTCATTTGGGACTGGAAAATCGTATTCACGATAACGTAGGCAACCTATCTGGAGGACAACGACAGGCTCTTGCTATGATCACTGCCACTCTCACTCCAAATAAAATCTTAATTCTGGATGAACATACAGCCGCACTTGATCCAAAAACGAGCGAAATCATAATGGAGCTTACGAATGAAATCGTAACAGAAAAAAAACTGACTACGATTATGGTAACGCACAATTTAAAGTTTGCTATCTCCTATGGAAACCGTATTCTTATGATGCACCAGGGTGATTGCATTATTGATAAAAGCGGAGAGGCCAAAAATAATCTGGCACTTTCAGAAATTCTGGATAAATTTAATGAAATCAGTATAGAGAGCGGAAATTAGAAATCGATATACAGAAAATGAAAAAAGAGGATGGGTGAAAAATATAGTCTATGTTCAATTTACATCCCAGTGCACAAACAGCATCTGCACTTACCTCAATACGATTATCAATTTTAATAAGCGATATACAATGAAGCACAAGTGATTAGGCACTTGTGCTTCATTATGTCTACTAACGCATTTCATACAACTGCATTTCTGCGATTTGATTTTTTACTTCCTCTTTGAACGATTTTGATCGTATTGCATATATCATTATGACAATGCAAAATGACATTTTTATGTAACGAATACACATTCCCATATCCTGTGTATAGGGCGAGAGCATCTGACTGTTTATCAAATTTCCAAACATATGTACAAGTGCGCCTGCCAAAATACTGCGTTTTGTTTTAATATAAACAAACGTTACAACGATGTTTAAAAACATAATCGAAGGAATAAACATCGCAGCATCAAAAACTGATTTCTGTAACATATCGTATTGCGCTTGTCCCGGTGTAAAATACCATGCCAAATGCCAGATGCCCCAAATAAATCCAAGCAGTAAGGAAGCTCCAAGAAAGCCAAAACGTACAAGCAATTTATCAAGCGCATATCCCCTCCATCCAAATTCTTCATTCAAAGGTCCCGATATAAGGCTTAGAAAAATAACGATTAAAATCATGTAGGGTGCTTTCATTACTGCCTGTATGTAATCCATTCCTGGCATATTCAGGTTCAATAGTTTCGTACCAATCAATAGTCCGAGAACTGTGATTGCCCCAAAATAGAAAATGATCCATAACGGCCATTTCCATCCCATATATTTGAAGCTAAAACATCGATAAAAATAATCCCGCCTAGCTTCTTTCGAATAAGTAAATGCTACCAAAAACAGTGCGACAACAGAAGGTGCACCACCACCAAAATAGAAAATTAAGGTTCCTAGTGGAGTTCCTGTGATTCCTAAAATTACGGGAGTAAAACCACATATCCAGGTCCATAATAATGTAATTATAAAAAATAGAAATAGTCTTTTGTCCGATACATTCACTTTTTTATTCATCATCACTTTCTCCCCGGTTTTTCGTTAAGATTTCGTTAATCCAATCTACATCTTTCTTAATATGAGTTATTCCAAGTATGTATGCCAACACATATACTGGGGTAACGTAAACAAAGACCATCCACCAATTTATCTCAAAAAACCAGCCAAACCATACTCCAAGTATCAATACAATACCTGTCACAATTAAATTTTCCAAAACCATCTCCAACAAGAAATTTTCCAAATGCAAGTTGATAAAAATAAGCTCCACAACATTTGTTAAAAATGCAATTCCAAATAGTTTCATTACCAAACCAATTTCATCTTCATAACCAAACAAAGCCCATGATATTAAAAATACTACCATTATAATTAAGGATGACAATAATAATGTCTTTTTGATTAATCCTTTCATCATCTCACTCCCTTTAGATTGCATTTTTGATTGCTTCTATATAAGTTCTTGAAACCACTATTTTCTCTCCATTATCAAGCTGCGCTTCAAGCCTGCTATTCATTAAGGTTTTTAGGTTGTTTAAAACCATGATATTAAGCAAGCAACACTTATTTACCTTTACAAATTTAAAAGACTTTAATTCCGCTTCTAACTGATATAGGCGCTTTTCCGAACGATAAACACTATCTTTTGTATAGATAAACACTTTCTTATCAACACTCTCTAAATAGTATATATCTTCTACCAGAATGCGAAAATCTCTACCGTTATCCGTTCCCATGAGCGCATACTCTAAATCTTTAACTTTATGTATCAAACGCCTTACTTTTTCATCCTTTTTTGGATATTCAATGGTTACCGTTAATTCCTTTTCTGGAATTTCCTTTAAAATGAGCTTCATCTATCACACCTCGTTTACATCTTAGCGAACCAAAACTTCTATTGCAACAAAACAACTACCAACCTACAAATTCAAATAACTTACCTACAAATTTTTCCGAATAATCAATATTTTAATCGGATCCAAACGCATTCTTTAAATCAAACCCATTATTATAAAGTACTTCCATATTAATATAGGTATCAGTAATACTTTGAGGGGTCACCCAGTTTCCAACTGTAGCGATAGGCTGTACTTGCAATAATATTTTTCCATCTTTGAATGAAAACTCCCCAACATTCCCAAAACTAACTGCATCTAATTTGTTGCCCCATTCCTTTTCAAGCGATGCTATATCAATTTGAAGTCCTGTATCTTCTCCATCGATTGCCATAGTTAATATGCCATCTTGCTCTTGATACGTAAGTCTATCATTTATGATATCGCTCCAGTCGGCGGCAGTGAATAGATGATCGGTCCATCCACCTTCTTCATTTTTTTCTAATATATGTAGGTCATTAAATGCAATTCCGGTACCGCTTGCACTTCTCAAAATCATTGCTAATTCTTTCGTTCCATCCTGATCATAATCTTCATATTGTATTATAGGGACTTCAGCATAAATACCCCAATCGATATCGAGCACTTGAATCTCGCTACCTTGCCTTATGTAGATTCCGTGCAGAGTATAGGTACCCTCTTCCTCCCCATTTTCTTTTAATCCGTAAACATAAATATCCTCACTTGGGATATCTGCTACCAGGGCAATCGTTTTGTCACTTTCTAAAAATGCAGTCCATTCATCACTAGTTCCAATTAATTCTTCTGGTAGTTTCGTCTGCCCAAAAATAAGACTTTTCGCTCCATACCATTTTAATTCATCCGAAACGGTTTGTTTGTTACTTTCGTTCGTAAAAACTACCATAGCACTTATCGATACTATAAAAAGCAGAATAATAAAAATAATTATCCTTCCACTTCGCTTTTTCCCTTTATTAAAAATATTGTTAAACCTATCCTTAAGGTTTTTTGTAGTATCAGTAAAACATGTCGTCAAGGAAACCTTTCGCATTTTCTGTTTATTAATACAAGAAAGAATGGTTTCACCGTAAGTTTTTTTGTTATCTTGTGACATGCCTTTTATTACAGCATCATCACAGGAAAATTCCATATCAATGTCGGATTCTTTACGAAGCAGATAGACTACCGGATTAAACCAGTGAACTGAGTTTGCCAAAAGCAATATTAATTTGTACCACAAATCACCATGTTTGTAATGTGTTAGTTCATGTTTGATTATAAAGGTTAATTCTTCCTTCGAATAATGTTCAGAAGGTATTACTAAAATAGGAAAAACAAATCCCATAAGGGAAGGGCTTGCAATTCTATCACATTCATAAACTTTAAGATGCTTTTTTAGTTTCATCCCCGTAGAAAGTTCTGATATTATTTTATTTGCACTCTCTAACCTAGAAACCCTACTCCAACGCAATATCTGTTTCCTAAAGTACAGATATCCTATAATATGATAGAATAAAAATATCATACAGCCACTGCCCCAAACAATTAAGATAGCGTCCATCCAAGTAAACCGGTTCTTCATGTCCCTTGTCAATTGATTCGGTAGCACTGTGCTGTTTGTGGCTTCATCTGATATTAGCGTTACTGCTTCCTTTACCTCATCCGCTTTCTTGTCATCTATCGTCGATTGTGTAGCATCCTCTAAAACATTACCATCAGGAATATTCACCTGGATTGGTGCATTTGCAATTGAAAAATTAATTGGAATAAGGAGCCTAATCGCAATGATTAACCATATTAATTTTTTCCATTTCGCTGCATAATGCGCATTGATCAAAAAAGAAAGCATTTTTATAGTCAGAATAACTATGCTTGTTGTAAGGGAAACCTCAAGAAGTGAAAGAAACCATTGATTTGTCATCAGCTTTTCTCCTTTTCTATTTCATTTAGATATGTTTGCAATTCTTTTAAGTCAGCATGATTGATTGCCTGATCATCATATAAACTAGTAACAAAGCTTTTTAAGGAATTTCCATATAGTTTTTCTAAAAAAGATTTACTTTCTTGTATCTTATATTCATTTTCTGTTACCAGTGCCGAATAATGATTGGTTCGAGTCGTTCTGTCACAATTAACGAATCCTTTTTCTGCTAGTCTTGCCAGAGAGGTCATTAATGTTGATAATACCCATTTTCGCTTTTCCTTTAGCTGATCCAATATATAATTAGAAGTAACCGATTCATTACTATGCCATAAAATCATCATGATTTCCAATTCTGCATCACCTAAACGTTTTATTTTTACATCCATTTTTTAACTCCCATTCTACAATTATAATTGTATAATATTATATTTATGTTAATATTATACGTTTGTATAATGTCGTTGTCAATTACTTCCTTTACTATTTGTATCATTTATGCTATCATTTAGTTTATTATTTTATGGAGGAAAGAAAATACAATGGAATCAGAACCTGAGCCTGCGAATTTAACGGCACAATTTATTTTAATATTTATTTTAACATTACTTAATGCATTTTTAGCAGCATCCGAGATGGCTATCGTATCATTAAACAAAAACAAGTTAAGAGTACTTGCTGAAGAAGGAAATAAAAAAGCAAAACTATTAATCGATCTTTTGGCGGAGCCAACAAAGTTCTTATCTACCATACAAGTAGGAATAACTTTTGCAGGTTTTTTTAGCAGTGCATCAGCCGCTACTGGAATATCAAAAGACTTCGGACAATATTTAGCCAAACTTAGTATTCCTTATAGCAGTCAAATAGCTTTAATTGTCGTAACAATTATTTTATCTTTTTTAACCTTGGTCTTTGGAGAATTATTTCCTAAGAGAATCGCATTGCAAAAACCAGAATCGATTGCAATGTTTTCGATAAGACCTATCCTGTTTATATCGAAAATTACAGTTCCTTTTGTACGTCTACTTTCCGCATCTACTAATATCTTAGTTCGAATAGTTGGTCTTGATAAGGAAAACTTAGATGAAATGGTATCAAAAGAAGAAATAAAATCATTGGTTGAAGTTGGACAAGAAAATGGTGTTTTTAATGAAACAGAAAAGGAAATGATAAATAGTATTTTTGAGTTTGATAATAAATTAGCTACCGAAGTTATGACCCCAAGACCAAAAGTATACTTAGTGGATGTAAAAAGACCTCTAAATGAATACTTAGACGAATTAATCGACGAAGGATACTCGCGAATACCAGTATTTGAGGATGATATTGATAACATTATTGGTATTCTTTATATAAAAGATTTATTTGCAGAAGCTAGAAAGCACGGATTTGATAATGTAAACATTCGAAGTATATTACAACCTGCTTACTTTGTACCAGAAACTAAAAATATAGATGAATTGTTTAAAGAACTACAGAATTCTAGAGTTCATTTGGCTGTATTGATAGATGAATACGGTGGATTTTCAGGAATCGTATCAATTGAAGATTTAATTGAAGAAGTCATGGGTAATATAGAGGATGAATATGACAAAGAAGATTCCTCCATTAAAAAAATCGATAACGATACTTTTATGATCGATGGTATGATTACACTTAATGATTTTAACGATTACTTCAATGTAAAGATTGAAAGCGATGATTATGACACTCTAAACGGATTTCTAATCGACCTACTTGGACACATTCCAATGAGTGCAGAAGAAAAAAATATAGAATATGAAAACTTTATTTTTAAGATAGAAGAAATACAAGAGAAAAGAATTGAAAAAATTAAGGTGTATGTTCAAAAACAAGCTTAATTCTAATAATTAGTATTAACAAAGAAGGGAACTCAATAAAATGGGTTCCCTTCTTTGTTGTTATCCCTTATTTATCATCACAGAATTTTTTTTGATATGTCATAACCTCAAAGTTTTCTTTATCAAATCTTTATTCGTTGATGGTATCCAGTCGCTCTAATAGTCTTTTGTATTTATCTAATTCAGCGTTATCCTCAACCTTGAATCCTGAACTATAAAAGGTGATACTCCCCTTCCTTTCATTTAACGAATTGCTTTCCTTCAAAATTCTTTTTAAATTCTTTGCAGTGCCAAGGTTTCCATCGATTATATCAACCTGTGATGGAAGTATTTTTCTAAACATATCCTTAAAGAAAGAAAAATGAGTACACCCTAATACAATCGTTTCATAATTATTCAAATCATATTTTAATAATTGCTCTTCAAGATAAGGTAATACTACTTCTTCATCAAATTCGAGTATTTCCGAAAATTCAACCAATCCCGGAAGGGGTAATAAGTCTATAACATGTTCATTATCAAATTTAGCAATAAGATTTTGCAGTTTTTCTTCCTTCACGGTCAAAGCTGTTGCAGTTACCAAAACCCGTTTAGTTGTATCTTTATTTTTCTCGATAGCAGGTTTTACAGCCGGTTCCATTCCAATGATTGGAATACTATATTTATCCCTTAGCTCTTTGATTGCTACGCAGGTCGCAGTATTACAAGCAATAACTATCGCCTTAACTCCTTGTTGGCTAATAAATTCAACCGCATTAAAAATATACTGTTTCACTTCATCCTTCGGTTTTGGTCCATAGGGAACATGCAAAGTATCTGCGTAATATATATAATCTTCTCTGGGCAAAATTTTTAATGTATCATGTAATACTGTAATACCTCCAATGCCAGAATCAAAAAAACCAATTTTCATTTCTATTCCTCCAATAAGTAAAATCTATAACTTTCGTTGAATCACCTAAAATGAATTATATGACTTATTTGCATGCAATACAAACTAATTTTGAGCACAATGATATACTGTTGTTTACCTCTTTACTTATTTTTTGCAAAAAGATATAATATCACTATATGTTTAATTACAACCTAAGGGGTGATTCTATGGATAACAATAGTGCTCTAACAACGCAAGAAGTGGCTGATATGTTGAAAATCGCCAAAAATACAGTTTATGAATTAGTAAAACGCGGTGAATTAAATTCATATAAAGTTGGACGAAAATTAAGATATTCACTAAAAGATGTAGAAAATTATATATCTCATTCTAAAAACATCCAATCGAAATCAAATGCAATCTATCAGCAGGGATTGAATGAAACAATAGCTACAATACCCAATTCCAATCAAAATAGTTTCGTAATTTGTGGCCAGGATTTAATGCTTGATGTACTTTCGAATTATGTTGAAAAATATACAAACGGTGTTCGTGCACTTCGTTCCTATCGTGGCAGTTACGATAGTTTGATTGAATTGTATCGCGGTAATGTTTCAATTGCTACCTCTCATTTGTGGGATGGAGATTCCGGAGAATACAATATTCCTTTTGTCAGAAGATTACTTCCAGGAATTCCAGCCATTATCATTCATCTTACGTATCGCATGCAAGGCTTTTATGTTGCAAAGGGCAATCCCAAAAACATTTTAACTTGGAGTGACTTAAAGCGATCCGATATTACTATGATTAATAGAGAGAAGGGAGCTGGCTCACGTGTATTGTTGGATGAAAACCTTCGCTTGTTAGGTATTCAGGGCAGTTTGATTAAAGGATACGACAAAGAGTCTCAGTCTCATCTTACTTTAGCTAGTACTGTGGGGCGTGGCGAGGCTGATGTAGCCGTTGGAACTGAAAAAATAGCCAGTCAAGTAAATGGAATTGATTTTATACCGTTAAAAAAAGAAAGATATGAATTAGTAATAAAAAAGGATGATATAAATCTTCCTTTGATGCAAACGGTGTTAGAAATCATTCGTTCTGATGAATTTAAAGTTGAATTTGAGAAAATCGGAGGATATGATACCAGCGAAATGGGCACTATTGTTGCAGAAACGTGATAGTTTATCTCCTACTTTTCCATTTATATTAAAAAGATGGGCCTGTCGCAAAATTCAAATTTCTCATTTTGCGATAGACCCTCTTTTTCATTATTTTTCAGTTTTTATGATTGAATTTGCAACCAGGGTATTATATTGTTCTTGCGTTAATTCAGTATGGTAGAACAATTTAAAGTATTTCGCTGTTTCTTCAAACATATTGTATCCAGCTTGTTCCGGATATAGAAGCTGAGTCATCCAAATCATACCCATGTAACGATTTACAGACGGTGGCGTACCCATCCAGTTATAAGGACCGTTTGGAACTTCATAATAGGTTCCATTTTTAATTGCGGTAAGTTGTTGCCAATCTTCATCTTCTCCTACCGTGCTACCTATACTACCAGGTGCAAATATGATAATGTCAGGATCCCATAAAAGAAGTTGCTCCATATCGACTGGATTTCCAGTACCTTTGCTTGAAATTTCATCTACCACTGCCAAATTATTTGCAAGTTGATCGATAATCTCCGCATGGAACGAGCCCTTAGCAAGTACGCTAAGTCCATCTTCTCCTGTACAATATACAATATTTACTTTTCCATCTTCGCCAACTTTATCCATGATGGCTTGCGTATTGCTATAAACACCATCACAGTACTGAGCTAATGCTTCCGCTTCTTCTGTTTTTCCTAGAAGCTCTCCTAATGTTCTGTATGCCTCTCCCATAGTTGCAGTAGTTGCTTCAATATGTACCGTAGGAATTCCCACTTGTTCTGCAATACCGTCCATATCCTCTACCATGGTGTCTTTGGATTCTCCAATATCAATAATTAATTGAGGGTTAGCTTTGGCAATTTCCTCAAGATTGAGATCACTTTGTCCATAAAACTGTCCTAATACAGGAAGATTATATTTCGTAGTATCTATATATTTCTGTTCATCCGGTGTCCAGTCGCCAGCAAGGCCTACCAGCATTTCAGGTGCCAGTGGAAATAGCACCATCTGAGCCATTGAGCCAGAACATGCAATTCGAGTAATGTTTGTTGGAATTTCTACTTGACGACCTACAGAATCAGTATAGGTTCTTGTCTCATTTTCAGCAGTAGCTTCCGTGGATCCTTCCCCACTCGCTTCCGTAGTAACATTCGTTTCACCTGTTTTTGTAGTTTGCTTTGTTTCATTTTTGTTGCAGGCAACTGTCAAAGACATAACTAAGCAGATTACAAGCAGCATGGAAATACTTTTCCGTTTCATAATACTTCTCCTTCATTTGGTTAAATTTTTATGTTAAGAGTAAGAGTATCGTCGTTGTAAACTTTCCGCTTCGATGATGCTCTTTGGAATCGATACTCTTACTTTATCGCTAAACAAACTTTGAATGTCCACTTCTACTCCGTAAAGCTTTTGAATCAAATTCTCTGTAAAAATATTTGCAGGTTCTCCATATGCAAGAACCTTTCCATCTTTCATAGCCAACACCGTATCCGAAAATTGAAAGGTTTGGTCTGGGTTATGCGTCGATTGGATAACGGTATATCCCTCTCTTGTCAAAGATTTTATTTGTGTTAGAACGCGAATCTGATTACCAAAATCCAGATTGGATGTAGGTTCATCTAAAATGAGAATTTTGGCTTTCTGAACCAGCGCACGCGCTAATAAAACAAGCTGTTGCTCACCGCCACTGATTTGCTTATATCCTCGTTTCTTAAGATGACCAATTCCTAGCCGCTCTAAAGCTGTATCCACCAGTTCAATTTGCCTTGCACCAGGACTGGAAAAAGCAGATATCTGAACTGATGTGCCCATAAGCACCATATCAAAAACACTAAAATTAAAGGATGGGTAATGAGATTGTGGAATATATGAAATTAATTTAGCCATTTCCTTAATATCAAGTCCCTTACTTTCTATACCATTTAGTACTATTTGTCCCTGATACCCAGTCAGCAAACCAAGGATACAACGAAACAGCGTACTTTTTCCCACACCATTTGGACCTAAAACGGATAGCAATTGACCGTCACCAGCCTTAAAAGAAATACGGTCAAGAACAATTTGATTTGTATATTTAAAGCTCAGGTTTGAAACTTCAATGCTCATTAGTACTCCTCCTTTCTTGTAATTAAGTAGATGAAAAAGGGTGCACCGATAACGGCTGTAAGTATGCCTAATGGGATCTCTGTCGTAAGAAGATTCCTTGAAAAATTGTCCACCATTAAAAGAAAAATAGCACCAAACAACATTGTGGCCGGCATCAGGTGTTTATAATTGTTGCCAACCAGCTTTCTTGCAAGATGTGGAATGACCAAACCTACCCAGCCAATCATACCACTGACCGATACACTGGCTGCAGTAATAAGGGTTGCAGCAATAATAACAATAAAACGAATCCGTTTTGAATTCACACCCATTGTTTGCGCCTCATCATCTCCCATGGTGACTACATTCAATCTCCATCTTAGAAGAAGCAAAAAGACAAGTCCTATTGTCATAGGGATAACAACAAATTTCAAATCATCTTTTTTTGCCCCAGATAGACTCCCCATAAGCCAATAGGTGATGGCCGGCAACTGATCACTTGGGTCTGCAACCAGTTTAATGAATGAGGTACCTGCCGAAAAGAGCGAACTGACCATGATTCCAGAGAGAATCAATCCCAATATATTAGAGCCTCTTGCTCTTTTACTGATTAAATACACTAAGGTAACCGTTAAAAGACTAAAGAAAAAGGCACTGAGTGTAATTATATAACTCCCTGCATTATTAAGAATTGCTAACGCCGCTCCAAAGGCCGCTCCTGCAGAAGCCCCTAATATATCCGGCGCTGCCATTGGATTTTGAAAAACACCTTGATAAGCTGCTCCTGCAGACGATAAGCAGCAGCCTACTAAGCATGCCAAAAAAATACGTGGTAAGCGTATATTAAATAAAATTGTTTCAAGCTGTTTACCCCAAAATTGTTCTATCGGAAAAACCTTTGATAGTAAAATCCCAAATAATTCTTTCGTTGAGATAGGATAACGTCCAAGACGAAAGGAAAGGATTATAGTAATAATAAGCAGAATTGCAAGCCCTAATACAATAAAACTATTTCTATTTGATTGCTTCATTTGTTACCCATCCTTTTGCTTAAATATAACGAGTGAAACAGAACATAGAGTATTTATGACTGTTTTTATGTCACTTTATGTAACGTTTAATCACGTTATATTAGATTTAGTATAATTAGCGGCATTATTAAAGTCAAGGAATATAGTTGTTTATAGCAAAACACTATACTTCTTGACTCTACTTATAGATACTATTTATAAATAATTGAATTTATGAGCAATTATATTTGGTAGTTCCTCTCGATTTTCTTTAGTAACGAAAATGAGCGTTACTTTGGGATGGTTTCTTATCTGCTCCGTCCAGCCTTTACTTGTCAGTTTTACAACTCCAAATATAGAAATATCCCCATCTAATGCATCCAATATCTCTTTTTGAAATTGAATCGCATTTTGTTCTAGATTTCCACATTCGTCCATGATAATTAAATCAGAGCCCGTTTTCGCATGTCTAATTAATCCGGTACCATAGGAATTAAATTTCTCTGTCAGTGTCTTCGGTGGATGTCCTTCCCTAAAACGTGCCACCGCATTTTCTTCGCTATATATGTTAGGAAGAATGGCAGAATTCATATACAATAATTTATTAGGCAAATCTCTATCCGGACCGAAGTATGTTTTAAAGCCTCCTATAGTTTTATGCAATAAAGGAAGCGTCTTAGTAATTACTGTACTTTTGCCAACTTGTATTTCACCAGTCAAAAATATATGCACTTTTTTATAACCTTCCTTCAATTTCAAATATAGTTACCGATTTCGTACGAGGTATGAAGAAAGGGAATCGTTCTTCACCCGTTTCAATGAGTCGTTCAGAAAGAAAACGCTCTAAGTCATTCGGAGTAATATCAGATGATAGAGATCTCACAAAATTCCTAGCATCATCTATCGAAACAACCGGCTGTCCAAATTCAAACGAGCATTCCGTGGTGGCATATGTAAGCCCCTTTTCTATCAGATTTTGTTCCACATTACTGGAATGGTTTTTATGAAAAACTCTATACTTTTCAGGGAAAAGCTCTGTTTGGTTATTACCACCTACAATCGTTATTAATTTTTTGCAACAAGGAAGAAATCTGTCCAAATTATGACTACCAAAAAAACTATTCATTATGACATCCCAAGTTTTATCGATGTCATTGCAATTCATAAGTTGTGGTTCAATATTTACTATGTTTTTCTCTTTAACGCTCTTGTTTAGTGCCTCAATAGCCTCTTTATTAATATCAATACAAGTAATGTTATCAATGCTCCTGCTAAGCTCTAAATCTACAAGACCCAAACCACAGCCGATATCACAGAGCGTGGAATAATCTTCCAATTTTGGAGAAATAATCTGTGCAATATTCTTAAAGAACCCGGTATAATTATTTGCATCCTGATACCACCGGATAGTATTTATATTCCAATCAAAATTCATGTCTATCTCACCTCACTTTTTTTCAGGGAAGTTTTGTGCCCTGCAGTAGACAACTTAACTTTTTCAGCACCAGCTACGATTCGAAACGCACGAAGATTGTCTGTTATCATAAATCCGGAAAGATCATCTACTCCAAAATCGAAAAGTACGGGAGCCAAAGTCGTTCCTGGTCCTACCAGTGTAATTTGTTTGGCATTTTTTGATAATTCTAAATATCTAGATAAGGTTTTGTCAACAAGAGAGCTGCTGCTAATATATACATAATCACACTCTGGTAATAAATATTCGCAGGCAGTCATAGGAAACTCTCCCTCTTGTGGTACCCATTCCAATATCGATAAATCACAGACGGGGTCAAATAATTTATCGATATACGGAAAATGTCCGATCGTCACAACTTTTTTACCCTTTATTTCATTTTGATTCATGATAAAAGGATCATACATTCTGTCTTCCACTCTCCTATTCTCGGAAAATGGCACACCATTTGCTCTTGCTACCAAAGGATTGTTATAATAGGCATTAATCGCAGCCCCTCCAATCGATGCTTCTGCAAGATTCCATGACTTTATACAGGCAGCAGCCTCTTTTAACGGAGCTCCAATCAAATTTTTCGTAAACATAGGAATTCTAGTATTAAAATCGAGTGCAGATCCAGAAACTCCCACTCCTCCTCCACTGCGAACATAGGTAAGACCTATTCCACGAACAACTTCATCAACTATAAAATCATCTGGAATTCCATCAATTAAAGCATCATATATTTCCCACATAGGTGACTCTCCCCTTTCTATAAGTTAAGTAATTCTTCTGTTATGGCTTCGCCAGCACGTAAGCTGTCACGAAGTCTTAACATCGCATTGTCAAATCGTTCAATTGTTTCAAGGCTTCCTCTTTCTTTTTCAGACGTTTCAATGATTTTATGAATACCACCATTTTTAATGATAATACGTTTATTCGCACTAAGCGCCAACAATGGGTCATGGGTGGAAACGAATATAATTTTATCGCTTTTTGCCAAAAGAGTAATCGCCTGTCTTCTATTTATACCTGCATTTTCGATTTCATCAATTAGGACAATCGGAGAATCACTCATATATGCAGTATCTGCAATCATGAGGGCTCTGGATTGCCCACCACTAAGCTGGGTTACCTTTGTATTCTCAGAAAAATTTTCACCAGCTAATTCATTTGCACACTGAAAACATTTTTCAACTACTTCATTAACATTAGGTGTAAGTCTGCATTTTGCATGCATCTCTAAAAACTCTCGGACGCTTAAATCCATGACAAAATTCATATTTTGGGAAAGTTGAGCCACTATTTTCCCGTCCATTTCAAAACGCCTAAGTTCATCAATTGGCTCCCCATTTACCAATACGCATCTACCTGTAGGCGTATCATTTTGAGCCAGACATTCAATATCATTTAATAATCGGCTTTTCCCAGAACCGGTAGGGCCTACAATGCTTATGACATCTCCGGTAGAAATGGTCAAGTTGATGTTTTCCGGTTCTCTTGACTTATTGAATCCACCCTGAATTGTAATAGAGGATACTCCATTGGCAGAAAATTTTGTTTGTGAAAAAGTTTCAAGAAATATTGCCAAACTTTGTAATACATCGAATCGATCAAGTCCAAATTCTTCGAGAATTTCGTCATCAAATGCCTCAAGAGCTTCACAAAATGGAAGTTTTTTTGAAATACTGTTTAATCGGTAATTCGCCAGAAAGTCTGTGACAATCGGATATTCACGCAAAATATCCTCCAGACTTTGATTCTTTATTTGAATCATAAAATCATTTGCATTCATAGTTATTTAAACTCCATTTTCTTCATCATTCCCATTTGATAAGCTGGACCAATTGTAGTTTCACCTGTGCAATAAGAGCATACAGAGGAAGGTGTCGTAAACCGCAGTTTCATGTTCGAAAGGGTTTCAATATCATTCGTTAGCTGCAAGTACTTTGCTAACAGAAAGGTTCCCTGTCCTGTGATTCCATTGATAAACACAACTTTTGCAGATGTATTGACCTGTTTAATATTGAAAGCAAATACTTCCCGCTCAGCCTGAGAAACAATATCTCCCTTGGTTACTACTACGATATCTGCAAATTTTAACATCGGTCCTATTTTTCTTGGTGTATTTATTCCTGATAAATTATCAATGACGCAAATGGATAGAATTCCTTTTATGTATGGAGAACATCGATTACAAAGACCTGCACTTTCCGTTATCAGTACTTTAAATCCAGATTCCATTCCCCATTGCACCGCATCCTCAATGTTACTGACAAAAAAATGATCTGGACAAATTTTTCCAGAGAAACCGGTTTGAATCGGTATACCTGCTTCTTCGTAGCTTACATTGTCAAAGGACGTAAGGCAATCAAATTTTACAACGCCAATACTTCCCGTTGCCATACCCATACATTCCACCAGTCTCAAAATTACAGATGTCTTCCCCGAAGAAGGCGGCCCTGCAACTGTTATAAGTTTCATTCGTAATCCCCCTTTTATTTTTAGAATTCGCGCGTATTCAAGCAGTGCGTAACGTGTCTATACGCATCATAAAATGTGTGTATATCATCTTTCATACATTTCAGTATATATTCGTCATATTTCAATGTCAATAACTTAGATATTGGAATCAGTAAATTAACGTAAATTAATACAAACAAAAACAGTACATCTTCGAATCCTGCGCCAAAATGTACTGTCTTATTATTCTACTATTTAAAATAATCCTTTGCTGAACGATATCCCTGATCATACAAAAATTTGTATCGTTCATCTCCTGCATTAATATTAAAATCAATTGGGTTGATATCATCAGCATCGATTACGATAGACCTTGCTTTATTCAATGGATTACTTTCGTAGCTTTCTTGCTGTATGTAGGAGGATAACTGCAGTAGGCTTTCAATATATTGAAGTAGATTTTCAATATCTGTATACTTTAGTCTGCTTAAAAAGCGAACTCCTACTGTTTCCATATTCACACCATAGGGCTGCTTAGAATTAAACGGTTGCGTATCAAATATAGTTAGGGGATAATTATTCATAGCTCCTCCGTCACAATAAACATTCTGCGCAACATTACCCGATTTATTAACATCATCCGTCTTCACCGCTTCAAAAAAAAGTGGTATTGACATGGATATTCGAACCGCCTCTGCAACTTCCATTCTAGGAGTTGTCTCATAAGAAAATATTTTAGTTTTTTTTCTAGACAAATTTGTACCTATGATATATAAATCTAAAAATGGATGATTATTTTTATGTAATAAAGGATTTTTAAAATCAGAAAATGTATAAGGGGGTTCTTTTTTGCTAACATCAAATTGCTCAGCAATTATTCCTTTTACAAAAGAATAAAAGTAATCAGTTGAATACCATCCATACTGATGAATCAGTCTGTAAATACAATTTATATCCCCAAATAACCCCTCCATGATTTTTTTAACCTCTTCTGGTATATACCTAAAATCATCAATTTCATTCTTCGAAGGTATCTTTTTATAATCCAAGGAAGTGACTATATTATCCACTTCTTCAAAGGATAGATTTAAGCTTGCAATACAAGCGGTTATCGCTCCGGCAGAGGTACCAGCAATACGTACAATATCCTTCATATATCCATTGTGATACATATAATCCAAAACACCAAGGTATGCGATTCCTAATATACCGCCACCTTCAAATACTAGGTTTTTAATTTGTCTTATCATAATAATTATTCGATTCTATTTTTATATAATATATGACGTACTTAATGAAAGCATGAATAATAGAAACTAGGTATAGACTGTTGGTATTGCTTAAATATATGGTATCTGATATCATATGATTTGAATCAAAACCATAAAAATATATTGAAAAAATGAGGAAAACAAATGAATCAAAATCACACATCGGATGAGAATGAGCCAAAACACCAGCGACGTGTTCGATATAAAGGCACTCACCCTAAGACTTTTAATGAAAAATACAAAGAACTGCAACCAGAGCAATATGCAGATACTGTGTCAAAGGTAATTCAGAAAGGAAGTACTCCTGCCGGCATGCATATTTCCATTTGCGTGAAAGAAATATTGGAAATCTTACAAATTACACCAGGTCAAACCGGATTAGATGCTACACTCGGTTATGGCGGTCATACGTTAGAGATGCTTAAATGTTTAGATTCAAAGGGACGCTTGTATGCAATTGATGTCGATCCGATTGAATTACCACGCACCAAAGCTCGTTTAGAAAATATGGGTTACGGCTCAGAAATTTTAGAGATTAAACAAATGAACTTTTCCCAAATAGATCAAATTATTTCCGAATCCGGACCTTTTAATTTTGTATTGGCAGACTTGGGCGTTTCTTCTATGCAAATAGATAATCCAGAAAGAGGTTTTTCATTTAAAACAGATGGACCATTAGATTTACGGCTTAATCCGGAAATGGGTAAATCGATAGCAAGTCGTTTAAAAAATATAACCCTACCCGAATTACAAGGTATGTTGGTAGAAAATGCTGACGAACCTCATTCCGCGGAAATTGCTCGCGCTATTATTACCAACAGAAAAAAGGGTATTAATATAGCAACAACAACACAACTTAGAAATATTATCACAGATGCTCTGAACGTAATTCCACAAATCAGTGACGATGAGATTAAAAAATCCTGTCAACGATGTTTTCAAGCATTACGGATTGATATCAACGATGAATTTGAAGTGTTAGATGAATTTTTAGAAAAACTTCCAACTGTCCTTTCAGAAGGTGGACGTGTTGCCATACTTACATTTCATTCAGGGGAAGATCGCCGTGTAAAAAAATCATTTAAACACTTTTTTAGCGAAGGTGTTTATCGTGAAATAGCACCTGATCCTATTCGACCATCATCAGAAGAATGTCATCTTAATGGTCGTGCTCGTTGTGCCAAACTTCGTTGGGCAATCAAAGCATAAGTTGTGATGACACTGTAAAATGTACATTATTAGGAGGAGTATATTTATGAATGAAAAAGATGTAGAAGTAAAGGAACGAAAATTCAAAGAGAAATCAGCGCGAAATAAAGCAATTAACTTTTTTATGTTACTTGGTACAACCATCTTATATACGTTATATATTGCAGTTTTGTTTTTTCAGTATCAAAATAATTCGCTCATAATGGTAAAAGCTATTCCGCTTATCATTTTGTGCTGTTTAGCCGTTGGCCTTAATTGGATTAATGTATTTAAAAATTCAAGCAGTGATTTATTTGGTCGTATTTGCTTAATTGCTTATATGATTATATATTCTGCTATGCTTTTAATCATTCAAAGTAGCTATATACAATTTAGCGCACTTCCTGTTTTATGTGCGGCCATCCTATTCTACAATGTAAAGCTGTCGAAGCTATTGTATCTTTGGGGAACCGTCGTAAATATAATATATCTTGTCATGTTGAATTTTAATAAAGCAGACAATATGGCTCAACAGTACCTTACATTCATTATTTTGCTATTAACACTAAATACGATCTATAAATGTACAGATATTGGTCATCGCTTTTCACACGATTCTCTCCATGGAATCTTGGATGAACAAAAAATTCAAGATTCCATGTTAAAAGATATTTTAAATATTGCAGGAATTGTACAAAATGGTACATCAACGAGCAATCAGCTTGTTTCTGATTTAGGAGAATCCACCGAAATTGTAAACACTGCTGTAAGTGAAATATCTGCAAGTACACAGGCTACTGCTATCAATATTCAGGAGCAGACTGTTATGACTCAGTCCATACAGCAGTTAATTAATAATACAGTAGAGCGTTCTGACAAAATGGTCGTCCTTGCTAACAATTCAACAGACTCCATAAATGATAGCTTGCAGATTATGAGCAACTTAAAAGAACAATCAAGCGGTATTACATCGACAAACACTATGGTCGCTAATTCAATGGAAAAGCTACAAGAGAAAACGAAGGAAGTTCATGATATTGCTAATATAATCTTTAGCATCTCCAGTCAAACGAATTTATTAGCTCTAAACGCTTCAATTGAGAGTGCTCGAGCTGGAGAGGCCGGAAAAGGATTTGCAGTCGTTGCAAACGAGATAAGAGAATTGGCGGAACAAACCAGAAAATCAACCGAGAATATAGCAAAAATTATTGATGAATTAAATTCTAACGCGGTAGAGGCATCCCAAAATGTTAGTGAAACCATCAAAGCTGTTGAAGCTCAGGGAGATTTGATCTCAACCGCTTCCCAAAGTTTTGAAAAAATAAATAGTAATGTGACGGATTTAACTGATCATATCCAAGAAATCGATACCATGCTGACGGATCTATCCGGTGCTAATAATCGAATAGTTGAAAATATCAGTCATTTATCGGCTACGACGGAAGAAATAACAGCAAGTTCACAAGAAGCTGCTGCGATTAGTGAAAAAAATCTTCAAAATGCTGAACATGCAAAAGAAATACTGGAAGAAGTAATTCAAACTTCCACACGCTTTGATAAATATTTGAAATAAAAACCACTTGAAGCATGCTCTAAAACAAATCTACTATCCACTACATACAGAGACAGCAGAACCAATTTTTAGGTTCTGCTGTCTCTATTTTCACCCTATTGAATTTAAGATTTCTTTCAATTTTATTACCTCTTCTTTTGTCATAGTTGCACCCTTGCCCATCTTTTCATGGTTCGGCGCCCAGTCACGAATATCGTATTTAGGCTCACCGCCATTCCAGCTGATACGATTAATCTCTTTTCTCCAACCTTTTGAGTTTTCGGATAATATTCCAATTTCTTCTACTATATCATATTTAATATCTGCCATTATTTTTTCTCCTACTTGTTTTTATCATTTTTCATTATACCATTCCGTATATGCCATTTCTAGTGCCTTACTGATTTCTTCTTTCTTTGCAAAACATTCAGTCAGCTTGTTACCGTCCGAATTATGTAAACAAATCAGCTCCTCAATCGCTTTCATCTTCTGCTCCAGTTCTTCGATACTAGCTTCCAGTAGCTCTATCTTCCTTGGATTCCTTTTTTTATCCTTATCCGGTTTGGATACTACTACTTTCTTGGAATCTGGCTTAATACTATTCCCAAGCGTTTTATTTAGCAAATCTGCCTTGCTGTCATTATACTTTTTGACTTCTTCTTGATAATACGCATAGTCACCGTCATATTCCTTGATTGTACCGTTCCCTATCTCTATGATTTTACTTGCGATTTTATCAATAAAATACCTATCATGTGATACAAACAGCAAGGTTCCTTCAAAGCTTACTAATGTATCTTCTAGTACCTCCCTCGAATCAATATCAAGATGGTTGGTTGGTTCATCCAAAACTAAAAGATTAACACCCTCAAAAGTGAGTGAGCAAAGTCTTAAACGGCTTTTTTCGCCTCCAGATAAAATCTTGATTTTTTTATTCACCTCTTCCTTAAAAAATAGTACTTTTGCAAGCTGCGCTCTCGCCTCTCCATATGGAATGTTATGAAGTCTCGAAAAATATTCCAAAATAGTCTGTTCTTCATCCTCAAAATCAACATGCTGAGGAAGATATCCTACCTTGACCTGAGAACCTAGTTTAACCTCTCCCTCATCCGGCTCTAATTCACCTAACAGGATCTTAAGAAGTGTTGTTTTTCCGCAACCATTATCTCCTATAATACAGACACTGTCCTGGTAAAACACATTGAAACAAACATTTTCTATCAGTGTTTTGTCTCCAAAACCTTTTTTAAGATTCACCGATTCGATTACTATTTTTCCAGATCGGTCAGTTTGTGTTTGATTAAGGCGCATTTTCCTCTTACTTATTACTGGGCGGTTTAATTCATCCATTTTTTCCAGACGCTTTTCAATTACCTTGGCACGCTTATACATTGCTTCACTATCGCGCATTGCACCCCATATTCGAAATCGTTCGATCTGCTGTTCCATTCGATCGATTTTTTTCTGTTGATTTTCATAATCCTTTAATGCAATAAGAAATCTTCTCTCCTTTTCCTCCACATAATAACTATAATTTCCAGAATAAATCTCTGCATGATCTATGTTTAAATCAATTATTTTGCTGATAACATGATCTAGAAAGTAGCGGTCATGCGAAATAATAAGCGCCGCTCCTTTGTAGTCTTTTAAGAAGTTCTCAAGCCATAGAATCGTGTTCATATCCAGATGGTTTGTTGGCTCATCCAATAACAAAATATCCGGCTCCTCTAAGAGTAGTTTTGCCAGAATAATTCTTGTCTTCTCCCCGCCACTTAGGCTGGAAAATTGCATTTGTTTTAAGTTTTCCGTAATGTTAAGTCCCTCTGTTATTTTACTTATTCTTGTCTCAAGTTCATACCCTCCGCTAAGTTCGTACTGCTCCTGTAGTCGGCTATATCGCTTAATAGCCTCATCCAGGGCATCTTGTTCTATATTAGCCATATTTCGTTCCAGTTCATCCATTTTCTTACGCATATCATGAGCCTTCGCAAACGCCAACTGTATTACATCCATTGTTATGGTTCCTTCTGGATATTCTGGAATCTGATCAAGATATCCAAGCTTACAATCTTTACGAATACTAATTTCTCCAGCCTGATGCTCTTCCATACCCATCAAAATTTTCATTAACGTTGTCTTCCCACAACCATTCTGCCCGACTAATCCGATATGCTCACCGGTTTTTATTTCAAATGAAATCGTTTCAAAAATCTTATTTGCTCCGTAATATTTAGTTAAATTATTTATATTTAATTCTATCATTCTTCTACTTTACCTTTCCTTCTTGCATTTTATTGACTATCCGAAATTACCTCATTGTAATTTTGTATACAAAAAAACCCAAAGCCACTAAGCCTTGGGTTTTCATTATAAAAATCTAATTATTCTATCATGAAATATCCAACTTACTTATATGGTTTTTTTGAAAGCTATTAAATTTGGACGCACTTATCCCGTTAATTGGTAAAATTGCGTTCATAATAGCTTCAAAAGCGATCCATCTAAGTGTTGTGTTCATGTTTAACCATCCTTTTTTTGATACTCTATTATAGATTTTATTCCAGAATATGTATTTGGTCAAGAAGTTTTTTGATCAATGTAATCGTTTTTTGATCGACGTAATCGTACTTCAATAAAATAAGCATGAAAGCTAACTCGTGATACAGCTTTCATGCTTATTTTATTTAAACACATTACTATAAATTATCTATAGTAAACTGGCACTTGCACTTCCAGTTACGCAGCTTTCAAATTTCTGCTTTGTTTCCATTATCTTTTTTTCTTCCGCATTTGGTGTCGGATAGTATCCCTTATCATGCATCATGCGAAATACATCTTGCTGAATTGAATGTTCTTGATCTAAAACTCGCATAAAAGTATTTCTAAGATCCTCATGAATGCATTCATTTGCAAACAAATTGTAATTACTGGTAGATCCTTTTTCTGTTGCAAGCGCATCAGCTAATATTTCTTTTTCTGAAAATGGTTGATTCATAAAAGTCCCTCCTACTATTTTAGATGTGAATAAAGTTCATTGAAATGTCCCTGGTGCTTATCTGCAATATCCGTAAATTTTGTCTTGATTTCTGAGTCACTTGATTCATTCGCAAGCATGTGAAATTTTTTCACCAGTAAATCTTCCTCAGATAATGCATCTTTTAAACAGGACAACTCTTTTTCTGATAATTGTACCATACTTAAATCTCCTTTCTTTTCTTTGCGTTATAGTATCAACACTTCTATTTTTTCACATTTTGAAGAAAATATGTATGAATTTCATAATTATTATATTAACGTAGTATGCATACAAATTTTTTGCCATGTATCAAATCAAATCTGAGTTTTTTGCTCAGAGCTTTCTGCTGCTTTTGTCAAATCTTGAGTAAACTTTTCAAGATTTTCTATGGTAGATTTGTTAATAAAATGTTCGATTTTTTCCACCTGCTCTAATTCGTTATCCGAATGATTGATTGCACATAAAAAATCATGAAGAACATCGTGTCGGTATAATAAATAGTTACCTGTTTCCATTCCTTTTTTAGTTGCAACAATATATCCGTATTTTTTAAATTCTATATATCCTGCTTGTTTAAGGTTGCTTACCATTTTTGATGCAGAAGACGGTTTAACGTGTAATTTTTCAGCAAGTTCATTGATTCTTACAACATCACATCTTTGTAACACTCTGCATATCATTTCAAGATAATCTTCCATAGAGGAAGATAATTTGCCAGTATCATTTAATTGATACCTTTTAAAAGTATAAAAGCCTTCGTTATCACTCATAATTTCTACCCTCCAATTTATTACAAAATCAGTAACCAAATTTGTGACATCTCAATATAATAGGATTAGGAAAGAAAGTTTCCCTATCCTAATTTATATTTTGAGGTGATTTTTTTATGAATAAAGTAAGTTGCTTAAACGATATAAAGCCTGGCCAAACAGCGAAAATAAAAGAGCTATTGTCAACAGGCAGTATAAGAAGAAGACTATTGGATATCGGTTTGATTGAAAACACAGAGGTTGAGTGTCTTGGAAGAAGTCCGGGCGGTGACCCCTCAGCATTTTTAATTCGCGGTGCCGTTATTGCTATTCGCTCAGAGGATTGCGGTAACATTTTAATCTGTCCTTAAGGGGTGGTATATAATGGGACTAACAAACAATTCTGTAGGTATTAAAGCGGTTGATTCCGGCTTGAAGATAAAGAAGCAAACTCCAAGTGATAAAGTGATTGCTATAGCAGGTAATCCAAACGTGGGTAAAAGCACGATATTTAATAACCTTACCGGACTGAATCAGCATACAGGAAACTGGCCTGGAAAAACAGTTACCAACGCTCAGGGCTATTGCAATACCAAGAAGAACTCCTATGTTATGGTGGATATTCCCGGTACTTACTCGTTAATGGCACATTCCGCAGAGGAAGAGGTAGCACGCAACTTTATTTGCTTTGGTGAGCCAAATGCCGTCATAGTTGTTTGTGATGCCACCTGTCTTGAACGAAATCTGAATTTAGTTCTTCAAACAATGGAAATCTCAAATAAAGTAATTGTCTGTGTTAATTTGTTGGATGAGGCAAAGAAAAAAAATATTAAAATTGATTTGCAGCGTTTATCCAACAAACTGGGTGTTCCTGTCGTAGGTACTGTCGCCAGAAAGAAAAAGAGCTTATCTACCTTAATGAATGTGCTTGACAATTTAATTGATGACAATAAACAAACAGGGACGTTACAGGTTGAATACATCAAGTCCATTGAGGATGCAATTGCCATTATAGATCCCGTAATTAAGGAAAAGGTAGGTAATAAAATCAATTCTCGCTGGTTAAGCTTGAAATTACTTGACTATGACAAATCTCTAATTGACGAATTAAATGCTTATCTAAACGAAGATATCCTTAAAGATGAAAGCATCATTACTGTGTTAGAGCAAGCAAAAATTTTACTTATAGAAAACGGGATAGACTCTAATAATCTAAAAGATAAAATAGTATCCTGTCTTGTACTGACTGCGGAGGATATTTGTACTGATATCGTAGAGTACGACAAATGCAGTTATAATGCAACTGACAGAAAGATTGATAAGATCCTTACAAGCAAGTGGGCTGGATATCCTATCATGATTGCCCTTTTAGCAGTTGTATTTTGGTTGACCATTACCGGTGCAAATTATCCGTCACAGTTGCTGGCAAAAGGTTTGTTTTGGATTCAAGACAGACTAACAGATATCTTTCATTACACGGGCGCTCCTAATTGGTTGCACGGAATGCTGGTGCTTGGTGTTTATAGAGTTTTAGCGTGGGTTGTTTCTGTTATGCTACCTCCAATGGCAATATTTTTTCCATTATTTACACTACTTGAGGATGCAGGATATTTACCACGTGTCGCATACAATTTAGATAAATCGTTTAAACGCTGCAGTGCTTGCGGCAAACAAGCACTCACTATGTGTATGGGATTTGGCTGTAACGCCGCGGGAATAGTTGGTTGTAGAATTATTGATTCTCCGCGGGAACGTTTGATTGCAATGATTACCAATAATTTTGTTCCATGTAACGGAAGATTTCCAACACTCATCGCCATTATTACCATGTTTTTTATTGGGGTTTCCGTTGGTGCATTCGATTCATTGTTATCAGCCATTTTATTGACATCAGTCATCGTTCTTGGTGTATTTATGACCTTTATAGTGTCAAAACTGCTGTCAAAAACAATCTTAAAAGGCATTCCATCATCCTTTACATTGGAACTGCCACCATATCGTAAGCCGCAAATTGGCAAAGTTATTGTCCGCTCTATCTTTGATCGAACTTTATTTGTGTTAGGTCGAGCAATAGCTGTCGCTGCACCCGCAGGATTGTTAATCTGGATTATGGCGAATGTTACAATAGGTGATGCAAGTTTATTAAACCATTGTGCAGGATTTTTAGATCCTTTTGCAAAACTATTAGGTTTAGATGGTATAATCCTAATGGCATTTATACTCGGACTTCCCGCAAATGAAATCGTTATTCCAATAATCATTATGGCATATATGTCTCAAGGTAGTATTCTAGAGCTGGAAAGCCTTGCAGAACTAAAACAGTTACTTGTCAATAACGGTTGGACGTGGGTTACTGCAATTAGTACAATCCTGTTCTCCTTAATGCACTGGCCTTGCTCCACGACACTTATAACGATAAAAAAAGAAACAGGAAGCATTAAGTGGACGGCACTGTCTTTCATTATTCCTACTGTAATGGGTATTATAATTTGCTTTACCTTTGCAAATCTAGCAAAACTGTTTTTATAAAGTAAAATAGGAATCGGATTATAACCCCCGATTCCTATTTTAGTACATTCTAAGCACCTTTGATCACTTATGTTCTTTTCCGTTGATGGTTACGCATTATTTTAAACTTAATTATAATTCGATATTCCTGATTCATTGAATCTATTCTGTCCTCAATACGTTTTTTTATTTCATTTTCTCTCTTTTCTAATTTCATCGGTAAGCTTATGTCAACATGAATCACCTTATAGGTTTCAGCTTGCACAATTCGAAAATTTTTAATTAGAATTGTTTCATCAATCTTATTAATTTCTTCAACGATTTCGGAATATATCTGATTCTCATTTTCATCCTTAATTAGATAATTCATCTGAATCATACTGTCACACCCTAACTGCTGATATAATGCATGAGAAATGCCTTCCGGAATACACTTTGTTAATGCAGCATTCTCCGGTTCATTAACTTCTATTTTCATTGCTACCATAAATTTACCGACGCCATAATCATGAACGGTCATATCCTGAATAGTTTCAATCACTTTGTACTGCTTCACAATCTTTTCCACTTGGACTATTAATTCTTTATCTGGAGCCTTCCCAACAATCCGTTTGCTTGTCTGCCTTATGGAAGAATACCCCGTATAAATTATAAAGACCGAAACAATCATTCCACACCAACCATCGATTCTCCATCCAAATACAACATTGACAATCGTTGAAAATAGTACTGTTCCAGTCGCTATAGAATCGCATAAGCTATCAAGCGACATTGCTTTCATTGCCTCTGAATCTTTCTTTTTACCAGCTTTCTTATAATAAATATACATATATGATTTAACTAAAATTGATACTATCAGTATCAAAAAAACAACAACATTAACTCTTATATCTTTGGGATTCCTTATACTTTCCCATGATGTCTGTACCAGTTCATATCCGGCAAGCATGACAACCATTGAACTAAATAGGCTTACCATCCATTCCATTCGACCATGACCAAAAGGATGTTTATCACCTTTTCCACATCCTGCAATTTTAATCCCTAATAAAGCTATGGCTGCATTTCCAGCATCTAAAATATTATTCCACGCATCTGCCGTAATTGCCATTGATCCACTTATATTACCGATTAAAAATTTACTAAGAAACATTATCACATTTAATATAATCGCCATCTAATTCACTTCCGTTCTATAATTTACTTGATAGGCAAACATTCCTGTCAAAAATACATTTCCAATATCAGCAATCGGCTGTGCAAATAAAATACCTTGAACACCAAAAAGCCGTGGCAGTATCAAAACAAGAGGAATAAAAAACAGCCCTTGACGACATATACTTAAGATACCTCCCTGCTTTGATTTTCCCAAGGCCAGATAAAAGGTACCATAGACCAGCTGAAAGCCTAAAGTTGCAAAAACAATTCCATTTAAAATAAGTGCTTCTTTCCCTACTTTCATGACGATTGCATCACTTTTATTAAACAGCGCAATGATATTACTTGAAAAAGCAATCAATCCTACTGCCACTAAGATACAGAAACCACTTGTCAATCTCAAAGCAAATTTTTTTGCCTCTTCCACACGAGTCCAATTTTTTGCCCCATAATTATAACCGACAAACGGTTGAAATCCCTTGAGAAATCCGAAAACTGCCATTGTTCCAAGCGCTATGACTCTTGCTTCAATTCCGACTGCTGCAACCACAGAATCTCCATAATCTGACGCAATGTAATTCGTCATTCCCACTGCTATGCTGGTCAATATTTGAAATACCATAATTGGCAGTCCAACCTTAAATATTTCTATATAAATTTTCTTATCTATATGCAGATTTTTTA
Organism: Acetivibrio sp.; assembly: GCA_041739345.1. GTDB lineage: Bacteria > Bacillota > Clostridia > Lachnospirales > Lachnospiraceae > DIGJ01. The sequence continues at coordinate 276,018 of JBGSNZ010000021.1, read as the reverse complement.
AAGAGATATGGAAAACGGTTTTTCTACTAAAAATATAACTTGCATATAATATTGTCGAAACCACATTCGCAACCAATGTTGCTGCAGCTGCTCCCATTACCCCCATATGTAAAACATATATCATAACTGGATCAAGTCCTGCATTGAGCATTCCGCCACACAACATTGCAAACATACTGAATCTGGAAGCGCCTTCTGCTGTAATGATATTATTGACGGTTACATTAAACACATTGAACAACAGACTGAACGCAAAAACATAACCATATTGGCATGCAAAGGGGAGAATGGTTGGTGTTGCACCCAGACCTTTTAGGATTGGTGTCATAAATAGTAATACAAAAAGAATGCAAATTCCACCAATGCATACACTGCTAATCAATGCCGTGGAAGCACATTTATCAGCTTCTTTATGCTGCTTGTTTCCTAAAAGTCTGGCAAGGTAGGAAGATGCGCCACTACCAAACAGCAATGCAATACCTGTCATGACTGTCCCTATCGGGAATACGATGGACACGGCTCCCATTTGTGCGGTTCCTAATTTAGCCACAAAAAAAGTATCTACCACATTATATAGTGCCGCAATTAGCATCCCTACCATCGTCGGAATTCCAAGTTTTAAAAGTGCGGTGGACACTTTTTCATCCTTCATTAAAAATAGTTTTTTTGTTTCATTTTCCATGATTATTTCCTCTTTTCGTGTTTAGATTGTATATAGTATAGTTTCTATACTATATAGTCAAAAAAATTGTCGTAATTCAGGGGGATTTCCTGCTTCAAAACGCAGCTAAACAATCAAAGTTTAACTCCCCCCCAAAAACATTTTATTTTATGTCTTGATCATCCTTTAGTTTTTCATCCAGCATGTCGTCAAACACATGAAGTATTTCTTCCACTTTCTCATATAACTCATCTGGCATATCCTTTAGCATAGCAAAAAGTTTTTCATTGGAAACCTTATGAAATTCTTTGTGACCTTCGTATGCCTTTCTCCCTATATCCGTAAGCTCAAGTCTCACTTCGGTATCCGAATTTGGAGAAACACTCTTTTTCACCGCACCTTTATCGACTAATTTGTAAATCATTTGTGAAGCTGCTCCCTTTGTGATTCCTTTATAGGCTGCAAGGCGTGTAATATTTATATCTTCCATTTCCCCAATTGCTTCAATCGTATGAATCTCTACTCTTGAAAAAGTAAGGTCTGTCCCATATTGTCTTTGCTTTTTCTCTGTCTGATTATACTTATGGATGGTACGCTCCATTAAGACTGATAACGATCTATAATCTCTCATATATTTTCCTTTAACTGTTTAGATTTAATACTGTATAGTTGCTAAACATATAATATATTTATAGATACATAATGTCAAGAAATTTTTCAATTATTTCCCACAGAAGCAATATTATTCCTCTATTTCATGATGATACATGGGCAAAAAAGCAGGTATCTGATCGTTACCTGCTTAAATTCACGCCACTTTTTTCATATACAAATAAACTTTATAATTAAGGTCTTTCATTTTCCAAACTTCTTCATATTTACAACTTACTCCATGCTATTTTCTCCATCTAGTAATAACAATGCTTCTAGTTCAGGGGTTTCTTCCACAAGACCTATTGCATAAACCGAATAATATTTATCTGCAATAAGATTAACATTCGGTACTGTAAGAACTACATTTGAGGTTCCTGCTGCTCTAACTTGCAGTGTATAGTTCATCGGATCAACATCAATATAAGGCGTTTTTTGTTTAAATGAAACGTTACTAAAAATAACGGTCCCATTTGGTAACGTAATATCTACGGCAGGAGCATTCGGCGAAAGATGTATAAATCTTATCATCGCTTTTTCTGTCTTTCTTGACTTGTTTGCATCGGTAATAGCCAGTAACCCTATATCGCTAAGAGTTCCAACTGCAGCCACAGTTAATATAGAATTCTTATTTACTGTTAACATGTTCGCTAAAACAGGAGAATTTTTAGTTCCAGCAACATAAAGCGATATTTTATACGTTCCTTCAGGTATCGATAAATAATCGGTATAATCACCATAAGCAAGATCACTAATAATTAATTTATCATTCGCATATACGTCAACCTCAGGCGCGTCTGGTACAGTGTGTATTACACGTACATACCCCATTGACAATTCATTCGTTGTGTATTCCTCATTATTATACATATCTTATCTCAATATCAATATAGTTTAGTATAATATATGCTTAAATTTATCCTTGTGATATCTTTTTGCTCCTATTATACTACTTTTTTATTATTTCAGTAAAAATCGAATCGAATCATTCCATGCCGAAAGAATTTCTATTTACCACAAGCTGTTTCTAATATCTCGCACAATGCATTTCCGCTACTTGTATGGCATCTGACTATATCCGCATTGCTTCTTTGTGCTTCTACAACAGCACATCGAACCATCTTGTGCGATACTGTATTGGTAAATAGTACAATTAAATCAGGGCTTCCTATTTGATCTTTCATATTGCCCGACATCTGTGTAAATATCTTTGCCTTGCATTTATAGTCTTTACATATTTTCTTATATTGACAGACCATGCGGTCATGTCCTCCAATTATCACAACGCTCATTTTATTTATCCTTCTTTCTTTTAAATAAGCCGCTACATTTGTTTTAGTAGCGGCTTTTAACAGCTTTATAAACTTGATAGCTGTTTGCCTAACTTTACACATTCATTCAACATTGCTTCATCTGGTGTTTCCTGGCATATTAATCCTTCTCCATTTACTACAGTAGCACCTGCGCCCGACATTCTCTCTTCCCAGTCACGCATCCATTCTCCATCTCCCCATCCATAAGAGCCAAACAATGCAATATTTTTGCCTGTAGCTATTTTCTCTACTTCTAGTACAAAAGGTTCCATCTCACACTCTTCTAACACCTCTGCCCCCATTGCTGGACAACCCAGTGCAAACTTTGATGACTGTTTTAATTCAGCTATTGAAACGTTTGAAATATCTACTATCTCGCACTCTTTTCCTGTGTCTGAAACTCCTTTTCCAATTGCCGTTGCCATTGCCTTTGTATTTCCCGTCTGTGACCAGTATGCTACAATAATTTTTTCCATATTAAATTCCTCCTAAGCTTCTATTTTATTTGTTTGATTAAAACTATAATTCTCCAAAATATTTCTTATGCCTATTCCCATTGAAACCATTCGAATCACCATTTCTTTGGCCTCATTATATCTTTCAAATAGTTCAACGGCTTTCGATTGATTATTATAAACCTTCCAATATCCTGTATACAAAAAATTCTTACCCTCGTTTTCTATAAAGCCAACAACATCCTCTACCGGATATCCTAAAAATAATCCCATTTCATGTGGAAACATCCCCCCATTTTGCATATACAACTGATACCGATTTGAGAATTCTTTGATCATTCCTTTTAAATCAGTCATCATATACCCAAGTGCTTTCATTACTTCACATTGTTTATTTTGATTAAGATACATTTCTAATTCACCTAAGTTAAAAAGCAAAAAAGTTGTTTTTCTATCAGACTGATAAATAATACAAGTTGAAATAGATGTACCTTGAAATAGTGAACTAATATACGTTGCATTATAATTTGGCACAATTAAAAGATTTGATATCTTTATTCCCGTAAGCAAAGGTGCGCACTGGAGTGCTAATTGTGTTTGTATATCTTCTTTATTCAGCGTTTTAACAATTTGAAATAAATCATGACTCATTTCTATCTCCTTTCTAGTTAGTCTCATCTAACCTATGTATATAATAGCTAACTTCTCTTTATTAATCAATATGTTTAACGGTAAATATTTATCATTTAATATAATATTCTTGTTTCCTAATTCCAACGACTTCTTCCCAATGATTGAGTACATATTCTCCAATTATTGGATCGTACATTTTTCCTAAATTATTTTTAATTTCCTGATAGCAGTATTCAAAAGAATGCGCCTGTCTGTAACTTCTTGTTGAAGTCATCGCATCGATTGAGTCACATATTGCAATTATTCTTGCTCCAACCGGAATTTTTTCTCCTTTCAATCCCTCTGGGTAACCCATACCATCAAATCTTTCGTGATGATATAAGACAATATCCTTTAATTCATTCAAATGCTGCGATTTACTTAATATCTGTGCGCCTGTTTCTGGATGTTTTTTCATTGCTTTCCATTCTGCATTATTAAGTTTCTCCAATTTATTCAAGACAGCATCTGGAACTCCGATTTTTCCTATATCATGTAAATGTGCCGCTATATGAATTTCTTCTACATCTTTTTCCTTTAATCCAATCAATTTGCACACTATAAGTGCCATATCACTTACTCGTTGTGAATGTCCGGCAGTATATGGATCTTTTGCATCCAGTGCGCTTACAATGCATTCTATAATTTCATGATAATCGATTCCTTTGTTATACAGTTTGCATTCTAATAACTCACGCATTTTCTCACTCCTAATCTACTACAGTAACTTCTTATTGGTTATAGTTAGTCCTATCTAACTACTTTATAATACTATATTTCGCTATAATATCCAAGAAAAAAACATCTAGTGAGAAACCTTCTCAATAGATGTTTTTTATAATTAGGATTAATTTACTCTCTGTTTTTCAGTACTTCCGTTGGCATCATCTTTTTCAGTCTTCCTACTAGTACTCTATTAATCAACACATAGCAAAGAATCACTCCAACATAAATACCTATGTACATCTGCCAAGTAAATGTCAAATCCATACCGCACGCCACATTTGATATGAAATACGGATACATAGCATCCATTGCCATCTTTGAAAGTGGTATGCATATCGCTGCTGATATAACAATCATAAGAAAATTACCATCCAGATAAAGTTTTTTTATTTCTTTTTGCCTAAAACCAAATATTTTCATAAGTGAAATATGAAAAGTAGATCGGTCTATCATAACTTTCATCATCAGATACATAACAACTACAAAAATAATCACCGATACACCTACCATGCATATTATCATTGACCACATATGGTCAATAAATACTTCTGCGGTTTTATTAATATCAGCCCTTGTTGTTGTCGCATACAATCTACCTGCTTCAATATCCAATTGTTTATCCGAATATACCACATTATAATAATCCTCATCTTGCCCAAACAGCTCCCGCATATCATCAATATTCATAAAAACATAAAGTCCAACTGAATAAGGAACGATTTTATCTATGGTAAAAGCATAATCTACATCATTGACTTCATCAGTAAGCACAAGTTTTTCTCCCCTATTTAGATTATACTTTGTCGCTACTGAACTTGAAATTGTAATTCTATTTTTACCTGTTGCAATATCAAAATCAAAGTATGAATTATCATCATCTGTACCAAGAAGTGTTACATCAAGATCATAACTAAATACTTCTTTCTTCAAATTCTCTACATAGCAAGCCTCCCCTCCTTCTGGTAACTTATCTGTTGGATATTTATAGGAATACATGTACTCATATTTCGTATCTTCCTTATTCTGAACGCTCATATTATGACAAATTGTATAACAGTTAATTCCCAGCATCATAACCAAAAGTGCAATAAACATCCCAAAGATTACTGTAAAACTTGTTCTGATTTCACGGAGAAACTGTCTGATTCGGAATCTTTCTACAAATTGCATATCACCAAGATTGACATTACTGATTTTATTTTGTTTTTGTTCATTTCGAATCATTTTAAGCACCGGCTGTGACAACTTCTTATTAATAACAAAATAGTTTGTCAATGCTGCCACAAGTGGTGGCATCACTGCCCCGTATATGATTAAATAAAATGGATAAATCGTTTTCCATACTGGTAAGGAAAAATAATCAGTAGAATCTGCCATCAGAACATTAATTCCAAATTGACTAAAACCAATCAGCATACCCATGCCGCCAGCCAAGAAAGTAACAATTACGGGAAGCATTAAATAATGCATAATTAACTGTTTCTTTTTAATACCCAGTGCATACAGTGCCCCAATCACAGTACTTTCCTCTTCAATCCCGTGTATTACAAATACAGATATAACGTATGTAAACAAAATCATTATAATAATTCCAGCCACAATCCCCACATATTTATTAATTTGAACATCATCTTGCGACGCTCCAATTCTTGGATTTTCTCCATTTATTACAAATTGTGTCAGATTGTCGATGTCTGTTTTGAAATATTTATCCAATAATTCATCTGTATTCGTTTTTAGCTCATCTGTTCCATTCGCCAGTTCACTTGCTCCATCAGCAGCTTTACCTTCCTCATCTGTATAAGTTATAACTCCATCTTTAAATTCCTTAAGACTATTTAATTCTTCTAAGATGGATTTTAACTTCATCCGAAGTAATGCATTGGATTCCTCTGCTGTTATCATACTATTTAGAGCGGATTCATAATTATCCTCTGTTAATACTTTCGTCAAGCCGTAATCACCAAGTCCGTCCGATACTTCCCCCAAAAATAATTCAAAAACATCTGTTGCGCTGCTTTGCAGTTTTGAATTATTTTCGCTTAGTTTTGTAAGTCCATCATTTAATTCATTTGCACCATCAGAAAGTTCTTTTATCCCATCCTGAATTTCTGTCTTTTTTCCTTCCATTTCATCTAACATTTCAAGGAAGTAGGAATCTGTCACTTTACTTCGATCCAGTTCAAGTTCGCTTAATTTGTCTTTTAGCTCATCATCGTTCATTTTTCCATTTAACAGATAACTGTAAACATATTCCTCCGACTTTGCATACAATTCTACTTTTTTTAACTGTTCATACTGTTCTTTACTGACAAACCCAATTCCAAAATACCTACTATCTACGGTTGAATCTGACATTTTATTAAGTGCCAACTCATAGTCGGGAGTAGAACCTATACCAGTAACCCTGTAACATTCATCTGCAATTTCTATCTGACTCCCAGTCACCAGATCATGACTTTTTGCATATTGTTTTTCTAATACAATCTCATGATCTTGTGTTGCTAGTTTTCCTTCATCAAGCTCTATCAGATTAACATTCTGCCTGTTTTTATAGATTCTCAAGGTTGAATCATCTTCTAATAAATAGTCCAGATAAAATTCCTTCTCTAATGTGATTCCTTTTTGTTCCAGTTTTTTTATTTCATTCGCTTCTATTGGAACGAACACAGTAAATTCGCCGTCTTCCACCTTATTCGCTTTCGCTGCATTACTAACTCCCGCAATTACATTCTCGGCTGCACCAACTATACTAATAATCAAATACATTCCCAAGGCAATCAGTAAAAAAAGCGCAAAGTAGCGAAAGAAATTCTTTTTCAAATCTCGAATCACTCTTTTGTTTAATATCGTTTGCATTTTACAACTCCTCCAATTCTGCCGCAGGGATTCTTGTTTCATTCGCATAATCCTTACTGATTTGTCCATCCTTTATCTTGATTATTCTGTGAACCATATCCTTGATCGAAGTGTTATGAGTAACAATCAACATAGTTGTGCCGTATTTTTTATTAATCTGTTCTAAGAGAATCAGAATATCTTTTGATGTCTTGGAATCTAATGCTCCAGTTGGCTCATCGCAAAGAAGAAGCTTAGGATTCTTTATCAGTGCTCTTGCAATGGCACACCTTTGTTGCTGTCCACCTGATAACTGTGCTGGAAATTTATTTTGATGTTCCGTAAGTCCTAATGTTGCAAGAAGTTCCTCCATATCAAGTGGCGTTTTTGACAGATACTCGCATACTTGTATATTTTCTTTCACCGTAAGATTTGGAATCAGATTGTAAAACTGAAAGATAAAACCAAGATTATCTCTTCTGTAATCAGAAAGTTCCTCTTGTTTTAATGCGACAATTTCTTTTCCATCTACTTTTATTGAGCCAGAATCCAGTTCATCAAGTCCACCAATCGTATTTAAAAATGTCGACTTACCAGAACCACTTGGTCCTAAGATTACGCACATCTGACCTTTTTCAACACTGGTTGTAATTCCTTTTAACACCTCGATATAGCTTTCATTTTTTCCATAACTTTTTTTCATATTCTTTACTTCTAAATACATCTTTTTCATCCTTCTTTCTGTTTTTTATAGAGAAATGTAATTGATAAATAGTATCAATTACATAACAGTGTTATGTAATTCGCTTTATTTTAGCTATATGACTCACTTTCGTTTTTGCCATATAGCTTATCATTGAAATGTATCTATTGTTTGTATATTCCAAACCAACCGCTTATCATAAACTTAACAATTGTATCCATCTGTTTTACTGCATCTTCTCTTGTAATATTATGCGTAATCAACTGAACAAATGAAAAGATTTGTAAGTGTGCAAACCAGTGAATCGTGGAATCATCAATTCTATCTGTTTTAAAGTATAATGACATTTTATCTGCAAGAATACGATAATGTGCTTCTGTAAGTTTGACAAATTCATCGGTACAATTTTCATATTTTGAACCATTTGCTTTAGTCAAAAGAAAAACAAATGAATCATGATACTGAAACATATAAGAGACAATCATTAGCACTAACTTCGAATCATCTGTAAAATCATATTTTTCCATTGGGAATTTATCAAGCTCTTGAATCTCCCCCTCGTAGTGCTGCTTCATAAAAGTAAGCATTTGATTTAGAGGTTCTTCCACAAGTGATCCAAACAAATCTTCCTTACCTTGAAAGAAAAAATACAGCGCGCCGGTAGTGACATCTGCCTGCTTACATATATTTCTAAGGGATGCTTTCGCGTACCCTTTTTCCATAAATTCCTTTTTCGCTGCTTCTAATAACTTTTCTCGTGTTTGCGTTTCCGGCTTCATATATTCCCTTTCTAGCAATCTAACATTTAGATAACACTGTTATGTTATCATTTTAATGAATGATTGTCAAGAATTCATCTCATTATTCTTGCATTCGCACTGCTTTACAGTAATACATGTAACATTCTGATTTTTTACATATCCATAAGCTGTAAGCCCTGCTTTAATCACATTATTCCAGTTCTTTGCAGATAAGTTATAGGTTGTATTATCATCCAGCATTACCATACATGCATCTTCCATAGAACAGTTTTCAAAATATGCAATTTTATACATGTTTTTTCTGCTAATCGCTCCTATTTCTTCTAACGTATTTACCATTCGGTACACTGTAGCTGTACCGATTCGATCATCTATTTCAGTTGCTTTATAATAAATTTCTTTACAGCAGGAGCATTCATTAGCAAGAATAATATCGATCAAAGATAATCTTTGTTTTGTAATTCGATAGCCTTTTTCTTTTAGTTTATCAATAATTAGTTCTTTCTGCATTTGTGTCCTATGATAACTTCTTGCATCATGTGTCTTCTTTTTGTCTGACTTGTCTCTAATCCCAGTCACCTTCGCACCTCCTGTATTAATTGTTATGCGAGCAATGGCCTCCACAATATTTGCAATCTCCGCCGCACTGAATGGATTTCCCATTCTTTTTATCTCGTATCATACCTTTAACAATAAGTGCGACAATACCTAGCACTATAACTCCTGTAATCACTGTTCCCATAATAAAACCACCTTTCTAACGTAAGAGCCTACACCATAGGCGAAGGCTCTTACGCCTTTCTGCAATTTATTTTGCTCTAGCTACATTTTTTAAATTAACATGTAATGCTTTGCTTTCTTTATAAGGTCTAAACAACAGATATATAAATCCAACTACTACTACAAATGCAACTACTGTTCCAATTCCAAAAGTTCCTGTCGTAATTAATGTACCAATCTGGAAGATACAAAGTGAAACTACATAAGCAAGAATTGTCTGATATCCAATTGCAAACCAAAACCATTTTGCATTGTTCATTTCTCTTTTTATAGCGCCCATTGCTGCAAAACATGGTGCACATAAAAGATTAAATACAAGGAAGGAATACGCGGCTACTGCAGTCATGCTTGTCGCAAGTGAACCCCAGATTTCGGTTCCATCTTCTGCCACTTCTGCGAATCCATACAAAACACCAAACGTTCCCACTACATTTTCTTTTGCAATCAATCCTGTAATCGCAGCTACAGCTGATTTCCAATCTCCCCATCCAAGTGGTGCAAAAATAGGGGATACTATACCTCCTAGTGATGCTAGGATACTACTATCTAACTGTTCTGATTCTAACATAGCAAAGCTTCCATCTACCCATCCAAAGCTCATTAAAAACCATAATATTATTGTTGATAAAAGAATAATTGTTCCAGCTTTTTTTATAAATGACCATCCACGTTCCCACATGCTTCTCATTATATTGCTAAATGTTGGCATATGATATGACGGAAGTTCCATAACAAATGGTGCCGGGTCTCCTGCAAACATTTTAGTTTTCTTTAACATAATGCCGGAACAGATAATAGCAGCGATTCCAATAAAATAAGCACTTGGTGCTACCCACCAGGCTCCTTCAAAGAGTGCTCCTGCGATTAAAGCAATGATTGGTAATTTTGCTCCACAAGGTACAAAGGTTGTTGTCATAATTGTCATCTTACGGTCACGATCATTTTCAATGGTTCTCGATGCCATAATACCAGGAACACCGCAACCACTGCCAATTAACATAGGAATAAAGGATTTCCCTGACAATCCAAACTTACGAAATATTCTATCCATAATAAATGCTACTCTTGCCATATATCCACAAGCTTCTAAAAATGCTAAGAATATAAAAAGAATTAACATCTGCGGAACAAATCCAAGTACAGCACCAACGCCTGCCACAATACCATCTAAAATTAAACTCTGCAACCAGCCAGCGCAGCCAATTGCATTCAATAAAGATTCAATTACTGTAGGAATTCCAGGTATTGCTAATCCAAATAAGCTCCATCCATCACCAAATACTCCATCGTTTGCCCAGTCAGTCGCCCAGGTTCCTACTGTCGTGACCGATACATAGTAAACTAAAAACATAACAACGGCGAATATTGGTAATGCCAACCATCTGTTAGTAACAACCTTATCTATTTTATCTGATATGGTCAGCTTTCCCTTTGTTTTCTGATTCTTTGTGCAGCATTCGTCAATGATAGATGAAATATAAACATATCTCTCATTTGTAATAATGCTTTCTGTATCATCATCCAAGTCGTTTTCTATCTGCTTGATTTCATCTGACACATCTGGAATTTGTTTCATTTGTGACTGAATTTTATCATCTTTTTCTAACAGTTTAATTGCAAAGAATCGCTTCTGCTCATCCGAAATCTCACTTCCGATTTTAACTTCTACTGACTCTAGAATGCTTTCAACTTCCGGTGAAAAAGTATGTACTGCCGGAGTTGCCGTTCTATTTGTAGCAAGTTTCACGGCTTTTTCTGCCGCCTCCCTAATTCCTGTTCCTTTCAAAGCAGAAATCTCAACCACTTCACAGCCAAGCTTTTTGCTTAATTTATCGATGTGTATTTTATCACCGGTTTTTTCAAGTACATCCATCATATTGACTGCCATAATTACTGGAATTCCAAGTTCCATTAACTGCGTTGACAAATACAGATTTCGTTCTATATTCGTTCCGTCGACGATATTTAAGATGGCGTCTGGCTTATCTCCAATTAGATAATTTCTGGCTACTACTTCCTCTAATGTATATGGTGACAAAGAATAAATACCCGGAAGATCCATGATGATAACATCTGTGGAATCTTTGATTCCAAATGAGCGCTTTAACTTTCCTTCTTTCTTTTCTACCGTAACCCCTGGCCAGTTTCCTACAAATTGGTTTGAACCGGTCAAGGAATTAAATAATGTCGTCTTACCACAGTTTGGATTACCTGCTAATGCTATTTTTATTGACATTTCTTAATCTCCTCCTGCCACATTGGCTAATATTGTTCGTCGTTTCTATCCTGCGTCCATTTTTTCGGATTTCAGTTAGCCTATTCTAACCTATGTTCAAAAAAAATTACTCTACCTCAATCATTCCAGCATCCGCTTTACGAAGTGATAATTCATATCCTCTTACGGTAACTTCAATAGGATCCCCTAATGGTGCAACTTTTCTAACAAATACATCAACACCTTTTGTAATTCCCATATCCATAATTCGTCTTTTTATAGGGCCTTCTCCAGTTAACTTCTTAACTTTTACAGCTTCTCCACACGATACTTCTTTTAAAGTTTTCATATCTGCTCCTTTTAAATCAATATTTTATTTGCCATGTCTTTTCCGATTGCCACTCTAGAATCTTTTACATTCACGATCATATTGCCGCCAATTTCGGATACCACAGTAACCATTCCACCAGCTATAAATCCAAGATTCTCCAAAAATCTTCTTGTTTCTTCTTTTCCTCCAACCTTTTTTATCATATTAGGTTCGCCAGGTTTAACCATTGTTAAAGGCATCTTATCTCATCCTCTTTCTTTTTATGATAATGATTTTCATTTAGCTCTATGGTTAGTATACTCTAACCTCTATTAGCCGTCAAGAACTTTATTGATTAAATTTTCTCAATAAGTGCAATTATTCATCTCACGAAAATTCTCATTGTCAGTCTCTATTTGTTTGTAAATAGTAAAAATATATGTTATACTTACTCAAGTTCTATTAAGCTAACTGTACTTTTTAATAATTTGTACTTTAGTATAGGATAGACAACTTTTGGAATTGCAATTCGTCTCAATTAACGGAAGGAGATCTTATGACTATACATGAATCATCAGAAAACTATTTAGAAACCATTTTAGTATTAAGCCAATCACTACCAGTTGTCCGAGCAGTTGACATTGCTGGAGAACTTAATTTTAAAAAATCAAGTGTTAGCGTTGCCATGAAAAACCTACGCGAAAATAACTATATAACAGTAACGGCTGATGGATGGATTTATCTCACGCAATCTGGAAAAGAAATTGCTGAAATGATATACGAAAGACACAAACTTCTATCTTCTTGGTTAGAAAGATTGGGTGTTGATAAAGATACAGCCACTGATGATGCTTGCAGAATGGAGCATGTTATTAGTAAGAAGAGTTTCGAAGCCATAAAACGACATGTTGAAAAGCTAATATAATGGTTTTTCACAAAAATAGCACCACTCTATGAGTGGTGCTAACCCTGATATATTGACTATTATAGTTCCTGAACTCTCCCTACAATTCCACCATCCAGCATCACCTTGATGCCCCTTGGATGATTCTGAGAATTTGTAAGGATTTTCTGCACTATTCCTTCCGTAAGCTTACCGGTTCTTTGGTCTTGTTTCTGCACAACCTTTACCGTCGCTCCTATTTTAATGTTACTTCTAACTGTTCCATCCATTCTTTCTACTCCATTCTTATTCTACTCTTTGCTTTCTATTCTTCCATCAGAATACTTTCTATTAAGCCAATTTTTTTCAATTTCATCCGCCGGAATAGGTTTTGAAAAATAGTATCCCTGAATTTCATCACAACCTAATTCCCGCAAGCAATCTAACTGTTCCTTTGTTTCAACACCTTCTGCAATTATCTTAATACCCTTTACCTTTGCAACAGATATTGCCATTTGTATGATCGAATTAGAATACACATCATTTTCTATATTATCAATTAACTCCTTTGCAATCTTTATACGATCCGTCGGAATGTTTTTCAAATAGTATAAAGAGGAATACCCCGTCCCAAAATCATCAATTGCAATAGAAACGCCGAGCTTTTTAATTCCATGAAGAGTTTCTAATATATTAATACTGTTCTCAATCTGATAGCTCTCCGTTATCTCTAGTTCAAACATTTCAGGTGCAATGTTATACTTATCTAAAATATCATGTAATCGTTGAATAAAATCCACTTCAATCAACTGTTTTGACGATACATTAACGGATATTCTATAATCGATCCCAGTTTCTTTCTTCCAGGCGGCATATTGTTTTGCGGCGGTTTCCATAATCCAATATCCCAATGGTACAATCAATCCTATTTCTTCTGCAATTGGAATAAAATCTAATGGTGATATAAACGCCTTTCCTCCTTCATACCATCGAATCAATGCTTCAAATCCACATAAGGTTCCATTTTGACAATATACTTGTGGTTGATAATATAGTTGAAATTCCTTGTCAAATACCACTTTTTTTAGTTGCATTTCAATTCGGTGTCTGCTGTGTGTAAGATTTCCTATTTTCTCATTATATACCTGGATTTGATTAAAGCCTTTCGTTCTAGCCTGTATCATAGCAATATCAGCATTTTTAATTAAATCGTTATTACTAAAGGTATCTCGCGGATAACACGAAATCCCAATATTTAGAGTGACCCGGATTGCATGATTATCTACAAAAAACAAGTCATTACATCGACTTATAATCTCTTCTGCTAACCTTCCAGCGTCATCATAAACACCATGCCCTGTTAACATTATCACAAATACGTCATCTCCATAAGCAGCAAGAATACCCTTATGCACGACTGATACCTGATTAATTGCTTCTGCTAACTTTTTAAGTAGATTCTCTGCCGTATCTTTCCCATATAAATACTTAATTGCTTTTGATTTGTTCTGATCTATGTATAGTAATGCAACCTGTTCATCTGTTTTGATATTACTAATTTCTTCTAATAATTTTAATTCAAAATATCTTCTGCTATTTAAGCCTGTCAAAAAATCCGTGTTTAATATCCGAAAGATTTCATCCGTACGTTTCTCAACCTTTTTTTCTAATTCCGATACATTTCTTTTTTCTATTTCAAGTAACTTTTCCTTAAAAATGTTTTTTTGTGTATAGTTAATAAGTACATAGTATATTAATAAGGATACAATTAGTAGAATGAAATATTGTAGTTGGCTTCTTTTGAAAAGAAAAACAACGATCGGCGCTAATAAAATAAAGATTTCAAATCCCATCTTATATCTTGCTTTATTGGGGGATGCTACAGGAGATGGCACTGGCTTTGATCTTTCCTTAGCCAAAACCGATATTGCCATAAAACTAAACGCAAGTACATAAGATCCATCAATCCATGAATTTGGCTCATAAATGGAATAGAAATAAAAATAGTAATATATAAAGTCTGTAATCGCAAAAATCAATCCACCTGTTACTAACAACCTGATATAAAGCGGTGGTTTTATCGTTCTTGTAGAAAATGCCCATACATTTATCCATGCATATATAATAACATCCAAAATCATTGAAACCATGGATACAGGATCAGACAAAATCACAAGGATTTTTTCGTTACTCTGTTCAAAAACAAATAGCCAAAGGAGGACTGTAACACATATCGATACTATTAACGCATCTAGTAGTGCCTGTATTTTATTTATTCTTTTAAAATCCTGATAGCCAGATATTACTATCGTAAGAAATAAAAAAAGATTTGTTAAAGAATATCCGTACAGCGTAACAAAAAAATCATCTGGATTCGTATGCAAAATCTGCGCCTGTATTCCCCACAGAAAGTCACAGATACACCACGAAAAAACAGCTAATGTCATACAACAACCATTCCACTTTAAAACTCTTCCTTTTTGTTGAATCACATACCCATAGAAAATATAACCAGAAATAATAAGCATTATAATTGGTGACAGAATATCGCCAATCATATTATTGTTTATTGTGATGGCATATACATATATAATATAAATCAATGTCACTACTGATAAAAATAATTTCTTACTCATCAGCTATACCTCCTTGTATTGTGATTATCATTCGGATATGCATATTAAAAATATTTTATGTATAACTATCGTTATAGATAAATAGTACTAGTAAATCACCTAAATTTCAACATTATTCTTCATGCATAATTCTCTTTTGAATTTTCATTTGCAGATAAAAAAATAACAAAAAAGCCAGCTGAGATGATTAACCAATCTCAGTCGGCAGCGATTCTGGCAATAAATAGACAAAAATTTCCATCTGTTTCCAGACGAAAAAAGGCGGGGCAAACTACATTCCAGTAAATATAGTGGTGGTAATTCAAATTCCATATACTTTTTCTTCTAAAATATCAGCTATTCTTTCACTTGCATGCCCATCACCATACGGATTACTTGCATGGCTCATTTTTGTATACTCCATTTTATCTTCAAGGAGTAGTTTAAAGGTTTTATAGATAACTTCTTCATCCGTTCCAACCAGTTTTAGAGTGCCAGCAGCTATACCCTCCGGTCGTTCTGTTGTATCACGCATAACTAGAACTGGTTTGCCTAGACTTGGAGCTTCTTCTTGTATCCCACCACTATCCGTTAATATCAAGTAACATCTTGCAAGGAAATTGTGGAAATCCAAAACATCTAGCGGTTCAATTATTCTTATCCTATCATGATTGCAAAAGATTGTATTGGCAGCTTCCCTTATGACTGGGTTCATGTGTATTGGATAGATTACCTTGATATCCGGTGTTTCATCGACAATTCTCTTTATTGCTTTGAACATGTTGTTAAGTGGTTCACCAATATTTTCTCTCCGATGAGCAGTCAACATGATGAGTCTGCTGTCTTTTGTCCATGAGAGTTGCTCGTGTGCATAATCTTTTCGCACCGTAGTATTTAGTGCATCTATCGCAGTGTTTCCAGTCACATATATCGTTGTGGAATCTTTTCCTTCGTTGACTAAGTTATTCTTAGATAATTCTGTCGGTGCAAAATTATATTTCGCTATGATTCCAACTGCCTGACGATTGAATTCTTCAGGGTATGGGGAATAAATATTATAAGTCCTAAGCCCTGCCTCAATATGTCCAACCGAAATTTGCAAGTAGTAGCAAGCCAGAGCAGTTACAAAAGTAGTAGAAGTGTCACCGTGTACTAATACTACATCAGGCTTAACTTTATCCAAAATACCTTTAATGCGATTAAGAATATTCGTTGTTATATCAAATAACGTCTGCTTGTCCTGCATGATGGACAAGTCATAATCAGGTATTACGTTAAAAGCATTCAATACCTGGTCTAACATTTGACGATGCTGTCCAGATACACAGACTATTGTTTTTATATTTTCTCGTGTCTTCAATTCATTCACCAATGGGCACATCTTAATTGCCTCGGGACGCGTACCAAAGACCAGCATAACAGTTTTCACTCTGATATTCACTCCTTTTAAATTATCAAATCATGTGTCACTTAAATTTGATTTCATTTTTGTTATAATTTAATTTATCTTTAGAAACTTAATCATCTTCAACCATGCTGACTTTGTATCTTCAAAATCTTTATAGTGTTGTTCTACATGTGTATGATAAAATTCAAGTTCCTCTAATATATTTTTAAATTCATCATTCCCAAAATAATCACAAATCTTTGGAATAACGATATTTAAGTCTTCTTTCATTTTTTTAATTTCAGCTTCATAATTATCTCTTTGAGTAATATAAAGCAAAAGCGGCTTGTATCGAATCCAGCCTATCGAAGCTTTTAAAAATCTTGTTGTAATAGCTCCTGAATCCGCTTTCAAAGCTTTTAATTTGTTAGGAAGAACTCCTAGCAGTAAATGCTCATAATTAGAGAAACCGTCGTGGAAGGTGTAGCAAGGAACTTTTCTTATATCACATTCACCGATGCAGGTACTTAAGAACGTATCTTCTCCTCTTGCTCCCGGTGGGTTATAAAACGGAAATAATTTATCAAGATTTTTGAGGTTAAATCCCAAATTAGCACCCGAAATAAATTTCATCCCATTTACTTCTTTCACTGTTTCAATCGTGTCATTATTAATAATATCAAGGTCGGCATATGTAACGCCGCCATCATTCATTTTTTCTTTTATTGAATCCCAGTTAATAATATCATTGCTTATAGACTCAATAAAAATTCTAAACTCATCTTCTGAAAGCTTTTCGTTGAAATCCAACTGAGGTATTGGAGAAATATAACCGCAATGATGCCCATGTGTCATATCAGCATATTTAATATTGTTAATATGCGTTGATAAAACTTCTTGACCTTTCCAAACAATACTGTTATTAATTTTAATCGTTGCGATTGGATATTCGTCGTCATCAAGGAAAATGAGATAGTCCATTTTGTTTTTTAAAGCAAAATATAAAACTGCATTTCTTTTCATCGCATAGCCTTCACCAAATATCAGTTTAGCCTCTTTTAAAGTAATAACATCTTTTTCTACCAGATATTGTACTTCATTTGTTATTGCAGAATTTCCTAGATAATAAGCTGAATCCACCAATGTCAGTATCTCATCGTCTGTAATTTTATAATCGCTTACCTTTGTACTATAATATTTTAAATCGTAAGCGACAAACAGGTGAATCGCAATTTTTTTATTATCAATAAGTCCAGATTGATTCCAGTTATCGACATATGTTTTTACAACATTTTTAAAGTTTTTTCGTCCTGTAACAAAGCCTACTCCCACATTTAACTTCTTTTTTTCAATTTTCATTTTATTTAATCCTCATCCCATTCCACTAAATTTGGATTAGTATCCAAGATTGAATCATACTGTTCCTTAACTCCAAATATTGCATCGGAATCTAAAAGCTGATACCTTTTATACTTTTCTGCTCGATCAGCCTGCGTTGCCCATCCAAGATGTTTCACTCTGCATTCTGATGATGCCTTTGGAAAGGATGACGTATTCATAGGAAATCTTCCGCAATGTTGTGCTGCTTCATTCCATATATATTTAAAACCAGGTTGATATCTCATTAAAAATGGTCTATAAATGCTATGTGCATTCCAATATTTATCCTCTCGATATTGAGTTTTATTCCACATATCATATAGTCTAAAGCAATAAAAATCATAATCCCGTTTATCAATGAGTTTTTGCGCATTTTGCCAAAAATTTTCTTCTAATATTTCATCCGCATCAAGGTTTAAAATCCAATCAGGATTTGTTTTTATAGTTTCATTCCATTGCTTTTTCCTAAGTTCATCCTCACTCACAAACATAGATTTATCATTTTTTATAATATGCACTGGAATTTCTTCTAGTATTTCTCTACACATATTTATTGTGTTATCACTGCTTCCGTCATCGATAATAACAGCATTATCAATGTGTCCCTTCAAACTTTCTAATACCTCTTTCAGATAACGTCCTGCTTCATTTTTCACTATCATGGAAAGAGTGATTTTATTTCCGTCTTCTTTATATTGACGTACGAAAGCTAGGTCATCCTCGCAGTCTTTTACATAATCTTTTACGCCAGCTAAGTCTTGTTCTCTATAGATATGGTATGCTGGATAATGAGTATCAACGAAAAGGTCAATTCCAAGTACAGCTGCACGTATACAGAAAAATCGGTCTTCCCCATGTATCGTTAAGTTTTTAATTGGTTTAAAACTAACGCCTTTCATCAATGAATCTCTACTTAGCAATGTACAGGCTCCCAGTCCGCCTACTTCATACACGCCTGGTATCCTAAGCTGGTTTAAAAACTTAGTTTCTCGTATTCCCATCTCTTTATCACTTAAGACTTCGCCTAATCTCTTAGGTACCAAATCATATTCGTCAAACATCCAAACATTCGGTTCAAAAGGTCTATTGATATGCCATTGACTCCAAAATATTTCTGAGATTATATCCTTTTCTGCAATTTTAAGATGCTCTATCAAATTAGGATGTAAAATCAAATCGGAATCTACAAAAAACAGATAGTCATAATTATTTTCTATAAAATAATCAATTATGGAATTTTTGTAATTTGCTACCTTTAACATCAAGCTATCATCCCATTGATGTGATTCATCATTGCACTCATAGATTCCTAGTTCTTTACCATGAATGATAATAACCTTTGATTCGTCTCTTTCAAAGTCAGTTAGCAGCTGGCTAGATTTTTCATCGACATTGTCATCAACAAACATATAATCTATAGAAATAGTATTCCTGCTTAGATTTTTTAGTGAACTTAGAAATTCCTCTAAAATTTTTGGTTTTTGATATACCGGGCTACCAACTAATACTTTTTTTTTATTCATTAATGTCAATTTCTCCTTATTTGAGAGTCTGTATATAACTAACTGACGATTGAACTCATCTGCTAGTTATATTGCCAGATTCGTGTGCTTACTATACTAGGACCTAATATTATCTTGATTATTTTTTCTTTGGTTTCTTTCCTGCTACTGTTTCAGTTTCAACTGCAATTACAGATTGTGGTTGAACTTTTTCGGATATTTTCTTCTTTTTTTTCAATTTATTCGGATTCTTATCTCCCATTTAATGTCACCTCCTTTCTGCTTGGGATACGTATTATTCCCTCTCCCACTAGTTTTTTGGTGCTAATATATAAAATTAAAGAGTGGTAACTCTAAAATGAGCGTACCACCCTAAAGGTATTAAATATAAAATTTTAATGAAAACTATATGGATACATTTTACTACTGTGATTTATTTTATATCATCTCGTAGATGGTCAATAGAATATCTTTCCCTATTTCCCACTTTGGGCAAAGACTCTGTAAACTTTACAATATCCTTTATGTCAAGACTTTCCAAATACTCAATAAGAACTGAAAGCCTTTCATACTCGTCAATAGAAAATAACACTGCATCTGGTTGATTATTTTTCAAAATAAATATCTTTCCAAAACTTTCTGCTTTTTCTCTGCAAAATTTGTAATTCTTAATCATTTCTGAGTTTGAAACTATTGCTTTTGTTGAAATATTCATTTGAATTATCCCTGACCTTTTTTATTAATATAAGTATATCATATACTAATTCTAATAATTAGTCAAATAATTATTAGAACATTTATTACTATTGTTTTTATAATTATTTTGCGAAATATAATAGTAATCGTAATAAAAACTCTTCTTTTCTTTCGTCTTTTCCGTTTCTTCCCAATAAAAAATACGCTTCTCCTTGTAATAGACAGTTTTTATTATTTAACTATCTACCACAAGGGAAGCATATCCGGCTGATTTATTCCAAATCCTTATAGCGAATAAAATATTCTCTGGCGCTTCTTGCAAAGACTGATTTAAAACATATTTTGATTATTCATCATCCCCATAAAGCACTCGCATCACTGGCACTTCTGTTAACGCGTGAAAAATCTGTTTTAACGAATGAGTTAGTTGATAATATTAAAAATAGAAATCCTATGATTATAATGATTGTAAATGACATGATAGGTGTAACAATAAACCCATTGATATCAATTGCCAGTCCCTCTGTTACAAGTTCAGCAGGCGATAAATTCGTCTTTTCCAAAACAATCATACGGAAAAAAGCGGTTGCATAAGTCATTGGATTAAAATAAGCAACATATCTAAGGGAATTAGGTAACATTTCCAGAGGTATATATGCACCTGATATAAACGTTAAGGGCATAGTTATTGCTGTTTTAACAATTTGGAATGTTTGACCGCTACGTACTAAAGTTGCTAAATACAACCCGACACCAGAAAAAACAAGTCCAACACAAATCATCGCTAACAAAACCCATAACGGAGTTATCCATGAGGTAAATTTAATTCCTATAAAAAATCCAAGAATTAAAATCATAATCCCTTGTAGTGTAGAAACAGTGGCCGCTGATAATAATTGACCTATTGCAACTGTTACCCTTTTAGCAGGAGAAACTAAAACTTCTTTCATAAATCCACTTACCATATCATCCACGGTTGATGATGCTAGATTAAGTGAGCTTTCAAACACTGTAGTAATAATAACTCCAGATAGCATATAGGCAATCGGATTTTCTATTAAGTCATTTTTAAAAATGGCTCCAAACACATAAACAAAGAACAATGGAAAAATGAGTGAAAAAATTAATCCTGTTTTATTTCTTATAAAGGCTTTTAAACCTCTTTTCCACAATGCAAATACGGTATTCATATTATGCCTCCTCTCGAATCTTTTTCCCAGTGATTTCTAAAAAAACGTCATTAAATGTACCTTTTTTAATCTCTATATCAGTAATTACATCTTTTTGTTGACTTAACACTTGTAATAAAAGATTTATATTTTCAGCATCAACCTTATAATAGTTTTCCTTTTTTACATAATTTAGATCATATTGTGTTAACAACTGTTCCAGTCCCGGCCCATTTTGAGTCGTGATATATGCTTTGTCTTTTGTAAATTCTTTTTTTAGAGCATATGGTGTATCGTGAGCCACAATTTTTCCACCATCAATAATTGCAATCTTATTACATATTTCCGCTTCTTCCATATAGTGCGTGGTAAGAAAAATAGTTATATTTCTTTCTTTTTGAAGCTTCAAAATATACTCCCAAATATGAGCACGTGTTTGTGGATCAAGCCCAGTCGTCGGTTCATCAAGAAATAAAACCTTTGGATAGTGAATTAATCCGCGAGCAATTTCGACACGACGTTTCATTCCACCTGACAATGCACCTACTAATTTCTTTCTTTCGCCCATTAAATCAACTAAATTCAAAACAAACTGAATACGCTCTTCCACTTCTTTTTTTGGGATATGATAAAAGACACAGTGCATTTTAAGGTTTTCTTCAATTGTCATTTTCGAATCTAGAGTAGAATCCTGAAACACTACTCCAATTGTTGATCTAACTTCACTTTTCTGCGATGTAACATCTTTTCCATCGATTATAAGAGTACCAGTTGTCTTTTCAAATATGGTACACAACGTATTTATGGTAGTACTTTTCCCCGCTCCATTCGGTCCTAAAAAAGCAAAAATAGTCCCTTCTTCTACTTCAAAGGAAATATCATTTACTGCTATAAAGTCACCATATTTTTTAGTGAAATTTTTAACTTGAATTATTGACTTCATCCTAACCTCTTTTTCCTAAAATTTTTACTCTGTATTAATTATAACTGTTTCATATGCATTTTAATCAATTTATTATATCATACAAGCTATCGAAAAGGCATATTCAACTGCTAAAATATTTGAGTTAAAACTTAAGCCGGGGATTGCTCCTCGGCCTAATACATCTAATATATTATAATAACTAGTAATTCTCTTTTCTTACCTCTCAACTATATAAGTATGTACTCCGTTCAACGTTCCTTATTTGGATTACTTGGAAACCAACCTTTTTTGACCCTTTCTTCCTGTTCGACCAGTTCATGTATGCTCCATAATGAAGAAAATCCTGTAATACCAGCAACTGCCGAGATGATCAAATTACTTATAAATAGTGATAGAGCAATAAATATCAACCCTGCAATGAGAAAAGCCGGCCATACTTTTTTACCAAAATAATATTCTGTTTTTATAACGATTGGATGAAACACCCCAATTATCATAAATGCCGATATACCTATAATTGCGCCTTCTAGATTCATGTATCTCCTCTCTAACCCATAATGCAATCCAATAAATTTTCCTGATTACTCTTTATTTTCGATTCTTCCATCCAAATACTTGGCAAATTTGTTTTGGTCTCGTGTATGCACTGGATAACAAATTTATACTTCTATTTTACCATATATAGGCAATTTTCACTATATGTAATAAGTATTTTGAACTGTTATTAAATAAGTCCATATCCCATAAAAACAGCCAGCCTTCTGTTAAATTTAAAGGCTGGCTGTTCGCTATATAGTATTCTCAGATGTTTTTTACAAACTGTTTACTTATGCCGCCTCAAACTGGCTATTATAAAGTTCTGCATAAAATCCATTTTTTGCAAGCAGTTCTTCATGATTTCCACTCTCTATAATATCCCCATCCTTCATAACCAGAATCAAATCTGCATTTTTTATGGTGGAAAGACGATGGGCAATCACAAAGGATGTTCTTCCTACCGTCAGCTGATCCATTGCTTTTTGAACCATACGCTCTGTTCGTGTATCAACCGAACTTGTGGCTTCATCTAATATTAATAATGGCGCATTCTGTATCATCGCTCTTGCTATGGTGATAAGCTGTTTCTGCCCTTCAGAGAGACTTGCTTTATCACCCAGCATGGTATCATAACCTTGTGGTAACGTCTTGATAAAGTGATGCAGTCCTACCGTTTTGCAAGCTTTGATGACTTCTTCTTCGCTAACTCCTGGTTTGCTGTAGATGATGTTGTCTCTTATGCTTCCTTCAAACAGCCAAGTATCTTGTAATACCATACTAAACTGTGCATGGACCTCTTCTCTTGGCACCTTATGAATTGGAACACCATCGATACAGATTTCTCCTGCATCCACTTCGTAAAATCTCATGAGTAGATTTACCATGGTTGTCTTTCCTGCTCCGGTAGGTCCTACGATTGCCACCTTTTGTCCGGCATGAATCCTAGATGAAAAATTATGAATAACTGGCTTATCTTTGGTATATCCAAATTTCACATTTTTAAATTCGACCTCTCCCTTCACATGTTCAAGGCTACTTTGCTTTTCTGATTCATTTTCCAGTTCAGCCTCATCCAAGAATTCAAAAACACGTTCACTTGCCGCTGCTGTTCTTTGAAGGTTATTCATTGCCTGGGCAATCTGTGACAGTGGTTGTGTAAATAATCTTATATACATCATAAATGCCACGATGACACCGAATGAAATTGTTCCATCCATGGCAAGTGCCGCTCCCACTACACATACTGCCACATATCCTAGATTTCCAACAAAACTCATAAGTGGCATCATTAGCCCGGATAAGAATTGGGATTTCCATGCACTTCCATATAAACTCTGATTGCTTTTTTCAAAGACTTCTTTTGCTACGGTGCCGGCGTTATATACCTTAACTACATTGTGACCAGTATATATCTCTTCAATATGACCATTGATATGTCCTAATTCTTCTTGTTGTTCTTTGAAAAATTTCTGTGATGCTTTCATGATCAGCATCATGAAAGCAAAACCGATTACGCTTGCACCAACTGCAGTCAATGCTAGAATCCAATTGTTATAAAACATCATAACCAACGACCCAATTAGCATTGTGACGGATGTTATCAAAGTCCCGATGCTTTGATTTAAAGTCTGACCTATGGCATCCACATCATTCGTAACACGGCTTAATACATCCCCATGGCTGGTAGAATCAAAATATTTTAACGGAAGACGATTTACTTTTTGTGATATATCCGTTCTCATCTTCTTTGAAATAACCTGGGTCACGGTTGCCATAATCAAACTTTGCAAATAACTTAACAGGAAAGAGATACCATAAAACAAAGTCAGAATCCATGCGATTTTAGATATAACATCCATATCAATGCTTCCAAGCACAGGCTTTCCGTTAATCATTGCAGGAAGACCTTTCATGATTTCATTGGTTAAATCTTTTAGTTTATCTGGTCCTATAATCTGTAATAACGTTCCCGCTGCTGCTGCAATCAAAGCAATGGATATAATCGGTATATATTTTTTACAGTATTCTAACAACTTTACCATGGTTGTTTTGAAATTTTTTGATTTTTCCACTGCTCCACCACCCATTGGACCATTTCCCATGGGTCCACCTTGCGTATTTCGCTTTATTTTCTGTTCACTCATGATATCAACTCCTCCTCGCTTAATTGTGACATCGCTATTTCTCTATATACCTCACAGTGATTTAACAGCTCTTTGTGTCGCCCTGTTCCAACAACCTTTCCTTCCTCTAAGACAATGATCTGATCCGCATCCATAATCGTTCCGATTCGTTGTGCAACAATGAAACTGGTAACTCCTGCTGTTTCTTTTTTTAGCGTAGTTCTTAAAATACGGTCTGTCTTATAGTCCAGAGCAGAAAAGCTGTCATCAAAAACATACAATTCTGGTTTCCGGCAAACAGCACGTGCAATGGCAAGACGCTGCTTTTGTCCACCGGATACATTGGTTCCTCCTTGCGAAATTCCAGATTCATATTTCCTATCCATCTTTTCCACGAAATCACTTCCCTGAGCAATTCTTACCGCTGTTTCGACTTCGCTAAGTACCGGCTTTTTCTTTCCATTATCTCCGAAGGCTATATTACTACTTACGGTACCTCGAAACAGTACGGCTTTCTGTGGTACATATCCAATCTTGTTATGTAGCGTTTCTTGGGTATATTCCTTCACATTCGTTCCATCCACTAAGATCTCACCTTCCGTAGCATCATAAAATCTTGGGATAAGATTGATCAATGTACTCTTTCCACTACCAGTCGAGCCGATAAACGCAATGGTTTCTCCTTTTTTTGCTTTAAAACTGATATTTTCCAAAACATAATCAGATGCACCCGGATATTTGAAGCTGACATTTTTGAATTCAACTTCTCCTTCCACTCCATGGATACCTTCTTTACTATTTCCATCGATAATTGTCGGTTTTGTTTCTAAAACTTCATTGATACGTTTTGCAGATACAGACGCTCTTGGCAACATAACAAAAATCATAACCAGCATCATGAAAGACATGATTACCTGCATCGCATAAGAGGAGAACACGACCATATTAGAAAATAACGTAAGTCTATCCATAGCCTGCGCCCCATCAATCAAATACGCTCCAATCCAATAAATAGCCAGTGATATTCCACTCATCAGCGCTGACATCATTGGCATCATAACTGCCATACCCCGATTGGTGTAAAGCTGCGTCGCTGTCAATTCTTCATTTGCCTGTTCAAATTTTTCTTCTTGATAACCTTCTGCATTATATGCTCTTACCACACGTAATCCAGTAAGATTCTCTCTTGTTACACGATTAAGATTATCGGTCATAGCCTGCATTTTTCGAAACTTTGGCATAACAAATATCATAATCAATGCGATCACAACAACCATAATTCCTACCGTTACCCCGGTAGCAACGGTCCACTCGAACCCTTTTCCAGAAATTTTTATCATAGCCCATACTACCATGATTGGTGCCTTGATTAGCATCTGCAATCCCATTGTAATTAACATTTGTACCTGAGTAATGTCATTGGTAGAACGTGTGATTAGACTGTCTGTTGAAAAACGATTGATTTCTTCCATCGAAAACGAATCTACTTTGGAGAATAAAAGGCTTCGAAGTCTTTGTGAAAAAGATGCAGCAATTCTTGCGGCGAAAAATCCTACCACTACCGCAGATGCCAGACTGCCCAAAGCACAAAGCATCATTTTACCACCTGCTAACCATATATCCGACATTTCACTGCCTGGTGTCTGGGAATATCTTGTTATCTCAGACATATAGTCTGGTAGTTTTAAATCCAGCCATACCTGAGATACTATAAATATCAAACTGACAAATACCTGAATCCACTCTTTTGCTTTCAGGCGTTTTAATAACTTAATCATATTTCTTCCTCTTTTCTGCGCTGCTTTTTGCGCATATCAAGTTTGTGTGCACAGCGCAGACACAAACTTGCTGAGTGAAACGTTTTTCTTTCACTCTTCCTCTTTTTTATTAATAGCATTACATACTAATAGTGTTAGCTATTTGTTTTAAGCGATGCAGCCACTCCTGTGACTGCATCCTATAAAAAATCTTCTGGTCCTTTATCCGAAAGTTTTTGCATTATCCGGATAAATTCCTTTGCATCTTGTTCTCCCAGGTAACGAAGCATATTTGTTGTGATACCCATAATCATCTGATAGTGCTCTTGCACCTGTTCTCTTCCTGCATCTGTCAAATCTATCAAGATTCGCCTGCGATCCTTCCCATCTATTCTTCTTACAATCAGGCCTTTTTTTTCTAAGCTATTTAGCGTCGCCGCTATTCTGGCGGAAGAAATCCCCATTTCATTACTGATATCACTTGGAATGACATATCCTTCATGGTGGGATATATAGAAGAGAACAAAACTTTCTCCTTGCATCGAATCACTAAGTTGCTTTTGAGCCTTTCGTTTGCGCATCTGATGCATGGTTTGCATAAACTCAACTGCTAATGGTTCGTAATCCATTTTTAACACCTTCTTACATAAATTATATTTGCTAACACTGTTAACTATATATGGTGTTAGTTATTTTGTCAATACTTTTATTATCAGAAGTAGATTTTCATCTAAACTTTTCCTGTATGTATTTTGCACTAACCTGGAGACTCTTAATTGGATCGTTATCTACCCCATTTTTATGAGTTTCCAATATGACACCTTCTACTCCATTTTTTATAGCAATTGCTAAGAGTGTATCCAAATCCATATTTCCTGATCCTAATTTTGGAGCTGAAATCTTTCATCCGTTCACCATATCATTTAAATTCATAGAATTTGGCAATTTATAAAACTCTTCATAGTTATCTGATTCGTATTCTGTCCGATAAATTATATTATTATGATACTGATTGAAGAAAATGCAAAAATCATTCCCCTTATTTGCAATTACCGCCTTTTTCATATCACGTTTTCCAGAGAACCATTCCTTCTCTTCAATAAGTTCACCATCACGTATGGTATAGCATCGTACCAACCCCTCCTCGTTATCTAACTGCTTAAAGTATAGATGATAGGTCAACACATATATTATACTTTCTACTTCAATCATTTTAAAGCCAAGAATCTGCTGTCCTTTTCGAGGTATGGTAACCAGTTTTTTCTTATTATTTAAATCATATAAAACCAAATAATCTCTGAAAAGCACGCCCATTATTTTACTTTTTGCTGTAATCTGATAACACTCAACAGAATAATTATCCATTTTATTAATATAATCGTCTCCTAGTATACCTTTTTTACTAATCAATCGAACTGTTGTATATTTTAATGGTAATACTTCTTTTAATTCCAGTATATCCGAGTCATTAATACTATCGAAAGATCTATCTCCAATTAAAGCGTAAGATGGATGATCTTTTTCCAGCTTTGTATCAACAATAAGGATATCTTCTGATTCTGTACTATTATTATAAATTTTAAAAGGCTTTTCATCATCCCCTATTTTCCATATGTATATATTTTCTCGAGAAACACCTAGGATATGCAATTCTCCATTCATAGAACGAACAACTGCATAATGATAGATACTTTCTGAAGACCTGAAAATAAATGCTGGCATTCCATTACCGTTAGTTATATTCCACAAATATATCTGACGGTTTCCTTTCGCTGCTATCATGACATTAGAATTGCTGCGGATAACTTTTACTTCACTAACTGTTTCATACAGACCTCCAAGTGCAGCAATTGGCTCATAGAGCCTTGAACTAACATCCCAAACAAAAATTTTATTTGACTCCCCTTCTACACTGACTGCAAGCAATTCTCCACAACTCTCTTTTTCATACAAGTATCCTTTGGAAAACTTTATTTTGTTATAATCAAATCTAACGATGCTTTCATAGTCAATTAAAATACGTCCAATTTGCTCAAATGTATAATAATCAAATCTCTCATTCATCTTAATAGACGCATTTGGATACTTCAAAAATTTATTGTAGTAAAATGTAAAAAACTCTCTAGCATACTCCAGCGCTTGCCCACTCATAACCTGTCCGTGTAACGATTGTCCCAGATCATATAAAAAAGTCATTTGTTGAGTACTAAAAGCCTGAATAAATAGAAAGGCTTTAAATCCTACAGCAATTTCCTCTGTATATTTATGTACTTGCTCACTGTCTATTCCAATTATCTTGTTAAAAGCAGTTTTTGTTTTTTCTAAGTCATTTTTTGAAATCAAATACTTATTTTTTAGTTGCTGAATCATTTGGAACAGATTATTTGCTTCTAGTTCAACATACTTGATATGATTTTTAGCAAATTCGTTCTGCATAAGTTCGCCTGCAATTACGGGCATTATATCTTCATTTTTATTAATTTTCTCATTAATTTTATTTATTAATTGTAAATTTTCTTCATTCTCTTTTTCTATTTTATTTTTGCCTAAATTTATAATAAATTTGAGTTCCTCATCGGGCAAACGTTTGGTATATTCGTGTGAGATCACTTTTGAATTTTCGCTAATAAATATGGGAATTTCATTTTTGGTTAAAATGTCAGTTAATATTTTGTTTTTTTGTTTAAATTCTGAAATAACCAAATTGTTAATTGCTGAATGACATAAAGCATAATCATATGGATTTAGAGACACAGTGATTATTACTTCATTTTTATCAATCTTTATCTGAGTTCTTCCATGAAGATACCAGTAAACGCTATTGTCTGTTTCATAGCCAAATTCTTTTACCGTTTCTGTATTTACACGGTATTGATCAATATCCAATTCATCTCCAAATCTGAGTAATGCTGCCACAAATCTGCGTCTTACTTTGTTTACATCTGTCTTCTCCTGACAATCCATAATATTCAGTTTGGAATGAAACATACATATACTGATTAAATCTTCAATATAAATCACATTTACTTTTCTTAATGCATCTGATAAAATATTGCCAGTATTGTTGTATGCATAGTCTAGCCATGCGGCTGTTAGGAGATGATGATTCTTTCTAATCTCGTTCTGCTCTGCCGTAGAATACGAATTTGCCGTACTAGGCATAAAATCAATCATAAACACTGCATTAAATTTATTTATTGCTACTTCCTTGATGTCTATATGTTTTTTTATATCACATTGCATCCCTATGTCATGTAAATAAATGCCCAATATCAATACATAAAGTTCTTCCTCTGTTATATTATGTTGTTTCTCTAATAGAACTTCGAAAAGTTTTTTGAATATTCTCTCGCTATGTTTGCATCCATGATCCGTATAATCTCTGATAATACGAACTTCCTCTGACCAAATAGTATCAACAGCCTCTTTCACTGCAGACAGTGAATTGTTCAGCTCAGTAGTTTTCACTAAATCAAATAATTTAGCTTCGTATTCACTTAACATTCTGGATTTCCTCCATTACAATCAATTTTCTTTTATTCTTAAAGTTCATTAAACAATCTTATCAGCTTTTCAAGTAAATAAAATTGGAGAATACTTTTTCATAAATATATGTTTCTTTGTCTCCTCTAAATTATGATTACTGACTTCATTCCCATTATAATCCATAATCATATAAATATCAAAGTATTCGCACAAATTTCTAAAGTAAAACGCACACATCAACAAATGCTAACGAGTGCGTCCATCCATCACCTATTCAATTCTATATTGCATTTTATATAGAGGACAGCACGTCTCCACATGTGGCAAGTTTTGGAACAAATCATGTAGATTTACAAAAGTCTTATAACAAAACGCGCTTTTATAGTATTTTCTTTCTATAATCTTCAGTATCTATTTTATAAATGTCAGTTCCAATACATTCAAATAATTCAGGTTCAAATATGGCAATATTATACCCACCAACATGCATTACACTTTTATATCCAATACCTGTATCCTCATTTTTTCCAGCACGCTCAGCACTTTTTATAAAATCAGTTATATATTGAGTAGGTACATAATCAAGTATGCCGTCACTACATCTCATGACTTTTCCCAATTCATCATTGCTTTTATATAAATGTTCTTTATATAGAGCATTTTCTTTACAATCTAATCCATCTATTAAAGGACTGATCTGATTTTTCATTTTTAAATCTGCGATTATTATGTCTTCTTTTAAAACAAACTTTCCAACAGAAACATAATCATATACTCCAGCTCTTAATTCATAAATTGTTGTATCAGGTGCATCCCCTAAGTACAAACAACCAATCCTCTTAACATTGGCTTGTCCACTAGAAGTATGTTCAATACTAAACTCACTGCACTCACCTCTACTCCCGCAACTCCATCCTCAACTTCCCTTTCCCATATCCGCAATACACACTCCCATACGCCCCATTCATAATCGTAAACTGCGGCCCTTTATGTCCAATATCCGCATCAAAAATCATCGGAAGCTTTAACTCTCCCAAACACTCCTCAACCGCCTCCCAGTAAGAGACCTCCGAATCCTCCGGATAAAAGCATGGTCGTCCAAAGATAAATCCAGTCGCATTCGCAAACCAGCCCGCTTCCTTTAACTGCCAAAGACTTAGAATTATTTTTTCCCGGTTCGTCTCAAAGCTTTCCAGATACCAAAGAATTCCGTCCTCCTGGTATTTATCAGCAAAGGCTTTCACCTGATCAAAGCGTGTACCCACCAGATTCAATAACACATCCAGGCACCCTCCTATCAGGCGCCCTTTCATCATGATTTCCTTCGCTTCACCGGTATGCTGCCAGTATACTTCCTTGTCTTCCTGATAGCCTTCCAGTCCCGTAATCTTATCATGGAAACCATCTTCATAAAAGACAAAGCTGTTTTGTTCCACCAGATTTCCTTTCAGAATTTCCATGTCATTTATTACCGCTTCATGCCAGCATTCCATTCCAAAGTCATTGAAGTTATTTCCGTAAAGTGTAGCAATATCGCAAAGTGTAGTCACAGTAAACAATATTCCGGTATTATCCGAATACCCTTGTATCCACTTTGGATGATTCCGTATCTCATCAAAATCAATTATCGATAGCATTTCACATAGGAAATCGCCACCCTTAGCGGATACAATCGCTTTCACTTTCGGATGCTTCATCAGGCTAAGGAATTCTTCCGCACGTCTTTCCTTACTTGCACTACGTCCATTGATACTGGTTCGGACATTTGGTGTCTCTACTACAGGAAATCCAAGGCGAGTTAATTTATCGATACTATAATCCAGTCGAATATGATCAATCTCCTTGCTATTGCCATCCGAAGGAGCAGTTACTCCGATGCGGTCACCTTTATTTAAAAATGATGGATATATCATACCAGTTCTCCCATATAGTAAAAGCCTTTGCATTCCACTAATTTTACTGGAACAATGCTGCCAATCAGGCTTTCGTCTCCTTTAAAGTGTACCAAAAGGTTGTTGCTTAAACGTCCGGTTATCAGAGTATCGTCATGCTCACTTTTTTCTTCTACCAGTACGGTTAATACCTTTCCTGTGATTTTCGTTGCTTCCCCCCTGGAAATCTGATGAACGACGTTTAATAAACGGTCAAAACGGTCTTTAATTACATCCTCCGGTATCTGATCTTCCATTGTCGCTGCCGGTGTTCCAGTTCGTTTGGAATAAATGAAGGTAAACGAACTATCATAACGTGCCTGTTTTACGACATCCAAGGTTTCCAAAAAGTCCTCTTCTGTTTCTCCAGGAAAACCGATAATAATGTCTGTTGTCAATGATAAATCTGGCATTGCAGTACGAAGCTTTTCCACGAGATTTAAGTAATGCTCTTTGTCGTACTTACGATTCATTACGTTTAGTATTTTACTGCTGCCGGACTGTACTGGTAGATGAAGATGCGTACATATCTTTTTAGAGTTCTTCATTGTTTCGATTAACTCATCGGATAAATCCTTTGGATGAGACGTCATAAAACGGATACGCTCCAGACCGTCTATCTGCTCAATTTCTTGTAAAAGCTGGGCAAATGTCATTGGATGTTCTAAATTTTTTCCGTATGAATTTACATTCTGACCAAGAAGCATGATTTCGATTACGCCATCGGCAACGAGATCTTTGATTTCCTTTAAAATATCTTCCGGATTACGGCTTCTCTCACGTCCTCTTACATAAGGTACGATACAGTAGCTACAAAAGTTATTACAGCCAAACATAATATTTACGCCAGCTTTAAATTTATACGCACGCTCACTTGGAAGTTCTTCGACGATTTGTGTCGTGTCTTCCCACAGATCGATAATCATGCGTTTGGACTCAAAGCAATTATATAATAGCTCCGCAAATTTAAAGATGTTATGCGTACCAAAGATTAAGTCAACGAAGGAATAGCTCTTTTTAATCTTTTCAACCACGGTTGGCTCCTGCATCATACAGCCACAGAGCGCTATCATCATATTTGGATTATCTTTCTTCATTGATTTTAAATGACCGAGGCGGCCATATACTTTTAAGTTTGCATTTTCACGTACCGTACAAGTATTGAAGATGACAAAGTCTGCATGTTCATCTTCTGTAATGGTATATCCCACCTGATGCAAGATTCCCACGATCTTTTCGGAGTCTCTGGCATTCATCTGACACCCAAATGTATTGATACAGGCAGTCAGCGGTCTTCCTACCTTCTTACTTATCTCTTCTAAGCGTTCTTTGCATTTTTCTATATAAACATATTGTTTCTTTGATTCGTCTAATGGTAAATTCATTTTCTTTGTCCTTCCTTTCGCATTACTCCATACATGCCTATTAATTATAAAGTAGGTTCGAAAAAAGGTCAAATAGTTTTCAAAAACACGCGAAGGGTGTCATTTATTTCATTGTAAGTCTCAACTTGTAGTTTGACATCTAATGGAAAACGTTCTTCATCGGCTACTGTTTCTATGGTAAGTGCCGGTTTTTCAAAATACTCTGAGAAAAAGTGTACGGTATTTCCACCGCTATCCTTTGAATCGATTTCATGTTCTGGATCTTCTAATGCATATCCCGTTGAAGATGCAAGGGCTTTTGCAATTTTTAACTGCTTTGAGTTATAGACGGCATCCATCTGACTTCGATAATAATAAATACTTTTTCCTCTTGAGTGAAAATCTAAATACCCATCCGGATTGACACTATAAAAAACCTTCATCAGGGCTTTTGTTTCTACTTCGCTTCCCGGTTTATCATCTTCCCATTTCTCCTGAAATGTTTTGGAAGGAAAATTTCGATTGATATCAACTCCATTTGCATTATTTTTCCAAAGAGCATGATCCATTCTAGAAATTTCGTAGCCATCTGGATTCAACAGGGGAATCATGTAAATACATCCCTTGTTTTTCATTTTTGAGGCTTTCTTCGTTATATAATCCTCTGCCATCTGAATCAATACGATTGGATTTATGGATTCCCTACCATGCACACCACCAGTTACCACAATCTGTTTCTTGCCTGAACCAAAAACAAGCATAGGAATAGACCTCCTATCAAAGGTCATTCCTATGCTCTCTACTGTAAGTTTATCCGGATATTTCTGTTGTAAATTTAATAAATATTGTAATATTTCCAAATAGGAATAGCTTTTTCCAAACTCCATATCGATAAGTTCCGTTTTCTTTTATTCTATGAAGAAAGAAAAACGCTTATTACTTTATCTACTATTTCATCAAACGGTTCTGTTTCAATCAAAGGTAGTACCTGGAAGGAATAGACAAGTCCCAGTTTGAAGTAATGATCGCTGCCATGTGTACTTAAATAACGGTCATAGTAGCCACCACCATAACCGATACGATGATTTTGCTTATCAAATGCAACACCTGGAACAATCATCAATCCAGGCTCCATTATTCGCTTACACTCAAAGCATGGTTCCAAAATGCCTTGATACCTAGGAATGAGATCATTGCTATCCGTCACCTCATAAAACTCCATTTCTGTTTTAGAAAGTACTTTCGGAAATGCAACTTTTTTCTTTTGCTCGAAGCAGGCACTAAGCAGATCCTTTGTTGATACCTCACTTCCAAAAGAGGCAAACAGATACACCATTTCATTCTTTTTCCATGCATCTTCTTTCAAAATCTGTGCCAAAGCGATCTTGCCGCCAGTTAGGATCTGTTCTTTGGTAAGTTGATCTCTTCGCTCTAGTATTTCTTTTCGAATTGTCTTTTTATCCATTTTACTTGTTTTTCGTTTTGTCCTTTTCAGATAAATCGGTGACTGTACCATCGGTATTGAGAATTGATATATTATTAAGCTGTCCACGTAAATTTGCTCTTACCGACTGAATATAATCCGAACGAAGATTTGCTTGTTCTATTTTCTCTTCTTCTGTAAGTCCTTCTTTTTGTGCTTTATGATACAATTCATTGATTCGCTCTATAACACGTTCTTCCATTTTGTAATTATTCCTTTCTGTCTTCGACTCCGATGTAGTCAAGTAGTTTAAAATTAGGATCCTTATGTGCTTTAAATAGTGTACCAATACTATCTCCACTCACAATATGCGATATATTATAAATATCCGCGCCATTTGCGATTACCATATCGGCACCGGCATCATTTGCTATTTTAGCAGCAGAAAGCTTCGTTGCCATTCCGCCGGTTCCAAAATCGGTTGCCGCACCCTTTCCCATATCTTCCAATTCTTGCGTGATCGTTTCTACGGTATCTATAAATTTTGCTTCTGGATTGGAGCGTGGATCATCCGTATATAGGCCATCAATATCTGACATTAAGATTAATAGATCCGCGCCAATCAAAGCTGCTACAATGGCAGATAAGGTATCATTATCACCGAATTCAATTTCATCTGTGGACACGGTATCATTTTCATTCACTACCGGAATTACATTCATTTTAAGTAATTCACGAAATGTATTCTGGGCATTTTTTCTGCTTCGATCATTTATCATAGTATATTTTGTAATCAGTATCTGAGAGGTAATCTGATTGTATTCTGCAAACAATTTTTCATAAACCATCATAAGCTTTGCTTGTCCAATGGACGCACATGCCTGTCTTAACGACAATTCCTTTGGTTTCTCAAGTAACCCCATGGTCGTTCTTCCGACCCCGATTGCTCCTGATGATACCAAAACAATTTCTTTTCCTTGGTTCCTTAAATCTGTAAGTATCCGAACTAATTGTTCCATTTTCAACAAATTAAGGGCACCTGTTTCTTCATGCGTCAATGTACTGGTTCCTATTTTTACTACAATTCGTTTTTTATCTTTTAGTAATTCACGATAATTCATGCAAGTTTCCTCCATCTATTACTTCATTGGTGCATAGATTGTTGCAATTTTTTCAAAAACTTTGATTCCGTCCATCGCTGCGGATACGATTCCGCCGGCATATCCAGCACCTTCACCACAAGGATAGATACCTTTTTGATTGCTTTCCAAGCTGTTTTCATCACGCACGATTCGTATTGGAGATGAGGTTCTGGTTTCAACACCACTTAGAATCGCATCTTCATTGGCAAAGCCATGAATCTTTCCCTGAAAGGCTTCAATTCCTTCTATGAGGCTCTCAGACACGTAGTCAGGCAAGCAATTACGAAGATTGGAAAGTGTAAAGTTTCCTTTGATATTTGGTTGAATGGTTCCAAGTGATGTGGTCTCTTTGTTATCCCTAAAATCAGCAAAACGCTGTACTGGAACGCAGCCCTTTCCCTCCTGATATGCCAAAGTCTCCCACTTTCGTTGAAAGGATACCCCTGCCATGCAGTCGCATCCCTCAAAATCCTCTGGTGTAACAGTTACAATTATGGCACTGTTTGCATTTTTTTCCTTACGGTCATAATTACTCATGCCATTGACTGCTATGCGATCGTTTTCCGAAGATGCATCTACGACAAATCCGCCCGGACACATACAAAAAGAATAAACGCCTCTACCATTAGTACATTGATGTGTTACTTTGTAATCTGCCGCTGGTAGTTTTTCATACATCGGACCATACTGTGCGTTCCCTATCATCGCCTGCGGGTGTTCCATTCGAACACCAATTGCAAAGGATTTCGGTTGCATTTCGAATTTATGTTGCTGAATCATTTCAAAAGTATCCCTTGCACTATGGCCTATCGCTAATACCAATGCATCACACGGAATCACTTCGGTTTCATTTACGACGATCGCTTTAATCTGATTATTTTCTATTTGCAAATCCGTTACTTTGGTCTGAAATCTTACTTCTCCCCCAAGTCGGATAATTTCTTCCCTTATATCCTTTACGACCTGACGCAATCGGTCTGTACCAATGTGTGGCTTATTACTATATGCAATCTCTTTTGGAGCACCATATTGAACAAAGGTATTTAATACCTTTTGGTGTCTACCAAAGGGGTCCTTTACTAACGTATTGAGTTTTCCATCGGAAAAGGTGCCTGCGCCTCCTTCACCAAACTGTACATTGGATTCTACGTTTAGTTTCTCTCCCTGCCAAAATGCCTCCACGCTCTTTACTCTGTGATCAACATCTTCGCCTCGTTCGATGATCAATGGGCAATATCCAGCTTGTGCTAATTCCAGAGCACTAAACAGTCCTGCAGGTCCCATTCCAACAATAATCGGACGATTGTTTAGTTCCTTGCTACCAAGAACAGGCGGTACATATTTTGTCTTCGGTTTTTCCATGACATTTGGTTTTGATAAATAATATTTTTCTTCTTTTACCTGCACATCTGCGCTATAGATGTAATTAATTTCTTGTTTCTTTCTTGCATCAAGGGAACGTTTTACAATTTTGATGGAAGAAAGTTCACCTTCTCTTATTCGATATTTTGCCGTGATGTATTTCTCGATTGCGTTCAATTGATCTTCTTCCGATTGTGACTTTAATTTATCAACCGGTATCTTTATATTTGATATTCTTATCATTTTATTTTACGTCTCTTTCTTTGTTCTATTATTTTATTTTTGCTAGTTTTACTTCTGTTTTCTTCTACTATTTTTACTATTAATTACTTTTTGTTGATATTTTTCTATTCTATTGACTCACTTTTTATTTTGAACCATGGGATATATTTTTACTTATTATTCTTTTAATGCATTCATTGATGCAATATAGCCGCTTGTAAATGCCCATTGCAAGTTATATCCGCCACAGGTTCCATCTACATCCATCAATTCGCCTGTCATATAGATGCCTTTATGATAGTTGGATTCCAGTGTTTCTTGGTTTATCTCATTGGTATTTACACCACCACCAGTAACCTGCGCCTGCTCGTATCCATTGGTTCCAATGATACGCTGACGAAAAGCTTTGATGCAGTTCGTCAAATTTCCAAGTTCCTCTTTCTTTATTTCACCCATTCTTTTTTTTGCATTCAGATTGGCATACTCCAATATCGTTTCTGCTAATCTAACATCCATTAAGTTTTGTAGGGTTTGTAGAATGGTTTTATATGCATTTATCGTTCCCTGATTTTCAAAATAGACCAAAAGCTCATCCTTTGTGATATCTGGTAACAATGATAGAATGGCTTCCACTTTTTCGCCTACTAACAACGCATTGGCTGCATAATGGCTAATTTGAAATACAGGTATTCCTGATATACCATATGCGGTAAACTGTATTTCACCAAATTCTGACGTGACTTCCTTATTGGAAATCATTAGCGTTATCTTTGCCTTTGCACGAATTCCGGCTAATTTTTGTTTGTTTTTATTTTCTACCTTTAATCCAACCAAAGCCGGAAATAAAGGAGTAATCGTATGTCCAAGTTTAATAGCTAGTTCATAGCCACTGCCATCAGCCCCAAGTACAGGCGTTGCTTTTCCACCACAAGCTAATATTACTTTTTTTGCCTGGTAAGTATATGCCTTGGTTGATACCGAATAGCCTCCGTCGATAGGTGAAATATCAGTCACATGTTCCTGACATTTTACTTTTACTTTTCGATAGGAAAGCTCAAGTTGAAGGGCTTCTACAATTGTAGAAGCTTGCTCGGAATACGGATAGTAATAACCATTTTTATTTTTAGGAACAATCCCAATACTATCAAAAAAAGAGAGAAACGTTTCGGGTCCGTTTTTTTGAATCAGATTCCATGCAAAGTTCGGATTTTCTCCTCGATAGCAGGATTCTTCTTGCAACTGATTGGTAAAATTACAT
Source organism: Acetivibrio sp. (assembly GCA_041739345.1). Taxonomy (GTDB): domain Bacteria; phylum Bacillota; class Clostridia; order Lachnospirales; family Lachnospiraceae; genus DIGJ01. Next base: position 236,771 of record JBGSNZ010000021.1, on the reverse strand, counting down.
TTTCCATTTCCAGTTGCCAAAATTTTTCGTCCTATTTTATCATTATGTTCCAGAAGGGTCACTTCTTTATCATGACGTGCAAGTATAACTGCTGCAATCAGTCCAGATGCACCACCGCCAACGATGATTATATCTCTCAAAATAAGCCCTCCTTTTCCATTACTTAGGCTATTATACTTGTTTTCCCTAAATTACGCAATGCCAAACATAAATGTATATATTTAGTAAGATTGGAAATAATTAAGAGTAAGTATCTAGAATAAAGGCTACGAAATGAGGTAAAAAGAATGAAACGAACTTTTTTATATATAGGTGTAATGTTTATAGCAGCGGTAACGCTCTCTACTGCCTATTATGTGAGTTATAAGAAAACATTGGAGCATTATCAACAAGACAAAACAAACGAATCAATCCCTAGCGAAGTTGTAGAAAAGGAAGTACCCGATTCCGTTGTTGAAGCTGATACCATTAAGGAAGCGCTTATTACCAATAAAACAGAATTCAAATTGATTACTTATGATTTACAAAATAATTCCTATAAAGAAGAAACCAAGTCAGTTTCCTCCGATTGGATTGGTCTGAACCGCCAGGAATTACTCGATTCATTATCCGAGTATATGAAAAACCTTCCTCTTGATGAAGTCAGAGCTGGATTGATCTCTTATGATTTGCAGTCCTTTTCCAAAGATACCATTGTCTTAATTAAAAACTACGACTCAGCAAGTATGCCATATGAATATTATGTCACCGCCGTAAACTATGAAGTCGTAGTTTTCTACTGCGACAAAAAAACAGTCTTTGAATACACCGGTATCGACGCAAGAAATCTCTCCAATACAGAACAAACTAAATTATTGGAAGGCATTTTCGTACTAGACAAAGAAGAACTTTACGGAATTCTAGAAAACTATTCGAGCTAGTATTATAAGACCATATTATAAACAAGAGGCTTAGTTGAAAAAAAAGACACATTCTTATAGAACAAGATAGTTTTCTCAATTTGTCATAAACCAAATAAAGTTACCTAAGCAATTGAGACCTAAGTTCTTACGGATTCTTATAATCATAGGGACTGCTATTTATTCAACACTGTTATCCCAATATGAAATGCAAATCGCAAGTAGCATACGTTAAAACCGAATTTGAACGATTATTTTAATAAGATATAACGAGAATCAAGTGTCTAATCACTTGATTCTCGTTGTTTATAGCTTATTAAAATTGACAATCGTTCTGAGGTTAAACGTATGCTATTTGCGATTTGCATTGCATATTGTACAAAACCATTGCACTTATACATCCCTATCATTCACCATCGTCAAATGCAATTTGTTTTAATTAATCACAAGTTGTTTTTTATGATTCTGTGGATAAAGCGCAATATACGTCTTACCCGGATTTATCGTTAATAGTTTTCCATCTTTATCATAATAATGCATCTCTTTCGAAGATTCCTTCTTATCCCATGTAATCGCAACCGCTTTTCCATTTGTGATATATAGACCTTCACCATTTGAATTCTCTATATCCATGGATTGGTATCCATTTTTTTGATCAATCGTCCAATAGGACACATACTGAATAATCAAATTTTTAAAGGCAAGCTGTTTTCCGGTTCCCTTATCAATATGAGGACCATCAAATTGAAATCGATAATATAGCTTGTCCTTTGCATCATACGTAAAATAAGGCGAGGTATATCCTGAAAATCCCAACGTAACTTTTTTTGAAGCATTCTCACCATCTGAAAGATTTGTATCCTCTTCATAGAATGTAAAATGGTTGTTTAAATCTTCCCGAAGCGTGGTTCGATACCCCAGCTTTTCTACGCCTTTCCATAATCCCTTTGCACTCGCAAATGCATTATGTGGTGGTTTTATCGAATTGTCACGATAATAAACCGTAGAACCAATACCAGACAATCCACTTAAGTTATCAACACCTAGTTCTTTTATTTTACTGGTGGCATACTTTGTATGACCAAAGTGAGCAAAGATTGCATCATACTCATCTGCAAAACTAACAAAATAATGTCTCGCACTTCGAACAGAACCGATCTTATCACCCGTTACATCTTCAAAGATTGCCATCATGCGGGTAATTCCGCCCTCAACTACTGCTTCGTACATAATGGAGGCTTCACCGATTCCAGTCTGTGGATTGGCAAATGAAATGTTATTAATCATAAGTGCAATTGGTCTTCGGTTCGCAATCTTTTCATCCACCCATAAACCAGTTAATTTGCTGATTGCTTGTCCATCATGATTTTCTTCTGGTGTTATTGTAGGTGTCGCCGAAGGAGAAGGTGTTGGCGTTACCTCTACCGCTTCAAAGTTATTTTCTCTTATCTGTGCTTCCTTTTTACCACAACCAGTTAAGGCAAATAGCATGGCAACCATTAAGACTATGGTCCATTTTCTTTTCATTGCTTTGTCTCCCATATTCTTTTCGCTGTTTCTTTGATTTATTCGCGGCTGATTCCTAAAATATCCATAATATCTCTTTGTTTTTGTTCCATGATGTCTTTTTCATCCTCTTCCATATGATCATAACCACATAGATGAAGCATACTGTGTGCAGTAAGAAATGCAAGTTCACGCTCTACAGAGTGTCCGTATTCCTTTGCTTGCTCCCATACTTTGTCCATAGATATCATGATATCACCCAAAATCAGTTCTCCTGTTTCTGGATTAAAGTATTCTTCATAGTCTTCCAGCCAATCAAATTCACCAGGTACTTCATATTCTAACATAGGGAAAGAAAGAACATCCGTTGCACGGTCAATCCCGCGGAATTCTTTATTTGTTTTTTGAATCTCCTCATTTTTTGTAATCACTACATTAATTTCGGATTCATAAGGACACTCTTCATAATCAAGAACGGCCTCTGCTACACTTGAAATAATTTCCTGATAAGGAATGGCTGGCTCACATTCTAATTCACAATCAAATGTTAAAGTCATTATTGCTCCCCTCTGCCGCTTTTGCGGCTCTCAAATTCAAGGTGTGTGAAGCATTTTCACACATACCTTATTTCGGTAAATTCGTAAGATAGAACTCTTTTAATGTATGAAACTCGTTTAAGGTAAGGGGAACCTTTTCGAGTATACCTTGTTCTAAGCGCACCTTGAATATATTATCAATAATTTTATCATTGGAACGTCTTAACTCATTTGGTTGCTTTTCAAAATATTTGATGGTAGTAATAATACTATCTGAAAGCAAAACAATTGCTGATTCTTTTGAGTCTGGCTTTTCTATTTTGCCATTCTGCTGCTTAATTATATTTACAAGTGGAGTCGGAAGTTCCTGCAACATTGCTAATTGAACCCCTTCCTCTATGTAATCCCCTTTTTCTAGCTTACCTATTTCATGGTAAAATCCACCGGCCTTTGCCAGTGTTTCGTTTGCACCTATCTTTTTCGCCGCTTTTTCCGATAAAATACCAATCAAAAGTGAATGACGGTAAGTATTTGGCTTTTCATCATTCAAACGTTTCATTAGAGGCGCATCGCTTGTTATAAACCTTGCATAATTTTCTTCTATTTTATCTTCTGTTTTTTCTTCTATTTCATTCGGTTGCACTGATGCATTGATCGACGATTCACTTTTTTCATAAGCTTTGACTAGTATTTCTTTTGATTCTAGCTCAGAAAAGATATCTTTCTCATTTACTACTTTATTTGGCCGTATGAAGTATCCAACTATAACTAGAACAAACCCACTTAATAACATATATAGTGAATTCGTAGAAATTGACTGTTGGAATACGAAATTGTTCATAAGAAAATTCAAAATGATTTGAATTGAACCCACGATAAGCAACACATAAAAAAGTGCAATCAAGGTATCTGCAAATCGAATCAAAATGCAAAGGATACAGCCAATCATAAAGTTATAAATAAAATCTTGTATTCCATATGAATTCATACTGCAATAAATAAACGTAAATATCAGCTGAAAAAAGATGCCAACATATGGATGTACTTTCTTTGCAATATAGATACTTCCAAGTATCCAGATAAAGTAAACATGAAACGTTGTCGTAATGCAAAGAAATGCGGAAGAAAGAATATAACCAATGCATAAATCTTTTACAATACTTTTATCATTAAATATTTGTAACTGACTTGTTATAGATATTGCTTCAAACGCACCAATTAGTAGTATCACAATAATATACGTCTTTAGTAATTCATACGTATCTATGGAAGCAGTCTTTGATATAATCACCGCACTTATCAGTGAAGTAAGCACAACAGCACTCCAAAATAGATGAGTATACTCTTTTGTTTTCGTTTTCACACGACTACCTCTTATCGTATTTTTTTAAATTTCCTCGTACTTGTTTTGCTTCAAAACTTTCGTAAGCTTTCACAATCTTTTGAACCAATGGGTGTCTAACAACGTCCTGACTGGTTAAATAAGAAAATCCAATATCATCTACCTTGGACAAAACCTTAATGGCATGATCAAGTCCTGATTTTGCATCCGTTGGCAAGTCTTTCTGTGTTAAATCTCCAGTAATAATTACCTTGGAACCAAAACCGATTCTGGTTAGAAACATTTTCATTTGTGCTGGCGTCGTATTTTGTGCCTCATCTAATATAATAAAAGCATTATCTAGTGTTCTACCTCTCATGTAAGCCAAAGGTGCAACTTCAATCAGTCCTTTTTCGGTATTTTTCAAATAGCTTTCCGGCCCCATAATCTGATAAAGCGCATCATAAAGTGGCCTTAAATAAGGATCTACTTTACTTTGTAAATCTCCTGGCAAAAAACCAAGTTTCTCACCCGCTTCAATTGCAGGCCTTGTTAAAATAATACGACCAACCTCATCATTTTTAAATGCATTAATTGCCATAGCCATAGCTAGATATGTCTTGCCCGTTCCTGCAGGTCCAACACCAAATACTATCATTTTTTGACGGATCTGGTCAACATACTTTTTTTGTCCAATCGTCTTTGGCTTGATCGGCTTTCCTTGAATCGTATGACATATTAAATCAGAGTCAAGATCTACGATTGCTTTTTCTTTTTCTTCAAAAGAAAGGGCTAAACAATAGTTTACATTTTGTTCGGTAATGGTATTCCCGCGCTTAGAAAGTTCCATTAGCTGCGAAAATACTCGTTTAGCGGTTTCAGTATCCTTTGGATTACCAAGAATTTTTAATTGATCATTTCTTAAAACGATAGTAACTTTTAATGTTTTTTCTATTGTTTTCGTGTAGGAGTCAAATTGTCCAAACACATTTTTTTGATGTTCTGCTGGAATATCAATTGTCGTTTCCACTATGCTCATTATTCTCCGTGTTCCTCCACTCGCTGTCCAATATTTTTCGATATGTTGTAACTGGCTGTGAAACAGTGAGTGTTCCACTTGCAACCATATTAGTACCTATCCTATTTATTTTAACATTAATCTGGTGAATAATCACCCCTTTTTCCGTTATTTTTTGGATATATTTTTTTAATTTAACGGTTAAATAGGCTTTTGTATCTTCAATGGAATACATTTTTTGTATTTCTACATATTCACGCCTTGTTACCAAATCAATGCTTCCAAATAATGTTTGCTTTATTTCTACAAGTTCGCTCTTGTTTTTCCAGTTTTTAGTAAAAATTTCAGGTGTGTTTAAGATTAGTTCTTTGTCTTTAACAGAAATTCGGACTTCTTTTGCAATTTTTCCGGTATAATCCTTTCCTTTATATTTTAGACTTTTTTTGCATTGATATTCATACTTGGTATTCAACATAATGTCCCCATCTGCAACGACAGGATCTTTCCGAAGCAATATTTGATTGTCGCCTATGATATCAACAACACCAGAAATCAAAATATCTCCAGCTTTCACTTCATCACCCGACTTTACAAGTGGTGTACCTTTTCTTGTTACAATCGAGACAATTGTTCCATCCCGATCTGCTACGATATGTACTGGAGTCGTTTGTTGCACATAAAGTTTTGGCATATTTGTCTCTTTGATTCGAACGATTAACTTTGTTCCATCAATTTGAGCAGATACCCAACCTATATCTTCATATTCCTTTCGAATGGACTCTTCGAGTGCCAGACAATTTACGTTCTTTGATAGGATAAGCTGATGAATTCCATTTTGATTCATATATTTCATTAGTTCTTCTTTTGTATGTGTGTACTGTCCTTTTACTTCAATGCTCCATATAAGCTTTGACATGAATAAAATAAGACAAAGGAAACAAATAAATCCCGCAACAAAACCCACTCTTGTTTTTGTTTTGCTTACATAAAACGGGAGCCCAATTCGCCTTTTAATCTTAGGCATTGTTTTTGTTTTCCTTGCAATTGGTTTTAATTCTTTAAAATCCTTGATATTCATGTAAAATTTATATTGATTCTTATCACAATTAATATCCCAAGTATATAGTTCCCGCATACGGCAGAGATTTAAAAAACGTTCTGGTGATGAGCCTTTTAGCTCTACTAACAGATAACCATTTAGCCATCTCATTATTGACTGTGCCAATCGTCAAACCCTTCCTTTACTCACAGAATTGAATTGTCGTTATGTATCCTGTAATTTTCATATCATCCACGGTATAATATTCGATATTAAGGCGTTTTCCTTCTACATGAATTCGGCCAATCTTTGTTTGGACACGAATGCATTCTTCCGTATATTCAATAATCCCTTTATAATTTTCAATAAATAGCTGTCTTTGCCCAACCATTGATAAAAGAGGTGCTCCTGCTAATATATCAGAAGGCAGTTTTATCGTTTCGGATATACCTTCCATGATTTCAATTGTTCTTTGCTTCATACAACCTCCAAAATAGATACTACTATCACTATATGAATCAGAGAAAAAAAAAATTCAAAAAGGGAGATGTTTAAACATCTCCCTTATCTTGCACAATATTATAATACTGCATTTTTAGAATTTGCGTTTACGAGCTGCCTCTGATTTTTTCTTACGTCTAACGCTTGGCTTCTCATAATGCTCTCTTTTACGAATCTCTTGTTGAATACCGGCCTTCGCACAGTTCCTTTTAAATCTGCGAAGTGCACTATCTAAAGTTTCGTTTTCTTTTACGATAACATTTGACATAGTCTCACACCTAACCTCCCTCCAGTTGTGGATTGTGCTCATCAACTGTTTGGGTATTTTATAGCACTGTTAATATTATATCATATTTTTTTAATCCGTCAACTATTTTTTAATAAAAGTTGTATTTTTTTGATATTTCTTTGAAATTTTATTTAATTTGTCCTTCTACGGTAGCTATTACTGCCTTAATTGCATCGTCTATTCCAGCTGGATTTTTACCACCTGCTTGCGCCATATTAGGACGTCCACCACCACCGCCACCTACGATAGCAGAAATATCTTTGATTAAGTTACCAGCATGTGCTCCCTTTTTCATAGCCTCCTGCGTAGCCATTGCAAGTAAATTCACTTTACCATCTTTTGCGGAAGCAAGAACAACCACACCTTCACCTAATTTATCCTTTAATTGATCTCCTAATGTACGAAGGCCATTCATATCTACATCATCAACTTTAGTAGCAAGAACTTTAACACCTTTTACTTCCATTACCTGATCCATAACATCGCCAAGCGCATCTTTTGCTAACTTATCTTTTAATTTTTGATTTTCAGATAATAATGCCTTTATTTCTTCCTGCATTGCTTCAATTTTCTTTGCAAGATTTGCTGGCTCTGCTTTTGCAGTTTGGGACGCTTTATGCAATTCTTCTTCTACTTCATTGTAATAAGCAAACAAACCCTTTGCTGTTAATGCTTCAATACGACGAACACCAGCTGCAATACCAGTTTCTGAAATAATCTTAAATGCAGCAATTGTATTTGTATTTGCAGCATGCGTACCGCCACAAAGTTCAGTACTAAAATCACCAACTTTTACAACACGTACGCTATCTCCATATTTTTCGCCAAAGAGAGCCATTGCACCTGTCTTCTTTGCCTCTTCTAACGTCATAACTTCGGTAACGACTGCCTGTCCTTTTGCAATCTCTTCATTTACAATCTCTTCTACTTTTGAAATTTCTTCTTGCGTCATAGCAGAAAAATGAGAAAAATCAAAACGAAGACGATCTGCATCAACATAAGATCCTGCTTGCTCTACATGATTTCCTAATACCATACGTAATGCTTTTTGTAAGATATGTGTAGCAGTATGGTTTTTGCCTGATGCCAAACGATTGTTCTCACAAACGCTAAGTACGGCTTTATCTCCAACCTTTAACATACCACGGACCATCGTTCCTACATGTCCTACTTTACCACCCTGTAATTTGATGGTATCGGTTACTTTAAATTCATTATCACCAACGCTAATTGTTCCGATATCGGCCTGCTGACCACCCATCGTTGCATAGAATGGAGTTTCTTCTACAATAACGGTACCATTTTGTCCATCTGTTAATGCTTGTGTTAATTCATCTTCTGTTGTAAGAACCGTAATTTTTGATTCATGAATCAGTCGGTCATAACCAACGAATGAAGTGGTAATGGAAGGATCAATTGATTGATATACCGTAACATCTGCACCCATGTAGTTGGTCATTTTACGAGCTTGCCTTGCCGTTTTTCTTTGTTCCTCCATGGCAGCCATGAATCCTTCTTTATCGATTGTCAAACCTTTTTCTTCTAAAATTTCTACTGTTAAATCGAGAGGGAATCCATACGTATCATACAGTTTAAATGCATCTGCTCCAGCTAATACTGTTTTACCGGATTTTTTCAATTCCTCTTCCATATCGGTTAAGATACTAAGTCCCTGATCTATCGTTTTGTTAAACTGTTTTTCTTCCTGTGTTAGTACATTGAAGATAAATTCTTTCTTATCTTCTAATTCTGGGTAACCATCTTTACTTTCCCTTATTACTGTTTCACTTAAGGTTGTAAGGAATTGATCTTCAATACCAAGTAACCGTCCATGTCTTGCTGCACGACGAATCAAACGGCGAAGTACATAGCCACGGCCTTCATTCGATGGCAATATACCATCTGAAATCATAAAGGTAGCCGAACGCATATGATCTGTAATCAAACGAATGGAAACATCCTTTGATTCATTCGACTGATAAATAACACCTGCAATTTCACAAATTTTGTCGCGGATGGCTTTCATAGTATCAATATCAAATACAGAAAATACATCCTGAACAACTACAGCAAGACGCTCTAATCCCATACCGGTATCAATGTTTTTCTGAGAAAGCTCCGTATAATTACCGTTACCGTCTCCTTCATACTGCGTAAATACATTATTCCATACTTCCATAAAGCGATCGCATTCACAACCAACTTTGCAGTCAGGACTGCCGCAGCCATATTTTTCTCCACGGTCATAATAAATTTCTGAACAAGGACCGCAAGGACCTGCACCATGCTCCCAGAAATTATCGCATTTACCATCTTCGTCACGATAGAAACGTGTAATTTTTTCTGCTGGAATGCCCATTTTTTTATTCCAGATATCAAACGCTTCATCATCTTCAAAATAGATTGATGGATACAGTCTTTCTTCTTCTAAACCAATTACTTTGGTTAAAAATTCCCAAGACCATGCGATTGCTTCTTCTTTAAAGTAATCTCCAAAGGAGAAGTTTCCTAGCATTTCAAAGAAAGTAAGATGTCTTGCAGTCTTACCAACATTTTCAATATCGCCGGTACGAATACATTTCTGACAGGTAGTAACACGCTTTCTTGGTGGAATCTCCTGTCCTGTAAAATAAGGCTTTAAAGGGGCCATACCCGCATTAATTAAAAGTAAGCTATTATCATTATGTGGTACCAAAGAAAAGCTGTTCATTGCCAAATGATCTTTGCTTTCAAAATATTCCAAATACATTTTACGAAGTTCATTTACTCCATACTTCTTCATTATTGTTGCCTCCTAAAGGTTTCCAGGCACAAAAAATACGCTCTTTGCGCTTTATCGGCCATCCATTTAAATTTATTTTCTATTATAAAAAGAATTAAAGTGTTTGTCAAACTATGTCTAATACCCTTATTCTTTTTTAATATGCCATAACAATAAAAATCGGGTGATTAGACACTCGATTTTTATAATTGTTTATTAAAATATCGTTTGCATTCCATATAACTTTATAATGTTACATTAACTATTTTTTTGATCTTTATTCTTTCGAAGTTTTATGCCTACAAATAGTGCTGCCCCAACAACAATGCCAAAAAGAATATATCGAACGACATAATATAAAAATGCTGCTTCAAACATGTAATCTCCCCCTATCTTCGATGTGTAAGCTCTTTCGTAACATCATCCCAATCAAGTCCACATTCTGCCATCAAAACCATCATATGATACATAAAATCAGCAATCTCATATTTAAGTTCTTCTGAATCTGGATTCTTGGCTGCTATCACAATTTCCGTTGCTTCTTCTCCACATTTTTTTAGTATTTTATCGATTCCTTTATCAAACAAATAGTTGGTATAGGAACCTTCTTTTGGATGTAACTTGCGGTCCATAATTACATTATAAACATCGTTAAATACGGTTAAAGGATTGACTGCATCGTACTCATATTTAGCCAAATCCGTGTAAAAACAGGTTTGATTTCCTGTATGACATGCCGCACCAACTTGTTTTACCTTTGCTAATATTGTATCACTATCGCAATCTATCATCAAGTGTTTTACATACTGAAAATGACCTGAGGTTTCCCCTTTGCACCACAATTCATTGCGGCTGCGGCTAAAGTATGTCATTTTTCCGGTTTCAAGCGTCGCTTTAAAGGCTTCATCTGTCATATAAGCAAGCATTAACACCTCACCAGTTTTATAATCCTGTGCAATAACTGGTACCATTCCATCCGAATTTTTCTTAAAATCAGAAAACTTTAAAGTGCTTTCAAATACATTAACTGGTACCTTATTATCATGAAGCACACGCTTTGCCTTCATAATATCTTTTCCTTCGAAATAATTCGTTGCTACACCTTGTACATTTTCAAGCGTCAACAACTCTAATAAATCATTTCTTATAAGGCTATCTCTGATTATGATAGGCATATCTGCTTTTACCATATTTTCTTTTAATTTATCTGATATAACGACGTGTTTTAGCAGCACACCATAGATTCCGATTTCTTTTAAATACTGCGTATAATTATAATCCTTAAAATCACCAATGGAATCAATTTCCATCATTATCTTATCGTTGCCAAATCGGTCTACTGCTTCGATTAAAACCTTATCATCCTTTATCAATGCTTGTTTTACTACAACGCGGTCAGCACCCGTATACAAAGCCTTTTTAATATCTTCAAATCGCTCCACGAAAAGTCCAATTGTAAAAGTAATTTCACATTCTTTGGCCACCATTTTCATTGTTTTCAAAAATTCTTCTCTGGAGTTTTCGTCTCTTGTGTAATTATAAATAAACAAAGAGTCTGCTCCATTGTTTGCATATTCTTTCGCCATTCGAACAATGCTAGTGTCAATTTCGTTTTCGCCATTAATATATCCAATTATCTTCTTGTATTCCATAGCTGTCTCCTTTTTCAAAAATATCAATTGCTTTTTTTATATTTAATTCTCTTTGAATCTCATTTTTTTCTAAAACTACGCCATATGCATTTACATCCCTTAGCCTCTCCAAATCTTTCACTGAGCTAATATTTCCCATTGCAATAATGTTTAGTTTTGTCTTATTATATATTTCATCAATTTCTTCGCAAAAGCTGAATGCTGTATGCATTTTTTTCGATGCATCTACGTAACAAATATTTTGTACCCCGTAACTCATCATTTCGATTGCATGATCAATCGCCCGTACTGAATTTATCTTTTCAAATCCTTCGGTTACTACAAATCCATCATTTGTATCAATGGATACCAAAATCCGTTCTTGCCCAAAATTTGCAATGACATCTTTTATAAATGCCGGATTCCCTACCGCCTTTGTTCCAATTATAACTCTACTGGCTCCCAAATCCAGCAGATGCTCTACATCCTTAAGGGAACGAATGCCTCCACCAACCTCAATTGGTATGGATATTTTGGATACTATATTTGAAATGCTTTCCTCATTTACAAGGTTACCCATTCTTGCTCCGTCTATATCAATTATGTGTAAACAAGAAGCTCCCATACTTTCATATTCCATTGCAAGTTTCCATGTTAGGTTCTGATTCGTATGAGAATTGCATCTTCCATTCTTAATAAAAATAGCTGGAAATATTAACATTGCCGTCACCTCTACTTGGCATATATATTTTATAAGCTTCCTTTTGTTGAAAGAACTCCTTGAATTCTTTCATCTAAACTTGTTGCTTCATCTAACGCTTTTCCAAATGCTTTAAATATGGCCTCTGCCATATGATGGTTATTTCCTCCTGATAACTCCTTTATATGAAGATTCATTTCTGCCCCATAGGAAACTGCATAAAAGAATTCTTTTATCATTTCAGTATCCATATCCCCAATATGAGGAGCAGTAAATGTTACATCAAAAACAAAATATGGTCTGCCGGATAAATCAAGAGCACAAAGCATTAACGTTTCGTCCATTGGAAGCATAAAATTACCAAAACGTTTGATTCCTTCCTTACTATCTAGTGCTTCTTTTATTGCTTGACCTAATACAATTCCTACATCTTCTATTGTATGATGAGAATCTACCTCTAAATCACCCTTACAAGCCACTTCAAGATCAAAAAATCCATGCCTTGCAAAGCTATTCAGCATATGGTCAAAAAAGCCAATACCGGTATTAATAGCCGCTTTTCCGCTTCCATCCAGATTAAGAGACATCGTTATTTGAGTTTCTTTTGTATTACGTGTTATTTTGCTGTTTCTACTTTTCATTGTATCCCCCTTTTAAATATTTTAGTACTGGTATTGGTTGCAATTCGTTATTGTTCTCAATACGGCATTTCTATAATAGCCGGCGCCTAAAATAAGCACCGGCTATTTCTGTTGTATATATGTTTCTAAAATAAACTGTCATAAAGTGAGCTCGTATTGACCGAAGAATAATCACCTGAATTTGTATAGGTACTACCTGTACTAGAAGCTTTGAGTGCATTATTTGAAAGAGTAACAATATCCGATGCTTTACTAGAAACTTTATCTGCAAAAGAATGTGTCCCACTAAAAAGCGTCTTTATTGTAGTAATATCTGCCTCTTTCAAAGTTTCCTTGTTCAAACTTAATTTGTTATCTGATCCAATCGTAATGCCTACATCATTTAGTAAATTAGTCGATGCATTCGTATTGCCAATCATCCAAAGTGTCTTATGTAATACGCTCTTAGTATCTACTTCGCTCGTAGTATCAATCGTATCATTATAAGCATCAATAAAAGATTGTACATTTTTCGTTACCGCATCACGGTCACTAAAGTCACTATTCTTCAATGTCGTTGCTGCCTTATTTAATGCGGTAGCATCTGTTTTTACATCGGTCAGTTCAAGTTTCGTCTTTTTCTCTTCGTCGGATACTTCAGTCGAATTAGTTGCACTGTTATTTTTTCCATAATACGCATTTAGAAGCTTTTTGTAAGCTCCACTTTTTATCATTGCATAATCTCCAAAATCAGTACTTGTACTAGTATCTTCCGTTCTGTTCGTTCCGAAATAGCCAGAGAAAAAAGAGGTGGAATCACCACTTATTCCAAAAAAAGATGCCATATAATCACTCCTTTGATATCGAATTGATAAAATACATTTTATACTTCTATTATACCAATCGACAGTAAACAAGCAATAGTTTATAGTAAATTATTTTTCAAAGCGAACTGCGATTGAATTTGCATGTGCGGTCAATTGTTCCGCTTTTGCAAATGCGATAACATCTTCGTGGATTGGTTCTAATGCTTCTTTCGAATAGGAAATGATACTGGATTTCTTAATAAAGTCATCTACACTCAGTGGAGAAAAGAATTTTGCAGTTCCATTTGTAGGTAACACATGGTTCGGGCCTGCAAAATAGTCACCCAGTGGTTCGCTGGAATACTCACCAAGAAAGATAGCTCCGGCATTCTTAATTTTAGTCATCGTCTGGAATGGATCCTTTGTTACAATTTCCAAATGTTCCGAAGCAATTTCATTGGTCACATCAATTGCCTCTTCTATGGAGTCCGCAACTAAAATATATCCATAATTATCAAGCGACTTTTTCAGTATTTCTTTTCTTGATAAAACTTCGACAAATTTATCGACTTCTTCCGATACCTTCTTTGCTAAATCCATGCTTGTTGTCACTAAAATGGCTGAGGCTAGCTCGTCATGTTCTGCTTGTGATAAAAGGTCCGCTGCGATAAATCTTTCATTTGCCGTTTCATCGGCTAATACTAAGATTTCGCTTGGTCCTGCAATCGAATCAATACTTACATGTCCATAAACTGCTTTTTTTGCAAGTGCTACAAATATATTGCCAGGTCCAACGATTTTATGGACCTTTGGAATACTCTTTGTTCCATATGCAAGGCATGCTATAGCCTGTGCTCCACCAATCTTATAAATCTCATCGACTCCTGCTTCCTTTGCGGCTACTAAAGTATTTGGATTTACCTTTCCTTCTTTGTTTGGCGGTGTTGCCATAATGATTTTTTCAACTCCTGCTACCTTTGCAGGAATGACATTCATTAGTACAGATGAAGGATAAACCGCCTTACCACCTGGTACATAAACACCTACTTTTTCGATGGGCGAGACTTTTTGTCCTACTATGGTTCCATTTGAAGAACTGTCAAACCAACTATATTGTTTTTGTTTTTGATGATAGACTTCTATATTTTGTTTCGCTTTGCGAATAATCTCGACTAAGGAATCCTCTACTAGCTCATAGGCTTCCTCTATTTCTTGGTCTGTCACTCGAATGGTTTCCGGTGTAATCACTGCACCATCAAATTGTAGTGTATATCCATTTGCAGCCTCATCACCGTTTGTACGAATATTCTCAATTATTTCGGATACTACAGATTCGTATTCACGATACTGGCTTGGGCTTCGTTTTAATAAATCTTCCAGAATATTATTCTTTGTTTCATCGGTTAATTTGACTATTCTCATATATTTCTCCATTCCCTCTCTATGCCAACACTTCTTTTAAATGATGTATCAGTTCAGAAATACGTTCATGTTCCATTTTCATGCTTACTTGATTTACCACCATTCTTGCAGATAATGGACAGATTTCTTCATGTATTACTAATCCGTTCTCACGTAACGTCGATCCAGTTTCTACGATATCTACGATTACTTCTGATAACCCGACAATAGGAGCTAATTCGATGGACCCATTGAGTTTAATAATCTCAACGGTTTGATGCTTTTTATTATAGAAATAATCCTTTGCTATGTTTGGATATTTCGTAGCTACTCGAATCATTTCACCGCTATTTAAATATTTTTTTGCCTCTGGTGGACCCGCAACACACATGCGGCACTTTCCAAGTCCTAAATCAACTACTTCGTAAAGCTTTCTTCCTTCTTCCATTATCGTGTCTTTTCCTACAACGCCTAGGTCTGCGGCTCCGTATTCCACGTAAGTTGGTACATCCGTTGCTTTTGCCAGGAAAAATTTAAGTTTTAATTCTTCATTCACAAAAATCAATTTTCTGGAATCTTTATCTTTCATTTCTTCACAGGTAATGCCAATCTGTTCTAATATTCCTAGGGTTTGTTTTGCAATTCGCCCTTTTGCTAATGCAAATGTTAAATATCTCATATTATCACTCCATCCATTCGCTTGCTTTTATCTGCTTCGTTTCATTCGTCGTTTTGTCAAATACTTCGATGGTATCCTCCGTAAGTATCTTAACTACATATCGAATTACAGCCTTATCAATATAGCTTTCATATTCTGTCATTGTTTCTGCTAGCGGCTGATGCATCAATGTTACATTTTTATTTTGAGAACGCAGTTTATTTGCAATCCTAATTGCCGGATTTCTATTTTCTTCCTGATATAACATTAAAATACTATCTTCATTTGCTAAGTTCAAACGTTTTTGACTAAGTAAAGCAAACATAAGTTGATCGATCAATAGAACAAGTCCTACTGCAGGTGCATTTTTACCAAACTGTCCAACCAGATTATCATATCGACCACCCTGTGCTACCGCTTCACCGGTACCATACGTATATGCTTTCATAATAATACCTGTGTAATAATTATATTTACTTAGCATTCCAAGATCTACTGTAATGTAATTTCTCATTCCATATACATCCATGATAGACAAGATTTCTTCCAGGCGATCCAACGCTTTTAATGCTTTTCTATTATTTGTCATCTTTCTTGCATAAGAAAAATGTTCCATACTTCCAAACAATTCAGGAAGTTTCATTAAGAGTTCTTTTAGGTTTTGACTTATTTCTTTTCGCTCCATCAATGCTTCAATACCAAATAGATTCTTACTTTCCATCAGGCTTTTCATCTCAATAATTTCATCTTCATCAAATGCAGCCTCTTCCATTAAACCATTGAAAAAATCAGCATGACCAACTTCTACCTGGAACTCTGATAATCCAGCTTTTCTTAAACAATCAACCGTAATTGCCAAAATCTCACTGTCTGCTTCCACAGATACATCATTAATCAATTCTGCTCCAACCTGCGTGGTCTCGTTTAGCTTACCCTGATGACTCGAATTGTTGATATAAGTATTTCCTGTATACGATAAACGTAGCGGAAAATTATCTTCATTAAAATATTTTGCGGCACATCTTGCAATGGACGGCGTCATATCTGGGCGAAGTACCAAGGTATTACCCTCACGGTCAATAAATTTGTACATTTCCTTTGATAGAACCGTTCCTCTTTCCTCACTAAAAATATCAAAAAATTCAAAACTTGGAGTCTGAATACTCTTGAAACCATAATTCTTTAAGATATCTTCCATATCTTTTTGCAGCTTAATCTTATGTTCACATTCTCCGTTATAAATATCTCGAACACCTTCGGGTGTATGTAATAGCTTATACTGTTCCTTTTTCATAGGCTTCTCACTCTTTCTATTATACGATACTTTATTGATTCAACGTGATGCTATGGTAATTGGTTAGCATCTAAAACTGTTACTATTATAACGAATCCGTTTTTTAAAGTCAATCACGATTTTCCAAATCTTGATTTAGCATTTCTAAATAATGAACAAAAACTCGATTGTTCGTAGAAATTTGATAATGAGGATCTAGATCTTCATAACGGAAACTCTTTTTTTCGCCATTTAAAGCACGGTTCCAAAACTCCATCATCTTTTCATAGGTGAGATAATAAAAGACATCCTGCTTCTTAAAATAAATTAAAAGGAAAGCAATCCCCTTTTGCTTTTCAAACTCCGTCATAAATTCTACCTGGTGTTCATGTATATTTTGAAGTGGAAACGTATCCGTTGAACATTCCTTTGCATCAAAACATACTGGAACCCCCTGCACTACACCTATATAATCAACAGTACTCTTTTGTTCAAAATATGCCAGTGTTATATGGCGCGTTGAAGAGTCTATTTTAATCGGTTTTATCGGTGTAGGAACTTTCTGGATTAAAGCCAGATGATTGCTTCTATATTTTTCATTGGTTAAGTTAATTAATTCTTCTAGTGTAGAGCCTCTTAGCCCTCTTGAATTCCATGACGGCATAAATCACATCCTCCATCAAAACATTCGGTTACTATTTTCTCAAAATAATCTGGAAGTGGCGCTACTACCTTTTTTTCTGATAGCAATTCCCACTCACCTTCCATTTTTGGAAACACAAGCTCGGCTGCATGCAATAATTGGTGCCTTAATTTAAAGTTTTTACGGAAGTATTTATTTATTAACACATCGCCATACTTTCCATCTCCAATAATAGGATGTCCCACACTTTGAAGATGTGCACGAATTTGGTGTGATTTTCCGGTAATCAGTTTTACACGAAGCAACGTAAGTTCTCCATTGCAAAGGAGTGGTTCATATTCTGTCTTAATATAATCTGCTCCTTCCACCGCTTCTTGATGAATGGATACTTTGTTATGATTGTGGTTTTTATACAAATAGCCTTCTATCCGCTCTTTTTTCTCTATTACACCTTTTACGATACAATAATAGTATTTATCAAGAGTACGCTCCTTAAAGGTGCGTCCCATTACTTGAAGTCCTTCCATTGTCTTCCCAGCTACAATAATACCACTCGTATTTCGATCAAGTCGGTTGCATATACCTGGATGAAATCCCTTTAATTCTTCTTCTGTCAGTTTTCCATTTTGTAATAAATAATTCGTAATATATTCTACCAAAGAAACATCCTCTGGTTTCGCCTTTTGCGAAAGCATTCCAGCTGGTTTATTCACAATCAAAACATGCTTATTTTCTAAAAGTATAGACAACTCCACGGATTCTAACTGCACATGCTCTATCGATCGTTCTGGCTGTTTTGATTCACTAAATTTATCAATTGTTTCTTCCGCCAAAAACATCTTAATTTGATCGCCAATTTCTAATTTTTCAGATCCTTCGGCTTTTTTTCCATTTAAGGTAATATTCTTTTTACGCAGCATTTTATAAATAAAACTTTTCGTTGCCTGGTTTAAATACTTTCCTAAAAATTTATCAAAACGTTGCCCTGCTTCTTTATCACCAATCGTTATTTCTTGCATAACGGTCTCCTTTATCTGTTTCTTTATACGATTAAAGAATAAAGATAAGCTAACACTCTTTCTTCTTCATCGGAATTGATTTCTTTTTTGTCGATTGCTTGTAATGCTTTTTGAAAACTTTCTTTACTATCCATAATTTTTACGGTATAGCCCGTGCCCCAGTTTCGAACACCTTTTGCCAGATAATCCTGTGCGTCTTTTGTCCCATTTTTTGACTTACCGATAAGACCATAAAGACATCCATTACCCACATATATAAAATCCAGATTCATCGCACGTTCAGTCGAGGTTATTACAAGGTCTGAAAGTAATGTTCCACCTTTTTTTATTGCGCCTGCAATTTCATTATAAAATGCTCTATCCGGTGAATGGTATGGAAAAAGCAATATAAATGTTGTCAAAAAATTTGCACCTGGTAATACCATCAAAATTGCAAGAACCAGACAAACATTACTCTGCTTATATCCATTCATAGCAAATCCAATCCCATAGATAGATAGACCAATCAGCCCCATTAAAATAGTCATAAATAATTTTTGTCGTTTCCGTTTCTTAATATATCCATATTCACCTTTATTGCATCGAAACATTTGCTATCCTCCTGTATTTTCTACGATTGCACCTTTGTACAGATTTTAACTATTATTTACTTTTTCTTATGCTCACTACGGATAGGTTTTCGTTTATTGTCTTCCTTTTTACCTACCACGAATTTGCTACTGTTTCTGTCATACTTTTGATTCTGCACATTCTTTTTATTCTGTGTACTCTTTTGAGTCTGAATACTCTTTTGATTTTGAGTACTCTTTTGAGTCTGTGTATGTGTTTGACCTTGTTCATTCTTTTGATTTTGCGTTTTTTTATGACCTTGTTCATTCTTTTGATTCTGTTTTTTATATTGTATTTGATCACTCTTTGTGCTCTGTTTATTTTTTTGGTCATATTCACCTTTTAGACTCTGTTTGTTTTTTTGGCCATATTCACCTTTTAGGCTCTGTTTATTCTTTTGGCCATATTCACCTTTTAGGCTCTGTTTATTTTCTTGGCCATGGTCACTATTTAGACTCTTTCTGTTACTTTCGCTCTTTATATTCTTTCCGCTTTTTGCATTTTTTCCGCTCTGTTCACTCTTTTGACTCTGAGTACCATTTTGGTTCTGTGAACTCTTATAATTCTGAGTATGAGCTAGTTTTCTAGGCAGAATTAAGCATTCTTTCCCAAATCCGATTAAATCTTCTCGCTTTGCTAGCTTTAGCGCTTCAAAAACCAAATAATAATTATTCGGATTACGATATTGGATGAGTGCACGCTGCATTTCTTTTTCCTTTTGGCTCTTTGGTACGTATACTTCCTCCATTGTGCGAGGATCAAGTCCTGTGTAGTACATACAAGTAGAAATGGTCGCCGGTGTAGGATAAAAATCCTGTACCTGTTCAGGCATATAGCCTAAATCTCTGACATATTCGGCTAGTAATACCGCTTCCTTCAGCGTTGAACCCGGATGAGAAGACATTAAATATGGCACTACATACTGATCCATCCCTAACTTATCATTTGCCTTTTCATACTGCTGTATAAAGGATTCATACACCGACTTTTCTGGTTTTCCCATTCGTTTCAACACAGAATCGCAGATATGTTCCGGTGCTACCCTTAACTGTCCACTTACATGATGTTCACATAGTTCACGCATAAAAGATGTATCCTTGTCCGCCATCAAATAGTCAAATCGGATACCCGAACGAATAAATACTTTTTTTACTTTTGGAAGATTACGTAGTTTACGCAGCAATTCCATGTAATCCTTATGATCTACTTTAAGATTTTTACAAGGTGTTGGAAAGAGACACTGTTTATTTGTACAAACTCCCTTTTTCCATTGTTTTTCACAAGAACTATGGCGAAAATTTGCGGTCGGTCCTCCAACATCATTTATATATCCTTTGAAGTCTTTTTCATTTGTCAGTGTTTTTGCTTCTTCCAAGATAGACTCATGACTTCTGGTCTGCACAATTCGTCCCTGATGAAAGGTAAGCGCACAAAAACTGCACCCTCCAAAGCAACCACGATTGCTGGTCAAGCTAAAATTAAGTTCCTTTATAGCTGGTACTCCACCAAGCTTTTCATAAGATGGATGATAAGTCCGCATAAATGGAAGTGCATAGACATCATCCATTTCCTGTGTGGTAAGGGGTTTTGATGGTGGATTTTGTACAACATATTCTGTTTCTTTATATTTTTCAACAAGTCGTCTACCCGAGAATGGATCTGTATTAATATATTGAGTATAGAAGCTTCTGGCAAATGTCTTTTTATCCGCTTTGATCTCTTCATAGCTTGGAAGTATCATTGCATCATAAACACTCTCTAAACTCCGCGCTTTATAAACGGTTCCTTCAATAAATGTAATATCTGAAATTGCGATTCCGCTATTAAGTGCATCTGCAATCGCTACGATAGATTTTTCGCCCATACCATAGGAAATCAAATCAGCACTGGAATCTAAAAGAATCGAGCGTTTTACCGAATCACTCCAATAATCATAATGTGCAAGGCGACGCAAACTTGCTTCGATGCCACCGATGATAATTGGAATATTCTTATATGCCTTACGTATTAAATTACCGTAACAGACAGTGGCACGATCTGGACGTTTTCCCATGTCGCCACCTGGTGTATAGGCATCTTGCTTTCTATGTTTTTTATTTACTGTATAGTGATTTACCATGGTATCCATATTACCCGCAGAAACTAAAAATCCCAGACGTGGCTTTCCAAAGACAGTAATGCTTTCTTCGTTCTTCCAATCTGGTTGCGAAATAATACCTACTTTATATCCTTGACTTTCTAATACTCTACTAATAATAGCAGGGCCAAACGAATGATGGTCTACATATGCATCTCCGATTACATAAGCAAAGTCGACCTCATCCCAGCCCCTTTTCTTCATATCTTCTTTATTAATTGGTAAAAAATCTTTCATTTTTGTTTGCTCCATTTTCTAAACAAACACAATCTGTAGTACTTTACGTACTACATTGTGATGTCCTTGTCCTTTTATATCAAGACTTCGCTAAAATCCCGAATATAATAATCTGCTAGTACTCGTTTTTCACTATCATCATCTTTTGAAAAATCGTCATAAACAGCACATACTTTCATGCTTGCATTTTTCCCAGCTTTAATACCATTAACTACATCTTCAAATACAAGACAACGTCCTGGTTCTACCTCTAAATCCTTAGCCACCAAATGATAAATATCTGGTGCTGGCTTCCCTTTTTTTACTTCACAGGAAGTATGTATGGAATCAAACAAATCCGCCAAACCATAATTTGCAACAACCGCATTTACTAAATCTTTCGAATTGCTGGTTGCAATTCCAGTTTTAATGCGATGTTTTTTTAGGTACTTCAAAAAATCCAAAGCGCCATCCTTGAAAGGCACTTCATATCTATATTTATTATAGGCCATTTCATTCCAAGCAGCCTTGATTTCGTCCAATGTATCGGTCAATTGAAAGCGATTTTTAAAGTAAACGGCTGTTTCTGAAAAACTCATCCCTTCAATTTCCGTCTGTAAGTTATCTGGTAGTTCTAGATTAAATTTTGAAAGATATTCTACATCAATCTGTTTCCACATCCACATAGAATCAATCAATGTTCCATCCAAATCAAATATTACAGCATCAATATTCTTTAGCATATTAGCTCCTAGTCTTAAGTGTTTCTATTTCGAGTTCCGTAAGGAGACGATATTCTCCTAAATCAAGTGTTTCATCCAATATAAGTGGTCCCATGGTAATACGTTTTAAATATACTACCTTTTTATCAACTGCTTCAAACATTCGTTTTATCTGATGAAATTTTCCTTCATAGATGGTAAGTAAAATTTCAGATATCTCATCGCTTTTTTGTATTACAAGAGTAGCTGGCTTTGTTTTTAGCTCCTCTTCAATAAATATACCTTCTTCAAATGCATCGATATCAGATTGTGTGACTTTTCCTTCAATTCTTGCAAAATAAGTTTTTGCTACGTGTTTCTTTGGACTCAGTAATTGATGTGCAAGGTCTCCGTCATTGGTAATTAAAAGCAAACCTTCTGTATCCTTATCCAGTCTTCCTACAGGAAACAAGTCATTTCGCTTTGCATCATCTAAAAGATCCAATACAGTCGAAGCTTTTTTATCCCGTGTTGCCGTAATAACTCCGGCAGGTTTATTTAACATAAAGTATTCATAGGATTGATAAGAAATCTCAACATTATCACATATAACCTTCATTTTCGAAAGTACTATTTTAGTCTCTGGTTTTTTCACCATTTCACCATCTACTAAAACCTTACCTTTTCGAATTATATTTTTTACTTCACTCCTAGTACCAATTCCCATATCCGTCAAATACTTATCTAGACGTAAACTATCTGCCATTCTATCACCGTTCATCTTTCAATTTAAACATTGTGCACGATATCCTTCCGCTATAATATCCAACTGCTTGTTGAATCGCTCCAATTGTTCTACATCATCACTTTCATAGATACGGAAAAATTCATCCTGTATCTTTACAACTTCTCTTTTATTCGATAGTTTGTATAAATTCTGAATATTGTTAAGGATATCTGCCACGATATCTGCTTTTCTTCTAAAGGAGTTCTGCGCATCCATGATTTCGCTCCGAACTTCCGACATTTCTTCGTCCAAAATAACAATAGCTTCTGCTGCTTTGGAAAGTCGTTGTCTAATGTGTTGTGGCATATTTTCTTTGTATTTATACTGAAGAGAATGTTCAACTGTAGCCCAAAAATTCATGGCAAGCGTACGAATTTGTATCTCAACCTTGATTTCTTTCGGTCCGTTCATTGTTTGAACGGTATAACTTATGATAATATGGTAGCTTCGATATCCGCTTTCCTTTGCTTTGTTGATGTAGTCCTTCTCTTCTATAATTCGCATATCATTTCGTTTACGAATTATCTCTACGACACGATCTATGTCTTCGACAAACTGACAAATAATACGGATTCCTGCAATATCATCCAGCTCTTCTTCAATATTTTCTAATTCTATTTGTTTTCTCTGCGCTTTTTCTAAGATACTAGAAATCTTTTTTACTCTTCCAGTTACTAATTCTATAGGTGAATAAGCCTCTGCTTGTCGGTGTTCTTTAATCATATGATTAAAATTCAAGACCAATTCATCTACTGCCAATGCGTAGGGATCTAATATTTCTCTCCATAATTGTATTTCCATTTTATACCCTCGTTAATTTACATTATATGTTCCAATAACAAATTTCTCACCTGTAAGTATACCATATTAAGGCATTTATGAAAAGGTTTTTCGCGTTTTTACTATCGTTTAAAACCGATATTTTGGCAACAAAATGGAGCTGTCACAATACACATCTCATTCGTATTATGACAACTCCAGTTAGTTTCTTATTAATCAGCATTAAATAAAATTACTTTGCATAATCAATTACTCTTGACTCGCGAATAACATTTACCTTAACTTGACCCGGATACTCTAATTCGGATTCAATTTGTTTTGATATATCTCTTGCAAGCAATATCATTTCGGCATCAGTTACTTGATCTGGCAATACCATTACTCGTACCTCACGTCCGGCCTGAATTGCAAAGGATTTATCAACTCCCTTAAAGCTGTTTGTAATATCTTCTAATTGTTTCAATCTGTTTGTATAAGTTTCAAGCGTTTCACGTCTTGCACCTGGTCTTGCAGCGGAAATCGTATCAGCTGCTTGTACAATACATGCGATTAATGTTTCTGGTTCTACATCGCCATGATGAGCTTCTACTGCATTGATAATCAATGGGGATTCTTTGTATTTTCTACATAAATCAGCACCAATTTGGATATGAGAGCCTTCCATATCATGATCAACTGATTTACCAATGTCATGTAATAAACCAGCACGTTTTGCTAATCTTACATCAACACCAATCTCCCCAGCAAGTAATCCAGATAAATGAGCAACTTCTATGGAATGCTTTAATGCATTCTGACCATAACTTGTTCTGAATTTCATTCTACCTAATAACTTAATGAGTTCCGGATGAATACTGTGAACGCCAACTTCTAACGCTGCCGACTCACCTTCTTCACGAATCATTGTTTCAACATCTTTTTGGGCTTTTTCTACCATTTCTTCAATTCTAGCTGGATGAATTCTTCCGTCTACAATTAATTTTTCCAAAGCGATTCTTGCAACTTCTCTTCGGATAGGATCAAACCCTGAAAGAATAACTGCCTCAGGTGTATCATCAATAATTAAATCAACACCAGTGAGTGTTTCAAGGGTACGAATGTTTCGTCCCTCTCTACCTATGATTCTTCCTTTCATTTCGTCATTTGGTAATTGAACAACAGAGATTGTAGTTTCAGCTACATGGTCTGCTGCACATTTTTGAATTGCAGTTACGACATAGTCTTTTGCCTTTTTATCTGCCTCTTCCTTGGCCTTGTTTTCAAGCTCTTTTACTAACATTGCGGTTTCATGCTTAACTTCATCTTCAACAGTTTTTAAAAGATAATCTTTTGCTTGTTCGGAGGTAAGTCCAGAGATTTTTTCCAATTCTGCTACTCTTTGCCCTTCTAGATGTTCGACTTTTTCTCGAACTTTTTCTAGTTCTGCTTCTTTGTTAGCAAGTTTGGATTCTTTCTTTTCAAGTGCTTCAGTTTTTCTATCTAAAGTTTCTTCCTTAGTTAGAATACGCTTTTCATAACGCTGTACTTCATTTCTACGTTCCTTGACTTCCTTCTCTAGCTCATTCTTTGTCTTAAGTGACTCTTCCTTTGCTTCAAGAAGCGCTTCTCTTTTCTTAGTTTCTGCTGTCTTAATAGCTTCATCTATGATTTCTCTTGCTTTTTTATCTGCACTACCAATCTTCTCTTCAACAACTTTGATACGATAGGATATTGCAGCTTTCCAAGCAACAAAAGCGGTCACGGCCAATAAAACGACTATTAGTACTATCCATTTTATATCTGGCACAGGAGCACCTCCTTATTTAGTTTTCATTGTACAAAATACAACAACTAAATTTTATACTTTTTTAATGACTCTGTCAAGTCTGCTCCACAAAATATAGTAATATTTCACAAGACTACAACAATAACTGTTGTCTGATATCCGATTCTTTGAATCCTTTTCGGAAAAGATAAGAAGCTATTTTTTGTTTTTCCTCATAAGTTAACGCTTCTACATCTTTTGTTTTCTTCGCAATTGCCTTTCTAATTGCCTCCTCATCCGATATTAATGTTTTCTTAAGTTGCTCCTCAATCAGTTCACTATCCACGCCTTTTCTACTTAATTCCATTTTGATTTGTCGAATACTTTTATTTGATTTTTTATAGGCTACATAATTTTCAACATAGCGAGCATCATTTAAATAATGATATGAATTAATATAATCAATTACACGATCAATCATATTTGGTGTGAAATCACTTTTCTTTAGCTTATTTCGCAATTCACCCTCGGTATAATCCATACGTTTTAAAAGGTTTAAAGCTTTTTGCTTCCCACGTTTAAAAACAGTTTGTTCGATGATTTCATTATACAATTCTTCCTCGAATTCCATATCCTTCTTTAATTGATATCGGTGAATTTCACTTTCATAGAGCGAAAATTTGAATTCCTCATCCACATAAATGCGAAATAGCTTTCGATAACCCTTTTCTATGCCTGTAATTGTCATTTATAGCCACTTTCTTTCTGCTTACTTCTATTTACCTCTACTTGCTTACTTCTTCTTCCTTTTCTACGGTTTTCCCTTCACAAAGTCCAAAATTTACTCGCACTTTCTGCTCGACTTCTGCAAATAACTCAGGGTTTTCTTTGAGGTATTGCTTTGAATTTTCTCGACCCTGACCAATTTTAGCATCATTGTAAGCATACCATGCTCCACTTTTTACTATAATTCCAGCACTTGCCGCTAAATCCAACACATCACCCTCTCTTGAGATACCCTGTCCGAACATAATATCAAACTCTGCTTCTTTGAAAGGAGGTGCTATCTTATTTTTAACAACTTTTATTCTAGTACGATTACCAACTACTTCACCACCTTGCTTTAATGCTTCAATTCTACGAACATCCAAACGTAAGGATGAATAAAATTTAAGGGCTCGTCCACCAGTGGTTGTTTCAGGACTTCCAAACATAACGCCAACCTTTTCACGTAATTGGTTAATAAATATAACAATACAGTTTGACTTACTAATAACAGATGTTAATTTACGAAGTGCCTGTGACATCAATCTTGCCTGTAATCCTACGTGACTGTCTCCCATGTCACCATCGATTTCTGCCTTTGGAACTAAGGCTGCCACTGAGTCAACGATAATAATATCAACAGCACCTGAGCGAACCATGGTTTCTGTAATTTCCAAAGCCTGTTCTCCACTGTCTGGCTGAGAAATATAAAGATTATCAATATCTACACCAATATTTTTTGCATAAGCAGGATCAAGTGCATGCTCTGCATCAATGAAACCTGCTATACCACCACGCTTTTGAACCTCCGCAACCATATGTAATGCAACCGTTGTTTTACCGCTGGATTCTGGTCCGTATACTTCGACAATTCTTCCCTTTGGAATGCCCCCAAGACCAAGTGCTACATCAAGGCTAATGGAGCCGGTAGGTATCGTCTCTACAGCCATGTGAGCACTGTTTTCGCCTAATTTCATAATGGAGCCTTTTCCATACTGCTTTTCAATCTGAGCCAACGCAGATTCCAATGCTTTTAATTTATTTTCATCACGATCCATATCTTTTCCCATTTTATATTCTCCTTTTGGTTATCGAACAATTGTTCTGTCTTTTAATATATTAATCTATTTTTATTTCTTTGTCAACTGTAATTTAAACCTTACTTTTTTCAATATGAAAGGCGACTTTTAGGGCCTTCAACGCCATAAATAAACTTTAAAACTTATGAAATTTTAGAATATAGTTTGACTTTTAATAAATACCTCCTGTTTTATAGTCGTAATTCACATTTTTATTACGTCCAATTTCATACATAACATAGTCTCCATCCATAATTGAATACGTATTTCCATGTATATCTTTCTTTGAAGAAACTCCTCCTTCCATTTTCCACATGTTGCACCATCCATTTATTGCATTCTCTGTATTGACATAGGACAAATGCCGTTCTTTGTTTTGAATCGTTTCTATTTGAAAATTCACAATAAGATAGCCGTCTTTTAACCAGAAAGCTTCATCAAAAGTAAGCCCACCGTTATTTTTTGCATAAGAAGCCACATCATAATCTTTTGCACATACATAAAGTTTGGTTGGGAGATAGTATTCGCAGATCCAGGTCTGCACCGATTGGTTTTGTAAAGATAAAAGCTTAGAATTGTTAGTACATACGAGAGGTTGAAAGTACGAAGGATTTCCGGTATAACTCATCAAAGTATCCGGTATCATGATATTTCCAAAGGTATAAACCTTATTCTTATTTTTCTTGGTACAAGGGGTTCCTTTTAAAGCGCCACCGGTTAGATAGGTATCCTTACGATCAATGCTATGAATATTGTTTTGGTCAAGTGCACTGCCTATTTTTACTAAAATTTGCTTTCTATTCGTGGACTCAAAATATTGCGTGTAGTATAAGTCTACTTCCTGTCGGCAATGTCCCTTTTCATTTACAAAATAGAACTTGGGTGTGATACGAATATAGTCATCTATACCGTCATAGTCTCCAATGGTATCCACAGAAAACCTCGTATAATATCCTGTTTTTATAGCCCCGATTTCAGAATACGTTGGGTGGCTTCCATTCATAAGCGGCAAAGTATATTTACTACTTCGTTCTTTTGTCTTTGTCCAATCAAGTGCCGTTTTTTCATTTCGGTCTTTGATTCCTACGGTATAATTGGTTCCGTTAAAGGTTAAAGAATTCGTATTACGGAAAACACTCTGCCAGATTGGATAATCCGACACATCATATAGGTTAAAATTATAAACTCTTCCACTTACCTCAACATCCACGCTATCTGCTGCCACGTAGTTTTCATAATCCGTATTGGCAAGGTCCTCGGTTTTGTTTATACCTGAATTTGCGTCACAGTTTATGGAGAGGGTCCGAAACTCTACCGTATACTGTCCTTCATCAACCCAAACAGGAAGATAAAATCGAGTGGTATCTCCAATGGTAGTCCAGGTACCCGCCGCCAAATAGGTACTGTTTTTCATAACATCAAACGGAAACTTCACCTCTTTACTTGCCGTATATTTGGCGTAATCTCTGCTTCCATAACCCTTTAAGTCAGAATGGTAACCATAGGTAGGTAAGCTTACATTAAAGTAGGTATCAAGTACAAGACTTGCAATGGATTGGGATGGGCGAATCAATTGATTGTATTTTCTTACATCTTCTATCTTAGCATCACAGATAACCGGTGTATGAATCGTTACATCATTTATTTCATCCACATCATAGGTAATCATAGGTCCTTCTGCTTCATCTCCGTAATGAGTGGTACGAGTATAACAGATGATGCCCTCACTACCGCACTCTCCGTTCGCTTTTGTGCCTTCAATCATATAGCCACTTTGGTATAAGGCATACGCATTCGCCTTTCCTGATTTTGGCATACTTTTCGGAGTTGGTGCCGCAGTACTCGTACGAGTACTGTCCATTATCAATTCACCATTGAAAGTCAAAGAATCATTCCATACAGTATATTCACCGACCGAAGTACCTCCCCCGACTGGTTCCACCAAATTTGTACTATGAATTTGATAATTGACCCTTGGGGCATTGTAATAGCTCGTTGGTGTCAGGTAAACCTGTCCACTAGGAAGTGAATAATTGCTTGCCCTTGCATAGGAAATAGAGTAGACATTGAGGTCCTCAATCTTCCAATAACTATACGATCGCTTAACTACAACATAGGTTTTCCCTGCAACTTGAAGGAACTCCTTCCATCCCGAGTAGTGAACGAATTTATATTGTAATAAATATTCTTCTGTGTAAGCACAGACGTACTGGGTTTCTGAGGTCGGAATTCCTTGTTCCGAATTAAACTTCTCATTAAACCGATTGTCTGCCTGAATGGTTTCTATGGTGTATGGTTCAATAATATCTTCACTGATTTCTTTTGTAGTTCCATCTTCATCAGTAGGTGGAAGAGAAAAATTTTTATAAAAACAAACAATTTCAATTCCACCATCAATTACTTCATAAAAAGGACAACCCTCTGTTTTTTTGTCGGTACTCACTCCACTCCGATTTCGTAAAGGATATAAAGCGGTCTTATAACCTTCCCAATTTATTAATGGATTTGTGGAAGAGTCGATGAGCAATCGATCCCTCGGATACCGGTATACTCCTCCACCGTATTTTTTTTCATCATCCAGACTTGACCATTGGATACGGTACATATACAGTTTCTTTCCAGCTATTGCAGAATCAATGGTGCCTGGTATGCTGTAATTGGTACCGTTAATACTGAAAGTAGTTACTTTACACGTTGAATGCGTTGGGAGTTTCGTTACTAACTCGGAACTAACTTCTTTATAACCGCTAGATTTACTCCATTTGATAAGGGTAAGTTTTATCGGTTGCGGAGGCGGATTGAAATTAAACGGAATATTAAAGCGAGTCTTAATATCATCTTCTACATAGCTTGGCCAATCCACACCTGCGTTGTTTAGAATACCATCAAGGGTATACTTGGCTGAACTATGTCCTCCCGATTCATAATTTGCTTGAAAAAAACCACATAGCCACACTGTACCGCCACTTTCTTCTAGTGTTTTGGAATTTATACCAGCGGCTGTATACTGGTCAGATACATTTTCATAATTAAATTTGAAAGTTGAAATCGTGATTCCATTATCTTTTGGATCATCTTTTCTTTCTCCATCTTCAAGTTTAAATTTCCCATAGGGCTTTTGTGGATTATAATTATCAACTTTTTTCTTATTTACTGTAAATCCAATAGTCTCCCATGTAGTATTAGTGGAGGCCGTCGTTGCCGCCATTGTAATTTTTACATTACCTGTCGTTGGATTCATATATACTTCAACTCCAGAAGGCGGAAGTACTTCTGCTTTTGCAGTAAGCGGGGACAAAATTACAAAAACAGAAAGAGTAAAGCATAATGTTAATATTGTGCGAATCTTTTTAACAATCAATACAACGTCCATATGTTTTTCCCCTGGTACTTACTAAGATCCGGTTTATTCCTATCTAAAAAATCATCCATAGCAACTGAAAAACCAGAGCCGCTATCGCCATAGGCACAAGTAGAAACTCCAATATCGAAACATCTCTCATTCCACTTTCCAATATTTAAGTTTTTCAAATTGGTACTGTACGTGGAAAAAATAAGATTTCTTTGGTTTCCAGAATTGTAAGTGAACAATTCATCAGCTGACGTTATTCTGAAACGCACATAACAGCGAAATACATAACTTGCTCCATCCATGTATAAGGTTGATGGTTCTATAACGATATCAGAAGATTCCACTATGACCTTATTTTTCTTTGCCTGTCTGGTATAATACTCAATGAGTTCTGTTTTATTTGAATCATAGCTATTATTATATATGTAATATGTATTCCGTAGCCCTTTCACCCATTCCTTTCCATCTGTTTTATAATTAAAGTTCAAACGATACTGCAGGTTTTCTTTTATAACATTCATCCACCATTCAATATGTTCTTGTGTTAAAACTTCGGTATCATTGTATTTTTTTCGCAAATCATCTATTTCCGCGGGTGCTACATAATCAGAGAATTTTTCTGGTTTTGAATAATAAATACCATATTGATATGAAAATCTCTGTTCATAAAACTTTTTTGGGAAACTAGCTAGAATATATTCATATTTCTTATAATTCTTCGGCAAATTCGTTTTTCTCGTCAGCTGCCCATCCGGACTCATAACACTCCTGTCTTTTTCTCCTAACGCCTTCAAAATTGCCGACTTCATAGCCCCCGCTGTCACAATCTCACTCACATTAAACTTTCGACTCTGTGAATATGCTCCATTGCTGTTCCCAACAATTACACCTTCACTAAATACCTGTACCACGCACGACTTGTACGGTTCATCAATCTTCGATAAATCCGAGATACGTTTCTTCGATACAATAATTTCCGAAAGGTCCGCATCTACCTTTTCGCCCTTGTACATCATAATGCGTGAAGCCAATAGCGCAAGTTCCCCTTTGTTGATGCTTTTAGCGGTATCCATTAGTTCCGTTGGCAAAAGAATCTGTGCTGCAACCAGTGCATCACGATATGCATCATAACCTGTGTCACTGACCGTGAGTTTTAATTGATTCGCCACATACTTTTCAGCGGTACCAATACTACAACTTACAAACGTAGACTGTTCGGTTACTCCATTTGCTTCTTTTGCTTCCACACTGGTAGTCGGTGCAAACATTGATGCCATATTTTCACCAGAACAGCCCGTAAACACCAGCATTGTGGCTATTGCCACTGTTAAAATATTTTTTCTTACTCTCCACATAATTAATTATATCCTCCCAATTGATATATTTTATTATAATATAAGCTTTAACGTTATACAAGTATTATTTGTATTCAAGTCTCGATACTTTTTGTTTACACAAATTCAAACTCAAACTTAACACAAAATTAAACTCGAACTTAAATAAACGTACAGCAAAAAAATAAGTGTTGCTATATGAATTTAATCAACATATAACAACACTTATAGATTACCAGATTTTGGAAATATATTTCAACTAAAATCTGAGTTTTCGTAATATATTTTGTTCACACCAATTATATTCTTTTATGAAACTTCCAAAAATCAATGGTCTCTTGTAAATCATTTTCATCTTCAAACAAATTTAATTCTTTTGCAACTTCAATTGCAAAATCTACATAAGCATTCGCTCTCGCAGTTATAACATTATTGTCATTTACAACATCCATATCTTTTGTATGAGTCGAGCAAACTTTCTGTAAAATTCCCGATTCATCCAACACGTCCACTCCTGCACATATTGCTCCAATAAGAATATCTTTGCTTTTTGCCATCTGCAATAATTTTACAAGTTTTTCCGATTTCACATTATCAATATTTCCCCCAGGAAGTATAATACTTCTTGCTTTTGTAACATCTATCTCATCTATAGAATGATCACTGTCTACACAAAATCCTTCCGCACATTTTATACTCTTTCCGTTCAACGTACAGAACTTCATATCTTGTTTTGTATAGTTCATAAAGTAACTTAATATAACCATTTCATAAAAGCAACATTCATCATAAATAATAAAATAATTTATCATTTCCACCTCTATCATTATACTTCTTGTACTTTAACTAGTAACAAATAAATATTGGCTGTCTATTTTTTACTATCAGTTTCCTTTCAATAAACAGACCAAACATCCCTGCTCCTCGTTTCAAAAGTCATTTGCACGTATATTTTATCAAGACAATAGCAATAATGGAGCGCCTACCGCGAGATTATTGCTGCCAATGGCTTGATAAAGTGCCCTTTCGTGCTGACTTCTGAAACGTGGCGCAGGGAAGCTTGGTCGTCCGTCTTTCAATAACCTGACTTTTGATAAAAAATTACCCAAACTTACATCTTCGCCTGCTGATCAATCGGATTATACCCATGCTTCTTAAGCGCACTAATAATAGCCGCCTTATGCTCATGTCCAAACGCTTCCATTGTAATCGTAAGCTCAACTGCCGCATTACGATTGATGCTTACAAACTGGTTATGATCCAGACGAATGACATTTCCTTTTGCTTTTGATATGATACTTGCAACATTCACAAGCTCGCCTGGACGATCTGGCAAAAGAACCGATACCGTAAAGATACGACCTCTTTGAATGAGTCCATGCTGTACAACAGAGGATATGGTGATGACATCCATATTTCCGCCACTTAGTACCGATACCACTTTTTTATCTTTGCAATCAAGATGTTTGAGGGCAGCTACCGTAAGTAGTCCCGAATTTTCCACTACCATTTTATGGTTTTCCATCATGTCTAAGAAGGTTACAATCAGTTCTTCATCTTCGACTGTAATAATTTCATCGATATTTTTTTGAACGTATGGGAAAATCTTCGTTCCAGGTGTCTTTACTGCGGTACCATCTGCTATGGTTTCAACGCTAGGTAAGGATACTACTTTACCAGCTTTCAAAGATTCCTGCATACAGTTTGCGCCTGCTGGTTCCACACCAATGACTTTTACCTTTGGATTTAGAAGTTTCGCTAACGTAGATACTCCTGCCGCAAGTCCGCCGCCTCCAATTGGTACGAGGATAATATCAACGGTAGGAAGATCTTTAAAGATTTCCATAGCTATGGTTCCCTGACCAGTTGCAACTTGTTCATCATCAAATGGATGAATGAACGTGTATCCTTTTTCCTCTGCAAGTTTCAGCGCATGTTTGCAGGCATCGTCGTATACATCTCCATGAAGAACTACTTCTGCTCCGTAGCTCTTGGTACGGTTTACCTTAATTAATGGTGTCGTCGTTGGCATGACAATCGTGGCCTTTGCACCATATATTTTTGCTGCATAAGCAACACCTTGAGCATGGTTGCCAGCAGAAGCCGTAATTAGCCCCTTCTGGCGATCTTCTTCGGATAAGGTACTAATCTTATAATAAGCACCTCTTACCTTGTATGCGCCGGTATACTGCATATTTTCAGGCTTTAAATACACCTTATTTCCACTAATTTCAGAAAAGTACTCACTATATACTAATTTCGTGCGCACGATAACTTTCTTGACGGCCTCGCATGCTTCCTCAAACTGATCTAATGTCATCATAATTTTCTCCATTCCTGCACATATCTGTTGTGCATATTAAATTTGCGCCGAGGATTACGCAGGCACAAACTTTGTAAATGAAAGATTAAAAATCTTTCACTTTATTCTCCTTTGTTAAACAATGCATTTACAAAATCATCTGCATTAAATTTTTGCAAATCATCAATGCTTTCACCGATACCAATGTATTTCACTGGAATACCAAGTTCCGATTGAATTGCAATGGCAATCCCCCCCTTGGCTGTTCCGTCTAGCTTCGTTAGAATAATTCCTGTAATTTCTGCCACTTCATTAAACTGTTTTGCCTGTGCTAAGGCATTTTGTCCGGTTGTTCCATCCAGTACAACCAACGTTTCGCGGTAAGCATCCGGATATTCCCGTTCCACAATACGATTAATCTTACGAAGTTCCTCCATTAAGTTTTTCTTATTATGGAGTCTTCCTGCCGTGTCACAGATTAAAATATCTGTATTTCTTGATTTTGCGGCTGTTACTGCATCGAATACAACGGCCGCTGGATCTGAGCCTTCCTGCTGCGCAATGATTTCAACACCGGCACGATTCGCCCATTCCGTAAGCTGTTCAATGGCACCCGCACGGAAGGTATCTGCTGCTGCTACCATTACTTTCTTACCCATATCTTTTAATTGTCCTGCAAGCTTTCCAACAGATGTTGTTTTGCCTACCCCATTTACACCAATTAACAAAACAACGGATTTCCTATTTTCAAACTCATACGCATTCTCTTGCAATGTCATTTGTGCTTTGATGCTTTCAATTAAAAGCTCCTTACATTCCTTTGGCTCTTTGATGTTATTCTCTTTTACTTTCTTTTGCAAGTCTTCAATTATAGCAGATGTCGTATTCACTCCTAAGTCTGCCATAATAAGAATTTCTTCTAGTTCTTCATAAAAATCATCATCAATATTCGAAAATCCATTAAAAATCCCATCAATTCCGGAAATGATATTATCTCTGGTTTTTGTCAATCCAGATACCAGTCGATTGAAAAAGCCTTTCTTTTCTCCCATATATGCCTCCTATTTCTCTAAGTCTTCTTCTAATAAGTTAACGGATACCAGCGTTGAAACACCTTTTTCCTGCATCGTGATACCATATAAACGGTCAGCAGCTGCCATAGTTCCACGACGATGCGTAATAACGATAAACTGTGTATCTTTTGTAAGCTTATGTAAGTATTTTGCGTATCGGGATACATTGGAATCATCCAGTGCCGCTTCTATTTCATCGAGCAAACAAAATGGGGATGGTTTTAGGTTTTGAATGGCAAATAATAAAGAAATCGCAGTCAGTGCTTTTTCTCCACCCGAAAGCTGCATCATATTTTGCAGTTTCTTTCCTGGTGGCTGCGCTATAATACGAATTCCCGCCTCTAGAATGTCTTCATCTTCTACAAGCTCAATCGTTCCTTTTCCTCCGCCAAACATTTCTTTGAAAACAACATCGAATTGATTTCTTATTTCATCGAATTTCACAGCAAACTGCTTTCTCATTTCTTCATCCAGTTCGTCGATAATCTTTCTAAGTAATTCTTCCGATTCGATTAAATCATCATGCTGCGTCTTTAACAGTGTGTAACGCTCGGACATATTCTTATAATCTTCAATTGCATTAACGTTAACATCTCCCAATGCTCGAATCTTATTTTTTAATTCACCCACCATTTTTTTCATCTGCGGATAGGTTAAATCAGTTTCTTGCTTTAGGCTATAAGCCTTACTATAGGTAAGTTCATACTCATCCCACATATAGTTCATTTGAGTTTCAAGCTGCTCTGCGAATTTTTCCTTTTGATTGCTCAATCGGAATACTTCTTTATCTAATTCATTGATACGATTTGATAATTCTTCCCTCTTTGAGAAAAATGCCTTATGGTTTTTATCAATGGCTTCCTTTTCTTCGGAAATTGTTGCAATCTCAGTATCTAAAGAATGGATTAGCTCTTCAAATTCTTTCACCGTGTCTTTTAGACTATTGATATCTTCTTCTTTATCAAGAACTTGCGTATTACCATCTAACATGCTGTCTAACAGTTCTTCTAAATCCACTGATAAGGTCTTTATTTCACTTTGAATTCGATCCATGTTTTCAATCACGAACTGTCCGCTTTGTTCTTTTGTGGAATAAGAAAGCTTTAATTCCTCCACTTTTTTACGCTGAATCGCTTCTGTTTCCTTCAGTTCTTCCATGGATTTGTTTGAAGTTTCAATCTTTGCTTCATTTTCTCTGGCTTTTTCTTCGTTAATCCGTAACGCGTCCTTTAATTTGTGAATGTCTTCCTTTAATTCACTTGCCTGGCCTTCGATTCCTGCATTTTCTTTTGCAATTTCATCGAGTAGCAATCGATTATTATCCTTTTCAAGCATGACCTGATCATATTTCATCTTTACGGTATTCTGGCGAATGAAAAGATCATGAAGCTTTTCTTTATTCTCTTCTAACATAGCCTGAAGAGTATCTGACTCTATCCTATTTTTGTTCTCATTTTCGCCCAATATCTTAATTTGATTGGAAAGTTCATCAATCTTTACCTGAAGGTCTTCCATCTCTCGGCGACGACTGAGTAAATTACTTGAGTTCTTATAAGCACCACCAGACATAGAACCACCCGGGCTAATTAAATCTCCTTCAATCGTAACCATTCTTAGAGACTGGTGATATTTCTTTGAAATTATAATTGCATGATCAATATGATCCACAACTAAAACTTTTCCAAGAAGATATTCTACCAAACCATCAAATTTCTTCTCTGCTTTTACAAGAGAACTTGCCAAACCTATAACGCCTTCTTCTTTTAACACATCCATGGTTTGAAAGCTTCCACGGTTTGAAATTGTAGTAAGTGGCAAAAAGGTAGCTCGTCCGAATTTATTCTGCTTTAAATATCCAATCAGATTTTTGGCAGTACCTTCATTATCCGTTACGATATTTTGTATACTACCTCCAAGCGCTGTTTCAATTGCCACTTCGTAGCTTTTTTCCACTTTAATGATATCTGCTACTACGCCAATGATTCCCGCATTTTTATCCTTTTGTTCCATTACCCGCTTAATACTCTGTCCATATCCATCATAGCGCTCGGTAATATTCTTTAAGGAATCCAAACGAGATTGTTCTCTATGATAAGACTGTGAAAGTTCATTCTTTTCCGTTTGAATACGTACCTGATTTTCCTTTAGAGCAATCTTGTCTTTTTCAAATTCCTCATTGTTTGACTGAAGTACTCTGATCTTATCCGAAATTGATAGTAATGCTTCTTTTTCTCGCTCCATGTTTTCATCAAAGGTTAATTCATTACTTTTATTCTTTAAAAGGCGCTGGTTTAATTCAACTTTCTTTATGTTACTTTGTTCTAGTATCGTTTCAAAGCGTTGAAGTCTCGATTTAATAGTAGCACTTTCATTTAAAGAGTCAATAATTTCTGCATTAAAAGTTTCAATATTTTTACGAACTTCTTCAATATGGTCTTGTAATGTAGTAAGCGATTCTTCTTCTTTTTGCTGTTCTTCAAAAATGCCATCCAGTCCGTCTTTCATCAAAGCTTGCTTTTCCTGATATTCTTTCAGTAGTTGTGATTTATTTTTGATATCTGCTTCTACCGATGCAACACGCTCTTTGTAATGTTCGCTGTTTTGCTTTGTCGCAATAATCTGTTCATTTAAAACCTTTATATCGCCTTCCAGTTTTTCTTTGTTAATTTTACTTTCACTGGACGCATTTTTCTTTTCGTCCAAAAGAGCATTCTTCTCTGCCATGGTGCGTTCAAGTTTTTCATATTCCTCTTTTGTTGCCTCGTAGTTTGTCCGTGAATCCTCTAAATCTTTTTCTGCAATCGTAATCTTTGCATTGACTTCCTCTAATCCGGAATGTATGCGGTCATATTCCAATAAAAACATTGTGACATCTAATTGTTTTAACTCATCACGCAATCCTAGATAGTCTTTTGCTACAAGGGATTGTTTTTCGAGTGGAACAATCTGAGTTTCAATTACATTCAAGATATCATTAATGCGGCAAAGATTTTGATGTTCAGACTCTAAATTCTTCTCTGCCGTAGCTTTTCTCTTTTTATACTTTACAATACCGGCAGCCTCATCAAAAAGCTCTCTTCGCTCTTCTGGCTTACCACTTAATATCTTATCAATCTGACCTTGTCCGATGATAGAATATCCTTCTTTTCCTATACCCGTATCTAAGAATAATTCCTGAACATCACGAAGCCTGCAACTAGTTCCATTTAATAAATATTCACTCTCCCCCGAGCGATATACTCTTCTGGCTACGGTTACCTCTTCATAAGAAGTTGCTAATTTATGATCTGAATTATCCAGCGTTATCGCTACATACGCAAATCCCTGTGGTCTTCGAAGCTGTGTCCCGGAAAAAATGACATCCTCCATCTTACTTCCACGAAGCTGCTTTGCGCTTTGTTCCCCAAGTACCCAGCGAACGGCATCCGCAACGTTACTCTTTCCACTTCCATTTGGTCCCACAATAGCGGTAATCCCGTTGTGAAATTCAAATACCAATTTATGTGCAAAAGATTTGAATCCATGAACCTCAATGCTTTTTAAATACATTATAAACTCCTATCTCTTTATTTTGCCTGCAATTTAAGAATTGCTTTGTAGGCAGCTTCCTGCTCGGCAGCTTTTTTCGTTTTGCCAACACCTACAGACAATTTTTCTTCTCCAAGAAGTGCCTCAATGGTAAATTTTTTATTGTGGTCAGGTCCTTCCTCACCAATTAAATGATATTGTAATACCTCTTTTGACATTCCTTGAATGATTTCTTGCAAGATGGTCTTACTATCATAAAAGAGTTTTTTCTTATCAATATCATTAAAGATAAAATGATTGATAAATTCTTTTGCATTAGTAAAACCACCATCTAAATAGATAGCACCTATTGTTGCTTCCAGTGCATCCGAAAGTATGGAATCTCTTTCTCTACCACCAGTTGCATCTTCTCCTTTACCAAGAAGCAGGTAATCTCCTAAATTGATTTCTCTTGCACAAAATGCTAAGGTTGGCTCACATACCATACTTGCACGAAGTTTTGTTAATTCTCCCTCATGCATCGTTTTATACTCCATATAAATAAATTCACTGGAAACTAATTCTAGCACTGCGTCTCCTAAAAACTCCAATCTTTCATTATTGGCAAGCTTGTTCATATGTTTTTCATTTGCATAAGAACTGTGCATCAATGCCTGCTTTAAGAAATTTTCGTTTTTAAAGGAATATCCAATTGTTTGCTCAAAACATCTGATTTTTTCTTTTAAATTAGCCATG
Source organism: Acetivibrio sp. (assembly GCA_041739345.1). GTDB lineage: Bacteria > Bacillota > Clostridia > Lachnospirales > Lachnospiraceae > DIGJ01. The sequence goes on along the minus strand of JBGSNZ010000021.1, from coordinate 197,008 downwards.
TATCTACCTCATTCCTTATCTTACTAAAAATTCAGTCAATCGGCAAATGCCAATTGACTGAACTATTCTTCCTATACATAATCTTCTATTTAAAAATGTATTAGCTGAGTGCATTTTTAATTTGATCCACCGCATCACTTACCGTTATGATACTCTCAGCAGCTTCATTTGCAATTTCAATATCAAATTCTTCTTCAATTCCCATGATAATCTGGAATACGTCCAAGGAATCCGCTCCTAAATCATCAACAAAAGTAGTTTCCATTTTTATTTCGTCCGCTTCAACATTTAGAACTTCACCAATAATTTTTTGTAATTTTTCAAATTCCATAATAATCACCTTTCTCTATCCATTTATTGTAATATTATTTTTGATTTTGTCATTTATGTTTTGTTTTTTAAAAGATATACATTGAATAATGGAATTTTTTATTTCATTACTCTTGGAACTACCATGTGTCTTTACCACAAGTCCATTTAATCCTAGAAGTGGAGCACCACCATACTGGGAGGCATCAAATGTTTTTAATGTCTTCTTTAATGCAGGTTTTACTAAAATGGCTCCTATCTTACTTCGAAGATTAGTCATCATTCCTCCTTTAATTTTTTGAACTAAAGCTCCGCCTAATCCTTCATATAATTTAAGTATTACATTTCCTGTAAAAGCTTCGCATACAATAACATCCGCTTCGCCATATGGAATGTTTCTTGCTTCAATACTTCCAATAAAGTTAATTTCTTTGCAATCCTTTAATAGCGGAAAAGCTTCCTTTACCAACATATTTCCTTTTTCTTCTTCTGCACCAATATTTACAATTGCAACCCTTGGATTCTTAATACCAACAACATGTTCCATATAAACGGAACCCATTTTTGCAAACTGCACCAGGTGGGAAGATCTTGCATCCACATTGGCTCCGCAATCAATCAAAAGTGAAACTCCGTTAATCGTTGGAATCAATGGAGCCAGTGGCGGTCTTTCTACCCCTTTAATTCTTCCAACAATAAGTTGTCCTCCGACTAAAACTGCTCCGGTACTGCCCGCGGATACAAATGCATCAGCCTCTCCATGCTTAACCAAATTTAGTGCAACAACAATGGAGGAATCTTTCTTGCTTCGAATTGCCATAACCGGTGCTTCATCATTGGTAATTACTTCCTCAGCAGGAACAACTTCGATAAATTCTTTATCATAAGAATATTTTTCCAACTCTTTTCTTATTGTTGCTTCTTTTCCTACTAAAAATACTTTAATATCTTTGCTTTCATTTACAGCTTCGACTGCACCTTTTACAATTTCTGCTGGTGCATTATCTCCACCCATAGCATCCACTGCAACTTTAACCAACTCTTGCATCTTTTATCTCCAATCAGCATTGTGTCTACTTACATAATATACTAGATAGCTTTCTAAAAATCAACATTAAATTTGAATTTCCTTGACGACAAAAATAAGGGGTGCAGTCCAAATGAACCGCACCCCTTTATGACTAGATAAATTATACTTTCCGATAAAAAAATGACTTTTGCGCAGTATAACCTAAATTTTGTGGTTGAATTATTTGTTCCGTACTTCCAACAAATAATATCCCATCTTTTTTTATTGCCTCATTGAACTTAGCATAAATTTCTGTTTTTGCTTCCTCTGTAAAGTAGATTAAGACATTACGACAAACAATCATATCACAATTGGACGGATATGGATCTTTCAATAAATTGTGTTGTTTAAATTCAACACAAGCCTTAATTTTATCAGAAATCTGATATGTCTTTTCATTGATTTGCGTAAAATAATCTTTTATAAATTCATTCGGCAGACCTTTCAGACTCTTTTCATTGTAAAGACCTAACTGTGCCTTTTCAAGAACCTGCTTATCGATATCCGTTGCAATAATTTTGATATTACTAAGCGGCATCAATTTAGAGAGTAACATAACCATAGAATATGGTTCGTCACCAGTCGAACATGCTGCACTCCATATCTTAAGTCGCTTTCCAAAACGATCGAATAGCTGTGGCAAAATCTCTTTTTCCAAGGCTACCCATTGTTCTGGATTACGATAAAACTCAGATACGTTTATAGTAAGATAATTTACAAATTCATCAAATACTACCTTATCGGTTTTAAGAAGCTTAACATAGTCATCATAATTATTAACAGAATGTTTACCAATCAAGGCATCAATTCTACGTTTCATCTGACGTTCTTTGTATGCATTTAAGTCAATCTTAGTCAAACGAAATACTTCGCTTTTAAATCCTTCGTAGTCAAGTGTCATATTAACACCCTTTCATTAGTGGATTCGAATTACTCTTCTGTAGTTGTCTCTTCTTCTTCTTCTGGAGCAAATAAAGATTTGATGCTGATGCTGATTTTTCTTTCTTCGTTATTGAAATCAACGATCTTAGCTTCAATTTCCTGTCCAACTTTTAATACATCAGATGGTTTTTCAACATGATCTTTTGAAATCTGTGAAACATGAAGTAATGCATCTACACCTGGCTCTAATTCAACAAATGCACCAAAGTCAGTCATACGAGCTACTCTACCATTAACAACAGTACCAACTGCAAATTTTTCTTCTGCATTTAACCAAGGATTTGTATTCACAAATTTTAAGCTTAATGCAACTTTATCTCCCTGGATGTCTTTGATAAGAACATTTACTATATCGCCAACTTTAAACACTTTCTTAGGATTTTCAACACGTCCCCAAGACATTTCGGAAATGTGTAACAAACCATCAAGTCCACCTAAATCGATAAATGCACCAAAATCTGTAACATTTTTCACTGTACCTTCAATCGTATCACCTATGCTAATTTTTGCAAATAATTCTTTTTGTAATTCTTTTTTCTTTGCAACTAATAACTGTTTACGATCTCCAATAATTCTTCTTCTCTTTGGATTGAATTCGCTAATTACAAATTCGATTTCCTGATCTTTGTATTTTGAAAGATCTTTTTCATAAGAATCAGAAACTAAACTAGCAGGAATAAATACTCTTGCTTCATCCACTATTACACTTAAGCCACCATCTAATACTGCAGCTACTTTTGCTTTTAAAACTTCTTTATTTTCAAAAGCTTCTTCTAATTTCTTATTTCCTTTTTCTGCAGCTAATCTCTTGTAAGTAAGAAGAACTTGTCCTTCTCCATCGTTTACTTTGAGAACCTTAGCTTGCATTTTTTCTCCAACTTTTGTTACGGTAGTTAAATCAACATTTGGTGTATTGGTATATTCACTTCTTGTAATAATACCATCAGCCTTATAGCCAATATTTAAGATGATCTCGTCTTCTTTAACACCGATTACCGTGCCTTCTACTACCTCTCCATTATAAATTGTTATTAATGATTCTTCCAATAACTGTTCAAAACTCATTTCTGACATGCTATTTGAACCTCCTTGATAATATTGTTTGGGGTCGATGCCCCTGCGGTAATACCCACGCTACGAAACGATCTCAACTTGTTTAAATCTAGGTCAACGAGTGTCTGTATATAATAAGTATCGTCACATTTTTCCTTACATATTTCATAAAGCTTCCGTGTATTCGAACTCTGTTTACCACCAATTACAATCATAGCGTCACAAACCTTAGAAAGATCTCTCGCTTCAGTCTGGCGCTCCTCTGTAGCGTTACAAATTGTATTTAAAGCAAGTATATCATAACCCTTTTTCGAAATAATTTCAACTATATCTTTAAATTTCTTGTAATTAAATGTCGTTTGGGATACAACTAGAACAGCTTCACCCTTAGGTATCTCGCATTTTTTAGCCTCTTCCACGTTTCCAATTACTTGATATTTTTCTCCACTCCAGCCCTTGATTCCCTCAACTTCTGGATGTCCATCATTACCAATAATGATAACCGTATAGCCTTCATTACTTTTCATTTCCACATTGTTGTGGATTTTCTTAACATAGGGACAGGTTGCATCTATTATTTCAAATCCACTGTCTTTGATATACTCGTATTCGCTTTTTGAAATACCATGAGAGCGAATAATAATAATTCCTTTTTCCAGTGTACTGATTTCATCTAGTGAACCAATCACTGAAACACCCTTATTCTTTAAATCATTCACTACTTCATCATTATGAATGATAGGTCCATAGGTATAAACCTTTTTTTCTTTACCGATTGCGTCATATACAACGTCAACGGCTCGCTTCACTCCAAAACAAAATCCTGCACTTTTTGCTAATTGAACGTTCAAGATGTTCTCCTAATCTTATTTTGTTTTTTCATATATGTCAATGATTACATTTACTACCTGATCAATATTCAAGTCAGAGGAATCCAAAAGAATGGCATCTTCTGCTTGACAAAGTGGCGCAAAATCACGCTCCATATCCTGTTTGTCTCTTGCGATAATGTCCGCCTCAATTTCATCTAGATTGCATGGAATTCCTTTTTCTTGTAGTTCTAAAAATCTTCTTTGTGCTCTGGTTTTTGAACTTGCAGTCAGATAAATTTTAACCTGTGCATTTTTTAATACATAAGTCCCAATATCGCGTCCATCCATAATAACATCTGCACATTTTGCAAGCTTTTGCTGTAAATCTACTAATTTCAAACGGACTTTTTTATTTACTGCTACGCTAGAAGCCATCTTTCCAACTTCCTCTGTACGAATTTGTCCATTTACATTTTCTCCATTTAAAATAACTTGCTGCTCTCCATCTTGATAAGTAATTGTAATATCTACTTTTTCACAGGCAGCTTCAATCTTTTGAGTTTCCTCTTTTTTTATATTCTCTTGTATCATATAGAGTGCCATTGCACGATACATCGCTCCGGTATCTACATAAATAAAATTTAAATTTTTTGCAATTTGCTTTGCGATGGTACTTTTTCCTGCACCAGCAGGGCCATCAATAGCAATATTATAGCTCATCTGCTTCTCCTTATTCATTTATTGTGCATTTCCCGCCAGATATCCTGTTGACCACGCTATCTGTAAATTATAGCCACCAGTTACCGCATCCAAATCCAGCGCCTCACCTACAAAGTAAACATGATTTATTAGTTTTGATTCCATCGTTGAAGGGTTCACCTCTTTTACTGAAATCCCACCCTGAGTAATAATTGCCTCCTTATACTCTCTGAGGCTTTCAATGTTAAGATTCATTGATTTCATTGCCAAAACCAAGTTTTGTCTTTCTTCTTTGGTAATTAAATTCACTTTCTTATCGGGGTCAATTCCACTCAAAGTGATAATAACAGATATCAACTTTCTTGGCAACAATCGTTCCAAAGAATTCTTAAACTGTTTGTTTATATATTCATCAAATTCACGTAAAATACGGGCATCCAGCTGTTCAAAAGAAAGTGCTGGTTTTAAATCTATGGTAAGTCCTAGTTTTTTCTTTCCTACATAAGGAGCTGCATAACAACTTCCGCTTAAAATAACAGGACCACTTACTCCGAAGTGAGTAAATAACATCTCTCCAAACTCACGATAAATTTCTCTTCCATCAGCAGTTATAGTAACTTCTATATTTTTCAAAGAAAGTCCCTGTAGCTCTTTTGCATATTCTTCTAAGATATTAAAAGGAACTAAAGACGGTGACAATTTTGTAATTTTGTGACCCATCTTCTTCGCAAAACGATATCCATCACCAGTTGAGCCTGTTATCGGATAGGATAAACCTCCGGTAGCAATGATTAGGCTGTCCCCTTTTAGAATTTCGTTGCCATTTACAACAACAGACTTCCATTCGCCGTCTTCTATCTTTATGTCGGTTACATTTGCGTTATAACGAATTTCTACGTCCAAATCATTTAATTTTCGTTGCAACGTATGAATGACATCCGAAGATTTATCAGAAAGCGGAAATACACGGTTCCCTCTTTCTATTTTTGTTTTAAGCCCTTCCTTTTCAAAAAAGTCAATGACATCAAAATTGGTAAACCCATAAAAAGCGCTATATAAAAACTTAGGATTTGAGAGCATCTGTGGAAACAATTCTTCTGTATCACACGCATTCGTAATATTACATCGACCCTTTCCGGTAATGTATAATTTTTTTCCTAATTTCTCGTTTTTTTCTAACAAAATTACTTTATTTCCTTTTTTTGCTGCCTGAATGGCCGCCATCATTCCTGCAGGACCGCCTCCTACGACTATGACTTTATTCATTTTATTTACCTATCTTTCCTATTAGTAAAACGACAAAAAAGACAACCCGTTTTTCCTTGTGTTGTCTTGTCCTGTCTTTTCATTGTTATTTATTCACTTGCATAAACTTCATCAAATTTAAAAGCAAAATGTCCACTCTCATAACTACTATCTTCTGCTCTAAAAATTACGGCTTTACAGTTATCCAAATTATCCATTAGGCTATCCGAGATACAGTTAAGTATCGTTTCCTCTACATCCGATCCGACATTTGCAAGTGGGGCTTTTCCATATTCAAAGCTAACAATCACCTTGTCCGTTTCCTCGGTCACATCATAAATACCAATTTCAATTGATTTTGCCGCAAAATCATCCACAACAGCTTGTACAATCGACTTTGCACTTACTTCTCCTTCAATAACAGCATGAGCTGGTTCGCTCTCCAGAGAATCTTCATTGATACCATAAATATCAATTTCAGTACCTGTACTTGGCGAAGCCGTTTGAGTGGCTTCATCATCACCGTTTGCAGTATTTGTGTTGTCGCCTATTTGGTCTTGTGAATTGTCTGCTTCTACAGATTGCGAATTTTGAGTATCCGTATTTTCGTCTTTCGAAGTATCCTTCTTGCAAGCAGTAGCCATTAGTGCGCATGCAAGAACTAGTAGTATAAGCAAATATCCACGTTTACATTTATTCTTCATAGAAATCACTCCTTTCACTCTTCTACTCTTGCTTAGCTTAACTTTAAAGAAAACATATGTCATTTTTATGGTAAACAAATAAAAATTCCCATAAGTAGAAATTTATGTTACAATAAAAAAAATGATTTCAATACAGATTTCAATACCATAGATAGGAGGCAGTAGGTATGTCCATCGATTTATCCAGTTATTATAACTATTTAAATACAATATCTTCTGATTTAACACAGACAATTAATTCTGCAAATAAATCAAATTATAATCTTACAAAATCAGAAGAATCTTCCTCTGACTTTGAATCGGCTTTTCTTTCTATGATTAACCAATCTAAAGATGCTTATTCAAAAATAGCGCAGGAAAATGATAGCAACACACTAGCTGTAGACGCAACAGAATCCGGAAGCGAACTTTACGATAATCTTACGCAGATACTCAACAGTTACAATTCCATGAGTTCGTCCAGCAAGGTACCAAATTCAATCAAAGAGTCCCTTTTTAATATGCTTAATGAGGATAGCAATCCATCTGTTGATAAAAATTCAGACTACCAATCCGATTTAAGCATTGATAGTCTGATTCAAACGGTATCGAAACAATTATAAAATACATCTTCTTATGAATTCAAGGGCACTGGCTACTGTACAATCTCGTACATTTTGTCGGTTCCCTTTAAAATTATACTTTTCTACCTTAACCGTGTCATTCACACAACATCCCATATATACCAAACCAACCGGTTTTTCTATGGAACCTCCGTCCGGTCCTGCAATACCTGTTACAGCGATTGAAACATTGGCATCCGCAACTTCATAAGCTCCAAGAGCCATCTCATACGCAGTCTGTTCACTCACTGCTCCATATTTTTGAAGCGTTTCTTCTTTTACATGGAGAATTCGCGTTTTAGCTTCATTTGAATAAGTGATATAGCTTTCGTTTACGACTCTTGATGCTCCCGGTACATTAATGAATGTAGCTGCAATCTGTCCACCTGTTAAAGATTCTGCCATTGTTAAATGCATGTTCTTTTCTTGTAATAACGAAATCAGATGAGCCTCTAATGTTACCGTTTCATCCGTTGTGTAAATGTGATTGCCAAATCGATGATAAAGCTCTTCCACCATTGGTGCAACCAGAGCTTCTCCCTCTTCCTTCGAATCTGCGCTTGCCGTTACCCGAAAATGCACTTCGCCTGTCTTTGCATAAGGTGCAATTGTTGGATTTGTCTGATCATCAATCAAGTCCATAATTTGCTCTTCTGCCTTACTTTCACCAATCCCACAAAGTTTTACCATTTTGGAAACAAATATTTTATCTGTTTTCTTTTGCAGATACGGATAGACGGATTCTTCAAACATTGGTTTCATTTCATTTGGTGGTCCAGGAAGCAAAATAATGATCTTGCCATTTTCGTCCTCTGCAATTTCACCCGGAGCTGTTCCATTTTTATTTTCTAAAATAAGGGCACCTTCGATAACATCTGCTTGCTTCCAGTTATTTTCTGCAATTTCAGTCAAGTTTCTTTCTTCAAAATAAGAACGGATTTTATCTTCCCAATTTTTATCCCGCATCAATTTCTTTCCAAATGCTTTTGCAGAAATTTCTTTTGTTAAATCATCTTTCGTCGGACCCAAGCCTCCTGTTAAAATAATAATATCTGATCTGTCTAAAGCATTGTGAATTGCTTCTTCCAACCGACTTTCATTATCTCCTACCGCTACTTGTATATAAGAATTCATACCAAGGGCTGCACACTTTTTCGCTAAATATGCAGCATTTGTATTTACAATATTCCCCATAAGTATTTCAGTTCCTACGCTTATTAATTCAACAACCAAACTCTCAGCCCCTTTTTATTTTGTGTTAAGTACCTGTTTATTTTTCCAAACGTAATCAAGCAGTGAAATTATAGTCAATGCTAATGATAAGTAAATAAATACCTGCTCAATGATTGCATAAACTGGATGTTCAATATGAACCATTAAAAGAATGGCCATAATCATCTGGGTAACGGTTTTGATTTTCCCCCAATAATTAGCTGCAATGACTATTCCACTATCCGAAGCAACCAAGCGAAATCCACTGATAATAAATTCTCTACTAATAATTACAATAATAATCCATGCTGGAACCAAACTCATTTCTACAAAACAAATGAGTGCAGAGCACACTAAGAGTTTATCTGCTAAAGGGTCCATAAACTTTCCAAAGTTTGTAACTAGGTTATATTTTCTAGCAATGTAACCATCAAGCGTATCGGTTAACGCTGCAACTATAAAAATGGTTACCGCTATATATTTCCCATATGGAACACTTGTATTCAAAAGAAAGAATAAAAAAAATGGAATCATACAAACCCTGATTATGGTTAATTTATTTGGTAAATTCATGCTACTACTCCTCCTATTCGCCTATCGTTTCAATTAGTTCACCGATCAAATCATATTCTTTTGCTTCTGAGACATATACATCAACCATATCACCAGAAAGCAATTCTTTGTCTGATTTTACAAAGATAAGTCCATCTACATTTGGGGCATCTCTATATGTTCTACCAATGTAGACTCCATCTTCTGGAAGCTTACCTTCAATCATTACACGTACTTTTCTAGCTAACATCTGCTCCGATTTCTCAAATGCAATTTCCTGCTGAAGCTCCATTAATTCTTGCTGTCTTTGAAGCTTTATTTCTTCCTCAATCTGGTTCTCCATCGTTGCCGCAGGAGTACCATCTTCTGGTGAATAGGTAAAGACTCCTAAACGGTCAAATTCCATCTGATTCACAAAATCTAACAATTCTTCCTGATCTTTGTTTGTTTCTCCAGGAAATCCAGTAATCAAAGTTGTACGTAGTGCTATATCTGGAATCTGCTCACGAATGTTTTCTATTATGCGAATTAAATCATCCCTTGAAGTTCTTCTTCCCATTCTCTTTAGCATGGCATCCGAACTATGCTGAATCGGAATATCTAAATAATTGCAAACTTTATCTTCTTCCTTAATTGTCTGAATCAACTCCTGCGTAATTTCTTCTGGGTAGCAATAAAGGATTCGAATCCATTCAAGACCAGATATCTTACAAAGCTCTTTTAAAAGCGTAGGAAGCATCTTCTTTCCGTACAAATCAGCCCCGTAAAGTGTTGTTTCCTGTGCCACTAATATCAATTCTTTCACTCCGCTTAAAGCTAACATGGTTGCCTCTTCTAACAACTGTTCCATAGGAACACTTCGATAATTTCCGCGGATACTTGGAATGATACAATAGGTACAGCGTTTGTCGCAGCCTTCTGCAATCTTTAAATAAGAATAATATCCACCAGTTGTATTTACACGTTTTCCATTTCCTTTTGGAAGATAATCAAGATTTGCAAAGCTTTCTGATTTCTTACCAGCAATTGCTTCGTCAATGATTTCTCCAATCTTTTCATATCCAGTGGTTCCAACTATGGCATCCACTTCTGGAATCTCATCCTCAATCTCAGATTTGTATCTTTGTGCAAGACATCCTGTTACAATCAAGGCTTTTAAGTTGCCGGTCTTTTTTAACTGTGACATTTCAAGTATCATTTCAATACTTTCTTCTTTTGCATCATTAATAAAGCAACATGTATTAATAATAATGATGTCTGCTTCTTTTTCATCGTTCGTTATTTCGTAATTTTTTCCACGAATGATTCCAAGCATAACCTCACTGTCTACCAGATTTTTATCACATCCAAGTGAAATAAATAAAATTTTCAATTTGGTACCTTTCCTTCCTTTTCTATTTTCGTCCCATTATTGTACCATTCTTTTGAAAAAAAGGAAATACCAAAAACAAGGATGCTATTTCAATTTGCGAACTTTCATGGTATTATCTCTTTATATAAATGAAAGGAAGAAACTATGAAAAAAGCAAAATTTGTTTTACTTGCACTAATTTTATTATTGTTAATTGGATCTATAAGCTATTATATTTATTTACCAGCAATTAATATTCATTCGGTTGAGTTTTGGTTCTTTATCATTGCCTGTTTTATAATCGCAACCATAATCTCAGTTATTTTAGGGAACCGGGTGAAGCTTCATCAAAGAACTGGCGGAGCAGTTGATATCAATTTAATGAAACCACTCAAAAAAAATCGTATCTTTAAATTCCTTACGACTGTAACATTGTTCTTAGTTTTAGTTTTTATCATTGGAGGTATTTTATCCTCTCCGATTATTAATGCTGGAAAATACAGGGACTTGATTGAAATCCAAGATCGTGATTTTACTGAGGATGTAAAAGAAATATCATTTGGTGATATACCTATATTGGATAAAGAATCCGCAGAACTGCTTGGTTCAAGAAAAATGGGTAGTATGGTTGAATATGTATCGCAGTTTGAAGTTGCTAATAACTACGTACAAATTAATCAAAATGATAAACCCGTCCGTGTTACTCCGCTTAAATATGCCAGTGTATTTAAATGGCTGACAAACCGAAGCAATGGATTACCAGCTTACATTAAAATTGACATGACAACACAAGTTGCTGAGTGCGTGAAGCTTACAGATGGAATAAAATACTCCGAATCCGAACACTTTGGAAGATATATTTACCGTTACCTTCGTTTTAACTATCCTACTTACATCTTTGATACCATCAATTTTGAGGTTGATGATGATGGCACACCTTTTTGGGTATGCCCAGTTAAAGATTATACCATCGGCTTATTTGGTGGTCAGAGTGTAAAAAATGTAATACTAGTCAATGCGATAACCGGTGAACTTCAAAACTATAAGGTTAAAGATGTTCCTACCTGGATAGACCGTGTATACTCTTCCGAATTATTAGTTTCCTATTATAATTACTATGGCACTTTGAAGCACGGTTATTTTAACTCACTTTTTAGTCAAAAAGATTGTCTTCAGACTACCGAAGGTTATAACTACATTGCATTAGAGGATGATGTTTGGGTATATACCGGCATAACCAGCGTTACCAGCGATGAATCTATTGTTGGTTTTGTATTAATGAATCAGCGAACTGCACAAACAAGGTACTATTCCATTTCTGGAGCAAAAGAATACTCAGCTATGGCTTCTGCAGAAGGAAAAGTTCAAAACTTAGCATACAACGCTACTTTCCCACTTCTTTTAAATATCGTAGATGAACCAACTTACTTTATTGCTTTAAAAGATAATTCAGGGCTTGTCAAGAAATATGCCATGGTTAATATCGAACAATATACTGTTGTAGCAATTGGTGATACCATTAGCCAATGTGAAAAAGATTATATTACTCAGTTAAAAGAAAATAACATCAATATAAATGATGTTGCAAGTAATGCAACCTCAACTGGGGTGATTCGTAAGATTTCACCATGTGTTATTGATGGTAACTCGCACTATTTCCTTTTACTGAATGGTAGTTCCACCATCTACGATATCGTAGTTGCAGATATGATTTCCATTGTAAAATACTCTGAAGGCGACACCATTACCTTTTCTTATCTTGAAGGAACCGACTATAATACAGTTACGGGCATCCAGTAATAACAGATATTTTTAAAAGATTATTGGATAATAGATTGTTGCAATACAAAAGCCTATATCCTAATTTGCTTATCGAGGCACAAAGAGCATGTGCTCAAACCGAATTTATACGATTATTTTAATAAGACAATAATACAAAACGAGTGATCCACAATCACTCGTTTTGTATTGCCTATGGTTTATTAAAATTGCTAATCGTATTGAGGTTTGAGTACATGCTCTTTGTGCCTCGATAAGCAAATTGAACATAGCCTCTTTTTTTGCAACCGTTCCGTTCTATTTTTTATTACGTCTGCGTCGAAACAACCACCATCTGTCAAAGATAGAGTTTTGACCGGCATATTTTTTTACAAAGGTAGCATGAAGAAATTTATTTATACTAGCCAAATCCATCTCATTATCAATGCTACGCAGACCTTTTTCAATATTCATTCTGATACGGTGCATTGCTTTGCTATGATTAATTGTTGTAATTAGTTTCCCTTCATTAAATACAAGTTCCATCACTGTCTGGTAGCTATAGCAGGGATAACTTTCAATAAAATCAAATGGATTTTTAAGATCCTTTGCAATTACAATACCGCCACGATAGTTTGATGGCTCATCTTCTATAAACAAAACATAATCTTCAATATGCAAATTTTCTTTTTTTAGCGATGATTCTTTCAATAAAATTTCATATCGTTCTCCGCCATATTCTAAATAAGTATTTTCCATACTATTCTCCAATTTTATTATTTCCATAAATTATTCTACGGCTTGCACGCAGTTTTTCATCAACATTGCAATTGTCATTGGGCCTACTCCGCCTGGTACTGGCGTTATATAGGATGCAATTGGTTCTACCGAATTAAAATCCACGTCACCGCAAAGTTTATTATTTGCATCACGATGGATACCAACATCGATGACAACTGCTCCTTTTTTTACATATTCATCGGTTATGAACTTAGGCTTGCCTATTGCTGCAACCAAAATATCCGCGCGTTTCGTAATTTCTTTCAGATTCTTTGTTTTAGAATGGCAAACGGTTACCGTTCCATTTTCTTGTAATAAAAGACGCGCCATTGGTTTTCCAACAATATTACTTCTTCCAAGAACGACGCATTCCTTTCCTTCAATTTCAATATTGGAACGTTTTAACAACTCAATAACACCTGCCGGTGTACAACAAACAAAACCTTTTTGTCCAATACTGATTGCTCCAACACTCTCAGGATGAAACCCATCTACATCCTTCTTTGGATCAATTGCTTTTATTATATGGTTTTCATTAATGTGCTTTGGCAATGGAAGTTGTACTAAAATACCATGTACCGTATCATCTTTATTCAGTTTATCAATTAAATTAATTAAATCCTCTTCTTTCATATCTTCATTTTGCTCAAAAGAAAGGGATTTAATCCCGATATAATCACAAGCTTTCTTTTTATTTCCAACATAAACACAAGAAGCAGGATCGGTTCCAACCTGAATGACTGCCAAACAAATTTCTGTTCCTCGTTCTTTATACTCTGCTACTTTTTCATGAAGTTCGTCTTTTATTTGTTGTGAAAACTTTTTTCCATCGATAAATTCTGCCACACTACTACATCCTTTCTTTCTCATTTGTTTCATTTTATAATAAGTGTTTTAAAATGAAAAGATAATTTTTTTAAATATAGTTTTTATGAAAGATTTTCGTCAACAATTGTCTTAATAATTCCTCTTGCGATTGCATTTCCTGTTTCATAAAATTTTTCATCAAATAGCTTATTATCTACGTCTGTATTAATAAATCCAGCTTCTACTAATACTGCAGGCATTTGGGTCTGATTTAGAACAACCAAATTTGGTCTCTCTTCTACATTAATTACATTGTATCCCACTTCACCTAATTCCTGATTAATATTCTTTGCAAATACTTCTTTTATATCTCCTTTATTGTAGATCAATGTCTGCACACCATTATATTGATTTGGATACTCGCCGGAATTTCGATGCATTGACACAAAAAAATCGGAGCCACTTAAATTTGCTATCTCAGCTTTTCTCGCAGGACGTTGATATACATCAATTGTCCTCGTATAATTAACATCAATCCCATTGTCTGATAAAATTTGTCCTACAAGCAGTGCAAGGCGTAGAACTTCGTCTTTTTCCTTACGCTCGTTAAATGTTGCTCCATTATCAAATCCGCCATGTCCTGCATCAACTGTTACTTTATATGCCATAATCTAGCCTCAATTTCCTTTTTCTAATAACATATGAAGAAAAAAAGGAAAAGTGCTTTTATTTCAACCTTAATCTGCTATAATATTCATACTAAAACAATTTAGCTTTTTTTGGAAAGGATATGCTTATGAAAATTGAGGTAACACCAACCAGCACACGAGCCGGCTTACGAAAATATCTATATCAGGGGATTGTAAGTTTTCTGGTGATTGCTGCCTCCGTGATTTTTTTCTTTTTACTCTTTCGAATGGATGCCATTCAAACTTTTTTCGGTAAAATATTCTCTATCTTACAACCAATTATATTGGGGCTTGTAATTGCCTATATATTGAACCCAGTTGTAACATTTTTTGAGCACAAATTACTGCAAATATTTTTAAATAAGGCCAAAAATCAAGACAAGGCAAAACGCATTATACGAAGTGTAAGCATCTTTATTTCTCTTATTATTGCTTGCGTCATTGTTTATATTTTAGGAAGTTTAATCTTACCACAATTATATGTTACCATTGTTAGCATTATTAAAACTCTTCCAAGTAATATTACATTATTAAGTGACTGGGTAGAATCCCTTACCATATCGAATAAAATGGTGGCAAACTATATTGATCAAATGATTGAAAAAGCCACTTTATATTTTCAACAATGGGCACAAGGCGATTTGTTGCCACAGTTAAATATCTGGGCGACCTACTTTGCAAATGGACTCCTCAGCTTTTTAAATGTATTAAAAAATCTTATCATAGGACTGATTATTTCCATTTATGTTTTAACAGGCAAAGAAAAGTTTTGTGCACAGAGTAAAATGATAGTCTATGCAATTTTTCATCATTCTGTTGCAAATGAGATAATTGAAGTGGCTCGTGAAAGCAATCGGATTTTCAGCAGATATATCATTGGCGCAATGATTGATGCATCTATTGTCGGAGTACTTTGTTTCATTGGGCTTTCTATTTTAAATGTTCCGTATGCCCTGCTTATCAGTGTAATTGTCGGTTGTACAAATATTATACCTTTCTTTGGTCCTTATATTGGTGCGATTCCAAGTGCTTTATTTATTTTAGTTACGAGTCCTATTCATGCGCTATACTTTATTATATTTGTTCTCGTATTACAACAAATCGATGGAAATATTATCTCACCTAAGATTTTAGGTGATTCAACTGGTCTATCTGCATTTTGGGTTGTGTTTTCCATTTTGCTTGGTGGTGGATTATTCGGCTTGCTTGGTATGCTAATTGGAGTTCCTACCTTTGCTGTTATTTATTATGTTATCAGCCGAATCGTATCTTCCTTGTTGGCAAAAAAGAAACTGAGGCAAACCTCAGAAGAATACGAAGAAATAGAATGTATACAGTGGAAAGATGGCAACGTGATTTATATACCTAGAGTACCGTTTGATTTTCAGGCAGGTGAAAAAACCATTATAAATGATAAATCTACCAATAACAAAATTAATAAATCCACTTCTTCCGATCATAAGAAAGAAGACGAAAATCAAAAGAAATAAATGTAATCATAACATATATGCAATAACTGAGAATGTTGAAAAACGAGTGACCCTAATCACTCGTTTTTCATTGTCTATGGCTTATTAAAATTGATAATCGTATTGAGGTTCTAGCACATTCTCTTTGTGCCCCGAGATGCAAATTGAGCACAAACTAAATTTAATAGCATCCTTATTTCATACTTTAGCGATAATAATTAATGAGACAGCCTTTCTCAATAATCGTACGCTCATCATCCGTTAATTCCCCAAGCTTTAAAGTGAATTCTTTTAATGTATCTTTTACTACATATGCTTTAATTTCACTATCTTTATTTGCTACCGCTGATTTGATATCTTTGATAAAGATAAAATCTCCATTTTCAAATGGTTCTTTTCCATCCAATAGGAATGGAAGCATTCCCCAGTTAATTAAATTGGAACGGTATCTTTTCGTTGCATATTCCGACGCGATATTAGCAAGTCCACTTAGTACTCTCTGGCAGCTTGCAGCCTGCTCTCTGGCAGAACCATCACCTGGCTTTACCGCATAGATAACACTTCCGATTTCGGTTTGTTTTGCCGATACCTGAGGATATGCTGTTTTTATTACTTCAAAAGCTTTCTTAAAATCTTCATCTTCGTTCATAGGACAGTTATTTGTTCTTCGAATTTCTTCTACCGCACGAACCGCCTTTGCTTTTCCAACATAAGCTGGATCTTTACGGGATAGCGTAAATTCAGCAAGTCCTAATGGATTGGAACGATAGGAAGACGTTTCTCCAGATGGAATTAATTCATCTGTCGTTGTAACAGGATCGTGTATAACCGAAACAACACGAAGTAAAATATCATCTGTAAGCTCTACCATCTCTGGCCAGTCTACAATACCAGGTCCAAATTTTAATTCACGGCTTGTCTGTTCTTTACCAAGTCCATTGTACACTCTGTTATCATAAATCGTACGGTCAAAGAAATATTTTGGTTTACCAAACGTTACATCGATATCCGTTGCAGCCGTTAAATATCCTTGATTTGCTGCAGTTGCAGCAATCGAACGTGCATCCATCAATGCCACAGATGCAATCTGACCCGTAGTAATTTTAGAACCTTCACGGTTCGGGAAGTTTCTGGTAGAATGACGAATACTTAAGCCATTATTGGCTGGTACATCTCCGGCTCCAAAACATGGTCCACAAAAAGCGGTACGAAGGGTAGCTCCCGTAGCCATAAGGTCTGCCACTTTTCCATTTTTGACAAGTTCCATGTAAATTGGCTGGCTGGCTGGATATACACTTAGCGAGAATTCGTCTGCTCCGATATATTTTCCTTTTAAAATGTCCGCAGCATCACAAATATTTTCGAATCCACCGCCGGCACAACCAGCAATAACACCTTGTTCTACATACAATCTGCCATTGCGAACCTTATCTTTTAAGGTATATTTCACCTTGCTATTATCCAAACTAACAAGTGCTTTTTTTTCTACATCATCAAGAATATCCATAAGATTTTTGTTTAACTCATCAATGGTGTAAACATTACTTGGATGAAATGGCATCGCAATCATTGGTTTGATTTTCGACAAATCTACATAAACCATTCCATCGTAATATGCAATCTCCTTTGGTTGCATTTCTTTGTAATCCAAAGGACGCATATGAATGTCATAAAATTCTTTAACCTTTTCATCGGTCTTCCAAATCGAAGATAAACAAGTAGTTTCCGTTGTCATAACATCGACGCCAATACGATAATCAACACTCATATGATCCACGCCGTCTCCGACAAATTCCATTACTTTATTATTTACATAGCCATTTGAGAATACTGCACCAATAATAGCGAGTGCGATATCTTGTGGCCCAACTCCCTTTTGAGGTGTTCCAGTTAAATAAACGCCCACTACGTCTGGCATATTAATATCATAGGTCTTTGATAATAACTGTTTTACAATTTCCGGACCGCCTTCTCCTATTGCCATCGTTCCAAGCGCACCATATCTGGTGTGGCTATCCGAACCAAGAATCATGTTACCTCCTGCTGCAAGCATTTCCCTTGCAAACTGATGAATAACTGCCTGGTGAGGTGGAACATAGATTCCGCCATATTTCTTTGCACAGGATAGTCCAAACATATGGTCATCCTCATTGATTGTTCCTCCAACCGCGCACAGACTGTTATGACAGTTTGTTAATACATATGGTACTGGGAACTTTTCAAGACCAGATGCTCTTGCTGTTTGAATAATACCAACAAAGGTAATATCATGCGATGTAAGTTTATCAAATTTTATTTTAAGCTTGTCCATACTTTTAGATGTATTATGTTCTTCCATGATGCCATAGGCCATAGTTCCACGTTTTGCTTCCTCTTTACTAACTTTTTTACTACCAAGTTTACTTGCTAATAAAGCTTCTATTTCTGCATTTTCTTCGACTAATTCTGTACCATTTATTAAATAAGCACCTTTTTCAAATAACTTAATCATATAACCTCCTCAAAGTGTTCACTTGTTACCTGTCATTTTACATATGCTAATTATTATAAAGAAAAATGCAAAAAAAAGCAATTGCTTTTTCAAGGTAACGTAAAAAAGAGTTAATCTGCTTCTTTCAAAACTGGCAGTTATTTACTGCCTCTTCCTCTGCTTCCATTTTGTTTTTCAAACCGCCTTGAATCCCTTGAAGCTTAGCTACGTAGTCTTCCATCTTAAGATAATTTTCCTCAATTTGATTTCTTACATTCCAATCCGTAAAAATATTATCAAAAAACATATCAAACACTCTGGTAGTTCCATTAATTTCTACGCTGCCTCCGTGAAAACTGATATCGACATCTAATAATTCCTTATTCATGGATTTGGTAGCTTGCATCAGTTCATTTTGTAAACTTTGAGCCCGGTCGATTTCTGAATATTTTGCCATATCGGCAAGTATTCCTCCGTTAAAAAAGGTATCAAATGTTGCACAGGATTTTGCACTTCGTAATGAGTCTTTCATATCATTGGCAATTCGTAGTGTTCGATCTACCGCATTAATCGCTTCCTTATATTCTTTTTTCATGCGAAGGTGTTCTTCTCTTTCATGATTAATCTTTTCATTCATTTCCTTTGCTTCCTCAAAATTAGAAATTAAATATTCTTCTTTTTGTGAAAGTTTCTGCTGTAGTGATAAAACATCACGTTCTATGCGGGAAATTTCTTGTTCTATTGCTTCAACGGAGTAACTTGCTGCATCATATTCTCGCTTTGCCTGGATGTACTCACTGTATTCTTTCCCCTGCTTTGCTTCCAATTTACCAGTTATTTTTGCCAAAACTTGTGCCAATGAAAACTGCTCTAGTTGATCAACATCTCTTTTTTCTTTTTCTAGTCGATCACAAAGTGCTTGAAACGACAAACGCTGCTTTACAAGTTCATCCTGTCTTTTTTCCTGCTTATCACATAAAACATTAATTTCCACTTTCATGTCTTCATATACCCTATACTCTTCTTTAAAACCCATTTTTCGTTCTCCCTTTTTCTTCTTTGACGATATCTTTTTTAAGAAAAGGAAGTAACAACATTTTAATAATTGTTATCTTCCTTTTCCTTATATTACCATATTGTTCTGAAATTTAAAATAATCCCGTAATCATTCCCTCTTCGTTTACATCTATGCCTTCCGCTGCTGGAACACGTGGAAGCCCTGGCATAGTCATTATAGTTCCTGTAATTGCAACAACAAAACCTGCACCAGCTGAAACATATACTTCGCGAATTGCTATATCAAAGTCTTTCGGTCTTCCAAGAAGTTTTGGATCATCCGATAGTGAATACTGATTCTTAGCCATACATACTGGCATTTTTCCAAATCCCATGTCTTCAATCTTTTGAATGGATTTCAATGCTGCTGGTGTATAATTCACGCACTTAGCACCATAGATTTCTTTTGAAATCGTTTCAATCTTTTCTTTGATACTAAGGCTATCTTCATACAAAGGTTTAAAATGACTTTCTTTTTGCTCAATCGTATCAATTATTTTGTTGGCAAGAGATGTACCGCCTTCGCCACCAAATTCCCATACTTGTGATAGCTCAAATTCACATCCCATATTTTCACAAAAACTCTTTACAAAATGGAGTTCAGCCTCAGAATCGGTTATAAACTTATTGAGTGTAACAACACAAGGTACTCCATATTTTTGAATATTCTCGATATGTTTTTCAAGATTCACGATACCTTTTTTCAATGCTTCTAAATTTTCCACACATAATTCTGCCTTTGATACGCCACCATTATACTTCAAAGCACGAATGGTAGCTACCAAAACAACGACATCTGGTTTTAATCCTGCCATACGGCACTTAATATCAAAGAATTTTTCTGCACCAAGGTCCGCTCCAAAACCTGCTTCTGTAATCACATAATCGGCCAACTTAAGAGCGGTTTTTGTTGCACGTACACTATTACAACCATGAGCAATATTTGCAAATGGTCCACCATGTATAATAGCTGGAGTATGTTCCAATGTCTGAATCAGATTTGGTTTAATTGCATCTTTTAAAAGTGCTGCCAACGCCCCGACCGCATGCAAATCACTTGCAGTTACTGGATCACCTTTTCGATTATATGCTACAATAATTTTTCCAAGTCGAACTTTTAAGTTCGTCATGTCATCCGCCAGGCATAAAATTGCCATGATTTCGGATGCAACGGTTATTATAAAGTGATCCTCACGAACAACTCCATCCATCTTCCCTCCCATACCTATCACGATATTTCGAAGGGCACGGTCATTCATATCTTCACAACGTTTCCATACAATCTGTTTGCAATCAATATCCAATAAATTTCCCTGCTGAATATGATTATCAAGCATTGCTGCCAACAAATTATTAGCAGAAGTAATCGCATGAAAATCACCGGTGAAATGTAAGTTTAAATCTTCCATTGGAACAACCTGTGCATATCCACCGCCTGCTGCTCCTCCTTTTATTCCAAAGCAAGGTCCTAAGGATGGCTCACGAAGTGCTATTACTGCACGCTTATTTAATTTTCCAAATGCCTGTCCAAGTCCTACCGACGTCGTTGTCTTACCTTCACCAGCAGGCGTAGGATTGATTGCAGTTACTAAAATTAATTTTCCATCTTGATTTTCTTTAATTTTATCCCAAATTTCATCCGTAAACTTCGCCTTATATTTTCCATATAAATCCAAGTCATCTTCTTCTATACCTAGAAGTGCCGCTACTTCCTTAATAGGCTTCATGCTAGCTTGCTGAGCAATCTCAATGTCTGTTTTCATATTAATAAACCTCCCATTCAATAATTTCACAATATCTTCATTATACTCTATAAGATAAATTCTTAAAAGTGCGAAAGAAAATTTTTTTCTAATAAGATTGATTCATATAAGTTATATTTGAGTTCTTATTATGAATGGGTTATACTAGTCTGCGAAAGAAATGTTAGGAAAACACCTGGAGGAATTACTTATGAGTACTTATATATCGAATTTTGCACAATTAATTTTAGAAATCTGTAAAGAAGAAGGCATCGACTGTACACCGCTTTCTGATTATTGGGCATTTCATTTAAAAAAAGAAAAGAAAGAAACTTATATATATGGCTATCAATTTGCACTTAATTCATCCGCATCCAACTCCATCTGCTCCGATAAATGTACTGCATCTGAAGTTATGTCCCTACATCAAATTCCAAACGTAGAACATATTTGCTGCATGTCACCAGTAACGATGAAATATGCCTCTCCTATGGGTAACTGGAGCCGTATGGAAGAAATGTTACAAACGCATGGTACCCTCGTGTTAAAAGATAATCATGGTACTGGAGGCGATTTTGTATTTCACGCAAAAACAAAGCTTGAGCTAGAGCATGCCTCACAATTAATCTTTTCAAAAGCTGATTCAATGGCAGTAAGTCCATATTACTTTGTAAACAATGAATACCGTGTCATTTTATTAAATGGTGAGGTTAAACTTGTTTACTCCAAAATACGCCCCCATCTTATCGGTGACGGTCAATCAACTCTGCTTGAATTATATATAAAGGCCATCAAAGAAAAGCGTTTAACTCCAGAATACATTAAACAAAGTGAATCTGTGAATTTTGATTGTATTCTTAAAAAAGATGAAATATACCCGCTTCAGTGGAAACATAACTTAGGACAAGGTGCCACCGCTGAAATGGTAACCGATGCCGCACAGTTAGAAATCTTGAATGAATTAGCAAAAAAAGCCGCAAAAGCTTTGCAAATCTCATTTGCCTCGGTAGATATCATTGAAGCGGATTCATCCTTACTTGTACTCGAAGTGAATAGCGGTGTAATGATGGAATATTTAGCCGGTGAAAGCAAAGAATACCGTGCGATTGCAAAGGAAATCTATCGGGAAGCTATTCTTCTGCTATTCTAAGACGGACACAAAAGAGGAGGGCATTTTTATACTTTGAACCCGACTAGTAAGTTTTTTGGCCTATAAAAATCAACCTCATAGACATTCGGCAGAACCTCAAAACATAGAAAACCCGGCTCTTATGGGAGCCGGGTTTTCTATCGAGTTTCCATCTCATATGCTACAATGATTTTTGTCAATTGGAATATATTTTATGATTCTGTTACTTCTAGTTTTTTAATATCCATATTCTTTGGAAGAACTAAGTTCAGAACAACAGCTACTAGGAAAACCACTGCTACACAGTTGTTAGCAAATACCTGCTGTACTACATCTGGGAAAGCTCCAAATATTTCAGGAACCTGAGTAAATCCGATACCAATACCAAATGAAAGAGCTGCAATCGTTGTATTTCTTGCATTCATTTCACAACGGCTCATCATTTGAATACCACTCACTACGATAGAACCAAACATCATTATTGTACATCCGCCAAGAACTGGATCTGGAAGTGTTGAGAAAAAAGCACCAATTGGTGGAAATAATCCAGCTAAAATCATACATGCCGCTCCAGTCATGATAGTGAAACGGTTTACTACTTTTGTCATTGCAATCAATCCAACATTCTGACTAAATGAAGTTATAGGTAAACAACCAAATAGTGATGAAATACTACTTGCAAAACCATCACAAGCTAACGAACCAGAAATTTCTTTTTCGGTAATTTCACGATCCAATCCAGTTGCTACCATAGCTGAGGTATCACCAATCGTTTCTGTTGCAGATACTAAGAAAATAACAACGACTGCCAAAATAGCACTTAAATTAAATTCAGGCATATATGGCAAGAAATGTGGTAAAGAAACAAATCCACCATCTAATATTCCAGAATAATCAACCATACCTAGGAAAAGTGCTACTATGTAACCCATAACTAGTCCAAATAAAACGGATAATTGTTTCCAAAATCCTTTTGCAAAAATGTTAAATAGCAAACTACATACTAATGTAAATGCTGCAACTCCTAGATATTTGAAACTGCCAAAATCATCCACATATCCGCCACCAAAAGATCTTGCTCCAACATTTAAAAGAGAAAATCCAATGGTTGTTACTACACATGCAGAAACAATTGGTGAAATTATTTTTCTCCAATATTTTGCAAACAATCCCAATATTCCTTCTACAATACCACCAACTAAAATTGCTCCCAATGCCGCTGGATAACCAAACGTTCCTCCAACATAGCATAAAATAGTTACAAATGTGAAACTAACTCCCATAACGATAGGAAGTTTCGACCCAACTTTCCAAATTGGATATAGTTGAATCATGGTGCCAATTCCTGCAATAAACATTGCATTCTGAATTAACATTGCAAGATCATTACCAGTAATACCACATGCGGCTGAAACAATGATAATAGGCGTGATATTTGCAACAAACATTGCCAATACATGTTGTAATCCAAATGGAATTGCTTTTGCAATCGGTACTCTGCCATCCAATTGATAAATATTCTCGATCCTTACATTTGCATCTCCTTGCTTCATAACAATACTCCTTAACAAATTCCAGAAAGCATTAAAATTTCAGAATAATTCATTAATCAAGTAATAATTTTCTGATGCCATCTAATAATAAGTATAGGGGTCACGTGTCCTCAAGTCAACGAAAAATAATTTTTTAGGTATAAAAAATATTTGTCGTTTTTTGTGCAATTTATACATATTCTTCAATATACTGGTCAAATTCCTCGACAGACATTATAACTTTTCTGGGCTTTGTACCCTCTTCTGGTCCGACTACACCTGCATCATAGAGCTGATCCATAATTCGTGCAGCTCGGTTAAATCCTATCTTATAGACTCTTTGAAGCATACCAATGGATGCCTTATCTTTTTCAATTATAAATCGGCCTGCCTCTACGAAATATTCGTCTCGACTATTTCCGTTATCTGCTTGTCCTGAATCACTGGTTACCGAAGTTGTAATTTTTTGATTAATTTCTTCACTATATTCCGTCTTTCCATACTCTTCTTTTAAGAAATCAACTACTGCACTTACTTCTTTATCCGATACAAAAGAACCTTGTACACGTACTGGTTTTGGATATCCGGATGGGAAGAATAACATATCACCATTTCCAAGAAGTTTTTCCGCTCCACCACCATCTAATATGGTTCGTGAATCAATCGCAGAGGAAACAGCAAAAGCAACTCGAGATGGAACATTTGCTTTAATCAATCCGGTAATTACATTTACCGAAGGTCGCTGCGTTGCAATTATCAAGTGAATGCCTGCAGCTCTTGCAAGCTGTGCCAAACGACAAATTGCATCTTCTACTTCCCCCGGTGCTACCATCATTAAGTCCGCAAGCTCGTCTACAATGATTATAATCTGTGGCATCTTTTGGAAGCGTTCATCATTGTCTTCTTCGACCACCGCTACTTTTGCATTATATCCTTTAATATCTCGAACTCCTAAATCAGCAAACTTTTTATATCGCTCTGTCATTTCCATAACTGCCCAGTTTAATGCTCCAGATGCCTTTTTAGGCTCGGTTACAACCGGAATTAACAGATGTGGTATTCCATTATAAACACTTAACTCCACCACCTTTGGATCAACCATAATAAGTTTTACATCATCTGGGTTTGCTTTATACAAAATACTCATAATCAAGGTATTAATACATACCGATTTACCGGAACCAGTTGCACCGGCAATTAGTAAATGCGGCATCTTTGCAATATCGGTCACAATGGTATTTCCCCCAATATCCTTTCCAACTGCAAATGCAATATCGGATTTATGAGCCTTAAATTCTTTGGATTCCAAAAGGCTCCTTAAATAAACCATGGATACTTCTTTGTTTGGCACTTCAATACCTACAGCTGATTTGCCAGGGATTGGAGCTTCAATACGAATATCTGCTGCTGCAAGGCTTAATTTAATATCATCCGTTAAACTAGTAATTTTACTTACTTTCACTCCCTGTGCCGGTTGTAATTCATATCGAGTAACCGCCGGTCCACAACTAACATTTTTCATTTCAACTTTTACGCCAAAACTCTCAAGCGTTGATTTTAACTTTGCCGCCGTATCCCGAAGTTCGTCGTCTGATGTACTCTTTCCATCTTTTTTAGGGCTGCTGAGCAAATCAAGCGAAGGAAATACATACGCCTTCTTTTTTTGATTTAATGCTTGTCCTATTTCCTGAATCACTTCTTTATTCTCTTCTTCCGTAGGAGCTTTGGCACGTTTTTCGGTACGTTCCATTTGAACGGAAGCTTTGGTTTCTTTCATTTGATCTGCTATTAGCTCTGATTTTAGTTCAGGAATCGGTTCTGTGAGTTGCTCTATATTATTTTCCAATTCTTCTTCACTTGTCACTATCACATCGTCTACAAAATTATCTTCTAATGTAGATCCTTCTTTACCAAATTTTTGATTCAGTTCATCTTCGAAAATCGGCATATCTTCTTTCTTTCCATTATTTTTCTTCTCATAACCACGCATAATGGATAGGTTCTCTAAATCAGAAACTTCTGTTTCTTTCATTTCTGTGTTCAAAGTAGCCTCTGGTTGAATGACTGTTTTAGCGATTGATTTTGCCGCTTTCAACGGTTTTTCTTCGCTACCAGCCTTCACAATATTATCTTTATCTTCCCTTGAAAACGTAAAGACTTTCGCAGGTTTCCTTTTTTGCTTTTCGTTTACCGGTTCTTCGTAAACAGTTTCCAAACGTCTATCTTCCCTCTTCTTAACAGTCTTAATTCTTTGTTCTCTTAATCCTGCAAACAAGAATTTTTCTGTAATAAACATCACTAGAATTGTTATGAGTCCAATATAAACAATATATGTACCAACTTCACCAAAAACAAAACATAAACTTTTGCTTAATGCTCCACCTATAATTCCTCCACCACTTCGATCTCTCGCACATGCAACGAATATATCAGCAAAGTTGTTCGTATCGTTACCATTTATTATTATATGTATCAAACCTGCTAACACAGCATATAAAACTCCAGTGCTTATTAGTTTTATCTTTGCCGATAAAATTCCATTGTTTGATACTGCAAATGCAACTCCAAAAAATAATAAAACTGGAATGAAGTATGCGGTAAAACCAAGCAATCCGAATAAAACAAAATTTACTCCTGTTCCAAATATGCTGCACAAATTAAAATAGCTTAGGATTATGAGTAACGATATTACAAGCGTAACAACAAGAATAATTTCCTCGCGGTATGAACTCAAATTCGCTTCAGTTTGCCGTTTTGTTGTTTTTCCAAGTGGAGGTTTTCCACTCGTCTTCTTTCGTGTTGTACCTTTTTTCTTACTTTCTGCCATTCTAAGCCACCTTCTACAAAAATTTCATTATTATTTTCTTTTCTAAATCATAAAATTCCATACAATTGCAACTACACCAACTAGAAAACAATAATATGCAAATCCTTTAAATTTCTTTCCACGTACAACTACAAGCATTGTTTTAATGCATATGTACCCAACTACTGCAGCAACAATGGTACCGACTCCATAATTCACTAAAATAGTTGGATCAGAAGAGATTTTATCAAAATCTTTTATTTCAAGTATCGCTGCACCCATTACTGCTGGAATGGACATTATAAATGAATATTTTACTGCGAAATTTTTATCAAATCCTAACTTTAAACAGGTTGCAATTGTAGTTCCTGATCTTGAAATACCAGGAAGAGTTGCAATACCTTGCGCAATACCTACAATTCCAGCATCTTTATAAGAGATTTGATTTGGCCTTTTTGTACCTGATTCTGTCCGATCGGCCATAAGTAATAAACACGCGGTAATTAAAAGACCTATTCCGGGTACGATCAATGTTGCACTGGCCTTTTCAATCAAATCGCTCAATAATACACCGATAATACCTGTTGGAATGGTAGATACAATAACTAACATTACAAATTTACGGTAAGCTGTTTCAACCATCTTTTTATACTCTTTTTTTTCTTCTTTCGCATGAAATGCATTCTGGAAAAATCTTGAAACATTTATAAAAAAGTCTCCAATAATACAAAAGCCTTCAATAATCAATTTTTTAATATCTTTCCAAAATGCAATAAATATAGCTAACAGTGTTCCAAAATGTAGCATTACATCAAAAAGAATGCCTCCGGAAGCCTCTAAATCAATATTTAATATATGCTTAAATATTGCTAAATGACCAGAACTACTAACTGGCAAAAATTCTGCCACTCCTTGTACCAGTCCCATTATAATTGCCTCTAATAAACTCATTAATTCTTATCCTCCTTAATAAAACTGCACTATATTACCCTATTAATAATATATGCTCTCCCCCAAAATTATACCTTTATTCCCCTCCTATTGCAAGGATGTAATCAATTTTCATCGTTATCAATCAACTCATATAGTTTCTTAAAAGCTTCCTTAATCCCACCTACTTCGTCAATTACTCCTTCCTTTACTGCTTCTTCTCCGACGAGTATCGTTCCTAAATCTTTTGTTAACATCCCCGTATTTAACATTAGCGACTCCAAACGTTCTCTGGATGCACTACAGTGTGTTGCAATAAAACCGATGATACGATTTTGCATCTGTTTAAAATAATCATATGTCTGCGGAGCTCCAATTACGGTTCCACTCATTCGCACTGGATGGATTACCATCGTTCCTGTCGGAACAATAAAAGAGTAATTCGTTGATGTTGCAATTGGCACACCGATGGAATGGCTTCCTCCCAATACTAAGGATACTGTTGGCTTACTAAGAGAAGATATCATCTCCGCAATTGCCAGTCCTGCTTCGACATCTCCACCAACCGTGTTTAAAAGGATGAGAACACCCTCAATCTCTTTGTCATATTCGATGGACGCTAATTGCGGCAAAACATGTTCATACTTTGTTGTTTTTGCTTTATCTGGTAACGTTTCATGTCCTTCAATTTCACCAATTATCGTGAGTAAGTGTATCTTCTTTCCTTTTTCCTCATCTAATACAATTTGACCGAATTCGGAAAGCTTTTCATCTTTCAGCTTTTCCACTTCTAATTTTTCTTTTACAAGTTCTTCTTTTTGCAAAAAAAACACATCCCTTCTATTTTTAAAAATAGGATGTGCTTTTCCGTTTTTTTTATTCTTGATAAATATATTCGTTTGAATTTCTAAATACTGAACTTTGTGATCCCATCTGTTGAACTACAACCACATCATCATTCTCTAAGTTGCAATCGCTTAACTGAAGTTCTTTTCCACTGACATAAGTTGTTGTCAAACGTTCTCCATTTACAGATACCTTACTCCAAGGTGTAAAGTTTTCACCCATCACAAGAAGTTTATCATCGTACGTTGTTTCAACCCTTGTAACTGTAACATCCTGCGTACCCATGATTAATTCGGATGCCGGATACAAATCTTGCCCATTGTATGCATAGCGGTCTCCATAGAGAATGTCATATTGAAGAAGTTCCAAACCATCTAAATTTTCTTTCTTATAGCTCTTTGTATCTATTACTACCTTATCTTTTTTCGCATCTTTTATTTCTTCTACTTTAGCCTTATCAAGTTCACTTTGATGATAGGTAAACATAGTACCTTCATGTATTCCAACTTGGTCAGTCACTTCTGCTAATAATTGATATGCCTTGAGTTCTGCATCTTCTTTTTCTAGTCCAAAATTATTCCAAGTAACATATTTCGTTTTAAAAATATCATTAGCCGCCATATCATCCGCATCCAAAGAAAGGGAAGGTAAATGGTCTCCGAAGAATACAACTATGGTATCTTCATCACGCTTAGATAACTGTTTTGTCAAATTACCGATAAATTGATCAACTTCATGAATTTCATTAATATAATATTCCCATGCATTATTCATACCCTCATTAATTACACCATTTTCATCTACGAATCCCGTTACCTGAATTTCAGGATTTTCAATTACTTTTTCCTTTGGATAGTCTCCATGCGCCTGTACCGTTATAGTGTAAACAAAGTCACTTTGATTCTTGGTAGAATCCATTGTTTTTTCAACTTCACTCAGTAAAATATCATCCTTTGCCCATGTACCAATTGGCGTATATGATGTAATATTCATAAGTTCTTTGGAAGTAAAGGTATCAAATCCCATCTGCTTAAAAGCATTGGCACGACTATAGAAGTTACCGCCGTTATTATGTACAACATGTGTTGCATAACCGATATCACTTAAGTCGCTTGCAATACTTTCACAAGAATTTGTCTTTAAAATCGTTTTATATGGATATTCTCCAATACCAAAATAGCGCATGCTCATTCCAGTTAATATTTCAAATTCTGTATTCGCCGTTCCAGCTCCTACAACTGGTACATCTAAGTAACCAGTAGAATAGTTCTCACTCAATGCGTGAAAATTTGGAATCGGATCTTTCGAGCACTGAAGAAATTTAACTTCATTGGGGTCTATAAAAGACTCAAGTAAAACCACGATTACATTCGGTTGATTGGTCTTTGTTTTCGATACATCAACGCCATTTTTTATTGCTGTAACATTTTCTTGTGTATAATTGATTGGTTCTGTCATGCCGCGGTCCACTACGCTTGTAGAAAACCCATATACAAAACCATATTTTTCATATCCTTGTGCTATATTCGAAAAATAATTTGTTAATAATTTATTATGTACTGCTGCTTTTGTAGCTGCCGGAATCCAAACAAAGCAAGAAGCTACCAAAATTATACTTACAAAATAATGACATTTTCCTTGAAACTTTGGTCCCTTTTTCCATATAAACACCAACAGTAATATAAGTAAACATACTCCTAATATTGCGGCTATTGTTTCCGTTTTATTAAAATAATTATTCTTCATTGCAAGTAAATCTTTTACAAGCTTTAAATCGGTATATCCAAACGGCGTTACTCTCTTTAATAAAAGGCATCCATTTACAAAACCAAGTAATAACCACCCACAACTAATCAAATATCGCGCCAAAGCACGTCGTTTGAAAAAGTATACTACCAGTAAGGTAGCAAATATTATGGACGAATTATATAAGAATACCCAAGAACGGTCAAACAAAAAGTCGACCGCCTCAAATAGTGAATGTCTTGAAAACGCTTCAATTGTAAAGCAAATTCCGCAAGACAAAACCCATTGAAAGAAAAGGGAATATTTATTTAATATAGCTACTGTTTTTTCATTGCATATCTTCTGTATTATTTTTTTCATATCCTCACGACCCTAATTCATTTGTTATTAATCATATCAATCCTACAAAAGATTATTCCATTTCAGCGTAATTGTCAATGACAATTTTATACAATTTTAATTTACAAATAATCTATTTATTATACAAAAAGACAATTTTGATTTTTTAAGATTTCCAACTAAAATGTAGTAGCCGTTGCAAAATAGTTTTTCAAATTTTGCAACGGCTTCTTTATTTCTCTTTAAAATTAATACTTTTATAATTATGCTTCCTGTGGAACGTCCTTTATGGAGAAACTTAATCTTCCCATTTTGTCTTTTCCAAGACATACCACTTTAACCATTTGACCAAGAGTTAAAACATCTTCCACTTTATTCACTCTTTCCTGAGAAATCTTAGAAATGTGTACCATTCCTTCTTTTCCAGGAGCAAATTCGACAAATGCACCAAACTCTTTGATACTTACTACTTTACCTTCAAAGATTTTACCTTCAGCAAAATCAGTTACAATAATCTGAATAATTTTGATTGCTTCAGTCATTTTTTCTTTGTCCGTTCCACATACAGATACGGAACCATCATCAGTGATATCAATCTTTACACCTGTCTGATCAATAATTGCATTGATTGTTTTACCTCTTTGTCCAACAACATCACCAATTTTAGTTGGATCAATCTGAATTTGAACAATTTTAGGTGCAAATTCACCAACTTCATCTCTTGACTTGTCGATGCAAGGATTCAGTATATCATTTATTATATATTCTCTTGCAATTTTAGTTTTTGCAATTGCTTCTTCTATAATAGGTCTTGTTAAACCATGAATCTTAATATCCATCTGGATTGCTGTAATACCATCATGTGTACCAGCTACTTTAAAGTCCATGTCGCCAAAGAAATCTTCTAGACCCTGAATATCTGTTAATACAATATAATCATCATCTGTATCTCCAGTTACCAATCCACAAGAAATACCAGCTACTTGTTTTTTAATTGGTACACCTGCAGCCATAAGTGACAATGTAGATGCACAAACGGATGCCTGAGAAGTAGAACCATTGGATTCAAATGTCTCAGATACAGTACGAATCGTGTATGGGAATTCTTCTGTTGAAGGAAGCACTGGAATCAATGCTTTTTCTGCTAATGCACCATGACCGATTTCACGACGTCCTGGACCTCTAGATGGCTTTGTTTCGCCAACGGAGTAAGATGGGAAGTTGTAGTGATGCATGTAACGTTTTGATGTTTCATTTTCATCAAGTCCATCAATTCTTTGTGCTTCTGATAATGGAGCTAATGTTGTTATGGTACAAATCTGAGTTTGTCCACGTGTAAACATACCAGAACCATGAACACGAGGAATTAAATCTACTTCTGCTGCTAATGTTCTGATTTCATCAATCTTTCTTCCATCCGGACGTTTTTGATCTTTTAAAATCATCTTACGAACCGTCTTTTTCTGATACTGATAAGTTGCTTCATCAATCAGTGCTAACCATTCTTCATTTTGTGCAAAGCTTTCTGCAAATTTATTTTTAATTTCACGAATATTCTTTTCTCTTGTTTGTTTATCATCAGTAAATACCGCTACTTCCATTTCTTCTGGAGTAACGAGAGTTTTCATTGCTTCAAATAATTCCGTAGGTACAGCACAACTTGTATATTCATGTTTTTCTTTACCACACTCAGCTACAATTGTATCAATGAATTTGATAACTTCCTGATTTACTTTATGTGCTTCAAAAATTGCTTCAATCATTTTATCTTCTGGTACTTCGTTTGCTGCAGCTTCGATCATGATAACCTTTTCTTTGGTAGAAGCAACGGTCAATTTCAAATCAGAAACTGCATTTTGAGATGCATTTGGATTGATTACAAATTCACCATTAATTAAGCCAACCTGAGTTGTTGCACATGGTCCATCAAATGGAATATCTGAAATAGCTGTCGAAATAGCAGATCCTAACATAGCGGTAAGTTCTGGGCTACATTGTGGATCAACTGACATTACTAAATTGTTTAAAGTTACATCATTTCTATAGTCCTTCGGAAATAATGGACGCATTGGACGGTCAATTACACGTGAAGTTAAAACTGAATTTTCCGATGATCTTCCTTCTCTTTTATTAAAACCGCCTGGTATTTTACCAACGGCATATAATTTTTCTTCATATTCTACACTAAGAGGAAAAAAGTCAATTCCTTCTCTTGGTTTTTCTGATGCAGTTGCAGTAGATAAAACAGTTGTATCACCATAATGCATGAATGCACAGCCATTTGCCTGTTTACCAACACGATTTACATCTACTGTTAGTGTACGTCCGGCTAATTCCATACTAAATTTTTTGTACATAATAATCTCCTTTATATTACTTTCAATGAAAGTTATTTTCGATGAAAGTGCCGAAACAACTGAACAACTCACTTCTTCATAAATGACCTCTTCAGATGTCTCGGAATGAACTTTCACCACATTAACTCTTTTATTATATCACCACTATATTTAATTATCTACTGTTTTTTTCCATCTATGTATAAAAGCTCAGAAATAGTGCATATTTTTTTATGATAGTTGTTTACAAGTAAAGCAAAGTATGTTATTATACGAAAGGTAATAAATAAGCCAATACTCAGTTTGTGGAGTCTCCGACCCAATTCTTAGTATTTGGTGCTATTTAAATTAAAGGAGGATTTTGCAATGATTAGTAAAGAAAAGAAACAACAAGTTATCAATGAATATGGTAGAACAGCAACAGATACAGGTTCACCAGAAGTACAGGTAGCTCTTTTAACCGCAAGAATTACTGAGTTAACAGAACATTTAAAAGAGCATAAAAAGGATCATCACTCAAGAAGAGGTCTTCTTAAAATGGTTGGTCAAAGAAGAGGTTTATTAGACTACTTAAAGAGAAATGACCTTGAAGGTTACCGTACATTAATCGCAAGATTAGGATTAAGAAAATAATGACCTTATTAGAGAGCACGTTATGTGCTCTCTTTTTTTCGCTATTTTTTTACATCATATCGGTAATGCCCCACTATTTTCCGTCTTGTCAGTGCATCTTCTTCATATTTAAGCTGACCCCTGTGATCATGATGAATTATATATGTCTGCCCTTCTTTGTTTCTTTTATCAGAAACAATTGCAATATGATGAGGGTAAATTACAATATCTCCCGGTTGCCACTGCTCATACTTTTTCGGATCGAGCGTAAGCAATGTCGCATGTTTATCAAAAAACACCTTTAAATTTTGTACTCTTCTAAAATCAATATTTGGGTCAGCTTCTTTGATTTGTGAATAATAAGATGGATTGTTTTTAATATCTTCATCTATCATATCCTTTAATGAAAAACCCGCATTTTGAAATGCTTTCCAAACAACATCAGTACATACTCCTACTCCTTCTTTGGGATATCCTCCCTCATAGTAATCGGTCTTATATTTAGGTTTAGTCTTTACATATGATCTTGCTCCCTGCAGTATATCACTATAGTCATCTATTCCATCCTTGTCCTCATCATTTTGACTGACCAATATCTCAATACTAAAATCCTTCGATGTATTACTTTTTTGTGGAATCAAATTCCAGTAATTTAATTTGTAATATCCTACACTGATGGCTATTATCATAAAAGCACCTAATAAAATCCATCTTATTTTAATTTTTCCCCTTAATTTCATTACAATCCCCTTTTTCTAAAAACATGACTTCTTAGTTTCTCCACCTATTGATTATAACATATATTGGAAAGTATTGTAATCCAGCTATCATTCTGGTACTATTGTTATAGGAGGAAACATATATGCTAACCATACCAATAAACACAAACTCAAAGTTCTCACTTTATGAGCAAATATATCAATATATAAAAAATGAAATCATACATGGCGTTCTTGCTTATCAGTCAAAGCTTCCTTCCACGAGGAGCCTTGCTGCACATCTATCCATCAGTCGAAATACCGTGGATATGGCATATGCACAGCTTTTATCCGAAGGTTATATTGAAGCAGTTCCCAAAAGTGGGTATTTTGTATGTAAAATAACTGCACTCAATATTTTAAACAATACAAATTACGAAAAAAAAGAAAAACTCGAAGAAGGCAGACAAGATACTTCTGCCTATTCATATGATTTTTCGCCGTTCAGTGTTAATTTAAGCCATTTTCCATATCAGACCTGGCGCCAATTGTCCAAAAACTGTTTACAGGATAATACGGATTTGTTTTTACTTGGTGATAATCAAGGTGACTTTACGCTTCGCCAGGCGATTACGCATTATCTGCACCAGTCCCGTGGTGTAAACTGTGAAGAGAACCAATTAATCATTGGAGCTGGCGTTGACTATCTACTACAGATGTTAGCCCGTTTGTTTGGTAGTAATTGTAACATTGCAATGGAAAATCCTTCTTATCAAAGAGCAAATAAGATATTCAACGGATTTGGAATTAAGACAACACCTATTTCTTTAGATTCAAATGGAATGTCGGTGGAAGCCCTAGAAAAGACAAATTGTAACATTGCCTATGTTACTCCATCTCATCAATACCCTCTTGGCATCGTTATGCCAATACAGCGCCGAATTGAATTATTGACATGGGCAAATCAAAATACTTCTCGTTACATTATTGAAGACGATCATGACAGTGAATTTCGATATAAAGGAAAGCCAATTCCGTCCTTACAAAGCATTGCCTCTTGTGACAATGTCGTTTATATCGGAACGTTTTCAAGAGCCATTGCTCCTGCAATCCGAGTTGGTTATATGGTGCTACCTCATGTGCTTTTAAAAGAATTCAAAGCCCAATTTTCTTATTTTGCATCAACTGTTTCGCGTATTGACCAAGCGATTTTGACTGATTTTATCAACGAAGGCTATTTTGAACGTCATCTCAATCGGATGCGCAAAGTTTACAAAATTAAACACGATATTTTACTTACCAGTCTTAAAGCAAAAAATCTTCCCATTATTATTAGTGGAGAAAATGCCGGTATGCATCTAGTTGTGCAATTAACAAATGGAGCAAGTGAAGAAAAGGTAATCGAACAAGCAAAAGAAAACCACATTCAATTATATGGCCTAAAAGAACACTTTTTAGAAATACCGACTAATTATGCAACTACCTTTTTGTTTGGATACGCTAATTTATCAGAAGATGACATTATCAATGGAATCAACGAATTTGCGACTACTTGTTTTTAACTAGATACCTCTTGAAATAAGGAATGTTGCAAAATCAAAAAACTTTATCCCAATTTGCATTGCAGGGCACAAATAGCATGCGCTCTAACCGAATTATACGATTATTTTAATAAGACATAATGAAAAACAAGTGCCCAATCACTTGTTTTCATTGCTTATGGCTTGTTAAAATTGATAATCGTATTGAGGTTAGAGCGCATGCTATTTGTGCCCTGAGATGTAAATTGAACATAAACTATATTATCGCATCATTCTCTTACAAATTCTTCTACTTAAAGTACTCTCGTCCAAAAGCGGTATCTAGCTCCATTTGTACTTTTAGCTCCTCAATTGAATTAAACTTTTGTTCGCAACGTTCAAAAGCATACAAATCTATTTTTAATTTTTTACCGTATAAGTCACCAGAATAATTAAAAATAAAGGTTTCAATCAGCCTCTTTTTCTCAGCCCCTACCGTCGGTTTGACGCCAACGTTAGAAACTCCTTCATATGCTACTCCATTCAGCCAGGTACGAGAGGCATAAACACCATTTGGAGGCAATAATTTAACATCATCCGGTACAATATTGGTCGTTGGCATACCTAATGTTCGTCCTAATTTGCGTCCGTGTAATACTTCTCCTACGATGCAATATGGCATTCCAAGCATTAGATTGGCCTCTTCCATTTTACCTTCTTTAATGAAGGATCGTATTCGTGTACTACTTACAACTTCTTCCTTATATGTCACCTTATCAAACGCCTTTACTTCATATCCATATTTTGAAGAAAGCTCCTCAAGTAAGGATACATCGCCACTACGGTTATGACCAAATCGATAGTCTTTACCTACAATCACAATCTTTGCATCCAATTGATCAACTAAAATATTTTTAATAAAACACTCTGGTTCCATTGAGAACATAGGAATGTCAAACGGGTAAGATATTAATACATCTGTACCTGCCTCTTTTAATATCATTTTCTTTTCTTCTTCTGTATAGATAAGACTAAATTCTTCTGTATTTTTAAGTAGTCTTGGATTCATTAAAAAAGAAAAGACAACTGCTTTATATCCTTTAATTTTCATCGAGACTGCATAATCAATCAGCTCTCTGTGTCCAATATGAAAGCCATCAAACTTTCCAAGACATACTGCACTGTTCTTTAACTTAAAATCACTATAATTAATGTATTTCAAACAATTTCACCCCTATAGAGAAAAATGCCCTATTCTTACAAAAACATCTTATAAGGTTTTAGGCACTTTCTGTTTTCAGTAATTTGATATAATCCTTTGAATGTATGGCTTGCATCATACATTTTGAAGATAGACGCTTCGTGATATAAATCCTCCATTCGTCCATCCAGTACAGAAATTTCATTTCCATTATTAAGTAATCGCTCATTTTCTGTTGCAACGTAAAAGGTTCCATAATTAGGGAACATCTCTTCTATGGTTGTAACCGAATCAAGGATTGTTCCTTCTTTCACCTTTTGTTCTACCTCAGATAGTCGAATACTATCTGCAAGATAAAACCGTTCTACCTTTGTGCGAAGTAAGGCCTTCATGGTGCCACCGACTTCCAACTTTTCGCCAATATCATAACAAAGTGTTCGAATATATGTACCTTTTGAACATTCTACACTCATCCGCACTTCATTTTCAGTGGAATTCATATCTAGAATATCAATCTTATGAATTGTAATACGACGTGGTTGGCGTTCTATTTCTTTCCCTTGCCTTGCAAGCTCATAAAGCTTCTTGCCATTCACCTTCAATGCAGAATACATGGGTGGAATTTGATCATATTCCCCTTGAAAGGAAAAAATTACATTTCGTATTGCCTCTTCATCAAAGTTCACTTCGGTACTCGACAAAATAGTTCCTGTCATATCCTGTGTATCCGTTGTAATCCCTAG
Organism: Acetivibrio sp.; assembly: GCA_041739345.1. Lineage (GTDB taxonomy): Bacteria > Bacillota > Clostridia > Lachnospirales > Lachnospiraceae > DIGJ01. Next base: position 159,249 of record JBGSNZ010000021.1, on the reverse strand, counting down.
CTTTAGAACCGCCTCATAACATTTATCTTTGTCTGTTAATAGATCACATAACTTAGTTGCTTTACCAAGGCATACTGGCAAAACACCTTCTGCATCTGGGTCAAGCGTTCCTGTATGACCAATCTTCTTTTGCTTTAATATTCCACGTAGTTTTGCTACCACATCATGTGAAGTAAAGCCTTTTTCTTTGTAAATATTAATAATTCCATCCATTCAGGTATCCTCATTCTAGTTTTAGTAGCTGGCTTTCGATATGACCGGTAATATTGGTAATCGTATCGCGATAGGAACCCTTCATCGAGCAGCCTGCTGCTTTTATATGACCACCACCACCAAAATATACTGCAATTTTATTTACATCCACGTCGCCGTTTGAACGCATACTCACCTTGTATTCACCTGGTTTTGATTCATATGCAAGGATTGCGACCTCTACCCCTTTGGTAATTCGCAGTTGGTCTACAACGCCATCTAAATCTTCCGGTTTTGCACCATAAAACTCTAAAATACGCTGCTCTACACAAGAGGCAATTACCTTACCTTCCAAAAGCAAAAAGCTTTCTAGTAAGCATCTACCTAATATCTGGTTCTGTAAATAAGTTTTTAAATAAAATGTTTCATCAATGATTTTAGAAAAAGGAATTCCCTTTTCTATTAATTTTCCAGCAATCACCATCGTTTCCCTAGAAGTGTTCGAATGTTTAAATACTCCGGTATCATGCACTATCCCTAAATAAAGAGCTTCTGCTGTATTAGTTGAAATTGTATCTTCTAAAAGCAATGAAAACAACAGTTCACAGGTAGAGCTTCTTTGCGGTTCTATTATATTAACCATTCCAAAACTTGTATTACTGATATGATGGTCAATTACAATATTTTGATGTGCATTTTTAAATAAAGCTTCCGCATCACCCAAACGATCCAAAGAGCCACAATCCAGTGAAATGAATAAGTCAAATGTTTTATTCGCTTCTAAAGAAGATTTCACCTCTTTTGCTCCACTTAAAAAGGAAAAAGAATCGGAAAACGGATCTAAAAACACATCAATTGTTTTATCCCCGTAGGATTCTTTTAGATAATTATATAAGCCCAGACAGGAACCTACACAGTCCCCATCTGGTCTGACATGACCGGAAATTCCGATTGAATTTGCTGATTCTACCATTTTTAATAGATCATTCATCTTCATCCTCCGACCTTTCTTCATTATTATCTTTTAACTGAACATCATCAATTAATTTTGACATGTGCACACCGTACTCAATGGACTGATCCATTACAAAGGTAAGTTCTGGTGTATTACGAAGGTTAATTGACTTTGCTAACTGATTGCGTATAAAAGGTGCTGCACTCCTAAGACCTTGGTAAGTGCTTTTTCTGGATTCTTCGTCACCAAGTACACTAATGTATACCTTTGCATGTTTCAAATCCGGTGCAACTTCAACCGCAACTACAGATGTCATTGGATTAATTCTTGGGTCTTTAATTTCCATAGAAATAAGTTTACTTAATTCTCTTTGCACTTCCATATTAATTCTGGTATTCTTTATACTATTCTTACGCATGCAAATCCCTTCTTTCTATCGTGGTACTTCTTCCATAACATAAGCTTCTACTTTATCTTCTTCCTGAACGCCATCAAATTTCTCAAATACAAGTCCGCATTCATATCCGGTAGCTACTTCTTTCACATCATCTTTAAATCTCTTAAGGGATGCTAATTCACCTTCAAAGATCAATTTACCATCACGGGTGATTCTAACCTTACAATCTCTTATAATCTTACCATCTAATACGTAAGATCCAGAAATATTACCATACTTAGATGCTTTAAATACCTGACGAATTTCCGCATGACCGATTATCTTTTCTTCAAATATTGGGTCAAGCATTCCCTTCATTGCAGCCTCGATGTCTTCGATTGCATTGTAAATTACTTTGTAAAGTCTTAAATCTACATGTTCTCGTTCCGCTGTTTCTTTTGCTGTTGGGTCTGGTCTTACATTAAACGCAATAATAATTGCATTGGAAGCACTCGCTAAGGTAACGTCGGATTCATTTACTGCTCCAACTGCTCCATGAATAATACGAATTGCCACTTCTTCATTATTTAACTTGATTAAGCTTTGTTTTACTGCTTCTACAGAACCTTGAACGTCTGCTTTAACAATAATGTTAAGCTCTTTGATATTACCAGCCTGAATCTGAGAGAATAAACCATCTAATGATAATTTTGCTTTGGTATCTGATAATAATTTTTCTCTTCCTTGCTTGATATATGCCTCGGAAATAGATCTAGCTTCTTTATCATTGTCCGTTGCCATGAAAACTTCTCCAGCATCTGGTACTTCATTTAATCCTAGGATTTCAACAGGAGTAGAAGGTTTTGCTTCTTTTAGTCTTCTTCCTTTTTCATCCATCATCGCTCTTACTTTACCATAAGAAGAACCAATTACAATCGAGTCTCCTATTTGTAGTGTACCCTTTTGTACTAAAATTGTTGCAACTGGTCCCCTACCTTTATCAAGCTGAGCTTCGATAACGATACCCCTTGCAAGACGGTCTGCATTTGCTTTTAATTCCATTACTTCTGAGGTTAAGATGATCATTTCAAGTAACTGTTCGATACCTTCTCCTGTTTTTGCAGAAACGGGAACAAATACGGTACTTCCACCCCAGTCTTCTGCTACTAATTCATGTTCCGCTAATTCTTGCTTTACACGTTCGATATTAGCACCTGGTTTATCAATTTTGTTAATTGCAACAATGATTTCTACTTCTGCCGCTTTTGCATGATTAATCGCTTCAACTGTCTGAGGCATAACTCCATCATCTGCAGCAACTACTAAGATAGCAATATCGGTTGATTTTGCTCCACGCATACGCATAGATGTAAAAGCTTCATGTCCCGGTGTATCTAAGAAAGTAATTAATTCGCCGCCAGCTTCTACCATGTAAGCACCAATGTGCTGGGTAATACCACCTGCTTCTCTCTCTGTTACATGAGTTTCACGTATTGCATCCAATAACGATGTTTTACCATGATCAACGTGACCCATTACACATACAACTGGAGGACGTTTTACCATTGTTTCTTTATCTTCTTCGTCTTCTTTTAGGATTTCTTCGATTACATCAACCTTTTCTTCCAATTCGGTGATATAGTTAAATTCCAAAGCAATTTCTTCTGCTTCTGCAAACGTAATTTCCTGATTGATCGAATACATTTTTCCTTGTAAGAATAATTTCTTTACAATATTTGCAACAGGAAATTTCATTTTATCAGCTATTTCACGAATTGTAGTAATTTCCGGAATAATAATTGTTTTGATTCCATCATCTGGTTCCTGAACTACAGCCATAGGTTGTGGCTTAATAAATGCTCCTTTTCTATTCGGATCTTTCTTTGAAATTTCACGAATATCATTGTCACGATATCTACTATTATTCTTATTATAGCCTACATTTTTCTTAGTCTTATCATTCTTTCTTTGAGGTGTCTTTTCCATTGGTTTTGTAGAATCAAACGCTGGCTTATCAAAATCTGCGCGCTGCTTAGCAAAGCCACCGCCTGCTCCATAACGTTGTCCACCACCTTGTCCCTGGCCACCTTGAGGACGATTGTTATTGTAAGTTCCACCGGTTCCACTGTTGTTATTATATGGGCGTGGTGCTCCTCCATTGTTATTATACGGACGTGGCGCTCCAGTGTTGTTATTGTATGGGCGTGGTGCTCCATTGTTGTTATTATTATATGGACGGTCTCCACCAGTGCCATTATTGTTATTATATGGGCGTGGTGTTCCATTGTTGTTATTGTATGGGCGTGGCGCTCCATTGTTGTTATTATATGGGCGTGGCGCTCCATTGTTGTTATTATATGGGCGTGGCGCTCCATTGTTATTATTATATGGGCGGTCTCCACCAGTTCCATTGTTGTTATTGTATGGGCGTGGCGCTCCATTGTTATTATTATATGGACGTGGTGCTCCATTGTTATTGTTATTATATGGACGGTCTCCACCAGTTCCATTGTTGTTATTGTATGGGCGTGGTGTTCCATTGTTATTGTTATTGTTATTATATGGACGGTCTCCACCAGTGCCATTATTGTTATTATATGGGCGTGGCGTTCCATTGTTGTTATTATATGGGCGGTCTCCACCAGTTCCATTATTGTTATTATATGGACGTGGTGCTCCATTGTTATTGTTATTATATGGACGTGGCGCTCCATTGTTATTGTTATTATATGGACGTGGCGCTCCATTGTTGTTATTGTATGGGCGTGGCGCTCCATTGTTATCACGATTCGTGCTATTATATGGGCGGTCTCCACCAGTGCCATTATTGTTATTATATGGACGTGGTGCTCCATTATTATCACGATTATTATTATAAGGACGATTTCCTTCATTATTAGTAGGATGATTTTCCCTATTCTGCGTAACTGGCTTTTGTTCATCTGCCGATTTTGGTTCAGTTACCTGTTCCTTCTCGGTCACCATTTTTTGCTCATTTGTGTTTTTTACGAATCCGTCCTCTTTTTTCGTCGGTTCTGTCATGTTTAAAGATTCCTCTTTCTTCTCATCCATTTTCTTTTCTATCGTCGCAACTTTGATTGTTTCTTCTTTCTTTTTTGGTTCTGTTGCCTTTATTTCTTTTTCAGGTTGTGAATTTATCACTTGTTTTGCGTCTTGTTTAGGCGCATAGTTTTTAAGAAGAAATGCGATTGCTCCATCTTCTATATTACTATTATGACTCTTTACTTCAAATCCATTACTATTTAATAAAGTAACAATATCTGAACTTTTAGTATTTAAACTTTTAGCAATATCATATATTTTCATTTTTGCCATATATTCTCTACCTCCTATTTTAATTGTTTTATTATCGCATCTGCTAATCCTTGATCCAAGATTGCCAAAGAAGCTCTGAATTGTTTTCCCATTGCATGACCAAGTTCACCTTTTTCACTTAAGGATTGGATTGGCACATGATAAAAATCACACATATTCTGAAACATTTTTTTTGTATTTTCTGAGGCGTCCTCTGCTACAATCACAAGCTTTGCCTTCCCCTCTTTCACGGCCTTTTCTGTCGAAAACTCTCCGCTTGCAACATTACCAGACTTAGTGGCTAATCCAATATAAGAAAGTACTTTATTTTGATTCAAGTTCCTTCAACTCCCCTTCCAAGGTTTCATAAATTTCTTTTGGTATGGCTCCCTTCAAAGAACGCTCTAGAGCCTTTGATTTGACCGCTTTTGAAAAACATTCAAAGGAATTGCAAATGTAAGCTCCTCTACCATTCTTTTTACCGGTCGCATCAATTACTATTTCCTCTTCCGGTGTTTTAATTACACGAACTAAATTATTTTTACTTTTCATTTCGCCACAACCAATACATTGTCTCAATGGGATTTTCTTTCCGCTCATAAAACCGCTCCGCTTCTTTTCTATTATTCCTGTGAATCACCGGATCCTTCATTTGAGTTTCCTGTCAACTGAGATTCGCTTTTAATATCAATTTTAAACCCAGTTAATTTCGCAGCTAATCTTGCATTCTGTCCTTCTTTACCAATTGCTAAAGAAAGCTGATAATCAGGAACTACAACTTCTGCACTCTTTTCAGCGATATTTACTTCGACAGAAACAACTTTTGCTGGACTCAATGCGTTTTGAATTAAAATAGCAGGATCTTCATTCCAATTGATAATATCAATTTTTTCTCCGCGAAGTTCATTCACGATTGCATTTACTCTTGCACCGTTTAAACCAACGCAAGCTCCAACTGCATCAACATCCTGATTTGCAGTATAAACTGCCAACTTAGTTCTTGAACCAGCTTCTCTTGCAATACTCTTGATTTCAACTGTTCCATCCTTTACTTCCGCAACTTCGGCTTCGAATAAACGTTTTACTAATTCTGGATGTGTTCGAGACACCGTAATTCTTGGACCTCTTGTTGTGTCTTTTACTTCTACAACATAAAGTTTGATACGATCAGTCGGTTTAAAACGTTCTGTCTTAACCTGTTCATTTTCGCTAAGTACTGCATCTACTTTACCTAAGTTAATGCTGATATTACCGCCTTGATAGCGTTGAACGATACCTGTTACAATATCTTTTTCTTTGCTAAAAAACTGATTATATAATACTTTTCTTTCTTCTTCACGTATCTTTTGTACAACTACTTGTTTTGCCTTCTGCGCAGCAATACGTCCGAAATTCTTAGGTGTTACTTCTACCTGAACAATTTCTCCCAAATCAAATTTTGGATATTTCACTTTTGCTTCCGTCAAGCTAATCTGCATTACTTCATCTTCTACTACTTCTACGATTTCGCGATCTGCATATACACTAACCGCTCCTGTTTCTTTATTAATATTTACATGGATATTATCTGCCTTGCCAAAATGATTTTTACATGCTGCTACTAAAGAATTTTCCATTGCTTCTAGCAATACATCTTTGCTAATATCCTTTTCCTTCTCGATCTGATCTAATGCTAAAATTAATTCTTTATTTTCATTTGCTTTCATTTTTATAAAATACCTTCCTTTCTTATATTAAAAGTCCAAAGCCAATTTTACGATGGCAATATCTTTTTTTAAAATTTGTACTTTTTCCTCATTTTCAAGAGTTATCGAAATAGCATCTGCAGTTAATTCTTCAAGAATACCAGTAATTTCTTTTGTTGTTATTTCTTTTTCATTTAACATATATTTCATATTTTTATAAAGCTTTACATCAATCTTTTGACCAATGCTTCGGGTAAAGTCTTTATCTTTCTTCAACTGTCTACCTAGTCCCGGTGAGCTAACTTCTAAAATATAAGCATCTGAAATAAAGTCTTCTTGATCAAGTAAATCACTAAATGCTCTGCTTACAACTTCGCAGTCATCAATAGTAATTCCAACTTCCTTGTCTATAAATGCACGAAGGAACCAACTTCCTGCTTCTTTTACATACTCTACATCCACCAATTCAAAGCCATGCTTATCCATGATTGGTTGTAAAAGCCGCTCTGCTCGTTCTTCATAGTCTCTGCTATTGCTCATTTCTTACCTCGTTTCTTCTTATTAAATGTACATTCGTTCTTTCTATCATACTCGTTTCTATTAATTTACATTAAAACAGAATTTAAGGAGTGAACTTTCGCTCACTCCTTACCATCCACAAGTATCATCTTTCTTATTCATATTAGCACTACTTTCCTTTTATTGCAAGGCTTTATTCCGATTTTTTTATATTATTTGAATTTTTTTAAAAATAATGCTTGCAATCGACAAAAAAATATTGTACTATATATCTTGCATTGAGGTCCGTTGGTCAAGCGGTTAAGACGTTGCCCTCTCACGGCGAAAACAGGGGTTCGATTCCCCTACGGACTGTTATTTCAATATTGCTCAGATGCTAGTATTTACTAGTGTTTGAGCATTTTTTATTGTTTGCGCAAACGTACCATAACATTCATACAGAAACCTCCTTGAAAATGTATATAATCAAGGGCTTCACCACTTTTTGGGGTTCAATTGTCAATTTTTTTTGCTTATTATAAAAAAAGAAACAGGGCATGTATTTCTACACACTCTGTTCTCAGCGTTAGTTGCTATCCATATCTACCTTGCGTACTTCTATTTTTATATATCTATTTATAACTTTTTTTAATTGATATTGTCTTCTTTGTACCATCCATAAATACTATTTCTGCCGATTTAATATACATTTTTCCTGTTGTACTATTATATATTACTGCCTCCCAACAATACGATTCTGTTGCTCCATTTTTAATCGGTCCCGTTATTCTTAATTGTTGATAATTGGTATTTTGAATTTTACAATAAGCTGGATCACCAACCCTATTATAAAAATATGTATTTAAATATATGTATTTAATTGTTTTTCCAAAATTGTTTTGTAATGTAAAATATGGCTCAATTCCTTCAAAATAATTTATATTAAAACTTGCTTCCTTAATATACAATTGAGGTCTAGTATTAATTGTAACATTGCACTTTACCGTCTTGGAATATTTAGTTTTCGCATTTATGGTACAGGTTCCTTGTTTTATACCTTTTACTCTTCCTGATGCGTCAACTGTGGCAACTTTTTTGTTCGATGTAGTCCATGTAACATCGCCTATCGACTTGCCTCTTTCTGCTGATTTCAAAGTTATTTTCTTACTGTTTCCTGCAATCAAACTCAGTGTGCTAAGCATTGAGAGTTTTTTTGTATATGTTGATTTATCTTCTGTATTAAATGTATACTTTAATCCTTCGGAATAACCACAAATGTAAATTTTATATGTTCCTGCATCTAATACAACCGTTTTTATTTTGGTTTCTCCTGCATTAATATTCCAATAATCAATTAATGTTTCATAATCTTCTCCTTCAAGACTAAATTCTATAGAATTTGGATTTTCGTCAAATTCATCATAATCGTAATCCTCATTTTCATCTGTCTCTTCCGTAGTTTGTTCCTCGACTGCTTCAACTGTAACACTTATCTTTACCTTCATTTTTCTTTTTAAAGTAAGCGTATAATATTGATAAGTATCGTCTAAACTTGTATTTGATATTTCTTTTCCAATAGCTACTTTAGTACTTGTCTTTGCGTAACATTTTAACGGAGCTATTAGCATATAGCATAATGTTATAACAATTATACAAGGCATTAGGATTTTAAAGTTTAATTTTTTCATAATTATTGTAGTTCCTCCCTATTAATTTCCAATAATATCTTACCTCTATTTCGGCAAGAGGTAAACCCAACTATTTCCTATATGTTTAAAGCAAGAATTTGATATTGTGTATTTTACCCCTTCAGATATCTTTACTACTTTTTATTATTGTTTTTTGTATAGCGCTTATAACAAGGGATTATTTCATATTATTTATGTCAAATGATATTAGTCATGAACATTTTCTATAAATATAAGCGAAACTGGAAGATATATGCAAGAAACCTGATCCTACTTCCTTGCATGAAAAATGAGGATATTGCAAAAAATTCTTTATTTGCAACATCCCCATTAATTATTTCAATGTCATCTGTATGAAAGTTAATACTATTAAGATTCATATCGTATTCAAAATGCTTATACTTCGCTTTTCCAAAGTCCATGAAGATTGCAATATGCATAAGCTGCAACTACTTCATCCCCGTCACATAAACAGAATTCAACAACTGGCTTGTCCGAAGGAGTCAGTAATTTTCTCTGATTTCCTTGCTTCGTTTCAACAGATACCCATTGGATATAATGTTCTTCCGTCATAGGATGCTCAACCGTACTAATAGTTACCGTTACTTTATTTCTGTCAATCGTTATAACCGGTACATGTTTTTCTACTGCCGCTTCTACAGCCCCAGGTACAAGTTCCGTCATTTTCTGTCCACAGCACACTATGGAAGTACCTTTGTCCTCCACAAATGCAATCACATTTCCACATATCTCACATTTTAAAAATCTTTGCTTCATACCATATCCTCCTTTTTATTAAAAACACCTTCCTGCTTCTTTTTTTAAGCAAGGATTGTGCTTTTTTTCTGATGCTGAATAATAACAAATCTCATTTTCAAGGCCTTTACCGTCTTGAAAATCATCTAAGTTCTTGAATGTTGTATCGGCAATACTTTCTAGCGCTTCTTTCGTTAAAAAAGCCTGATGTGATGTCAAAATAACGTTTGGCATCGATACTAACAAGGAAAGAATATCATCATCTATGATTTCATTTGAAAAGTCCTCAAAGAAATACTCTGCTTCTTCTTCATATACATCTAGTCCTGCTGCGCCTATTTTCTTGCTCTTTAAACCTAATAATAAGTCTTCTTTCTTGATTAGTTGACCTCTTGAAGTATTGATTAAAACAACCCCATCTTTCATTAAATCCAAAGCATTTTTATCTATCATATGGAATGACTGATCGGTCAATGGACAGTGAAGAGATATAATGTCGCTACGCGCAAAAAGCTCTTCTTTGCTTACATATTCTACTTCTAGATTAGCATCTGGATACATGTCAAACGCTAACACATTCATTCCAAACCCCTTGCAAATATTAATAAAGACCTTACCGATTTTACCAGTACCGATGACACCTACTGTCTTTCCATGTAAATCAAATCCAGTTAATCCAGCTAATGTGAAATTATTTTCTCTTGTCCTATTATACGATTTGTGAATTTTTCTATCGATACACAGCAACAGAGCCATTGCATGTTCTGCTACTGAATATGGAGAATACGCAGGTACTCTGACAACATGTATTTTTCCATAAGCTGCTTTCATATCAACATTATTAAATCCTGCACATCTCATCGCAATAATTTTGACTCCACACTTATATAAGGTATCAATTACTTTTTCATCTATCGTATCATTTACAAATGCAACAACACCATCAAAACCTTCTGCTAACCTTGCAGTTTTTGAATTTAGCTTTGTTTCAAGATACTCTATTTCATATCTAGCGTTATTCTTTTCTTCAAACCATTCCTTGTCATAGGGTTTTGTATCATAAAATAGAATTTTCATAATGATTCCCTTCCTTGGTGATATTTGCATTGCTGCGTCTACTTGATCAGCAGATACCGATATATATCTATTTTATCATTTTTCAATGATATTGCAACTTTTAATGCGAATTTTTACCATTTATTTTCTTTTCGATAATTTAAATATAATCACCCGAGTATTAAAACATAAATTTCCTGATTTGTATCTTTTATAATGTATATGGCTAAGATGTATATTTTTTGCAACATCTTAGCCATTCTAATATAAATAAATCTACTTATTCAAATGTAAATTGTTCCAATAACTCTTTTAACATTTCTGATTGCGCAGATAACTCTTCACTTGATGCCGCACTTTCCTGCGCGGTAGCTGAATTTGTTTCAATCACTATTGAAATCTGATTTACTCCACCTGATATCTGTTCCGCTGCTTCTGCTTGTTCGGCGGATGCATCTGCAATTTCTACTACAGCCTTATCAATTTTTTGTGCATGCTCTACAACGATGCCAAGCGAGCCTTCGGTTATCTTTGCAAGATTGGCTCCTTCTTCTACCGCATCGATTGAATTCTTAATTAAAAGAGCAGTATTTTTTGCTGCTTCCGCACTTTGCTCCGCAAGATGACGAACTTCATCCGCTACAACAGCAAATCCTTTGCCTGCATCACCCGCTCTTGCCGCCTCTATCGCAGCATTTAAGGACAATAAATTTGTTTGTGACGCTATATCTTCAATTGTTTTCATGATATATGCAATTTCAGTTGAAGCATTTTTAATTCTTTCCATTGCTCCAGACATTTGTTCCATATAGGTACTACTATTTTTCACATCATTATTCAATGTAGTTACTATACTTCTAGCTTCCTGTGCATTTTCTGCATTATTTCGGATTTTTTCTGACATATCCGTAATGGTTACGGTCAATTCCTCTACGGAACTTGCTTGGTCAGTTGCTCCCTCAGCCAAAGACTGTGATGCTCTTGCTAATTCATCTGCACCTAAGGCAACATTTTTTGCATTTTGATCAATTTCCTTCATCGTACGATTTAAGGAAGCTGCTATCCTTCTTAGAGAGTCACTAATTTTCGAAAAATCACCTTGATAATTTTTATCCATATCATTTGTAAGTTTACCATCGGACAATTCGCTTAACTGAGCACCAATATCCGTTATCATTTTATTCAAATATGCGATTGTTTCTCTTAAACAATCGGTTAAAATACGAGTTTCATCATTTGCAGATACCATCGGTGTGTCTGACTGCAAATCTCCTTGTGAAAGTTTTTTCAACCGTTCAACACATTCTTTTATTGGACTTGCAATACGTTTTCCTACTTTCACTCCAATATATATACCTGCGATCGTAAATACAATAACTAATATAAATATGATGAAAAGCGATAAGAAAAAGCGTCCTAAAAATTCATTTCTTCTAGCAACAACTGCAATGCTCCATCCTTGGCTTTCTGGAACAGGTGAATATGAAATTACTTTTTTTGCACCTTGATAACTATAATTCGATAATCCCTCTTTACCTTTTGCCATCTTCTGTACAACAGCACCAAATTTCTTTAATTTATGATTTGTCTTAGCCTGTTCGATTCCATTTTCTACACCTACAATCGAAGAATCGATGTCTGCAATTGTAGTACCCGTTGAATCTACCATAAAGGCTGTACCATTTTTTCCAACCTTTATACTTCTCATAATATCATTAAGGAATTCTCCATTAGGAAAGTAAACAATCATTCCAACTGCAGTAGAATGTGGTATTCCATCTTCCCATAATGGCGCCGCAACTACCATAGTCATCTTTTGCTTGACTTCATCAAAGTATGGCGTTCCTACGTAAGTATTGCCACTCATACATTCTGCAAAGTAATCTTGTTTAGAGTAATCTTGTCCGTAAATTATATCCGTTCCAGATTGATCTATAATAATTCCATCTTCAAAATTGTGGTCTTCTATTCTTTGTTGTAGTATTGTTCTTTTCTCAGAAATTGTTTTTTCTGGATCCGCAAGTCTTGCAATACTTCCTGTTTCATATGCAATAGCCACATATTCCTTCAAGGATTTTGAAACTAATTGTGCTGCTACCCCTGATGTTTCACTCATTGTTCCTTCCATTGCACTAATTGATGAAGTATACGAAAGGTATGCCGTTATTACCCCTAACAATATATTGCACACCGTTACCGTAATAGCTATATTAATAGCTATTTTTTTCCCCAATCCTAAAAACTTATCCTTTTCCCTTGCAATTTTTGTTCTCCTCATTTTATGCATATTACCCTCCTAGTTTTGTCCGATTACAAATTGCTTAAAGCAATCAATACTATGACCATTTTGTTTTTGATACCTAGTATATATTAGCAGAATTTTACATTTTTTCAAGGCGTTTGTGTGTTGTTTTATTGTTTTTTATTTGATTGTATTTATTTATACATGATTTATGTATGTTTTTTTAATATTATTTTCAAAAGCAAAAAACAGACCAAAAAAGTAAATACTTTTTTGGTCTGTTTTTATTTTATCTAATAAAAAATCGATTATTCACTTACAGTTGCATATTGGAAGTGTTTGTGTCCAAGTTTAGAAACATAGTATCCCTGCAATTTATCACTTGCTTTGTAAAGGTCTACTGTATTGAACAGAGGACAAATAACCCATTCACCCATAAATATATCTTCTGCATCATGCAAGTACTGGATACGTTCTGCTGTATCAGAAGTTGTTTTGATTTTTTTGATTAATGCATCATAATCCGCATTTGACCACTGAGGATCATTATTTCCACCATCGGTTATGTACATATCAAGGAAGGTAATAGGATCATTATAGTCAGCTGCCCAACCACCACGTGTAATATCAAATGCACCATCTTTACGGCTTACCAACATGGTGTTCCATTCCTGAACATCAATAGTTAAATTAACACCAATCTGAGCCCACATATCCTGTAATGCTTCCGCGATATCAACATTAGTACCTGCATCATTTGTTAAATAGCTAAAGGTTGGAAGACCTTCTCCATTTGGATATCCTGCTTCTTCCAAAGCTTGTTTTGCAAGCTCAACATTTCCTTCATAATCAGTTGCATTGTAATACTCTCCTCCAACCGTACGGAAATCCTGAGTAGGATCTGCATCGGATAATCCGGATGGTACAAATGCTGATGTTGGTTGCTGTCCTGCCTGAGCAATCTGTTCACAGATATAAGTACGGTCAACAGCAAGTGTCAATGCTTTACGAAGTAATGGGTTGCTTAAATATTCATTCTGAGTGTTAAATTGAACATAAGCAACACTTAATTGTGGATCCATATGGAAATCATCCTGCTCCTTTTGAGCTGCAATTTCAGATGTTGGTATATCATCAATAAATGCAACTTCGCCAGATTCATAAGCTGCTAATTGAGCACTTGGGTCACTCATTAATACAAACTTGATTTCCTTTGGTCCTACGTTTGCTATATCCCAATAATTTTCATTCTGTTCCATTACTATATAAGAATCATGTACCCATTCTTTTAATTTGTAAGGTCCATTACCTACATATGTAGATGGATCAAGAGTCCAGGATTCTCCTGCTGATTCAATTACATCCTGTTTAACAGGGTAGAAATTACTAAATGCTACTAACTCAAGGAAGTATGGACACATTGCTTTTAATGTAACAACTAAAGTTGTATCATCTGTTGCAACAACATTCAATTTTCCCTCATCGTATCCATCAATAATATCACACAGATATGAATAGTCTGCTGCGGTATCTGGATTTACGAGGCGGTTCCATGAATATACGTAATCATTTGCTGTTAATGGAGAACCATCACTCCATTTTAATCCATCTCTTAAATGGAAGGTATAAGTCAAACCATCTTCGCTAATATCCCATGTTTCTGCGTCTGCAGGACCATAAGTTATCGCATCGCTTTCTAGTTTTGTAAGCCCTCCAAATGCGTGTTCAATCATCATTCCAGCATCTGCAGCACTGTTAAGTGCTGGATCAATAGTATCTGGTTCTGGACCTAATACTACACTAAGTGTGGTAGCTTCTGTTGTAGCACCAGTTTCATCTGATCCAGATTCTTTGCTGCTATCTTTGCTTCCACCGCAAGCAGAAAGAGCCATAGACATAGTTAAAACTAATGCTAGAAGCAATGCTAAACTTCTCTTTTTCATTATTTTTCCTCCTAAAATAAATTTTATGTGAAATGCTCTTGCATTAACACCGAATTGAATTTTCCAAATTAATTACATGCATCAAGATTATGACATGCTGCAAAATGATTTGGTTTCACCTCTCTAAACTCTGGTACTTCCAATGCACACTGCTCCGTTGCATATTTACAGCGGGTACGGAAACGGCAACCAGAAGGTGGATTTAATGGGCTAGGTACATCGCCCTCTAAAACGATACGCTTAATTTCTTTGCTCTTCTTTGGATCAGGTATTGGAATCGCTGAAATCAATGATTTCGTATATGGATGTAAGCTATGGAATGTAATTTCATTACTATCTGCGAGCTCTACTAATTTTCCAAGATACATTACACCAATTCTATTTGAAATATGTTTTACAATAGATAAATCATGAGCAATAAATAAATAGGTTAATCCCATTTCCTCTTGAAGATCTTCAAACATATTAACAACCTGTGCCTGAATGGAAACGTCTAGAGCCGAAACTGGTTCATCACATACGATAAATTCTGGATCAATCGCCAACGCTCTTGCTATACCTATACGTTGTCTTTGTCCACCAGAAAACTCATGAGGATAACGGTTTGCATGCTCACTGTTAAGTCCTACACGTTCCAACATTTGTACAATTTTATCATTTCTATCTTTCCTACTTGTAGCCATCTTATGAATATCGATTGGTTCTCCAACAATATCTCCAACCTTCATTCTAGGATTCAAGGATGCATAAGGATCCTGAAAAACAATTTGCATTTTTCTACGATAAGGGAGCATATTTACTTTGGTAATATCTTTTCCCTGATATATAATTTGGCCTGCTGTTGGTTCATATAATCGAAGTATAGTACGTCCTGTTGTCGTCTTACCACATCCGGATTCTCCAACGAGTCCAAGTGTTTCCCCTTTATTAATATAGAACGAAACATCATCTACTGCCTTAACATAATTTGTTTTAAACATACCACCAGCAACTGGAAAGTATTGCTTTAGCCCATTAATTTCAATTAGTTTTTCCATGATTGTCTCCTTCTACCGCTTGCTTTTGTAACAACCAACAAGCGCTATAATGTTCTTCTGTAACAGTGGTATACTCAGGCATACTCTTTAAGCATATCTTCATACAGCTTTCACAACGAGGAGCAAATGGACATCCTGCTGGAGGATTCATAACATCTACTGGTGACCCTTCAATTGGTATCAATTTCTCATGTTCCACTGAATCAAGTCTTGGAATACTTTTAAGTAATCCCTTGGTATATTCATGTTTTGGACTGTAAAAAATATCATCGGTATTTCCATATTCTACAATCTTTCCACCATACATAACTGCAATTTTATCACACATACTAGACACAACGCCAAGGTCATGTGTAATCATAATAATGGACATTCCTAATTTTTCTTTCAGTTCCATCATAAGTTCAAGTATCTGAGCCTGAATCGTAACATCAAGAGCTGTTGTTGGTTCATCCGCAATTAAAAGCTTTGGTTCGCAGGCAAGTGCGATTGCTATCATAACACGCTGACGCATACCACCAGACAATTCGTGTGGATACTGTTTCAAACGTTTTTCTGGCTCATTCATACCAACCAAAGTCAAAAGTTCTACGGCTCTTTTCTGAGCTTGTTCTCTGGTAGCATCGGTGTGTAAAAGAATTACTTCCTTTATTTGGTTACCAATGGTATATACTGGATTCAAGGATGTCATCGGATCCTGGAAGATAATACTTACTTCATTTCCACGAATCTTACGCATTTCTCTTTCCGATAAATTAGTCAAAGTTCTTCCATTAAAATCAATGGAACCTCCAATAATTTTTCCTGGATATGGGGTAAGACTCATAATAGAAAAAGCTGTAACAGATTTACCGCTACCGGATTCACCAACAATCCCCAATACTTCTCCTTCTTTTAACTCAATCGAAACATCTCGAATTGATTGAACTTCTCCACCTGGAGTAAAAAAGGAGAGTTTTAAATTATTTATATCTAATAAAACATTATTTTTTGCCATTTTTATTCTCCTCTTCTATTTCTTTAACTTAGGATCAAATGCATCCCTTAGACCATCACCAAATAAATTGAATGATAAAATAATAATCGAAATCATGAAAGCTGGTACAAATAGACGTTCTGGGTAAGAACGAATACCGTCAATTGCATCGGAAGCCATAGATCCTAAACTAGGCATAGGTGCAGCAACACCAAGTCCGATGAAACTTAAGAAGCTTTCTGTAAAAATAGAAGATGGAATCTGCAAAGTTGTTGTTACAATTAAAGTACCAATGCAGTTAGTTAATAAATGTCTTTTAATAATTCTTCCGTTTTTTGCACCCATTGCCTTAGCAGCTGTTACATACTCTTGTTCCTTCAAGGTAAGAATCTGGCTACGAACGATACGAGCCATACCAACCCAATAAAGTAATGAGAATACTATAAAGATACAAACCAAGCCAACACCGACTTTATTTATCCATGCAAATACAGGAACTGTGTCTGCCAAGCCTTGTAATGGATATTTTAAGGTTACCTGCAACAAAATGATAACTAACATCTCCGGAACGGTATAGATAATATCAACAATACGCATCATGATAAGATCCACAGTACCCCCGAAATAACCGGCAACTGCACCATAAGTAGAACCAATCAAAAGGATAATTGCACTTGCAATAATACCTACTAAAAGGGAGATGCGACTTCCCATCATAACACGGCACATTGTATCACGGCCTAATTTATCCGTACCTAAAATATGTGGAAATACTTTTTCACCGGCATCAATTTTTGCCTGTTCCTCATCAGAATACTGCATGAACTTAAGATTTTCCGATCCTCTTATCTGTTGTTCATATGTATATGGATAAATTCCAGGGCAAATAAATGCAAAAATTAAAACTAATACTATTATAATAAAAGAAACCATTGCAACTGGATTTTTTCTAAGTCTCTTTAGTCCGTCTTTCCAAAAGCTTACGCTTTCTCTCATTACTACAAGCTCTTGTTTTTCTTCCTCCGTAGCTGGAAGGAAAGCAGAAACATCAAGCTGCATACTCAATGGGTTTTTGTTTTCGCTCATTTCATATAACTCCTTCCAATTAATTTAACTTGATTCTAGGATCAATTATTTTATATGCAATATCTACAAGAACATTCAATACGATAATCAACGCTGCGAAAAAGACAGTCGTTCCCATAACCAGAGGATAATCGCGGTTCGTAATAGAAGAAACGAACATTCCTCCAAGTCCTGGTATTGTCAAAATCTTTTCTACAACAAGACTTCCGCATAATGTACCTGCAATTGCTGGTCCTAAATAAGTTACTACTGGAAGTACTGCATTACGAAGTGCATGCTTAAATAAACGTTTGAATTGGGATAAGCCTTTGGCTCTCGCTGTTGTCATATAATCCTGTCCCAAAACATCTAATATACTGGAGCGAGTCAGTCGTGTTATATATGCAGTTGGATAAAATGCCAACGCAATTACCGGTATAACAAATGATTTTGCATCTCCCTGCCAAAAACTTGGTAAGATGCTCAGTTTTACACTAAAGAAATACATCAACAACGTAGCTAAAATAAAGCTCGGCACTGCGATTCCCGTAGTCGATACTACAATGATTAAATTATCCAGCCACTTTCCTCGATTAAGTGCGGCGACACTTCCTAATGAAAGACCAAGAAATACTGCCACCAACATCGCAAGTCCACCGATTTTTGCCGAAGTAGGAAATGCTTCACTGATAATATCATTTACTGTCCTTCCTCTTTGCTTTGTAGAAAGACCTAAATCTCCGTGAGCCAAATTTACCAAATAGTTTTTATACTGAACTGTTTTTGGTTGATCGAGCCCATATTTTTCCTCCAAAGCCTTCATTACCGCTTCAGATTTTGCTTTTTCAGCTAAGAATGGACCACCCGGTATTAAATTCATCAACCAAAACGTAATGGTTGAGACAAGGAATAAGGTCAATAGTCCATAAGCAATTCTTTTGACTATGTACTTTGTCATGTCATAACTCTCCTTTATTTTTTGATAGCAAATTGCCGCTTTAATGCAGCAGAGTACATCATATGGAGCAAACAAAAAAGTAACCTCTTTGTTTGCTCCATACTCATAGACTATATACTATTTTTGTACGTTTGTCAAACATAAAATTTACAAATGTCTTTTCAGCGAGGACAATTGTATAAAAATACACAATATATTGTAAATTATTCTGTATGTAACACAACTGCAAACCTTCGCAATTCTTCTTAACATTCAATGTATAATATTTTCTATAATTTTCCAGAAAAAGACTCATGTATAAAAATCATACATGAGTCTACTATTAAAGTAAAGCAAGATTACACAACACACTTACTATATAATTACTTTGATTTTCTATGCAAAGAAAATTGATAGTCTTTATACTCGTTTAGATTTTCTTCTATATTACGTTTATCTGCTTTTGAAAGTAATGCTGCACGGTCTTTCTTTGCCTCGAGCTCGCCGATTGTAGTTCCAGGGCCATTTACACATCCGCCCATACAAGCCATTCCCTCAATAAAATCTTCTGGAAGCTTTCCAGCTTTTAACTGCATCAACGCTTTCTTACATTCTGCTGCACCGTTACATTCGCGAACTTTAATATTGATATTTTCTTCTTGTTCGGCAAGAGCCTCTACAACTGCCGCCGTTACGCCACCTGCTCTAGCAAACTCTTTTCCATAAATACTACCTTGCTGCAGTTCCTTCTCTTCGTATTCTTCTGGATCAATTTGTTTTGCTGCAAACATTGCACGAAGTTCTTCAAACGTTAATACATAATCTGCATTATTAGTACCAATAGAATCAATAACTTCACTCTTTTTCGCGATACATGGGCCAATGAATACCGTAACTGCATTGCTATCCATAGTTTTAAGCATTCTCGAAACAGCTGCCATCGGTGAAACGGTAGTTGACATATTTTCTAGTACCTTTGGAAAATGCTTCTTTATCATGTTTACAAAGGCTGGACAGCACGAAGTTGTCATTTTCTTTCCTTCTTTATAAGCCTGTGCCCATTCTTTTGCTTCTGCCTTGGCTACCATATCACCTCCAAGAGCAACTTCATACATATCTTTAAAACCTAAGTCCTTGATTGCTTCGCGAAGTGCACCTATATTTGCTTTCGCACCAAATTTTCCTTCAATCGCAGGTGCTACCATTGCATACACATCAACGCCTTGTATTCTTAACATTTTGATAACATCTACTAAGAAAGAACGATCCGCGATTGCACCAAAAGGACAGTCTTTAATGCAAGCACCGCATTGAATACATCTTTGTTCATCTATAACAACAATTCCATTTTCATCCATTTTAATTGCATCTACTGGGCAACTTCTCTTACAAGGTCGCATTAAATCTGCGATTGCATTGTATGGACAGGCCTGCGCACATTTTCCACATTCCTTACATTTCTTTTGATCAATATGTGCCTTATCACTTCCCATGGTTATCGCTCCAAAATTGCAAGCTTGTTGGCATTTTTTACTCATACACTTCTGGCAATTGCTAGTCACACTAAAACGAGCAATCGGACAGCCCTCACAGGCTGAATTAATTACTTGTACAATATTTTTATTATCACTATTTGCGGATGGAGACTTTCCTTGGGCAAGGCGTACTCTTTGACGGATAATTTCTCTTTCTCTGTATATACAGCATCTAAAATTTGCCTGCGGTCCTGGAATCAATTCAAATGGAATTTGATCAAGATTTTCCTCGAATTTTCCTTCATACGTTAATTCCGCCACTTTTTTTAGTACTGCATATTTTACATTCCCAATTGTGGAATCTTCTTTTAACATAGTTGCCTCCTTATTCTAAAAGTATGTCAATGTGACTTTTTTCCCCAATTTTGTCATTACATCCCTCATCTGTTCAATTAAATTCATTCGAATACTGATATCGAATGGCAGTTCCGGACTTTGATGTGCTACATTTATCGTTCTTCCAACCAATAAATTCAAATCCGTACATTCTTCTAATAATAGCTTTGCCACTAATGAACCACCATCTTTTTTATCTAAATCCATGAAAAATTGTTGGTCTAACTCTTCCTTCTCATAGCGTTTTAACATGGTAAGTGTCCGACTTAATGTCCTTACCCCTTCTGTAACCAAATCAATTCCGTCAATATATCCAATTGGTGGAATCTCTGTATCAATGTATTCAAGGGTTGTGCGTACCTCTTTTTTTAAATAACGGGCTACAATGTTTGCACTCGTACCTCCACAAACGACTTTTTTACCATGACTTGCCATCAGTAAATGCATTACACGATTATCTTCCTCCTCACTTAATGGAGGTCCCGTAAACAAAGTAATAACTTTTCGTTCCAATATTTTTGCAACCGCAACCGTTGTGTCGTCGCCCGGATTTTTCATGTACAGATCATCACAAGCCTGACTGATTGTGTTGGCTAGTCTGGTTGCAGTTGGTGCCTTATCGATAACCTCAACTGCATAATTTGCTACATTCTCCCATAACCAGCCAAAATTTAATATTTTTCCTACTCCAGCATGTATAACACCATCACTCATTAATATAAAAGCATCGTTTAGTCTAACCTGAAAACGAGATTCTTTGATTTCTTTTCCCTGAATGACGCGGCGTTCAAAAGGAATCTCTATTACTTTATTATCTCTAATAAAAATGCAGCTTGGATTATCAAATTCAACTAGATAGCCTTCGCCATTATGGAAAATTTGAAGAATACTAAATGTTGAATATGCAACCTGTCTTTCTTTACATACCGGAAGTGTCTTAACTATGGTTTGAACACATTCATCCAAGGTTGCACCATTTAAAAACATCGTACCCAATATCTTCGAGGTCAATGTTGCAAGTATATTTGCCTTTACACCGCTTCCCATACCATCTGCTAAGATCATAATATAGGAATCTTTTGTCTCAAGTATTTCTACTTTATCTCCGCATAGTTCTTCATGATGTTTATTTAAGCTTTTATATGAAGCTTCCACTTTTATGTTCATATAGGCTCCCGTCTGTTACATTCTTACAATTCATATTAGAACTCACCATCATTAATGATCGTATCTCGAAGTTTTGTTAATGTAACTTTTGTTTCTGCTGTTGTTTCTCCTAGTAGTCCGGCAATCTCTTGTGCTACCATCATTTGTTTATCGATAACACGTTGTGCCATCTCTATGGTGTCCATCTTCATCTTATACGCTTGCTTGTTTTTTTCCGCTTCGGAGGAAATATCCTGGAAAATCCCAAGAACGCCGTTGATTTCTCGTACATAGACAATGCTTTGAAGTGTTGTAATATCGTATTCCGAATAGGTAACCTTCTTACCAATCATTTTACCTTGTGAATTTAAAACATCCTCAAAATCCCGATGGTCAATAAATTCAAATAAATACATCCCTATGGCTTCTTTTTTAGATTTATCAAATAATTTCTCTGCTCCATGAGAGAACTCGAGAATCTTCATTTCCGAATCTACAATAATAATAACGTTTGGCGTAGTATCAAGAACTATATTCGACATAGATTGTGCTTTTTCATGCATATAAGGGATACACATGGTAAGTTCCGCTTTCCCCTGACTAACCGCAATCGCCTTTTCGCGACAAGTTGCATATCCACATGCACCACAATCTAACTCATGCGCTTTTTCTGTCTTTCCGATTTTACGCAATATATCACGAATCATTTCTTCGGAAGGAATATTTTCTTTCACCGAACGGTCACAGAAAAGCTTTGCAAGTGAAATGCGATCTAGCGTTTTGTATTCCTCTTCTTTTACGCATTCCTTAGGAATTGCTTCCTCCATATCCAACTTTATCTTGAAAGGAGATGGATAGTCTTCCTTTTTATCAAGCGCAGGGCCCTTTACACAACCACCTTTACAGGTATTCATTTCGATAAATGCATGATGGATCTCGCCTTTTTTTATACTTTCCAATAATTCCATACAACGCTTTGTGCCGGTCACTGCAATCTTACGATATTTATCAGCCTCTCGTTCACTACTAAGTATAGAAGTAATTACTCCGTCACCAACCGGGTACAACCGGTTTACTCTCGGGTTATTATTATAAAACTCTGTATATTCCATATCGGGTATATTGATGTTTTCTTCTTTCAACCATCTCTCTAGTTCGGAGAAATTTATAACAGCATCAATGATTCCATTCGTTCTTGGGTCATTTTCAGCTTCTCGTTTTTTTGCAATACAAGGCCCCAAGAATACTACCTTGGTATCCTGTCCATACATATCTTTTATCATCTTTCCATGCGCTATCATTGGTGAAACCACTGGAGCCATATAAACTACTGATTCCGGATAATATATTTCAATCAAATCATTCACACTAGGACAGCAAGTTGAGATAATATTATCCATCGTTCCTTTTTCAATCAGTTTACCATATTCTTCGGTAACATAAGCAGCTCCTTCTGACGTTTCTCTTACTTGGCAAAAACCAAGTTTCATGAGAGCAGTTACAATTTGCCCTCTCTTTTCAAATGCAAGGACTCCTGCATACGATGGGGCAACAGATACAATGGTTCTTGCTCCACTCTTTATAAAATTCTTTACCTTATCCAAATCACTAATTATTGATTTCGCATTTTGTGGGCAAGCACTCAAACACTGTCCACATAATATGCATAGCTCGTTAATAATTTGTGCCTGTTCATTTTTTACAGCAATTGCCTTTACATCGCAGCTTCGAACACATTTATAACAATTTTTGCATTTTGCTTCTTTGAACCCAATTACATTCATGGACGAATCCTCCCTACTGTAATCTTCCCATCACTTCCTTATGAAAGAAACTCTCTGCTGTTTCAGGCAAAACTGAATATAGTGCGCCATCTATCTTTACGCAAACTCCATTCATGCATTCCCCAATGCAAAATGATCCATTTAAACTGACCATATCTTCCAATTTGTTTACCTTAATTAGTTCATTGAACTGATCCACAATTTTACGAGAGCCTTTCAAATGACATGAACTTCCGATACAGATTGTGATAACCATAGTTTTCCTCCTTAATCGATATGCCTTTATTCGACTTTATTTTTGTCAATTTGTGTTATTTATTTAACATATTTTATAGGTAAAATGTGCCCTTTTCATTATGTACGAATAAACTATACACTTCAAAAATATTGTACCATAATGAGGCGAGAAATCAATAGTTCCGCCTATACAAATTATTCATTGTGACTTTTCACTAAATTATTAGCATATTATATCTGTATTTTTATCTTAATTTATACTTTACAATCATACATTCGCATGTTAAAGTATTATCAAAGTTATCACACAGGTGACTTTGTTAAAATATTAACGTGTTTTATCATAGGAGGCTAATTATGGCAGAAAAAAAACAACCAAGTGCGCAGGAACATGTTAACACTCTTGTTGAAAATGCAAAAATTGCATTACATGAATTAAAGAAATTAGATCAGGAAGCTATCGATAATATCGTTCACGAAATGGCATTAGCAGGTCTTTCCAAACAACAGGAACTTGCTAGAATGGCAGTTGACGAAACTGGTCGTGGTATTTACGAAGACAAAATTACAAAGAATATATTTGCTACTGAATATATCTGGCATTCCATCAAGTATCAAAAAACTGTTGGTATCATTGAAGATAATGAAGAAGAAAATTTCATGACAGTTGCGGAACCTGTTGGTATTGTAGCCGGTGTTACTCCTGTAACAAACCCTACTTCGACTACTATGTTTAAGAGCATCTCTTGTATTAAAACAGGAAATCCTATTATTTTCGGTTTTCATCCAAATGCTCAAAACTGTTCCACTGCTGCTGCAAAGATATTAGTTGATGCAGCCGTAAAAGCTGGTGCACCTGAAAATTGTATTCAATGGATTGAATATCCTTCTATTGAAGCAACAAACACATTAATGAATCATCCTGGAGTTTCCATGATTCTTGCTACTGGTGGTCCTGGTATGGTAAAAGCTGCTTACTCTTGTGGTAAACCAGCTCTTGGTGTAGGTCCTGGTAATGTTCCATGTTTTATCGAAAAAACTGCAGTTTTAAAACGTGCTGTTAACGATTTAGTGTTATCCAAATCATTTGATAATGGTATGATTTGTGCTTCCGAGCAGGCTGCTATTATTGAAGCTCCTGTATATAGGGAAGTTATTGAATTAATGAAAAAAGCTGGTTGCTATTTTGCAACAAAAGAACAAATCAAAAAATTAGAGCCAGTTGTTATTAATTTAGAAAAAATGGCAGTTAATCCTGATATCGTTGGTAAATCCCCTGCTTGGATTGCAAATTTAGCTGGTTTCGAAATTCCAGCTGATACCAAAATCTTATGTACTGAAATCGATGGTGTTGGTCCTAAGTATCCATTATCCAAAGAAAAACTTTCTCCAGTATTAGCTGTTATTAAAGCAAAAGATGTCGAAGATGGTATGAAACTTTGTGAAGCTATGTTAAAAAATGGTGGTATGGGTCACTCTTCTGTACTTCATTCAACCAATGAGGATGTTATCGATGAATTCTCACATCGCATGAAAACAGGTCGTATCCTTGTAAATTCACCTTCTACTCACGGTGCTATTGGTGACCTTTACAACTCCAACATGCCATCTCTTACCTTAGGATGTGGTTCTTACGGTGGAAACTCAACGACTCATAATGTATCTGCCGTTGATTTAGTAAACTACAAACGTGTGGCAAAGAGGAGAGTTAATATGCAATGGTTCAAGGTTCCAAACAAGATTTACTTCGAAGCAGGCTCCACAGCATACTTGGCTAAAATGCCTGGTATTACAAAAGCATTTATCGTTACAGACCCTGCTATGACGCAGCTTGGTTATGTGAATAAAGTATTATATCAATTAAGAAAACGTGAAGAATATGTTCACTGCGAAATCTTTGATCAGGTTGAGCCAGACCCATCATTAGATACCATCATGAAGGGTGTAGAATCGATGAACAAATTCCAACCAGATGTTATTATTGCTCTTGGTGGCGGTTCTGCTATCGATGCAGCAAAAGGTATGTGGTTATTCTACGAACACCCAGAAGCAGATTTCAAGAACATGTCTCTTAAGTTCTTAGATATCAGAAAACGTGCTTACAAGTTCCCTACATTAGGAAAGAAAGCACAATTAGTTGCGATTCCTACTACTTCCGGAACTGGTTCCGAAGTTACTTCATTCGCCGTAATTTCAGATAAGAATGAAAACAAGAAATATCCATTGGCTGACTATGAATTAACACCTAACGTTGCTATTATCGATCCTGAATTCGTAATGTCAGTACCTAAAAAATCAACTGCTTGGACCGGAATGGATGTATTAACTCATGCAATTGAAGCTTATATCTCCATTTTAGCTTCTGATTATACGGATGCTTTATCCATTCATGCCATTGAAATGGTATTTGATTATTTGAAGAGATCCTATGATAATGGGGCTAGTGATCCATTAGCTCGTGAGAAGATGCACAACGCTTCCACCATTGCAGGTATGGCGTTTACCAATGCATTCCTTGGCATCAACCACTCCCTAGCTCATAAATTAGGTGGAGAATTCCATGTACCTCATGGTTGTGCAAATGCAATTCTTCTACCACATGTCATTCGTTATAATGGTGTTGAAAACCCTACCAAATTTACATCATTCCCTAAATACGAAAGCTACATTGTAGGTGATAAATTCTTCGCTCTTATGAAGAAGCTAGGATTCAATCCAAAAGACAACAATGATGCTGTTGAAATGTTAGCAAAGAAAGTGGAATCTATGAATGAATATTTACAGATTCCTGCTACATTGAAAGAATATGGTATTAACGAAGCTGAATTCTTAGTAAAAGTTGACCAATTAGCCGATTTAGCTTTTGGTGATCAATGTACAACTGCTAATCCAAGACTTCCTCTTGTAACAGAATTACGACAGATATATTTAACTGCTTACTTTGGAAAAGAAAATATTCCTGCTAAGTTAATGAAATAAAGTCTAAATTGAGATAAACGTTAAAATAGGTACTGAAGATAAAAATCGACGCAAATACAAACCGACCACTACTCCATCACGATATTCGTTTTGATGAGCCATGGGCGTAGTAAAAATGGATGCTTTCGGGCATCCATTTTTCTACATTGTCTCAGCAAAACATCGTGAAAGTCGTAGTGGTCGGTTTGTATTTGCGCCGATTTTTATCAACGGATGTTTTTTTGAACTTACTTTGTGAAATTTTCCTTCAATAATACTAAATTAGCATTATTATCTATACTATGAGTTTATTCTTCTAGCCGTTCAACATGTACAACTACTCTTCCCTCATCTGGACATTTAATGTCAAACTTAGGTGCCTTATCTTTATCTTAGCCATGTAATTCCCCTTTTTCTCTTTTAGTATATATTATCTCGTTTTCATGCAAAACCTAATTCATAAATACCTGTGTGAAATATCTATTTCCAATACGATTTCGTATAACGTAACAGTATCAATTAAAAAAGATGCAATTGTAAATTTTTCCAATTCCATCTAGTTTATGGAATTAAACGGTTTATATCTCTTGGAAACAGGGTTGCACTCCTTACGTTATCTTGATTTAACAGCCGACTGGTTAAACGCTCCAGACCAAGTCCTAAACCGCCATGTGGAGGCATTCCATATTTATGCATCATCAAATAGCTTTCAAAAAGAGAAATTGTCATTCCTCTTTTTTTCATTTTCTCAATCTGCTCTTCATAGTTATGAATACGCTGACCACCGGTTGTTATCTCTAATCCGCGAAATATTAGATCGAAGCTTAAGGTCTCTTCTTTGTTCTCTCTGCTCTCCATTGCATAAAATGGTCGCTTTACACTTGGGTAATGGGTGACAAAAATAAACTCGGAGCCTGTTTTTATCTTGATTAGTTCCGATAGTAATTTCTCTTCCTCTGGTTCAAAGTCTTCAAAATCTTTGATTTCTCTTTGGTAAACATTTGAAATCAATTCCTTTGCTTCCCTGAATTTAATGCTTGGTATTGATGTAGTCTCAGGCACTTCTACCTTTAGCAACTCTAATTCCTTTTGATAATGATTGCCTATATATCGAAACATAAATTGGAGCATCTTCGTTTCCATCTGCATGATTTCATAAAAACTTTCGATATATCCCAGTTCAAAGTCAATACTGGTATACTCATTTAGATGTCTGCTTGTATCATGCTTTTCTGCACGAAATACCGGACCAATCTCAAAAACTCTCTCATAAACTCCTACCATCATCTGCTTATATACTTGTGGGCTTTGTGCCAAATATGCCTCCTTACCAAAATATGGGACAGAAAATATATTTGCTCCTCCTTCTGCGCCTGCTGCTACAATCTTTGGTGTATGAATCTCTGTAAATTTTTCCTGATACAAAAACTCGCGAAAACCTCGAACAATTCCCTCCTGCAGTTTAAAAATTGCTCTCTCTTTTTCATTTCGCAGGGTAATAGGACGGTAATTTAATATTGTTTCTAATGAAGCATCCAATACTTTATTATGAATAACGACCGGGCTCTCTTCCTTAGCAGTTGATAACACCTTTACTTCTAATAGATGAAGTTCAACTCCACTCTTTGCCCTCTCTTCTTTAACTACCTTTGCTTTTATAAAAACACAGCTTTCTTCCATAAGCACGTGCAGTGGAAAGGCGGAAAATTCCTCACTATAAACACATTGAAGGATTTCTCGTTTACATCGAAGTAATACAAATGCAAACTGGCTCATCTTGCGAACTTTGTAAATACTGCCATGAATTAAAATTTCTTCTCCTATATGCTCACAAATCTCGTCTGCCTCAATGTCTTTGTTCTCAAAAGCTCCATTGATCTCTTCCTGTGTAAATTTATATTGATTTAATATAGATGCATTTCGTTTGTATTGGTTTTGTGTTATCATTTTCATCTCATTTACTCCTATTCGTGTTTGATTTTACTCTTACTTATTTATTTTATTTTAATTTACCTACTTTTAATGGCTATTTTATATTTATCTTTTTATTTATCTTTTTATTTATCTTGTATTGCCTATTTAAAATTGGGTATATCTTTTTATGTTATCCAAATCCATGCAGACATCGTCTTTATGTCTCATTGTATCACCCCCTTTCCTCATCGGTTTCCCATTTTTGTATAAAAAAAGAACCACCAATGGTAAACGTTACCAATGTGGTTCCATCACGTATCTCCACATAGGCACAACACTTTAAGCGATTGCACCTATGATTATTCACAGCTACAATCGCTACTTATCGTCGTCCCTATTTGTCTTAAAAATAAATCTTGAATACATAGCAATTACCTACCTTAATTTTTCTTACTAAATTAACACACTTTTTTATGGGTGTCAAGTAAAACACTTTCTTTCTAATCTGACAGTTGTTAAACTACGACATTAAATTCTTTCTTTTCATCATATGTATACATAACCATTTTTCCTAAAAATGCGTCGTCCCAATTCTGCATATTCTTTGCTAATTTATTTAGTTCTAATGTTTCAAATAAGTTAATTGACATATCCATTCGTTCACTCTCACTCATATTTTCTCTCATTAATTTTATCGATTTCATAATTTCCGTTATATCTTTTAATGTATCAATTGTATTATCTGTATCGGATTTAGAATCCATGTGATTGTGCTGTTCCTTTGCAATTTCTGTATTTCTCTTTTCAAATCCGACATTTTCCATGTCATTAGACTCTGTCTTTCTTCCATGATCATTTTTCGTTTCAACGAAATTTCTGACAAGTTTCGTACAGCCTTCAAAATCATTCAACCATAAGTATTTTAAATCATCTATTGTAA
Organism: Acetivibrio sp.; assembly: GCA_041739345.1. GTDB lineage: Bacteria > Bacillota > Clostridia > Lachnospirales > Lachnospiraceae > DIGJ01. The sequence continues at coordinate 129,678 of JBGSNZ010000021.1, read as the reverse complement.
TTGACTTTCCTTTACTATATTGATCATAAATCCTTTTTACCCTTTTATTTGGGATATTGTTTATTTGTTCATAGATATAAGGATTTATTTTATTTAGTGTATTTTCGTTTTTTCCTCTAATACTCATATTCAAGCCCTCCTTGCGCATACATTGTAAATCCTTTTACAATACAAATTCAAATATCTGGTTATTTTCCTTCTTAATGTATATATCGGTTGTTTTTATCTGATTATTTATTATTTCTATCATTATTTACTGAAATCTTTTCTTGTTAACGTATATTATATATTGGTATAGCAAAACCGCAAAAATCCCTTATTCAACCTTTAACAGTCGAATAAGGGACTCCATATCAAATACTCCGTGTCTTTATTGGTAAATGTACATTATAATTAATTTATGCCATCCCATTCAGCATAAAATTCTTCCAGATATCCCATCATATAAGAATGACGGTTTTCTGCCATCTTTATTCCTGTTTTAGTATTCATCAAATCTTTTAATTTTAATAATTTTTCATAAAAGTGATTGATACTTGAACCGTTGTTGTTTTTATATGCTTCAAAGTCCATTTCTTCTTTTGGTTTATCCTCTGGATTATAAATACTTCTATTTTTACTTCCTCCATAAGCAAATACTCTGGCTATCCCAATCGCACCAATCGCATCAAGTCTATCCGCATCCTGGACAATTCTACCTTCTAAGGTATCTGGAACCAATGTATCTTTACCTTTATATGAAATCGAAGCTATTATGTTGCATATACGTTTCATTGTTTCATCTGTGAAACCATTTGCCTTCATAAAGCTCATTGCATTTGGATATAAGCCTTCACTCTCAAACAATTTATAATCATCCACATCATGTAATAATGCAGCCATCTCTACGGTCTCCAAATCTCCATGTTCGGCTTTACATATGGTAGTAGCCATATGTAATACCCTTACACTGTGGAAATAATCATGTCCACTATAATCGTTTGAAAAAATATCCCGGATAAATTGTAAACCTGCACTTAATAATTCTTTTTCCATAATTTAATACCTCGTTCCTAAGCACATTTATATGCCTATTTATAATAAAAAATCCATTAATGACATCTGATTTGAAATTGGCAAATCACCTAAAAGTCCCATTGCTGCCATACTGTCAACTACAGTTTGGCTGACTTTCGCTCGCTGCTTAAAATCATCCTGTGAAAGAAAAGGCCCTTGTAATGCTGCTTCCACTACACCGTCAGCCGCTTTGTCTCCAAGTCCTTCAATTGTACTTAAAGAAGGCATAAGCTTATCGTCCATAATTTGGAAGTGATGAGCCTTGGCTTTGAATACATCAAGCTTAAGAAATTCGAATCCTCTTGCATACATCTCCTGCACAATTTTCATATCTTTATAAGTATCCTGTTCCTTTTTAGTCAGTTCATTGCTTCGACGTTCGTAATCATGCATATGGTACTCTAACTTTTCCCTACCCTGGCACATCATTTCATAGTTAAAGGCAGATGCACGAATACTAAAATACGCTGCATAATATGCAAGTGGTATATATACCTTAAAGTAAGCAATTCGAAATGCCATCATGACATATGCTGCTGCATGGGCTTTTGGGAACATATATTTAATCTTTTTGCAAGATTCAATGTACCATGCTGGAACATTGGATTCTAACATTGCTTTTTCCATATCAGTTGACAAACCTTTTCCTTTACGCACACTCTCCATGATTTTGAATGCAAGACCATCTTCCACTCCGGTATGAATCAGGAAGGTCATAATATCATCACGGGTACAGATTGCTGATGAAAGTGTGCAGTCTCCGTTTGCAATATAGTACTGCGCATTGTTTAACCATACATCAGTACCATGAGACAGACCCGATATACGAACCAGGTCGGAAAATGTCTTAGGTTTTGTATCCCTTAGCATCTGCATAACAAAATCTGTTCCAAACTCCGGAATACCAAGACTTCCAAGATCAAGCCCAATTGGGTCATTTGGTGGAATATTGAGTGCAGAAGCGTTATCGAATAGTGACAATACTTTCTGGTTATCCATTTGAATTTCATTTACTGGGTCAATACCGGTAAGATCTTGTAGCATACGAATCATAGTCGGATCGTCGTGTCCTAGAATATCAAGCTTTAATAAGTTATGGTCAATGGAGTGATAATCAAAGTGTGTGGTAATCGTCTTCGTAGTCATATCATTTGCCGGTCTTTGTACTGGAGTAAATGAATAAATTTCCTCCCCCAAAGGAAGTACAATAATCCCGCCTGGATGCTGTCCTGTAGTTCTTCTAACTCCAACGCAACCTCCTGCGATTCGCTCAATTTCAGCTCTCCTTTTATGAATATCGCGTTCCTCATTATATTTTAATACGTATCCATACGCCGTCTTTTCGGCTAACGTACCAATGGTACCAGCACGAAACGTCTGACCTTTTCCAAAAATAATTTCCGTATAGTCATGAGCATGGTTTTGGTACTCTCCCGAGAAGTTAAGGTCGATATCCGGTTCTTTATCGCCATAAAATCCCAAGAAAGTTTCAAATGGAATTTCGTGTCCATCTTTACTTAGTTGTTTTCCACAGACTGGGCAGTTCTTATCTGGCATATCACAGCCGGAGCGTCCAGCGTATTCTTTTACCTCATCCGAATCAAAATCAGAATAAAAACAGTGGGTACAGTAATAATGTGCTGGCAATGGATTTACCTCTGTAATACCTGACATTGTCGCAACAAAAGATGAACCTACCGAACCACGTGATCCTACCAGATATCCATCTTCATTTGATTTCCATACCAGTTTCTGCGCAATAATATACATAACCGCAAATCCATTTGTAATAATGGAATGTAATTCTTTATCTAACCGATCTTTTACAATCTTTGGAAGGTTTTCTCCATACATGGAGTGTGCCTTATTATAGCAGATTTCAGATAAGGTTTTATCCGAATCTTCGATAATAGGGGCACATTTATCCGGTCGTACTGGAGAAATTTTTTCACACATGTCTGCAATGAGATTTGTATTCGTAATAACTACCTCTTCTGCTTTATCCGATCCAAGATAGGTAAATTCCTTTAACATCTCTTCTGTCGTACGAAGATAAAGCGGAGCCTGATCATCCGCATCCTTAAATCCTTTTCCCGCCATAATGATGCGGCGGTACACTTCATCTTCTGGATCAAGAAAGTGAACGTCACAGGTTGCTACAACTGGTTTATTGAATTCTTCGCCAAGTGCAACTATTTTTTTATTAATAGCAATTAAGTCATCGTTATTTTCAATATCATATTTATCTTCTCTTATCATAAAGGCATTATTTCCAAGCGGCTGAATTTCTAAATAATCATAGAATTTCGCCAACCTCGTAATTTCTTCCTGCGATTCATTTCGAAGAATTGCCTGATAGAGTTCTCCCGCTTCACAAGCAGAACCTATGATAAGACCTTCGCGATTTTCCTCAAACAGACTCTTTGGAATCTTTGGTCTTCTCTGAAAATAATCAATGTGTGATAATGAAATTAATTTATACAAGTTGACACGTCCCACATCATTTTTAGCTAAAATAACCGCATGATGAGCTGGTAATTTTCGAACCGTTTCTTTGGAATATTGTCCAAATTTAGAAAGTTCTTTTAGGGTCATTACCTCTTTTTCGTGTAACATAGCAATAAATTTCACAAAAATTTCCGCAGTAGCCCCTGCATCATCCACTGCCCTATGGTGATTCTCCAACGATATTCCCAGCTCTTTTGCAACTATATTTAACTTAAATTTATTCAAATTAGGAAGCAGACTTCTTGCCATTCCTACCGTATCAATGACGGTAAAATTCGTTTTAATTCCTAACTGTTCTGCCTTTTTTGAAATAAAACCTACATCAAAGGATGCATTGTGTGCGACAAGAACACAATCCTTACAAAACGCAAGAAACTGTGGTAATATTACGTCAATCAAAGGATAATCCAGTACCATCTCATCTGTGATTCCGGTTAACTGTTCGATTTTAAACGGAATTGGAATATCTGGATTTACAAAAGTACTAAATTTTTCATCGGTTAGCACTCCATTTACTACCTTTATGGCTCCAATTTCAATGATTTTATCATTGACTGGACCAAAACCTGTCGTCTCTAAATCAAATACAACAAAGTTATCCGTCAGAGTTTGTCCCTTATCATTTTCAATAATACTTTTTAAATCGTCCACGAGGTATGCTTCGCAACCATAGATAACCTTAAAGTCATCGTCTTTTGAAAGTGTATGTGCTGCATCCGTAAATGCCTGAACTACGCCGTGATCGGTAATGGCAATGGATTTATGACCCCATGACATTGCTCGCTTAATCATGGTCTTAACATCCACAACCGCATCCATATCACTCATCAGTGTATGGGCATGTAACTCGACACGTTTCTTTTCACTGTTATCTTTTCTCTTAACCGTAAAATCAGAAATTGTCTTAATTCCCACAATGGAACTGATGCTAATATCTCGGTCATAGCGATCCATCAATGCCATACCCTTCATTTTGACAAAGGCTCCTTTTTTAAGTTCAGCTAACACTTCCGGTGCCTGTTCAGCCTTTAAGAAAAGTTTTCCTGAAATCGTATCGGTAAAGTCTGTAATATTAAAAATAACCAGAACCTTTTCATTTCTAAGCTCTCTATCTTCTACAGTTAAGATTTTACCATGGATGACTACTTCTCCAATTTCATCAATAATGTCACTGATTGGTGTCAATTCACCATCAAAAGAACGTCCAAAAAAGATATCTGGGTCATCTGCCAGCTTTTTCTTCTTCCAGTCAGAGCGTTTGTATTCCTCTTTCTTAAATACCGTTTTCTCCTCTTTTTTCTCGAGTGGCTTCGTTGGTGTAGGCTTCGCACTACTTTGCTCAACGGACTGCCTTGCATCACGGTTAATATTATCCAGGGAATAAAGAATTGGTTTTTCTTCTTCGTAGTTTACCTTTACCGCCTCTGTATATTCAAAGCGAATGGCTATTTGAAAACCACATCGATCATTAAATATTTCATCTAACTTTGTCTTAATTGCTTCTGTACGCTTTTTAATTATGAAATTATCCTCTACGGTTAATTTTATTTCACTCTCTGTTATTGTAATTTCAGCATTTTTAAAAATTCCAGCATCAATGACACTATTCTCACGTAGTTCGTCTAACATACTTTCAAAATAAATAGGCATCAGTTTCTCCGGCGTATAACTTTCCGGCAACTCATACCTAGGTATTAGGATTACACTGTTGTTGGTCGATTGAAATAATTGTTTCCAAAGTTGATATTCCATCTTTTTTATTTCTTTAAACGTAAGCAGACGTTTTCCTTTTATATGTACTTTAATCTGGCGGTGACTTTTGGAAGCCACCACCTTCTCGACTTCAACCTCCTGAAACAACTGACTTAACTCACCACTTGTGTTAAGGTTATCAAATACTTCAAAAAAATACATAGATATCCTTCCCTTTTTCGTCTATTTCCAATTAGACAGCTCTTCGCGTAAAGTATTTAGTAACTGAGCTTCTGGAATCTTTTTGATGATTTCTCCTTTTTTTATCAAAAGTCCTTCGGATACACCACCAGCAATTCCGATATCAGCTTCTTTTGCTTCACCCGGTCCATTTACTACACAACCCATTACTGCAACTTTAATATCCAAATCAAAATCCTGCACCATTGTTTCTACTTGGTTTGCAAGCGTAATCATATCAATTCTTGTTCTTCCACAGGTGGGGCAAGAAACCACTTCAATTCCACCCTTTTTTAGTCCGAGTGTTTTTAAAACTAATTTTGCAGTCTTAATTTCTTCAACTGGATCACCAGTTAACGATACTCGTATTGTATCACCAATTCCCTGAGAAAGGATTGCTCCAAGCCCAACGCTTGATTTAATATTTCCAGAATAAACCGTACCAGATTCCGTAATTCCAACATGAAGTGGATAATTACTTTTCTTAGCAATTAGCTCATGTGCTTTGATACACATAAGTACGTCGGATGACTTAATACTAATCACCAAGTTATCATATCCCATATCTTCAATCAGTTTTACTTTATCAAGTGCACTTTCTACGATACCTTCTGCCGTTACACCATGATATTTATCTACCAGATATTTTTCAAGGGAACCACTGTTTACCCCAACGCGAATTGGAATATTCCGACTTTTAGCTACATCTATTACTGCTTTTACGCGATCATTATCTCCGATATTACCTGGATTGATTCGAATCTTATCCGCCCCATTTTCCATGGCCGCAATCGCTAATTTGTAATCAAAATGAATGTCTGCTACCAGTGGAATATGAATTTGCTTTTTAATTTCTGAAAATGCCTTTGCTGCCTCCATGGTAGGTACAGCACAGCGAATAATGTCACAGCCAGCCCTCTCAAGCTGAAGAATCTGTGCAACGGTACTCTCTACATCCTCTGTTCTTGTATTTGTCATAGACTGTATAAGAATCGGATTTCCTCCACCGATTTTACAATCTCCTATCTTAATTACCTTTGTATTGTTACGGTACATTTCTTCACCTTCCTATTAAAACAATCGTGTAATATCATTATACATAACAAACGCCATTAATACCATCAAGGCAACCAAACCAATCAGATGAACCATGCCTTCTTTTTCTTGGTTAATTGGTTTTCCACGAACTACTTCAATGAATAAAAATACCAGACGCCCTCCATCGAGTGCTGGAAGCGGCAAAAGATTCATAACTCCTAAGTTCGCACTGAGTAAAATACACATATTTAATATGTTTAAAATAGTTGCCGTGGCACCATAATTCTTACTTTCTTTGATAACACCACCAACCATATCGACAATTCCAACTGGTCCTGCGATTTCATCCTTACTTACCTTACCTGTAATTAACTGTCCTAAACTTTCAACCGTTATTTTTATCCAATACTTTACTTCAACATAACTATATTTAATTACACCAAGTGGTCCCACCTTTTCTCTCGGTCCACTAAAGCCAAAGCCGAGGCGGTATGCACCCTCTTCATTTTTTACCGGGGTCACCACAACGGACTGTTTTTCTCCATCGCGTTCATATTGGATTTCTACGGAATCTTTTGTGAGTGGATGGAACTGAAAATATACACCGATTTCTCTTGCAATACTAATGTTTGCATCATTTATCTTTGTAATCTCATCTCCCACTAAAAAACCTGCTGTTTCCATCGGAGAGCCTACCTCAAGAGATTCAATCGTAGGCGCATCATGTCCCGCTACACCAACAATAATAATTGATAACGCAAATGCGAGTAAAAAATTAAAGAAAGGTCCTGCAAAAATAACAGAGATTCGAGCCCAAACACCTTTTCTATTAAAGGCATTCTCATCATCGATTACTTCATCTTCACCTAGCATCATGCAAGAACCGCCGATTGGGAGAAGCTTCCATGAATATTTTGTGTGATTTTCGCACCCTTCCAAGACATCAAATGTATTTTGATTCAGAAATGCTTTGCAAACAAAACCTTTATTTCCTTTTACAAACGTAATAATTCTTGGACCCATTCCTACTGAAAATTCGGTTACTGTAACACCATTTTTCTTTGCCAAAAGAAAATGCCCAAGTTCATGAATTACAATGATTACTGTAAAAATTAAAATTGCTACTAATATATTCATCCTTTTACTTCCTATCTCCATTTATTATTGATTGCTTCATAAGTTTCTTTCTCTACTTCTAATATTTCCTCAATCGTAGGTTTTTTACGCAAGGAATGTTTATTAATTGCATATTCAATAATTTCTGGTATTTCTAAATATGATATTTTTCGATTTAAAAACATATCAACTGCCTTTTCATTTGCAGCATTGTATACGGTTGGCATACTGCCGCCCATTCTTCCCACTTCGTACGCTAGCTCCAAGCCACGGAATGTTTCAAAATTCGGTTTTTCAAAGGTAATTTGCTGAAGCTTTGCAAAGTCCAAACGATCCCCTTTTAAATATCTTCTACTAGGGTAGAATAACGCATATTGAATTGGAAGTTTCATATCTGGAGTACCAAGCTGCGCCATCACAGCACCATCCTCATATTCCACCATAGAATGAATCACACTTTGTGGCTGAATGACTACTTCAATCTGATCAAAAGAAACATTAAAAAGCCATTTTGCTTCCATTACTTCAAGCCCTTTGTTTACCATGGTAGACGAATCTATGGTGATTTTTCTTCCCATTGACCAGTTTGGATGTTTTAATGCATCTTCTACTTTTATCTGCTTTAGATCATCCAGTGTTTTGCCACGGAATGGTCCACCCGATGCTGTTAAAATTATTTTATGAATTTCTTTTTTGTTTTCTCCATTCATAGACTGCAATATTGCAGAATGTTCGCTATCTACCGGAAGTAATGCAACGTTCTTTTTTTCTGCGAGTGGCATAATAATGTGACCAGCACATACTAATGTTTCTTTATTGGCGAGAGCTATGTCTTTGCCTGCTTTGATTGCTTCAATTGTAGGTATGATTCCTATCATTCCTACCACAGCACCCACGACGATGTCTACTGACGACTCTGTACTACATTCAATTAAGCCATCCATTCCAGCACATATTTTCACTGGAAGATGTTTCACTCGCTGCTTTAATTCCATAGCTTTCTTTTCATCCCAAACGGAAACTATCTTTGGAGAAAATTCCAAAATCTGTTTTTCTAATAAATCAATGTTGCTATGCGCAGCTAAAGAAACTACTTCTAGTTCTTCGTGATAAGCACGAACTACATCTAGGGTTTGTGTCCCAATGGAGCCAGTTGATCCTAGTATTGCGATTTTCTTCAATATATTCACTCCTTTCACTTACCTATTCCATTTTTATAACAATTGTGCTAAGAAAAATACAATAGGGGCTGTAAAAATAACACTATCAAATCGATCCAAAATTCCACCATGTCCTGGAATTAATTTGCCATAATCTTTGATTCCATGATTTCGCTTGATCGCAGATGCTGCCAAGTCTCCCAATTGAGAAATAATAGAACCTGCACCACCCATAATGGCAAAGGTAACCAATGGATTGTAAACCCGAACAATACAACCTTTTAAAAATAATGCATATAAAAATCCAATAAGAGCAGCACCTATTACACCGCCAATACATCCTTCTAAACTCTTTTTCGGGCTAAGTTCTGCAAGGTGAGCAGGAAGTTTATGCTTTCCTATCAGTTTTCCGACACAATAAGCGCAGGTATCCGAACCCCACGCACCAATAAACACAAGCCAAATTAACCACTTACCATCTGGCAACATGCGAAGACGGTATATGTATCCAAGCATTGCTGTAACATAAAAAAGGCCAAAGAAGACCATTGCTACTTTCTCGATATTATATTCTGGGTAAGTAATCACGTAAAGAACCAATATAATAAATAGAAAACCAATCATAAGAAGCATTGCATTCTCTTCTTTACGAAATAGCATTAACAAATCCAAACATAAACCACCAACATATCCAGCCTTTGCTAAAGATGTTTTCTCAATTCCGATTGCACGATATAATTCAAAGAGTCCAATCATTGAAATTATTGCTACCGTTGCAAATAAAATATTGCCCCCAGCAATAACCACAAAAATAGTAATCGCTAATAATACGATTCCGCTTATAAGCCGTTCGCCAAACATAAGTTACCTCCTATTTTATAGCACCAAATCTTCGATCTATTTTATTATAAAATTCAATTGCTTTAATTAATTCTTCTTTATTGAAATCCGGCCATAATACATCCGTAAAATAAAATTCAGAATAAGCTAACTGCCATAACAGGTAGTTAGAAAGTCTTTGTTCTCCACTTGTACGGATCAAAAGCTCTGGTGCCGGAATATTTTTCGTATCCAAATAATTTTCAAACATAACTTCATCGATTGCATCGAGTGTAAGCTTACCCTCTACGCATTCCTTTGCTACTTTTCTTACTGCACGAATAATTTCATCTCTTCCACCGTAATTAATGGCAACTTGAAAATTAAGTCCTGTATTATTGCTTGAAATTTGTTCAAGTTCTTGAATTTGTGCCTGCATACTTTCTTCCAAAACAGAAATGTCACCAATTACGCGAACTCGCATATTATTTTTCTTAGATGTCTGAATACAATCTTTTAAATAACTCTTCAAAAGCTTCATTAGTGCATTCACTTCGCTCTCTGGCCTTGACCAGTTTTCCGTGGAAAATGCATAAACGGTTAAATATTCTACCCCTAGCTTATCCGCTTCTTCTAAGATTCGTTCCACATTCTTACTTCCCTGAGCATGACCAACATTTCTTGGCATCGCGCGTTTTTTTGCCCATCTTCCATTACCATCTAAAATAATTGCAATATGTTTTGGTATATTCATATTTTCCATACTATACTCCTATTTTAAAACCATTCATAAGAATGGGACTGATGCCAAACTTTGTTCTTGCACCAGTCCCTAAAACGCAGTTATACAGTAAGTATTTCCTTTGTTTTTGCTTCAATTGATTTTTCAACTTCATCAATATATTTATCTGTAAGTTTTTGCATTCTTGTTTCTGCTTGCTTTAATTCGTCTTCTGATATTTCATTTGCCTTACTTTGTTTTTTGAAGATATCATTTGCGTCTCTACGGATATTTCGAACTGCAACCTTTGCATTTTCACCTTTTTTCTTAACGTCCTTCACTAAATCTTTTCTTCTTTCTTCTGTTAGTTCAGGAAACACTAAACGAATGGTTTTTCCATCATTGTTTGGTGTTAATCCAAGGTCAGATGCAATAATCGCTTTCTCAATTTCTTTAACCAGTGAACTTTCCCATGGTTGAATTAAAATCACTCTTGCTTCTGGAACAGAAACATTCGCTACTGTCTGAAGTGGGGAAGGTTGTCCATAATAATTAACTTTTAATTTATCAAGTAAATGTGGATTGGCTCTTCCTGCACGAATGGATACATATTCTTCACTTAATGCTGCTAACGTCTTTTTCATTTTATCTTCATATTTATTCATTTCTATTTCCATGATCTTATCCTCCTGGTCTTACACCGTTATTTTTGTTCCGTAATTGGTTCCATTTACTGCATTGACAATACTATTTTCCTCCCCAAGTGCAAATACAAGCATTGGCATTTTGTTCTCCAAACACATAATCGTTGCTGTCAAATCAATAACTTGAAGTTTTTTATCAAGCACTTCTTGAATTGAAATGATATCATACTTCTTCGCACTTTTATTTGTTTTTGGATCACTGTCATATACTCCATCGATTGCTTTTGCCAATAAAATAACATCTGCCTCCATCTCAATCGAACGAAGTGCGATTCCGGTATCCGTTGAAAAATATGGATGTCCCGTGCCACCTGCAAAAAATACAACCATTCCTTTTTCAAAATATTTATTTGCTCTGTCTTTTGAAAACAATTTTGTCATATTGCCACACTCAAATGGTGTTAAAATCTGTGTTTTCATTCCAACATAGCGAAAAATTTCAGATACATAAAGACAGTTCATAACCGTTGCTAGCATACCAATCTGGTCTGCCTTGGTTCGGTCAATTGTCTCGCTGGTTCTACCTCTCCAGAAGTTTCCTCCACCAATCACAATTCCTACCTGTACGCCTGCATCTATCAATTGTTTTACCTGTTTTGCAACTTTTATACAAGTAGCTTCATCAAATCCCTGTTTTTTATCACCTGCAAGAGCTTCTCCACTTAATTTAAGCATTACTCGTTTATATTCTGCCATTTTACTTCTCTCCATCAAAGAAATTATCAATATCTACGGCTGCATAAGTCAAAGAGCAATAGCCGTCAATAACCGCACCATTATTGATTTGTACGGATTTTGCATTAATATTACCTTTTACAATTGCAGTGGAATCGATGATAACTGGTCCATTTACATCTACTTCACCTTTAACAGCTCCTGCAATTACTGCACTATTGGCCTTTACATCACCAACAACTATGGTACCAACTCCTACTTTAACACTACCTGTGCTTATTAATCCGCCATCAAGACGTGCTGTATTTACATAAATTTCAGAAGCCTGTGAATTACCATTTACATTACCAACAATAGAAAGTTTTCCAAGACAGTTGATATCGCCAGTAATGGTACCCATTACTTCAAGAGAGCCATCGGATGAAATACTACCATTAATCTTAGTCCCTTTTGTAATTACAGTAACATCATCGCCTAGTTCCCGAATCTTTTCTTTTATTTCGAAGTCTTCTTTTATTTCTTCTTTTTCTTCTATTTCTTCACTCTTTGCAAGAATTTCTTCATCTACATCTGCATCTTCATTGTTGTCTTCTCCTAAAAGTTGAGCGATTAATTCCATATCGGAAGTATCCTCTTGTGTTTCCACTTCTCTCTTGTCACCAAGTTCTTCCATTTTCTGTTCCTCCAATTCTTTTTCTCTTAATTCTTTTTCTTTATTTTCTTGTTCCCTTAATTCCTGCTTTTTTGCCTCTTGTTCCTTTTCTATTCTATCATCTTCATCTATCATACGTTGAATTAACTCTTCTTCCGTAAGACCGTCTTCCAGTATTTCATCACTGGTGTCTTCCTCAATATCTAAGTCTGCCTCTTGCGTATGTTCGCCTTCTACTACTTCTACCAAATTTGACGCTTCTGGTAATTCTTCCTTCGCATTCAATGCTTCAATTGCAGCAAGTACTTCTTCTTCTAAAATGTCTTTAATATCTCTTTTATCATTTGTAGGTATCGAATGTGTGTGATCATTTCCATCCTCTACCACTTTTTTCTTTGAGCTGTCCTCTTTCGTTTCATCCTCCATACCCTCCGAAAAATCTTCATTATAAAGATCATCCTCTGGCATAAGCTCATTCATTGCTTGAGAAAAGTCTTCCTTTAATTCTTTAAAAAATCCCATTCTCTATCCTCCTGTTCGTCTATTCTACAGAATCAGCTTTTATATGCTGAACCGTATTTGTATATTTCGTTATAGGCAGAATAATATATCCCTGCTTCTTTAACTTCTTAATTAATGTAGGCATTGATTTTAGTGTTGTATCTTTTGATACAGTATCATGCATTAAAATAATGGAATTTTTATTTTTTACAACCCCACTCATAACATTATTATTCATTTGATCAGTGGTTAAATCTTTACCAGTTGCATCTCCATTGATTACATTCCAATCATAATATGTAATATTCTTTTTATTTAAGTATTTAATAAACTCCGTCATGGAAACATCACTAACTGTGTTGCTGCTTCCTCCTGGAAATCGATATGCAGTCGGTCTTTGTCCTGTTGTATCATAAAGTAAATCACTTAACTCATTTAAATCTTTTTTAAACGCCTTAACGGATTTATAAATTTTGCTGTATTGATGAGAATAGGAGTGCATAGCTAAAGTATGACCTTCATCTACAATTCTTTTGTATATGGAAAGGGAATGTTCATCCGTCTTTCCAATCACAAAAAAAGTAGCCTTTACGCCATTTTCTTTTAATACATCAAGTAGCGCATCGGTATACTCTCCTGGCCCATCATCAAATGTTAAGTAGACCTTCTTTTCTTCTGTCTCTAAATCTAATTTTTCTTCCGGTGTCAACACAACGTTTTCTGATTCATCCATGGATTCATCCTCTGTTTCATTGGAATCCGTTGTAGTTTGTACATCCTCTTCCTCTTTCACATCTCCTTGCGCATCTTGTGTCTCGGCAGCATATACGATGGAACCACTCTTTGCATTTTCTGAGTTGTCAAGGTAGTCTTCATACTCCTGTGTCTTAATATCTGTCAATGCATTTAATTGTTTTTCTATTTTATTTATACGAATCATTAGTATAATACATAACAAAATCGGAATTAAAATCATTGCAAATAGCACGGTAAGCAGCATCCTTTTCATGCGCCTTACTCTTTTTTTTCGCACGTTGTATTCTGCATCTATTCTAGTGGCATTCTTTTCGTCGTTGGCCATTATATCCATCCTTTACAAAGTTTACGAATCTATTCTACCACAAAACTCTGCTTTTTCCAAACATAAAATAAAAAAAGAACAAAACCCGGTTTGTCCTTTTTTTATATAACTATTCTTAAATCCTATGAATTCTATTCTCTAAAAGTTTTAGTAGTGTTGGCTTTAATCCAAATGCTTTCACAATATCTCGAATCTCGTTTTCTGCTGTTTTCTTACTCTCCGCAGAAAGGTTCGTTTTCACTGCACGAATAAGCAAATTCTTTGGTGTATGGGACAAATCTATAAATTCAAGTAATTGCGTCTTGTAACCACAACAGGTTAGCAAATTGCATCGAATGGCATCCGTCATAAGTGCCGCTGTACGTTCCTTTACAATTCCATATCGATTTAATATAGGAAGATAATCGTCCGTCATCTGATCCGCAATCTCATGTTGACAGCAAGGTACGGAAATAATAATCTTTGCATCCCATTCAATCGCATTAAACAAGGCATAATCCGTTGCAGTATCACATGCATGAAGCGAAATCACCATATCAATTGGTATGTCTGAGTGATATCCATTAATATCACCTACTTCAAATCGCAAACCATCATAACCGTAACGCTTTGCAGTATCATTGCATTGACGAATGACTTCTTCCTTTAAGTCAAGACCAATCATTTGAATATCCATTTTCCGAACTACCTTCAAATAATAATATACCACAAATGTTAAATATGATTTTCCGCATCCAAAATCAACAATACTAATCTGATCTTTATTATATTTACGTATGGCATCATCGACAATTTCAATAAACTTATTGATTTGCTTATATTTGTCATTCATAGATTGTACTACTTTCCCTGTCTTAGTAAATATACCCATATCTACCAAAGGTGGAATCACGGTACCCTCTTCTAATAAATACTGCTTCTGACGGTTATGAGGCTGCATTTTCGGTAAACTTGCTTTCATCGGTGTTTTATGAAACAGCACTTTTCCTTTTTTCGATATCTTTAAACTGTATTCTCCGTTTTTCCCCCATGCATTCATCTGGGTGAATGCATCTTCTAAAAATTGCAAACAGATTTGCTTAATGGAATCCGGATCTATATTTTCATGAAAAACTTGTTTCTGGGTATATTTTTCAATTTGAAAATATGATTCCTTTCGTTGTATTGTAACCTTTCGGTACAAAACTTCAGCATTCTTACAATTGCTAAAAACTATTTTTATAATTTCGTCATCAAATATTTGATTGATATAATTTAAGATTTCTTCCATTCCATCTACTTTCCTTATGTTTTAGTTGATTATTTCAATCGGTAGGACTTCTCGGTATGTTTTTCCTTCCGTCACCAACTCATGAATTTGTACCCTGACTTCAAAGATTTTTTCTAGGTTTTCTTTTGTGATTAAGGCCGTGCTCTCACCAAACATACTACTACCATCATTGGAAAGAAGCAAGACTTTATCTGCATATTGCAAGGCATGACTTGGATAATGCGTATTAAAAATGCAAGAAAGTCTTTGTTCATGTGCCAACTTACGCATAATCTCAAGAATAATCAATTGATTTTTAAAATCCAGATTGGATTCTGGTTCATCCAATATAATAATTTGCGGTTCTCCAGCGAGTGCTCTTGCAATTAGCACCATTTGCAGTTCCCCGCCACTTAACTTATTACACATACGGTTTTTTAAGTGTAATATCCCAACTTGCTCCAGTGCTTTTTCTGCTAATTCTTTATCCTTTTTTCCTGGCTGCTGCCATGGTTTTAAATATGCACTTCTTCCAAGCAAAACCATTTCTTCTACTAAAAAATGTCCAAACCCATTTTTCGCCTGTGGCACATAAGCAAGCTTTTTCCAGACAGCACTCTGATTCATCGTACGAATGTCAATGCCGTCAAGATAACTGCCTCCACTCTTCCAGGCAAGCATTCCCATACTAGCACGAAGCAGTGTCGTCTTGCCCACTCCATTTCTACCTAAGATTCCAAGGATTTCTCCTTCTTTTACCTGATAGTTTATATCGCTTAGTACATTTTTCTTATTTTCATCAAGATAAGAAAAACTCCCTTGTTTTACTTCGAACATCATAACGAAGTCCCCCCTGTCCGCTTTAGCAGAAGAATAAAAAATGGTGCACCAATTAGTGCTGTAAGAATAGAGATTGGTATTTCCACCGAAGTTGCACTACGGGCAAAGGCATCGATTATTAACATGAACACCGCACCAAGACTAATGCTTGCCGGTATAATATTTTTTGTATTGCTTCCAAACATCATGCGACAGATATGGGGAATCAAAAGACCCACCCAACCGACCTGTCCACACATAGATACACAGGAAGCTGTAATAATAGTCGCTGCAACCGAAATAATTGCTCGCAGTTGTTCCACATGTACGCCTTGTGACCTGGCTTCATCCTCACTTAAGCACAAAAGATTTAGCCTCCAACGTAGAAAAAATAAAATAAAAATTCCTACAATTATAAATGGGGTACAAAGTAAAAGACTTTTGTAATTAGCACTCGCATAGCTTCCCATGAGCCAATACGTAATGCTCGGAAGTTGTTCTTCTGCATCTGCGGTAAATTTTACTGCCGAAATCAATGCATTGAAGCTAGCAGACACTACCATACCTGCCAGCACAATCATAATAATACTACTTTGGCCTTTTTGACGACTAATTAGATAGGTTAAAGCAACCGCTAATAAACCAAATGAGATTGCTAAAATCTCAACTACTAATAGATTTTGATTCCAAAGTAAACCCAGAACTGCTCCAAAACTTGCTCCAGATGCAACGCCTAGTGTATCCGGCGTTGCCAATGCATTGGAAAATAGGTTCTGATATGCCGTACCGGAAACTGCAAGTCCAGCTCCACAAAAACAGGCTAAGAGGATTCGAGGAAGTCTAAGCTGTATAATGACAGAATAATACTGTGGATTCATTGCTTCCTTACCCTGTGTGAAAAATATCCACAGTTGCTCTATTACATCCTTTGCACTAAGCGAAAATCTGCCAAGCATCATGCAAATGAATGAAGTGAGAATCGGTGCAGTCGCTAAAAATATCCATAGTAAAACTTTCTTTCTATGCTTTTGTTTTCTGTTCCCTTCAAACTTGTGTTCTGACAATTTTTATCCCTCTTACCTTCTGGCATTTTTCATTTTATCATGGTGTAAAAGCAGCTTTTGTAGATGGATTAAAAATAGTATCTAACTGCTCATCGGTTAAATCAATTCCATAGAATTCTTTATAATAAGTTTTCGTTGTATCTTTCATATCAATGTCTTCAAATAAGTCTGGATATAATGATTTTGCAACCCACTGTATCGAAAGTGGGGAATCCGAGCAAGGTGGAAACCAGTAATACATCCCGATTGGATATTTATATACTCGTTTATTCATAACCGCATCAATTCCACTCCAATCGTCTCCTTCGATTGCAGAATTGTTATAAAAATCATCCGGTGAGAACCTACTAAAACTATTTAAGAAAATCACTTGTGGATTCCACTCATAGATTTGTTCCAAGGTAACCGGCTCAAATAATCCCTTGATACTACTTCCAACATTTTTAGCTCCAGCGGTATCCAGATAATATTTCGCAAAGGTAGTTCCGCCTGCTTTGATTCCAGATTCATCATAATTATGTATAACAAAACTAGGTGTACGCTCTGCTTCACTTAAGCCGGATACTCGTTCGGTTACCATAGCCTGTGCATCTTTACCTGCCTGTATGATTTTGGCTGCTTTCTCATTGATGCTGTCATCATTAAAAACATTGGCTAATAATTCAACCCAGCCATTTAGCGTATCAATTGTATTACCTTCAAAAACAGAGGTGCTAAATGCTACTGCTGGGATGGATAATTTTGATACTGCATCTACATCTGTCTGGGTTTCCATGCGATAAAAGATAACGTCTGGATTTAGTGATACAAGTTCTTCTGTATTAATTGCTTCACCAGCTGTAAATCCAGTCTTTACATTTTCTAGTTCAGGTGCAACTACGTTTAGCAATGAATTAACCGCTACGTTTTTTGAAGCAGGTGTCATACCAACGATTTTGCTTGCATCTCCTACCATCATGCAATATACACTTGGTAACGGAGTAATATCAAGGATGACAATACGATTAATTTCATTTGGCACTTCCACTTCATTTCCTGCATGATCGACTATGGTATGCGTTCCAGTTGTTGTATCTGTAGGCTTGGCTGTTTTTTCTGTTGTTTCCGCTGTTGTTTCTGATTTTGTTTCAGTTTTTATTTCGGTTTTATTTGACTTACAGCCACTAAGCATGGTAACACATAATACCAGGCAAAGAGCTAAACTTAAACATCTATTTCTTCGTTTCATTTGATCTCCTATTCTTGTTATAAATCATTTGTAAAATTACTTAGTATTTATACTATTATTGATAAACATATGAAAAGCATCTCCAATTAAGATGGGTGACTGTTTTCGGTATATCCGACTGGAAAAAGCTTCATGGGGAACCGCGATAAGTTTAATACCTACTGGTATAATCGGTTGATACATTGGATCCGCTACTATCATTGAATATTGTGATATTCGTTTGGTTATTTCTTTTTCATCGGAGAGAAATGTAACCCCCTCTCTCATTTCATCTGGAATATCATACATCAACTGATTTGTTTTGAGTGGACATATCATATCTACATGAGAAAACTCAAATTCTTCCCTTAGACAGTAGCAAATACCAGCTGCCACAATCTGTTCTCCTATAACAAGTATCTTTTCCTTTAAATTGGATGAATTCAAAATAGATGAATTCAAATTGGGTGAATTTCCCCCTCCAATCAAGTATTGATTTTCTTTGGTTGTGTCTGCTGTTTTAATCAGTTGACATAGATGATTTAAAGCCTTTTTGCCAATTGGTACTCCGACAACATAAGGAATATGAAACGTTTCGGCTAGATAACGTGCTGCTTTTATTCCCATAGAAGAAACAACAACATTGACATCGGCGTTGCCGGCCTGATGAATTTCACTCAACGTACTTCCCATTGCCCAGACACTTTGTACTTTTATTCCATTACTCTCAAAGGAAGCACGCATTGCTTCTACGTTTCCCTGTATCGAAAAATCTAGTGGTGTGACCCCTAATATATTAATAGAACAAGTGTGATTTTCTATTTTTACGTGTGGCGGTTCCACACAAAATCGTTTCGCCAAAGCAAGAAACGCCATCGCTCCACCCTGGCAATAATAATTCATTCCATTTGTTGCAAATCCAAACGAAGGAATTCCTGTCTTGCTTTCTATCAGTTTAGCCAGTCCTTCAAAATCCGTTCCAATCATACTTGGAATCGGACTTCCAACAACTGCAATAAAGTATGGATGGAGTGAATTTGCCGCATTTGCAATGTCATTCATCAGTTTTTCTTCATTTCCAAGTACCGCGTCTATTTCAGTAAGACCCGAAACAAAGAACATACTATCCATCTGATACCATCTTGGTTCATCAAAGGTAGTATAAGTAGAATTACAGCCGGAAGCATCGTGGATTACGATCATTCCTCCTAATTCATATAGTGCAGAGCACACGCCTGCCCAATCTGCCGAATAAGTAGAAATTCGTTTTACAATCTGCTCCATGACGGTTCTCCTCCCTTGTTGCAACAACCTAACGCTTTTACCTCAATGAGCTCCTGCGTATTTTTAGCTTGATAAAAAGCCTCTGTCATGTCTTTCATAAGAACTTCTATTCCATGGAATCCATACATTCCATCACTTTCGACAACATTAACAAAATGTTCGGTATTCGTAAAAAATGCTGCAATTTGACCAAGTGCTAAGAATGTATTTTCCGGTTTTCGTTTAATCATAGACATATTCGGATGCATGGGATAATACCACTTTAAATCCGGTGCATTCTCTCTTAGCCATACGAAGTCTTCTTCCTCCTCTAAAACACAACTTTCTGCATAGATACGTTCCACGAAAAATCCATGACAGATTAATAATCTTGCTAGTCCAAACGGACGCATGGTCATTGTATAATCAATTGCAATTGGCATGTTTTGAATCAGCTTTTGCGTTTTCTCCAAAGCTTTCTTTGCAATTTCTTTTTTTTGTATCAGTTCTTTTTCATTCTCTATTGTTAGTTGAAAACCTAGTTCATTGGCAAGCAATAAATAGTCTTTCATTATGACATTGAAATCATATGACAATGGTATTTTTATCGCTCGCATGGAAAGACGTTTCGTCAAATCCTCCATAGCCAGATTACCATTTGGATGAATCATAATATTGAATTCACTCTGTCCCATTTTGAGATATTCATCGAAATAATTACAATTTGCAATCTCAAGACTTTGATATCCTGCCGCTTGAATCAATTGTTTGAATTCGTTTTCCTCTGGTAATGGTAAATTATTTCCAATAAAATTTACTGTTTTCGTTTTTTCGGAACTTGGCTTCAACAGATGAAACATCTGCTTTCTCATAATCGGGTCTGGAGGGAGTGCTCCCTTTCGCATAGTCGGTGTCATAAAGCATTCAATAAATCCAATGTTTTTATATCGCGCTTCCAATGTTTCAAAGACTAGCAAATGATCCGTTCCAAGAAACTGATCAACACAACTGGTAAATATGTGTACGGCCCTTGGCTTTATATCGATTTCATCCAAAATTTCACTAACGCCATCTACGATTAGGTTTTCTCCGTTTCCAGTCAGTACATCCTGCTCGGTTACAAAGATTGCACAAAATCGTTCCATTTCATTCATCTGGGCCGCTGTCAATGTAACTCCCCGCATACAGCCAACCGGACACACAAAAATCACCAAGCTCTCCGGCAGCATCATTGCCATATTAGCAATATTCCAAACTCCTCTTGCAGGTGCATTATATTGCAATCCCATAGCAAACGGACTACGGCTTTTTGCTTCTCCTAAGGTTATTAATTCCTCACTCATCGTAACGTTACTACCTTTCTAAAGGCCTTACCAGTTTTAAAACATTATTTGCTAATGTTTCATACTCTAACGCCATTTCGCTGTCTGGAAAAGCATTCCATACTGTTTTATTAAGGTCTTCTGCCTCTTGTACCATTTCACTTCTTGATAAACTTCCTATCAATGTAGAATGAATTTCTTCTACGAATTCAGCTACCTTTTCATCTTCCCTTGGTACACCTCGTCGATTCAGGATGACTCCGCTTAAATTCGCATATCCTCTGTCTTTAAAATTATTTACCGCAAGTGCTAAATTAGCCGCTGCATAGATTGCCATATTTTCTCCAGAGGTAATTACAATCACATGGTCCGCATAACCTTTTCGCAATGGCATTGCAAATCCACCACATACAACATCTCCCAATACATCGTAAAACACGATATCAGGCTTATAGATTTCAAACGCATTTCGAACCGAAAGTGCTTCAAAGGCTGCAATTATGCCTCGTCCTGCGCAACCAAGTCCAGGTGTAGGTCCTCCGGCTTCCGCACAAAGAACCCCCCCACTTCCCTCATGTATCATTTCGTCAAGTGTTGCCAGATCTCCTTTTTCCCGAAGAAGGTCAAGTATTGGGGTAATTCGTTTTCCACCTTGCGAAAGAATTGTCGAATCTGCTTTTGGATCACATCCAATTTGCATCACCTTAAGTCCTTTTCTAGCAAGAGCCTGCGAAAGATTCGAAACCGTAGTGGATTTTCCAATACCGCCCTTTCCATAAACTGCAATCTTAATCATAGATTTTCTCCTGTTTGCGGGAGTTTTGAATATACCGTTTTTGCACTGATTCCCGGCAGCATACCAAGCTTTCCAGATAATGCACTGATTACATCTGCCGGCGCATCAATTGCTACACTAATAATAGAAATATTTCTTTTTTGATAGGGAATTCCCATCCTTCCGATGATATATTGACCATAGTTGTGCAATATGACATTTAGTTTTCCAATGGATTCTTCGTTTTCAACGACGATTCCAATTAAAGCAACCTTTGTTTCTTCCATATGCTTCCCTCCTGTTTTCCATGAGTACTTTCCTGCTGTAGCACGCCATGCCGCTCGAATCGCTTTGCTCTTCTCGCTCACGGGCTTCGCCCTATAAAATTTGCCAGATGCTGGTTTGCGTGCGAGCCCGCACCAGCATTTGGCAAATTTTGCATGGCTCATTGACATCGCGCAAAAAAAGCACGCCAAAAAGGCGTGCGTACTTACTTTACTGATCTCGCCTTTCACGAAAGAATTCTTTCTGTGTTAGAACTACTTATCCAATTCAATTTTTGGATTTAAGTCAGAACGTATCTTTACTTATCATCCATATTTAGAATAATCCTTCTTCCAATATTAGTCAAATACTATTTTTCGAGAAAAACCTCTATTGTGATATTGCAGTATCATAGTTATTCTTTTTGATATTTTCTAAGATTTCTTGCTTCATCTGTTTTAATTTTGGATATTGATCAAAAAAATCTATTTTCTTTTGCTGATCTACTGTTGCATCTTCTTTTCCTAATACATAATAAGAAAAGGTTTCCGAAAAATCTTCTGCGCACTGGGTTGCTGCATACTCCGTCACAAACTCGTCATAATGTCTTACATAGAATAAAACATTATCTGTATCTGCCGACCAATCATCCTCTATACCTGACCAGAATTCTTGATAAAAATCATTTAAATAAGAATCTTCATTTGCTACTACTTCGTTGTCCGTATAATCATCAAAAGATGGCATCAAACTTTGATCCGCCGCAAAGTATTTAACTTGATTATTATTTAAGGATAAATAATGGGAATATTCATGAATTATCGTCAGTGCAAAGTTGGTTTTATCCTCCATATCTGCTGGGTCGATGCACAGCTTCCAGGTCTTTCCGCTTTTATCCATCTGCAGTACATATGCCATGGTTCCATATTCGCCATCGGAGGCAATATCAAATTCAATAAACTGGCTAAAGTAATCTGGAGGCAAAATTTGTTTCACCATAGACCATACCTTTTGATATTTTTTAATTTGTTTTTCAGTTAATTTAGTCAGTCCATATTTTTTTGGATTCATATACTTAAGACTTAGGTCATCTTGATTAATTTTAAACTGACCTTTCATGGGCATATCCGCCCCTATAATATTGTAAAAAACCGCATCTACATCTAACGATTTATATTTTGATAAAATAGAATAGATTTTATCAAAATAATCATCTTTGCTTTCCTTGCGATACTGATTATATAGCTTTGTAATTTTCTTGTAGTCTGCTGTTGAAAGTGTTTGCTTTAAATTATTGATTATCACATTGTTCTCTGGCAATTGTAGCCCTGATTTAAAACCCGAACCATATTCTAATGCTTGTTTTGCACCATTAATATATTTTAGCGTTAAGCCATCTAAATAGGAACATAATTGAGTGGTTAACCTTTGTTCATCGTTAGTAGGAACATAAATATTGCTTGCTTCTCTGTTGTCTTGCAAGTTATCAATCTTAGAAATCAAACCGCTTATGGTATTGCGTTCCTCAACGGTTACTTTTTGTTCCAAAACACCTAATAGACTTGATACCTGAGCAGCTAAATCATATGTATTCGTCGAAAGACACTGTAAATTCTGATTGCTTTGATTAACGGTAGCCGCTGCCGCCACATTAACTGGTATATTTACTTCACCTGCAAGAACAATCCCGATTATGATACTGCATATAACTTTTTTCCATTGTATTTTCATATTTTATTTACTCCATTCTGTAACAATATTTTTCTATTATATACTATAAAACAAAAGTAGACTTTAATTTTTCATTACATTTTATTTGCAATTCATAAGTCATTCTTCTTTGATACGTTTGTTCACAAGCACCCGCATAGGTCATTAATACTAGCATTATCCAAAATATTTTTAATGTAAAAAGTTTTCGAAGCTAGATGATTAACCTTTCTTATACTTTAATGGATAATCAGTATTATAACATTACAATATTACAATATCTACCACATACTTTTTTGGAAGTTATTTCTTTTCAATATTTACTATCAAGAATTTGCTTAATACTAACTCCATTACACAGCAAATAGACTATCCTTTCCTTTGCCTGATTGTATTTATTAAAAAGATTGATTGTATCTGACAAATTAGCGTACACTTTCCAATACCCTGTATATAAAAAATCTTTTCCTTCATTTTTAATAAATCCCAAAACATCTTCCATCGGATATCCTAAAAGTAGCCCTATTTCATGTGGAAAATCTTTCCTATCCTCCATGTATCTGCTATATCTGATTGCAAATTCGTTTAGAATATCACCCAACAAAAAAGTGTGATAGCCTAATAGCTCCATAAACATTTTTATATTTTTTGAATTTAAGTAAGATTCTAATTCCGTTTTTTTATAAAGCAAGAAAATATATCTACCTTTTGAATGATAAATTACATAAGTTGATATTGACGTTTTACAAAATAAATCAACAACCTCACACTCATTTACATTAGAGACAATGAAAAGATTGGACATTTTTATTCCAGTAAGTAATGGTGCGCATTGCAGTGCTACTTGAGTCTCTAAGTCTTTTAAATCCATCGTCGCAATCATTTGAAACAATTCCTGATTCATGTTGATCTCCTTTAAGATTATTATTCTCTAGTTCAAAAAAGGCTACAAAAAAAATTCATTAGCAATATCTTTTCCATAATCTAAATAAATATGATGATAATAAAAAAGCCCTTACAAATGCCTAGATAAGACACTTATAAGGGTAATACTATATCTTCAGTTACTGCGTTATTTTTTGTAAATCTTTCTGCTTGTTTTATAACTTAAAAATACTAATTGTCTTTACCAGTTCATCTGCTAATTGCCTTAAAACTGCAACTTCGCTTCCAACATCATCCACTGATGCTGATAATTGCGTGGTTGAAGCTGATGTTTCTTCCGCGCTAGCCGCATTTTCCTCCGATATTGCGCTTAAGTTACTGATAATATCAATTACATTTTTTCTGACGCTATTCAATTCCTTTGTAATTTGTGCAATCTGATCTATTTGATCCGACGAATGATTAATACCTTCGAATACAACTACAAAATTATCTTTTGTTTTACTCAAATTATCGTTTTGAATATCTATTACACTTTTTACTTCATGCATAATTTCTACTGCTCTATTCGAATTCCCTATTAATGTATGTATAATAATTCCTATTTCTTTCGCTGACATGCTGGATTGTTCAGCTAACTTTTTAATCTGATCTGCAACTACTGCGAAACCTCTCCCTGACTCCCCTGCTCTTGCCGCTTCAATTGAAGCATTCAATGATAGCAAATTTGTTTCTTCTGCTATTGAGGTAATAACAAATGCGGCTTCCTTTATTTTCTGTGCAAACTCATTTGTTTCATTCGTTTGATTAAATATAGCATTTATTTCTTTTTTTGTCTTTTCATTGGTACTATTTAAATCTTCTAGTGTCTTCATTGCATCAACACTAGATTCTTTCATTTTATCCGCATTCTGATGAAGTTGATTCACGGCTATGGAAGTAGTTTCTATATCTTCTCCCATAATAATAGTCTGCCTAGATGCTTCCTCTGTTGACTCTGCCTGTGACATAGCACCGGCAGCAATATCGTCCACAGCCCGTTCTATTCCTTCTGTTGTGGTTGCCGTTTGTTCTGCTACTTGCTCTAATTCCTCGGATGCTGATAATAACACGGATGCATTTTCATGAATTCCTTGAATTACCTGAATTAAAGAGTTTTTTAAATTTTTAGTTGCATGTGCAATATTCCCAATTTCATCTTTTCGTTTTAAATCTTTTTCATTCTCCTCATAATTCAAAAATCCTTCCGATAACTTATTAAGATTTTGTACATTTCTTCCTATCGCGTTTGTTAGCGATCTTATAGATAATATGGATGCAAGAATTGACAAAATTACAATAATTAATACTATAATTCCTATTTTTATTATAGTATCATTGATAATCTGACTTACCTGTGCTTTAGTATCAGCTGCAACAAACATACCAATTATTTCATCTGTTCCTACTTGCTTCATTGGAATATAATATGCATAATATTGTTGCCCATTAATTACTACATCTTGAGTAAAATATTCTTTGCCTTGCGTTAACACTATTTTAACCACATCTTCTGGTGCCTTAGTTCCTATGACTCTCTGTCCATTTTCATCTTTGATTGTAGATACTATTCTTTCATCTCCAAAAAAAACAGATGCATGTATTTCACCACTCTTATATATATTATCCACGATTTCGTTATTTTCACTTAGAATAATATTCCCTTTCGTTACTTTTCCATCTTCTGTACGTACATACTGTTCATCATTTGCGAATTCATATGATTCAATTCCTGCCATTGCTGCCGTTTTAAGTTGTTGCTCAATCTCCTCGGTAACTTGTTTTCTGATCATGTTTGAGCTTGTAGAAATTGCCAATACTCCGACGAGAATGGCTGGAATCATAGTAATTAATAAAATTTTGCTTCTTAATTTCATTTTTTTCTCCTGTAAAATAACATATTTTATTCTTTTGTTGCATTATTTTTTATCTTTTTTGTTAATGAATCAACAGCTGTTGTCAAAAGAACAATTATTAAAATATTAGATAGGAGTTGAGGCCTATTTTATTTTAATATTATGTAGTGATATAATTTTATCATTGATATTAAGCTTACAACGCTAACATAACCCACACTCATCTTCACCCACAAATAAGATTAATTAATAATGTATGATTATACTGTATACTTCTAAACATTTTCTAAACTTTTTTACAATAAATGGATTTAGGTGGATAAAAATATGAAATTAGAAAAAACCATTAATAAAAATTTACTTGATAATAGCCTTTCCTCAGAATATTACAAATCTCTACTAGATCATATCGTAGAATGTGTGTGGCTATTTGACTATACAAATAAATATTACAAATATATCAGTCCCTCTATTTATAATTTACGTGGATTAACTGTTGAAGAAGCTATGAAAGAGAGTTTGGAAGATAGCCTTACTCCAGATTCTTTGCAAAAAATTGTAAACTCAGGCTTTAAACGATATCCAAGATTCATGGCTGGTGACAGAAGTGACGAAGTAGTTTGTGATACTTGTGAATACGAACAATATTGTAAAGATGGTTCAATTAAAAATATTGAAATATCCACGCGCATAGTTTTTAACGAGGAAACTCAAAGTATCGATGTTGTTGGGGTATCCAGGGATATTACCAAAAGAAAACATTATGAAAAAGAATTAATTGAAAAATTACGCGAGAAAAACGAACAATTAAATACTGAAAAAACAAATGAACATAGTACATATCCAAGAATCTATTTTTTTAGAAAATTTGTTGTATATGGTTCCGATAGTACAGTACCAGTTAAATGGCGCACAAAAAAAACAGAAGAACTATTTTCTTTCCTCTTACATCGGGATAATAATACTATATCTAAAAGTGATATTTGTGAAGCATTATGGCCAGATACAACGATTGATAAATCAACTACTTACTTGCATACCAATGTAAATAATATGAAAAAGGATTTGCTATCTGTTGGTATACAATTGGAAGTTACATTTAACAATGGTTGTTATGTTTATCAAATGCCTCCATTTTATTCTGACATTTTAGAATTCAAGGATATTATTGAAAATACTATCCTTCCTTTTGATAGCCTTGATGACAATTCCGCAGGCAATTACGAAAAAGCAATTTCACTTTATAAAAAAGATTACCTAGCTGACAATGGTTACACTTGGTCACTCGCAAGAAGTACTACCTATCGTAGTCAATTTGAGTCTGCTGCGTTTGCTCTATCGCGCTATTACTTTTTACAACATAATTATAACGCAACAAAAAAAATATTAAACAAACTAATCGATATTGATAATCTTAATGAAAATGTGCATGAATTGCTTTTAAAAATTTATTATGAAGAACATGAATCTTGCTCATTTTTTAATCATTACAAATATTTCAAAAATTTATTATCATCTGAGCTTGGGATAGAACCAAAAGATTCCATCCAAAAACTTTATAATGAGTTTTATCTGATTGTAAATGAACCTTTAAGTGAAGACGCTTCTCATTTTTAATTTTCAATAAAGCTTAAAATCCTAGTTTTCCAAGCCACTCCTTCATTTTATTTTCCCTATCCGTGAAGCTCTTTTCTTCATATTTTCCAAGAATTATTTCATCCGTAATAGTTCCGTCCGATAAAAAAATCACACGATCTGCCCTGGCTGCAACTTTTGCATCATGCGTTACCAGCATCACTGTGGTTCCACCCACATTTACCTCATTAATAATATCCATAATTTCCTTTGTTGCACCTGAATTAAGCGCTCCTGTAGGTTCATCACCAAATATAATATCAGGATGGTTTATTAATGCCCGGCATACTGCTGCACGCTGTAGCTGTCCTCCGGATACCTTCTTGATATCATGCTCTGCAATCTGATCAATTCCTGTTCTTTTCATGAGTTCATCTGCATATGCATTTACATCTTCTCTATTGTTACTTTTTGCCTTAAATCCAGGAAGTACAATATTGTCACGTATTGATAAGGTCTTAAGTAAGTGGGATTGCTGGAATATAAATCCCATCTTATTGAGCCGTATACTACTCATCTTCTCATCATCAAGGTTTGAAATGTCTTCTCCATCAAAAATGATTTCACCTTTGGTTACCTTGTCCATTCCGCTTATGTTATATAGAAGCGTGGATTTTCCTGAGCCTGACTGTCCCATAATTGCCACGAATTCTCCTTCGTTTACTGTGACGTTAATTCCCTTTAAAATTTTTATTTCATCAAATTCTTTCCATAATCCTTTTGCCTGTAAAATACTCTTCATCATAATCTCTCCTATTCATTAATCAGTGAAATGATGCTATATTCCCGTATCTGTCTGCTAGTAATCCATGTCATTGCGGCTGCCACGGTAAGAAGCGCCAAAGGCAATATTACAAATGCAGTCCATGGATTTATGATAAATGTTACTTTTGATATACCAAGTCCCATCATACCAAAAACCAAGCTTATAATTTTCCCACCTAGTACGTTTGATATAATTGTTCCTGCAAGGATTCCAATCATCGAAACCATTCCAATTTTATAAAGATACTGTCTTCTCACATCAAAATTTGTAAAACCTATGGCCTTCATTGCAGCAATTTGTGAAACATCTTTGGCAAGTCTTAATTTCATAAATAAAACTACGATCAATGCAGCAAGCAACATTCCTATCATCAATACGACACTCGTTGCTATTTCTACCTGTCTCGATACCCCGCCCAATGTCTGGTTTATGAATTCCTGCATTGGTTCTATGTTGCAACCTCCATCTATCTTGTCACTCCATTGTGACGCTTTTTCTTTCGCATCTATTCCATCCGCAAGATTGATTGTAAATTGATATTTTTCCGAATCCACTCCTGCAAAGTTGTATAAAGCCTTTGCTGTGAGACCTCCACTTGTTACGTCCTGATAAATTCCAGAAATAATAAATTTTTTCTGCATGTCGTTAAATCTTAAGGTAATACTATCGCCTGTATTTTTACCTACTGCATCTGCGTTAAGTTTGGATAAAGCAATTTCATTTTTCATGGAAGGCGCCTTACCATAAAGATATTTCAGTTCTTTTCCTGCATTATTTCCACAGTCAACGTGAAGATTCATCCATTCATCTTCTAAATTTATTGCTTCAATGCGTACACTTCTAAACTCCTTATATTCTTTGATATCAGCATCCTCATTAAGAAGCTTTTTAATAATTCCATACTTATTCTCAAGATTTTCTCCAGACTCAATTTCAATCAATATGTCATCCATGGAACTTCCCATATAGGTAATGAATTCCTTCGATTTCATGGTATTTAAAAGATTCATAGGAACCATCATTATTCCTGTAACGATGAACATTACTACAAAAATAATTATATATCCACCGAAATTGTGTAACGTTTCTCTTACACTCATAAGAAGATTAACTGACATCTTATTTGACTTATAAAGTCCATCCTTAGCACGTTCCTTTTTCCCAAACCCTTTTCCAGTCACCAATGCATCCACAACCGTAACCTTCTTAAGTTTTTTTAGAATCTTCTTACAGTAATGATTCGTAATGAAATACACAAGCGCACATGCTACGATAGGAAAGCCTATGGTAAGAATGGAAACTGGTTGTTTGCCAAATGTGTTACTTACATGCCCAGTAAACATGTTTGACAGGATAAGAGCAAGTACATATCCGATGACAATTCCTGTAGTCACCATTATTTTATACTTTTCAAGGTACAAATTACTGATATCCTTGTATGACATTCCGATGGCTTTCATGGTACCAATTTCACCAATTTCTTCTTCTAGAGCAGCCATCACCGTATATTTAATACACATCAGCGCAACTATGACAAGTAATATACTTACAAAAATTAATATCATTGCCAACGAAATATCCGTAAGCGCACTTAGAAGAAATATAATACGGTACGTAACTGCCTGGCCATTTAGAGGAAGACCCGCTTTTTCATAAGCTGTCTGGAAATCGGAAGCCATGGATGAATCCGTAAAGTATGCTTCAATCAAATATTCCTTTTCTCCCATTTTTCCATAAAGTTCTTCATAATCCTCGTCGCTAATAAGCAGTCTAGTTGACGAGCAAAGCGTGGAATTCATCTGAGCATCATGAACAAAAGCGGTAACTTTGAATTCCTTTATTACCCCATTATTTGTTAGCACAACGGTATCACCAATGTTTATGTCATAAGCATCTAGAAGAATTACAGGAATACCAATTTCACCTTTATTAATAGTGATTACATTTCTGTTTTCATCAAGTAAAAGATCATATTGCTTATTCTGCTTAACAAGACTTATATCCAGTCTACAATCAGATAAACTAAAAGTATCCTCCCCATAGATCTTAAGATCATCTCCGTAAACATCTATCATTGCAACAGTCTGATAGGCTGTAATGCCATCATAAGATGAATTGAATTCATCAATTGTCTCCTGATTTATCTCTCCTTTATGCATCTGAATAAAATGTGGTGGCTTAGCAGTATCGTACATTCCTATCATGGAAGATATAAGCTGTGTAACAACTATGGTTGCTGCTACAACAAGTGCTGCTGCAAGTGTCATAAATAAAAGCAAAGCCACATTGCCTGCACGATTTCTTTTAAAATCTTTTTTTAGCATTTTTAAGTTCATATTCATAATAGCTCCCATCTGGCTTTTTAGTGGCACTTAAAATAAGAAAGAGTGAACGTGTTTCAAAATTCTATACACTAGACCACTTCAATTGCACTTATACTCTTTCTACTACTAAAAAGTAATGCAACTACTACCATTAATATTCCGGCAATGATAAGCATCAGTCCGATTCCTCTGCCTTCTCCAGTGCCAATTACTTTTCCTATGCTCTTTGCGAGAATGCCATTTTCTTGCATCATTGGTTCAAATACATGATCTGCAAGTAGTCCACAAGTTGCGTATGCTATAACACATCCCATCTGAGTAAGAAGACTTATAAGTCCCCAGACTCTTCCTTGTACACTGTTAGGAATACTTACTCTTATGAGTACGTCAGCGCATGTATTTACGAAAGGAAGTGTTGCAAAAAATAAGATGCTTGCTGCTAATATGAATGCCATGTAAGTACTTGTTCCAATTAGTGCCATAAAGCATCCACAAACAATCAAGGACACCATAAGAATTTTAGAATAATGTTTCTTAATACCAAGAATACTGATTACTACACTGCCCACAAGCATTCCGATTGCACTTACAGATTCCATGAAGCCTACCGTCTTAACACTACCAATTGGTAATACCATAGGAATCATTAATGTTTGGACAAATCCAATAAAGAAGCACATAAAAGCCATTAAAAGTACTAAAGTGGCAATTCCTTTATCCTTAACAATATAGCGCATACCTTCATTTAATTCCTTTAAGATATTTAATTTGTCTTGTCTTGGTTTCACCTTTTGAATGTTTTTTCGAACTAATGCTACTGCCAAAACCGTTATAAAAAATGTAGAAATATCTATGATTAGAACCATCCTTATATCAAAGAATCCAAGGATAACTCCTGCAATAGCTGGTGATATTAGATACTTTGCATTACTCGCCATCTGTACCAGGCCACTGGCCTTTGCATATTCTTCTTCTGATAACAAATCGGTTACGGTTGCCTTATAAGAAGGATCTAACAATGAAACAAATATAGAATTAATCGTCACACCAATAATGATTGGAACAAGACCGATCTGTCTCATCTGAATACTTATAAGTATATATAGTAAACCAAGTGCTGAGAAAAGATCACCACAGATCATCATAAGACGTCGATCAAATCTATCCGCAAGGATTCCTCCAATTGGATTTAATATAATTGTCGGAAGGTAGGCAAGTAATGTAACAATGGATACCCAGGTAACACTTCCCGTAAGTTGATATACGTACACGGATAGGGCAAAAGCTGTCATTCCACTTCCGATATTTGATACCAATTCTCCTGCCCATATTGTCATAAATTTTTTCATCGTTTCACTCCCCTATATCATTAATATCTTGTTATGCTTCTTGTTAATCAATATCTTGTTATACTTTTATGTTAATCAAATGCGGTCATATTTTAAAAGATTATCCCCAGTACTGTTTTGCCATGTTCCAGAAACTCTCATCTTCCACTCCTAACATTTTTTCAAGTAGTGCTATCATTGCTCTTAAAATCATCTGCTGGTCTCCTGCTTCAATCTGAAAGATTCCATCGTCTAAAAGTGTGATTGATGAGGTTAAGAAAATTTGCATGTACTGTCTTGGAAAATCTGATTTAAATATTCCCAGGCTGATTCCCTCCTCCACAACTTTTGAAAGCACCGGAGTAACCCTTGTTACCATTGAACTTAAAGATTTTTGATGCATAAGTGCATTTTCCGGTTTATGAAGTTCTTCCATAATGTCATTATCTACTTCGCTTTCAACGCGCATTGAAAGAATTACATGTAACAATTTTTCTGACGGTGATATGTCTTGTTTCGATGCAACCTTCTCAACCCTTTCAACAACTAATTCAGTTACCCTGTCGATGATTGCATCAAGCACCTCTTCTTTTGACTTAAAATAATAATAAAAGGTCCCTTTTGCAATTCCTACCGCATCAAGAATGTCATTTACAGTAGATTTGTCATAACCTTTGGTGCCGAATAATTTTCCTGCCACATCAAGTATTTCATTTCTTCTTTCGCAGTATTCCTTACTAACCTTCATTCTTTATTACCTCTTTTTCTATAAAATTTCTGTTATGTTTTATATTCTTTATCTGTTTTATATAGACCGACCGTCGGTCTATGCTTATTTATACAATAGAATTTCTTATTTGTCAATAATTTTTAAAACTGTTTTATAAACATCAAAATAAAAACACCACGAATGTAGTGTTTTTTATTTTTGTACTTCAATATGATGAAATAACCTTGTCCTCGTTATACGAACAATATGTAATAAATATCATTGTATGTAAACTATTGATTTCTTTCCGCTGTAGAGTTATACTGAATAGTAACACGAGACGCCATTTTGTAAGTCCAGACGCAGTTTTGTAAATTGACAACCACATATTTGTAAACGAAACGCAGTTTTTGTAACCGAGAAGTCTAGTTTTGTAACCGAGAAGCCACTTTTGTAACTCAAATGCAGTTTGATTTTAAGACTTTTTTGGTGTATGCTAGGTAAAAATAAGCATGACAATGGGAGGTCAACTCCCTCTCGATTAAATTTGTAATCGGAGAATCCACCCCTCATCCTCAGATAAGATTAGGTGTTAGCGGCATTGCTTATTTACAGGTTATTTTTTGAGAAGAGCAGGTTTTAACATGATGTCACCGGCGGCAACCAGCGAACATCCTAG
This sequence comes from Acetivibrio sp., assembly GCA_041739345.1. GTDB lineage: Bacteria > Bacillota > Clostridia > Lachnospirales > Lachnospiraceae > DIGJ01. The sequence goes on along the minus strand of JBGSNZ010000021.1, from coordinate 95,821 downwards.
TTTATGTAAAATTTCTTCTCCATGATAAAAGCTGAATGCTTCGTATGGACTACGATTGTTCAGCTTTTTTCTTTTGTATGAATTAATGTGGTTCATCATTACGTTGATATCCTCTTGTGTCAAATGATTCATGCTAGTTCCTTTGGGAATCACACGACGTATTAATTCATGATTCACTTCGATGGCACCCTTTTGATAAGGACTGCCTGCATCACAGTAAAATACTCTGGTTCTTAAGCCGGTAAAATACTTACTACCATACTCAATTGCCTTTGGATTTGAGAATTCACTTCCGTTGTCTGTTAAAACAACTGGGAAAAGTTTAGTAAACTTATCTTTACCAAGTACTTCATAGAGTGTGTCATAAATATCTGTAACTGATTTTGACGTATTCGCATCTCTTAGAAACGCAAGCATAAGGCTGCATTCTACAAAGTGAATGGTCAGCAGGCATTTTCCACCTTTTTCACCGATGACAGAATCCATTTGCACGGTAGGTAAATCTGGATGTTTTTCAAGAAACTCACAGAAATTTTTATAATTCCTGTCAATACGGCAACCTTTGTCAACTTTGAATTCTGGCTTCTTGTAACGTTCACGAAATTTTACTTTACGTGGTAAATCAATGTTTCGAACATCAAACAGGCATGCATCCACATAATTATAAAGAGTTTTTTCACTACACATCAGAACATCCTGATGATTTAAGTAGATTTGATTCAGGGATTGTCCTTGCCCCACCAAGGGAGAAATAATCTTATTTAGCCGACTTATTTCTTCTTCTGAAACACATAAACCACTTCTCGAATTGGATATTTTTTCATGAGATCTTATGTGAGCATGCTCTGCATCATAGATATTTTTCATAAGAGTACATTTTCCAATGGATTCACAGCCATTACAAACATAGGGTGTTTTTAATCTGGCAGTACACAATTCTTCCAGATAATCATTACAAGAATTATTACATTTGGAGCAAAGTTTGCAATACTGAGTACTTTTACGGCTACATAAGGTGCCACAAATATCTTTTTTACGGCAAGTTTTTCGATGTACGCATGCGTTAAATGCAAAGCCGGGATACCCCGTTGCTACTTCAGCATTATAATTACGGACTTCTCTTGAGATAGTAGTTGGATCCTTTTCCAAGCGGCGACCTATTTCATGAAAAGAGTAACATTCTTTAAGATATTTTTGAATTTCTAATCGGTTTTCGTAAGTTAAAAATTTTGACATGATATCCTCCATTTCTGCCGCCAACTTAAAAAGGATATCTGAATATATAACTTTAAGCAAACAAAAAGACTGGTGATGAACCAATCTTTTGTAAGCCAGGATGCAACCCCTGGTAAATATTTTTTTAATAATAGAATTACAACTTAATTGAAGTCGGAAGGGTTGCATTTCGATTTGCAATTAAGGAACGTAAAGGTGAACGTAAAGGTGAACGTAAAGGAAGAACGTAAAGGAAGGAGTGACCGTAAAGGTTATGAAAGTATAAACAATTGGTAATTACTTTGATATAAAGTAATGAATTTATTAAGATAGAAAAATTATTCTGAATTAATATGTAGAGATATCTACTTGAGAGTTTAGAACAGCAGGTTATTTTATTACCTGTGTTAATAATTATGGTTTTATCTTTTGTATATTAAACTTTGTCTTAATGCATATAAAGCAAGATTTTTTTCATTAAATCATTCCCACGGATGGCATGAAAATACTATTGCAAATTTCGTCTACCAGTCCTTCATATGGACCACTTTTAAAACGTTTCCTAAATCCATTTACATCCATATGATGCATTATCTTTGAATAAGACATATCGCTTCTGATCATAACTTCTTCAATTAGATCTTTCTGCTTCTGGCTATATTCTGTATGGATAGTTCTCTCTTGTGCCATGTTTTCCATTCTTACGCTATTTTTGTTTTGCACTAAAACTTCCTCCCCTATAAACTCTTCCCTTGGCTGCCAAACAAAAATAAGCAGTGTACGGTAACCCTGCCTATCAAATTGACACATTCCACGCAATGGACATTCTACCATTTATTGGAAATAATTTCAAATACTTTTAGCAAGTAATTTTTCCCCTTTTAGTTATATGCGCAATTTTTTTATTTATGTTGCGTACAGAGTTCAAAAATGAAAATCATACAATATTTCTTGTCTTATCCAAAATATAGACATTCATAGTCTGTTTTATAAAGGCAATTAATACGATAGAATGAGGAAATATTTTTGTTTATAAAAGGAAAACACTCATGGTTAATAGTATTTACGAAATAATTGATAGCCTTCCTAGTTGTGAGGAACTTGTTCTAAGTGAAGATTATAAAGTCGGAGCTCAATACATTCGTGTCAGTACCGACGATCAGGTGGAGCTATCTCCTATCACTCAGCTAAAGCTTGGCTTGGAATTTGCACATTCACACAAGATAGTTATACCGCGTGAATATGTCTTTATTGAACACGGTGGTGTTTCTGGAAGAAATGTTAAAAAACGTCACGAGTTTAATCGAATGATTGCACTGACCAAAAGTAAGGATCATTATTTCGATTCCATTCTAGTATGGCGTTTTTCCCGTTTTGCACGAAACCAGGAAGAGAGCATCGTTTATAAATCCCTTTTGGCAAAAAACAAGATTGACGTGATAAGTATCACTGAACCGATTGATGATAGTCCATTTGGTAAACTTAATGAACGCATCATAGAATGGATGGACGAATACTACTCCATTCGCCTTTCGGACGAAGTACTTCGTGGAATGAAAGAAAATGCTCGTCGTGGTGTGTACCAGGCCAATCCACCGATTGGATATGACTATGTAGGAGTGAAAAAGCCTCCATCCATCAATGAGCACGAAAAGATAATTGTGCAAAAAATATTTGATAGCTTTTTAAATGGATCTTCTTTTACGCAGATTGCTCGTATGCTTAATGAATCTGGCTTTCGTTCTAAGCGTGGTGGATTTTTTGAAGCTCGAACAATTTGCTACATTCTACAAAACCCTTTTTATGTCGGAAAGGTACGTTGGAATTATTTTGATCGGTCCAGTCTTTCTTATAATGAAGAAAATGAAGTCATTGTTGCTAACGGCGCTCATGATCCTATTATAAACGTAGAAACCTGGAATTTAGTACAAGAACAATTAAAAGTGAAAATAAAGCCATTTAGAAAGCGCGATGTGTCTACTTGCAAACATTGGTTATCTGGTATCCTTGTATGTTCCCTCTGCCATAAATCACTTGCTTTTTCTTCCATTACCAAAAATGACTACACATATCAACAGTTTAAATGTTGGGGCTATACGAAAGGTAAGTGTTTGGTGAACAATTCCATACGTGTAGATCTTGCGGAAAAATATGTCCTTGCCGGACTTGAGCAGGTAATCAAATCAAAAAATCGATATCATTTTGAATTGCATTCTTCATCTAATATTGCTAGCGAGCTTGATTTACTAAAATCACTTCTAAAAAAACTAGATTTAAAAGAAAAGCGCTTTAAGTACTCCTATGCAAGCGGGATTGATACGCTTTCAGAATACAAGGAAAATAAGCTTTTTATTCAATCAGAACGCAAAGAATTGGATAATAAAATAATTGCCCTTTCGAATACAAAACCTGATACAAATTATCTAAAAGAGAACATGCTTACAAATATCAATTCCGTATATCACATTCTTATATCAGAAGATCAGGATTTTATTCAAAAGGGCAATGCCATAAGAAGCATTGTTGATTGTATTGTTTTTGATAAGGCTACTTGTACGTTTCAGTTTTACTTTCATTTGTTGAAATAATAAAAATAATAGGTTCCTGCAATACGGGGGACCAGACGGTGAGTTAAATGCCAGTCTTCGTTATTTGTCACAACGATATACTATGCCTTACCGTGAAGTATCGGGTCTTTTAACCGATATCGGAACAGAAGAATTCGTTCATACATGATATCAGTTTGATTTATACTGGATATCCAACCCATGATGCAACATATTTATACGTTTCATAGTTTTCGACCCTCAATACTTTAATTTCACCTTTCAATTTTTTTTCTTTTGCTGTTAAATAAAAATGACACATACAAATTCCTATATCAATTCTGCTCATTTTAATTTTGCTATCGGAATATATATGAAAGTTATTTCCTTCTTTTTTTATCCTCCATGGTTGCTTATTCATAGCAGATGGTGCAAGTCGAACCATATCTAATACTTCTTTATATTCATTCGCCTCTTCATAGTTTAGAGGTGTATCAAAATCTTGGTTGAAACATATTTGATTAAAATCTTTCCTTTTAAATGAATTAGTTCCAAACATTTTTGCCAGAATTGATTGCTTCTCATTTTCTATTCCTATCGGAGATATTATGGGCAAAATTTCATTTTCTTTTAAATGTATCGCTTTTGAAAAATTACTTTTTTGAAAGGTCCCTCCAATCCAAACAGATCCCAACCCTAAAGATGTACAATACAAGATTACCTGTTCAAATAAAAATCCCAAATCTTCTAAATTATATTTATTATTCTCACAAGCAACCACTAAATAATGGGATGCACCTTTTATGACTCCGTAGGTACCTAATTTTACTTCTGTTTTTGGATCTGCTTTTTTAACTAATTCTATTCGAACACTTCCACCAAACAATCCTTTTGTATTATTAATTTCTTTTATATAAGCTTGCAATTTTTCTAACAAATTGCTCGGTATTTCTGTATTTTGGTAACTTCTTACTGAATGTCTCATCTTTATAATTTCAGTAACTGGTATATTAAATGTATCCATCTTTACTCCTCCTATAAATTGTTAAAACCTGCAGTTTTCTTTTCTTAAATAACCAATAATAAAACATGCAATTCTGTTTAAATTATACACGCAATATAAATATTTATAAACCACTAAATTGATGAACTAATTTTTCTTTTATTATTGGATGTGTCGCAAATTTTGACTATCTCATTTGGAAATTGAATAAGCCAGAAATGATCTTCCGTAATCGATTTTACGATTTCGGAAGACCATTTCTGGCTTATTCCATAATTTTTAAAACCAAATAATTTTCGGCAGTCGCTTTTAATTTACTATGGAATCATAATAATCCTTATCTTGATTGCATTTAATCAATTTTTGCGTAGTGGTTGAAAATTTGTTTTGTATGTTATCAATATCATCCTTTGACATATTGCAATAATAGTCATCAAATATTTCCAATACTGCTCCACCCATCTCATATGTAGCAATCAGCATAGAATCACCTCTACCTTTTATTCGAGTATATTCTACTTTCATTATATGGGAAAAGTAACAATAAATTCACTTCCCTTACTTTTCTCACTTTTTGCTACGATGGTCCCACAATGAGCATCTACAATTGCTTTCACAACCGATAATCCAATTCCAGATCCACCTGTGTTACGATCACGCGATTTATCGGTACGGTACAAATATTCAAAAATATTAGGCAAGTCTTCGGCAGCGATTCCAATACCCGTATCCGTAACTGCTATAACTGCCTTTTTATCCACTTCTTTGACCGAAATCTTGATTTTCCCACCATTATCTGTGTATTTGATTGCATTTGTCACTAGATTAATCAATACCTGAATGATTTTATCCTTATCTGCATTCAAAAAGCACGGCTCCGTATTTAACTCAAAACCTATGTTTTTAGCTACTGTATCACTTTCAAAGTTGAGGCATACCTGCTCAGCAATACTTGCTAAATCAAACTTTGTTTTATGCAATTTAAAATTTTCCGTTTCAATTTTTACTATTTTATCAATTTCTAAGATCATACGGTTTAATCGTAAAATCTCTTCTCTGCAACTTTCCAGTCTTTCTGGCGTAGGTTCCCAGACACCATCAATCATAGCTTCTAAGTTTGATTGCAGAACGGCTAACGGTGTTCTGAATTCATGTGCATAATCTTTTGCCATACGTTTCTTTGAGTTTAGCTGCCGTTCCAATGCATCTGCTAACGAGTTAACACTATGTATTAACTGATTCACTTCATAAGTCTTTGATACCACCATCAGTCTATCCGTATAATTGCCTGACTCTAGGTCTTTTGTTTTATCAACTACTTTTTTAATCGGTTTTGAAATACGATTTGCCATAACGTATCCTAAAAGCGCAGCAAGAAAGAGCGATAATATGGAAATGCCTATCAGTAATTTATTTAATACAAAAAGAAAGTTTATATCTTCATCATTGTAATAGAACGGGCCATAAAACCCAAGAGTTACCGTTCCGACTTTAGTTTTATTTTTTGTAATATCATAATCCTTTTGTACATACTTTCCATCAAAGTTTGGGTATATGCTTGCCATATGTTCCTGCATACTTTCAATCATATTATTACACATTTGACTATCTATCGTGCTCATACAAATTATCTCATTTTCATAGGAGTCTGAAACCATCAATACCAAGCCCTGTGACAGAGCAGTATTTCCAATACTCTCCAGCGTATCCATGTTAGGGATTTCCCCATTCACACCAAATTCATTCGTAACTAAATTCACTATATTTAGATTTTTCTTTTCTTGTGTATCTATAATATAGGTTTGAAACCTTTTTTCTAAAAAATAGTTCGATGCTACAAAAAAAGAAATCACTAAGAGAGAGGAAAGTAAGACATAGGATATCGTAAGTTTAACTTTAAGACTCAATCTCATCATTGCTCCTTCCTACTGTTTCGCAGCACTTGCGATTACTTTTGATCACCAAATTTGTAACCAATACCTCGAACGGTTACGATATACTTGGGGTTTGCCGTATCTTCCTCAATTTTACTTCTCAAATTTTTAATATGGGAATCTATTGTTCTTTCGTATCCATCAAAGTCTACCCCAAAAGCGATTTCAATCAGTTCTTCGCGCGTAAACGTTTTTTTCGGATATTTTATCATGGAACACAATAGTTTAAGTTCATTTGGTGTCAGATTTATAAGTTCGCCTGATTTTTTCACGGTATACGAATTAAGATCTACTTCTAAATCGTTATCATTCCAGCTCATTTTGTTAAAAAGAGGCGTCACCCCTTCATCGGTACGACGTAGCAAGCTTTTTACCCTTGCAATTAATTCACGTGGACTAAATGGTTTGGTGACATAATCGTCTGCTCCAATATTTAATCCATTAATTTTTTCATCTTCATCTATCTTGGCCGTTAGCATAATGATCGGAACTCGGGATGTTCTTCGAATCGATTTGCATACTTCTTCACCTGATATTTTGGGCAACATCAAATCAAGAATCACTAAATCTGGACTCATTTTCTCGAACATGGATAATGCAGTTTCCCCATCATAAGCAACAATAGTATTATATCCGTTGCTCTCCAAATAGGAAGCTACTACATCCACTATTTTTTTCTCATCATCAACAATAAGTACTTTTTTCTTTGATTCATTCATGTTAATACCATTGCCTTTCCAATATTTCCTTATCCGATTTGGAATAAGCTTGAAACATTTATTCATAGTAATAATATTAGCATAATTTCAGTAATTATTATAGTTTAATAACCACAGCAACCAGATGGCAATCCGGCATTATCTACCCCTGAAAAACTGTCTGAATTTTTCGATGCAGTAGTATCAGAATCTCGTGTATCACTAACTACATTAATACTACTGCGAATCATTCCCATCCAACAACTGTATCCAAACGTACCCGTTTTGTCTGGTGTAAAGGTAATAATATTTTCTCCAGCAATAAGTTTCTTTTCTATATTATATTGAGGAATTATGATTTCATTATTACATCCATTCAAACTAGCTTCATCGGCTACAATCGTCCAGCTAACTGGAATTCCTGCAGTTACAGTAATCGGAGGATACTGACCAGATTCCAACCTTGTTGTAATTTCTTGTACATCGCCATTTACAGTAGCTCTATTTTCATTATTTTCGCTCGTAGTAGCTGATTCTTGTGCATAGGAATTGAATGTAAAACCGGTAAAAGCGATACCTCTATTAAACATGACAAATCCTAACATTACAACAATAAGAGCACTCATTTTTATCATATTTTTTGTAAACTTTGAACTTAACAAAGAACCTAATGCCCCAAATGTAAACAAAAGAGGCACCGTTCCTAAACTAAACATAAACATGGAAAATGCTCCTGCTATAAAGCTTCCTGTTCCAAGTGCGTAAATCTGCATTGCCTGAAGCGGTCCACATGGCATTAATCCATTTAACAATCCAACTATGAATGGGCCCTTGTTTTTCTTTTGATTATTTATTTTTCTAGCAAATACTTTTGGCATACGCGGATTCAATTTTCTTAGCCAAGGAAACACATTCAGCATATTCAAGCCCATAATTACCATGAAAACACCTGCTACTATGGAAATAAATGCTTTTCCTGTATTGGATATACTGAACACGGAACCAAGCGCTCCAACAAGCCCACCAATTATCGTATAGGATACTACTCTACCTGCATTATACATCAAACTTGGTGCAAATTTTAAAAATTTGTTGTCCTCATTTTGATTAAATTTGTGCGATACACAAAGTGATAAGTTGATACCACCACACATTGCCACACAATGAAGAGATGTTAAAAGTCCTACAACAAACAATACAGCATATCCCATATTCGGATTAATTTGTGGAATAAAGTTAAACCCAATGGTATTTTTAATAATCATATACACACCGAATAGGATAAATCCCATAAAGATAATCTGAGTATAGGAATTTTTAGGTTCACTACTTTTTGTATTGGTGATATCGTCTTTAACTGTATAATCTAGTTTTTCGATTGTTTTTATAATCTCTTCAATTTTAACTTTGTCTTCATCATAAGTAACGGACATAATCGAAGTTATATAATCTACTTCTACTTCCAGAACACCTTCCATTTTTCGTACACTGTTTTCAATTCTGGTTTCACAAGTTGGACAGGTCAAACCAGCCAGTTTGAGTGTACTTTTTATAATTCTTTTTCCCATACTTCTTATCCCCCGTCTTATGCTTTCCAGTTATCAAAGATTCCTTTTGTTTGTATTAAAAAATCCTTCGATATTGTTATGTTAGTATTATCCTCTGTTTTGTCTTCCGAAAAAATTGGAACTGGGTTACATCCACCTTTTGAAACCTGCACATCATTTGCAGTAAATCGATTTCCACAGTTTTGACATACCAGATTATCCCCTTCTTGTTTGTAATAACCTCGTCCAGAATCATAGCACACCTGACAGGTATTAAATGCGGTCCTTATCGATCCGTCCGATGCTTTTATCGCAATAACTTCTACTGTTTTATCATCTATTTCATATTCATAAAAACTTGCATTTTCTGTAATATCCTCAACCGGGATTATTAAATCCCCCTGCTTCGCAGATTGTATTTTAATTTTCTTTGTTTCCACTTGTGCAGTGTCCGCTTTCTGATTACTATTATCCAATGCTGTAAACATAAATCCTGCAGCTACCAGGAGTGCAATGCTTGCAGATATTACTACTTTCATGGTTTTTCCATTATTCGTTGTTTTTTTATTTTTCATCTTCTTTTTTTCCCTTCGATTCAATATTTTTAGATAGTTCGGTTATCTATTATTCATTACAATTATTAGATTAATCCTTTTGTATGGAGATTTTATGTAGAAGATTCTATTTTCATGGTATTTCTTCATAAAAAAAGTCTAGATGCTTTGACGTATTTTTCATTCAAAGTATCTAGGCTTTTTTGTTAATCATAATTCTTCCTATATTGCTATCTTATTCAATTAGAAATCATTTATTGAAGATCAAATGGTTTTAAAAATTTCATAACTTCTATTTTCTTTCCTTTTTCATCCATCATTTCCACAGAAGTATAAATCCACCCGTCTACCTGATCTGGGTTTACACCAGCATCAATGAAGATTTCAGGGTCCACTACAAACACAATATCTTTATCATTTGTTTTTGTATCCTTTGCCCATTCAAACTTGTTTCCATTTCCTAAATCTACCCCATAATGATCAAGAACCTCGTGATAGCCAATGGACTCTCTATAGAGCTTAACGACTTGATTAAAGGATGTTTCAGGCGTTGCTTCTCCATCATATTTTAACTCATCATTACCAAGCTTTGTTCCTAGCATGATTTTATCTTCGTATGCAAGCCCGGCTGGCAGTTTTCCCACATCTAAACCAGCCTTCATAAATGGTGCCGCATCAAATTCTAGCATAACATCATGAATTGGGCTTTTACTATAATCTTTGCTCCAAATAAAGCGGACTGTATTATCGGGTGCACTTAGTGACCACCCCCCATTCATCTCATCTTCTGTTACTTGATCTGGTACTGCCTCCAGTATTGTTTTAAATGAAGTCTTTGCTGTATTACCAACAATATCCGATTGCTGGCACCCAGCCAAAAACAGCATTGTCATTGATAAAAGCATCGTTCCTACAATTTTTCTTTTCATAATTTGATACCAAGTCTCAAGCGAACATGCTGACATGTTCATTTGAGACGCAAACACAAAGGGTGAAAGTTACGTGTTTGCATTTATCCTTTCATTAAAATTCTTTCACCCTTATCTTGTAAACCATCGTGTGAATTCTTTGATTACTTATACCATTTAATTACTTATACGGTTTGAATCCTTTTAGTCGAAGTGCATTCGTCAAAACGGATACCGAGCTTAGAGACATTGCCGCTGCAGCAAGTATCGGATTTAATGTTGGTCCACCAAATGCATACAATAGTCCTGCTGCTACTGGTATGCCAAGGATATTGTAACCAAATGCCCAAAATAGATTTTGTTTTATATTGCGAATTGTACTTTTGCTTAATTGAATTGCTGTTGGTACATCCATTAAGTCACTTCGCATTAAAACAATGTCTGCAGATTCCATGGCTACGTCTGTACCTGAACCAATTGCAATTCCAATATCAGCTTGCGCCAAAGCAGGTGCATCATTGATACCGTCTCCTACCATAGATACCACTTTTCCCTCAGCCTGCAATTTCTTCACTTCGTTTGATTTATCCTGTGGAAGTACCTCAGCTAGAATTCGGTCGATACCTACTTGTTTTGCAATTGCTTCTGCTGTCCTTTTGTTATCACCGGTAATCATAGCTACCTCAATCCCCATTTCATGAAGCTTTTTGATCGCCTTAGCACTACTCTCCTTCACTACATCCGCAACCGCAATGATTCCGGATATTTCTTCTCCCATTGCAATATACATAGGAGTTTTACCCTCGGATGCAAGTCGATCCGATTCATTCTCTAGGCTAGAAAGCGAAATACCCTTTTCCACCATTAATTTTCTATTACCTAAAAGGACTTCCTTCCCTTCGACTATTACACGGATTCCATATCCAGGTATTGCTTCAAAACTATCAAGCTTAATAACTTCCAATTTTTCCTTTTCTGCGCCACGAACAATTGCATCACCAAGTGGATGTTCGGAACCTTTTTCCGCAGAGGCAGCTATTTGTAGTAGTCTTTGCTTTGTAATATCACCAATGGTTATAATATCGGTTACTTCTGGTTTTCCTTCTGTAATAGTACCCGTCTTATCAAAAATGATCGTATTAATTTTATGAGTAGCTTCCAGTGCTTCTCCACCCTTAATTAATATCCCATATTCTGCGCCTTTTCCTGTAGCAACCATAATTGCGGTAGGAGTTGCAAGTCCAAGAGCACAGGGGCAAGCGATTACAAGTACAGCTATAAATATGGTCAAGGCAAAGACAATTGTTTGACCGCTTATCAACCAGATAATTGAGGATATTAAAGCGATTGCAAAAACGATTGGTACAAAATAACCGGACACAATATCAGCCATTTGAGCGATAGGGGCTTTTGTGCCTTGGGCATCTTCGACTAATTTTATAATTTGAGCCAAAGCGGTGTCGCTTCCTACTTTGGTTGCCTTGAATTTAACAGAGCCATTTTTATTAATACTTGCTGCAAATACCTTATCTCCTTGTTTTTTTTCGATTGGCATACTCTCACCCGTTAACATCGATTCATCAATTGAAGTAGTACCCTCTTCAATGATGCCATCTACCGGAATCTTTTCACCAGGTTTTACAAGAATGATGTCATTTACTTCCACTTCCTCAATTGGCATTACAACTTCTTTTCCATCTTGAATTACGATTGCTGTTTTCGGCGTAAGACCCATGAGTTTCTTAATCGCTTCGGATGTTTTCCCTTTTGAAACTGCTTCCAAAGATTTTCCTAGCAATATTAAAGTAATAATTACACCTGCCGTTTCAAAATACAAATCATCTACATATTTAAAATCACCTATTACAATTCGGTAGGTAGAATATAAGCTGTATAAGACCGCTGCTGAGGTTCCCATCGCAATTAACGAATCCATATTCGGGCTTCGATTAATAATTGCTTTAAAACCTACGGAATAAAATTTGTTACCTGCTATTAGAATCGGAGTCGTTAGTAGTATTAAAACAATTGCAAAGTTTAAAGGATATTGCATTGGCATTAATACCGCTGGGATTGGAAGCCTTAACCACCATATCATCGAACCCATTGCTAAATAAAAAAGTGGAATACAAAATACTGCAGATACTGTAAACTTTGTCCATAACAACTTTATTTCTTTTTGCTTCCTTATTTTATCTTCATCTATAGCGGCTTTTGTCTCGATTTCCAGTGCTTTATAGCCAGCCTTTTCAATTGCTTGCTTTATTTGTGAAATACGGACCGTGTCGGGATTATATTTGGTTACCAATTTTTCCGTTGCAAAATTAACGGAGGCACTTGATACCCCTTCTAATTTTGAAACTACCTTTTCAATTCGATTTGCACAGGCAGCACATGTCATACCCTGAATTGGCATTGTGATTTCCTTTTCCTTGGACTTTACCACTACTTCATATCCAGCTTTCACTATGGCATCATTGATACTTTCTTTTTGCATGATTTATCTCCTCTTTCTCATTGCGATTAAAACCATTCGAATCTATACCACGTCATAGCCCGCTTCTTCAATCGCTTCAGTCAATTTATCTTCTGCCACTAAATCCATATCATATTCAACGGTAACGGTCTTTCCATTTAGGTCAACTTCCGTATTCGATACACCCTTTAATTCACCTAACGCATTTTTTATTGCTCTTTCACAATGGCTACAAGACATACCTTCTACATTTAATTTTTTTATTGTCACTGACATAATCAATCTCTCCTTTTATTTTTATCTAATAATAAAGTTATCTTTTATTTTCTTCATTTTAATCATTGATTATGTAGATTTGATGAAGATTCTATTTTTTGTGTACAATTTATTTATTTCTAGATTTTATGCATGTTTTCTTTCATGCAATTGTAATAATGTAATACACTAAGATTAGTAAAGGCAAATCAATGGATGAATATTGCGCTTATTTAAGGAAGTCCCGTTCGGATTTTGAAGCGGAACAACGAGGGGAGGGCGAAACACTTGCCAGACACCGAAAAATGCTGATAAATGCTGCAAAGGCAAAAGGAATTGTACTTAAGCAGTTTTATTGTGAAATCGTATCCGGCGAAACCATCTCAGCCAGACCCCAGATGCAGCAGCTACTTACGGATGTTGAAGCTGGGCTTTGGAAGGGCGTCTTTGTCGTTGAAGTAGAGCGACTGGCCAGAGGGGATACCTCTGATCAAGGCATTGTGCAACGTGTCTTTCGTGTTACCAATACTAAAATAATTACGCCGCTTAAGGAATACGATCCAACGAATGAATTTGATAATGAGTATTTCGAATTTGGTCTTTTTATGAGCCGACGGGAGTATAACACTACTAAGCGTAGGTTGCAAAATGGCAGAATTTCAGCTGCTACAGAAGGAAAATGGCCATATCGGACCGCACCCTATGGCTACAATATTGTAAAGATTCCAAATGACAAGGGATATACCCTTCAGATAATCAAAGCTGAAGCTGATATCGTAAGCCTCATCTTTAAGTGGTATACCATTGGATTTGACAATCTGGATGGAAGCGTAACAAGAATCGGCATGCAAGTGATTGCCAATAAATTAAATTCTATGAATATTTTGCCTCGCATTAGCAAAAAATGGTCACTAGCGACAATTGCGTGTATGCTGGAAAATCCCACTTATATCGGAAAAGTAAAGATAGGTTATAATAAAACTATCGAGGTAATTCAAAATGGTATTATTACAAAAAAGAGAATAAAGAATAAAAACTGTAGCATTGTTGATGGCTTGCATGATGCTATTGTTGAAGAAAAAACCTTTTTTCTTGCAAAAGAAATACGTTCTAAAAATCCTACCAGACCCATAAAGGAACATATCATATTAATGAATCCATTGTCTGGAATTGTAGAATGCGCTTATTGCAAACGAAAAATGATTCGACGGCCCTACAGTGACAAATTCCATACAGATACACTCATTTGCCCTTCTCCTGGATGCAAAAATATTGGTGCAGATTTATCTGAAGTGGAATATCTTATCGTTACCTTTTTAGAACAGTGGCTAAAAAACTATAAGATAAAGTGGAATACTGCATCAGAAGATAATATAAATAACATTGCATTTTCGGTCATTGAAAAATCGATTGAACATACAAACTCTGAATTGGTAAATCTTAATGTACAGCTATCAAATTTACATGATTTATTAGAGCGTGGAATTTATGATGACGAGACCTTTTTTAATAGACGCCATACCCTTACAGCACTTAAAATTAAAAAGGAAAAAATTCTTACCAATTTAGAAAAGAACCTAGTCATTTTAAAAGCACGTGAGGATGCTAAAATTGATTTAATTTCAAGTATTACGTATGCGATTGAAACTTATGCCACCCTTACCGACGCACAGCAGAAAAACGAATTGCTATGTAGTGTGATTGATAAGGTAATATACATAAAAGATAAAAAATGCACAAAAATAGAGCCTAAAACTTCACATATAAAGCTTAAGCTCTATCCAAAATTACCAAAATAACGTTAATTACAAATTAGCCAATCTGATGATCTTTAAAACTATAATAAGCAAATGGTAAAATAAGCACTATTACCACTGTTGAAAATAAAGGCAAAAATATATAAGGACGAACCATCATTCCCATAAACTCAAATAACATCGAAGATACCACCGTCCAAATTCCCATCATGTTTGAAGGAATCAAGCTAAGTATATTGTGCTGCAGCACATTGGTACCTGATGCATTTATAAACATTGGAACAATTGTTATTACGCTAATTATGATAATCACTCCAAACGGGGATTTCATTTTTGCTGAAAGCAAAAGCGTAATAGCCGTCGTAAGTAAATTGGCTAACAGAATACAAATTGAGAATATAAGCGCCGTTTGACCCATAGTCAACGGATAGGGATTTAAAGGCATACATAACTGCAATGGCGCATTTGCTCCATCAAATCCATAAACCAACATGCTTTCAAAATAAGTAATGCTAGTCAGTACCACACAGATACTGGCTGATAATGTAATACCTACAAAAAGTTTTGCTCCAATCAGACTTTTCTTACCATTTCTAGAGGCCAAAATTAATTGATCCGCTCCACTTGTGTACTCTCCCGAAAAAATAGGTGAAAGGCAGATTGCTGCAACAAAAGTAGCCAGTATCCCTACAGTGTACATAATACTAAAAAATCTTGTGTAGCCATCTGTAAAAGCCAAAATGAAAGGTTTTTTAACCGATTCATCCATTTCCAGCAGCTTGGTTTTTGCTTTGTCGCTCATAGTCGTACTGTTTAGCGTATCTTCCAATTTATTATACCTTGCATGATAGAAATCATCTGCTTGTTTCTTTGTTAGGTTTTGTACATCTTCAAATTCAAACTTGTCTGAATTGCTGTTATAAATTGCCCTCATGATACCATAAATTCTACTGTAAGGGCGTGCATACCGTTCATATTCCTCAGTGCCAGTATACTGGTTACTGTCTGGTATCTTTGCATAAGCCTTTGCAGTTTTAATTAGTAAGCCGCTATCAATAGGTTCTAAAGCCAAAGCGCGATCATATGCTCTGTCTTTTATCATACTCTCGTATTTACTTTCTGCTGCTTCTCCATTCACATAAATATAACCAATCAGAGTTCCGACACAACTTAGAACCGTTACCATCAGTGCCAATAAAAATGTAACCATCACACTTTTCTTTTTTAATATTTTCTTATATTCAAACGTAACTAATCTCCAAAAATTATTCAACACCATTCACCTCACTAAAATAATACAAATATAAATCCTCTAAGGAGGCGGTTGTATTGACTGCTTCCTCACAGGGTTTGTCATTACATACAAGCCTTAAAAAAACAGAATTTTCATCCTGGCGCACATTAATAACTGGATAAATACTCATTAGGGTATCCGCTTCTTTTTGAGGTACAACACATTCCCAGACTTTATGATCAATTACTTTGATAATATCAGACATAGACCCTTGATGAATTAGTTGTCCATTTTTCATGATTAAGATTGTGTTCGCAATATTTTCAACGTCAGAAACAATATGCGTTGATAATAAAACAATGCGATCTGTGCCCAATTTTGAAATCAGGTTACGAAACCGGACCCGTTCTTTTGGATCAAGACCCGCCGTAGGTTCATCTAATATTAGAATCTTCGGATTATTTAGCATTGCCTGGGCTATGCCAAGACGTTGTTTCATACCACCCGAAAAAGTCTTTATTTTCTTTTTTCGTACCTCGGTAAGGGATGTAAGTTCCAATAGTTCCAGTGATTTCTCAACTGCTTTCCTTTTCGGCAACCCTTTTAAGGTAGCAATGTATAGAAGAAAATCAAATGCTGTAAATTCCGGATAATATCCAAATTCCTGAGGTAAATAGCCTAAGCTATCCCTATAATCTTCATGCGATACATCAATCCCGTCAAAATGTATTTCACCCGAAGTTGGTTTTAATACTCCACACATCATTCTCATTAACGTTGTCTTACCAGCACCATTTGCTCCAAGCAAACCGTACACGCCGTGATGCAATGTTAGAGAAATACGGTCTGCAGCAATTTTGCTTCCATATTGTTTTGTTAATCTGTCAATAATAAGTTCCACTGAATTTCCTCCATTCTTTTTATAAATCTTTGCATCTGTACAAAAATACTTATCATAAAGACTACGCAAAGAAATCCCCCTATTAAAATTGAATTTCTATTATAAATAATTTGTTTTGTCAAACTCAAAATACTATTTGTTACACTCACTACCCCTGCTACAGCACCACAATAATAAAGACTTTCTATTCCGCGCACATGGTTTAGTACAAGTATTGATCCAAAACAAGTCATCAGATAAGGAAGTACCAAGTATAGACTCACACGTAAAAAACCATAACCATTACTACCTACAACTAAAATCACTGAAATTAATAATAGAGCATTCACAATACCTAGGATTGTGACCCTTGCTATCACAAGATCACTAAGACTGTACCTGCAACTCATTTCAAGTTCCTCCATACGAAAAAAATAGGAGCGTGAAATCTCTGTCACTGAAATCAAAGCTAGGAAGGGTAAGGTAGCAGCAATTATCCAAATCAGATTTTTATTTTCAAAAGTAAGGATTCTTTTATCCATACAGAATTTTTCGGCTAATGTCATCAGTACCAATATAATACAAAGCCACCACACACGCTTACGAATATATCCAATCTGGCTGATAAAGAAATCTTTATATCTGGTTTTGGGGTAATTTAGATTTTTTAAAAACGCATCCTTTTTTATTGCTTCTGGAGCTTCAAATGCGGATTGCAACGCACCTTTCAATTTTTTATTCAAAGAAATCCTCCTCTCTTAATACCGATTTGAGTATTGCTAGTGCTGCATTGATTTTACGATAGACCGAAAATCGTGACAGGTTTGTTATTTTGCAAATTTCTCCAACTGAAAGTTCATTAATATATCGCAAAAGTAATAATTCCTGTTCGAGGATTGGTAATATTTGCAATGCTTGCTTCACTGAAATCTGAAGTTCTATTTTATCAATTTCATTTTTTGCAGCTAAATCATCATTTAGTTCCTCTAATTTTCTTCTTTTAAAAGAATCCATACATAAGTTTTTTGCAATCGTGTAAAGATATGCAAGGGGTTTACCTCTTTCAATGTATGTATTTTGTGAAAAGTATTTGAGAAATGTTTCCTGCGTTAGATCTTCTGCAAGAGTGGCATTGTTTGTTTTAAAATAGCAATATTTATAAATTTTGTCATATTGTTCTTTTACATTGATTGACACTCAAAAACCTCCTCTCATAATGTATAACGTTTCTAATACTAAAAATGTGCGGGAATGATAAATTTTTCTATTCACATTTTAAAGACACAAGAAACATTTCTAACTGATATCCTCTATGTACGAACGAATTAGGTCATATGGAAATGATTTGCGCTATGGTATATCAACTTACCAGAGATTTAACTCCAGAAGAGATAGAAAAGTCCGGTTTTGGACCTTACTATGTTGATCATACAACCGCCCTCTGGCCACAGGCTGCTGGTGGTATTCCTGTTAACTCTTGTCAATTCCAGTCGAAAGGCGATTCCGTTACCGATCTGCATGAAGACTTGGCTGCAGAGCAAAAAGCAAGAACAACCTACGATAATATATTAAGACTGATTAAAGACCCTGAAATTTGCGATCCTATTCGTTTCTTGAGAGAGAGAGAAATCGTTCATTATCAAAGATTTGGCGAAGCTCTCCGCCGCGTTCAAGATGACCTTAATTTCAAGAATTTCTATGCATTTAATCCAGAATTTGATATGCCTAGATGCAAAAAATAATTGAATTTATATAAGTTATGGAGGGAACCTATTTGGGTTCCCTCCTTTCATTCATCATAAAAAAATATTTCTTTGCGCTAAATTTTTTTTGTGTTATAATATCAATTAACAAATAACGGGGATTATTACGAGGAGGTAGTAATGTGAGTAGCAAAAAAATCGAAGCTTTATTAACGGTTTTACCAACTCTAAAGGAACTAACAGGGCAGGATATGCGTCTTGGGTTATGTGATACGGAAACTTGCATCGGAATATGGGAAGCCGATGGCTTCCGTTTATCAGGAGGTATTCGGGTTGGTAATAAAATCTCAAGAGAATTTGGCATGCTTGTGGATGTTCTAGAGTCTGGAAAGGCAATTGGTGAAAATCTTCCAAAAGAAGTTCTTGGAATTCCGGTTACCGATATTATAACACCTGTTTTCGAAGATGGGAAAGTCGTTGGGCTTGTTATGTATACTTCATCTAGAGAAGAACAATCCAAAGTTATTGACAGTTCACAAACATTAAACGAAGCATTACATATCACGCAACAAGGTGTAGATGTTGTATCCGATGGCATCCACTCCCTTGCAGAAACCATTCATACCATTAAAGATTCCGCCCTTTATGTACAACAAAAAGCTGAGAAAGTATCCAGTCTGATTCACACCATCGAAGGCAGTGCTTCTAAATCAAATATACTTGCATTGAATGCTTCGATTGAAGCAGCTCGAGTGGGAGATGCTGGACGAGGCTTCTCAGTCGTTGCTGATGAGATGGGAAAACTTGCTAAGTCAAATGCCATTTCTGCCAAAGAAATCAGCCAATCCCTATCTGGAATTTTTGGACAGTTAGATAGCATAACCAGTGAATTAGAAAAAGCTCAACATGTTGCAAATAATCAGTCTGATTCCGTGTCAGAAATAAAGGATAAATTATCCGATATCACCGATTCTTCTCAGGATCTGGAGGACTTCTTAACTAAGAAATAGAATGCTTCAAATAAAGAAATATTGCAAAATTCAAAATTTTATTCTAATTTGCATCCAGCGCACAAATAGCATGTACTCTAACCGCAATACGGTTAGAGTACATGCTATTTGTGAACTGGGATACAAATTGAAGATAAACTATATTCTTGCAACACCCACTTTTACTGCCTTATAATTCTTTTTCTTTCTCTGTTACTATAAGCTTAATTCTTTTACTTTTTCCTGCTTCATTTTCCATATATACATAAACCGTTTGATCTACTTTTGATTTTTCAATTTCCACTTCATACGTATAGAGTCCTGTTGTTTCATCTAAAACTCCTTCTTGTGCTGTGTAAATTGTTTTTCCTATTTTAACATGAGCCGCACATTTTTCAATGCTTTCAATCTTTACTGTTTTTGTTGTTGTATAGATGGCTTTGTTAAGTAGCGTTGGTAATTCCGGCAGAGCCATCGAAACCGTGATTCCAGCAGCTTCTTTTATATTACTAAACTCTTTACGAAGTACAACCGTTACTGCATCTCCCGCATTTAACGGATTTTCAAGCGGAATTTCAAAGGTATTGACACCTTCTGTAATTACAAGGTCATAATAGCTATCACCTGCTTTTACATAAAGAGTTCCAATAAAGTCAGTTAATGAACCTTTTATTATATTATCTTTATTGGTCATTGGCTGAATGAAAGCATTTGCATTTGAATCTTCCACTAAATAATTGGTATAAGAACGAACTACTCTGCTTCCTTTTGCACTTACCCGAGTCTTATTATTTACAACATCTGAAGCTGTAACAAAGACTGTTTGGCCTTCTACTAATTTACCTACTTCAATTTTAAAACGCCCTTCGGTATCGCTGATACCAGTGTAAATCATATCTTGGACCGTTACGCTAATATCATATGGGATTTCTTTACATTCAGGGATATAGCCATAAACATAATGTTCTCCATCACAAGCTGTGTAAAATATCGGAACTTCAGGAGCTACTTCTTTTACTTTTGTGTTAATCGGATAATTGATTCTTCCAATATGATCCACCGCACAAATACTAACTTCAGTTCCTGCATATTGAACGGGTATTGTAAGTGAAACATTATTTCCGCTTCTGGTATACTTTGTTTCCACTATAGTATAATCTGGATCATATTTTGAAGAACTCATATATGCCTTTTTACCACCATATTTAGCCACATAGACCTTATCTTCAATAAATGCAAATATCTGGCTGTTCACATCATTAATATCCATTGTAATCGCTGTTTTCTTATTATTCACCGTGGTAAAAATAGGATAATTGGGTCCTGCACGCATTACGGGAACTGAAACGTAATCACTAGTTTTTCCGCCTGCTTCTTTTTGACTTACTTTTATTTTTTTATCTGCATTCTGAAAGCCAATCTTACACTCGAAAATTCCCTCTTGGCTAACAACCGTTGTGTAAGTAGAACCATTTGCCTTTATTGTAATAGTTGCTCCTGGTTCACCTGCTCCAGTAACAGTCTTGCTTTTATTCGTTACTCTGTTTACCGTCGGAACCTGCAACACATCCCGATTGATATTTGTTACCTTAACATGTTTTACTGTGCTATTTCCATTTGTATCCATTGCCCAAACAGTATAGGTTCCATTCTGTGTTGCATAAAACTTCCCATCCATGATATTACTGCTAACCCCAGTAGACCATATGGAATCATTTGCTTCAAATAAACCAGCTGCATATCTTATATTGCTAACTTTCGATGCATCATTTGCCTGTATTATAATTGGAATATCTTTGTTTGTCTTTACTGTAATTGTCGGTGTAATTACTAGCGTAGGGGAACTTTTATCCGTATAGTTTGCGGGGAAATTTCCCTTATAATATGCGTAATTTTCACTAATATCTAAAGTTTCCTGATACCATCCTTGATTTTTCGCTATGTCTTCCGATAACGCACTCGAACGGATAATACAATTTTCTTCATTTGGAGCAATTACTCTCCAATTTTTATCTGCATCAACGGCAATCTTTCCAAATTGATTCAAATCTTTAATATATTCTTTTAACAGATTAGCACTGTATTCTACACTCTTGTATAGTCTCTGCTTCGCTAAGGAAGCACCAACCACTGCTTTACCCTCTGTAACAATATCCGATACCAGAATTAGTTTTGTATCATCCGTAACTTCATTCCCATCATAGGTAAGTTTCTTGATTCGAGAAGCCTCGCTATTAATGACCGTTCCAGCTGCCGAATATTTTGCCGGTTGTGTAATATCCATGTCATATTCGACCCCGTCAAACATATAGAAATTGCTCCAGTTTGCAAGCCAATCTTTTTTAATCAAAGAATTCATTCCCATGTCACTCATATACGAATCCATGATTTCATCCCCTGACTTTTCCATGCTTCCGGGCGTTTCATATGCACTCGCTGTCCATTCTAGCCACTCTCTTAACTGCTTTCCTGTTATCCAATAGATATAAGAAAAATCATGATAATAGGATTGTATGCTCAGGATATCTCCCATTGTAACGGTACCATTAATATTAATATAATCATCTTTTTCAACGCCATATTTCTTATAGGTAGATACCGCAACTACCGGATAATCTTTATACTCCGTATTTTTTGTGTTTATGTAGTTTAGTCCAACCTTCATCTTTGCTTCGTTCACGAGCTGAATCGCCGTATTGTCTTCCAATAGTCCAAAATAATTTGTGATGTTTGTTCCATTTAAAAGTTCTCCAACTTCTTCACTATAGGTCTTTTTGATTAATTCATCATAAATTTTTTGAAACTTTAATATGACAGGATCGGACACCGTATTTTTGGTGGCATACTTTATACTAGCTTTTTGTCCCACCAACGATATTTTACCATTTGATATCTGAATCTTTAAATCTGCGATACCAACTCCCGCACCATGATCGGCTACCATAACGACTGGTTTACCGTTCATCAATCCCGTTTTTTTACTAACGTTTGGTAATTCATAGTAGTTTTGAACTTTTGCGTTAGTAGAAGGATAATTCAGATGAGAGTGTCCACACATTACTGCATCAACTCCATCAATTTTGGTTATTGCATAGGATACGTCACCATTATATTCCTCCGGATCCGCAGTTCCAATACCACTATGTGCAATGACAACAATTAAATCTGCACCTTTTTTCTTTAACTTCACAACCTGCTCTTTTGTACTTTCTATGATATCCTTAGTAGTAAGGATACCCGTATGGTTATAGTACGTGGTTAACGATGGTCTCGTTACTCCGATAATTCCTATTTTTACGTTTACCTTATTTCCTTTGGAAGTTGTTACTGTTTTGGTAAGTATTTTATTTTCATTCCATACATTTTTTTCCGTTACGGCATTGTATACATTGGAAAGCACACAAGTATCCTCAAGCCCTGCCTTTTCTAACTGCTTCTTAACATATTGATATCCATAATCAAAATCATGATTTCCCAGTGTGATTGCATCATATCCCATTTTTGCAATGGCTGAGTACATGTATTCATTTCCATCATTTTTATAAACGTAATCGCTTCCATATCCATAAATGGTATCTCCAACATCAACTGTTACACTTGTTCCATACTTTATTTCACTTCTCGCTTCTTTGATAAGTGTATAGTCTTGTGCTAGACTTCCTATATTCTTTGCTCCTGCGGTGTCATAATTGGTATTTGCTAACTGTCCATGTAAATCTGTGGTTGATATTATTCTTACCGTTGCAGTTTCCGCTGCCCAAGCAGTATTATATGGAGTCATGCTAAAAGCAACGACAAATGCCAATATAGCAAAAACCATCTTTTGTGTCTTATTTTTTTTCATTATCTTCGGTCCTTCTATAATCCTATT
Organism: Acetivibrio sp.; assembly: GCA_041739345.1. GTDB lineage: Bacteria > Bacillota > Clostridia > Lachnospirales > Lachnospiraceae > DIGJ01. The sequence goes on along the minus strand of JBGSNZ010000021.1, from coordinate 72,251 downwards.
TTTTAAAAAATCTTTTCCATCCATGATCCTTCACAACTGCCGGTTCTAGTGTTGGTTCTAGTGGTTCTGGTGTTCGTGCTGTATCTAGTTCCTTTTTCAGTGTATTGTATCGTCTTGCTTCAAAATTATGATATAAACGAAGTCTTTCTTCTTGTTCCTCAATGGAAATTGTAGAAAATGAATGTAGCGCCGGTTCTAGCGTCAATGCCTTCATCGCTTCGACAAAAGGTATCGCCTGTGTATCCCCATTTTTATCATATATATGCTGTATTCCATTGGTATTTAAAAAATCAATAAAATGCATAAATCGTTCTTCATGTCCTCTTTGTACTGAACTAAAATCCGTCTTCTCATAGATATCAAGTATATTGGTACCATCATTCATATCCATTACCTTCATAAATGGTATATTATGATAATCCGCTAGTTCATAAATTCTCGCATCATATGCAAAGACAAAACAAGGGGCACCTGCTAATACCGCTGCAATGTTTCCATGAATTCGACTTCCAAACGAAAAATCAACGCTTCTTAAAAATTCCAGCCAACTATCTACATTTGTAAAACCAAGAATTTTATCCGCTCGATAAATCTCACTTGCAAGACTTAATGGATAATTTTCTGGAATTACTTTATGCTTCTTTACTGGATATGGAACCCCATCATATAAGAGGCGAAGTTCATGAATTGATTGTGGAATAAAATGATAATTGGGAATCTGTTTCATACTGCGTTCAAATACATCATGCATCTTTTGTGGTAGATCTATTTTAAAGTTAATGCTAACGGATGAATTCTTTGTTAAACCGCTTACTCTTGCTTTTGGTAAGTCTTTTCCATACATATACATGGAAGGACAGCCAATCACCGTATAATGTTTATCTTCTATATAGCCAAGACGCTTTAAATAATCTCCAGTTATTTGACCTCTTACACCTACCATCGATGATTTTTCCAAAATAGCATTCACAAAGTTCTTTGTCGCTTCATCAAACTTAAAAGGCTTTGTCATATCTGCACCAATCTTAGCTTGTATCCCCACACCAGCAACTACACAAGGAATCTCCAATCCCTTCACTAAATCGGTCAAACATTCTAACTCCTTTATAAAGCTCACACGAAACGCATTTGCCAACGGAATGATAAAACACTCGTATTCATTGTTTATTCGATCAATTTCCTCTTTTGAAAAGAAACGGTTCGTTGCAATGTTATCAACTACTGTGTCTTCTGTCATTACCGTACGAAACATACTATAAGCAAATATCATATTACCTGCATTGTCTCCTATAAGATTTTTGGTAATGACTTCGATTGCCTTATTATCTCCAAGCGGAGACATGACTGCTCTCATCAAAACTTTTCTCATGGTGTTACTCCTTTATTACTTTTTATATATATTGTGTCCTTTTTTACTAATAATAACCTTATCATATTTTGGTATGTAAATGCAAGGCTTGCAAAGTAATCCGTTTTATAAATAAAAGGAAAGAGGATGTTGGAAGAATATGGGTTGTGTTCAATTTGCGTAGCGGGGCACAAATAGTAGGTTGTTCTAACCTCAATACGATTATCAATAAATTCGGTTAGAACAACCTGCGATTTGTGCCCCGCTATGCAAATTAGGAAAACATTTTGTATTTTGCAACATTCCCTGTGTAATGTAATATTTCCTAAATTGTAGTATTTTGATTCAATTAAATAACTTTAATATAGGCTAATATACTCTCATATGCTTTAATCCCAAATATTTAAAACGTTTGCTAATATTTCTTCACAAATCTGATTTATCTTCTTTCCGTCTGTTTCAACAATTAAATCTGCCTCTTTTTCATAGGTCGCGCAACGTTCGTTCATAAGCTCACGAATATATTCAATATTCATATTTCCATTTAAAATTGGTCTTGATTTATAATCCTTTACTCGCTCATATATGGTTTCAGGTGTTGCTTTTAAATAAATAATATATCCATTTTTCTTCATATTTATTATATTTTCATTTCGAAGCATTACCCCGCCGCCACAAGATACAATACATTTTTCGCGTTCGAGTAATTCCAAAATTAGTTTACTTTCTAAATCTCTAAAATAAGACTCTCCATACAGTTCAAATATTTTTGAGATCGGCATCCCTTCCATATGAACCAATTCTTCATCGATTTCAATTAATGGAGACGTTCGACTTTCTGCAATTTTTTTTGCAATTGTACTTTTTCCTGCTCCCATAAAACCTACAAAAAAAACATTCTTTTTACTTTCCACATGCAAAAGGTTCAGAACCTTGCTTAAGACATCTACTGGTATTTGGCCAGATGCCGATTCTTTTGTAATAGAGCCAAATGTAATGGAAGAGCCAAAGATTTCGCCCGAAAGACGGCTGATTAATCCTTCTTCGCCCATTGACATAGTTACAATTGGTTTTTCCGTATAGTTTTCCCGCATTTCAAGCGTTGCCAAAATCAAAAGTAGGACATCTTGCTTTGAACGAGGAAGTACCGCTATTTTTAAAATGTCAGCGCCCAACAAATCCATTCGTTTTAATTGCTTTAAAATATCTTCTTTTTCCGGTGTTCCTTCAAAGTCATGGTTCGATCCAATAATTTTCACTCCGTTTTGATGTGCTTCGTAAACCAGATGTTCCACCACATCGTCACCGGATTCTATTTCTACATCCAATATATCAATATATCCACTATGTAACACATTTAAATTTAACTCTTCATATGCTTCTTCTGATATTTCTGTTTTTCCACCTTCATTCGTCGTTCGAAAGGTAAATATTAGTGGTAAATCTTCTAATATTTCCCTGACATCCTGAAGCAAAGGAAGTACCCGATCAATCTCTTTTGCATATTCATACCAATCAATACGCAGTTCTGCCAAATCTGCGACGGAAGCTTTTGCCTCTTTTGCAGCGGCTAAAATTTCATCTTCTGTCTTACCTAAAATAGGCACACAAATTTTAGGTATTCCTTTTCCAATTTCTAAACCACCTACACAAACTGTTTGCATGCTCTCGCCCTCCATTTGGCTTATCTTTGTAGTTTTCCCCTTTATTATAACGAAGTTTTTTCGTTTCATCAATCCTTTTTAGTTGACATCCAATTTTGCTTATCATATCATTTTGTTAATAATGCTTTATTTATACTTAGCTCACTACTTAGAAAGGACAGAATACAATTATGTCAAATAAAATCACAGGACAAACACGGCTTATCTGCCTTTTAGGAAGCCCTGTTTCTCATAGCATCTCCCCATCAATGCATAATGAAGCTTTTCATCACTTTGGGTTGGATTTTGCATATATGGCTTTTGAAGCGAATACCGATACCCTGGAATCAACCGTTGCTACACTTAAAAATATTAATGCAAGAGGTTTTAACCTTACCATGCCTAATAAAAATAAAATGTGTGAACTATGTGATCATCTATCCTTAGCCGCCAGAATATCCGAATCTGTAAATACCGTGGTTAATGACAATGGCATTCTGACTGGACACACTACAGATGGCATTGGATTTATGCATGCGGCAAAAGATGCCGGTTTTAACTTAATCGGTAAAAAATTAGTAATTTTAGGTGCAGGTGGTGCTTCGACTGCAATTTTAGTGCAGGCAGCTCTTGACGGTGTAGCTGAAATCACAATCTTTAGCCGCCGCTCGGGCTCTTATTCTCATGCGAAGGAGACCATAAAACGACTGAGTGAACATACATCCTGCCGTCTTCATTTATTTGATTATAGTGATTTATCTTTGCTCAAAGATACAATTGATGCTTGCGATGTTTTAGTAAATGGAACCAATGTTGGCATGTCTCCAAATTGTGATGACAGTGTCATTCCAGATGTTTCCTACTTTCATAAAGGACTCATCGTGTCTGATATCATTTATAATCCACGTGAAACAAAACTTCTTTCGATGGCAAAATCCTGTGGCTGCCACACATTTAATGGAATGTATATGCTTCTTTATCAAGGAGCAGAAGCTTTTAAACTTTGGACTGAAAAAGAAATGCCGATCGAATTAATCAAACATAAATTTTTTAATTAACAAGTTTACTTTCCTTTGAAAGAATACGGCGTAGTACCACTTCAAACCAGAATAGCAGTACAATACCTTTTAAAATACTGGAAATACTAATACTCCACCAGATACCATTGAGTCCTAAAGCTGTGGCACCTAAAACGATCGCTATTGGGATTCGAAGTGCTGTAAGCGTAATTCCTTCGATCGATGGAGGTATCGTTTTTCCGATTCCGGAAAAAGCTCCAGCTGCGGTTATTTCCATACACATAAAAAGTTGTGAACATCCAAGAATTCGTAAATAGTCAATTCCGAGCGGTAGTACCGTCGCTTCTGTAATAAATATCTTAAAAATCTCCCCCGGAAATGCAATTAGCAAGAATGTTGAAAAACAACCCCATACTATCATCAAATGCACTGCTTTCACATATCCTTGCCGTACTCGTTTCAAATTATTAGCACCATAATTTTGCGCTATAAATGCACTAAGCGCGGCTGCAAATCCATCTGCTGTCATCCAGGAAATTGACTCAATTTGCGAACCTACCTTTTGTACTGCAATCGCTTCATCACCCCATCCAGCTATCAACCTTGCAATTATCATGGAGATACCTGTAAATATCATGCTTTGAAGTGCTGTTGGACAAGATATGCGAAGCATTGTCTTTGCATACTCCATATGTAATGGACCATTTAGTTTAATATGAGAAAATATTTGCTTGTCCTTCATAGCTGCAATTATCATAAATACGGCAGATAGAATCTGAGCAAAAAGAGTAGCTATGGCTGCACCTGTTACTCCCATTGCAGGAACAGGACCAATTCCAAAAATAAACACGGGATCTAAAACCATATTTACAATAAGGCCCACAAAAGTAACCCGAAATGGAGTCGTACTGTTTCCCATTGCCATCATAATTCCAGTCATAATCATTATAATAAAGTTGAAAACAACCCCACCACCACATATTCTAAGATACTGAATCGCTCCTTCAATTACATCTGCACTATTTAATTGGAAAAAGAGAATTAAAGGACGTGCTCCAAACAAACAAATTGCACCAAATAAAATTCCTAAAAAGATTCCCATTTGAAGTGATGTTTGTGCATAAATAATGGCATCTTCCCTCTTTCTTGCACCAAGGCTATGTCCTACCTTAACCTGTCCACCCACCTTTGCAAGAGCAGCAATTCCACTGGAAAGCCAGATATACATACCTGCAGATCCCGCCGCTGCTACCGCACCGCTTCCAACTCGTCCTAACCATATCATATCTACTAAATTATATGCCATCTGGAGCAAGGAAGTTGCCATAATTGGAATTGCTAACTTCATCATCGTTGGTAAGATTGCCCCATGTAATAAATCTACGTGTTTTTTCATAATTTGATACCAAGTCTCAAGCCAACATGCTAGCATGTTCATTAGAGACGCAAACACAAAGGGTGGAAGTTATATGTTTGCATTTATCCTTTCATTAAAGTCTTTCACCCTTACTTTTTTATCCACTTGTTATGCCAAAATTTTGTGGCTTATCCACAATGATACCACTGATTGTTTCTAGTTGTAAATAAAACCTTTCACTATGTAAATTGTTGTTAATTGTACATAAGAATGACTTTAAATATATAAGAACGTAATAATAATTTAGATTAATTTAAGAAGTATTTTCACTCTAATTATGGTATAATAACAACGAACAAACCTTTCGTTTGTATCATATTTCTCAAAGGACTGAATCTAAAATGAACATTTTATTTTTTCTTACGCCAAAAAACGCTGTTTCGTATGTATATGACACAGATACTATCTATTGTGCATTAAATAGCATTCGTACCAGCGGATTTACTTCCATTCCAGTGATAACGAAAAGTGGAAAATATATCGGTGCCATTACAGAAGGCGATTTTTTATGGAGCTATATTGATATACATAAAGAAGTAACATTGGAACGTATGCAATTAACTCCTGTATCAACCTTAATACGTCGTTTTCAATATGATGCTGTAAATGTAAATGCTGACATCGATGATTTATTTAAACTAGTATATGCGCAGAATTTTGTACCTGTCGTGGATGACCGAGGTATCTTTATCGGAATCGTTACGAGACAGGATATTATTAAGCATTATTGTAAAAGCATGCAAAGCAGCGTAGCAAATGCATAAGCAGGTATAAAAAGGGGATGTTGAAAATTTTTGAATTTCGCAACATCCCCTTTTGCTATTTAACAAATTCTTTATTTTACTATAATTTTTTTGAAATTTTTCTTACCACGTTTTACAATCATACCATCTTCTTGAAAATCTATTTTTGTATATACAGCTTTAAAATCCTCAACTTTTGCTCCATCCACACTTACTCCACCTTGTTCCACTGCACGTCGTCCTTCGGATCGGCTTGGAACTAAACCAGATTTTACAAGAATGGAAAGGATATCAATGTTTCCCTCTTCAAAATCTGCATCGGTTAACTCCGCGGTAGGCATATTTGCCGCATTTCCGCTTGTAAATAATGCTCTCGCACCCTCTTGTGCTTTGTTTGCTTCTTCTTCATCATGCACTAATTTGGTAAGTTCAAATGCTAATATTTCTTTTGCAGTATTTAACTGACTGCCTTCCCACTTATCCATCTCATCGATTTGCTCAAGTGGAAGGAAGGTAAGCATACGTAAACATTTTAATACATCAGCATCTGAAACATTTCTCCAGTATTGATAGAAATCAAATGGAGAAGTCTTGTTTGGATCAAGCCAAACAGCTCCAGACTGTGTTTTACCCATCTTCTTTCCTTCTGAATTGAGAAGAAGCGTAATGGTCATTGCATAAGCATCTTTTCCTAATTTTTGGTGAATCAATTTTGTACCACCGAGCATATTGCTCCACTGATCGTCTCCACCAAACTGCATGTTGCATCCGTAATTTTCATATAATGCTAAAAAGTCATAGCTTTGCATTATCATATAGTTAAATTCTAAGAAACTTAAGCCTTTTTCCATTCTCTGCTTATAGCATTCTGCGGAAAGCATACGGTTTACACTAAAGTGTGCTCCCACTTCTCTTAAAAGTTCTACATAATTTAAATTCAGTAGCCAATCTCCATTGTTTACCATTAACGCTTTACCTTCTGAAAAGTCAATGAACTTACTCATCTGTTGTTTAAAGCATTCACAATTGTGTTGAATGGTCTCTACCGTCATCATCTGACGCATATCGGATCGGCCGGATGGATCTCCAATCATCGCGGTGCCTCCACCGATTAATGCAATTGGCTTGTTTCCTGCCATCTGTAAACGCTTCATTAAACAAAGCGCCATGAAGTGTCCTACATGAAGGCTATCTGCGGTTGGATCGAATCCAATATAAAAAGTTGCTTTTCCATTGTTTACTAATTCTTTAATTTCATCTTCGTCGGTTACCTGGGCAATTAAACCTCTTGCCACTAATTCGTCATATACTGTCATTATTTTTTCTCCTTTCAGGGTTCGTAAAAATCATTTCAATTACGCAAAAAAACCCTCGTCCTATATAGGACGAGGGTATAGTCTCGTGTTACCACCTAAGTTCACAGACAACTCACATTGCCTGCCTTACTAAGTACTGCCTTTCTAGAATCAGCAATACTCCGTCACCGATAACGTGGTGCAATCCGTCGCCGCCTACTCGTTTACCTTTCGGGGTGAAGCTCAAAGATGTATTCATAATCAGGTTCCATGTGCCTCTCATCAACCGGCTACTTTCTGTTTGGTTTTCTCATTACTACTTTTTCTTGTCATCGCTTTTTTCTCTATAACTAATGCCGATTATATCACGTTCATTTACTTTGTCAAGTAACAATCGACTTGATGTTACTCTTTTCAACTTTATTATTGTATTCACTTTGCGTTTTTTCTTTTATATAGTATACTCTATTATCTTCATTTTATTGACTAGATAGAATATTTAACTTATAATTAATTATATTCATATAATTAATTTTCTAATTGATGGAGGTAGAAGGATGAAAAACTTTATAAGTAACGCGATGAGCTCCGTTAAAAACTACACTGTATTTGACTTTGCTTGTTTAAAAATTGCATTGATGTCTTTTGGAATTATTTTAGGAACCTATTTTTCCAAGTTTTTCTCACGCAAACTTATATTTATTTGGATTGTTTACATTACTACACTCATTTACATTCTCTACAAAACATTCAAAAAATTTAATACAAATTAACTAAAAAGCGGCGGTCGCAATAATCAAATTTCTCATTTTGAATATTGCGACCGCCCATTTAATCTTTATCTATAGCTCAAACACAGAAATAATTTCTCCTTCTAATTCATCACCAGTATTTACAAAGCCACATGATTCATATAAATGCTTTGCTCCTATATTCTCTGGTTCATAGGACAAAACTATCTTTTTCGCCTCGCCACATGGATAAGTCTTTATATATTCAATTGCTTTATCCATAGATTGTCTTCCATATCCTTTTCCTTGATAGCTCTTGTCAATCATTAAGCGCCATATTTCATAAATTGCTTCGTCATATAATTCTTCCTCGTCTTTTATTTCTGGTTTTGTATGATAAGCCATCATTATAAATCCTATCATTTTATCCTCATCATAAATTGCATAAGGCAAAGGCATACAATAATTGTTCGTTAAAGATAAGTACGCTTGAGCCATACTTAATGTGTTATCCGCCACAAACATTTTCTGTCCTTCGAATACGGATAAATTAATACATTCTTCAAAATTGTTTTCATCAATTTTCTTAAATACTACCATTCTTTTATTCTCCATTCATTTAATAATTTTGGGCATAAAAATACCCGGAAGATGTGATTTCTCCCGGGTAATCACAATTATCGAAATCAATGTAAGCTAAAAATCCATGCCGGGAGTCATGTAAAAATTCATTTTTCTATTTTTCATATCTAGCACTCCCTTTCCTTTAAGATAGTAAAATTATACCATGTCACTATAATTGAGTCAAGTTTTTCCTATAAATTTCAATTATTCGCATTGACCTTTTTATAGCATTGCTGCATTTTCTTTTTCTAGTTTTCTGGTTTATTTACTGGAGATCCTGTTTCATCAATTAGATATACTTCCACATATAATTCTTTCAATCTATCATTATCATATATCACTCTCTCATTATTCAGAAGTTGAGATGTTACTTCAACACCTAATTCGCCCATCTCAAATGGTTGTTGAGCGACTGTTCCTTGCATTAATCCATTTTTAATAGCTTTAATCGCCAAAGGAATACCATCAAATCCAATTACCATAATCTGTCCTTTTTTACCTGCATCTTCAATTGCTTCTGCTGCGCCTAATGCCATTTGGTCATTTTCACAAAATACGACCGCTAAATCATCCCCATGCAACTCTAAAATATGTTTCATCGAATCATAGGCGGTAGCGGTTTCCGAATTTGCAGTTACTTCTGCAACAATATTATAACCACTTTCCATTAGCACTCTCTTAAACCCTTCGCCTCGGCGTCTTGCATAGGTAGAAGTTTCTTCTACCTTGATAATGGCTGCATTTTTACTAGTCAAAGAATGTTCTTTAATAAGTTTTAAAGCATATTCACCGGCTATTATTCCACCCACAAAATTGTCAGATAAAATAAAGGCATCTACCTCCGTGCCTCCAGTGCCTACATCAACTACCACTACCGGTATCTTTTTTTCCTTTGCTGATTCTACGATGAGAATCATAGCCGTTGGATTAACTGGTGAGATGATTAATGCGTCTATTCCTTGATTTATTAAATCTAGTGCACCTTCCACCATTATAGCTGAATTACTTCTTTGATTAGTAGAAATCACCTTATATCCGAGTTCTTCCGCCTTTGCATATACACCATCTTGCATCGTATTAAAATATTCTAAATCACTGTTATATACAGACCAACCTATAGTATATGTTTTATCTGTACTATCAGGTGATGGTTGTATCGCAGTCGTTTCTATGCTTGTCTTTTGATAATCATCTGTCACTGCCTTCCATATAAATACGACGATACAAGTGATGGATAACAATATCAACATTTTAAATAGAACTTGATTTAATTTGTTCATGTAAATATACTCCCATCTATATTCCTAATTATAAGCATTGTTAACAGACGAACAAATTATAGTATGATTAAAAAAATAATGATTATCTTTTTCTAGTTTTCTGACTTATTGACTGGAGCTCCTGTTTCATCAATCAGATATACTTCCACATATAATTCTTTAAGTCTAGCATTATCATAGATGACTTTTTCATTATTTAGAAGTTGAGATGTTACTTCTACACCTAATTCACCCATTTCAAATGGCTGTTGAGCAACTGTCCCTTGCATTAATCCATTTTTAATGGCTTCTATAGCCAAAGGAATACCATCAAATCCAATTACTAAAATCTGTCCTTTTTTTCCAGCAGCCTCAATTGCTTCTGCCGCACCGATTGCCCTTTGGTCATTTTCAGAAAACACAACCGCTAAATCATCACCATATAGTTCCAGAATATGTTTCATAGCATCATAGGCGGAAGCTGTGTCTGGTTTTACAGTTACTTCTGCAACAATATCATAACCATCTTCCATTAGTACTCTTTTAAATCCTTCGCCTCGGCGCCTTCCATAGGTCTGGGTTGCTTCTAGTTTGATAATTGCTGCATTTTTGCTTGTTAAAGAACGTTCTCCTATAAGTTTAAAAGCATATTCCCCGGCTATTATTCCCCCTACAAAATTATCAGATAAAATAAATGCATCTACATCGGTACCTCCGGTACCTACATCAGTAACCACGACTGGTATATTTTTTTCCTTTGCGGATTCCACAATTTGAATCATAGCAGTTGGATCAACCGGAGAGATAATTAAAGCATCAATACCCTGATCAATTAAATTGAGAGTTCCTTTAACCATTTCAGACGAACTTCCTTTTTGATCAAATGAAATCACCTTATATCCAAGCTCTTCTGCCTTTGTAAGTACACCGTCTTGCATGGCATGAAAATATTCTAGATTACTGTCATATACCGACCAACCTATGGTATATGTTTTGTCTGTACTATTAGGCGATGGTTGTATCGCAGTCGTTTCTATGCTCGTGTTTTGATAATCACCTGGTACTACTTTCCATATAAATACGACGATACAAGTGATGGATAACAGTATTAACATTTTAAATAGAACTTGATTTAATTTGTTCATGCAAATATACTCCCATCTATATTCCTAATTATAAGCATTGTTAACAAACGAACAAATTATAGAATGATTAAATACGAATTTAATAGAACTAAATGTTAAGCACTTTTATAAAAATATGCTTTACTAATATGATTTATTCTATATATAGAGTAAAAAAAGAACAGTGTATTATTGCTTACTCTGCTCCAATTATCATTCATTTTATTAAAATAAATTACATCTAATTCATTATTTCTACTACATCGGTTCAAAGTCTTCAAATATAAAAAGGTCATATTTGTCCTTTAATCCATCGAGCTGCTTTTGTGAAGTAATTGTCCATGCCACCGAAAGGCTTCGATATAAATTTCTGCATATGCTACGGGAAATGGTATTTACATAGTAACAGTCATAGGCGATAAAATCTGGTTTCCCCCAAAAGTTAAATAGTAAATATCCCACACACTTTTGTAGAAAATGCGTATTTCCAATCATTGCATAATTACTAGATAGTTGTCCGCGCAAGATCCCTTTCGCATGTTTTTTAAACCAATGAACTACAAATGGATTAAACGATTCCACACAGTAAACACCTTGATATTCTTTTAATAAATCGTAGACTATTTGGCATATATTCACTTTACTATCATCACATTTTATTTCAACAATTAATGGAACTTTTCCGTTAACCAAAGAAAGTACCTGTTCAAATCTTGGGATTTTCTCTTTGCTATCAAACAAAGAAAATTGCATTAATTCTTGATACATATAATCCTTAACTTCTCCCTTTACCTTACAGCTTCGAAAAAGCGAATCATCATGAAATACAACAGGCACACGATCCTTACTTAACTGCACATCTAATTCAATTCCATACCCTTTTTTCACCGCAAGTTCAAATGCTTTCATTGAATTTTCGGGTGCTTGCGTCTCATTATTATAGAATCCTCGATGTGCATAATAATACCCCCTGAATGCCTTGTTCGATGGACGTTTAAACATTCTTGGCATGATTGCCAAAAGATATGCTAGAAACAGAAAAAAAGCTACATAATCAATGATGAGTAATATATTTGTAAATATCATTACTTTCTCCTTTCGTAAAAAAAACCGTTCAATATACGGATATTACCATTGCAAAAGTTTACTTGCATTTTTATAAAGTATATTGCTTTTTTCCTCTTCGCTAAGTCCCCAATTTTCTAACGTATCTAGGGATTCCTTCTGTCCGCCCCATGGACAGTCTGTCGCGAATAAAATCTTTTTACTGCCATGATTTCTTACGATACGCTTAAACTGTTCTGGTTTAATTTTATGAAAGATAAATCCAGTATCTAGATACACCTTGTGTCCAACAAGCAATTCCTCAACTTCATCCCAAAGACCTAAACCACCCAAATGCGCTAAAATTAGCTTTTCCGGTTTTACTTCATCTATGACCTTTTTTGCTCCTTTTACCGTACAATGCACCGTGTTCGGATATCCAGCATCAATCCCCGCATGGATACTGATAATAAGTCCTAGTTCGCTTGCATAATCAATGAGACGCATATATTTGATATCCTCAATCATTGTATTCTGATAATCTGGATGGAGTTTTATCCCTTTTAAACCTAAATTTACAATTTCACGAAGTTCTGCCTTATAGTTACTAGATTCGGGATGAATTCCCCCAAAGGATATTAGTTTTGGTCCCTTAGCATGAGCATAGGTATCATTAATGTTTACAGCAAACGCATTAATCGTTTGAAATTGTTTTGCTTTTGTTGCCACTGGAAGAACCACCGAGTATTCCACGCCACTTCTTGTCATACTCTCTAATAATCCCTTTGCTTTACCATTTATAAATGGAGTTATATTCGTGTTTTTTACCATTCCCTTTAATGTCTTTTCTGCCATGTCATCCGGAAAGATATGTGTGTGAAAATCGATTATCATTTTTCTCTCTCCTGTCATACTTCCTTATTTCCTGTAGAATATTTTAAACGTTTTACTGTATTTTTGCAATATCCTGTGCAGTAAAAGTATACATAAATTCAATCTATTTTCCCGTATTTTCGAAAGAAGACGCTAGATTCAAAAAAGGGCGATCAACTTGCAATCACCCCCTTAAACTAATAAATGTATTGTATAAATCTAAAATGCCATATCCCCATTCTTTATTTGGATAAACTTTACCTGTATCTCGTTTAGCGCCACGAATTAGAAAATTTTTTATTTCTACGGTATCAAATTGCGTTTGATTTCCTTGCCTCATTCCCCATTCTAGTATCATCGCAACTGCACCAGTAGTAAAAGCTGCTGAAATACTCGTTCCGCTTAATACGGTATATTCATTTTTTAATGTTGGCCCTAAAAGGTTAACACCTGGAGCAGCAAAGGAAGGATTAATTCTATTTGCTCTGGTAAATCCTCTGCTTGCATCAATGTAAATGCTATCATTTCTATGATTATATGCAGTCGCTATAATAGGAATCTCCGCATTTGCCGGGGCTGTGAGCGTCGTGTCAGGATCAGGACTTGAAAAAAAAGTATCTGTGCCAATAAAATTAGTAATTGGTAGCCAAATGTTAAACACTGGATTAAATACAATGTTCGAATATACTCGAAAACGCCAAATTCCTTCGGTTGGATTTTGAAATCGAATTAATATCAACTCATCCCCAGTTTGCGATTCTACAATATCATAATCGATAAAAAGTATGGTTTTTTCAAAAATGAACTCTATTTTTCGTGTTTCCTTTAGCCTTGCAGGAATTCTAGATATATATTCTCCCGTCGGCGATAGAATATCAATTGAAAACAAATTGGGACTATTTCCCCATAATTCCATTGAAAATCCTTTATTATTTGCTCCAACCTTTAATTCAACGGTATCATATCCAACAGCAACATCAACAACTCCAGAATAATGATGCCTTTTAGATCCTTCATTTCCAGCAGCAACCGTGACACCAACACCTTTTTCATCTGCTACCGTTGAAATATAATTACTAAGTGCATGGCGACCATCATGAGAACCTTGAGAGCTACCAATACCTATGCAGATTGATATTGGTCGATTCAATTCCTTCGAAATATCTAATAAGTATTTAATTCCAAACATAATATCATTTTCCTGATAACAATCGACATCCTGTGGAATCGAAAAAAAGTCTCTTATATATCGCTTTGCTTGTTTGAGTTTTACAACTACAATTTTAGCATCTGGAACGACACCAGAAAAATTTTTTGCACTATTTTTATTTCCAGCAGCAATTCCAGCTAAGAATGTTCCGTGTCCATTCATATCAATACTTGGAACTACCGTTAAAGGATCTTCACTTGCTAATGCTAGATTAATCTGTTCTTCCTTATATTCCACTCCATAATTAAAACCCAATGGTTTTAAAGTGGTATCATTAATTGTCTGGTCCCATATGGAAATTATTCTTGTCGTACCATCCGCATTTTTAAATGCTTCATTCATATAGTCAATACCTGTGTCTACGATTCCAATTAGCACCCCCTGACCAGTCAGATTAAGCGATGGAATATTTTGAATCTGTGAAATACCAGCCTCATCCAAACTATCAATTTGTAACAAACCAAAACAACTAGGCAAAATGCTATAGGTATATTGTTGAATGATATTATTGGGTAAGCTTTGAATTGGTACATATGCTACCGAATAAATATTACTAATCGCATCATAACAAAAATTAGGAATTGTTATAAAACTTTCTGGAAATCGCCCATTTTCAATGATAAAATCTGCATAATCTTCACTTATGATTTGTTCCGAACAAGCAGTATCCAATATGATTCACCTCCTATTTTTGTTATTTTATCTAAGTTTAATACTAGGTTTACCCGATTCATCAATTAAATAGACCTCCATAAGTATTTCTTTTGTTTCCCTATCATCATAAGTGATTGGCTTTCCTTTCATTGCTAGATAGGCAATTTCAACACCAATTTCACCCATCTTAAAGGGCTGTTGTGCAATCGCACCTTGAATAACACCTTGCTTTATTGCATCAATTATAGCTTCGTCAGCATCAAATCCAATTAACATGATTTCACCCTTTTTTCCTGCTTCTTCGATTGCTTTTGCAGCACCTAGTGTCATATTGCCATTTTCACAAAACACGACTGCCAGGTCATTCCCATAAGAGTTCAAGATACCTTTCATTTCTTCATACGCTAGCGTTTCTTCCCCATTTGCAGATACTTCTGAAACAACTTGATATCCACTTTCTAACATGACGCGTTTAAAACCTTTCCCACGCCTTAACGCATAAGTCGCAGTTTCTTCTGCTTTAATAATTGTTACGTTATTACTTTTGATTGCATATTTTTTAGTTAATGTTAGTGCATATTCACCAGCTAGTACTCCACCAGCAAAAGAGTCTGATACAATGAATGCCAGTACATCTGCGCCACCTGTTCCACCATCAATAATTACAACTGGAATTTCTTTTATCTTAGCTTTCGAAACAATAATAGGAACTTTTTCTGGATTATAAGGAGAAATCAGCAAAGCATTAACCTCTTTGTTAATTAAATTAAGGCATCCAGTAACCATTTCAATAGAATTACTTTTTTGATCATGCGTAATCAAATTAATATTTAATTCTTTTGCCTTCAAGCGAACACCATCTTGCATCATACGGTAATATTCCCAGGATTCATTATAAACGGACCAACCAAAAGTTAACGGATCCGTAGTTACATTTTTGGTTGAAATTGTTTTATTTTTGATATAGGATTCAATATTATGAGATGTATCATCAGAGATTTTCATTAATTTAATATAGCGGTTTGAACAATCATAAATTCCATAGGTAATTGGTTTTATCTGCATGTCGTGGAGTGAAGGACACATAAATCCAGTATTTGCATATTGGCATATTCCATCACTTACAGGGGATACCGGTACATGCGTGTGTCCTGTAATAACAAGATTCGCACCTTTGTCTATCGCACATTTTTGAGCTACATAAGGTAAATAAGATCCGCTAAGTTCAGTTATCAAAGAAAACAACTGCATTATCTGATTGCAAGGTATTAATCCTTCGTATATTTTTTTTATATCATTGAGCGATACTGCCGTATCTCGATTAATATGTATTTTTAAATTTAAAGGCATACCAGTTGTATATGCAATCACATTAATAAATTCACTGATAAAATCGCGACTATTTAAAATATAGTAAAAGAATGCTTGATTCTTTAATATAAAATTAGCAATATAATGGTTTGCATTGTCTATTAAATTAGCAGCTGTTTGATTGCAAGATTTACCAAGCTCTTTTTCCAAATAATAAGAAATTGCCCTAGATATAAAATGCCCCAATGGAAGAGGTGCTAATTTACTTTCATAATATGGAGCATTTAATATTGTAAACTCATTCCCATGTGTAAATAGGACTCCTTTATAATAAGATGGAATATAGGCACCAGTGTGAAATTTAATTGTATATCCATCCTGATTTTTAATTTTTCTCAAATCCACTTCCTTAACACATATATCATGATCTCCAGGAATAAAAACAACTCTTCCTTTCAGAGCAGAAATTACTTGATTAAGCTTTCCATTTAGCCCTAATATATTAGGATGTGCAGCAATAATATCATCTAATTCCGGTGGCACTACATTCGGTGGATATGTCCAAAATTCGAATATATCCCCAAGGAGTACCAATTCCTTAATATGATTGGCACAAGCAATAATATCATCTAAGATTGCTATTAAAAATTTTTCATGTATCTTTTTACTATAACAAACAGTAGGCGAATTACTTCCCATATGAATATCATTCAAAATAATGACAATTTCCTTCTGATCCATATATTCTCCCCTTCATTTATTACTACTTATTATATGGTTGTATTCGTAAATTCAGAAGAATATTTATCATTTCATTCTGCTCATAGATCAAAGCTTTATAATATCATCCGCTCGTTCTTTTTTTCGGGAACACTTTTACAAAAAAATTCCGTAATATACAACATGATATGTAGAATCTATAAAAGTACCTTTTTGGTTTCAGTTATTTTTTTATAGATTTACAAAGGGTGATATTACAAAATCAAAAACCTTTACGTTTATCCCAATTTGCAGCCAAAATTTAAATAGCATACGTTAAAACCGAATTTGAACGATTATTTTAATAAGATAATAACGAGAATCAAGTGTCTAATCACTTGATTCTCGTTGTTTATAGCTTATTAAAATTGACAATCGTTCTGAGGTTTGAACGTATGCTATTTAAATTTTGGCTGCAAATTGAACAAAACCTTAAGATTTTAGCCATCATTTTTGATCTCTTAGAAACTTATTTCCCGTACGATTCCACCTCAGGAACCCGCATTTCATTCACACGTGCCCACTCTTTGGTTCCCTCTACTTTTGAAACATCACTTCTATTTTTCAGTAAAAATTTAGTTAGATTATAGCAATCAATCCATATTTCATTATTTCCCTCTTTTTGTGATTCATCGAAAATAAGTTGTACTCCAAAGTGAAGATGTACGGTCTTGATGTTATTCACATTTTCCTTTGTGCTATAACCGGTATGCCCCATATAGCCAATAACATCTCCTGCAGTAACTACACTTCCTTCTTCTAGTTTTTCTTGATATGGATAATTCTGTCTTAAGTGAGCGTAGTAATAATATCTTTTTTTATCAAAGCTTCGTATTCCAATTCGCCAGCCACCATACTGATTCCAGCCAAGTGCCTCAATATAGCCGGACTCGACTGCTATAATCGGTGTACCGATCTGACCCATCATATCATGTCCTAAATGCACTCTTTTATAACCATAATTACGTGAGGAGCCAAAATCATCATAATCACTATAAGGAAAGCTCTTTGCAATCGGAGAAAACGCCTTCAGTCCATACTTTTTCTCATATTGCTTTGTTCCATTTTCATCGCATACCTCAACTTCGTATTCACCAACATAGCCGCCAAGAATCGCCTCATATGCCTCTAAGTAATACTTATAGTATTTCATGTCTTTCGTGAGTTCTTCCAATGTAGTTTCCTTGTTGCAAAGCGTTTTTTTTAGTGCTTCCAAATCGCGTATTGATTTTTTTGAAAATTCTCCGCCATTTTTTGCTGCTACGTAGGATAAAAGTTCAATCCATGATAAATGCACTTCTTCTTCATAAGTACTTACATCTATTTCATATGCCTTGCACAAGGCTTCGTAAGAAACATTAAAATCTACCCACTTGATATAATTTTGGCTGGTTACTGCAACACTTTGTGGTTCTTCATATGATACTAACCTAGAAGAACAAACAACAATTCCTATTGCAATAACAACAAACAGTTCAGCCAATATACCCCATCTAATTTTTTTTATGTACACCATATCACACCTAAAATTGCAGTTGTAAAAGTATATGATGCGTAGCTACATTTATGCCAGCCTATTGTTCACTGATAGCCTGTTTCATACTAGATACATACTCAAAAAGTGTCTGGTGTGCGTGATTTCCATATTTTTCAATTATCTTTACAATCGCACTTCCTACAATTACACCATCTGCCAATTCAGCCATCTGCTTTGCTTGAGTCGTTGTATTTATTCCAAATCCAATGGCACAAGGAACATCGGTCACCGTTTTAATAGAATCTATCATTGCTGCAAGATCTGTATTGATTTCACTTCTTACTCCGGTCACTCCCATACTGGATACAACATACAAAAATCCATTGGCCTCTTTGGCTATCATCTGAATACGCTGTCTGGAAGTTGGTGCTATCAAAGAGATGACCTCTACCCCATGAGCGGTAGCAAGCGGCAATAATTCACCTTTTTCTTCATAGGGCATGTCCGGAATAATGATTCCGTCTACTCCTAATTCTTCACACCGAGTAAAGAATTTTTCATAGCCATAATGAAAGACAGGATTTACATAGGTCAAAAATACAAGAGGTATCTTTGATACTTGCCGTACTCTTGCTACAATATCAAATACTCCATCCGGGGTCATTCCCTTTGACAAGGCACGAATATTTGCATCCTGAATTACGACTCCTTCTGCTGTTGGATCCGAAAATGGTATTCCGATTTCAATCAAATCCGCTCCTGCTCGCTCCATTTCTAAGATATATTCAATGGTTAACTGGGAGGTTGGATCACCTGCTGTCAAAAATCCGATAAATGCTTTTTTATTTTGAAATGCCTGGCTAATTTTACTCATCGATTTTTACCCCCTTATACCTGGCTATCGCTGCAACATCTTTATCTCCTCGACCAGAAAGACAGATTATTATGTTTTCATCTTTACTCATTCCTCTTGCGATTTTTCTTGCATAAGAAACCGCATGTGCACTTTCAATCGCACATATGATTCCCTCTGTCTTTGCCAAATATTCAAATGCATCGACTGCCTCATCATCCGTAACTGGTACATAAGTTGCACGTCCACTATCGTAAAGATTTGCATGTTCTGGACCAATACCCGGATAGTCAAGACCTGCTGATATGGAATACACAGGTGCAATCTGTCCATTTTTATCCTGACAAAAGTACGATTTCATACCGTGAAAAATTCCCATTTCTCCTTTTGCGATGGTTGCAGCATGAAGCGCCGTATCTACACCCTTTCCTGCTGCCTCGCAACCAATCAGTTTTACATCCTCATCTTTTATGAAATGATAAAACATTCCCATTGCATTACTTCCACCTCCAACACAAGCTAATACAGCGGATGGAAGTTTTCCCTCATATTTTAGTATCTGCTCTCTTGCTTCTAAACTGATAATACTTTGAAAATCACGAACAATCATCGGAAATGGATGAGGTCCCATGACGGAACCAAGTACATAATGTGTATCACTGACACGATTGGTCCACTCACGCATTGTTTCATTTACTGCATCTTTGAGAGTCATGGTTCCACTGGTTACCGGATGAACTTTTGCACCCAAAAGTTCCATACGGTACACATTAAGCGCTTGGCGTATGGTATCTTCCTTTCCCATAAATATCTCACATTCAAGCCCAAGAAGTGCTGCTGCCGTTGCCGTTGCAACACCATGCTGACCAGCACCTGTTTCTGCAATGACGCGAGTCTTTCCCATTTTTTTTGCCATTAAAACCTGTCCGAGCACATTGTTTATTTTATGAGATCCGGTATGGTTTAAATCTTCTCGTTTTAGATAGATACGAGCTCCTCCTAATTCCTCTGTCATATTTTTTGCATAATATAACAAAGAAGGTCTTCCCGCATAATGATTCAATAAATCCTCCAATTCTTTCTGGAATTCTTTATCATTTTTATAAAATTCATACGCATCTTCTAGTCTTATAATTTCATTCATTAGAGTTTCTGCGATATACTGTCCCCCAAAGACTCCGTAACGTCCTTTTTCCATTTTTTATATCTCCTTACCTGCTTTTATCAGCTGTTTCATTTTCTCCAGATCTTTATATCCCTCTACTTCGACCCCACTGCTGACGTCAATACACATAGGTACAAACGGCAGTACAGCATTGCAGGCTTCTTTCACATTTTCTGCACAGAGGCCCCCAGCTAAAAAGAATGGTTTCATTTGAAAGAAAGGATTTATTTTTTTTAGAATCCCCCAGTCAAAGCTTTCACCAGTTCCTTCTCCATTGTCTAGCAGTAAATAATCCGCTTTGGAATCCTGCCATCTAATGATATCCATCGTATCTCTTACTTTAATTGCTTTAATGACTAGTTTTCCAGTCGTTTCTTTTATCTGGCAAATATCATCTTCGCTCTCACTTCCATGAAGCTGTGCAATATCAATAATTCCTTTCTCTAGTAAATCAATGATGTTGTTTGGTGTCTCATTTACGAAAACGCCAACTGCCTGAATATCCTTTGAAAGTTTTGATTTTAATACGAACGCTTCCTCCGGTGATACGCTTCGCTTGCTTTTTGCAAATACGAAACCGATATAATCCGGTTTACATTGATTTGCATACTCAACGTCTACTTCACGACGCAACCCACATATTTTTATTTTTAAATGATTATCTCTTTTCATATTTCTCCACATTTCTGCGCTGCTCTTTCACTCAGCCTCTTAATTCGTCCAACATTTCTTTTTTGTTTTCGCTTCTCATTAGCGTTTCTCCGATTAAAACCGCATTCACATGATTTTCCTTTAAAGCAGCAATATCCTGTGTTGTCTTCATGCCACTTTCCGATACAAAGAGAATATCATTTGGAACCAGACTTCGTAATCGAATGGATGTTTGAATATCCACTTGGAAGGTTTTTAAGTCACGGTTGTTGGCGCCGATTACCCTTGCATTACATCGAATTGCCATAGCGATCTCTTCTTGCGTATGGGCTTCTACTAAAGCGGAAATCCCTAGTGAATCTGCAATCTTTATATACTCGTTTAATTCCTCTTCAGAAAGTATGGAACAAATCAATAGGACCGCATCTGCTCCGAGTGTCTTTGCCTCATAAATCATGTATTCATCTACCGTAAAATCTTTTCGAAGTACCGGAATCGTTACAGCTTCCTTGATTTCTTTCAGATATTGATTGTCACCTAAGAAATAATATGGCTCCGTAAGAACCGAAATGGCAGACGCTCCTGCCTTCTCATATGCATTTGCAATGGAAACATAGGGAAACTCTTTCGCGATGACTCCTTTGGACGGAGATGCTTTCTTCACTTCACAAATAAATCGAATGTCCTTCCCTTTAAGTGCTGCTTCAAATGGAAATTTTTTTTCTTTCTCTACCAGTTTATATGCTTGTTCCTTCATCACATTTAATGAAATTTGCAGTTTTTGACTTGCAATTCTCTCTCGTGTTTTTTTTGCTATCTCATCTAAAATCATATTTTGATACCCTTCTCCATTCCTGTGCATGTCTTTTGTCATATTAAGTTTACGCACAGAATTACTACTCGTTAGAGCATCGGATAAAGGCTTCTAATTGCTGCTTTGCCCTACCTGAATCGATGAGCTGTTCTGCCATTCGAACTCCCTTTTCTAGTGTTTCACAGCATCCTGCGACATAAAGTCCTGCGCCTGCATTTAGTAGCACAGCCTCTCGTTTTGGTCCTTTTACACCATCCAAAATGGCACAAGTAATATCCGCGTTTTCTTCCGGCGTTCCTCCGACTAAATCATCTTTTCTGCATTTTGTAAATCCAAAATCCTCCGGCTCTATCACATAAGAATGAATCTCACCATTTCTTACTTCACAAACACTCGTCTTCGCACTCATCGAAATTTCATCTAGTTTATCCTGTCCATAAACGACCATCGCGTTTCTCACACCTAAATTTAAGAGTACATTAGCAATTGGTAGTAAAAGGGCTTCCTCATATACTCCCATTACCTGCATATTTGCTCCTGCCGGATTTGCTAAAGGTCCAAGAATATTAAAAATTGTCCGGATTCCTAATTCTTTTCGAACTGGACCTACATGCTTCATGGCAATATGATAATTTTGTGCAAATAAGAAGCAAATACCGATTTCTGTTAGCATCGCTGCACTTTTTTCCGGAGTCACTAAAATATTTACCCCCAAAGCTTCCAGCACATCCGCCGCACCACAGCGACTGCTGGCGGCTCGGTTTCCATGTTTTGCTACTGGTACACCGCCAGATGAAACCACAATTGCCGAAGTCGTAGAGATATTAAAGGAATTGGAGCCATCCCCACCAGTTCCCACGATTTCTAGCACATCCATATCATGCAGCAATTTAATACAATGATTTCTCATCTCATACGCTGAACCTGTGATTTCATCAATTGTTTCCCCTTTCATGCTTAGGGCAGTAAGATAAGCACTCTTTTGTACCTCGCTCGCCGTTCCACTCATAATTTCATTCATAACTTCTCGAGCCATTTCATATCCTATATTTTCTTTTTTACTTAATATTAAGATAGCTTCTTTTATCATAGCGATTGATCCTCTCCTTCAAAAATATCAATTTGTTGTGTCTACTTTATCCGTTACTTAACTTTTTCTCTATTTCACCGAGTATATTTTTAATAATCTGTAATCCGTCCTTGGTCAATACCGATTCCGGATGAAACTGTACCCCAAACACTGGATAACTTTCATGTTCTACTGCCATTACTTCACCCTCATCGGAAATTGCAACCACCTTTAATTCCTTTGGTATGGTCTTGGGGTCTGCAACTAAGGAATGATACCTTGCAGCCTGCATAGTATGTTCTTCCTCATTAATTCCTCGAAAGAGTCGACTTTGACTTGATAGTTTAATGATACTGGATTTTCCATGCATGAGCTTCTTTGCATAGGTAATGGTTGCTCCAAACGCTTCACAGATTGCCTGATGTCCAAGGCAAACGCCTAGGATTGGAACTTTTCCTGCAAAATACGTTACTGCCTCTACACAAATTCCAGCATCCGCTGGTCGTTTCGGTCCCGGTGACAGTACAATAAGATCTGGTTTCATCTGTTCTATTTCATAAATAGTTTTTTCATCATTTCGTATGACCATAATGTCATCTCGAATACTACCAATAAGCTGGTAGAGATTATAAGAAAAGCTGTCATAATTATCAATGAGCAATATCAAAGTCAATACCCCCTTCCGCCATACTTAATGCTGTAACTACAGCCTGTGCCTTATTAAGACATTCCTGGTATTCACTTTCTGGATTACTATCTGCAACAATTCCAGCACCGGAACGTACAAATACTTTTCCCTTCTTGTGATAAGCCAGACGTATCGCAATGCAGGTATCCAGCTCTCCCGTAAAGCTAAGATATCCGATTGCCCCTCCATAGATACCTCGCTTTTTGCCTTCGAGTTCATTGATTATCTCGCAAGCTCGTAGTTTTGGTGCGCCAGAAAGTGTTCCTGCAGGTAAAATTGCATCGACGGCATCCAAAGCGTCTTTATTCGGTAATATTTCTCCGGTAACCGTAGATCCAATATGAAAGACATGAGAAAAGCGTTCAATATTCGCATATTTTTCTACCTTAACACTCCCAATGGTACTAATCTTTCCAATATCATTTCTTCCAAGGTCTACCAGCATACTATGTTCCGCGAGTTCTTTTTCATCGGACAATAGTTCCTTTACCAAACGCTCATCTTCCTCGCTGTCTTTTCCTCTTGGTCTCGTTCCTGCAAGCGGATAGGTAAATAGCTTATTATCTTGAAGCTTTACCAGTGTTTCTGGAGAAGCTCCAGCTATCTCAATGTCATCACTTGAAAAATAAAACATATAAGGAGAAGGATTTAGCGTTCGTAGTACGCGGTACGTATCTAGCAGACTCCCCTCTACTTCTACCTCCAAACGGTTGGATAACACCACTTGAAAAATGTCCCCTTCTATAATTAATTTCTTTGCTTTTTCTACCATTTCACAATACTGGTTCTTATCAAACAACGCCTTCCATTGACTCTTCAAAATGAGTGGCTTATCTTCTGCCATTTCTCCATAAGTCAAAAGCTGCGCCATACTTTGCAGTGTTTTTTTTGCATTTTCATACGTTTCTTCTAAATGATTCGTTTTTGCATTTGCAATTAGTAATATCTTTTGCTTCTCGTTATCAAAAGCAATTACTTTATCAAATAGCATTAAATCAACATCTTTGAAACCGTCTTCATCCTGTGCATCAAGTACAAGCTTTGGTTCACTATATTTGATATAATCATACGAAAAATATCCAACAAGCCCTCCCGTAAAAGTAGGAAGATTTTCAAGCTTCGGGCTTTTATACTGCTCTAAAATATTTCGGATTGCCTCTTTGGGATGCTCTACTATCCTTTTTTCTTCCACTGCGGACCGAAGCATTAGCTCATGGTTGCAACAGGTAAGTTCTAAAATAGGATCATAACCTAGAAATGTATATCGTCCCCATTTTTTCTGTTCCTCCACACTCTCAAGCATATAACAGTGGACACTTATTTTTTTTATAATTTTCATTACCGTTACCGGCGTCATTTTATCCGCATACAACTCAAGACAGATTGGAATCACACCATATTGCTTTGTCTCACACAGCCTGAATGCTTCTTCTTTTGATGGATAAAACTTCATCTTTTTACTACCTCCTTTTGAAAAACCAAAGTCTCAAATTCCTAAATTAAAGTAAGTAATATATTTGGCAATCCTAAAAAAGGGTAAAAAAAGCCGTCCTTGCCAGATATACTCTGTCAAGGACGGGAAATAGTTGCATATAATACACCCGCGGTGCCACCTCGATTCACGAAAATAAATTCGTGCGCTTACTAGATACTAACATATCTATGACAACTAACGTATGTCTTACGTCGCAGAATACTAGGATTCTTCCGTTCACTGCGCCCTCAGCGGTCCATTTAATAGCCTGCGTTCTGTCGGTTCTCATCATTCCCGACTCTCTGTAAGTGCACGTTCTATTTTTATCTCCGCTTCAACGGTTTAAAGGATTAAATTAATTTTTCTTTATTATAGTTTATCTGCGATTTAAATGCAAGTGTTTTTTACCAGAACTTCTTTCGTTTTGAAATCCATAAGCTTACAATGACAATCAAAATACTGATTAGAATGACAAACGGATATCCATACCTCCATTGAAGCTCCGGCATATATTCAAAATTCATACCATACCATCCAGCAATCAAGGTTAATGGTAGGAAAATGGTTGTAACAATGGTCAGTACTTTCATTACATTATTCTGACGAATTCCGATTTCTGATTGATAAACATCTTGTACCTGCATCGCATATTCTCTCAGTACCTGTGTCTCTGCCTGAAGTCTGGCTGCGCGGTCAGAGAAAATACGAAAGTGTGCTATATCATCTTTTCCAAAATAATCCATTTCATTTTCATAGAGATTTTCCCCTAAGTTGGTAAGTTGGCTATAATAGCGATATAAACGGGAAATCTCTTTTTTTAACCGAAGCATTCGATAATTAAATTTATGGACATTTCCATTTATAATGTTTTCTTCCATCTTCGTAATTTCTTTTTCAAGGGCCGCCAGATATAATAAATCTTCATCTATTAAAGAAAGCAAAAAATCATACAAAAATCGTTCCAGCGTATATCCTTTTCGTTGCTTACTTACTACTATTTTATCTATACTCTTCTTTACTAAATCCGAATCATCAATAAATATCAGCCTTTTTTCTAGTATATAAAATGCAAACCCTAGATTGTTCTCATGCTGTTCTTTCATTGGAATGTGAAAGGTTCCAAATAAATAATTGCCATGACTCTCCAACTTGCAAAAATGAATATTATCTTCTCTTTGGTTTAAAAGATAACTTGCTTTTATGTCCATCTCTTTTTCCCATTCTTCACTGGTAAATAGAGCTACTCCATCCTCCCACTGCTCCCATTTTTCAATATCTGTTACTTCCATTGCGTCATTTATAATTCTGTAAAACATGAACCATTCCCTCTTTTCTTACTAACATGTACAATAATTCACTCATATTATAGCGCATTTCTAGAATAAATTCCATTAATATACAAAACAACCCACTATTTCCTTTTTTGTTTGAATAAAGCAAATAATCAAAAAAGTCAGTATCTCTACGAATAGATTTACTGACTTTTTATACTGTACTAATAATTACTTTCTTCGTGCCTTCCCTAGATATGCAGCCTTTACACTTTCATCGCTTAAAAGTTCCATACCGGTGCCCTTAAGCGTAATATTGCCTGTTTCGCATACATAACCCGTGTGAGCTATTTTTAAAGCAAGATTCGCATTTTGCTCCACTAGAAGGATTGTAACGCCTTCTTTATTGATTGTCTTTATAATCTCCATAATATCATTCACGATAATTGGTGCAAGACCAAGTGAGGGTTCATCCATCATGATTAGCTCTGGTTTACTCATAAGTGCGCGACCAACTGCTAACATCTGTTGTTCCCCTCCGGATAAGGTACCTGCCATCTGCCAGGAACGCTCCTGTAATCTTGGAAATAGCTTATATATCCAGTTGATATCATCTTGCAAATTATCTTTTCGTAAATAAGCTCCGATTTTCAAGTTTTCCAATACAGTTAAATCTGGGAATACATGTCGCCCTTCCGGTACAAGCGTAATCCCTTTTTCTACAATCGAAGTAGTTTGCATACCGGTGATATCTTCATCTTTGTAAAAGATTTTACCACTTTCTGCTTTTACTAAGCCCGAGATAGCGCGAAGTATGGTGCTCTTTCCTGCACCGTTGGCGCCAATCAAGGTAACAATCTCACCCTTGGGTACGGTAAGACTGATTCCCTTTACCGCCTGGATACCTCCATAGGATACATATAGATTGTCTAATGTTAATAAATTATTCTTCTCCATCTTCCTGTACCCCCAAATATGCATCAATAACACGTTGATTATTTTGTATTTCTTCCGGAGTTCCGGAAGCAATTAATTTGCCAAAATCAAGAACATAAATACGATCTGATATATCCATAACCAAGTCCATATGATGCTCAATCATGAATACAGTAAGGTTAAACTTTTTACGAATGTCATAGATAAACTTTGTCAGTTCATCCGTTTCTTGTGGATTCATACCTGCCGCAGGTTCATCAAGAAGTAATAGTTCCGGATTGGTCGCAAGCGCACGGGCAATCTCTAAATGACGCTGCTGGCCATAAGGAAGGGAACTTGCTATCTCATCCTTTACTTCAGTAAGCCCTAAAATATCAAGTAACTTCATTGTCTCTTCGCGCATTGCCTTTTCTTCTTTATGATTCAAACATAAGGTAGCAGACAAGAAGTTAGATTTATAGAGCATATGCTTTGCTATGAGAACATTTTCAAACGCAGTAAGCTCTTTGAAAAGACGTATATTTTGAAAAGTACGAGCAACACCAAGCTTTGTGATTTGATCTGGTGTTTTTTTGATGGTAGTTGTGTACTTACCATTATTTTCACCAGCATACAGCTTTTTCATCGCAGATTTTGGATAATTGCTAGTAATTATATTATCTTTCACATATACTGCACCATTTGTAGGTGCATAAACACCTGTAATTACATTGAAGGCGGTTGTCTTACCTGCACCGTTTGGTCCAATCAATGATACGATTTCATTTTGGTTCACCTCTAAAGAAAGGTTGTTTACCGCTACAACTCCACCAAACTGCATGGTGATATCATTCACGCTTAAAATATGGTTAGGCATTCTTGGCACCTCCCCTTTTAAATAGCTTTAAGAGCCTTTTTTCAAGGCGATCCCAGGAGAACTCGTTCTTGCCCATAATTCCTCTCTGATAAAATAGTACGACAACAAGTAAAATCACAGAGAAAATAACCATACGAAAACCGGTTCTAAATAACGGTATCTGAACTCCACCGATAAATAATGGATTATCAAAGAAACGAAGCCACCACTCCTTGCTTGCTGTTACTAAAAGTGCTGCAATCACGCTGCCTGATACACTTCCAATACCTCCAATTACTACTATCAGCAAGATATCATAGGTCAAGGATACGCTAAATGACTTTGAATCAATCGAACGCATAAACATTGCAAGCATACCGCCACTTACTGCGGAGAAAAAAGAGCCAATAATAAAAGACATCTGTTTATGTTTTGCTAAGTTAATCCCCATTGCCTCAGCAGCAATTTCATCCTCACGAATAGCTCTAAATGCGCGTCCGTAAGTACTACGAAGCAAAAGTACCATTAATAAAATACATACTGTCATAATTCCAAAGGGCTCAAATATAGAAGTAAACCCAGGGATTTTCTTTAGACCATAGGAACCATTGGTAACTGTGTCCATTTGAGGACTTGAAATAATTGCACGCATAATCTCAGAAAACCCAAGTGTTGCAATTGCCAGATAATCGCTTTTCAGCCGAAGCACTGGATAGCCTATCACTGCAGCAAATAAAGCAGCTAACAAACCACCCATAATTAAAGCAAGGTATGGAATCATCGGCTGTAAAAATGCCGGACCAGATTCAATCCAGTTTTTAAAGCTTGCAATTGCCGGATTAACACCACTGATATAATATACTTCTTGAATACTTTCAGCTGGAATCAGAAAAATTCCTGTTACATAAGCTCCAATTGCCATAAAACCTGCCTGACCTAAGGAGAATAAGCCCGTAAATCCAGTAACAAGGTTCATCGATACGGCTACAACTGCTAAAATCATACCTTTTTGTAATATGGTATAAGCCATACCATACTCAAATTTATTTGCTTCTAAGAAGAAGAGAAGTAAAAGGATGATTATTCCAAAAATTGCGGAATATATCAAATTTTTAGACTTTTTCATTTTAGTTTTCCCCCTATACCTTATCTATCATCTTCTCGCCAAACAATCCTGTTGGGCGGCACAGAAGGATAATGATTAATAATATAAATGTAAATGCATCACTGTAAGTTGAGTATCCAAACGCTACAAGAAACGTCTCGCAAATTCCTATAATAAAACCTCCAACTACAGCACCTGGAATACTTCCAATACCGCCAAGAACAGCAGCAATAAAACATTTTAAACCAGGTAATGTTCCGCTAAAAGGAGTTACCGACATACGGTCAGTAAAGTAAAGAATAGAGCCGATAGCCGCCAGCAAAGAACCAATCACAAAGGTGGTACTTATGGTATTGTTGATTTTGATACCCATTAGTTGAGCAGTTTCCATGTCCTTGGATACGGCACGCATCGCCATACCGATTTTTGTATGATTGATAAGAAACATAAGCCCCATAGCCAACAGAATGGTTAATACAGGTGTAATAAAAGTAACCACAGAGGAAGAAATGCTTCCAATGTGAAATATCTTCTTAAGGAAAGGAATTTCTGGATATGCACGAGGAAGTGCAGTAAATAAGTAAGTAGCCAAATTCTGTAATAAATAGGATACGCCAATCGCAGAAATCATGATTGACATACGGGGTGCAGATCGAATCGGTTTATAGGCAGTACGTTCTATCGTCACGCCTAGAATAATTGTAAGAACGCATACCAGTAGAATCGAAACCCACCATGGTAAAACTGCCATAGAAAAAATCATAAAATAACCCGCCATCATAAATATATCGCCATGAGCAAAATTTATCATACGAAGTATACCGTAAACCATTGTATATCCGATGGCAATCAGTGCGTAGGCACCTCCAAGCGATATTCCTGTTAAAGCATGTTGAAAAAGAGTCGATAAAGTCATGAGATGTCCTCCAAAAATTAATATAGTAAAGGCTGCCTAAAAAATGAAAGGCAACCTCTACAAAAGAAATACTTTATTTAGTGACGGTTACAGTCTTTAAGAATTTGAATTCACCATTTTCAACCGTTTTGATAAATGCCATATCTTTCTTTGCATCTCCATTTTCGTCGAATGAAATCGAACCGGTAACTCCATCAATTTGTACGTTCACCATTGCATCACGTATCTTTGTTGAATCAGTGGACGCTGCGTCTTTGATTGCCTGTAGTGCTACTAAATATGCATCATATCCAAGTGCAGATACAGCTGGAATAATTTCCGACTGATTATTCTTCTTGAGATAATCCTTAAATCCAGTAACAAAAGACTCTGCCTCTTTGTTCGCTGGTGCTGCATCATCAAAGAACGTTGATAATACAATACCCTCTGCAGATTCTCCAGCATTTTCAACGATTGTTGAGTTTTCCCAAGTATCACCAGCCATAATAGGGCAAGTAATGCCAAGTTCACGTGCTTGCTTGATAATCAAAGGAGCGGTCGCTATGGAAGAAGGCGCAAAGATTACATCTGGGTTTTTTGCTTTTACATTCGTTAGAATTGCCTTAAAGTCTGTCTGATTTGTCTGGAACTGTTCCTCGCTTACAATCGCACTATCACCTGCAAGCTCTTTGAATGCTGATACAAAGAAACTACCAAGACCTGAGGAATAATCATCCCCCAGCTGTGTAATAACCGCAGCTGTCTTTGCATTTTCTTGATAAGCATAGTTTGCCATAACCGTACCTTGGAAAGGATCAAGGAAACATACACGGAAATAAAAATCGTTGCCAAGTGTAACTTGAGGGTTAGTACAAGAAGCTCCAATTGCAGGAATACCTGCTTCTTTGAAAAATTCACCTGCTGCGATTGATACACCAGATCCATAAGATCCTAATACTGCTTTAACATCGGAACTGATTAAACTTTGGGCTGCACTTACTGCTTCTGTCTTATCACTTTTGTTATCAACCTCTACTAATTCAATATCATATGTTACGCCATCAATGTCAATCGTAGGGTAAACTTCATTTGCGTAACGCATCCCCATGACTTCCTGGAAACCTCCACCGCCATTCTCTCCAGTTAATGGCTCAAATACACCAATTTTGATTACATTACCAGCACTTTCTGATTTACTGCCGCAGCCAGTTAATACGCTAACAGATAAACTCAGACAAAGCACAATTGCCAATAATTTCTTTTTCATAAATAATTACTCTCCTCTCAAAGTCTTTTCAGTAAAGACAATTGTCTTTATATACTTCATTAGTATAACACGTTAATCATCTGAATTCAAGGGAATCTTTATTGAACTATTTACCATTGCTGCTGATAAATGAAATGATAAATTCTATCTTTAACATAAAAAAAGTCAGCGTATCTGCTAATCGATTCACTGACTTTTCGTACATTTATAATAATCATAGTTTCAATAATCAAGACATATCAAGATATGTAGCATTAGATTTCTGAAAATGAATCTTTATCTAATCC
This sequence comes from Acetivibrio sp., assembly GCA_041739345.1. Taxonomy (GTDB): domain Bacteria; phylum Bacillota; class Clostridia; order Lachnospirales; family Lachnospiraceae; genus DIGJ01. The sequence continues at coordinate 40,410 of JBGSNZ010000021.1, read as the reverse complement.
ACATGTTGGACATGTCCAATCTTCTGGAACATCTTCCCAAGCTGTGCCTGGAGCTACTCCATTATCTGGATCACCTAATTCTGGATCATAAACATAACCACAAGGACATTCATACTTTTGCATATTGCACCTCCTTCATTAAATTTGATTTATTCTATCATTTATTCAAATACTTTTCAATAGTTTTGCACAAATATATTTTCTTTTATATATACTGACAATTTGAGCAAATTCGTTGTAATATTATACATCTAGTTTTACGATTCTATACGCAAAATTATGATTGTATATTGCAACTATATCCAATATAATATGGTAAAGTCTTACAATATAAACGAATACCGTCTCTGACGGCAGAATGGGAGAAAACATGAGAAAATCATTCATTACTTTTATCATTGCACTTGTGATGATATTTACTTTACCAACAACTGCTTATGCAGCGAAACAGCCAGTTGTTCATATTGCGGTTGATAATGAGCTTGTACTTTACCCTCAGGATACACAGCCATATATTGATGTCAAAGGAAATGCAATGATTCCACTGTTTGCAACTAGCGAAAAACTTGGGGCTAATGTAGCATGGAGTAAAAGCGTAGATACCGTTATCATCAAACACGGCAAAGATACCATCAAAATTACTCTGTCAAAGTCAGGCAAAGATAGTATTATTAAGCTAAATAATAAGGTAGTTAAAACAGCTATTTCTCCTATCAGGAAAAGCAAAGAAGTCTATGTGTCCCTGGAATTTGTCTCTACCTTCTTGCATTGCCAAACGACCTGGGACAACAGAGTCCATACCGCCTTTGTGACATTACCCGGCTCCACAAAGAAGAATGAGACTCCTGCAGGAAATGCAACCACTTGTGAACTCTTAAAAATCAAGTCCTTTGACGGCTATACCCTAACCGGAAAGCTGGATTTGCCAGTTAACGCTTCAAATGTATCCACCTTAGTTATATTTGTTCCCGGTACTGGGCCAAATACTTACGACAATCATAGACTGATTGGTGGCAAGGAATTTAATTATTATGATTTGTTTGCACAGGAGCTTGGAAAGAGACAGGTAGGTTTTTTCCGATATAATACCCGCGGCGTTGATATAGGAACAGAGCCACCAATGTATGATGCCATCGACAAGAAGGAGTACATAAAATATACCCCTAATAATCAGGCAAAAGATATCGAAGCTATGATTACGGAATTGAAGAAGAATGAAAAGCTGAAAGATGCAAAGATTGTTCTGCTTGGCTGGAGTGAAGGAACGATTATTGCCCCTCTGGTAGCGGAGCGAAAAAATGTTGAGGTTTCCTCTTTAATGCTGGCAGGATATTGTAACGAAAAAATGCAGGATATTATCGAATGGCAGTTATCCGGTGCTTCCTCCATGATTTTTTATTGCAGGTATTTTGATACCAATTTCGATGGAGTAATAACAAAGAAGGAATTTGATTTAGATCCAAACGGTTTAATAAGTTCAACGCTCGGCGGCGTTAAATTCGTGCAATTGGATATTAACAAGGATAAGAAGCTTACGAAAGCTGATTTTGCCGCTCTTTTGGTTGAACAAAGAAATAAAGTATTGGGTGCTATAGCGAAGGGGGACGATGAATGGCTCTGGAATAATTACTTCCAGATTACTTTGGAATGGCTTACCGGTCACGCACAGCTAAAAGCCAACAAGGACACTCTTTTGAAGTTAAATATACCTATCAATATTTTTCACGGTGTTTATGACCAGAATGTGCCACTTCAAGGTGTTTACGATATCTATGAGGCATATCGAGCTAAGAGTAAGACAAATATAAAGGCCTTCATATTCGATCAGAACGATCATGACCTGAACTATATTCAATACCCCTTATATAATGTAATCCCTGAGGGCTTGGTTCGAATTTTTGACGAATGTGCCAAAGTGAAGTAATTAATTTATTTTTTTTGTATCACCATTTGCTTTTAATATTGATTTGGTGCCAATTTGCCTATCAGCGTACAAAAAGCATGTGCGCTGGTAGGCAAATTGAACAAAACCTATATTTTTGATTTAAAAAACTTATTTATTTTCAGACCCAATATATGGAAAATATTTCATATCGTCTTCCATCAGATGACCAACCACAACATCATCAAGCAAAAAAGAAAATATTTCTGAAGGTTTTAACACTCCTTCTTGGTAATTTTTTTTTATTTTTTGGGCTTTTTCTAATAACTGCTTATGCAGTTGTGTATGCTTCATATAATCTGGATATCTTGCTTCCGACAATACTTTTTCTTCATATACAAAATGATCCTCAATATGATTAAGAAGCTTACTAAGTTGCTCTCCTATTTTTTCTTTGTCAACTTTTGAAAATGATATAAAAATAAGACTATTGGCTATATAAAAAAGTTGTTTATGCTGTTCATCTATAACAATATTGCTACATTCAAGATCACTACTCCATTCAAGATGTGCCAAAGCCATGAACTGCTGTGCATTCTTGATACTTTCGTAACTGACAACACGGTTTCTCCCACCCTCCTTTGCTAGGTAGAGAGCTTCATCTACATGTTTATACATATCTTCAGCAGATTCACCTTTGTTTCTTTCCGCAACTCCAAAACTTGCTGTTACTTTTCCCACAATAGGATGGAGTCTATCTTCTAACGCCTTGCGAATCTTTTCTGCCATTTCACATGCAGCCTCACTATCTGTCTGTGTCAATAATATCATAAATTCTTCGCCACCCATTCTTGCTAAAGTATCTGATTTACGCATTGTTTCATTTATTATCTCAGCTGTTTGTTTTAATACTTCATCACCTACAGGATGTCCATAAGTATCGTTAACATGTTTAAAATGATCCAAATCCAACATAATAATAGAAAGATGTTTCTTAAAGTCATTGGATAGTTCTATTTCATCTTTTATTAATTGATCAAAAAAGAGTCTATTTTTAAGTCCTGTAAGTGAATCTGTATTCGACAAATTCATAAGTTTTTCTTCAATTTCTTTATATTTAGTAATATCGTTCGCATAATAAAGAAAAATGTCTTCGCCAAGAGGAATCCACCAAATGCTCCATACCTTATTTTCATATATAGCTTCTTGATTTATGGTATCTGTATTATGTGAAATAAGATCTACGTTTAATAATTTGTTTCTATTACCCGTAGTATCGTCGCCAACAAAGTCTCCTATTTTTTTCTCAAAAAGGAGTTCTGCGGATTTATTTTGATCTAAAATAATTAAGTCTTTTGATATAAGCCATGCGGGACTAGGAATCCCTTTCAGCATTAGTTGGAGTCTTTCTTGCTTGTATCTTTTTTCGATTTCTAATTGCGCTTTCTCGGTGATATCATCTAGGATAATCTGCGCACCTACTACTTTTTTTCTTTCTAAACTAGGTTGTACATGAAGTCTTAAACTTACTATTTTACCCCACTTTGATTGATAGTTCATTTCATACATTCCACTTTTATTATTTTCCATACAATCAATCAGTTTCTCTGAAAACCCATGTTTGACTAGTAATGGAAATGTAGTAAGATTAATCTTTTTTGTTTCTTCCAAACTACTAGAACCAAGTATCTCTAAAGTTTTAGGATTTAAATATGTAATATTTCCCTCTTTGTCACAACAAGTAATTCCAATCGGAGCATTTTCCATGAAATCGAAATATTCCTTCTCTGTATCTTGGAATTCATACATTTTTTGTTTGTATCGGCTTATGTCATGTAGCAAAAGTAAAATACCAAAGCCACCTTTCATTTTAACAAGTGAAAACGAAATTGAAACCTCAATGTTTTTGTTATCTTTTTGTTTCACTACACATTCTTGCTGTTTTGAAAAAGTGTTTTTCGGGTCCAATATTTCGAGACTACAAAATGATTTAATATAATTTTCATAAGAATCCATCCCTGACACTAAGATACGGTCTAGGGTTTTACCCATCATTTCCTCCTCGGAATATCCCAAAAGATGTTTCGCCATCTCATTCCATAAAATGATTTTCCCTGCAATATCAAGAAGTATAACCACATCATTTATATCATAAATATTGATATTGAATTCATTTTCACTTTTTTTCATATCAAACACCTCCGGGACAATTTTTAATTCATTATTCTTGCGTGATATATTACAAGTTATCTAGTTACATTTTACTTCACTTACACTCAAAAAGAAAGAGCTTCCTATCATCTGTTATCTGCTTATACTACACCTTCTCGTACCTTTAGAGCTGCAAAAAAGAGAAATACAGTATTTCCTGCACTTCTCTTTTTAATTTAACCTTTTACATTATACTTACTTTCAATACTACTATTCGTGTAGTTTTTTCCATACCGATTATAGCTTGAACTATGATTGCTCTTATTATATTCTTCGAGTTTATTCTCTGCATTTAATTCCACATTATCACTTCTTGTGGTTACTTTATCTGCAAACGAATTCTTTGTTCCAAATACTTTCTGCATTTTTGATACATCGGCTGCATTTAACGTCTTCTGATTCACACTAAGCGTTCCATTCGCTGCCTGAGTAATTCCAAGTGCTTTTAAAGCCACACGGTTATCGGCCACACAATTTTTAAATTGCTTAATATAAATATTGTTTAGCGAATTATTCATGCTACTCATTTTACTTATCATAGTGTTATAATCTTCGATAAAACCTGTTATCTCCTTTACTACATTTTCCTTGCCTTTTAAAAGTTCTGCTTCCGTTGGCTGAGTCGTAGCATTGGTTGTTGTGTCTTTCGTCGTTGTGTCTTTGGTCGTTGTATCTTTTGTTGTTACATCCTTTGTTGTTTCTGGAATTGCCATCCCAAACAACGAGTCTTCTTTGGTCGATAAAAGTTTAGCTGCATGCCCTTGCAATCCATTTGCTGCATTTTTGATGGCAGTATAGTTGATCTTCAACTTTGTTTCACTTGTTTGGTTGGTCGTCTTATTTTTCGAGGACACAGAGGATTTTTTATTCAGCGCATTAAGTATCGAATTTACATTATTGCTGGATAATTTGGAAGATGTACTTCTTCCTGTTTTACTTCTTGCCTTCATTTTCGCCTGGCTTACTAATCTTGATCTTGCTGATGATGCATTATTTGTTATTCTCATAATTTCTATCCCACCCATAGATTTATTTATACAAAATAACTATCGAATTCTGCATGGATAAAAATTAGTAATTTGTAATGAACTGCACTTTTCTTGTAATGAAAAAAAGCAACACTTAGGAGCCACCCTTGATTTCAATTTTCCTCTATTCCTTGTAGCATAACGGTCAAAATAAATTCATTCCCTATCTCATGATATTCTGCGCTTCCATAATACTTCTCTACACAATTTTCAATATTTTTAAGTCCAAATCCATGCTGTAAGGTATCTTCTTTTATCGTTAGCAGTGCTTTCTTCGAATCATCATAAATCAGATTTCCATCGAAACTGTTTTTCACTTCAAGAAAAAACATATTACCTTTTCGATAAGAGGATACTTTAATAAATGCATCTTTCTCTACTTTTTTTGCTGCTTCCATTGCATTATCCAGTGAATTATTCAAAATAATGCTTAAATCAAACGCACTAATTTGTAGTGCCTTTGGATAAATAAAATCACAAGTAAACGTAATCTTATTATTAATTGCCTCTCTTATTTTTCGGCTAATTACTACATCTGTTACAGGATTTCCGGTGTTACACTGCATATCAAGTTGCTCCATCGTAGCGCATAGACCATCCAGATACATCTTCACTTCCTCTTCGTACATAGGTTGACTTGCATTTTGACCTTTTAACAATGCTTCCAAATCTGCCACATAGTTCTTCATATCATGCTTCACCCCTCGGATACCATCATATAAATGCTCCACATCCTTCATATGTTCTTCCATATCCGAAATGCGGTTTTTATATGTACCAAGAATGACTTCTTTTTCACTCTGTTTTACTAATGACTTCAAGATTTTTGCACATAGTATAATGGAACAAATGCATAACGCAGCAATCAACGGAATTAATAAGTACGTTTCAGGATTGTCTTCCATTAGAAAATGAACTTCATCGCCCTTCATGGAATACATGATGCTACGCAGTAAAATAATAAAACAAAATCCAATAATACTTGGAACTGCCAAAAACGCCATTTCTGCAATTTTTAATTTTCGCTCTCCCATTAAAAACTGCTTTTTTAGCTGTTTTAATATAAAATAAAGCAAAGATAAAAATACAGTTGAAAACAAAATATTCCATACCAGTTGTATAAGATTTATACATTCATTAAAATGACGGATTACAAACCCATTCCCTATCCTTACCATATGATTAAATATGCCAATTAGCCCATTCATCAAAAGCATAAAAAAAGAATGCAATGTAAATCTTGTTAATTCACTTAACGTATAATCTGTAAATACCAAATATAAAATTGTGCTTTTTGAGCCATCATAAAGCCAAAACCCGATTAATATCGTAATACTCATGCTAAAGATAATAACAACAATGCTAGCTTTACTGCTTATATGCATCGTTTTTTCTCCATAAAGGACTCGTTTCAAAACGGGCAGATTGTTCCACAGCATGCGAATAAACGCAAACTGAACGACTACAATTCCAGATGTAAGTTTTTTCACAAGTTTGCTCCGCTTATTTTTTGGCAATACACATCCCTTTAGCAAATAAACCAACAAACATCCGCGTAACAGATACTCTAGGAAATCTAATACTATATACAAAACCCCTTGCATCATTTTCTCCGTAAAAAATTCATATACGCAGAAACAAACTCATGATACTTTCGCTTTGCCATATAAATTTCCTCTCCATTTTTTAGTTGAATCTTATTCATATCATAAAGATTGACTTCCTCCAGATTCACAAGGTATCCACGATGGCATCGAAAAAACCGAGTTCCTAAGATGACTTCCAAATCACTCATCTTAGCATAATATGCAATGTTTCCGTTTATGGTATGTAAAATTATTTTTCTTGCTTGATTTTCCGCATATAAGATAGCTTCTCTCAAAATATTTTGATAACCGGAATCAGTTTTAATCATAAGAGGTTGCGATATAAGTCGACCCTTTTTTCCCTTTACTGCTCTACCAAAGATTTCTTTAAATTTATCCTCATCAACGGGCTTTAGAATATAGTGAAACGCTTCCACATCAAAGGCTTCAAACACATATTCCTTTAATGCGGTTATAAAAATAATCGTAGCATCAGAGCTCTTACGTACTCTTTTTGCCGTTTCTATCCCATTTAATTCATCCATGCCGATATCTAATAGAAGAATGTCAAAATTGCTCTTTTCCAATAGTAGCTGTGCACCAGAAGCAAATTTTGTAACCTGACACTCTTTATTCTCAGATAAGATCAGACCCTCTAAATAATCGCGCATTCTTTTTTCATCATCGCAAACTGCAATTTGTAACATTTATAACTCCACCCTTGTTATGAAAAATGTCATCCATAGCTTCTATGACTGACTCCTAACATATATCGGGTTTTTGTTATAAATCTTTTAGCTTTTCCTTCTAAAATTGTAATTAATTTCCACCCATTTGAATACTAACCAACATAAAAATAGATATATTTTCCTTACTTCTTTCTAATATAGAATAGCTGGCTCAAGATTTTTTACCATACGAAACAAAGAATATGGATGATTTTCAATCGAATCTGCGATTTTGTACCCTAACTTTTCATACAATTTAATTGCCTTCCTATTTTTCTTTTTTACCGTTAATGAACACTTATGATACTGGTTTTTCATCGCCTGCTCCTCTGCAAAAGCAATTAATTGAGAACCTATACCATATCCTCGGCTTTCTGGTAGAGTGGCCAAACTACCAATATGATACTCATTTTCTCTTCCTTCTTTTAATGATGCCATTGCCAATAATTCTTCAAAATGTAAAAGAGAATGAAACAACAAATCCCATTTACGCAATTTTAACAATTGATAAAAAGTTGGTAAATTTAATTGATTCAATACGCAAACAGGATAACAGGTAATCATACCTACTGTTTTTTGATTCAATTTTGCTTCAAATGCATATTCATGGCTAAAACGATTTTCCTCATTTGTCCACAATTCTTCAAATGTCTTTTCTATCAATCCCAAATCCTTTGAGCCAACAAGTGGATAAGCCATGTAATCTAATGCAATTGAATTGAGCTTTCCTCCTATCTTAGAATTTGGATTTCCTTTTATTATTTTAACATCTTCCATTCCTATCACTCCTCATTTTTTATTTTTGATTTTTTACCCAGATTTTATAAAATAAATTTTTTCACGGATTCTTGTAATTTATTTACTAAATTTGCCTGCGCTTCCATTGATATATTTGCTTCATCCATAATAGAATTTATAACGGACAGACTATTCGTAATTTCTCCTGTAGAACTGGAGGTTTTTCCCGATATTAAAACTACGCTATTCATAACTTCCTTGATTTTTGCAATTAATGCATTCATCAATTTTGTAGAAGATGCTACCTTCGTTGATATCGTATTTATTACCATTGTATCCTTTTGATATTGATCTCCTGTTTGAAGTAATAATTCATAATCTGACTTCACATCGTTGTCAATATACCCTAAAACATCCTGCAAACTGAAGGTGAGATTATTAAAAACATCTTTCACTTGTACTACTAGATGTTCTATTTTTGTTATGGCCTCTGTTGATTGTTCTGCTAGCTTTTTGATTTCATCTGCAACCACGGAAAATCCTCTGCCTTGTTCGCCAGCTCTTGAAGCTTCAATCGAAGCATTTAATGCCAACAGGTTTGTCTGTGCGGAAATACCCTTAATTGTATCAGACATTATTTTAATTTCTTCCACTATTTTTCCTGCTTCAATTGCCTTACGGATTTTTTCCTGTTTTTCAATATAAGTTATATTAGCTATTTCAAGTGAATCCGATACTTTTGATTTCATGCTGGACGCTCTTGTCTCCATTTCTATGGATGAGTCTAATCCGTCATTTACTTGAGTCAACAGTGAGTCTGTTGTTTCTAAAATTTCTTCTACTGATGAATTTGCGTTATGTATTTCGTTAATTAACACGAAGGCATCTTCTGAAAGAATAGTTGATGTTTCATTTATCGTATTGATATTCTTATATGAATTTCTAGTGGAATCTACTAATGCAGAACTTGAAGTATTAATTTCTTTTGAAAGATTTTTAATATCCGATACTAAAATCCGTATATTGAATGCGGCTTTATTTAGGCTATTTCCCAATCTACTAATATCATCCTTTCCTTTTAATTCCAGTTCTTCTGAAAAATCTCCATTTCCTAATTTCTCAGTAAATTCCATTACTTTTTTAAGTCTCTTTAATACCAGTTTATCGTAGACAAACACTATGATAAAAACAGATATTACCATACTGATAATGGTAGACAAAATCATACCAATCGTTCCATCAAAAAGAAAGGTATTTATTCCTATATTTTGTAAGGTATCCCTTCCACGCGTTATAGCCATATTAACAGCTTGTCCAATGTAGGAACTAACACACTGAACGATTATAATGGCCATTACTAATTTGAATTTAATTGAATATAGCGTTTTATTTAAGATTTTTTCTTTCATATTCATACATCCTCCCTCTTAATCAAACCATAAAGAAGAATTTTATTCATTGCATTAAATGCATCATCAAAACTGATTTGATTTTTGGCAAGAAACTCATAATCTAATAATGTTTTTTGCGTTTGGAATAACATCATTTTTAGAATTCTTGTATTAACCTCTTCTAGTTCACCGCGTTGTATTCCTTCTTCAATCAATTGCAAAATGGGATCCCATGTCGTATTTAAATAATGGTTTACTTTTTCCCACAAATCAGGGCAATGACGTTTTAATTCATCCATATGCTTCACAATGGTGCCAAGACTATATGCATCCGGAATATTTTCAAAATACAACTTGATTTTCTCTTGTATGCTGAGCTCTTCTTTTTCTAAAATTTCTGTATCCGAAGTCAGCATTTCTCGAAATACAAAATCAATCGTTTTTTCTATCATTTCGTCTTTGGTTGAAAAATAGGAGTAAATTGTTCGTTTGCTTGTTCCGAGTTCTCTTGCCAAATCTTCCGTAGTAAAACGGATTCCTTTATTGGCGAACAACTTTAAAATTGTTAGATACATATTTTTTTCCATTCCGTCATCTCCTTTTCATTGGTTCCATTGGTACTATTTTGGTTTATCTGGTACCACTGTATCATTCTTTTCTCTTGTTGTCAACAACAAAAAAGGGAGCATCGCAAAACAAAAAAGGGAGCATTGCAAAAAATTTGAATTTTGCGACAGCTCCCATGTTCCTTATTCTACTCTTAATGCAGCCAGGCTTTTCATATCACTATTTAGCTTAACGATCTGCTGACCTACCAAATTAACCGTATCCAGATTGTTTTCTGTCGTCTCCATTGTCTGTTGTGTATGAGAAGCAACTTCTTCACTTACACCTGACAACGTCTGAATACTGTCTACAATCTGCTTATTATTCTCTTCCAGTAAAAGCATAGTATCCACTGACTGAACGGAATTCTTTGAAACCTTCGAAATACCTTTTTCAATCTCATCAAACGAATTTTTCACCAGATAAACAAAACTATTTTGTTCTTTATTAATTTGAATCAAGGTATCAACCACCTGCGTCGTTCCCGTAGCCTCCTTGTTTAGTTGATTCAGTATCTGCTCAATGTTTTTGGTTGCATCATGCGTCTGATTTGCCAGGCTAGTTATCTCCTCAGCTACAACTGCAAATCCTTTTCCTGCTTCGCCTGCTCTTGCTGCTTCAATAGAAGCATTCAGTGCAAGTAAATTGGTCTGTTTTGCAATTCCTTGAATCAAGGAAATAATTCCGATTGCTTCCGCTGCTTTCGTACTAAGTCCATTCATTTTTCTCTGAACTTCCAAGCTTTCGTACTCTGTGTTTTCTGCGCTCTTCTTTAAATTATCAACATGATGTATTCCATTCTCAATATTCTTTGTAGACTCATTGTTTAATGTATTGATTTCATCGGAAATTTTCTTAGCTTCTAGAATTCGATCATGAATAACACTGGTCATGTCGATCTGTTCTTGAAGTGCTTCTGCTGTCTGCGTGGTTCCTTCAGAAAGCTCTTTCATAGCACCTTGTGTAGAATTGAGAGATTGAATCAATTGTTTTACCGAACCTTCCATCTGACTGGTGTAATTGTTCGCTAAATTAGTTGCCTCCATAATACTCTCTAACAATGTGCTTTGTCGCTGTTCTTTTTCGGAGATTATTTCAATTTTTTCTCGGTTAATCTTATCCGATACTTTAGATGCTATTGTTGCAAGCACAGTACACAAAATAACTCCTGCTAATTGGATTTCAACATTTTTAATCGTTTCTGCGCTGTTTTGCCCTAGTGATACGATATGATAAATTACAGATACTACATTTACAATAATGGAAACAGTAGAAAACCAATACATCAGCTTATAATTATTACATATCATTAAAACGGATAGCATTGGTAATATGTAAACAAAACTTAGAGGCGTATCGCCGGTAAATAATGCAAACACATACAGCACCATATATCCGAACCCGGCCAGATAGGGAATACTTTTCCTCCCCTGATCCTTTTTGTAGCATATCGCTGTATATAGGAAAGGTACTGCCCCAAGCACTACAAATACTATCATATATACCACGGTTCGCTCACCTTTTAAAACTTGTAAGCTGTAAGCAAGTAACAATACGATAAGGATGGTCAACCATCCCCCCATAATTACTTTGTTAATTCTTTGATTCTCATTTCTCATACCTTCATCCTTGTACCCTTTCATCCTGTGTAGTGATAGTAAATTAACCCAATGATTTTTTCTATATTTTAACAGTTCTTTACTTATTTCGCAACGAGAATCTAATGTAGCAAATATAAGTTGGTGTTGTAAAATATAGGTTATGTTCAATATGCATCCTGGCGCACAAATAGCCTGTGCTCTAACCTCAATACGATTAGAGCACAGGCTATTTGTGCGCCAGAATGCATATTGGGATATAGTTTACTATTTTGTAACATTCGCTTTTTTATTTTATACTAACCAGAATATATACGTCTGCATAATTATAGGTTTGATTAAATGTGACATTGATGTTTGCATCCTGTACGACAAGTGTAAGTTTAACCTGTTCATTTTCTGTGGTGAAAGTTGCCTCTTCATTGGATATTTGAGCTTTTTCTTGTGTGTAGTTTGCAAATCTTGAAAAGATTTCACCCAAAGGATAGCGAATCATTTCCCGGTTTTTATCATCCATCAGAGTAATATCATAGTCGTCTTCCATTTTTACTTTATTCAAAACATAATGTTTTCCTGCTGTTTCAATGTCGCAGATTTTAGAATCCACTGTTTCATCGCTGTTAAAATAAGCATGGGTCATTACATCATACCCTGCAATATCAATCGCAATGGATGGATTTAGATATACATTGATGTAACGGTTGTCTTTTTCAGGCACATCATATTCGTTAAATCCAAATGTAGTATAAAAGTCTTCATAAATAATAAAATTGTCCGGTAACCATTCTATTTTATCTGTATACTCCATCCTACTCAGATATTCAGTCGATGAAGCAATCTTCTTCTTATCCTCGTCGGAAATAGAAGCGTTTGGTGTTATGGTGTTATTATTTAGCATCTCATTTTGTATGAGTGTGGATTTCAGCAATTTTTCCTGGCTGACCCGGCTGACCGTGAACGCATCCACTGGCGGAATAATGGATACGATTGAAAATACAATCAGCATTGCAGCTATTATGCCGTTTTTCTTTACAGGTACCAAGCTCATTACTACACCCGCAGCAGCGGCAAAAATACCAAATAAAATTACAAAATACCGAGTGTGAGTGATTCCTGTATTTCCAAGGCTTAGTACGGAAGATGCAATCTGAAATAGCACGATTGGAACAAGTACCTTTGGAAAAACCCGACGAAAGATTGCAGCAAATTTATTTTCTAGTCTGCTTGACAAGATATACACCAAGATAACTGTAATTGCATAGGAAACCAACATTGGCTCTAGAAGGTTATTGGTCCAGAATTCCTCTCTGATATTCTTTACTATATATAGTAAAAGAATGATTGTAAATACTGAAGTCAGTGGAATAATAATATAAGAAATAAGAACTTCCAAAAATTTTGGGCAAAATGCCGCCTTATTGATTCGATCATCTTGCACGGAGATTTCGTTTGAAGCCATGTCTTCTTCCTGTTTTCCTGGATATACCGGGATTAGAGAAAGGAAAAATAGTGGTGCAAACAAGACAAAGACTATATTTGCTGTGTGTGAATATGCCTTGGTGCCAATATTCATAATCAGCGTGTCGATTGCAACGATAATTAGACTACATCCACCATAAATAACTGCAGAATAAAGGAAAGAGTGAAAGAAGGCTTTGAACACAGCCATAAAACTTTCATTGAAACTTATTCTGCTTTGAATAACCGGTAGCCAGATAAAAGCAATGAACAGGGCAAATAGTGTGACAGATGTCCGTATGCTAATTTCCATACTAAACTTTGGAGCCGGCATCAGTATAAGATAATATCCAAGTGTTAGTGCGGCGCCGCATCCCATTAAAGCAAAGCGGGTGGACCACTTACTAAAAAATCGTTCCCACGCTGCTTCCAGTGATGCACTAAGGACAACTCCGACCGCACAGGCCATTAGCTGTTTTGTATAATCCTTTTCTATAGTAATTGCAACTGCCGCAATCACAGCTGCCGCTAGCAAAAATACGACCGTCAATGGATATCGGCTGCTAGCTTTTGTTAGTCCTTTTAATCTGTCTAACAATTTTGTAACCCATTTCATATACGTTTCCTTTCGATTGAAGAAATCCATTTCAATTATGAGAGTAACAGTCCATTACATATTATAGATATTACTTGCACTATATCATCTAGTATAACCTTTTTCAATGGGTTCATATGCTAAGAATTTCATTTTGTCTTATTTATAAATGTGGTCAAAGTTTCCTTTACTTCCTTAGCATGACCACTCGTTAGATGCCCTCCATCTTCTAATATCAAAGTTTGAGCGCCCACTCGTTTAAGGAATTTAAGACTTTTATCGTAATTTATCATTGGATCGTCTTTCGACTGAATCACAAGTATTGGTACTTTGATTTCTTCAACTGGGTAATTATCATAGTTATAGATAAAGTCCAGATTTGTAACTTTTGTATCAATCACTGTCCCCTCATGCCTTATACTTGCAGGACTCATCGACTCTAATAATTCATCACTCACCTGCGAATTAAACATATATTTTTCAAATACAAAACCCATATATTTTGCAAAGAACCACATTGGAAAGTCATTTACTAAAATAGCAGGTGGTCCGGACATCCCTATATCTTCCGCGCGCGCTCTCTCCCCCGGTCCTCCGGTAGAAAGAAGAATCAACCCCTTTGTGCGTTCTGGATATAGCAGTGCAAACTGCAGAGCAGCTGGGCCTCCTGCAGAAGCTGCCATAATATATGCTTTATCTATTCCAATCTCATCTAGTAACTGCGCAAAAGCATGCGCCTGATTTTTAGGAGATGGATCATCATATGTCTCAGAACCTGGATAAGCAAACCTTGAAGGTGCTATTTTTAGATATGAATTATCAAACATTCCATTCAGTGTAATAATCCCCTGATCATACCCACCCATAATGCCGTGAATTAATATCACTGCTTCACCGGAACCTTTCGTAACATAGCTTACGGTTCCATAATCTGTTTCTGCCGTTTTGACATCATACTGTTCCACTTTGCTATAGGCTTTTTTCATATCTATCTTAAACTGCAAAAATACAACAATACACAAGGCAAGCAAAGCCAAAATTATATAAGTACTCATTCTTTTATACCAGACCTTTCTCAATCTTGCTTTTTCTTTCATACTACTCCTCCATTTATATTTTGTAGCAATTGATAAAGTTTACAATATGATTCCTGATTTCCTCAAGAGCTTCTTTATCCTGTGCTTCTTTGTTGTCATACTTTTGTAATAAAAAAAGAATGGGACTATAAAAATCCACTGCCATTATATAAGCATCCTGCATTTTTAATACTCCTATTTCCATTAGTTTTTCAAAAACAGCTTTCTCATAATTGATTGCACCATCAACAAATATACTTTGATATAGCTCCTCTGCATCATTGTTACGATACCGCTCCATCATTAGGATGTGCCTAAATTTCGATGCAACTTCATCACGCAGATAAAATAGAAACAGTCCCTGGACATTACAAACAAGCATCTCCTCGTTCATATCTTTATAATCGACAAACGTTTCCCCAGTTCCTGGAAGCATTAACTGCCTTCTAACCCCCTCCATCCGTTCGCCAAATACTTTTACACAACTATTAAATATATCCTGCTTATTTTTATAATGCTTATAAAGTGCACTTTCTCTTACGCCAACCTTTTTTGCAATATCACGAACAGAAACACCCTCATATCCATCGATTGAAAACAAATCTAATGCTACATATATAATCATTTCTTTTGTTGATAATTGTTTATCCATAAGATCCCTCCAAGTTAACATTTGTTCACCTTTATTATAGTTAACACTCGTTCACCTGTCAATATTTTATTGGAAGTAATTTTTATTATATGAATTAAATAAAAACGCCCCTTAATTGATATGAACATATCAATTAAGGGGCGTTATGGAATAAATGTAATATCTAGCATTATATATTTTTGCTATTTAATCGATTTATCCTAGTTATAACTACTCTTTGGAGCAAGAACAATTTCCCTCACAACAAGAAGCTGATTTTCCACCAAAGAACTTTTTCAGATTTTCAGGCAAACTATAAGTAGTTTCTGTGGAGTCCTGCTGCGGAATATAAATAGCCTTTAGAATTTCATTGATAAACATTGCCTTTGGCGGTTGATTAAATTCTTTATCCTCATATACAAATACTCTGCAGTCAACATCATCTCCGCACAAATCGCCGCAATCCTTGCAGTTATTTTCTTTGACTTCCATACAGATATCCTTGCCATTGATACGTATGGTAGGTGAGCTTACAAACTTAAATTGTTCCGCCATTTCAGGGGATATGATATTAACCTTGTTCAACGTTATATTAAACCCGAGCGTATTCAATATTGGGGATAGTTCATCTACTGCCTCATTAAGCGTGGTATCGGTAGTCATGCATCGCTCACAAGTATTTAAATCTAAGAAAAGAAACTCCACATTCAACTGCTTTTTATCTGTATTCGAACAACAAGCACACGATTCCTCAACCTCCTGCCGGTTACCATTTGGAGGATTCCAGCCGGTATCTTCGCCAACATACGTAATAGCGCCCTGCGGACATAAGTTTCCACAGCCATGACAGTGGTCTATGCAGCCAACTGGATTTATTACAACTGGAGATGGTGCTTTTGATTTATCGTACACACCATGCGTACATTTTTCTAAGCAAGAACCACATTCTTCACATTTCAAATAATCAATAACTGGATACCATAATTTCGCCATAATCTTCCTCCATCTGCCACTATGTGGTGGCTTAAACGTGAATGAAAAACTTCACTCTTTAACCATTCAAATCGACATATATCAATATATAATCTAGTATATATTTCATATCGATTATTGTCAATATGTTTTATTTTAAATAATATCCATAATCTTTTTATTTACTTTTAACCAATTTTTCTGCTCTTTATAATTAGGTAAAAAAGTTCTCACTCGCTCCCAAAACGATTTACTATGATCTTTGTAGGTGATATGACTTAACTCATGAACTACAACATAATCAATGACAGATATTGGACACATTATAAGTCTCCAAGAAAAATTCAAACTATTAATATAGCTGCAGGAACCCCAGCGTGTTTTTGCTTCACTTATTTTTACAGCAATCGGAGAAACATCCATCAACTGAGAATAATACTCTGTTCGCTCTTTTAATAAGAGTAAAGCTTGCTTCTTTAACCAGTTTAATAGTAATTCTAAATTCCAATTTTGTGGAATATACATTATCTCTCCATCCATTATTATATTGGAAATATCAGCTACAACAAGTGTATACTCTTTTCCAAGAAAGAGCACCTTGTCGCCAGCAGAC
Organism: Acetivibrio sp.; assembly: GCA_041739345.1. GTDB lineage: Bacteria > Bacillota > Clostridia > Lachnospirales > Lachnospiraceae > DIGJ01. The sequence continues at coordinate 23,297 of JBGSNZ010000021.1, read as the reverse complement.
ATTGTAATTACACTATACTTTTCATCAAACGTTTTGTATATGTCTGATTTTTCTTTTATCCAGGCTTGCTTCTTGTTAACAAAGTTCATTATTTGCGCCTGACTAGCAGCACGAGGAGCTCTTACTATCAAGTCACCTTTGCTGTTTATAATTAAAGCAATCGATTTTCTGTTTGAGCGAATTATTTGTTTTGGTTCAATCATAAGTCTCTCCTTTATAAATTGATTTAATATAAATATCTTACTATATTTTCCAATATTGTGAAATTATACCAGCACAGACTACCTATTACTGGAATAATATTGAAGTTTTACCGATTTGTTGTAAAATAAATTAACGATTCGACATTAAACGAAATGAAAGGACATTACGCTTATGGAAGTTTCAAATTTTATTTCTTTAGAATTATTACAAAATATTCAAGATAACTTTTCAGATGCAACTGGATTGGCAGCGATTGCTGTCGATGCCGATGGTAATTATATCACTAACGGCAGCAATTTTACAGATTTTTGTATGAAATATACACGAGGTAGTTCTAAAGGACTGGAACGCTGTGTAAAATGCGACAACGAGTGCAGCGGAACTTATTTTTGTCATGCTGGTTTAATGGATTTTAGTGTAGATTTAATCTTTGGTGATAAAAAAATAGGAAAGATGATTGGTGGACAAGTATTACCAGAATCCCCTGATACTGCTAAGTTTAGTAAAATAGCGGAGGAATTGAATATTCCTACAAAGGAATATTTAGATGCTCTAAAAAAAGTGCCCGTTAGATCTGAAAAATCGATTCGATCGTCTGCCGAGTTATTAGGTTCGGTAGTAAATACTATTCTAAATTTCGAATATGAAAAAGGAAAGAATGTCGAGGCCATACACATCTTAAATGATGAGATTAGTAATGCCAACGCATTAATCGAAGATATGAATTTAAAATCCAAAGAATTAGACAAAGTAGAAAACAAGCAGAAAATGCTTTCATTAAATGCTTCGATTGAATCTGCTCGTGCAGGTGATGCAGGCAGAGGATTTTCGATTGTTGCAAATGAATTCGGTCTATTAGCGGCTCATTCTGGATCAATTAATAAATCAATCAAAAGTTCTTTAACGAATATTACTTCTTCCATTCAAAAATTAGCGGATGCAAAAGAGCAACTCAAAGATATTTGAATTTAGTACACACTACATATAACTTTATTAAAAGAGCTTTTGCGTAATAGGGGAATATTCTATTTATAGCAAAAGCTCCTATTTTTTAACCTCATTTTGGCTCTTCTAGCTGCTGTTTTTCAATCCATATTTCAAGAAGAACATCGATATCATCCGTAAACTCACGATCTGTCTGAGTTTCACCCTTTTTAATTTCTTCTAGTATGACAAAAGAAAATGAAGATGCTCCATATTGGTTCCATTCAGCGAGCATACCTGCTTCGAGACAAGAATTTATCGAAACTGAAAATTCAAATCTGTTTTTTACTCCTGCCAAATCTTTTGCAGCTTTAATCCACATGCGACCATTACCACTGCATTTAATACAATAAACTCCACCGATTACTTCCCGGTTCTTATAATGTTCTTTTAATTCCTTTTTCGAAAGCTTTTCCATATGTCTATACCTCCTTCACAGAATAGGAAAAATGGGCTGTCGCAAAATATTTATAATACCCACAATCCATGCTGACTACAGTAATAATACAGCTTTCCACTAAATTTGTGTTTAAGTTTGCCTCCGCTCATTTTTGGCAAACGTAGCGCTGGAGTCTGTTCAGGATAGAGTTTTACGAATAAAACTCTATCACTTGTGACATATGCCACAAAGGAAAGAAAGTGAGCTTTGCTCATTTCGTGAGTAAACGTGATATAGTACTCACCTTCTATCTCTTCTACTATCGCAGCATGCATCTCATCAGCTGGTTTCGCAATGAGTGGTGATAGCTTACGTCCGCAACAGGAAATATTGGCATTCCCTGTATTATTAATTACATTTCCACAACTTGGACAAACATAAAACTTCATTCTTTTTAAGTTACCAGTATCAATATTATTTGGTTCCAAATCACCCTCCAAAATTTTCTCAATATTTATTTCAAATATAGTAGAGAGCTCGCCAAGCAAGGATACATCGGGACAACCTAAGCCACGCTCCCATTTAGAGATTGTTTTATCGCTAATATTCATCAAGTCAGCAATTTGTTTTTGCGTCATTCCTTTTTCCTTGCGTAGACGAAATAGCAAGGATCCCACTTTGTTACAATCCATTGTCTCACCTCCCATATCTTATATAATAATAAGTATCGATGAACTATACAATAAACGCTCCGTTGAGTAATATGTACTGCTATGATAGTAATTGCTAATGCCGGTGTAATCAATTTTTACTTATTCATAATTTTTTTCATCTGCTCATCCGCTGACTTAATTTTTTCTTCCACATTATTCTTTTTTTCTTGAATCTTAGTTCTCTCTTTTTCTGATGAAGTTTCTTTTAAATCTTTATTATATTGATATAATTTTCGCTGCCCATCTCTTATTTTTCTTTCATAATTTCTAATTTCCTTATCGTCATGATGGCTTCTTTCTGAAGCTAATAAAGGAGAAGTTATAATTACTTCTTCCATTGTTTCTATTTTATCAAGGAGTTCTTTTTTTTCTGGCATGCTGCTAGGAAGATTTTCTAACGTCTTTTTCATATCTTCTAAATCATATAATCTATGTTGAAGCTCATCTGTAACAGTTTCAACCGATAATTCAATACGTTCAAGCATTTCACCAGTAAATTCATTGTAGTTTTTACTGATAATAATAGCTGAACAAGCAAGTACTATTGAGGATATACCGGCTATAAAAGAAATCAATCCAATGATTTGCTCGTTTCTTGCCACAACATAGTATGCAATCAAAATCACTATGATAACGCCTCCAATTATCCAAATATAACGCTTCTTTTTTTTCCATACAACATCCACTTTTTTACTGAATTGATCTTTACTCACTCTATCCATACTTATCCCTCGTTTCTGCGCTGGTCTTTGCGTATATCCAAACATGCTAAATACTCATCACTTTGTAATTAAAACATATCCAATCCCATATTCCCACACTCAACCGTCTTTTCGTCCATTCCCTTTATGCCAACGGTTCCACCAAGGTTATTACTCTGGTAGGAATATTTAATATTAACGAGACCACTTCGTTTTTGAAAGGGATTTTGTGAAACGGTACAGCTTTGAAAAAATTTATTTTTAACGATGCTGATTTTTTTGCCAAATATACCTTTTGTAAAGACTCTTTTGTCCCCAACAGTCTGTGTTCCTGCCTGCTGATGTGCCAAGTAGCCACAAATTGCCATGAATGTCACTACAATAAATGAGAGATAGCCAAACTTATACAAAACCGTCAACACAATTGCCCCAATAAGAGGAAGAATCGCATATCGGATAATATAAGAAAGCTTTGCCCTCTTATGTGGTCTGATCCATTCCGCCTCCTGAGTCAAAAATTCTGGCAAGACTTCACGCAGCAGCTTATCAACCTTTTTCTTTTGAATGATTGGAAATAGTATGGCTACCTCTCCTTTTTCATCTCCATAGCCAATATTCTCAATTTTTAATTCTCCGAGTCCAACCAGTCTGCCAAACAGGCTATAAGAAATATAGAGCGCTGTAATTTTATCAGCAGATAGGGTAAAGCTCTTATTATCAATTAGTCCATAACTGATTTGCAGCTCACTGGTCTGTCTTGATAAGGTGAATCCAAAATATTTTACAAAAGTCCTGATTACCGAAATAATAAAGGATACAACCAAATAAACCATCAGTATCGTTATACTCAGTATGATCATGCTACGGATTGGTAAATGCTCCAATCCCATCTTATTAAATACATTCTTCCAGCCATTAAGATATTTTTCTAACCTATCTCCAATCACAGGGATATCATTGATGAATTGTAACAGAGTCGATACTAAAACAATTCCTAACAGTAGATTACAGTTGGTCACCGCATATTTCAATAAATCTTTATAGTTAAGACTATATACCCCACGTGTGTTTTCCATTGCTTTCGTATCTGTAGCAATATTCTGACTCTTTGTGCTCATCTGCTGACGAAGCTGCTCTGCCTCAAAATGGCTGATTGTCAGCTTGACTTCATTGCCTTTGGTCGCTGAGCCAGCATCTACCTTAAATGTTGCAAGTCCAAAAATCTTTTCAAGTAGCTCCTGACTTTCATTCATTGTGGTAATCTTATCAAATGCAATTGCCTGCTTTGACTTTCCAAATATGCCCTTTTCAATGATTAGCGTCTCATTTTCTATGTAATAGATACTATTTTTCCAGTTAAGTATTGCAAACAATATAATCAATATAATAAGAACGACTGCACCAACGATGAGTATCAATGGAGTCACGTTCTTTAAGTTTGCAATCATAAGAAAAAAAATCGGCACTATTATTTGCTTGATTTTCTCAATCATATGCTTAATTACATATAGAGGATGGTTTCGTTTACGCATTCTTTTCCACTTCCTCACTTAAAATCACTGCATTCAAGCGCTCAATAATCTGCTTTGCTTTTTCACTCGGCAGTGCTTCTATCTTCTGCGTGCCTGCGGCTGTAAAGATTGTCACATCCGAAATATCAAAAAACTTCTGAATCATACCCTGTACAACTTTCAGATGCTGAATCCTGTTAATCGGTATCACTGTTCTTTGCACAAGAAAAATTCCATGTACAATTTCAACCCGATCAGACTCAATCAGATATTGCCACTGTCTGAATTCAATCGTTGGCAGAATGAAACAATTTAATAAAATTACTACCGGTATAATCGGAAGAATGTACCAGTGCCTGAACCAGACAAAATACCCTATCAATACCACTGCTGTCAAAAATGCACTAAATATAGCACCGTTGATTTGCCAGCACCTGACCGCCTTTTTACTTATTTTTTCATATTTCTTATCCAAAATCATTTCTTTAGTTCCTCCTAAAACATAACACTAATAGTGTTTTATGCATATTTAAATTTTCATTATAGCATTATGCACCATATAAGTATAGCTATATGATTTTTTCCTCCTTGGCCAACTTGACTGCCTGAGCACGGCAATTCGCTACCAGATAAGGAGCATTCCGATGATCTATTTTATACATGACATTTTCCATGATGGTCTTATAAGCGTTAATTTCGTTTTTTCACTCTTTCCTTCTCCCTTGATTGTTTTATTTTTAGATTCAATTTTAACTTGTTATCCTAACATTAAAATTGTACCTTAATTTTCTATTTTTGTCCCCACCCTAAAGGGTAGTTTTTCTTAACATAATTGTTCCAATAATTATGAAAGGATTTCAAAGTTTCTATTTTTGCAGAGTATAAAAATAATGAAATCTGGACTTGTTTTTTAACAGTTCAGTAAGCTTTCCTACTTCAACAATCCTCCCGTCTTCCATATAGATAATCTGATCATACAACGCTAACAAATCTTCACTTAAATTGTGTGTGATCGTAATTAATGTTAATTCATCAATTGCAAGTAAGCTGCTTTCAATATCATATGCTGTTTGCATATCAACAGCTGATGTCCCCTCATCCAGTACGAGAATCTGCTTATTACGAATAAGTGCTCGAGCTACAGCAATACGTTGACGCTGACCACCTGAAAGACTAGAACCATTTTCTCCAGCTAACGTTGATAAACCCTCTGGCAATTTCATCAGAAATTGATCTACTCCACTTATTTTTAGTGCTTTTTTCATTTCCTGTTTATTAAAAGTTTCATAAAGCATAATATTTTGTTCAACGCTGTCATCAAAGATATATACATTCTGATGAATTACAGAAATCATATCCTGTAATTTTTTGAAATCCAAATCATGTAATTCTTCATCATCATATAAGACAGTCCCCTCATATTCGGCATAATCACCTGTTAGAATCTTAACTAAAGTTGTTTTTCCACATCCACTTTTTCCGACAATTGCATACTTCTTACTTTTATTTATCTGCAAACTAACATTGGTTAAAACTGGTTGAGTACTTTCAAAGGAGAAGCTTACATCTTTTGCCTCTATACCCTTATTAAACAATGGTTTAATAGTTCCTTGAAAAGATTTATTAGTATACTCCGCCAACCCATTCATTCTCTCTACAACAGGCTTAATACCTTGTATTTTGGGAATATTTTGCAATATCATCATAACCGGACTAATAAATGTACCAGAAAGTTGAACGAGTGCCACTAAGGTACCTGGTGATAATTTCCCTTGTATAATAAAATATGCACCCAAAAATAATCCCGAGAACTGTGTGAGATATGCAAGAATTCCTGAAACACCTTCATTAACTGCAAACAATTTATCTGCTCGATATTTGGAGTTCATTGCCGTCTCATTCTTTAACAAAAATTCTTGTTTAATATGTTTTTCCATTTGATAAGATTTAATAACTTCAAATCCGGCGAAAAAATCTTTAATTGTTGATGTAAATCCCGACAATTGTATCGATAATTCATTCTGCCTTATTTGCAGGTATTTTCCAATTATTCCCGGAAGAACAAACATAATCACCATGCAGAAAAATAAGCACAATGTAATGAGCGGACTAATTTGGAAAAGTAAAACACTTGTAACAAGAAATATAACTACATATTGCAAAGTTACTAACACTGGAATTAAATAATTATCCTCTATTAATTTAATGTCATTGGTAAGTGCAGAAATATAATCAGCTGAATTGACTTTTGTAAAATCTTGTACACTTCTTCGCATAATACCTGTAAATACTTTTTCTCGATACAATTTGATTAATTTACATACCAGTTTTTTACTGAATAATGAACATAGATAGTTCAAAATACCAAGCAATATGATATAAATGACCGAAAATAGCAATATTCTTTTAAATGAATTCATATTACCACTGATAGCAGAATCAATAACTTTTTGTAGAACTCTTGCAATAAACACAGAAGCCACAGATGTTAGTAAGTTAAGTATTACCGTAAAAACCAACAGTACCTTATTTTTCATTAGACAATGTTTCATAATTCGACCTCCAATTATTTGATACACATAACACGTATTAGATGTTCATCTTATCACATAGTTTTCTATTTGTCAAACTAATTAGATGGTCATCTAATTAGTTCAATAAAAAAATTCCTGACTTTATAGTCAGGAATTCCATTTATACATTACAAAAGTATCTTTTCAAGCTCGTTTATAAAGGTTTTAAAACTTTCTTCTTGTAGACTATAATAAACCTTTCCTTCTTTCTTTTCAATATTGACAAAACCACAATACAACAATACATTCATATGATGTGACATCGTTGCTGCTGTTAGCCCCAATTTCTTTGCTATTTCCAGATTATACATTGGTTTTTCTTTCAAGGATAAAATTATTTCTAGTTTACTGCTATCGCTTAACGCCTTTAACTTAGATAATAATTCCTCTTTTGTCTGGCTATATCCTTTTTCGTTTTTTGTTAGTTTATTACTAAGTAATCCATAATAGCAATTTTTCTCACAAAACATCTGAGTTGCTGGAAATATTAAAGAAGGATAAGTTTCTGCAAAGTTTGCAAATTTATTTTTAATTTCAATAAATTTCTTCTCATTACTATTATTCATATCTATTTCATATTGTCTTAAAAGTTTTTCAAGTGGACTTTTTACACTTTTAACCGCTTTTTTGTAAGCCTCCATATCAGATTGTATTATCCCATTTAATTGTAAAATATGTTTTAGCGGTTGTTGCATAATCTGCAATAATTTCCATTTTGCGCTACCTTCCAAATTACAATGTTCCAGAAACAAAATTATATCTTCAGTACTCTTTATCTCTTTAACATTCTCATTTTTATCGAAAACTTCGTTACAGATTTCAATTATTCTATAAAAAATCAATTCATCGGATAAATCATTAACTGAATTAATCTCGTCTTTTGTATCCAATACTATTAATAAAAGAATAAGGAAAAAATAATCAGATTCGATAAAATAAAATTCTTTTTCCGATTTTGCTATCATATTTTTTTGAAATGTTTGCGTATACTCATCAAATATTTGAAAATTATGCGAATAAATCCGTTCACCATCATATCCCAAATCTGATATGTTTTTCTTTGTCTCTTGTTTTATTTCATTCAAATGATAGCTAACAAAATTTAAACCCATGATTTCATAGATAGGGTCTAATTCATTAATAATTTTATTTGACATATTTTCCTTCCTTTTCTAGTTTACATTTAGTATTCTATATTTGATATAGCTCTAATTAATTATATAACAATATAATTACTATTTCAAGAATGTCAATTCTTGAGTTTCCGCAGTTTTATCCACAACTGCTGATTTTATCAGCTTTACAATAAACAACTTTCAAAAAATGCCCAAAATATAAGGAATCCAGGCTCTTTGTTTGGTATAATTAAAGTGACTAAACAAAAACCAACTAAACAAAAAAGGATATCATGTGACAGAAGCCTGTATTCTCACTACCAGTAAAAATGAATCTTTTTTATAAAGGAAAAGACCATGAAGAATATCTTTCCCATGTAAAAGTACATATGAAAAAAACTCTCAGATTCCTCCAAGAGTTTTATGCTCTCACGTGTGTGATATCAGGTACCACAAAAAGTTCGATAGCAAGCCGATACCTGTGGTAAGACTGCGTATTCTTCTTGATTTGCGGTGTACGCGTATGGATTTTCGAGAACATTAAGAAGTCGTTCCATTACGCTATAATCACCGTTATCTACTGCAGCGTTTAATGCTTCTTCCACCCTGTGATTACGGGGAATGACAGCTGGGTTGTTATTTCTCATTAGTTGGTAGCTTTGATCTATTGTCTCATTCTGCCTGCTTAATCTCGCCTGCCAACGATCATACCACTTAACAAATTCATTAACTTCTAAAAGAGTCGTACCCTTTAGCTTTCCAGTTGTTAATATACGAAAAGTATTGGTAAAATCCGAACGATACTTTTGCATGATATTAAAAAGGTCCTCAATTAGGATTTTGTCATCCGGTTCTTGGTTGTATAGACCAAGCTTTGCTCTCATTCCATTCATCCAATGATTATGATACAGTTCAAAAAAATCGGATACTGCTTGCTGAGCAAGATTAGCTGCCTCCTCCTGATTTTCGCATAGTAGTGGCAATAACGTCTCTGCAAATCTTTCAAGATCCCATGCAGCAATACTGGGCTGATTACCATAGGCATAACGACCATTTGTATCAATCGAACTAAAAACAGTAGAAGGGTCATACGTATCCATAAATGCACAAGGTCCATAATCGATCGTTTCTCCACTGATCGTCATGTTATCGGTATTCATTACTCCGTGTATAAAACCGACCAATTGCCATTTTGCAATCAAGTCAGCTTGACGTTTAATTACTTCCTTTAGAAAGGAAAGATAACGGTTTTCCTCCTTGCAAGCATCTGGAAAATGCCTTTGCAGCGTATAATCAGCCAGACTCCGCAGCTCATTGATTGTACCCCATTTTGCAATATATTGAAACGTTCCTACTCTAAGATGACTAGAAGCAACACGGGTCAATATAGCACCTGGCAAGACCGTTTCTCTATATACTGACTCACCTGTGGTTACGACAGCCAAGCTTCGGGTTGTTGCTATTCCTAACGCATACATGGCTTCACTAATAATGTATTCACGTAGCATAGGTCCAAGTGTTGCTCTTCCATCGCCACGGCGTGAGTAAGGAGTGATTCCGGAGCCCTTAAGTTGAATGTCAAAGCGCTCTCCCATAGGTGTTATATGTTCTCCTAGTAAAATAGCTCGACCGTCTCCTAACATGGTGAAGTATCCAAATTGATGCCCTGCATATGCTTGCGCAAGTGGGAAGGAGCCTTCTGGAATCCGATTCCCGGCAAATACAGATACCCCCTCCTTGCTTTGTAATGCCTGGGTATTCAATCCAAGAGACTTAGCCAGTGAATCATTAAAAACGACTAATTTGGGTGAACTCACAGGGGTTGGACTTAGATTTGAATAAAATTTAGTTGGAAGATTCGCATAACTGTTGCTAAAGTTCCAACCCGTTTCATCTATAACATTTTTCTCTGCCATCTTTTTCTCCTTAATTGCATCTCCTTCATGGTTCTAAATATAAAAATAAATGGAACGTTTATCCTACATGAGACTATACAAGTTTTATTATTTTCATTTGTCTTTTTTAATATACCAATAAAAATTGATTACTTTAAAAAGACTGGACAACCAAAAACTATCACTTTTACTACATTCCCATCATATATAGTATCATAGACGTTAAAAAACGGAGTTTGAAAACATGAAAAATTATTATACTGATTCTCCTCTATTTCTTCCTTGCACGAATGCAATATCCATCGTTTATCATCCACCAGAGATACACCCTGGGACTCCTGTTAAGATAGTAAGACCTTGGTCAGGACATCTATGTGTTGTTGAATTACCGGATGGCATGATTCATCGATGGTTTGCTGAATTTGAATTAAAACCATGGAATTTGGATTCCAGCATTCCTCTCGCCCCCGGCAATTTTGCTACAGTAATAAATTCTATGGGTCACGGCAATCCACCTCATGTAGAAGTTGGAACTACCGTTCGAATTATCCGATGTCTACCGACAACTTTTTACGATGTCACACTAGGTAGTGGGGAATATCACAGATGGTTTGCTGAATTTGAGTTGGCAAAACCAATATAAATCATTGAAAGAATCCTATTTTATAGGAAAAGTTCCCTCAAATAATCAATTTTAGGGAACTTAAAATACCCTTTTTAGTAATACAGAAGCTTTTATTGTTATTAGTTATATAAAGCAAAAATAATTCCACCTTGCTAACAACGCGACCATAACAAGAAATGTAATCACAAATAGAATATGACGCTTTTTATAAAATAGCTTATCGTTATTTTTAATGGCAAACCGTATTCTAAGGAGGAATATTATAGCAAACAGTATGGTTAGTATATAATTTATTCCTAATTGCACGTTAATCTGAAATGTAGGTCCAAACTCTACCATAGATAGCATCCCAACTACTAAAGCCAAAAAATTAATCGTCATGAGTAACCCACAAATACAAATACTTTTTATAAAACTATGGTACTTTTTCTCAGCATTCATGAATTGCATCCCTTTTTTCTTAATGTACACAGATCTTATCACATGGATAATAGGATGTATTAAGAATGCAAATAAAGAAAGAATAAAGAAAGCTGCTTGTAATATGAGCCCCAAGTTGGTATTTGGAAATTCACATCTTAGGTAGTCTCCTCCTGCTATTCCCCCCATATTTAATCCTGTTATTTCTCCATCCCTTGTCAAAAAATTTATCTTTGAATATACACATTTTACAATTAAATTATCATAGTCATCGGTTAGTTCATAAAAATAAGGTGCCGTTTGAACATAGGTTAAACCGTTATATTTTATTGTATTATCATTGATCGCTTTTACCTTTGTATTACCTTCCAAGTAACTATAAAAGGATGTCACATCACTATAATTTCTCCTGGCATCTAAAAATTCCATACCATCTAACGCATATGCGCTCGGTAAGTTTTTGCCCGGTTCTACATGAATCTCACTACTATCGCCTAGTACAAGCTGTAGCAGACCATAAATCATATTTACTTCACCGCCATTGTTAGAAAGTACGATCAAACCATTTTTCGTATCTGGTGAAAATGCAAAGATTGCTACAAACCCCCGTTGTGCCCCATCATGCATATAAAATTTTTCCGCACCGTCATATTCCCAAAATCCATGTGCACATCCATTGATATATTCTGACGGTTTATGCGAGGTCGCAAATATGTCCTGCTTTGTCTGTTGATGTTCAAACAACGGACAATCTTTTTGCATGTAGCCCATTTCAAATTTAGCCAAATCGAGTGCAGTTCCATTGATGGAACCATCTGGATAGGTATTCACATATGCCCAACCATTATCTGAAAAACCCTCCCCATATCCGATTGCCTTATTTTCTTTAATATACGAAATCTCATCGTATCTTGGATTCGCAGTGGCTGTTTTCATATCCAAAACATCAAATACATGTTCTTCTAAATAATCATAAAATTTTTGTCCCGTAATGCACTCAACGATATATCCCGCTAATGCTGCACCATAATTTGAATAGGATGTTATGGTATCCGGCTCATAAACCTGCTCCGGCATTGCTACTAGCAACGCCTCATTCAAGTTATCTGACAAATCCTCTTCTCTTGTTACGTCTGTACTAAAATATCGATCCTCAAATCCTGCTCTGTGATTCATTAAATCAATAACCCGGATTTCCTTATCGTATTTCAACTTTTTTTGTAATTGCAGCATAAAATCTTTTGGTAAATAGGTCGAAATATCATCATTTAAATTAATTTTACCTTGTTCCGCTAATTGCATCACGGCAGTCCATGTAAATGTCTTACTTATGGAAGCATATTCAAATACAGTCTTTTCCGGGTCGACTTCGATTTTATTTTGGACATCTGCATATCCGTATCCTTTTGAAAATGCAATCTGCCCATTATTGATATAAATTACAGCTGCTCCCATCTTCGATGTTTCTTTATAGTCATTTATGTAGGTATCAATCGTATCTTCTAATTTGGATAAAGGTATGCCAGATGGCGTCATATCCTCCGAAGCTCTTGCTTGTAACCCGTTGCTCAATACGAAAGTAACTATCAATACTAATGTAACGATTGCCTTGCTTAATCTCCTCATTTTTTCCCTCTTACCTCAAAGATAAACTGCCTCTCCTAATCTTCCTCAAAACCAACATTATCCATTTGAATCTTGCCATCGCATCCATTATCAAACGCAATCTGTACTTCCACTACTTTTGTCCAATCAAATGATTCGCTCTCCAATTGAAACAAGGATTGTTTTAAGCTTACGGTCTGAAACGCATGTTTCATTTCATGATCTTCAAATAAATAATCGCTTTTCCGAAGTTGTACAGGAAGAGACGGATATACTACTGCACCGTCTACAATTCTTACTTCTGCCTGATTTCCTCCGTTATCAATCAATGTAACATCTCCATCAACTAAAGTATTTAGCGAAGATACCTCATCCCTCGCATCCGCCAGATCAAACTGGAACGTTTTCTGACTCATATCATAGTCCGGAAATGTATAGCAAATTTTTGCTGTTTTCCCTTGATTCCATTCGACTTCCAATACATAGTTTTCTCCAGATTTATCATTACCCTTCGTTCTTCTTAGTTCCCTCCATTTCTTGGTTCCAGTCACATGGATTGATACACCATCTTTTGTTCCCGTGGATAAGTTTGAATCTTCCTGAAAATCACAGAAACAATCAAAGTGAGAAGATTGATATGTTTGTTGATATATTGTCTTTGGAAGAAATTGCGAATACTTTTGATAATCGGTCAATAACCTTTCATTTGTTTTGTTATTTTTCAAGGTTACATCGAAAAATACCTTGGAAAACATTTTTAAAATATCTTGTTGCTCTGATTGTGGTATTAAATTTTTCACATTGATCCATTGATTTACTGGGAACGACAAATCGTATCTTCCCCATTTTGTATTAAACTGTCCATGATTTGCTCTAGCAACATAAAGCATGGATTTTAGGTAATTCCCTTCACCAGAAAAAGAAATATTTTGATATTGCTTCTCTCCCATCGTTCTCGACACATCATGATCGTTTGCCCCTTGTATCATCAAATAGTTGACGTCATGGATAGCCACCTCATGCTGTGCTGGTGTGTACTGATCGACACATGGTGCAATTGCCAGAATAGAACGAATTTGAAAGTGATAATGAAAAGGAATCGCTCCATTCTCTGGATATTGATTGTAATCATTGAACAAATATGCTAATGCAACCGCTTCCCCGCCTCTGGAATGACCTGCAAGTCCAATCTGCTGTTTATCTATTTTTTCAAACAGCATACTTTTTTCTTCTTTGTTTTGCTGCAAGATGAATTTGATGTTTTCCAATAACAAGATTGCTCTAGCATCATTCTCTTTTTCCAAACTATTACATGCATTTTCATCAATAGAAACTACCACGTAACCATTTGAGGCAAGATATTTGCCAAGATAATCGTATCCTAAATAGGACTGCGTCGTATATGTATGATTTCCGTGAATCATAAAAATCACAGGACAATCTTTCTCTTTGACGGGATACCATACTCTCCCTACAAGCGGAACTTCTGACAATTTATATCCAAAATGTTTTTCCATCATGAAACCAGTCAAAAAATCTCTACTTGCAAATGGAGAAATATCTATCGTTTTGGAATGGATATCCATTCCTTCTTCTACGCCATAATCAAAATAGTCAACCTGCCTCGTCCCTTGTAGATCAAACTCCGTAACTTCTTCCAGCTTCCGTTCGTTTGCCAACTTTAAATAACGGCTCACATATTCGTCCCTCCAGCCAGTTCCAAGTAAAAAAAGAAAGCTTGCCACAAGACTCGTGGTTGATATAACTAATACAATACCAGTAAGCACGGTATGATTCTTTCTTACGAACAATGCCCATGTACTTCGACCAAATAGTCCAATACCAACTGATATAGCAACTGATAACAAGATCTGAGAACCCACGAAATTAGCTTGTGAAGAAACTATACTGCATAAAAGTACAAAGATAAACATCAATGTCCAATGTATCACATTCCTTCTACAACTACCAAAAATCAATTTTAATATGAAACATAAGAGCTTGAATCCTAAAAGTATCAAAATCAGACTGACCAAACCACAGACAATCCATGAAACGGTAGGAAAACAAGACAATATAATTCCTGTTACGACTAATCCACTAACGAAGTAAGATACCAGCATTAACCCTATCTCAGAACCAGAAAAACTCCTTCCAACATAAGTTTTCATACGCTCACAGAATCCTCTTACCTTTACAATCATTGAATTCTGCATCAATTTTTTTCTTATAGCCTTCATAAACCTCTGACTCCCCTCATTAATGATCTGGAAAATTATTTTGAGACTCAAATTCTAACACAATCTGGAACGTACCATCTGCAAGATTTGCTGAAATATCGCCTCCCATTTTTACTACTAATCCTTTTGCAATAGCTAATCCAAGCCCAGTAGAAGTGTTGCTTCTGGCTTTATCCGCCTTATAGAAACGATCAAAAATCTGTTCTATATCAATATTTTCCGAATTTTTGTATCTGTTTTTGAATTTTATTATAGCCTTGCTATTAACTCTTTTAAGACTGATTTCAATTTGATTTTGGCTATGTTCAAGACCATTTTTTATTATGTTTTGAAGTACTCTTTTAAGTGCCGCATCGTTACAGATAACGCTTAGCTGTTCATCCGTAATCTGAATATCAGGTTCAATGTTTCTTTCTTTAAAATCATCGTAGAAAGAGAAGATTGTATCACAGAATAACTTATTGATATTATGTGGCGTAACATCCAGTTTATAACTGTCGTTCTGCAGTTTAGTGTAGGTAAACAGTTCATCAAGCATTTCCTTCAGACTTTTTATCCGACCTTTAATTATTGCAGTATAACGTTCTCTGTCCGCCTTTGTATCTGATTCTGCAAGTAACTGAAAGTATCCGTCAAGTGATGTCAACGGAGTTCTGATGTCATGGGACAGATTTGTTATTATTTCTTTCAAATTCGAATCTTTAAACTGATAATCAATTCTCTGCTTTTTCTGGCACTCAAGCAGGGTGTTAATCTGTTCTATCAATTCACTTATATCAGTTGAATCTATATTCTGTGTAATGATCATATTACTGTTATGATTACCTATAAACGCCAACTGGCGACAGATATTTTTAACCTGTCGCCTGTATGAAATCAGCATTATTACACTCACAAGTGCTATTATTAAAGATGCAACTGTTATTATTATCATAGATACCTCTTATCTTATATCTCTTTTCGTCATTGAGAAGATACTAATTGCAACTGCAATAACAAGAAATACTGTGCCAACAAACCATGCATGCTGGTATTCACTGAGATTAGAATGCAGCGGAAGACTGGCTATATTAACAGTTATCAGCTGTGATGTGAATGAAAAATTTTCTATTAAGCCATCTAGTTTACCTGTAAACATCCTTAAAACTCCTATGGGGAGAAGAACGCCAATAGCCATGCTGACAGCTTGATTTCTAATCAGCTCTGAAATACACATTACTACAATACACAGCGCAGTAGTTAAAAACATCTGAGTCAGAGTATATGCCAGCATATTTGATAGGCTGTATAATCCAAAGCTGATATATCCGAATAATAGCTGAGAACATATTACGGATATTGCAAAATATAGAATTAAAATCATGCTCGTAAACACTATAATTGAAAAGCATTTTGATAGTATCGTCCGAAATCTTATCGACGGCTGACCTGCAATATTCTTAACAAAACCCGTACTTTTTTCTGAGCCTACAAAGATTACTGTAAATATTGCTATAAATAATCCTATGTATGAATTTACAATAAGCTTGGAATAAAAATAAAATATATCAAATATGCTATCTACTGAATACATAGGGTCTTGTGCATGATTGGTAAGTACTTCTGCTGCTTCCTCTTGCGTATAGCCTTCTGCAACCATTGATTCTAAATTACGCTTTACAAAATGCTCATGCTCAGAGTGGTATGTAAACATAGTCATAACTGCCAGAATTCCGACCACAATTAATATAATCCATGTGATTTTACTTTTAAACATTCTATATAGGTCCATTTTCATTACATTAAGCATCTTTATTACCTCCTGTAAGTTCAAAAAAGAATTCTTCAAGCGCTTCACTTGCAACTGTTATAGATTGAATTTTTATACCCTGATTCACAAGCTCCATTGCGATATCGCTAATTTCTTCAAGGCGTTCAAAGACATGTATTTTATTCTTTTCAACTACCTTATAGTCCATAAAGTTCATTTTGTCAAGAATCGTACAGGCAAGTTCAGGCTGTTCAAGTTTTATTTCAATTCGTTCACAGCATCTTGCTAGCAGTTCTTCTCTTGTCATTTGCTCAATCAGTGTGCCGTTATGAATAATTCCATAATTTGTTGCAATTTTAGAAAGTTCTTCAAGAATATGACTTGAAACTATAATCGTTATATTTTTTTCTTTGTTCAGCTTGATGATTGTATCACGTACCTCGGCAATACCCTGAGGATCAAGACCATTTGTCGGTTCATCTAGAACAAGGAGGTCAGGTTCTCCGACAAGAGCCATGGCAATCCCAAGTCTTTGCTTCATCCCCAGGGAGTAGTTTCGGATACTCTTTTTTCCTACATCCAAAAGACCAACTGTTTTCAGCAGATTTGAAATGTAGTCCGGTTTGTTTATACCAACACATAAACATTTTAGTTTAAGGTTGTCATATGCACACAGATTAGGGTAAAGTCCTGGGTCTTCAATAAGCGTTCCTATTCTTGAATACATCTTTTTCATATCACTTCCACTGTATCCAAACAGTGAAATTTCCCCACTGGTAGGATAGGTAAGTCCACTTATCATTTTTAGAAAAGTTGTTTTTCCCGCTCCGTTTCTGCCTATAAAGCCATATATTTCTCCCTGTTTGATGCTCATACTGACATTATTTACCGCTTTACAATTTTTGAACTGTTTTGTCAGGCAATTTGTATTTAATAAATATTCCATTTTGGCGTCTCCTTTTGTATTTGTTTCTGTAACTGAGTATACAGATCAAGTACAAACATATCGCAAATAAAAGTTAAAGAAATGTTAAAGATGTTACTTTGATAGTTTAAAGCCGATACCCCATACAGTTTCAATATACTCTTCATCTGAAACTTTTTTGAGTTTCTGCCTAATATTGCTTATATGTACATTAATCGTTTTATCTTCACCGATATAATAGTCATCCCATGCGTATTCATAGATATCTTGCTTACTGAAAACTTTGTACGGAAAGGTCATCAGAAGTTCTAAAATTTTAAATTCCTGTTTTGTAAGGCTTATATCATTGACATTTATAGTAACCTGGTATGTCTCACTGTTAAGTGATAGGTCTTTATGGACATGAATGGTATTCGTAACAGTGCTGCTGTTTCTTCTTAACTGAACCTCAACCCTAGCAAGCAGTTCTTTTATTTCAAATGGCTTTGTTATGTAGTCTTCAGCACCGGCTGAAAGCAGATCGACCTTGCTGTCGAGTTCATCCTTTGATGAAATCACGATCACTGGAGTGTTATTTTCAGGCTTGATTTTTTTGATAACTATATTACCGCTCATTCCAGGCAACATCAAATCCAACAGTATCAAATCAAATTTACTCTGTTCCATTCTTAAAAGAGCCTCTGTTCCGGAAAAAGCCTGCACACATGAATAATTATTTTTGGTCAGTGAATCAGTTATCATATTATTTATATCATTATCATCTTCAACAATAAGAATTGATGGCATTTCCTGTTCCTCCAAATATTAATTTTATATTATATATCCTTCGTATTGTACATTCTTTTGGCTACTGCAAAAGAAATATAAAATAACAACATAGAAAACACAAACACCGCAAAGCTCGAAAAAATCATATGTCCTTTTACTGGGATAAATAAATTTATGAATAAAATAGCTAATGTAATAATTCCACTTGCTGCTATAAATGAAACCATAAATACAATTTGCGCCTTTTCCGCATCAAAGATAAAAGCAAGTGGTAAACTGAAACATCCTGCAATAAAAGACGCACTTAGTCCTAAAAAACTATATAACAATAATGACGAAAGCGATATGAAACTTCCTTGAAACCAACCAATAATAATGCAAGGTATAACACCAACTACAATGCCGAAGATTGATAGTATGACATAGGATAAGAACTTACTTAAAATAATATCTTCGCGGGATATGGGCATAGTAATTGCTAGACGTTCCCATTTTGATGTTGCATCTACTGTTATGCTAATAAATACTGCGGTCGTAAAAATTGGAGGAGCTATTACCAATATTGTTCCAATTTCCATTAAAAACGACATACCAAACCCAATTACAATTAATCCAATAGCCATAATTAACATATTTGCTTTTGCAATATAGAAGTCTTTTTGAAGTAATCCTCTCATTCTCTTTCTCCTTTCACATATAAAAGCATAATATTGTCTATTGTAGTATTATCAATTATAGCTTTGGGATATTTCTTTTGAACCTTTGCTTTATCAGCGACAAGTATTTCCCATTCGTAGTCTTTTTTGCGGTATACTAAAATATCTGTTTTGTCAAGACTGTCAAATAAAGCTGCACCACACTTAATAATCCCATAATTATAGAGTAGTTCATCTTTTGGTTTACTGAAAACTACATTACCTTGATGTATAAATGTTATATAGTCAGCAATCTTCTCCAAATCACTTGTAATGTGTGAAGATACTAAAATAGAATGTTCAGCATCTTGTACAAATTCTAAAAATATGTCTAAAATGTCATCACGTACAATTGGGTCTAAACCGCTGGTGGCTTCATCTAAAATCAGAAGTTTAGGATGATGAGCTAATGCAGTCAATATTCCTAATTTCATTTTCATGCCCTTAGAAAATTCTTTAATTTTTTTATCTAATGGCAGGTTCATTCTTTCTAGGTAACTAAAATATAATAGTTCGTCCCATGTTGAATATATTTTTTTCATTATGTAGTTGATTCGTTTAGGAGAAAGAATTTCAGGAAAATTGCTTCCATCAAATACCACTCCAATTTGCTCATATGTTGTTTTATTAATAGTACCAGCATCATTACCGAAAAAAGACACAGTACCACTATTCTTTTTTATAAGCCCTAAAATAGCACCTATGGTTGTACTTTTACCTGCACCGTTCTCACCAATAAGCCCCATAATAGTACCTTTGGGAACAACAAAGGATGCATCCGATAATGTAAAACCATTATAACTTTTTGATAAATTGTGTACCTCTAAACAATTATTCATTTTCAAAACTCCTCTCCATAGAACAGCCGTAACAATTCAACAAGTTTTTCAATAGAAATTCCATTTGTTCTTCCAATATCAGCAGCTTCTTGTAAATATTTCTCTACTTTGCGTTGTTGTTCTTCTTGAATAAAATCTCTATTCTGAGCAGATACAAAACTACCGCGTCCCACTGTAGTTTCGATAAACCCATCTCGCTGTAAATCTTCATAGGCCTTTTGAACCGTTATTACGCTAACATGAAGTGACTTTGCCATTGAACGCATAGAGGGAATAGGCTCGCCAGTTTGCAAATCACCACTCATAATCATTGCTTTTATTTGAGATGTTATTTGTTCATATATGGGTTTGCTTGTATTACTACTAATTATGATTTCCACAGAAATTTTCTCCTTGCTGGCATATAGTGTACTTGTTGTACCAGTACATTGTATATCAGTTTTATTAATTTGTCAATATACATAGCCATCTTCGGTCTGGTACATAACGATTTCAGAGTTCATATCTGCCCTCCCAAATAATAAAATTTATTTTATTATACATCTTAATTACAGTTGTTTCTAAAAACGAGGCAACAAGATTTTTCTATCTCAATGCCTCTAGATTTTCTTATTTCATTATAAAGGGTATGTTTATTTACTCCATACCATAGGATATTCTATCTCACCCGTAGGAGACTCATTGGGATGCATTTATAAAAACAGATAGTTGTGGAATTAATTCTAAGGCAAATTGGCACTACCACCCACCCGCTTCCATACAATACCGTGATAACTTTTCACAGACAACGCATAGAAAGCGCCATATACTGCTACGAAAAGGATCACGGCCATTGCGGCGTTCTGGAGTGTCGGTGTCTCCTGGCCCATAGATCCAAGCATCCGATTGTAGGTCAACAGTGCAAACAATGTATGGATCAGCCCTAAGAAAAGCGGAATTCCATAGATAAGCCCCAACTGTTTTGCAACAGAGGACAGTACCTCCCCTTTTTTCATTCCTGTTTTTTGCAATATTTCATACCGTGGCGCTTCTTCCTGCGCCTCCATGATGAGTTTGTAATACATAACGCTTCCAGAAGCCAACAGAAACAGCACTCCCAAGAAAAAGCCAATAAAAACATAGGAGCCAAACAACTGAAAATTTGCCTTGTATATTTCGATATAACTCATATTACCCGGCAGCCCACTGTTATGAAAGCGGGCCGGTATGAACTGATTGATTGCGTCAACCGTTCGTCCGGACTTCAAGTCATCGTTAAATTGAAAGCCATAAAATGTGTCAATTTCACCTGCACTGGCCTGCGAACGGTAATGTTTATAGGTATTGTCGCTGACTACGAGAGTCGGGTGCTTATACAGATCCAGCGCACCGATATATTTGTGCTGTGAGGCGCCATTTACAGTATAAGAAGTACTTTCACCATGAAAACTTACATTGATTTTCTCGCCTGGTAATTTTCTACTGTAATCAGTTACCGCATTTCCGTCAAGGAAATAGCAGTTCTCATCACTAAGACCACCCGTAAAATCCGTGCGTGCTTCGCTGTAGGAACCCTTAAGCGGATGGGTCCTCGTTATGATCTTAAGGTACATACTTTCGGACATCAGATAGGCGTTTACTTTCTCACCAGGTACGGCTGTGCCTGTCTGCTGATCTTTAATCGCATACAGGTCGTTTTGCATAGTAACATCGAACAGTTCGATTTTTTCCTCTGAGGTAATTTTGACATCACCGATATCAGAAACTGTCTTCCGAATTTTCTCGTGCTGTTGTTCGGTAATATTTTTTGCAATATAGGAAAATGGCGCATAACACTCAGTAGCATCTCCCTTTATTACACTGTAAAAGGAATAAGATGCGCTTACCATTGTGATTGTGATGGCTGTAAGCAGCGCAATCACAGCCAGCATTTTAGAATTTGCTTTCAGCCGAAACGCGATTTGTGAAACACCAATAAAGTTAGATGTTCGATAATAGAACGATTTTCTCTTTTTCAGCAAAGCAATTGCCATCGGTATTAAATTACGAAATAGAAATAAGGTTCCGATTGTAACACAAATGGCTCCGATAAAAGTAGGAAATAAAAGGTGCATACCACTAACATCGACATCCATTTTTGACGAAATCACATAACCGGCTGCCAAAAGCACTAGCGCAACCGCCGCCCCAAAAGGAGAAAAAGCGGGTACCCCCTCTCTTTGCTTTGCTGCAGAAAGCAGGTCAATCAGAGTGTATTTATAGATTGTTTTATAAGCCCGGATGCCGCTTATGATGAATAGTGCAATAAATGCAAGGATTGTCACAAGAACTGCTTTAAACTCTACATGAAAAGGGATAGAAGTCCCCTCCGCCATCAACCTCATCAGCAGTGAGGTAAAAAAACTAGACGAAATGGTGCCAATCAATGTTCCAAAGGTGACTGCAAGAAGACCGATAAAAAATGTTTCAAGGAACATCATGACAGCAATTTTTTCTTTTCTCATACCAAGCAGGGAGTAAATTGCGATTTCTTTTTTCTGCATTTTTATAAAATAGTTGCCCGAGTATAAGATAAAAATAATGGCAAACAGAAAAACAGCAACAGCCGCCCCACGAAACAGCATAGACATTTTCCCCGTTCCAAAGCGATAGTTTTCAAAAGTTGGATTATAATACATGGAGCAGAACAGATTGAAAATCACCACGGAGAAAAAGGTGCTGAAAAAGTAGATCAAATAACTGCTGAATTTCTTTCGGACGTTTTTAAGTGCAATATTAGTAAAGGTCACGACTGTCACCTCCAAGTTCCGAAACGACGC
This sequence comes from Acetivibrio sp., assembly GCA_041739345.1. Taxonomy (GTDB): domain Bacteria; phylum Bacillota; class Clostridia; order Lachnospirales; family Lachnospiraceae; genus DIGJ01. The sequence continues at coordinate 557 of JBGSNZ010000021.1, read as the reverse complement.
TGATAATACTGTCATAGAATTGTTTTCGAGTGCCATTTCTGCTGACTTCCCGGAACAGCAGACCATCCTTGATAAACAGGATTCGCTGGCAAAAGCTTGCAGCAAAAGCGTCGTGGGTAACAAGCAGGATGGTAGCAAGCTGTTCCTCGTTCAGATCCTGTATACATTGAAGCAAATCCCTCGCAGATTTTGAATCCAGCGCACCGGTAGGTTCATCGGCTAAAATCATCTCCGGCTTGTTTACAATTGCCCTAGCCGCAGAAGCGCGCTGACGCTGCCCGCCGGACACCTCGGAAGGATATTTTTTCAGGAACTTTTCAATTCCAAGCTGCACGGCCACATCCTTTACCTGCTTGTCGATCTGGCTTGCCTTTTTTTTCGACAGGATAAGCGGAAGTGCGATATTCTCTTGAAGTGTCAGTGTATCCAGAAGATTGTAGTCTTGAAAGATGAAACCCAATCTATTTCTGCGGAAGTCAGAAAGCGCCGGCTCCTGAATTCCACATATATTCTGACTTCCAATGGTAATATTGCCCGAAGTAACGGTATCAATTGTG